>JAKOTR010000104.1 GCA_029776225.1 Acidobacteriota bacterium | reverse complement strand
TCCTGGCGCAGGTCTTCCCAATCGTCGCGGGTATATCCGTATCGGCCGACCATCCGGCTTGCGCGGATCCCGGCCTGTTCCATGGCGAAGGGGTCCAGGACGGAGGTCAAGGCGGCGCTCATGCGTCCACCTCCGCGGGCGCGGCCTCGACCACCATGCGGAAAGGCAGACCGTGCCGCACGTCAATGCGCTCCACCGTGCCGTCGCTCAGGCGGTGGATCTGCTCGATGAACCGGTCGACTTGGCTGCGCAGTTCGAACCGGTCGAGCCGGCGTTCCGGCCGCGGACCGTCGGCGGCATCGAGTTTCAGCTCAAGGAAAACGCGCGGTCCCGGGCTGAACACGGGCTCGCCGTTCCGGATTTCGAGCTCCTCGAGGCGTCCAAAGTTGATGGTCTGGAACAGGCGCAACAAGCGCTGCCAGGCTGGAGAGAGATCGGCGAACTGCATGGCCTACTCCCCCATCCCGGCGCGATTGCGCACGAGGAATTCGTCCACGGCGGCGTGAATGCGCGGAGGGCGCGCGCCGCCTGGTTCATACTCCTCGCGCGGCGCGAGACCCTTGAGTTCGCGGAGCAGGCGGACGCGGATGCGGTCCAGCCGCTTCATGACCGTCCACACCAGATCGTCATCGAGCTGGTGCAGGGCGGTGGCGCTGGCGATGACAAGCGCCACGTCGGCCAGCGCCTCGCGGACGAGCGATTCCACATTGACAGGAGGGCCGGCATTGGGAGGTGCGGCCGCCGGCGGGACCGTTGGGTTCGTAGCAGAGGGTAAGGTGCTCATCGATTGCCTCGGCCCCGATCCGTGGAAAATTCCGTGGGAAGGCGGCTTTCCGCCGCCGCGCAACGCTATGTAGTTGAAAACAGGAAGAATTTAGTTTTGAAGAATTTTCGGCGCGCATGCCTGTGGCCGTGGAAAATTCCACGGTGGCTTGCTGGCTCGCTTACCGGCGGCGCTCGGAGGAGCAGTCGAAGGTCGCTGCCCAAACCCTAGTCGTCTCGCTGAACTGTAGAGGATCGCCAGCGAGGCCGGTCTGATCACGTAGCCACTGGTTGAGTTTCAGAACGGCGATGTCATCACCCCTCCGCGCCAGCCTCCCGCCTGCCTGCAGCAGGTCAACTAAAGCCCGGCCCTCCGGCAGGAGCCGGTCCACATCCCGCGCGAGCCCCAGATCCACCAGCGAGTACTCATGCCAAAGTGTTTCCTGATGTTCCGCCGCGTTGGTTTCTCCGGTGCGGGCTTCCCTGGCGCCTCGAAGCCGGTTCGCTTTGACGCCTACCGCAATTCGGCCATCGCCGCGCTCGATGATTTGGTAGCTCATCCACGAGCCGTCCGACGGCAGCGGGAGGTTCATGTACCCCGCGCGCCGGATCTTGAAACAGCACGTGTAGGCTCGTTCATCCGCATCCCAGCGGATCGACTCGCCTTCGGCGGCGAGCAAGTTCCCGAGCCTCTTTCTGAGATTGCTGATCTGCTTGCGAAAACCGTCAGCGCGGGTCTTGGGGTCCTTGACCTTGACCTCTTCCATAGGCAGGCGGCCGCGGCGTAAGGCGAAGAAGCGCAGGATCTGATACGACTTGTCACTCTCTCCTGTCTTCCGCCGGGAATCGGCAAAGCCCGCGTCTTCGGGATCGATTTCCCATGACTGGCCTCGCGCGAAAACTCGCAACGACGACTCGCCGGGCTCCAGCGTGATCTCCGGCCAGGTAATCCCTCCGGGGATGGGCAGGCTGCGGATCTTATCCTCCTTGATGGCCCGGTCCCTGGGCAGGGCGTCCTCGATGTAGTCGAGATCCACCGTGAGTCCGTCCGCGCCGAGCTCCACCGCTTGCGCCACGTCAAACACAGTCAGCCGGTCCAGGCCGTCCTGTTTAGGGAGTTGGACGACGAACAGGATGCCGTCCCTGGTGGTCAGAGAGCGCCCGGCTGCGTCGGCAATCCTCGCCTCCTCGCCGCTCGCGGCCATCGCCAGGAACACGTCGCGGAACCGGCCTGCCAGGCGTCGCCGCCCGAGTTTCCACATCATGCCAGCCAGGACCTCTTCGACCGTTCCAGACAGATCCATCGCCGCAGCGAGTCTCTTGGCCATGGCGCTGGCGTCGACAATCCACTGCCACAGACGGATTTCCGGGACATGCACCGGGCCCTCTTCCATGCACTGGATATAGGCTCGTTTCCCCAAAGGGTCACGGACGCTCGACTCCCAGCGCACTTGCTCCCAATGGCCTTTCCCGCACGCATCGCAGGTGACCTTTTCCGCGAAGGGGCCCACCCGCAAAATCCCCAGCTTCACCAAGTGCTCGAGGCGCTCCCGCGGCCACTCTCGCACCTCATCGAAGCAGAACACTCGCTCTCTTGAGGCGCATCGGCGCACGACGGCACGCCAGAGTTCAGCCGGCGACCTCAATCGTCCACTCCTTGAGGTATCCCCGAAGAATATCCGCCTCGTCCGAGTCGTCCAGATTGCAGTGTGTCGGCGTGATTTCGAACGTAACCGTGCGCTTGCGTTTGCCGGGCGACTCGAACACTACCTGCAAGCTCACCTCGCGGATGGTGACGTTCGAGAGCGTTGCCGTCTGCTCGGCCAGGTGCGCCCGGATCAAGTCGTAAACGGGCTTCTGGGAGCGCCCGGTATCGACAGTGATCGTCCCGCTATCGGCCCCATGCACATCGAACCGGAGTGCCTTCACGCGGACGGAGGTGATGTGATGTTCGGGCTTCGTCGGCAACTCGACATCGGCCTTCTTGAAGAGATCGAGATTGTATGGCGCCGGCTTCCACGGTTCGGACTCCCGCGCTTCGCCGAATGCGATCTCCGTGAAGAT
>JAKOTR010000098.1 GCA_029776225.1 Acidobacteriota bacterium | reverse complement strand
TGGACCCTCTCGTGGCGGCATATTCTTCATGCCCCCGGCAACGGCCGCCAGCACCATCGCACGCACGCACCTGTACGGGGATAAGCAGAATGTGGTAAAGGGCGAGGAATCCATGCCGCTCGTTTTCCGGCTGGTGGACCACTCGGGCAGGCCGATCATGGGTATGCCGGTAACGTTTACAGCCTCGCGTGGAGGAGTCGTCGACCGGATGACGGCAACCAATAGCGCGGGCCTGGCGCAGGCCATTTGGAAAGCGCCGGACACTGAAGGAACGTTTTCGGTGACGGCGACTTTCGCAGGAACGAGTATTTATTTCGAACTGCGCAGCGTTTCCCCCGGAAGCGAAGATACGCCAGGGCAGGATCCCGGTCCCGGGGCGAGCGGGATTTCCATTCTCTCCGGAAACGGACAGGTCATGCGCGGCGGCAGCCTGTCGCCTGAACCAATTCTGTTGAGGGTGACGGACGGCGGCGGTTCTCCGGTTCCTGGGGCTAAAGTAACGTTTGCGATCAGCGGAGGGACGGGTGGTTCCGTAGTTGCCAATCAGGGCTATTCCTGCGAGGTTGCTTCCGGAGGCACAGTCTGCATAACCGACAGCAACGGACAGGTCGAGGTGCGCTTCTGGGCGCCCATGGTCAACCCAACGGTTTCCTGGATCCAGACCACTATCAATGCATCCGTGGCCGGCCTGAGTGGTGTGGCTTCGCCCTCGGTAACGATTTATCAAACAGCGGTGCCGGCACAAGACTATGACGGGTCCCAGGGACAGTTGCCGTTGATTGCACTGCATCAGCCCGCGGCACAGTGGGCGACCCTCGAAGTACAGGCCGGCCAGACGCTCGCCGGCGCCATCGAAGTCTCTGCGCACTCACGGACCGGCCTACATACAAGAGGAGACCCAGTGCCCAACGTCGGTCTCCAGGTGCGGGCGACCCCCGCGTACGATCGCAATTCGCCTTCGCCTGCCTATTGCGCCGGCGGGACGGTTCTTTCAAATGCCGACGGTATTGCGACGTGCAACCTGCAGGTGCCGATAGATACCCAGCCTGGGACTTACCAGATCTATGCAATAGTCGGCGGAAACACGCCGCTGGGCTTCTATCTTGAAGTCACCGCGCCGCCGCCTTCTGTACCCACTACGGTGGCGATTGTCTCCGGAAACAACCAGAGCGGCACCCCCGGGCAGGAGCTGGCCCTGGTCGCGGAGGTGAGAGACCAGTTCGGAAGGCTCATGCCGAACGTGGGTGTTCAGTGGTCCGTGGTTTCCGGTTCGGCTACTCTGTCGTCGCCCGCGACCAAGACAGACGCGAACGGGCAGGCCTCCACCAAAGTTGTTCTTGGCGGCACTGCGGGTGAGGTAGTTGTCCGCGTCACCGCCGGGAACGCAACGCCGGCCGAATTCAAGCTTACGGTAGCAGGTGCGACGGGCAATCTTGCCATGGTCACCGGCGACGGGCAGACCGTGGTTATTGGCCAGCAATTCCAGCCGGTAGCGGTCAGGGTGACCGATAGCGCTGGCAACGCCTTGGCGGGTGTCGCGGTAAATTTTGCCGTCACCAGCGGGGAGGCAACGCCGATGTCTCAGTCGGCGGTTACGAACGCCGAAGGCATCGCAGCCGCGACGTTCACGGCTACCAACAACCCTGGATCGATTGTCGTCACGGCTTCCGTGGGTAGCGCGACCGTGCAGTTCCAACTCGCTGCCAGGCTGCCCGGACCGCTGCTGACGGCCGACTCCTTCCTGAATGGCGCCAGCATGCAGCCGGGAATCAGTACCGGCAGCATCGCCGCGATCAAGGGGCACGGTCTCACGACCGGGCTGAGCATTCCGCCCGGAACCTGCCTCACCGCCGCAGCGGACGGCAATATCCAGCGGGAGCTGCCAACCCAGCTCGCGGGCATCGAGGTGGTGTTCGAATGGTTCCATCTCGCGCCCATTCTCGCCATCTGCAAGACTCCGGATGGCTACGACCAGATCAACGTGCAAGTGCCGTTTGAGGTGTCGCCGGGCGCCAACCTCCGGGCCGATGTGACAACTGGAATCGGCACCTCCTGGGAGACGACGGTGAGCGTGACCGATCTGACCATCACGGACGCTCTGCCGGGCATCTTCGAGTACCAGGCCTCGGCCGACGCCCGCGGAGCCGTCGCCTTGCGTCCGGATGGCACGGTTGTGTCGCCGTCCAACCCGGCGCACCGGGGTGAAGAAATCCGGCTCTACACCACGGGGCTCGGACCGGTATTGCCGACAAACGGCGTTCCGGTGAAAACCAACCAGCCGGGTTACCCGGGGCAGATGCCGTTCTACGTCCCGACCGTCCAGTTGGGCGACGTGGGCGCGCCGGGAGTGACAGCCGAATATGCGCAAAACCTGATCGGCGTGTTCATCGTCACTTTCCAGGTCCCGACCGAGGCGCCGATTGGCGATGCGGTGCCGGTCGTTGTTACTGTGGCGAAGGCTAACGGCGAGACGGTGAGCAGTCTGCCGTCATCCATCCCAATCGCGGAATAGCCGCCCGGTTCTTCCCTGGGGCACGGAGGCGCAAACCTCCGTGCCCTTTTTCTGTTTCAGGTCCCGATATCTACGATACAATCTGAAGGACTCCATGATGCCGTACACGTACCTCGACATCGCGAAGATGATCGATCACTCGCTCTTGAATCCTGTGCTGAGGGATGACGAGCTCGAGGAGGGCTGCCGAATCGCCCGCGACTACAATGTTGCCTCCGTCTGCATCAAACCGTACTACGTGAAACGCTGTGCGGAACTGCTGGCGGGCAGCGGCGTCGCGCCCGGCACCGTGATCGGGTTTCCCCACGGCGGGAATGCGACCGCCATCAAAGTCGCGGAGGTCGAGCAGGCGCTCGCGGATGGCGCTGCCGAGCTCGACATGGTGGTCAACATCGGCAAGGTGCTGAGCGGGGACTGGGACTTTGTCCGCGAGGATATTCGCGCGGTCGTGGACCGGTCGCATGAGGGAGGCGCCATTGTCAAAGTGATCTTTGAAAACTGCTACCTCGAGGACAGCCACAAGATCCGGCTTTGCGAAATCTGCGCGGAACTGGGCGCGGACTTCGTCAAGACCTCGACCGGATACGGCAGCGGGGGCGCGACCCACGCTGACCTGATCCTCATGCGCAAGCACACGCCGCCGAGCGTAAAGATCAAAGCGGCGGGCGGCGTGCGCACGCTGGAAAGTCTTCTGGAAGTGCGCGCGCTCGGCGCCTCGCGATGTGGGGCTACTCGCACGGTGGAAATCCTTGAAGCATGCAAGCAGAGTCTGGCTGGAGTTGAGGTATGAAACTTGGATTTGTCAGCGCGATTCTTCCCGATCTTTCGCTCGACGAGGTTTTTCAGTTCGCTTCGTCGGAGCGCTTCTCCTGCGTTGAACTGATGTGCTGGCCGAAGGGCAAAGCCGAGCGGCGCTACGCCGGGGTGACGCACATCGATGTCGCGAGCCTGACGCCGGACGACGCGGCCCGCATCACGGAAAAGGCCGCCAGCGCCGGCGTGGCGATCAGCGGTCTGGGGTATTACCCGAACCCGCTCGCCCCAAACCTCGAGGAGGCGCAGGTTTACATCGATCATCTGCGGAAGGTGATCGTGGCGGCCAAGCATCTGGGCGTCGGTGTCGTCAACACGTTCATCGGCCGCGACTGGACGCGCTCGGTGGACGAGAACTGGCCGCGCTTTCTCGAGGTCTGGCGGCCGCTGGTGCGCTTCGCGGCCGACCACGGCATCCGGATCGCCATCGAGAACTGCCCCATGCTGTTCACCCGCGACGAGTGGCCCGGTGGCAAGAACCTGGCGACGACGCCCGCGATTTGGCGGCGCATGTTCAACGACATCCCGGACGGCAACTTCGGACTCAACTTTGACCCCTCGCACCTGGTCTGGCAGCGCATCGACTACGTGCGCGCGGTACGCGAGTTCGCCGGCCGCATTTTCCACGCGCACGCCAAGGACGCGCGGGTGGACCAGCACCGGCTCGATGAAGTAGGCATTCTGGCGGAACCGCTCCAGTTCCACACGCCGAAACTGCCGGGGCTTGGAGACGTCGACTGGGGCCGCCTCATCTCGGCATTGACCGACGCCGGCTACCAGGGCCCGATATGCGTCGAAGTCGAGGACCGCGCCTACGAGGGCTCGCTCGAAAACCGGAAAGCGGCGCTGCGGCAGAGCGCGGTCTACCTGCGGCAGTTTTTGCCGGCTTAGGGCGGCCCTCGGTATACTTGCGCGGAGGGGTTTGCGATGGACCGAAGAAGCTTTGCGAAAGCGGTGTTGGCCGCGCCGGCGATGGCACCCGCGGCCGCCGCGCAATACGATCGGCGGACACGCGGTTTAGCGCCGTTGACAATCAAGGACGCCAAGGTCATCACCACCAGCGGAGGCCGCAGCTACCGCTGGGTGTTCTTGAAGATCATCACCAGCGAACCGGGGCTCTACGGAATCGGTTCGGCCAACAATCATTACCAGACCCACGCCGTGGTAGCCGCGCTCGAAAAGCACCTCATACCGTGGCTGATCGGCAAGGATCCCGACCGCATTGAGGATCTATGGCAGAGCGCGCATTTCCGCACGTACTGGCGCTATGGGCCGGTGAACAACAATGTGCTGAGCGCGATGGACATGGCCCTATGGGACATCAAGGGCAAGCGCGCCGGCATGCCGGTTTACGAACTGTTGGGCGGGAAGACACGCGACGCCGTGGCGTGCTATGACCACGCCGCCGGCCGCGACAGGGAGCAGGCGCTCGCCAGCCTCCAAAAATCGCTCGCCAACGGGTTCCGCCACGTCCGCGTGCAGTATGGCGAAGGCGGCTACGGCGGCGGAGGATTTTTTCCTCCGGGGAGCGGGAACCGCCCCGAGGGCGGGTACACCGGACTCGCTTTCGACGAAGAACAGTACGTCTCCACGATTCCTAAAGTGTTCGAGTATATCCGCTCGAAGGTCGGATCCGAGCCGAAACTCCTCCATGACGTGCACTCGCATCTGAGCGGAATCAACGCGGTCGAGTTTTCGCGCCGCATGGAGCCTTACCAGATGTTCTTCATTGAGGACGTGCTGCCGCCCGAGCAGATCGCGTGGTACCGCCAGATCCGGCAGGTGTGCTCGACGCCTCAAGCCGTCGGCGAGGTGTTTTCGCATCCCTACGAGTGGGTGCCGCTGGTCGTCGAGCGGCAGATCGACTTCGTGCGCTGCCGCCTGGCCGCCAGCGGAGGCATCACGGCGGCGAAGAAGATGGCCACACTATGCGAGTTCTTCGGCGTCCGCACCGCCTTCCAGGAGGGCGGTGAAAACGATCCCGTGAACCAGATGGCCAGTTACCACGTGGACATTTCGAGCACCGCCTTCGGCATCCAGGAAGAGAACCAGTTCCCGCCGGTGGTTCATGAGATGATGCCGGGCACGGCGCAGTTGCGGCGCGGCTACCTCTATGGGAGCGACAGGCCGGGCCTCGGCATCGATATCAACGAGGAGATGGCGGCAAAGTACCCCATTGGCGAAATCAGAGGTGGCGGTGCGTACCGGACGGACCGCGCCCTGGACGGCTCCGTCGTAAAGCCCTGAAAGCTCCGCGCGGGCGGTACCCCGGAACTGGTAGGCTGACAGTCTATGCGATGTGCCATGCTCCTCGCGGGGCTCCTTGTGTGCTCCTTATTTGCCCTTGCCCAGATGAACGCAAACGCCCAATCCAACCCCCTGCTTAGGGAATGGAACACGCCGTTCGGCGTTCCCCCGTTTAATGAGATTGCCGACGAGCACTTTCTGCCCGCGCTGAAGGCGGGCATCGATGAGCAGCGCCGCGAAGTGCAGGCGATTTCGGCGAACCCGGAGCCGCCAACCTTCGCGAACACGATCGAGGCCCTCGACGCCTCCGGCGAGTTGCTCGACAAAGTGTACGCGGTATTCTCAAACCTTACCAGCGCCGAGACGAACGACCGGCTCCAGGAGGTAGCGAGGCAGGTCGCGCCGATGCGCGCCGCACTCCAGGACGACATCCTCCTGGATCAGCGGCTCTTCGCGCGCGTCAAGGCGGTCTGGGAAAAGCGGGACGAGCTCAACCTCAACGCCGAACAAAGAAAACTCCTCGAGGAAACCTACAAAGACTTCGTTCGCGGCGGCGCGAATCTGAGCGAGGACCACAAGAAGAGGTTCCGAGAGATTAACGCCGAGCTCTCGGTGCTGAGCGTGCGTTTCGGCGACAACCTGCTCAAGGAGACCAACGCTTACCAGCTCGTCATCGAGGACAAGGCCGATCTTGCAGGCCTGCCAGAAGCCATCGTTTCGGCGGCGGCTGAAGCGGCCCGGGCGGCAGGGCAGCCGGGGAAATGGGTATTCACGCTGCACGCTCCGAGCATCTGGCCTTTTCTCTCCTACGCCGAGAACCGCGAGCTGCGGCGCCAGATCTTCACCGCCTATATCAAGCGCGGCGACAACGGGAACGAGTACGACAACAAGCAGATACTGGCGCGAATCGCCGCCCTGCGCGCCGAGCGGGCGAAACTGCTCGGCTACCCGACGTATGCGCACTACGCCCTCGAAGAAAGAATGGCCAAGGAGCCCGCGCAGGTGTACGGCCTGCTCAATCAGCTTTGGGAGCCGGCGTTGAAAGTCGCGCGGAGGGAAGCGGCCGAGTTGCAGAAATTAATCGACGAGCAGGGCGGCAACCACAAGCTCGAGCCCTGGGACTGGAGATACTACGCCGAGCGAATCAAGCAGGCGAGGTACAAACTCGACGAGGACCAGCTCCGGGAATATTTCCCCCTTGACAACGTGCTGAAGGGCGCCTTCTATGTGGCGAACAGGCTCTACGGCTTGACGTTCACCGAGCGCATGGATATTCCGAAATATCACCCCGAGGTCCGTACGTTTGAGGTCAAGGACGTGGACGGCTCGCACCTGGGCCTGTTCTTCACCGACTACCATCCCCGGCCTGGCAAGCGCGGGGGCGCCTGGTCCAGCCGCTACCGCGGCCAGTATCACAAGGACGGCAAGGACGTGCGCCCGATCGTGGTGAACGTGTGTAACTTCACGCGTCCTTCCGCCGGCCGGCCCGCTCTCCTGAACCAGGAAGAGGTCGAGACTCTGTTCCACGAATTCGGCCACGCGCTGCATTCGCTCCTCTCGCGCATTCATTACCGGAGTCTGTCCACGGTGCCGCGCGATTTCGTCGAGCTGCCATCGCAAATCATGGAGAACTGGGCTTTCGAGCCGGAAGTGCTGAAGGTTTACGCCCGGCATTACAAGACTGGCGAGGTCATCCCCCAGGATCTCGTGAAAAAGATCCAGGACTCGAAAAAATTCAACCAGGGATTCGCCACGGTCGAGTACCTCGCCGCATCGCTGCTCGATATGGACTGGCACACCATCACCGGAGAGGCGCCGGACGCCGCCGCGTTCGAGAAGGCCTCTCTGGAGAAGATGCGCATGATGCCTGAGATTGTGGTGCGCTATCGCAGCCCGTACTTCCAGCACATTTTCTCGGGCGGGTACGCGGCCGGCTATTACAGTTACATCTGGAGCGAAGTGCTGGACAGCGACGCGTTTCAGGCGTTCAAGGAGAAAGGGCTTTTCGATAAGGCGACTGCCGCGGCGTTCCGCAAAGAGATTCTGGAGCGCGGTGGAACCGGCGATGCCATGGAGATGTACAAGCGCTTCCGCGGGCGCGCGCCGTCGGTGGAGCCGCTGCTTGAAAGGCGCGGCCTGAAATAAGCGCCGAGTAAGTTCGACGGCGGCCTGGGTTAGAAGAGACTGGCTTGCTACTTGACTTTGTATGTAATCTCTTCACGATCCAACGCCCTGCCCGCATAGTAACCGCCGAATCCGAGACCAATCGTCAAAGCGGCGGCCATTGGCAGATAAGTCGACTGTAGCTCTTCCGTGGCGCTGGCTGCGATGAAGGCGGTCGTTCCGACCGTTGCGCACAGGATGAACGGAAGCCATGTGCGCTTGTTGCCTTGGTTGACGGTTAACCTGAACCAGTCGATTTCCTTGAATGGAATTTGTGTTTCCTGGGAGCCTGTTTGAACAACCATGCTCTCCGTGGCGACTGTACCGGTGACAACGCGTTTTCCGCGGGTGCCTATTCGCACTTGAGCGCGTTCATGGAGCCCAGTGGGTATGTCATTGGCGGCAATAAGCCGCGGCTCCTGCGCCGCAACGGCTATTGAAATAGCGGTAGCACAGCAACAGAACGTAGGAAACGAAACATCTTTCCGCCCGCCCGCGTAATTCGGGATTTCACCCTCCGTAGTACGGAATGAGCCTAAACTGGATTCTTATTTCTCGTCAAGGTACAACATGCAGCAATAACCTAACTAGCTGTAGAGAGTCGTTCGATAAGAGAGGGCTTCCGGGCCTCGGGCAGGGCGGGGCGCAAGTGCTTCAAACCAAACGCCTTCACCTGGTTCGGAAACGTTTCCGCAGGCGCGCGCCGCCGGTGGAGCCGCCGCTTGAAAACTGCGGCCTGCAAATGTAAACGCCGCGGCGCCCGGGGTAAATCCAACACCTCCCCGGAGCGGATATATTATGACGCTATGAGCCCAGACCGGCTTTCCCGGCGCGGCTTCGCGAAGGCCGCCGCCACGTTGGCCTTTCCCGCCATCGTTCCCTCGCGGGTCCTTGGCAAGAGCGCTCCCAGCAACCTGATCCAGGTGGCACAGATCGGCTGCGGCCGCATCGCGCGCAGCATGGAGTTCCCTGGCATTCTGAAGCACAGCGGCATCGCGCGCTACGTAGCGGTCTGCGATGTCGATACCATCCGGCTCCAGGACGGCAAGGAATTCTTGGAACGCGCCTACGCGGCGAAGTTCGGCAGCAACGGCTATGCCTCGATAAAAACTTACCGGGACTACCGGGAGATGCTCGAGGACAAGAGCATCGACGCGGTCGCCATCAGCACGCCGGACCACTGGCACGCGCAGCCCGCCATCGAGGCCGCGCTGGCCGGCAAGGATATCTTTTTGCAGAAACCGGCCTCGCTGACCATACGTGAAGGCCGCCAGATGGCGGACATCGTCAAACAAACGGGGCGCATCTTCCAGCTCGGGAGCCAGCAGCGTTCGGATGCCCACTTCCGGCTGGCATGCGAGCTGGTCCGAAACGGGCGCATCGGCAAGGTCAAAGAGATTTATATCGGGCTGCCCGAAGACCCGCCCGGCGAGGAAGAGCCGGAAATGCCCGTGCCGCCGAATCTCGACTACGACATGTGGCTGGGATCAACGCCGTACGTCTATTACACCGAGAAGCGGGTGCATCCGCAGTCGAGCGACCCCAAGCTGCGCTACGACCGCCCGGGCTGGCTGCGCTGCGAGCAGTTCGGCGCCGGCATGATCACCGGCTGGGGGACGCATCACATCGACACCGTCCACTGGGCGATGGGCACGGAACACACAGGCCCCATCGAGGTGACCGCATCAGCCGAATTTCCGAAAAAGGGCCTCTGGGATGTGCACGGGCCGTACCACGTGCGCGCGCGATACGCCAACGGCGCGGTGATGTACATCAGCGAGAAATACCCGAACGGGATCCGCTTCATCGGCGAAGAGGGTTGGATTTGGGTGACGCGCGGCAGGTACAACCCGGCCGAGGTGGCCGCCGGCATTCGCAGTCAGGCGCTCGATGCCAGCGACCTCCGCATCCTCACCTCGGGGTTCAAGCCCCACGAGACGCGCCTGCATGCCAGCCCGCAGAACGATCACCACCTTGACTGGCTGATGGGCATTCGCAACCGCACGCAACCCGTAGCGCCGGTCGAGGCCGGGCACCGCTCGTGCAGCGCCTGCCTGATCGCCTGGGCAGCGATGAAGCTGAAACGCACGCTCACCTGGGACCCCGAACGCGAGCGCTTCGTGAATGACGACGAGGCCAACGCCCTGCTCTCCAGAAAGCAGCGGGCGCCTTATGGGACGGATGCGGTTATCGCGCGCGTGCAGCGCGGGTGAGGGACCTCACGAGACGGCGGGGATCCAGCATATGCTTGGGGCGGAAGCGGTTCCTGTTCCACCGGCTGTCCGGCTCGAAGTCCACGCCGAGGAAGTAGCCCGTCTCGCGAAAAACGCAGTAACGCACGCGCCCGCGCAACTCCGTTTTTGAGTGAGCCAGCCGCACCAATGTTTCCAGCGGCACCGGCGTGTCCATCTGGATGCAGGCGCCCGAGCTCGCAATATCCTCCAGATTGGCCAGGGCGGACCGGTTGCGTCCCTTCTTGTCCGTCCAGAAAACGTCGATCAGATCCGAACACAGCATCCGCGGTTCCAGGTGCCTGTCCATATCTGTTTGATCGGATAGGAATTGCCAAATGTTTAGCTAAAGTAAGTGCGGGGTTTAATACGTTACGCTCTGAAAGCAGTATGCGTAACTGGAATTTATGCCGGGGGTCGCTGCGCGTACAAATTCGCCCTTGAAGAAGTAACCGTAGCCCGCGCCGAATAGGAACCGCCGGAACTTGTACGTGCCGAAGATATCCAGTTCGCGGCCGATGTGGCGGCCCGCGGCGCCATCCGGCGAACGCGCAATCGCCTGCCCCGAGGTGTTGTAGAGCGCCTCCCGCGGGTTCGCCAGCCAGGAGTCGTTGTACATCAAGCTCACCGAAAAACTCCTGAGTATCTCAAGCGTACCGAGCGACCGCACGTTGTGTATGTTGCGCCAGCCGAACAGGTCCTGATGTCCGAACCGGTCGTGAGTAGAAGGGTATAGCTGATCGAAGCTTTCGGAAGCGTACTTGTACTCTCCGAGCAGGGTGAGCGCTCTGCCGGCAATCATCCAGCGCCGGCTTAAGCCCAGGACCCCGGCGCCCGCCCGCTGCCGGGCTCCGGCGACGCGTCCCGTTTGCAGTATGCCATCGGCCGCACAGTCCACGCCGCGCACCAGCCTCCCCGCTGTATGGAAGCCAAAAGTGTTCACCGTGAGCCGGTCTGTTCCCAAAGCCCGGTCGCCGCCGGTGAAGCCGCCGGGACGGTTCTGTTCCCGCCGCAGCGCAAACGCCTCCAGCAGCATTCCGCGATACAGCGTTGGGAAGACGTTGTACGTGCCCCAGACGCGCTCGCCCAAACTGGGGCGGTTGAATTCTCCGGTGCGAATCTTCACCGGCGAAATGAACAGCAGCTCGAGGCGGGCCTTCGGCAGCCGGTAATAGACTCGCGCGTGGTCGAATGGCCGCGGGACGTTGCCCCAACTGGAAGTGGCAAGCAGGCGGCCTTCTCCGTACCTCAACTCCGCCCGGCCGGCAGTCATGCCGAACCCGTTCCGGTCCGGGAAAAGTTCGAAATAGCTTTCGTACAGGTCGGCGGAGTCGCGCATCGACCCGGGAGCGTTCGGGCCATAAAACGGTGCCCGCGCATCCTGAAGCGCCCCTGTCACCCTGAACCACGGGGCCGGAGTGTAAGTCACGCCGAGCCGGCTGCGCACCAGCAAGACATCCACGTCCGGGTTCAAGCCAAAGGCCACCCCCTGTCTGGCCTCGTACCGGGATCGCACCTCGGCGCGTACCGTCAGGTTCTTGAAGGTTCCCGAATTCGGCGGCTGGGCCGCCGCCTGCAGAATGGATATCATGAGCAGGGCGGCCGCGCGACAAATCACCCGGGACCCCGGCGTATCGTCGGTTCGCATTCTTATCTAGCCGGAAGGCCAGTCCTACTTCCAGCGCTTGGTCCAGCCCCGGGCGGGTACTTGCAACGACGCGCCATTGAGTTCAACGGTCACTGCCTCGTCTCTGAAATTCTCAATCACATAGCTGCCGTCGGTGAACAGGTACAGGCCGACTCGAGAAGGCGCGTGAAACTTAGTTTTGAATGGCGCGAGCATGGCATCGCGAATCGGGTCGAGCTCCTCCTGCGTAAGGTTGAGCAGCGACTTGGGATCACCGCCCACCGAAAGCACCCTTACGTTCTTCTGCTTGACCAGCAGCGGGTCGAGCGTCTCGGCCATCGCCTGGGTAATCAGAACGGGCCTGCCCGAGGCAATGTAGAGCGAGCCCTTGGTGAGGAACTCGGGATCCTCCCTGGCGTGAAGCGGGAAGAACGCCGCGCGGGAGTCTTCAGGGAACTGGTAATACGGCACGAGCGGAAAACCGAGCATGCCGATGTAATCAAACACGTAAGGCTGCGTCCCTCCGTTGCTATGCGGCGGTTTGTACGCGGCCAGCCCCGCGATGCGGCGGCGCTGCACCTGCTCGGCGACTTCGAGCAATTCCGGAATGTTCTGCCGCAACGCTTCGATATCGGCAGGACCGTTCTGGCGGCTCAAGGCGCCATAGGAGAACAGTACGGTCTCGCGCGCGCCGCCCAGAACAGTCTGGCGCGCCTGCTCGACGTATGTCTTCGGCGTGGTGTTCAGCGGATCGTACCATCCGCCGCCGGCTTTGCCCTGACCGATGGCTTCCAGCCAGCGCATCAGGAAGTACGCGCGATAGGGCTGCGCGCCTCCGGGAAGATCGCGGGTTTCCGTGCCGGCCCAGATCTTGTCGTATTCGGCTGTCTCGCGAACCACGTCGTAGCCGCGATCCTGAAATTGGTCGTACCACATCGGGTACTTGATCGTGAGCCGCACGTTCGGGTTCAGCTTTTTCGCCGCGCCGATGATCTGGTCGCGCGAGATCCATAACATGAGCGTTCTGCGGTAATCCTGCCAGCTCTGGCCTCTGACGGGGTTAATGCGCCCTTCGATGTTCACCGTCTGGGTGCGGCGCGCGTTGTCACACACCTCGCAGGTGCAATCGGTGAACAGCCAGTCGTCGACCATCAGCTCGTCGAAAAATGCGGCCGCGTACTGGAAGATTTCCTCCACCCGCGTCTGGGTGGGATGGTCGGAGTAGCAGGAAACCAGCTTCGAGCCCGTGGAAGGTTTCCCGATTCGCGTCGGGGTCACGCACCCGGCCACAGCGAAATCGGCCTTGCGGAAGGCGTCGCGGACTTTGATCAGGGTCTCCTGTTCGACCTCGTAACCGTCGCGGTAGGTTTCGATGTAGACCTTCGTAACGCCGGTCTTCCGGCACCAGTCAATCGCCGCTTCAATACCGCCCGGCTGAGCCAGGCGGTCGCGCACGTCCTGCGCCGTGAAGAGCGTCGAGAACTGGTGAATCTGCCGTTTACTCCTGGCGAGCTGCCACAAATCGGCCGCCCGGGCCATGCCCGCCGCAACCGATCCGGCCAGCATCAGTGCGAACGAACGTCTGCGCATGGTGTACTTCTCAGGATACTCCGGCCCCGAGTACAGGGCGCTCCCCGGCTATCCTATCCGAGTTTGGCTCGCAGCAGCTTATTGACGGCGGCGGGATTCGCCTGGCCCCGGCTCGCCTTCATCACCTGGCCTACAAGGTAACCGAGCACCTGGGTCTTGCCGGACCGGTACTGCTCCACCTGCCTCGGGTGCTGCTCGAGCACCTGGTTGATGAGGGCTTCCAGCTCTCCGGTGTCGCTGATCTGGCGCAGGCCCTCGCGCTCCACGATCGCGCGCGCGGATTCCCCGGTCGCCAGCATCTTCTGGAAAATGTCCTTGGCCATCTTGCCGGAGATCTCGCCCTTGGAGATCAGGGCCACCAGCTCGCCAAGCTGCTCGGCCGAGACCGGCGATTCGGAAATCTCTTTGCCCTCGGCATTGAGCGCCGCCGCCAGATCGCCCATCACCCAGTTGGCCGCGGCCCGCGCGTCGCCCGAGACCTCAGCCACGCGCTCGAAATACTCGCTGAGCTCGCGGGTGGCGGTAAGCACTTGCGCGTCGTACTCGCGCAAGCCGTAGGTCTCGATGAAACGCGCGCGCTTCTGCGCGGGCAGTTCCGGCATTTCGGCCCTCACCCGTTCGCGCCACTCGTCGCTGATGGTCAGGGGCAGCAGGTCGGGTTCGGGGAAGTAGCGATAATCGTGCGCGTGCTCTTTGGAGCGCATCCCCACCGTCTCGCCGGTGTCCGGATCGTACAGCCGCGTCTCCTGAATGACTTCCTCTCCGCTTTCGATCAGGCTCACCTGGCGCGAAATCTCGTAGTCCAGCGCCTGCTTGAGGAAGCGGAACGAGTTCAGGTTTTTCACCTCAGCCTTGGTTCCGAACTTCGTCTCCCCCCGCGGGCGCACGGAGACGTTCGCGTCGCAGCGGAGATGGCCCTTTTCCATGTCGCAGGTTGACACCCCAATGTACTGGAGCACCTGCTTGAGCGCGGTGAGGTACTCGTAAGCTTCCTCCGAGGTGCGTATATCGGGCTCGCTCACGATCTCAATCAGCGGCGTGCCCGAACGGTTCAAATCCACATACGTGTAGCGGCTGGAATCGGAAAAACCTTCGTGGAGACTTTTGCCGGCATCGTCTTCCAGGTGGATGCGGGTGATGCCGATGCGCCTCCGGCTTCCCCCGGATGTGACTTCGATATATCCGTGTTCGGCCAGCGGCTCGTCGTACTGGCTGATCTGGTAGCCCTTGGGAAGGTCCGGATAGAAGTAATTCTTGCGCGCCAGCCGGGAAACCGGCCGGATGCGGCAATTCAGAGCCATCGCCGCCTTCATTGCCATCTCGACCGCGGCGCGGTTCAACACCGGCAGGGCGCCGGGCAGCCCCAGACACACGGGACACACGTTCGTGTTCGGTGGATCGCCGAAACTTGTCGGGCACGCGCAGTAAATCTTCGAGCGCGTTGCCAGTTGTACGTGTACCTCGAGCCCGATTACGGCCTCATACCTGGCCAGAACCTCTGTATCTGGGAGCACGTGGGACGACATTTTTTCATTATGACCCAGATCATTGAGCCTCCGGCAGCGTGAACGGAACCGTAACGGTAGTGGTGACTTCGACGGCCTGCCCGTTCAACAGCGTAGGCCTCCACTGCCATTGGCTCACCGCTTCCTGTGCGGCCCGCACAAGAAGGGGATGACCGGATTCGAGCCGAATGTTTTTGGGAGGGCCGTCCGCGCCAATGGTGACTAAGAACTGCACGGCGCCCTGGACGCCCACCTGACGCGCCGGCTCCGGATAGACGGGGTCCGACCTTCTTGATCAGGTTCGCCATCTGGACATTACCGTCGACGCGGATGAGGGACACAGGCGCGGCGGTGGTAGCGGGCGCCGGCCGAGTCTGCCCGGCAGCAGTCTGGCTCGGCTGGGCCTCAGCCGGCGGGAGCGCGAAATTCACGTCGACCACCGTGCTTCCCTCAACGGGCCGCCCATCCTCCTCTGGCGTCCGGAACTTCCATTGTCTGAGCGCTTCCTGGGCCGCGGGAACGAGGAGTGGATGTCCCGCAATCAGTTGCATTCTCTTCAACATGCCGTCCGCACCGACTTGGACCCAGAACTCCACTGTGCCCTGGATCCGCGCCTGTCTTGCCACGGAGGGATAGTCCGGAGGCACGCGCTCGAGCACCTCGGGCGGACGCCATTCGGCGGCGTGGGGAACGGGCGCAGGTATTGTCTGCCCCGCTCCCGCAGTCGCTCCGCAAGTTCCCTTGCCGGGGCGAGTTCGGGGGCGTTGCGACCCTGCTGTACAAGCGAGCCCAACATCATAGCCGTATTCATGAGCAGCAGGGCATCTGTGGAAGTTTCGAGCTCAGATTGGAACTGCGCGGCAAGCGTGGGTTCATAGGGAAAGTCGCGCGAGCGAAGAGTGCTGGGCCGCAGCGAGCCGACAATCGTCCTCGCGTACAGCGAAGCGAGCGCAGCGGTCGCCTCGGGGTCCGGTCCGCTCGCCACTACACGCTTTAGCAGGTCAGCCGCCTCGCTAAGTCTGGTCCGGACTGCGCGAGGAATTTGGCTGCGTTTCGGATCACGCGCAAGTCGCTCTCATGCCCTGCGGACTTGTTCGAGCCACAGGCTCCGGGCATGCGCGTAATCGGCTTCGCTGTTGAGTTGGTTGCGGAAGGGATAAATGGCGGTCGCATGGTAGCCCGCGAATTCCGATTCGGGGTGGTTCTCAATGAACCAGAAAATGTGCCTCAAGCGCGGCTCGCGGAGGCCCTTGAGCGTGTAATACACGATCAGACTGCTGCGCGCAGCCAGGTCCTCCGGATTTGCCTGAACATGTGCTTCGAGCCGCTGCGCCTCCTCCGGTGTCAGCTTATTGCCGCGCAAGACGCTTTCCATGTAGCTGCCTGGAGCCCAGAGTTCCTGCTTGGCGATTGGAACCGCCGCCTCGAATTGCACTGCGGCCGCGCCATACGCCAGTGGGACCGCGCACAGCAGCACCGCCGCCCACCTGGCTCTTGTCATGCCCACCGAAAGCCGCCGGCTTTCGTCCAAAACCGCTTCCACCCGGCGCCTCACCTGCGAAGGACGAGCCATCCCCACAGCGTTCCACACCAGCCGTCCGCCGGTTGCGCGCACCGCCTGTGCCATTTCGAGAAGCACCTGGGCGAGAGCTCACGGTCACAAGTTCGCCCGCAGGGGCGCCTCGTCACAGGCGTCCTGGGCGAGGACGGCCAGCTTCCTCTCCAGCCACCATGCGAGCGGATGGAACCAGAAAATTGCGGTGTTCACGCGGGCGAGGATGGATATCAGCCAGTCTCGCCGCGCGACGTGCGCCGCTTCGTGAGCCAGCACTACCTCGAGCTTGGCCCGGTCCCACCCCCGCCAGCAAACGAGAAGCAGAATGCGGGGGCGCGCCACCCGATTGTGAGCGGCACCGAAACCGCCTTCGACTCGCCGAGCGTGGCGCCTGAGATCTCGACAGGAGGGCTATCAATCGGCGTGCTCCACTTCACCAGCCTGCGGGGAAGAAAATACGCGAGCACAAGCTTGCCGAGCAGAAAAGCCGCACCCAGGACGTAAACAGAAACCGCGACGGCGGGCCAAACGGTCGAGTCGTGGCGCGGCTGGGGAACGGGCACGGGGACGCGCGCGCCGCCACTTGAGGTGCTGAGGCCACTACGGGCAATGGCTCGATAACCAGCGGCGCGGCTTTAAGCACGCGCAGCGGAATCGGCGGGAGCGCTACGCTCAACAGCGGCAGGGCCAGCATAGCGCACACCACCACCGTCCAGACCGCATGTTTGACCGGTGCGGAGCGGGTCCGGGTGACGGCGATAGCGAGCATTGCCACCGCCGCAAGACAGAGCGAGCGGACGGAAGCGTCCGCCCAGGCAGTTCAATACAGCCGAGCTTTCCATGCTAGTCTCCCTCCTTTTTCCTCCGGCGCGCGATCCGCTGCGCGAGACGCTGGAGTTCCCGCTCATCGACGACGTCGTTGTTGACCAATCCAACCAGCAGTTGCTCCACCGAGCCGCCGCAGAAGCGGTCGATGATCTGGCGAACGGCGCTGGCCGCCACGTCCTGCGGCGGCTCGACGCCTGTGTAGATGTAGGTGCGCCCTTCGACGCGATGCGTGAGATACCCCTTTTCCTCAAGGCGCCGCAGAACCGTGCGGACCGTGGAGTCCTTCATGGGCCGGCGGTCGGCCAGCGCTTCGCGGACCTGCTCGGCGCTGGCCGGGCCGTGCTCCCAGAGGAAGTCCATGACGACGTGTTCAAGTTCGCTGAGGGGCTTGCGGTGTTTCTTAATGCTAAACATTGTAGCGTTACACGATGTAACACTAATCCGCAAACGTGTCAACGGGAAATCTTGGGGCAGGTTGGGAAGGCTGTCCTACCGCCTCTCGTAGCGGCCCATGTATTGGGCCTCGGCGAGGATGTGGTTCTTGAGCGCGCGGTCGAGGTCTGCGCGCTTCGCTCCGGCCCGCAGACCGAGCGATTCGGTGTCAAGCGCGTACAGCTTGAAGAAATAGCGGTGCGGCCCGTGTCCCTTGGGTGGGCACGGGCCGCCGTATCCCAGCTTGCCGAAATCGTTCGTCCCGCTCTCGCCGGTCTGGCCCGGTTTGAAGCCCTGCGGCAGCGAGTGCGTGGACGCGGGGATGTCCCAGAGCAGCCAGTGATTCCATGTCCCAACCGGCGCGTCGGGATCGTCCACGATGAGGGCAAAGCTCTTCGTGCCGGCCGGTTCGCCGCTCCATTCGAGGGCGGGGGAGAGGTCCGCGCCCTCGCAGGTATGCAGTTTCGGAATCGTTCCGCCTTCCGGGAAGGCGCTGCTCATCAGCTTGAACGCCATGTGTGAGCCTCCTCGTGCGTTACTGGCTCAGGGCGCGGTCGAGTGCCTCCACAAAGAAATACTCACCCCACATGACGGACTCGTTCACGCCCAGGTTCTTGTGGATGTGATAAACGCCGCCCTTCAGAATCCCTTCCCATTCCGGGTCGGACTTCGCCACGTGCGTTGTGCAAAGCGTTTCCAGAATGCGCCGCGCGGCCGCGTCATAGAGCCGCCCCTTGATGGGATCGGCGGTGAGATTGGCAAGTTGCAGCAGGCCGGAAGCGGCGATCGCTCCCGCCGAGGTGTCAAGAAGGTTCCGGCTCTCGGGGGGCGCGTCGTAGTCCCATGGCGGCACGCCGTCGGACGGTGTATTCGCGATGTAGAAATCGGCGCACGCCTCGGCGGTCTGAAGGAAGCGCGGGTCGCGCGTGTAACTGTAAACCGTGCCGAAGCCGTAAAGCGCCCACGTGAGTCCGCGCGACCAGCAGGAATCGCCGCGGAAGCCCTGGTGCGTGCTCTGGCGGAGGAACTCTCCGGTTTCCAGATCAAACAAACCCTCGTGAGCGGTGGAGCCGTCGCCGCGCACGAGCACGCGCCGCGTCGTCAGGCAATGGCGCATGGCGATATCGCGCAGTTTCTCGTCGCACGTCTCGCGCGCCGCGTAGAAAATGATCCCGACGTTCATCATGATGTCGATGAACAGGGAATCGTCAGAGACAAACGACCTCAGGTACTCGCCTTTTTCCTTGAACCGCTTGGCCATGGTGCGGCCGGCCTGTATGAGAACGCTGCGGAGGGTCTGGTCGCCGGTAAGCTGGAACCAGCGATAGTACGTCGACATGAAGATGAAGCCGAGGTCATGCACATCGCGGTCGAACTGGCGGGGTTCAAGCGGCCGGGAATAACGGATCGCCTGCTCGCGCCACCAGGCGGCCTTAGGGCTTCCCGGAGTCTCGCGGGAGCACAGGATCCACATGATTCCCGGCAGGAAGCCGTCGCACCAATGGGTCCAGGCGGGCATGTCGTGCTTCCACCGTCCCTTGTGCGTGTACATGGGATAGAAGTCCGGGTACTTCTCGATCAGCCGCGTGACCTGGCGGCCGGCGAAGTCCAACGTTTCTTCATAAAGCTTTCGCACTTTGGCGGATTCGAAAGTAATCACCGTATCTCCTGGAGATGATGTAGTCCGGTAATTTCAACGGGGCGCCTGCACGCGCGGGCCCACAGGTCCGGCAGCGGGCAATAGCGGCGCGCGGAGGCAGCCCGGCATCGGGATCATTATAGGACGATTCAATGTTGCGGGCTTATTTTGGCCGGGGGTTCGTCGAGAACCCGGATATCGCGCAGGTTGCGATAGTCCTCGGCGTAGTCGAGGCCATAGCCCACCACGAACTCATCCGGGATCTGGAAGCCCGTGTAAGCGACCTCCACCGGCCGGACGCGGCGGCTCGGCTTGTCGAGCAGGGCGGCGACGCGCAGGGTCCGCGGACCCCGCTGCTTGAGCACCTGCATCAGGTAGTGGAGCGTGATGCCGCTGTCCACAATGTCCTCCACGATCAGCACGTCCGCCCCCTCGATGGAGGTGTCGAGGTCCTTGGTCAGCTTCACTTCCCCGGAACTCGTCGTGCCCTTTCCGTAGCTGGAGATCCCGATGAAATCGAGGCGGGCGGGGAGGCTGATCGCGCGGGCGAGATCGGCGAGGAAAAAGCACGCGCCCTTCAAAATGCCGACAAGGTGGACGACGCTGCCTGCATAGTCTTCGTCGATCTGCCTGCCGAGCTCAGCAATCCGGGCCTGGATCTGTTCGGCCGACAGAAGCACGCGCATCGAACTGGGGGCGGTGAGGTCAACCGCCGCGGTCAATTCTCTCACTCGGTGGTCCTATATGGATATGCGGTCCGGTGGAACGTCCCGGAACGACGGCGCGGAATACGTAATGCGGAATGCCCCTGCTTCGGAGATAGTTGCGGAGCCATTCGCCTTCGGGCTGGTCGGGATCGAGGGCCACATCCACGCGGCCTCGATGGTCGAAGCCCATCGCCCGGTGCACCGCCGTCGCGCCATAGGAGCTGATCGGCAGCGGCCTGGAAAACTGCTTCCGGAACGCGGCCTCAATTGCCTTGAGTTCGCCTTCCCGGAACTGGCCGTTGCCGTCGTAGCGTTCTACCACGGGCCGTCCAGCACGCGGGCCGGCTTCCGGAGCTGCCGCTTCGCTTTCGCGCCGCGCCATCTCGGCAAGCTGTTCGAGCAGCGCGGCGCGCTCCCGGGCAAGCTCGAGAGTCTTGCGGCTTATCTCCAGGTCTTCGATGTAGCTGTCAAGGGACCGGCGAGCCAGAACGCCCTCTTCCACGAGCCGGCGGGCCAATTCGAGCCGCGCCTCACGGCGCTCGACCATCCGCTCCGCAGCCGCGACCATCTCGCGCCCCTGCTCCTCCGTGAGGTCTTCGACCGTCAGCCGCCCATAGAGCGTGCGGCGGAGAATGGCCTCGTCGCGGGAATCCTCGATCGAGTGCCGCATCTCGTCGAGCCTCTGCCGCGGGGCGGCTCCCGCTTCCACGAGCGCACGGATGCGTTCGGCATCCTCAACCGTGCGGGGCGCTTCCGGCGTCTGGCCGAAAAGGGCGCCGCAAACAGCCATCCCGGCCACGATCACGCCTAAACGCATCTTATTGATTGTAGTACGATAAAGGCGTGGGGCGCGCAAAGGCCCCGCGGAGTCGATTTGCAGGAAACCGAGCTTCCAAACGCACCGCTCATTGCGGTCCGCGCCGCCGAGTCCAAGAAAGCAACCGACATCCGCGTGCTCGACCTGCGCGGCATCAGCTCGTTTACCGATTTCTTTGTGCTCTGTTCGGGCTCCAACGTCCGGCAGATCCAGGCCATCGCCGACGAGATCGAGGCGCAGCTCAGGCAGCACGGGGAGCGCCCGCTCGGGATCGAAGGCTACGACAAGGCCGACTGGGTATTGGCCGATTACGGCAGCTTCATCGTGCACATCTTTTCCCGGCAGGCCCGGGAATTCTACGACCTGGAACGTCTCTGGCGCAGCGCCAAGGAGATCAAGATTCCAGCCGAAGTCCAGCAGTAGCGCTCAACCGGCGCTTCCCTCAATCGGCCAGCAGGGAAACCAGGGCGCCTTTGGCTGTGGAGTGCAGCGGGTCGGCCGCAAGCAACACGTCTGAAACCGGCACAGGAAACGCGCTCTGTCTCAGCGCCTTCTCGAACCTCTCGCGGAATCCCCGGGGTATGCTGCTGCCGCCGCTCAGGACAACCGGCACGGGACGGTCCAGTTTGGGCAGGGCGCGGTTGTCGGAAAACGCGCAGTTCATCGCGGTCACCAGGTGGCGGATTACTTCGTCGTAGTAAATCGTCAGCGCACGCTGGATCTTGTCTCCGGAGGCGCCGTTAAAGCTGAAGTCCTTCTCCTTGAACATCCGTATGCGCGTGGCGACTTCGCCGGTCGCGGTCGCCGTGTTGGTGTCGACGAAATCGCCCGCCTGGGAGATGCTGAAACTCACCACCGGCACGGACAGGTAAGCAAAGCAAACGTTGCACATCCCGCCGCCGCAACTCACCCCGATGCCGGTGTAGTTCGACTCGGCCAGATCGCTGTAAACCACGGCGAGCCCCTCGTTGATCGTGCTGACCTCATAGCCGAAATCGGTTACAATTTGCCGGACAACCGATTCGTGGAAGGTGAGGTCGTCGCTTGAGCCGAGCGGCGATCCGGGCATGCTCACGCACATCTTCTCGCCGGGGCGTGCTTTCTGGTCGCCGATCAGAAGTGAAATGATTTCGCGAATCACCGCCGGCCCGTCGGGCTCGCTAGGATTGAGTGCGCCGTTCTGCATCGGGCGGCGCGTCTCGACGTGAAAAATGTTGGCGAATTTCTCCGCCTGGTCCCCGTAGATGACCACGTCGCTGCCATCGATCGTGTGGGGGATGCCTTCCTTCCTGAGGACGCTCGCCGTCAGGGGGGAGGCCGGGATACGAACAAAAGCGTTCAACTGGCTGCGGTACTCGATTTCATTGTCTACACGGCGCGCCATGACGATTCGGCTGGTGCCGACATCGAGGCCGATCCGCGGATCGAGTTTCTTTTCGGAAGAGGACATATCGTTTCTCCTGTAGATCACAGCCCGGTTCGCGCGGGGCTGATATTCTTACGAGCCGGCCGGGTTCGTGGCGGCTGCTGCAGCACGGGCGTAAGCCTCCTGAAGCTCCGCCCGGTACCGGGCAACCGGGATGCCGCGCCCAGCGGCTGCATGCCGCACCTGCGCCTGAGCGAGTGACACCGCATGGCGAAGGTCCGGTCCGGCCAGCTTGACAAAAGAAGCATCGGCATCGAAGCCGAAGAACGTTAGGCTGGGCAGGGGCTGGAGGTAGTTATCCGGCAGACCCAGTTGGGCAAACGGGAAGTCCCGGGCCCAATCCGTGTGGTAGCCGACGCGGAAGTTGCGCGGATTTACCGATACCTGGGCGTGCGTGATGCAATTGCGCGCTGGAATGTTGTAGCGGCTGCGCAGCATTTCCGTCAGCACCCTCGCCGAGTGGATCTGCGCCGGACTCACGGCCACCCCCGGCTGTGTCTGGGCCTCGAAGCAGACGCCCAAGAAACTGTGATTCAGGTTCACATACACCCAGTCGTCGTCACTCCAGATCGAGTGGCCGGCGTGATCGGCTCTGGCGCTCTCCTCAACGACGCGATGCACGCGGCCGAAGCGGTCGATCAAAAAGTGATAGCAGCGGCGCTGCCGGGCGTAAGCCAGAAGCAGCTCGCCCTGGCGCTTGAGTATGCCGTTCATTTCCGGTTCGAACGAGGCGACATCGCTCTCCGAACTGTGGAAAACAATGCCTGCCGGCTCCGCCCGCCACTGCCAGCGGCTGCCGTCGGGCGCATTCCGGTCGAAGGCCCTGTACAGGCGCGGCTGGCCAGGCACGCCAGGTCCGCCTTCGATGCGTAAGCCGTTGCTGTAGATTTCGGTCCCGTTGGACTGCTCGACGAGCCAGACCCGCGGCGCCGGGCTGTCCTGCGGCGGCTCCAGCGGGCCCACGGGCGGCGGAGGCGGAGGCGCCTCGGTGGGGGCCACGCGGCCCAGGGGAGCCATGAGGAGCGCCGCGGCCAGGACGGTCAGCGCGATCGCCGGGCGGCGCCGCTTCGGCGGACGCCGGGGCGGCTCGGGTGGAAGCGGGGGCGCCGGTTTCGCGAGCCGGAGAAATTTCAACCGGGTCACAGGGTCGCAAATGCAGGAAGCGCACACGTCCACAACGCGTGGAGGCACACGTTCGCGCAGTTGGCTTCCCATGTCAAGTACTTCGGCCGAATGAGCGGATTTGATTACACCCTTCCCCGGGCCGGATATCCCCTATGCACCCTATTGCATGGGAGTGGATTCAAGCCTACAATCGAACCAGATTTATGTAGCTGAATCGGCAAGGAGGGCTGGCCAATGGCAAATCCTGAGAAACACAGGAAAAATCTCTTGCTGGAGTGGCTGGAGGGTGAGGAGAGCACGCTTCCGGCAAAGCCCAGAAGTCGTCATATTGTGGGGTCCTACATCAAAGTTCCCAAAGCCGTGACTCGAAGGCCGCGGCGGATTGTGCCGGAAACTCAGCCTGAGAAGCTTGAGCCGGCGCTCGTCAGAGAGGCCGCCCCGCCTGTGAAACTCCAGGAAAAGCGCACGCAAGCGAACTCGCCGGAGCACTTGCGAAAGGCGAGCCGCATCCCGAAGCTCCGCGCGCCGTTTACGCCCCATTCCCGGACATCGCCCGGCGTGCGCTGGTAAGCGCTCAGCCGATCCGGAAAACCTCCGCCTTGGCGTCGGCATCGATCAGCTTGCGATAGGCAAGCGTCAGCAGCGGGGGCGCTATCAGCGTGGTAGCAACGGCCATGAACACCACCACTCCGTAAATAGCTTGCGTGATGACGCCGAGGGATAACCCGAGCTGGGCTACCACCAGCCCGACCTCGCCCCGAGGCATCATCCCGATGCCGACGCGCAGCGCGTCCGCGCGACCGAGCGGCAGGGCGCCGAGACCGCAGCCCACCAGCTTCGAAACAATGGCGGCGGCCAGAATGATGAGGGAGAGCACCAGCGTGGCGCGGTTGGCCAGAGCGCTCAGATCCAGGTTGAGGCCGATGCCGGCCAGGAAGAAGGGAACCAGCAGCTCGGTGACCCCGTGCGCAAGGTCGCGGACGCGCTGGCCGGTGCTCTCCGAGAGCGCCATCCCGGCCAGAAACGCGCCGATAATGGCCGCCACCCCGGCGTAAACTGCAGCGACGGCAAGTCCGAACAGCAGAATCATGGAAAGCGCGAACTGCGCCTCCCCGAGCCGCAGTTGCTTTTGCACGCGCGGCGCCAGCTTGTGGACGGTGCGGGTGCCCCAGGTGAGCACCAGCAGCGTGAAACCGATCGCCATGGCCGCCGTCAGCCCCAGGCCGAGCAGGTTGATTTCGCCCTTGGCCATGTTGCTGACCATCGCCAGAACCAGCAGGCCGAGCACGTCGTCAATCACCGCGGCGGCCAGTATGGTGCGGCTCGCGCGAGCCTTCATCAACCCCTTGCTTTCCAAAACCTGGGCGGTGATCCCCACGCTGGTGGCGACCATGGCCGCGCCCGTGAAGATCGCCTCGACCTGCGGCTCGCCCCAAAGCAGCAGGATTCCCCAGCCGAGAAAAAAGGGAACCACGACTCCGAGCACGGCGACCAGGGTCGCGGTGCCGCCGACGCGGATCAACTCGGAGGCCTTCACCTCCAGGCCCACGCGAAACAGCAGAAACATCACGCCGAGCTGCGCCAGCGCGTTGAGAAATTCATCGGGGGAGACCCACGCCAGCACGCTCGGCCCGACAAGGATTCCAGCCACAATCTCCCCGACAATGCCGGGCTGGTTCATCCGTTCGAACACTTCGGCCAACAACTTGGCCGAGCCGAAGACGATCAGCATCGCCAGCGGGATCGCAACCTGATCCCCTCCGGCAATGAGAACGCCCGGCGCCATCACCGGGTCTCACCTCTAGCCAGAGACATACGTCAATTGTAGTCTGAGTGGCCCTCGGGCTTCAGAATTTCGGGAAGAGCGCCGGAAACCGCCGCCGGGAAGTGTAGAATCAAAGAGTACGCGCACGCCGGGCGGTTAGCTCAGTTGGTTAGAGCGCCTGCCTTACAAGCAGGAGGTCGCAGGTTCGAGTCCCGCACCGCCCACCATTGCGTCGGCTGTACGCCACAAAAAGGGGGCAACCCCGATCCCAAGAAGACCAGTTAAGCACAAAGCACCCGCACTCGTTGCCGGTAGTTTTCGAAGTTGCGGATTCCGTACGCCTGCCGGCTGATCGTTTCCATCTTGTCGGGAAAGCCTTCGGTGATTCCGCTGCCGCGGGTGAAGCGCCACATCCGGACGATCTCTGCAGGCCAGGAGTAAAGGGTGTCCCGGCGGAAGGATGCTTTGCGGATCGTCTTGAATGCTTGAAAGAAAAAGGCCTTGATATGCTTTCCGCTACGTTGTTCGTCTTGCTCATGCTGGCTATGGCCGTACTCGCTCTGGGTCAGGTTGCGCCGGCCTCAGGCCTGGAGGGTATGATAGACTCACCGGGGCAGCCGGAAGCCCTCGCATTCTTCAGGCGGGCGCCCGGCTGACCTTCCGAGGCGGAGATCGTTTTGCCGACTGTCGAGGCCATGGCAACCGACCGGCTGATCGCTGTGCTTCTTTTGCTGTTCGTGGCCGGCGCTCCCGCGCAGCAGGGCCCATCCGACCTGTTTTTCATGCAGCTTGCCGATCCGCAGTTCGGGATGTATGCGAAGAACGGCGACTTCAGTCACGAGAGCGCCAACTACGAGTTCGCGATCAAAACCGCAAATCGGCTGAGACCCCGATTCGTCATCGTTTGCGGCGACCTTGTGAACAAACCCGGCGATGCGGACCAGATTCGCGAATACGAGCGCATCTCGGCCACACTGGATCCGTCCATCCGCATCTATCACGTGGCCGGGAATCACGACGTCGGCAACGAACCCACGCCAAACGCCCTCAAAGCTTACCGGGAGCGCTTCGGACCCGACTACTATAGCTTCCGCGAGGGCCCCATCTACGGCATCGTGCTGAACTCCAACCTGATCCACTCACCGCAGAACGCGCCGGAAGAGGCGCGCAAGCAGGATTTGTGGCTCGAGGCCGAACTGGAACGAGCCAGGGCATCGGGAGCTCCCCATATCGTCGTGTTCCTGCACCATCCCATCTTCGTCGAACGGGCTGACGAGCCGGACGAGTACTTCAACATTCCCTCGGCGCGGCGAGCGCCGCTCCTCGACTCGCTGCGGCGCGCCGGCGTCAAGTACGTGTTCGCAGGACACTATCACCGGAACGCTCATGGGTCGGACGGGCAGCTTCAAATGGTGACCACGGGTCCCGTGGGCATGCCGCTGGGCGGAGCGAGATCGGGATTGAGGCTCGTCTGGGTAACGCAGCGGGAGATTCGGCACGAGTTCTTCGATTTCGGCGCGCTGCCAAAGCGGCCCGTACCCACGAAGTAGACCCGCGCCGGACAGCTTACCCGGGACGAAGCTCTCGCCCTCGCCGAGGCGGAAGAGAGCAAGGACTTCGGGCCTGCTATCGAACGCTTCCAGGACTGGCTGGGCGTGAGCTCCCAGGAACTCTCCGACGCGCAGAATAAGACGCACCTGAATCTCTTACATTGAGTAAGCGGCCTTGCGGGAGGCCTGTTCCACGCTGCCCGGAAGGGCCGTGTGGGGACCCTCTTACGGTGTCTAGCGATGGCTTGCGGCCAAAGCTTTCCAGGCTACCGCTATTCGCAATGCCCGGGCAGATTCTTATTACCGCCTAACGCTTGGCTTCCTGCTTTCGGACCTCCGCTGTGCTGCCTGTGCCGAGGCCATCAGTGGTGAACAATCGGGAGGACTCCAGTTCGGCCCTCGCCTACGGCTTTGTAGCGCACTCCCGTGATGTCCGCTGAGTAGGGGATCCGAAAAGTCTTTTCTGCCCCTGGTCCGATCCCCCCAAGGTCCCTAACCAGTTCGCCCGAGGGATGGTCCCCGCCTCTCCAAATGATGAACGTGATTGGCACCGAGTTGAATGATTTCCCGCAGCGGTTCACGATCTTTCCAACGATGAACCATCCCTCGGGTGTCTTGACGTCCGGGCTCCAGTCTTCTACTTCGACGCAATCGGCAACGCCTTTTTTCGCCAGAGCCGCTTCCCGGAGCTGGTCGATGGTTTTGGGCTTTTGTAAGTTGAGATCGACGGTCCCATAGAACGCCCCGTGCAAGACCGGCGCCCGCTCGCCGATTAGGCTCCAGATATTTTGCACAATACGCATCGAGACCAGCCGTTCCGTCATTCCGTACTTTAGTGCGACAAGTTCCGCTTGGGGATAGGATTTCAGGTCTCTGCGTTTGAGCAATGATGATGACGCCTCGATTTCTGCTTTCCACGCTGTGCCTGCATCCACGTACATTGTCAGGACCCGGTCGAGTTCCTCGACAAGTGCACGGTATTGAGGTGAAGGGTTGGCTTTCAAGTAATCATCCAGAGCTAAAACCTCAGCCGACATCTCCTGTAAGAGCTTGAGGTAATCAGCATAGGTGACGCCTACTGCCGTGGCTCCCTCGATAGCTTTCAATGATTTGTAGCTGCCCTGCAAGAAGGCCGGGACTTCCTTCTGCTTGTCCTGCTTGGCACATCCGCAGAATACGATGCAGAGGATAACGGCAAAGGCCTGCGCGAGACGTGACACCGAACGCTCCTCCTGACTAAAATTCCGCCGGGTATTGGGCATAATCAGACCGACGCACCAGACACTTCAGTAAGCGGCTAGACATCTGGCCCAAACACACGGGAGCATTCAGTATAAACAAGCCGACTGCGGCAGAGCTGTTATTTTTGTGGCAGAGCTGTTATTTTTTGGTGATGCGAGCCCCAGCGGAACATTCCTCTTTGCCGAGCCGACTCGACGTTATCTACTCGATAGCCGTTTTGAAGCAGGATTTAAGGTAAAAAAAGATCTTTAGCAGTACTTCTTGCGAGTCAGAGATCACGGCAAGCACGAATTTGAGATATCGAGGTTATTACTCCGGCGCTTAGAGGCGCAGGCGAGGTTCGCACTGCATCCCCTCGGTGACTTTCGCAAATGGGCAAGTACGGTGGAGAGATTTCCCAAAATAACCGGGCTCAGGCCTGCCCCCGCCCCCCTCACTTCCCCGCTACCCCCGCAGGCTCATCGCTGAAAACAAAAGCAGTGAACGAAAAAATGTCGGTCTCCTCGTCGCGCCAGGCGCGCGGGGGAAGACCCGCTTTGAGGCACGCCTGCTCCAGGAAAGTGTTCCGGTCCCAGCCCTGTTCCACCGGGACCTGCGGCAGCAGCAAACCCTCGGCGTCGCCGCGCCGGATCACCAGGCCGTCGCGCCCCACCCGGATTTCCTCAACGTTCAAGACCCGGCGAAACGGCGAGAGCACGGATATCTCGTACTGCAGCCTGCCGAGTTCGACCGGGGTGACCGGCGGGAAGCGGCGATCGTGCACCGCCGCCAGCGCGGCAACATCGCGCACCGTGTAGCTCAGCGGTTTCATGGGAGCGGGGTAGCCAACGCAGCCGCGCATCACACCTTTCTGCTTCAAAGTGACGAAAGCGCCGCGCTCCTGCATAAGCGGTTCAGAAGCCGTTCCCTTGTAGTCGTACAGCTTGCCCTCGCGGACCGCGGTCTCCACTGAAATCCTGGCCAGCCGGAGCAGCTCTTCCCGGTCGGACTGCGCCAGAGTGAACGGCGGCGCCGCGGCGCGCGCGGCGGGAGACTTCGTCAACGCCAGCGCTCCGTAACCGACCACCCGCATGCGGTCCTTCGTGACATCGCCCGAATTGGCGTAGGCCAGCAGCACCGCCTTGTTCGCTCCCATTCGCTCGGCCGCGATCATCGCCGCCACCACGGGAGCGCCGCCGCACGCCTCCCACACGCGCGATTCGAAGTTGCGCGACATGCTCAGGTAATCCCAATCCTGGATGGCGGCAAGCACCTTGCGGTCCAGCTTGACCGCTTCGTCGTAAGGGTGGTAGTGCGAGAGATCGGTGCTGGCGACGATCAAAGTATCGGAACCGGCGGCGAGCTTCGCGATCGCCGTGCCGAGAGCGCGGCAGTCGGCGTAACCGTGGCTTCCCATCACCACCGGAACGAGCTGGAAGTCGCCGAGCACGCGCTGTAGAAACGGGAGATGCACTTCGATCGCGTGCTCGCCGCGGCCGCCAACGGGAGCATGACCGCGGCTGGAAAGCCGGATGCGGCGGTCGGCGGCCGCCAGCTTCGCGGCGAATGCCTTGTCGACCGGAACGGCGCCGAGCGGCGTGGCGTAGGCGTCGCCGTCGTAAACCGATGCGAACGAGAACGGCTCCACGTGCGACGGCGCAATCACCACCACGCGCTCCGGCTTCCGCCCCTTCAGCAGCGCGTACGCCCGTGCCGCAACGGCGCCGGAGTACGGATAGCCCGCGTGAGGCGCGATCAGCGCAATGATGGGGTCCTGAACGGTGGAGGCGGGCTGGCGGGCCAGCAGCGCATCAACCATCTTGCGGAGTTCACCGGCGTCGGCTGGATAAAAGGCCCCGGCAACGGCCGGCTCCCTGACTTGCGCCGCAAAAGCGGCGGCGGCCAAAAGAATGGCAAGTGAGGCGCAGCGCCCCAGTTGTTGCTTTCTCATGCCGGATTCAGCCCGCTCGAAAGCAGCCCAAAGAACCCTTATAGCATGTACCTGGGCCGCGCGATTGTGACATATCCTGGGCCTATGCTGAACCGACGGGAATTCCTCTCCGCCACAGCCGCGGCGGAATTGCGGCCCGCGCGCCGCCCGAACATCCTGCACATCATGTCAGACCAGCAGCAGTGGGCGACCATCGCCGGCCGCTCGGAATGCCGCACGCCGAATCTGAACCGGCTGGCCGCCGGAGGAATGCTGTTCGAGCGCGCCTACACGCCATCGGCGGTGTGCTGCCCCGCGCGCGCGATGATCCTCTCCGGCGCGTATCACTGGCATAACGGCGTCTACAATCAGATTCACTCGTCGCCTTCGGTGCACCGCGACATGTACCCGGACGTCGTTCTTTACTCCCAGCGGCTGCGGGAAGCGGGCTACCGTCTCGGCTATGTCGGCAAGTGGCACGCTTCCTGGGTGCGCACGCCTTTCGATTTCGGCTTCCACGAGGGCGCCGGAATCCTGGGCTGCTGGCCCGAAGCGTTGAAGAAATACAACCTCAACCCCGATGGCGTCGAGCCGCCCAAAGCTCAGTTGAAGCGCGTCATAACGCGGCAGATGCGCTGGCCCGGGAGCGAGCCTTTCCCCATGTGGGGTTACCGCGAGGGTCCGGAAGAAGCAACGCCCGAATACCGGCTGGCCGAACAGGCAATCCGCATGATGAACCGGTTCGCAAAGAGCGGCCGCCCGTGGCACCTGGAAGTTCACTTCGTCCAGCCGCACGACCCTTACATGCCCCTCAAGAAGTACCTCGACCGCTACGACCCCCGCTCAATTCCGGTGCCCCAGAGCTTTCTGGATACCTTCGCGGGCAAGCCCGGAATGCACCGCAGGGAATCCGAGAGCTGGGGCGAGGTGACCGAAAACGACTACCGGCAGGGGCGCGCTCACTACTACGCCTATGTCGAGCAGCTTGACGCGCAGATTGGCCGCATCCTGGATGCGCTCGATCGAACGGGACAGGCCGACAACACGCTGGTGGTCTTCACGAGCGATCACGGCGACATGGTGGGAGCGCACCGCATGTGGATCAAAGGCTGGATCCCGTACGAGGAGTGCTATCGCGTGCCGCTGATCGTGCGCTGGCCCGGTGTGGTGAAACCCGGCTCACGGACAGAGCGCCTTGTGCAGACGCACGACCTTGCCCACACGTATGTCGAAGCCGCGGGCGCACGGAAGCTGCCCTTTGCGGACGGGCGCGCGCTCCAGCCGCTGTTCGAAAATCCGTCGCGGACGGACTGGGCCGACGAAATCCTCTGCGCTTACTATGGCGGGGAGTTCCTTTACACGCAGCGCATCGCCATCACCAGGCGCTTCAAGTACGTCTTTAACGGTTTCGATTACGACGAGCTCTACGATCTCGAGAAGGATCCCGAGGAGATGCACAACGCGGTGAACGATCCCGCCTACCGCGGCGCTGTGACGGACATGCGCCGGCGCCTCTACGCCATGATGGCAAGGTTTGAGGATCCGTTCGGCGACGTGAAGGCGCGCAACTCGATCGGCGAGCCGCCTAACCGCTACGGCGCGCCGCGCTATCTTCCCCGGGAGTAGCGCCTAGCCGCCGCCGGCGGTGCGAGTCTTGTCGTGCCTTTCCTCTTCGGCAGATGTAAGGGCGGGCAGGCGGACCAGCTCCGCGCCGGCATGGCCTTCCAGTTCCATCTTCATCGAGAGGAACCGTGTCAGATCTCGGGATGAGACCAGCCCGATGAGCCGCCCGTCTTCCACTACCATCAACCGGCTGTTTCCGGTCTTGCTCATCTGCGCCAGAACGCTTGCGGCATCGGCATCCGGCGAGATCGTGTTCGCCGCCGAGCAGCCTATCGTGATGTCCTGCACGCGGCGCTCGCCCCACTGATTGCGCGGAACGGTTTTCACCTGTTCGGTGGTGACGCATCCGATGAGCGTCTGCGAGGAATCAACCACCGGGTGCATCCGGTGGTGATACCTGTAGATGTAGTTCTCCACCAAGTCCTGAACCGTGGTGTCCGGGGGCACGGTGATCGGATGTGCGTTCATGAAACGCCGCAGCGGCTCGCCCTCCAGCACGCTGCGCATGACCACCTGCTGGTAGGACATTTGCGAGGCGGCGCGAATAAACATCCCGATGAGGAACCACCATACCGCGCCGATGAAGCTTCCGGTGAAAAGCTGAAGAACGCCGAGCGCCATCAGCACCAGGCCGAACGCCGAGCCCACGCCCGAGGCGATTTGCGTCGCGCGCCGCTGGTTGCCTTTGTAGTGCCAGATCGCCGCGCGCAGCACGCGGCCACCGTCCAGCGGGAATGCCGGAATCATGTTGAACGCCGCAAGAATCCAGTTGATCCAGGCTAGGTAGGCGACAACGCCGGCGACGGGAGCCGGCCAGACGCCCCTGCCCGCCACGGCCAGCACATAAAACACAAAGCCGATGCCGACGCTGGCCAGAGGCCCCGCAATCGCCATCGCGAACTCGGCTTTGGCGCTCTGCGGCTCCTGCTCCATCTCCGCGATGCCGCCGAAGACGAACAGCGTGATGCCGCGCATGGGCAAACCGTAGCGCCGAGCAACCAGGGAGTGAAACAGCTCGTGGACGATGATCGAGCCGAACAGGCCAACCGCGCCGGCGATGCCCATCCACCAGTAGGTCCCGATCGCCAGTCCCGGATACCAGAGCGGGAACACACCCACGGCGAGCGACCACACGACCAGCGCCGCAATGATCAGCCAACTGGCGTCAAGCCGAACCTCGAAGCCGAATAGCTTGAATAAGGTGAGTCGCTTCCCAAACATGCCCTCGCCCGCCTCCCTGCCTTCATGCTATCGCCAATCCCGAGTGCAAAAGATTCGAGCGGCGTATCCTGGGATCAGGAGGGGGCTATGCGCTTATCGGGGAAGGCTCTCGCAATTACGTCCATGGCGCTCTGGGGCGGCAGCGTGCTGGCAGTAGGGCTGCTCAATCTGGCAAAGCCGAAGTACGGAGAGAAGCTATTGGACGCTCTGGGTTCGGTTTATCCCGGCGCCGGCCGGCCCAACACGCTAAAACGCGTGTTCCTGCGGACAGCTTACGCATCCGCCGACGGCGTTGCCGGCGGACTCCTGTTCGCACGGCTGTACAACTGCCTGGCGAAGTGAACGCCTCGCCCGCGATGACCGCCGCTGGCTGAGGGCGCCTGGGCGGCGCCAAGGCAGGCTGCTGTTTCTTTTCCATGCTCCTCGCCGGCAATTGCCAATATCCGCTCGGGCAGCTTAGATGCCGTATTACCATCAAATCAAGAGGACACTCTCAGGGGTCCAAAAAGGGGGGAACACCAAAGTGAAACTGCTAGCGTTTCTTTTGCCGGCCGCGCTGTGCCTGAGCGGGGCGGCTTTAGCTCAGAAGGTCACCTACAACTACGACCGCGGCGCCGACTTCTCCAGCTATAAAACATATCGCTGGGTGACCATCCCAGGCTCGCAAGCGCCCGATCAACTGCTAGACCAGCAGATCCGGCAGGCTGTCGATCAGGAGCTCGCCCGAAAGGGCCTTGTACAGTCCGACGCGAACCCCAGCCTGCTGATCGCATACCAGCTCTCGGTCCGCCCTGAACAGGAAATCCAGACCTGGGGCGATGCGTACCCGTGGGGCTGGGGACCGGGCATGACGCAGACCACCGTCTCGACTATCGAAGTAGGCACGCTGGTGCTCGATATGTACGATCCAGCCCGCCGCCAGCTCGTGTGGCGGGGCAGCGCCACCAAGACGATCGACCCCAGCTCCGATCCCAATAAGAACTACAGAAATCTCGAGAAGACGGTCGACAAACTGCTCAAGCACTATCCGCCCAAAGAAAAGAAATAAACCGGGGCGGGTTAGTCGTCGTCGCTTATAATTTGCCGGATCCTGTGGCCTCGCAGCTCCTCGAGCTCGAAATCATAGCGGTCCCGCGATTCTTCGTGAGTCTCTTCCAGATCGGGAGGCTCTTGTTCCTCGTCCGTCCAGCGATGAATTTTGTAGTACATAGCCATCCCCCTTTCCCGGACTTGATTGTACCGGAATCTCGGCGGCTATGAACGCAGATTAATGTTTGTTGCGGCGTGGTGCTGAATCCTGGCGGGTTTTCGCTTTGATTTCGCTCGGGTCCAGCAGGTGCTCGGGCACGACCTGATCGCGCGACCAGCGAATCCCCGTGTCAAACTGCAACCCGATGAAGTAACCCGTTTCGCGAAAGATGCAGTAGCGCACCGTGCCGGGAAAGGAATGCCTGCCGATCACGAGCGTCATGGGCGCGCCGGTGGCCACCGCTGTCTCCACCTGGAGGCACGCTCCGCTCGATGAGATGTCTTCGAGCACGCCCGTCATGCTCTGCCGGGAACCGCTGGGCGCGGACGGCCTGAGCGTCACCAAGTGCGCGCACATGAGACGTTGTTCGGAACGGCGTTCGGGCATCATCAGGCTTATCGGCAGCGGAAGCCTCCCCTGGCGGAATTGTAACAGGGAAGATCGCGAATCGGCCCGAATAAATAGAGCGGAGTCAAAAAGACCGTTCGCGGATCTCGTACTGCTCGAAAGCGGGGCCGGTGAGCCGGATCGATTCCGGGCGCACCTCCAGGCAGTTCACCGATTCGAAGTGGCAACCCGGCGAAGTGAAGCGCTCCACCACGGCTTCCACCGGAATCCGGCCGCTTACCTCGGCGACGCGGTTCTCCCACCCCTTGAGCAGCTTCAGCCCGGCGCTAAGCAGGAACTCGAGGACCTGTTCGGCCGTCTCGAACCCGGCGCGCTCCGGCGGTGTCTGCTTCGGACCCAGGCCGAGCCACTCCGAGATCAGCCGGTACGTGAATCCCCACAGAGGGGCCCCGTCGAGGTCGATGGCCGGAAAGTACATCCAGGGAGGCAAACCCGGCACCGGGCGCAGGCGGTGCCGCGTGGGGTCGAGCACAACCTTGAGCGGAAGCCAAACCGCCGACACGGCTTCGCTCGTCTGCAAAACGGTTGGCAACTCCCGCTCCACCTGGAACAGAAATGGGGCTACGACAAGATAGCGGCCCGTGCGGCGCCTTGCGGTTGCCAGCGGCAGGGCTGCTTCCATCTGTTCGCGCGGCAACCGGATCCCGCACTCCTCCTCGAGTTCGCGCAGGGCCGTGCTCAATGCGTCGGCATCCGCCGGGCTGCGCCGCCCGCCGGGGAACGACCACTGCCCCGACCAGGGATCCCCGTCCCTCTCCGCCCGCCGGATCAGCAGGACCGATTCTGCGGGCCCCTGAGTGTGCAGGATCGCCACCGCCGCGTCCACATCCACCGCCATCTCTTATCTCTACTATCATGCAACGCCGCGGACGGCTTGGAGCCTCCCTGCCGGGACATGGAGACAATGGCGCCGGCGGGCCGCCACTGGAGGCGGTTGTGGAACGAATCAATTCCGTTTACCGTAGGATTAATTGAAGAAGGTTGAAATGCCTTACTGTTGCCGGTGCGGAAACCAGGTGGCGGAAACGGACCAGTTTTGCGCTAGGTGTGGTGCGCGGCAGGTGGGCGCGCGGCCGGTGACGGACTTCGCCGCGAGCTTCAGCCCTCGAACCGCCTCCGTCCTGTGCTACCTCCCGTGGATAGGCTGGGTCGCCGCCATCGTTGTGCTGGCTTCCAACACGTTCCGCAACAACCGCACGGTCCGCTTTCACGCCTTCCAGGGCCTCTACCTCTTTGTGGCCTGGTTGCTCGTCCAATGGGTCTTCAAGCCGCTGTCCTTCTTGGGGCCCGGCACGCCCATCCTGCAACTGGCCATCCTGGCGGTCTGGATCTTCATGATTATTAAGACCAGCCAGGAGCAGGTTTATTCGCTTCCGGTCATCGGCGAGCTTGCCGAGAAGTCGCTTTCCGAATAACCTGCGGCTCTGTGTGTGTTATATTTATTCAATCAGGTGAATATTTAACCAATGAAGCAAAAAGTCGGAATAGTCGGCTTCCGAGGCTACAGCGGAGCCGAACTGGTGCGCATTCTGGACCGGCACCCCCGTCTGGAGCCGGTGCTGCTCGAGCACCGCAAAGACGTCCAGGACCACGGGCCGCTGCCTGACCGGCATGCTCGCATCCCCTGCACTCCCGAAGCGGTGGGCGGCGAAGGGCTGGCCGGGGTCTTTCTGGCAACCCCGGCGGATGTTTCCATGGAACTGGCGCCGTGGGTGCTGGAAGCGGGCGCGAAGGTGGTGGACCTGAGCGGCGCGTTCCGCCTCCGGACGCCGGAGAACCACCGCCGCTGGTACAAGGAAGAGCATACGCAGCCCGCCCTGCTGGCTGAGGCGGTCTACGGGCTGCCTGAGTTCTGCCGCGAGCGTGTCCGGACTGCGCGCCTGGTAGCCAACCCCGGCTGCTATCCGACCGCCGCGAACCTGGCCATCAAGCCGCTGGTCGAAGCCGGCGTGGTGAACCGCGAAGCGGGAATCGTCTGCGACGCCAAGTCCGGCGTCAGCGGCGCGGGCCGCAAGCCCAGCCTCAGAACCAGCTTCTGCGAAGTCACCGAAAACTTTTCGGCGTACTCGATTCTCGATCACCGGCACGTCCCGGAAGTGCTGATGACCAGCGGGCTGGAGGAAGGCGAGTTCAGCTTCACCGCGCACCTGCTTCCGCTCGATCGCGGCATCCTGGAGACGATCTATTTCCGCACAAAGGTGGAGAGCGCCGCCGCCCTCGCGGCCATTTACGAAAAGCGGTACGCGGGCGAGCCGTTCATTCGCATTTACCCGCCAGGGCATGTGCCTGATTTGCGCGCCGTGCAGCGGACCAATTTCTGCGACATCGGAATCAAACTCGATCCGGCCACCGGCCGGGCCATTGTGGTGAGCGCCATCGACAACCTGGTAAAGGGAGCGGCCGGCCAGGCCCTCCAGAACATGAACCTGGTGCTTGGATTGCCGGAAACCGAGGGACTGCTATGAGGCTGCTCGTCAAAATCGGCGGAACGCTGCTCGATGCGGAGGCGTCCCGGCGGCGCCTTGCCGCGGAACTCGCCGCGGCCTCGAGCGGCGCAGAACTGGTGGTGGTGCACGGCGGCGGCAAACAGATGACGCGCTTCCTGGCCGAGCGCGGAATCGAGAGCCGCTTCGTCAACGGCCTGCGTGTCACCACGCCGGAGACGCTGGATGCGGTCTTGAAAGTTCTCGCCGGAAGCGTCAACCAGGAGCTCGTAGCCGCGTTGATTGCCGCGGGCGCGCGCGCGGTGGGCCTTTCGGGTGTGGACGCCTCCATCACGGAAGCCGAAACGATGGCGCCGGAGTTGGGCGCGGTGGGGCGCGTCGTCCGGTCAAACGCCGGCTTGCTCACCCTGCTGACCAGCAACGGCTATGTTCCCGTGGTGGCTTGCGTAGCGGGCGACCGCGAGGGACGCATCTTCAACGTGAATGCCGATCAAATGGCGTCGGCCTGCGCGGTCGCTTTCCAGGCGGACCGCCTCATTTTCCTGACCGACGTGAACGGCGTATTGGGCACCAATGGCGAACTGCTTCCGGTGCTGACCGCCTCCGGCGGCGAGCAATTGATTCGCACCGGCGTGGCCACCGGAGGCATGCAGGCAAAATTGAACGCGGCCATCGAAGCGCTGCGAAAAGGAGTGCGGGAAATCGTCATCGCTCCAGGGGGCGAATCGGGAATTATTTCGCGCATCTTATCGGGCGAAGCGGTGGGCAGCCGCCTGATTGAGGAGGATCTGGCACTTGCCTGACCCAGGCTCTAGTAGTACCGCCGTTGCACCACCCGCATCTGATTCGGCCACCCTGGCGGTCAGAAAGGCGGTGATGGCCGACATCCCGCAGTTGCTCCGGCTCATCAACGGATACGCGAGCGAAGGCATCATGCTGCCGCGCACCGAGTTCGAGATTTCGGAGAACCTCCGCGATTTCAGTGTGATCCACTGCGGAGAGCTTGTTGTTGGTTGCGCGGCGCTGCATATCTACACGCCCACGATGGGCGAGGTCCGCTCTCTGGCCGTGGATGCTGCCTTTCACGGCAGCGGCGCCGGGCGGATGCTGATGGATGCGCTCGAAGCCGAGGCGCAATCCTTTGGCCTGCAATCCCTTTTTGCGTTCACATATATTCCGGCCTTTTTTGCGAAGTTCGGATATACCGAGATCGAGCGGGAAGCGGTGCCGCTGAAGGCCTGGAAAGATTGCCTGCGGTGCGCGAAATTCCAGTGCTGTGATGAAATTGCTGTAATAAAACACCTGAACGTGGAACATTCGCGGGTAAGTGATACCCACATGGAAGGGGTGGCTACTTTTCCCCAAGTACTACCCGAAGACCCCGTTCTCCTGCCTTCCATTCGCAAATCTCACTGAATCGTTGAGAGTTCCCGGCGGCGTTTTCCCCCCGCCCGCCGCCGGGCTATGCCCGCAAAAAACACAAGCCAAAATTCACAAAAAATCCAGCGAATTTCTTGCTTTTGTTTGTATAATTTAGAGTCGGCACCAGCGCTGGCCGGAATAAGTTTTACGGGGAGGCGATGAAAGCACAAACGGTCGACGTCAGGAACTCTACAGGAAGAGTTCTGTGCTGCACGATCTTTCGTCCCAGCGGCAAAAAACTTCTGGCCAAGGGACATGTATTGAGCGAGGAAGACGTGCGCCTGCTGGAATCGGAAGGCATGCAGCAGGTCTGGGTGACCGAGCTTGAGGAAGGCGAGGTTGGCGAAGACCAGGCTGTAATGGCAGTTGCGACGGAAATGGGTTGCGGCGCTGTGGAAATCCGGCTTGCCGCTGGAGGGCGCGCCAACCTGTTCGCCACCGAGGACTGCTGCGTGCTGGTGGACGATGAGCTGCTCAAGCAGATCAACTGCACTTCAAGCATCGTCATTGCGACTCTCTCCAATCTGGCGTACGCGAAAGCCGGACAGCGCATTGCCACCGTCAAGAGCGCCCCGTTTGCAGTCGCTGAGGCGCAACTGGAGGCGGTGCTGATGATTTTGCGGGAGCGGGGACCGATTTTGCAGGCCCGCCCCATACGGAACCCGTCAATCGCGGTTCTGTACACGGATCCGCTCAGCGGAGAGCGCGCGCGTCAACTGTTCGAAAACATCATGCGACAGCGACTGGACCGGTTTGGCGTTACCGCCAACTATGTGCTTGCGACGGTGGAAGATGAGGCTTCCGTTGCGCGCGCGCTTCAACATTTGTTGCGCCCCAAACCAACCGTGGTGCTGGTGGCTTCCACCACAGCTCCGGCCGGCCCGGAAGACGCAGTGGGCCGCGCCATCGTCCAGATCGGTTCTCATTTGGAACGGTTTCTAGCGCCGGTGGAACCCGGCAACCTGTTGTTGCTGGCCTATAAGGACGACGTGCCGATCGTTTCGGCACCGGGATGCTTCCGCTCCGCCAAACCCAACGTGGTGGACCTGATTCTGCCGCCGATGCTGGCGCGCTACAGGGTATCCGGTTGGGAAGTGGCGTGCCTGGGCCATGGGGGTCTTCTGGCCTGACACTCTCCTCCACTACCCACGAGCCGCAAACTGACGCGGCCTCTGGGAACTCCTCCGCCGGGCGTCTCGCCAGCGCCCGGTTTTTTTTTGCCTTTGATCGGACGCACGGCCGGGTAAGCGCGCTTTGCGCAGCAGCGGCGCGCCGCACGGGAGTGCGATATCATTCAGAGTCGTCCTTATGAAGCTGCTGGTTTTTTCCGACATCCACGGCGACGTGGCCTCGCTCCAGCGGTTGATGGCCGTCGAAGCGGACCACTACGTTGCGGCCGGCGATCTCTCCAGTTGGGGCCGCGGATTGGACCGCTGCGGCGAGGTGCTGCGCAGCCGCGCCGGCCGCGTCTGGGTCCTTCCCGGCAATCACGAATCGGCTGAGCAGATAGCCGAGTTTTGCCGCAAGTTCGGCCTGAACGATTTTCACGGCAAGACGTTCGAGGCGGAAGGGTACAACGTCGCCGGTCTGGGTTATTCCAGCCCCACGCCCTTTCACACTCCCGGGGAATACAGCGAAGAGGAGCTCGCCCGGCGCCTGGCTCCGTTCGCCGGGCTCGCGCCGCTCATCCTGGTGTGTCATTGCCCGCCGTTCGGAACCTCCCTAGACCGCGTGCGGGAGGGCCTTCACGCGGGCAGCCGCTCGGTAAAGCTTTTCATCGACCGGCATCAACCCGCTCATTTCTTCTGCGGGCACATACACGAAGCCGAAGGCGTTCAGGAACAACTCGGAAAGACTTACTGCGTCAATGCCGGCAAGCGGGGCTACCTGCTTGACCTTGCTAAAATGTAACTTATGATCATCGAGGACCTCGAAAGGGAATACTCCGCGCTCCGGGAGCAAGCTGAAGCTCTGCGGAGCTATCTTTGACGCTCCTCAGAAAAAATCCCAGTTAGCCCAGATAGAAGCGAAGGTTTCCGCGCCGGATTTCTGGAACCAGCCGGATCAAAGCCTGCTACGCGAACGCAAGAGGCTTGAAGAAGCCCTGGCCGACGAGGCGCGGGTGGCGGCGGCCCTGTCCGACCTCGACACCCTGTTCGAACTGGCCCGGGAGGGAGAAGACGTCAGTGCGGAGATCCGGCAGGAAATGGAAAAGCTTTCTCGCGAACTCGAGAAGCTGGAGACCGAGATGCTGCTTTCCGGAGAAAACGATTTCCGGAGCGCCATCGTAGTCATCCACCCGGGCGCGGGCGGCACGGAAAGCCAGGACTGGGCAGAGATGCTGCTGCGCATGTACCTGCGCTGGGCCGAGCGGATGGGTTTCTCCACGGTAGTGACCGACCGTCAGGAGGGCGAAGGCGCCGGCATCAAGTCGGTGACCTTCGAGGTGAACGGAGAGAACGCGTACGGCCTGCTGCGCTCGGAGGTGGGCGTGCACCGGCTGGTACGCATCTCGCCTTTCGACTCCAATGCCCGGCGGCACACGTCATTCGCTTCGGTGTTCGTCTATCCGCAGGTCGATGACGAGATCAAGATCGAGATCCGGCCGGAAGACATTCGCGTGGACACGTTCCGCGCCGGCGGCCGCGGCGGCCAGCACGTCAACCGGACGGACTCGGCCGTGCGCATCGTGCACCTTCCCACCAACATCGTGGTGCAATGTCAGAACGAGCGCTCGCAGCACAAGAACCGCGAGATGGCGATGCGGCAACTCCGCGCCCGCCTGTACGAATTCGAATTGGAAAAGAAACGCGCCGAGGAGCGGAAGGTGGAGGCGAGCAAGGCGGACATCAACTTCGGCAGCCAGATCCGCAGCTATGTGCTGGCGCCGTACCGCCTGATCAAGGACCACCGGACGAAGCTCGGCGTCGGAGACGTGGACCGCGTGCTTGACGGTGACCTGGACGCATTCATACACGCCTGGCTCGTCTATCAGCGCACCGGCAAGACGGCCGGAGATGGCAAGGAAGACCTCCCTGAATAAGACCGAAATCGAACACGCCGCGGAGTTGATCCGCACGGGGCGGCTGGTCGCCTTTCCCACGGAGACCGTGTACGGTTTGGGGGCCAACGCGCTGGACGAGGCGGCGGTCCGCCGGATCTACGAGGCCAAGGGACGCCCGGCGACAAGTCCCCTGATCGTGCACACGGACTCGATCGAGATGGCGCGCAGCCTGGCCCGGGAATGGCCGCCCGAAGCCGAGACGCTGGCCAGCCGGTACTGGCCCGGTCCGCTCACACTTGTGGTTCCCAAGCACCCCTGCATACCCGATGTCGTGACGGCGGGGCTGGATACGGTCGGGTTGCGCGTGCCGGCGCATCCCGTGGCGCTGGAGTTGATCCGGGCGGCGGGCACGCCCATCGCCGCACCTAGCGCGAACCGGTTCACCGAACTCTCTCCGACCACCGCCGAGCACGTGCGGCGCGGGCTGGGCGACGCCGTCGACCTGATTCTGGACGGCGGCCCGACAACCGTAGGCATTGAATCCACCGTACTCTCGCTGGCCGGGCCGCGCCCGCGCCTGCTGCGGCCGGGCATGGTGTCGCGGAAGGACATCGAGGAGGTGATCGGGCCCATCGAGGAAGGGCTGGGAATGGCCCCGCGCGGGGCGCATCCCTCGCCGGGGCTTCATCTGAGGCACTACAGCCCGAGGACGCGGTTGGTGATCGTAAAAGACGCCGCGGCGCCGTGCCGGGGCAGGGGCGCTTACCTGCACCGCGGCGGGGAGTGCCCCGAAGGTGTGCGCGACGTCCCCATGCCGCCGGGTCCGGCGGCGTACGCGGCGGTGCTGTATGCAACGCTGCACGCGCTCGACCGGGAGGGGCTGGATTGGATCGCGGTGGAGCAGCCGCCGGAAGGGCCGGACTGGGCGGGGGTGAGGGATCGGCTGGAGCGGGCGGCTTGCGGCCACGTTGAGGGGTAGGGTCACCCCACGCGTGTAAGACGGCCCCGCTTTTCCCCTAAAATTCCCTTATTTTCTGTTACTTCCAGGAAATTTTCGGCTAAAGCCGCTGTGTCCGGCAGCCGATATTGGAAAAGGCGGGGTCACATGGCTGCGCAGCAAGTACCGGTACAATTCGAAAAGCCCAAGGTGATGGCGCGGCTCCGTCCCTTCCCCCCCGTTGCGGCCACGCTGATGCGCATGGTGTCGACCGACGATGCCGATTTCAGTGGAATGGCCAGGCTGATCCGCGTTGATACCACCTTTTCCGCCGAGGTTCTGAGGCTGGCAAACTCCCCGCTGCTGGGCTGCCGCAGAAAAATTCTGAGCATCCTGCACGCCATGGCGATCCTGGGAACCGAGCGGCTCAAAGGGCTGGTCATGGTCGTGGCCATGCGGGATTTTCTCTCGGGAGCGCTGCATGTGCCGAGCGCGCAGCGCTGCTGGCGGCACAGCCTGGCAGCGGCGTTCCTGGCACAGGATATCGGCGCCGCATGCTGGCTGAACAAAGACCAGTGCTACACGGCAGGACTGATTCATGACCTGGGCCGCCTGGCGCTGCTGGCGACCTTCCCGACCCAGTACGGTGATCTGATCGAGCAAGTCGAACAAACCGGGGAAGACCTGCTGGCGGCCGAACGGCGTCGGTTCGAAGTCGACCATGCCACGCTTGGATGCTGGCTGGTCAACGACTGGGAGCTGCCGGAGGATTTCTTGGACATCGTTGGCATGCACCATGCGGAGTTGCATGGAGACCGCTTCGACATCGTGCAAACAGTGCGTGCAGCCTGCCGGCTGGCCGACGCTCTAGGCTTTCACGTGGCTGCTGCAACCATCCAGCCAAGCGCCGAGGAGATTCTGGAGCAACTGCCCGAAAAGGTGCGCGAGAAACTCGGGGCTGCCGATGAACTGCTCGTGGAGCTGGCCAGCAAGATCAACGCCGTCGAGTGCAGCCTCATTTGATATTTTCTGCTCATACCCATAAAAATCCCCCTGGCCAAACCAGAGCTAATCCTTAGCGCGAATCTTCTTTTTCCCCGGCAGGCTGGCGGGGTTTTCGTGCGTCTTCTCGCGCCAGACGCCTTTGACAGCGGCGCCGAGCGAAACCGCGGATTCGCCGAATTTGTCCCGCAGGCGGTCTACGGCGCCGAGGGCTTTCCGCCAGCGGTCGCTCTGCTCCTCTTCCAGAAGGTTCATCTGGCCTTCCACGGGGACTAGCGAACCGGCCTGCACTCCTACCAGCCGCACAGCCGCCCCAGGCTTCCAGTTGCGGCGAAACAACATGCGCGATTCCCGGAGCAGTTCGGTATCGAGCTGGGTGGCGTGATCGAGAGTGCGGGCGCGCGTGATAGTGGTGAAGTCCTTGTAGCGCAGCTTGAGCTGAACGGTGCGTGCGTAGAGGGCGTGTTCGCGCAACCGGCGGCCCACCATGACGCAGAGTTGCGCCAGGGTGGATTCGATCAGGTCCGGGTCCGTGGTGTCCTCCGCGAACGTGTGTTCGTGGCTGATCGATTTCGGGGCTTCCTCCACGCCGATTTCCGCGTCGAACCAGCCTCCGGCATCAAGCCCGCGGGCCTTGCCCGCCAGCGCCAGCCCCCATTTTCCGAACCTTTCTTCGAGAAAGCGTTCATCGAGCCGCGACAGGTCGCCTACGCGGCGAATCCCGTACTCGTGCAGCCGCTTTTCCGTGACCTTGCCGACCCCGGGAATCTTGCGCACGTCGAGCGGGGCGAGAAACGCCGCCTCCTGGCCCGGAATCACCCACAGGATCCCGTTCGGCTTCGCCTGGTCCGAAGCGACTTTGGCCACCATGCGCGAAGTGGCGATGCCGATGGAGCAGTTGAGCCCCGTGCGCTCCTTCACCTTTTCGTGCAGCAGGTGAGCGGCGCGCAGAGGCGGACCGTGCAGGCGCTCCGTGCCCGTCATATCCAGGTATGCCTCGTCGATCGAGGCCATTTCCACAACCGGCGAGAAACTGCGGAGCACGTCAAAAACCTTTTCCGAGTACTCGCGATACCGGGCCGGGTGGCCGTCAATGAAGATGGCGTGCGGGCAGCGCTGATAGGCCGTTCGCAGCGGCATTGCGGAATGTACCCCGTATTTGCGCGCCTCGTACGATGCCGCGGAAACTACCCCGCGCTCGTGCGCCTGCCCTCCCACGACCACCGCCTTGCCCTTGAGCGACGGGTCGAAAAGCTCCTCCACCGAAACGAAAAACGCATCCATATCGACGTGAAAGATGGTCTTCATCGGAGCAGGCGAGCTGCGAGGACGCGCGGCAAACCGGCCAGGTCGGGCACGACTTCCAATTCGCCCCAGCGCTCGTTGAGCATGGCGCGCACCGCGTCCACCTGGCGGTAGCCGAGTTCGAGGATCATCCAGCCGCCGGGACGCAGCACACGGGCGCCGTCGGCGGCCAGCTTTCTGTAGGCATCCAGGCCTTCGGGTCCGGCGAACAGCGCGGCGCGCGGTTCGAACTCGCGCACCTCGCGGGGCAGGCCCGCCTCCTCCCCTGCGGGGATGTAGGGCGGGTTGGAGACGAGCAAGTCGAGGCTGCGGGAGGCGATGGTGGAACTCAGGTCGCAGGCGATGAAGGCAACGGCAGCGCCCAGCCGTGCGGCGTTCGCCCGGGCCACGCCGATTGCGGCCAGGGAAGCGTCGGTGGCGAAGACACACGCGCGGGGGCCGAGTTCGAGGCTTAGCGTCACGGCGATGGCGCCCGACCCGCAGCCTACATCAAGCACGGATTCCGCGCGGGGCGCCAACCGCAGCGCGGTCTCGACGACGTGCTCGGTCTCCGGACGGGGAATGAACACGTCGGGAGTGACCAGGAACTCGCGCCCATAGAACTCCTGGACGCCGGTGATGTACTGGGTGGGTTTGCCTTGGAGGCGCTCGTGCAGGAAATGGTCGTAATGGGCGCGGGCGGCGTCATCGAGTAGCTCCTCGGGGTGACCGTAAAGCCACGCCCGTTCCCGCTGGAGCACCCTGGAGAGCAGCACTTCCGCCGTCAGCCGCGCGGCAGGGATGGCGGCTTCCTCAAGAAGCCGGGAGCCCCGCTGGAGTGCTGTTCTTATGTCCATGGGCGGTCTCGGAAACCTCGGCCTGCTCCCGCAGCTTTTCGGCCTGGTAGTAGGTCGTCAGCGCGTCGATGATCGGGTCGAGGCGGCCGTCCATAATCATATCGAGTTGGTAAAGCGTGAGGTTGATGCGGTGGTCCGTCACGCGGTTCTGGGGGAAGTTGTAAGTGCGGATTTTCTCGCTGCGGTCGCCCGTGCCCACCATGCTGCGGCGCTCGGCGCCGATTTCGGCCTGCTGCTTTTCCAGTTCCAGCTCGTAGAGCCGGGAGCGGAGCACGCGCATGGCCTTGGCGCGGTTCTTGATCTGCGACTTTTCATCCTGGCAGGAAACCACCAGGCCGGTGGGCAAGTGCGTGATGCGCACCGCCGAATAGGTCGTGTTGACGGACTGCCCGCCGGGGCCGGACGAGCAGAAGGTGTCGATACGGATGTCCTTCGGGTCGATCTCGACTTCCACTTCGTCGGCTTCGGGCAGCACGGCAACCGTGACGGCTGACGTGTGGATCCGCCCCTGCTGCTCGGTCACCGGAACGCGCTGCACTCGGTGTACCCCGCTTTCGTACTTCAGCCGGCTGTAGACCTTTTCCCCGCTCACGAGTGCGATCACTTCCTTGAGGCCGCCCACGCCCGATTCGCTTGCCGAGGATAGTTCGACTCTCCAACCCTTCGACTCGGCGTACCGCGAGTACATGCGGAACACCTCGGCCGCGAACAGCGTGGCCTCGTCGCCGCCGGTACCCGCACGGATCTCCAAAACGACGTTCTTCTCGTCGTTGGGATCCTTGGGCAGCAGCAGAATCTTGAGTTCCTGTTCCAGGCGCGCGATTTCCGGCGTCAGGCGGGCGACCTCGTCCTCCGCCATTGCGCGCAACTCCGGGTCGGAGTCCTCGAGCATCTGCCGGGCTTCTTCCAGGTTGCGGCGGACAGTTTTCCACTCGCGGTACTTGGAGACGATTTCCTCGAGGTCGCGGGCGGCCTTGGCGACCTTGCGGTATTTCTCCGGGTCGCCGATGAGGGCCGGGTCGGCCATCTGCCGCGACAACTCTTCGTACCGGGCTTCTGTCTGGTCCAGCTTGGATAAGTATTCCATCGCGATTCCTGATGAATAAACGGGCGGTTGCGCCCCTGCGACGCGCAGCCGCTAAGCGATCACCATCCTGCCGCCCTGGGCTTGCTCGAGAGCCATGGCGCGTTCCAGCGCCTCGATCGCGACGGCGGTCTGCTCGTCGGAGGGCGGCCGCGTCGTGATCCGCTGCAGCCAGAGTCCCGGCGCGGTCAGCGTGGCCAGCAGACTCCCACGATGCCGGGCGGCATAGCGGATCAGCTCGTAGCTCACCCCGGCGACCAGCGGGAGCAGCACAACGCGTCCGGCGAATTGCAGGGCGAACGAATCGAACGGCAGCAGCGCGTAGATGCCGATCGAGACCAGCATCACCACCAGCAGAAAGCTCGTCCCACACCGCGGATGGAAAGTGGGGAATTTCTGCGCGTTTTCCACCGTCACCGGCAGCCCCGACTCGAAGTTGAAAACGACGCGGTGCTCGGCCCCGTGGTACTCGAAGACGCGGCGGATGTCCTTCCAGAGCGAAATCAGGTAGAGGAACCCAACGAATATCGCCATCCGGATCACGCCGTCGCAAAAGTTAAAAGGGACGCGGCTTTGTAGAGCCGGCACCACTTTGCCGAGCGCCGTTGTCAGGTAAAGCGGGACGAACTTGTACAGGAAGATGAAAAACAGCAGCGAAATCCCCAGATTGAGCGCAAGCATCCAGGAGGTGATTTCCTGCTTCTTTGCGCCCTTCTTTGCGTCAGGATCGGCATCCTCGAGCGCGGCATTCGCGGAGAACTGCAAAGCCTTGATCCCGAGTCCCAGGGCCTGTCCCAGCGTCCCCACCCCGCGCAGCACGGGGAAGCGGAATGCCGGGTATTTCTCCGAAAGCTTGGGGACGCGTTTTTCGTCGGTTACGATCTCGCCGGATGCCTTGCGGACAGCCACGCAGTAACTGCGCGGGGAGCGCATCATGACGCCTTCCATTACAGCCTGGCCGCCGATCAGGGTCTCTTCTTCGGCGTTTTCCAGGGCTGCCATCATTTGAATGTGCGCGAACAGGCGTAGCTGCGCTCGAAACAGCAAGGGGGTGCAACTCCTTGTTGCAGTATAACATTGGAGGGCCGGACCGGTAATTGCCCGGCGGCGCTCTTCTAGCCCGCGGTGCGATAAAGAGCCGGCGCCGCCTGACGGTTCAGGGTCGAGTCGAGAATCCACTGGATATGACTCGATTCAAACGGCGCGGCGCAATAATCCGCGGCGCCCGCCTCGATGGCGTCCAGCCATTCGGACACCTCGGGCCTCCGGCTGACCACCACTACCGGCAGGTCCGGCTTGTGCCTGCCGACGGCTTCGAGCAATCCCAGGTACCTGTCCCGGTCGGAAGATATGAAGACGAGATCTGCTTGCAGGCGTTCCACCGCGGCCAGACACTCCGCCGGCGAGCGGAAGGCTTCGGTATGTACCTCCTGGTCCTGTTGGGCCAGTACTGCTCCCAGTTCAGCGGCTAGCGCTCGATCCAAACCACATAGGATAATTCTTGCGCTTTTGCCTTGTTTCGGCATAAAAACCCCTCAATTTCAGGGGCATTCTCTCGAATGAGGAAATAAGGCGCCGATCGGAAATACCAGCGCCGGCGTAGTCTTGCGAGAATCGCACCCCTAGTATTTAGGGTAGGAGATGAAACAGGATGAAGTCAAATTAAGATGTAAATACGCCAGAGTCACTTTTTATTTCTCCAGTTCCGCCAGCCACTCCTGCACCTCCTCCCGGCCTTCATTGTGTCCAGAATCCAGGTACTTCCTCAGCTCCGCCGCAGCCGCGGCGCGCTGGCCGTCGCGCGCCAGAACGTGTGCCGCCGTCAGCCGCGCCTTCGGGATTTCCCGCGCTGCCGCGTCCAAATTAATTACGGCCTCCTGCGGATCGCGATTCTGCGCCGCCAGCGCCATTCCGAGCACGTAACGCGCTCTGTTGGAAGTGGCATCGAGCGTGACAGCCTGGCGCGCCTCCCGCTCTGCCTCCTCGAACCGCTGCAACAGCAGGTAGGCGATCGCCAGATTGGAGTGCGCCTGCGACGAGCTGCCGTCGAGCTCCACGGCTCGCTCCAGATAAACGGCGGCTTCCGCCGGCTGGTTCATCCGCAGGTAGCGAGCGCCGAGATTATTGTAAGCTTCCATGAAATCGGGATCGATTTCAATCGCTTTTTTCAAATGCTCGATCGCTTTTTGAGAATCGTTTCTTTCGGCCGCCTTCACGGCTCTATCGAATTCTTTTTGGGCTTTGCCGGGCACCTTATGCCCCAGGCGCGCCACGGAGACCGTTCCTGACAGCGGCTGCTCCCGCTTCACCTCGGGCAGGCGCACGGTGACGAAATCGCCGACTCCGTTGACCCTGACATACTGCTGCTCGATCACCCCGCCGGCTCCGTTGGTGACGCGCAACTGGTAATCGCCCGGCCGCAGGTTGCCGATCTGGAAGCGGCCGTCCAGCCCCGCGATGGCCTGTCCTACGACCATGCGCGACTGCATGTCCACCAGCTCCACAGTCAGGCCGGAGGGCATCTCTCTGGGGTTGTCCGGGGTGATCTCCCCGGTCAGCACCGCATGGCCCTGGGCCATCGGATCGAACTGTGCGGCCGCAGAAAATGCCACCAACGAAAGCAGGAGAACGGCCGTCCGCGGTGCGCGCAGAACGACGGCGGAGTGGAAAGAACGCATTCGGATTCCTCCGTGGCCAAGTGGGCCCGTTACGGTGGGGAAAGACTTCTTGGAATCTGTGTAGGCAATTCGCTGGCCCGGAGCCGGATTTATTGAAAACAGGAGAAAATATCCCAGCCTTTCCCGGTAAATTCCCCACGGTTGTGAATTTTTTTCAATCGAATGTTCCTTCCCGGGGGGCGTTCCGGCCCCGCTGCTACAATGAAGATTCCGGAGGATTTATGGACGCCTTGCCGCGGCGCACCACCGTTGTGGTCCACGTAGGCGGAGTCGCGATCGGCTCCGGCCACCCGATCGTCGTGCAGTCAATGACGAATACGGATACCGCGGATGTCAGGAGCACGGTGGATCAGGCGGCCGCCTTGGCGCGGGCCGGCTCGGAGCTGGTGCGGATCACGGTGAACAACGACGACGCCGCGAAGGCGGTGCCGCGCATCGTCGAGGAGTTGGACCGCGCGGGCATCCGCGTGCCCATCATCGGCGATTTCCACTACAACGGCCATATCCTGCTGAAAAAATACCCGGAATGCGCCCGCGCGCTGGCGAAATACCGCATCAATCCCGGCAACGTGAACATCGGACGGAAGCACGACGAGAATTTCCGGGCGATGATCGAAACCGCGGTGGAGTACAACCGTCCGGTGCGCATTGGTGTGAACTGGGGATCGCTTGACCAGACGTTGCTGATGCGGCTGATGGACGAGAATGCGCGCAAGCCGCAGCCCGCCGACGCGCGGACGGTGATGCTGGAAGCCATGGTGGTGAGCGCGCTCGAATCGGCGCAGGCCGCCGAGCGCTACGGGCTTGGGCACGACAAGATCATTCTTAGCGCGAAAGTGAGCGGGGTGCAGGACCTCATCAGCGTTTACCGTTCGCTGGCGGCGCGCTGCGACTACCCTCTGCACCTCGGCCTGACCGAAGCGGGGCTCGGCTCGAAGGGGATCGTCGCCACGACGGCGGCCCTGGCGGTGTTGCTGCAGGAGGGCATCGGCGATACGATCCGCGCTTCGCTGACGCCGGCGCCGAACGGCGACCGCACCGAGGAGGTGCTGGTCTGTCAGCAGATCCTCCAGTCGCTCGGGCTCCGCAGCTTCGCGCCGCAAGTGACCGCCTGCCCCGGCTGCGGCCGCACGACCAGCACGTTCTTCCAGGAGATGGCCGAGCAGATCCAGACTTATCTGCGCGAACGCATGCCGGTCTGGCGCGAGCGGCACCCCGGAGTGGAAGAGATGCGCGTGGCGGTTATGGGCTGCGTCGTGAACGGCCCGGGAGAGTCCAAGCACGCCAATCTCGGCATTTCTCTGCCGGGCACGTTTGAAGAGCCCAAGGCGCCCGTGTTTGTCGACGGCCGGCTGGCCACGACTCTAAAGGGAGACAACATCGTGGCTGATTTCATCGGCATTTTGGAAGACTACGTCGCCCGCAAATATCCGGCTAACTGACGCGGGCCTTGCGTATTTGTATCTCGCCTGAAGCCGCAACTCTGGATTCAGTTCATTTGTTATAATTAAGAAACTAGCCAGCTTGTTGATTCTGAGGGGCAAAGCCGTATCCGGAAACAGAGAACAAACATGAGCACACCTGGTATTCAACCGAGGGAATCCGACACATCCGATCTCCCAGAGCAGGCGACTCGTCCCGTTAGCGAAGGCCGCCTGCGTATCTTCAACCGTGTGATCGAGTGGGTCACTACCGAAAGGTTCCAGTTGACCAATCTCACCGATCGCATTAACGAGCTTGTGAAGAAGAGCGGGGTGCGGGAAGGTTTGATTCACATCCAGTCGCTCCACACCACCACGGCGGTTTTCCTGAACGAGTGGCAGGACGCGCTGCTGCACGACATGAAAACATGCCTGGAGGGGCTGGTCGATCGGGAACGGCGCTGGCGGCACAACGATCCGCAGTATTCCGATTGCGAGCGGTCCAACGCGGACTCGCATCTGAGGGGCATGTTGATGGGGCAGACGCTCTGCCTCCAGGTCCGTAATTCGAAGGTGCTGCTCGGGACGTGGCAGAACATCATCTTCGCCGAGTTCGACGGACCGCGCAGCCGGTCGCTCGCCGTCCAGATCTCTGGTATTTAGCTGTAGCAATGCCGCGTTTCTTTCGGCTCGAGGACGCGCAGCGGCTGCTGCCTGAGCTCGAACCTGTGGTGCGCAACATCACTTCGCTCAAGAAATCCTTCGAGGAAGTGGATCTGGAACTGCGCGCCTACTCGGAGCGAATCACCCTGCTCGGCGGAACCTTCGTGCCGCGTGAAGAACTGGCCCTGAAGCGCCGCAACCGCGACCTTCTGGCGAGCTCGCTGAAAAAATCGATCGACACGGTACACCAGCACGGCTGCGTGCTAAAGGACCTCGGCTTGGGCCTGGTGGACTTCCCCACCCTGTTCCGCGGCGAGGAGGTCTATCTGTGCTGGAAACTCGGCGAGCCGGCTATCGAATTCTGGCACGGCATGACCGAAGGTTTTCGCGGCCGCAAACCCATCGACAAAGATTTTTTGGAAAACCACAGGGGAGAGTAGCGGAACGCCGGCGCGAACGCGCGAGTCTAGCCGGCGATCGCGATCGCGTCGATCTCCACGCGGACATCGCGCGGCAGCCGCGCCGCTTCCACAGTGGAGCGCGCGGGCGGGTTTTCCGTAAAGTAGCGCGCGTACACCTCATTCATGCGCGCGAACTCGGACATGTCCTTGAGGTACACGGTGGTCTTGAGCGTCCGGTCGAGCGACGAGCCACAGGCGGCCAGCACGGCCTTAAGGTTCTCCAGCACGCGTTCGGTTTGCACGGCGATGTCGCCCTCAACGATCTGATTCGTCGCCGGGTCAATCGGGATCTGCCCGCTCAGGAACACCAATCCGTTCCAGACCACGGCCTGCGAGTACGGCCCGATTGCCTTCGGAGCTTCTTCGGTAGAAACGATTCTCTTCATAGTTCGAGCGTACCCACGATATCACGCACGCTCGCAACACCCTGCCGCCTCAAAAAGTCCTCAAGCTCATGCGCGATTCGCACGGAGGCAGCGGGGTCCCAGAAATTCGCCGTGCCCACCTCGACGGCCGAGGCGCCGGCGATCAGAAACTCGGCCGCGTCCTCGCCGCTTGCAATCCCGCCCATCCCTACTACCGGTATGGTCACCGCGCGCGCCGCTTCATACACCAGACGCAGCGCCAGCGGCTTGATGGCGGGTCCGGAAAGCCCGCCGAATCCGCCCCCCAGGCGCGAGCGCCGCGTCCTGGCATCCACCGCCAGAGCGACAAACGTATTCACCAGGGAGACCGCATCGGCGCCGGCATCCTCGGCCGCGCGGGCGAGCGGCTCGATGCGCGCCACGTTGGGCGAGAGTTTCGCGATCACCGGGCGGCGCGCCACGCGGCGCACCTCCGCGACCAGCTCGGCCAGGCATTTCGGGTCGCTGGAAAACTGGATGCCGCCCTGTTTGACGTTGGGGCACGAAGCGTTCAGTTCGTAGCCGTCCACGCCCTCGGCGTCTTCGAGCACGCGCACCACCTCAGCGTAGTCTTCCGCCGTAAAGCCGAACACGTTGACGAACACGGCCGTGCGGAAGCTCCTCAACAGAGGGAGTTTTTCCTTTACGAAAGCCCGCACGCCGACGTTCTGCAACCCGATCGAGTTGATCATCCCGGCGGCGGTTTCAAAGAGCCTCGGCGGCGCATTGCCAGGCATCGGCTCGCGCGAGATCCCTTTGACCACGAGCCCGCCCAGAGCGTTCAGGTCCACCACGCTGGCGAACTCGATGCCGTAGCCGAATGTGCCCGACGCCGCGATTACGGGATTGTGCAGCGGGATCCCACACAGCGAGGTGGCCGCGCGGTTCATCGGGGAGCGGTGCTGCGGATCAGTTCCCACGCCTCCTCTACATCCTGGCGCGTCGTGTAGAGGTTGCCGATAGCCAGCCGCGCAACAAACTTCCCGTTCAGCACGGTGTGCGACAAGAAGAACTTGCCGGTGGCATTGACGCAATCGATGATCGCTTTGTTCTCCTCGTCCGTCCCCTTAAAGCGGAAGCACACGGCGGAGAGCGGCGCCGGCGCGACGCGCTCGAAGCGGGGGTCGGCGTCCACCCAGGAGGCAAATTCCGCGGCCCAGCGGACGTGCGACCGCAGCACCTCGATCATGCCTTCGCGCCCGAAGTAACGCAAAGCGAACCACAGCTTGAGGGAGCGGAAGCGGCGCCCGAGCGGCACGGCGTACTCCATCAGGTTCACTGCCCGCGGGTGCTCGGCCGTGCGCAGGTATTCGGGCACGAGGGAGAACGCGCGCCGCAGGATGTCCGGCCGGCGCGTGAAGAACATGCTGACGTCCATCGGCATGAACATCCATTTGTGCGCGTTGGTCACGAGCGAGTGCGCGCGCTCGATGCCGTCGAACAGCGGCCGCAGCTCCGGAACGATCATCGCAGCGCCCGCGTATGCGGCGTCCACATGGAGCCACAAGCCGTACCGTTCGGCGATGTCCGCAATCCGGGGGAGCGGGTCGAAGCTGGTCGTCGAAGTGGTGCCGACCGTCGCCACGATGCAGAATGGCCGTTTCCCGGCTGCCAGGTCGCGCTCGATGGCGGCTTCCAGCAGGTCCGTGCGCATACGGAACTCCGAATCCGATTCGATCTTGCGCAGGTTGCGCCGGCCGATGCCGAGCGCGATCGAATCCTTCTCGATGGAAGAGTGCGCCTGGTCGGATGCGTAGAGAACCATGCCCGGGCGCATTCCGTTTTCGCGGGCCTCGGGATCGGCCATCTCCCGGGCCGCCGCTATCGCGTGCATGCTGCTGATCGAAGCCGTGTCGAAAATGATGCCGAAAAACTCTTCCGGCAAGCCCATCCATTGCCGCAGCCAGCCCAGGGCCACCTGCTCCAGTTCGGTGGAAGCGGGCGAGGTCTTCCAGTGAATCGCGTTGGTGTTCAGCGCGGCTGCCAGCATTTCCGCCAGAATGGCGGGCGGCGAACTGGCGCTCGGAAAATAGGCCATGAAGCGGGGATGGTTCCAGAGCGTCGTGGCGGGCACGATCAGTTCCCGGAAATCCTTCAGAATGGCTTCCAGGCTCTCTCCCTTTTCGGGCGCCGAGGCCGGCAGCGCATCGATCAATTCACCCGGCTTTATTTTCGGCAGGACCGGGTACTGCCTGGCGTTCTCAAGGTAATCGGCGACCCAGTCCACCGCTTCGCGGCCGGCTCGCCGGAAATCGTCTGCATATTTGCTCATCGAATGATTACTGCTCCAGTAGCTTTGATTCTTGCCGCCGCCTCGGCCGGGAGTTTCCAATTGCGGTCGAATCTGCCCTCGGCGACTACGTTGTCAAGCGATCCTTTGAAGAGAATGAAATCGCCGAGCGCCGGCAGCACGCTCGCGGGCGTTCCCGTGTAGTTCAGGCCGGGGCGGCGGGAAAACTCGGCGCCGGCCCACCAGGGCAGGCCCGAACTGACCAGCACATAATGCCCATCGACCGGATATACGAATGCGAGGCCGTAATCCGCGGCGCCAGGGTTCAGTTCGAGCGGCAACCGCGGGGAGAGCTCCGCGATCAGGCGGTTCGTCGAAACGGTGCCAAACAGCACGAGATTCCCCGAGGCGCGGTCCGGCTCCCGGAGGTCGCGGTCGGCCACCGCTTTGAGAGAGAGCAGCAGGCGGCGGCGCGGCGTCGACCAATCGGCGGCGCGCTCGGCCTGCTCGCGGCGGCGTTTCAGCTCATCCTCGGAATGCGTCCCGGCCGTCCCGTAGACATAGATGTGGCGCGACGCGACCGCTTCCGACATGGGGCCTTCCAAGCCGGGGCGCTTCTCGCCGGCGGCGGGCGCATATCGCCCGGACTTCCAGCCGTTGCCGGCCCGGGCGAACGATACGGTTTCACGCGCGGGCGTCTTGTAGGGAGTGCCGTTGATGGTGACGGCCAGCGTGCCGGTGCGGCTGAACTTCGGGTGACCTGCAAGCTTCAGCGTGAAGCCTTCCAGGCCCGAAGCCGTCACTTCGAGATGATTGACGGCGGTAAACCGGGCGTCGATCGAAGCCGGCGCTCCCGGCGTCAGCCCGTCGATTTCCACCCAGTACGCGGAGTTGTACTTGTATGCCCTGCTGGTAAAACGGACGCGTTCCGGAAACCGCTCGCGCCTGTGTTTCGAAAACCAGTCGAAGATGGCGGCGTCCCGGTAAGCAAGGTCCCAGGAATTGTGCCTGACGCCAGGGTATTCGACGTACTCCACGTTGACGCCGAGGCGCAGGAAAGTGCGCTGCCACTGCCGCGACACCTCCACGCTGACGGCGGGGTCTTTATCGCCGTGGAAGAGGTGTACGGGGATGTTCAGCGCGTTCGGCGCCAGCTCGGCGGCGCCCTCCGGCGGCGAAGGGCACACGGAGGCTATGGCCGCCCATAAGCCCGGCCTCGTCAGGCCGAGCCAGAGCGCTCCTCCGCCTCCCATGGAAAGCCCGGTCAAGTAAATACGGTCCTCGTCGATCGGGAAACGCCTCTTTACGTCCGCGAGCACGTCGTAAACGTCTTTCTCTGCGATTCCCTGATATCCCATTGTCCCTCTGGCGAGCGGGCAGGCGACAAGGTAGTCCACCTCGGGAAGCCGCGCGGAAAGGCGGGAGACCTGGCTTTGGCCGAAACCGAGCGGGGCGCCGCGGCCGAACACCCTGCGCAGATTTAGCCGGTGGTCGGAATCGGCGCCGTGGAGGCTGATCACCAGCGGGTACTTTCGTGTCCTGTCGAGGTTGCGCGGCAGGTAGAGGGCGTAAGGCTGATTGGAATCGTCCACATCGGAAAAGAACGTTGTCTCCTGCGCGCCGGGGACATCGCCCTGGGCTCTCAATCCGCGGGCGAAGATGAGTATGCCGGCTTGGAGCACGCTACGCCTGAGCATGCCGGCTCTCCTCAATCACTGCAGGCAGCCAGCCACGGAACCATTCGCGAAACTCCGGCAAGCGAGCCTGGGCCTCCTCGCCGAGCGGGACGGCATGAGGGCCCGTCTTGATGCCCCGCAACGCCACCGCTTCGCGCACCCCGACCGGCGCCGGGAAGCGCTGGATCCACTCGATGAACTCCTGCAACCGCGCATCCAGGCGGGCTGCGGCGCCGGCGTTTCCCTGCCGGATGGCGCGATCCATCGCCACCAGCAGCTCTGGAACGGCGCAGGCACAGCCGGAAATCACGCCGTCGGCGCCGGCCTCTCGGGCCCGGGCATAGATTGCGTCATTGCCGACGAGCAGGTCGAAGTGATGTTTTTCGCGGGCCGCTTTGAGTTGAACGAAGTCGTCCCAGCGCCCGCTGGAATCCTTGATGCCCGCGAACCGCCCGGTGGCGAGCAACTCGATAGCCGTGCCGGCCTCAATTTCGCTCGAAAACTGCGGAATGTTGTAGAGGATCAGCGGAGCGCCGCCATTCAGTTCCCGGGCGAAGCCGAGATAGAATTCGCGGATGTCGCTCTGGCCGTAGCGGAAGAAGTACGGGGGCATGACCAGCAGCGCGGCCGCGCCGGCATCCAAAGCGTCGCGGGCAAGCGCCACCGCGCCGTCGAACGTGGAATGCCCCACTCCCACAAGCACCGGCACGCGGCTCCGCTTGATTGCCAGGCCAACCAGGCGCATGCGTTCCTCCAGGCCGAAATGGAGGAACTCGCCGGTGGAGCCCATCAGGCAGATCCCGTCGACGCCGGCGGCGCACAGAAAATCGATCAGATCGAACAGGGTCGCAAGGTCGGCTTCCGGTCCTTCGCGCCGGGGGGTGATGGCGGCAACATTCACACCGCAGGCGGCCCTCTTCACGTACCTAAGCATAACCGAGTTGCGCCCTCGCCGGTCGCGGCGGTGGGGGCCGAAGAGTGCGTTGGGTGGTTGTGCGGGGTTGAAGTCTGAAACAGAATGGACGTGCGACTGGATTGGCCGCTCCTCAGCGACCGCGGGCTTCGGCCCCCAGCCGCTTTTCTTGTGTTCAACTACGTCACGCCATAACTCAGAAATCCTCCCGGTGGTCGATGCTGCCCGCCCCATCCCAGCAACGCTGTGGCTTTTTCAACGGTTGATGCGAGCGGCGCTGCTTTCTCACCAACCCGGCTTCAGGCGTTAGCGACTGGTGACGGCCTGAAGGCGGAGTGCCTGCGATATCATGAGCCAAATGCATCAGGGGAAGAGTGCATTTGTCTGGTATTTTTCGTTGCTGGCGCTGGCCAACCTGATCTGGGCCGGGCAGGGCACCGCTGTTAAGTTTCTGAACCGGCATTTGGGGCCCATTGCGATCACGTTTGTTCCCTTCTACATCGCCACGTTGATTCTGATTCCGGTGCTTTTGCGCAACCGCAAGCGCAAGGCGCTGACGTGGAGCGACTGGCGGCGGTTCATCATCGCGGGAGTGTGCGGGCAGGTGCTGGCGCAACTCGGCATGACGATGGGCATCAGCAAGTCGCTGGCCTCCAACGCGGCGATCCTGAACCTGCTGATTCCGGTCATCACCGCCGTGCTTGCCTCCTTCATGCTTGGCGAAAAGATGACGCGGCTGCGCTGGATGGCTCTCGGCCTCGGCCTTATCGGAGTTTTCCTGCTCTCGATCGAAGACCTGCGGCAGAGTTCGTTTCTAGAGGCGAAGTACCTGGTTGGCAACCTGCTGATTTGCTCCGGCTGCCTGGGTTCGTCTTTTTACAACGTGTACTCGAAGGGACTGCTGAGGCGGTTTGAAGAGATCGAAATTTTGATTTTCAGCTACATCGCGGCGTGCGCGGCCAGCGTCCCGCTGCTCACGTGGGTGGAGCCCGTGCGGCCGGCAGCCTTCGCAGCGTTCGACTGGAAAAGCTGGGCGGCGTTCGGTTTTCTGGCTGTGTTCATGTACGGCGTTTCGATGCTGCTGTTCTTTCACGTGCTCAAGCACATCGACGTGACCGTGGCGTCGGCGTCGCTGTACTTGCTGCCCGTCTTCGGAGTGCTGCTGGCAGCGTTCCTTCTTGGCGAGCGGCTGAGTCCGGTGGCGCTGTGCGGCGCGGCAGTCGTGCTGGTTTCGACCGTCATGATCATGAAGTACGATACCGCTTCCCAGTAGCCCGAAACAGCAAGGAACAGCCTATGATCACGTACCGGATCGGAAACGACCTGGATCTTGACCAGGTCATTGAACTGTATGTGGCCTCCACACTGGGCGAGCGGCGTCCGGTGGATGACCGCGGCCGCATGGAGGCGATGCTGCGGAACGCGAACCTCGTTGTAACCGCCTGGGACGGCGAACTGCTGGTAGGCATTGCGCGGTCGCTTACGGATTTCAGCTACGCGACGTACCTGTCAGACCTGGCCGTGCGGGTGTCGCACCAGCGCATGGGTATCGGCAAGGAGTTGATCCGGATCACGAAGCGCGAGGGCGGGCAAGCGAGAATCATCCTTCTGGCGGCACCCCGGGCCGTGGATTACTATCCGCACATCGGATTCACGCGCCACGAATCCGCCTGGATTCTGTAAATCTGGCTCCGGCGCGCTATACAATAGCAAAACCACCTTTATGGCTCAGGAAGACCGAATTGCCGGTCTGGTCCGCCAGATCCAGGCCGCCAGGAACCGGGAGCACCTCGCCAAGTCCGATGGCGAGATTGCTGCGCTCCAGCGACAGGGGGCTTACGAACTGCATTCCATCTGCGCCGGCTTCGTCCGGTCGGTCAACAGCAATTTGGCGGGCATCGCGTTGGACCTGGCGCCGCCCGAATACAGCCCGGAGGCGTTCCGGAATCCCGGGGTGAACCTCATCCAGATCGGCTCAGGGGGGCGCGAAATCCACATCGCGTTTCAGGCGCCGCGCGAACGCGTTTCGTCCGAAAAGTTTTTGATCCCATACGTGCTCGAGGGAGAAGTGCGCGCCTTCAATCAGAAGATGCTCGAACGCTTCGAAGTTCGCACGCGGCTGCTGTTCTATTGCCTGGAAGAGGACCGGGCTTGCTGGCGATTTTTCGACTGGCGGACGCGGCACACCGGTCTGTTCGGCGAGGATTTTTTGTTGAATCTGATGGAGAGTCTTTTTGTCTGAGCGCTGCAGTCTCACTGACCCGCACGACAGTGACGGGAGATTGAACCTGATGGAGAGTCTTTTTGTCTGAGCGCTGGCGCTCACCGCTTTCGAGCGTTTGTCGCAGAGCTCCGTTGAAAAACCTTATTGCCTGAGGCTCACAGGGGAAAGCGCTCGCGGACCAGGGCCAGAGCCTCCTCGCGCGTCTTGATCCGGCCTTCGAGCTGGAAATCCTCCACAGTGTTCAGGATTTGTTTGAACAGCGGGCCGGGTTTGTAGCCGGCGGCAATGAGGTCATAGCCGTTGATGAGGGGGCGCGGCTTGAGTTCCTCGGGCGGGGCTTCCGCGAGCTTGCGCTTCAGGAACTCGTAGTTGTCGAGCATGCCGTGGCTCATGACGCAATCCAGGCGGTGCAGCTCCATGTGCTCGTCGAAGTTTTCCATGCGCATGAAGCGCTTCAGCTTGCTCTCCCGCATCCTCGTGACGTCCTTGAAGCGCAGGTGATTGGCGATGAGTTCCTCGACGCGGGCGATCTCCTGATTGGAGAACCGCAGCCTGGAGAGGATGCGCACGGCCATGCGGGCGCCGACCTCGGCGTGCTCGTCGAAGCGGATACGGTCCGCCACACGGAACGTAGGCGGCTTGCCCACATCGTGAAGCAGGACGGCAAGCGCCAGCACGGGCGAGGGGTCGCGCATGCCTTCCAGCATCATGAGAGTGTGCGTCCAGACGTCGCCTTCGGGGTGGAATTCGGGCGGCTGCTCGACGCCTTTCATGGCGGCCACTTCAGGCAGGATGTCTTCGAGCAGGCCGGATTCGTCGAGCAGCTCGAAGCCGCGGCGGGCGCCGCCTTCGGTGAGGATGCGGACGAGTTCGTCTCGAATCCGCTCGGCCGAGATCAGCAAGATTTTGGAGTGAAGGCGGCGTATGGCGGCGAAGGTGTTCTCCTCGATCTGGAAATCGAACCGGGCGGCCAGGCGGATGGCGCGGAGCATCCGGAGATGATCTTCGGCGAAGCGAGTTTCGGGGTCGCCGATGGCACGAACAAGCCGGGCATCGAGATCGCGCTGGCCGCCGACAAAATCGAGCACCTCGCCGGTGCGGGGATCCATCAGCAGGCCATTAATGGTGAAGTCGCGGCGAATGACGTCCTGGCGGGGGTCGGTTTCGAAGACGACGGATTCGGGGCGGCGGCCGTCGCGGTACGAGTGGTCGCTGCGGAACGTGGCCACTTCGACCTCGTCGCCGTCGTTGCGGACCAGCACGACTCCGAAATGCGCGCCCACCAGCCGCGAGCGGGGGAACAGCGCCACGACTTCTTCCGGGCGGGCGTCTGTGGCCACGTCGTAATCTCGCGGCTCACGCCCCAGCAGCACGTCGCGGACGCAGCCGCCGACCAGATAGGCCTGGCGGCCGCTCTCCCGGAGCCGCTGAACAATGTGAGTTGCGAGCATAGCCGCAGTGGAGCCGGTCATCAATATGATCGTAGAATAGTTCGGAACATTCGCTTTTTCCCATGTCAACAACTGGTCGGACTGGCCCCGCCCCGAAGGTGGTAATCGCCACCACTGTGGCGTTGTCCTTCATCTCCTTCTGGCGCGGCGCGGCCATTGTGCTGTCCGATTTGGCGTCGTCGGTGTACTATGCCGGCGGCATCGCGGAACAGGCGATCGGCAAATCGGCGCCGTGGTTCGTGCTCGGTGTCGTGCTGTTCAGCTTCGCCATGCGCTCGGTGTACCTGGAGAGCTGCAGCATGTTCGTGCGCGGCGGCGTGTACGTCGTGGTGCGCGACAGCATGGGGCCGTTCATGGGGCGGCTGTCGGTTTCGGCGCTCGTGTTCGACTATATTCTGACGGGTCCGATCAGCGCCGTTTCGGCGGGGCTGTACACGGCGGGGCTGCTGAACGAAATCAGCGCTCTGTTGGGCCAGAGCTTTCGCGTGACGCCCAGCGCCTTTGCTGTGTTGTTCGGGCTGGCAATTACGGGCTTCTATTGGCGGTCGAACGTCAAAGGGATCGGGGAATCCAGCGGCAAGGCGCTGCGGATCATGCAGATCACCACGATCATGGTGGTCATCCTGCTGCTCTGGGCTCCGCTCACGATTCTGATCGAGGGGAGAACGGACCTGCCTCCCGCGCCGACGCCGTCGAACCTCGACTTCAGCGAGGAAGCGGAAGGCTGGCTTAAGGGAACCTTCTGGCTCAATATCCCGCTGGTTGCCATCATCGTCGCTTTCGGGCACTCCTTCCTGGCGATGAGCGGATTCGAGACGCTCGCGCAGGTGTACCGCGAAATCGCCTCTCCGAAACTGAAGAACCTGAAGATCACGGCCAACATCGTGTGCGGGTACGCCGTCATTTCCACGGGGCTTGTCACGATCATGGCGGTGATGATCATCTCGGACTCGGTCCGAGCACAGTACGCGGACAACCTCATCGGCGGGCTGGCGATGAACCTGGCAGGACCGGAGCTGATGCGGCTCGGGTTCCACGTGTTCGTCGTAATTGTGGGCGCCCTGCTGCTCTCGGGCGCGGTGAACACGTCGTTCATCGGAGCCAACGGCGTCCTCAACCGGGTGGCCGAGGACGGCGTGCTGCTGGACTGGTTCCGCAAGCCGCACAAACGCTACGGCACCAGCTATCGGATCATCTACCTGATCGCCCTTCTTCAGGCGGGAACCATCATTGCGAGCCGCGGGAATGTCTACCTGCTCGGTGAGGCGTACGCCTTCGGAATCGTCTGGGGCTTTTTCATGAAGGCCGTGGGCGTGATGGCGCTGCGCTTCCAGCGGCATGACCAGGAATACAAAGTGCCGTTCAACCTGCATATTGGTGGGCGGGAGTGGCCCATCGGGCTATTCTTAATCACCCTGATCATCTTCCTGGTGGCAGTGGCGAACTTGTTCTCGAAACGAATCGCCACGATCTACGGCGTCGCATTCACAGTGGTTCTGTTCACCGTGTTCACCGTTTCCGAGCGCATCAACAGAAGAAAGCGCCAGGAACAGCCGGGCATGGAGCACTTCAATCTGGATCTGCAAACCGATGTCGCTCCCGAAACCATCCGCGCGCGCCCGGGCTGCGTGTTGGTGGCGGTGCGGGACAACCGCAAGCTGACGCACCTGAAAAAAGTGCTCGAGAAAACCAATCTGCGGCGGCACGACATTGTCGTGATGACCGTGCGGCGGATGTCGGCAGGGGCGGGGGAGTACGACCTGCGGGAGGACCAGCTTTTCGCCGACTACGAGCGAACGCTGTTCTCGCGCGTCGTGGCGCTGGCGGAAAGGGAAGGCAAGCACGTGGAACTGCTGGTTGTGCCGGGCGTGGACCCGTTCGATGCGATGGTGCAGACGGCTGCGAAGCTGAAAGCTTCCCGGCTCGTGACCGGCGTGTCGGCGCAGATGGATTCCAACGAGCTGGCGCGGCGCATCGGGTTGGCGTGGGAGCGGCTGCCGGAGCCGCGGCATCCATTCTCGCTTGAGGTGATTAGCCCGGGGCGGCCCTCGATTTACGTGAACCTCGGGCCGCACCCGCCGCGGCTGTGGCCGGAGGACGTGGAGAAGCTGCACGACCTCTGGCTGGAACTGAGCCAGCACGAAGAACTAGGCGCCAGGCTGCATCACCGGGACGTCGTCGGGCTGGCGCTGCGGAGGCTGGAAAAGGACCTGTCGGGAGAAGAGCGGCAAAAGATCATCGAAGAGCTGAAGCGGGAGCTTCGAACCTAGCGAATCGCTCGTCCTCCGCAGCAGTGTGTTGGGCAAAACCGGCGTTACTTGCGTGCGCGGGTCTTGGCCTTCTTGGGGACGGCGCCTTTTTCCTCTTCCGTCGCTGCCGGGTTGATGGAAGAAAGCACCTCCTTAAAGAGCGCTTCCTTCTTTGCATCCTTCTTGGGCGGGACCTCTTCGTGAAGATAATTGTGTTCGTTGTAGCAGGTGCGGCAGCGAACTTTGGCCGGAACGGAGTTCAGCATCGACACTACCGAGTGATTGGTCAGCCGGCGGCACTTCACGCAGTAGTCGTCGATTACGTCCCCTAAGCGCACTTCTGACATACAACCTCCATCCAACCGAGTTTGCCGAAGTATAACACGGAGGGGGTCAAACATGCCTCCCGCGCCACCGCAGGGGCGTGTGGCAATACTCGAGCCCGGATTGCAGGAACACGGCCTGCTCAAACAGGCCAAACCGCTGCTCAACTTCCTAATTCGAGACGGTCCGCCAAAAGAGCGGGCAGCCCGGCTCCCCTGATTTTCTCTTGCGACTTGCGCACATCGTAAGGCACGCGGCGGAACTCGACGAGGCGGTTCTCGCTGTCGTAGGCGAGGTATGCGGCGCGCGGATCGCCGTCCCGGGGTTGGCCGACCGAGCCGGGATTGATGAGATAGAACGGGTTGTGCTCAAGCTCGATGATGCGCCTCGTTTCGCCGAGGTGAGGCCTGTCGAGCCGCTTGACAGAGTTGCGGTAGCAGAGAAAGCCTCCCTGCAAATGCGTGTGGCCGAAAAAGGAAATCGGCCGTTCCAGGTAGTCGACAATCTGCGCCACGGCGAAGGTGGAAACGAGGTATTCGTCCTCGTCGAGCGGGGAGCCGTGAAGGAGCTGAAAGGAATCCATCGCCACCGGCCCTTGCGGCAGCCTCCGCAAGAATTCGAGGTTCCGGGAAGTGAGGGTCTGGCGGGTCCAGAGGGCGGCGTCGCGCGCCGCCGGATTGAACCATTCCAGGCCGTCCAGCCCGGCGCAGGCCTTGTCGTGATTGCCCCGCACCACGGTCTTCACGCGGCTGCGGGCCCAATCGACCACGCGGTTCGGGTCCGCTCCGTAGCCGACCAGATCGCCGCAGCAGAGGATCTCGTCGAAGTCCGAACCGGCGTCGCGGAGGACGGCTTCGAGCGCCTCCCAGTTGCCGTGAATGTCGCTGAGGATCAGGTAGCGCACAGACGTAAGAGAGCCACCTCGGGGGGAGCGCCGATTCGCGCCGGCATGCCCACGGTGCCGATTCCGCGGGTCACCCAGATCGCCGACGGACCCTTGCGGTACAGGCCGTAGACATAGGGCGTGTAGAATCGGGCCACGTTCAGTGTCTGATGAAGGATCTCGACGGTGACCTGGCCGCCGTGCGTATGGCCGGCGATGGTCAGGTCGTACCCCTGGCGGGCGGCGACGTCGAAGACGTCAGGGTTGTGCGACAAAAGGACGTTGACCGCGCCGGGGCTCAGCAGTTTTTCAGCGCCCACCAGATAACGCCGGCCCCTGCGCTGGTAATCCACTCCGGCGACGTTCAACGCGGCATCGCCGAAGCGCAGCAGGCGGGCCTGCTGGCGGAGAAAGGTCAAACCGAGCCGCGCGCCCTTCCAGGTGGTCTCCGCCTCCGCGCGCGCGTAAATCTCGTGGTTGCCGAGACAGCCCAGGACGCCGGCGTCGGCGCGCAGCCGGGCGAGCTGGCGCAGACAGGCGTCCAGCGGGTCACCCTGAGCAGTAATGAGGTCGCCGGTCACAAGCGCCAGATGCGCCCGGAGATCGTTTGCCATCTCGATGGCGCGCGCCAGATCCTTTTCGCTGAGGAAGGGACTGAGGTGGATGTCGCTAAGCTGCACCAGCCTCAGTCCCTGAAGGTCCTTCGGAAGGTTCGGGATGGGAATGTCGATCTCCCGTACACGGATGTTATCGCGCTGGATGATGCCGAAACCCACGGTTGCGAACGGCGCCGCGACAACCAGGTTCCCAGTGGCGCGCAAAAATCCCCGCCGTTCGGTGTTAAATTTCGGCACGCTGCGCCAGAACCGGAGGAGGATGCAAGCGCCGATCGAGGCTACCGCCCAGGCGAGCGCTCCCCCGCGCACCCAGTAGAGGGCCCACGAGTTCGGCAGGCGGGTGTACGCGGCGGGAAAGCTGGAAAGGAATCCGAACAGCAGCCACGCAATCACCAGGACCGCGCCGAGGTTCAGCGCGCGGCGCAGCCACGGCGTCCGCCGCGCAGCCGCCGATTCCAACAGCCACCAGCGGAATTGCAGTTGAGCCCAGACTGCAAGAATTAGTACGCCGACCTCGGGCAGAAACGGCCAGATACGGCGGAAAGTCCCCATTGGCTAACTTTCATTGTAACCGGGGAGAAAGTGAAGAAAATTTCGCACGTGTCCGGCGCCTCCAGCGTTCGCTACAATCGAACCATGTCGCTTGTTGTAGTGGGTTCGGTAGCCTATGACGGTGTGGAAACGCCGCACGGGCGCGTGGAACGGATGCTCGGCGGCGCCTGCACGTACATCTCGCTGGCAGCCAGTTACTTCACCCGGACTGCTATTGTCGCGGTTGTCGGAGACGATTTCTGCCCGCAGGACGAGGAGTTTCTGGCGAGCCGGGGCATCGACCTCACCGGCCTTGAGCGCGCCCCCGGAAAAACGTTCTTTTGGTCCGGCGTTTACTCGGAGGATATGAACGAGCGCACTACGCTGCGGACCGACCTCAACGTTTTCGCGAATTTCAACCCCAAGCTACCGGAAGACTACCGCAACTATCCCTATCTGTTCCTGGGCAACATCCAGCCGGCTTTGCAGCGGAGCGTGCGCGCGCAAATGAACGGCTTGCGCCTGGTGGGCGGCGACACGATGAATTACTGGATCAGCAATGCGCGCGACGAGCTGCTGGCGGCGCTGAGGGAATGGGACTGCCTGCTGATCAACGATGGCGAGGCGCGCCAGCTTTCCGGCCACTACAACCTGCGCCGCGCGGCCGAGACGATTCTGGACATGGGGCCGCACACGCTGATCGTGAAGCGCGGCGAGTACGGCGCCATCCTGTTCCGCCGCGACGGGCACTTTGTGGCGCCGGCATACCTGCTCGACAAAGTGCTCGACCCGACAGGCGCGGGCGATTCCTTCGCCGGCGGCTTCTTCGGATACCTGGCTGGTTGCAACATCGATCTGCGGGAAGACCGCGCCGACCCGCGTGAGCTCCGGCGCGCCGTGATCTACGGGTCGGTGATGGGCAGCTTCTGCTGCGAGCAGTTCGGCGTGGAGCGGTTCCGGACGCTGACGCGCGCGGAGATCGATGAGCGGTTCGAAGAATTTCAAAAATTTACAGGATTTTAGCCGGCGTAAAAAAACGAAATCCCGCCTCGCCGCAGCGTTGCCTGTGACGGCTTTGGCGCTGGCGCTTGGCGCTCTGAGCGTGGCTGCCATCGCGTTTTTCTACTCCCGGGGCGAGCTGTTGTGCTACGGCGACGCCGCGGCCCACGTCAACATCGCCCGCCGCATCATCGATTCCCGTACGCCCGGATGGGAGCAGATCGGCACGGTGTGGCTGCCGCTGCCGCACTTGCTCATGGTTCCCTTCGTGCGGAACGACTGGATGTGGCAGACCGGTCTGGCGGGCGCGATTCCTTCGGGTCTGTGCTTCGTGCTGGGCGGCATCTTCCTGTTTCTCGCGGCGCGGCGCGTGTTTGCGAGCGGGGCAGCGGCGGTGGCGGCGTGCCTGTTGGTGGCGCTCAATCCGAATCTGCTCTACCTGCAATCGCTGCCGATGACCGAAGCGGTGTTCCTGGCGGCGCTGGCGGCCTTGCTGTACTTCACCGTGCGGTACCAGCAGGAGCAATCGTTGTGGTGCGCGGCCGCGGCGGGCGTGGCAGCGCTGGCGGGATCTTTGACACGTTACGAAGGGTGGTTCGTAATCCCGTTTACGGCGGTGTATTTCCTGCTGGCCTCGAAGCGGCGCCGGTGGCTTGCGCCGCTGATCTTCAGCCTGATCGCCGCCGCGGGACCGCTCTGGTGGCTGGCGCACAACTGGTGGTATTTCGGCAACGCGCTGGAGTTTTACAACGGCCCTCATTCGGCCAAGGCGATCAACCAGCGCGCGATGGAGGCGGGCATGGCGCCCTATCCGGGCGATCACGAGTGGGGAAAGGCATTCTTTTACTTCCGGTCGGCGGTCGTAGTGTTCGCGGGGCTTCCGCTGGTGTGGATCGCGGCAGCCGGAGCGCTGGCGGCGGCCGTGCGGCGCGCCTTCTGGCCGCTCGTGCTGCTGGCGCTGCCGCCGGTCTTCTACGTCATGAGCATTTACTCCTCGGGCACGCCGATCTTCCTGCCGCACCTGTGGCCGAACAGTTACTACAACACGCGCTACGCCATGGCGGCGCTGCCACTGCTGGCGATTGCCGGCGGGGCGCTGGTCTCTCTCGTTCCGGCGCGTCTGCGCACATTCGCGGTGGTGGCGGTGATCTTGGCCGCGAGCGCCCCCTGGCTGCTTGCGCCGCAGCCGGAAAACTGGATCTGCTGGAAAGAGAGCCAGGTAAACTCGGAAGCGCGGCGCGCCTGGACCCGCGAGGCAGCGGAATTCCTGCGCGCCCACCGGCGGCCGGGTGATGGCTTCTTCACGTCCTTCGGCGATTTGACCGCCATTTTCCAGCAGGCCGGCATTCCCCTGCGCGATACCCTGAACGATTGCAACGAGTTGCACTGGACCGCCGCGGTACTGCGCCCGGACTTGTTTCTATGGGAACAGTGGGCGGTCGTGCAGTCGGGCGATGCGGTGGCGACCGCTATCGAGCGGACTTGGAAAACCGGCCCGCGATATGATTGTGTCAAGACGATCGCGGTCAAAGGAGCGCCGGTTATCAATATTTACCGGCGGGTATCATGAGGATTCCCTTTACCAAAGCGCACGGCGCCAGGAATGACTTTTTGCTCACGTGGGCGGGCGACGGTCCCGGCGAAAACCTGCCGGAGGCCGCCCGGGCGATTTGTGACCGGCACACGGGCATAGGCGCCGACGGATGGGTGCTGGTGGAGCCCGCGCCGCAATGCGAGCCCGCATTCCACGCGTCAATCCGGTTGTTTAACGCCGACGGCAGCGAAGCCGAAATTTCGGGAAACGGGACCCGGTGCGCGGCGGCGTTTCTTCTCGACAGCGGCATGGTGGAGGGCGGAGAAGTGCGCATTGCAACCGGCGCGGGCGTGAAACATCTTCGCCTGATCGAGCGGCGCGGCCTGGCGTTTTCTTTTGAAATGCGGATGGGCCTGCCGAAAGTCGAGGACGGGCAGTTGCGCTTCCCGCTGCCGCTGGCCTCGGGACCGCGCGAAGTGACGGCGCTCAACGTGGGCAATCCGCAGTGCGCGGTGTTTGTCGACAGCTTTCAGTTCGATTGGAGAGCGCTCGGAGCCGAAATCGAGTCGCACCCGTTCTTCCCCAACCGCACGAATGTTTCGTTCGTGCGGCCGGTGGATGAACACACGCTCGAAGTGCGGTTTTACGAGCGCGGAGTTGGCGAAACGATGAGTTCGGGCACCGGATCGACCGGCGCCGCCGCGGCGGCCATTCTGCGCGGCGTGGCCTCGAGCCCGGTCCGGATTCTTACCCCGGCGGGACCGATCGATATCCGCTGGGACGATGAGATTTACCTTACGGGACCCGCCGAGATTGTCGCCGGGGGCGAGTTTTATTTCTGACGAGGGAGGGTGTGTGGAGACGGTAGGAATCGAATCGAAAACGCGCGTGCAGCAGCTCGAGGAAAAGATACGCAGCCGGACGGCCCGGGTGGGCATTGTCGGTCTGGGTTACGTAGGCTTGCCGTTGGGAGTGGAGTTCGCCCGGGCGGGCTTTACGGTGACCGGCATCGACGTCGGCGAAAACAAAGTCGCCGCGGTAAATTCTGGCGAGTCTTACGTTCTGGATGTACCGGTTGAGACGCTCAGGCCGCTGGTGAAAGAGCGGCGGCTCTCCGCAACCACGGATTTCGCCGCCGTCGCGGACCTGGACACCATCAACATCTGCGTCCCGACGCCGCTCCGGAAGACCAAGGATCCGGACATGAGTTACATCGACGCGGCTTGCCGGGAGATCGCAAAGTACCTCCACCCGGGGATGCTGATCATTTTGGAATCCACCACCTACCCGGGGACCACCGACGAGTTCGTTCTGCCGATGCTGGAAAAGTCGGGCTTGAAGGTGGGCCGCGATTTCTTCCTCTGTTTCTCGCCCGAGCGCGTCGATCCGGGCAACCCGAAGTATCAGACGAAAAACATTCCCAAAGTGGTGGGCGGAATTACGCCCGAATGCACCCGCATCGGTTCCCTCTTGTACGAACAGGCGCTCGAACGGGTTGTGCCGGTCAGCTCCACGAAGGTGGCCGAGATGGTGAAACTGCTCGAGAACACCTTCCGGATGATCAACATCGGCCTCGCGAACGAGATGGCGCTGATGTGCGACCGCATGGGCATCAACGTGTGGGAAGTGATCGACGCGGCCGCAACCAAGCCGTTCGGCTTCATGCCTTTCTATCCGGGGCCGGGACTCGGCGGCCACTGCATCCCGATCGATCCCTTCTATCTTTCCTGGAAGACGCGGCAGGCCGGCATCGAGGCGCGGTTCATCGAGCTGGCGGGTTACATCAACGGCGCGATGCCGATGTTCGTGGTCGACAAGGTGCAGAACGCGCTGAACGATCACACGAAGCCGCTGCGCGGATCGCATGTGCACATCATGGGCGTGGCCTACAAGAAGGACATCGACGACCTCAGGGAATCGCCGGCGCTTGACATCATGCACCTGTTGCAGAAGCGCGGGGCGCGCGTGAGTTACAGCGATCCGCTGATTCCCAGAGTTTCGGTCGACGGCCTGGATTTGCGCGCGGAAGACGCCGTAAAGATGGCCGCGGAGGCCGACTGCGTGGTGATCGTCACCGACCACTCGGCGTTTGACTACGCGGCGGTAGTCAACCAGGCGCGGCTGATTGTGGACACGCGCAACGCGCTAAAGGGATACACCTCGGAAAAGATAGTCCGGCTCTAGCAGCACGGTTTCCGCTCGAGCGCGGCCCGCACTCCTGCAGCGGACCGCGCCTCGCCTACCGCCGGGCGTGACCTACCGGGACGTCGCCAGGTATGAGCCGTCGCTGGCGTCCACGAAGATCGAGTAGCCGCTCGTCGACACAGACTCGCCCCAGAATACCCGCCATGCCGGGTTGGGAAATCGGCTGGTTTGTTCGAGCAGGAACTTGATGGGCAGGTTTGGATTCTTTTTGGCGTAATCGGCGCCCCGCTTCATCGCGACTTCGTAAGCGGCAACGGAATCCGTTTTGAAGGCCTGCACGAGAAAGGGCTTAGCCTGGCCGCCGCCCGCCCAACTGTCCTCGGAACCCGCGGAAACTCCCTTCGCCAGAATGGGCGAGGTTGTTTCAACGACGGAGTAAGTGTAGCGCCGCGCGCGCCGCCTCTGCTCGCTGACAAAGGTGCACTCCCAGGCGCCCGCCTTTCCGCCCTCGCTCTTGATCTCCTGGAGATCCAGACTGGCCATGCGGAGCGGCTTGGCGTCCGGAGCCCAACTGCGGGCGATGATGTACATCTGGTGGAAGGCTTGCTGTGCCGTGACTGCTTCGGGCGGCGGTTCGGGCTCCTTCGGCTCGGACGCCACCGGCTTCGTACCCTCCGAACAGCCCGCCATCATCAGCAGCAGCGGAACACAGCCAATCAATGAATAAACGCGTTTCATATCTGTTACCCCGTGCAAGCCTTATCATACCCGAACCGCTCCCGGCGTCAGCGCCCGGTTCCGCTATTGCTTTCGTCGCGCCACCAGGCGTCAATCGAGCCCCGGTAGCGCGAGTACAAGTAGGAAGTGACGATCAGCAGGATGCCAAGCCCCGCAAACGCCGCGACGCGGTACATGCCGCGGCTGATCAGCCAGACGTCGTACAGATAGAGCTTGAGCACCACCACGCCGATAAGCCCGAGGCCGAGAATGCGGTTCAGGGCGGAACGCCCGGCAACGCCCAACCCCACCAGCAGCACCGCGTAAAGCGCCATCAGAATCGAAATGGCGGTGCTGCGGGCGTTCTGGAGATCCTGCGGCGCTACGCTGCGGTTTACCAGGCCGATTACTTCGGCCCCGAGCGCCCAGAGCATCACGAAATGCCCGGCCAGATAGGGAGCGAGCGCGGCCGGTCCCGCCCGCGTCCACCAGGCCGTCACCCAGAGCGCCGCCGCGGCAATCGCGAACGTCAGAAGCCGTGCATTCCAGAATGCGGTGTAGGATTGCACCCCCGAGTACAGGCTGGCATCGGCGGTGAACAGGCGCGCCAACACCAACACGAAAACCAGCAGCGAGGGAGAGATAGTGCGCTTTTCGCCGGTGCGGGCGCCGATCCACGCCAGAGCCGCCGCCTGAAGCGCCCACACGATCGTGATGCGGTATCCCGTGAACTCGACCGGGACTGCGACGATCAGAAACGCCAGCGCCACACCCATGTACAGCCGGGCCGCGCGCGGCTCGTGCGGCCGCATTTGGAGCCCCGCCACAAAGTGCAGCGCTCCCAAGGCAACGGCGAATAGCCCGAGCCAGGCGCCATAGCCCCGAGCGAGCACGTCGTACGATGCGGCGAAGTAGAAACCGGCGTTGAGTACCGTCAAGGCCAGGTCCCGGCGGCACACGGCGGCGTTCGGCGCCAGAACGGTCCACGGCACCCAGGAGAAGAACAACAGGAAGATGAGCGTCAGAAGCAGAAACAGCAGGCCGGCGGCGCTGTGCTCTCTGAAGGCGACGTGGTTTGCCAGGTAGGGCAGCCAGAACGCGGCGAAAGCGACGATCGGCGCCCCTGCCCACCGTAAGCGATCGGCAAGGACGAGGGCAACTGCGGAGACGGCGGCCGCAAGCGGCAGGAACGGCAACGGATCGGGGACAGACGCCGCGAGTAGCGCCACCACCACGTTCAACTGCGCGGCGGCAAACAGCAGCCTGTTCTTGAAGACCAAGAAGAGCGCATAAAAGATCAGGGCGAAAACCACCGCGGCGGTCTTGTCGGTCAGGTGATACTCGAACGCCCAGGCCCAGTACAGCAACAGCGTGCCGAGAAAAGCCGGGGCGGCGATGCGCGTCCAACCGCGGGTCCTCGCCAGCGCGAGCGCCCCCAAGTCCAGCAGGAGAACGTAGCCGAACAGCGCCCAGGGGCGGTCCTGGCCCGTGGAGAGCACAACCGGAGTGATGTAGCCGCCGATCAGCCCAAGCACCGCGATGGCCAGAGAGTTGTAGCGCAGCGCGAGGGCGCCGGCAGCCGCGGTGTTTACGGCCATCAACGCGAAGGCCAGAGCGAACGGCAGTAATCCATAGAATCCGAACGCGGCGTAGAAGGAAATATAGAGCACCGCAATGCCTGCGCCGCAGATGCCTTGCGCAAAGACCTGTTGCCGCCGGCGCCAGGAGGCATCGGCTATACCGAGCAGGACAAGTCCGCTGACAATCCCAAGCACAACCCGGCCCGCCTCGCCGATCCACTGGTTGTCCACGGCGTACTTGAAGAAGAACGCAACACCGAGAATGAGCGTGATTACGCCGGCGCGGTTGATCCAGGTCAGGCCCATGCGTGTTTCGAGCGGGCGCGCCGGCGGCGCTGCGGACAGGGCCGGTGCGGGCGGGGGCGGAGCAGCGGCGGGCGGCGGAGGCGAAGAAGCAGCGGAGGCAGCGGGTTCGGGCCGGAGGACCGGTTGAGGGGGCGCAGCTCCGAGGGCGTGTTCGATCCGCTCCAGCCGCGCTTCCAGTTCCTGCTGTCGCCGATGAAGCCGCGCCAGAGCCTCGCTAATGGCGTCCATGCGTTGGCTGATGGCGTCAATGCGATCGTCTTCGGGCAGCGGCATTGGTTAATTCTAGTCCACACCGCTGTGGCGAGGGAAAAGACGGGCGCTCAGAAGGCAGTGTTGTGCCATAATGAAGCCAACGCGAGGCTACGACCATGCGAAATCCCTTGTTTTCAACGGCAGTGGTGGCGATCGGACTGGCGGTATGCGCCGTTCCGGTCACCGGGCAGCAGGGCGGCCAGACTCCGGCCCCGCCGTCGGGCGGCGGCACGGGTCCGGGCGGACCCGGCGGGGGCGCCGGCGCCGGATCGCGGACTCCCACTCCGCGGCCAACTCCCACGCCAACTCCCAGGGAGCCCGACTTCGGCCGGGAAAGGGAACGGCAAAGACAGCCTTTTCCTTCTGAAATGCCCCGGCCGATTTACCTCTCCGGTCGTGTGTTGATGGAAGACGGCACGCCACCGCCGGAGCCGGTGATCATCGAAAGCGTCTGCAACGGAATTGCGAGACAGCAGGCCTACACCGATTCCAAGGGGCGGTTCAGCTTCCAGTGGGGACAGAACACGCACTTGATGATGGACGCGAGCACGAGCACGTTCGACAGCCAAATGCCGATGGGAGCCGGCGGCAGCATGGGCGGCTTGGGCGACACCAGGGGCGGCATGGGGCCGGTCGGCCGCGGTGTGGCGGGTAACTTGATGGGATGTGAACTGCGGGCAAGCTTGGCCGGCTACCGGTCGGACCTGCTGAGCCTCGCCGGGAGGAGGCCCCTGGACAATCCGGACGTCGGCGTCATAGTGTTGCGCCGCCTGGGTAATGTCGAGGGCACCACCATCAGCATCACCAGCCTGGAAGCTCCGAAGGACGCAAAGAAAGCCTACGAGAAAGGAGTCGAGGCTTTCAAGAAAAAGAAGTGGGCCGACGCGCAAAAGAACCTGGAGAAGGCCGTCCAGATCTACCCGAAGTATGCCGCCGCATGGTTCGAGCTCGGCCAGGTCTACCATGAGCAGAAGAACGTCGAGCAAGCCCGCGCCGCTTACGAGAAGTCTCTGGAGGCGGATCCGAAGTTCCTCAAACCCTACATGCAAATGGCGGTGATATCGGCTAACGAAGGGAAGTGGGAGGACGTGGAGAGATACACCGCCGAGTTGCTGCGGCTCGACCCATTCGATTTCCCGCCCGCGTACTTCTACAATTCGGTGGCGAATTTCAACCTCCGCCGATACGATGCCGCCGAGAGAAGCGCGCGCGAAGGGATAAAATTGGACACCCAGAACCAGTTGCCGAAGATGCAGCACGTGCTGGGCATCATTCTGGCCAACAAGCGTGATTATGTGGGCGCGGCGCAGTATTTGAGGGGGTACCTCCAGCACGCCCCGAACGCGCAGGATGCCGACCTGGTCCGCAGGCAGTTGACCGAGATCGAGAGATTCGCAGGCCCGGCAGCTTCGCAGGCGCAGCCCCAGCAATAACGAACGCCGGCACGCCGGATCCGTCCTCCGCTTGGGGGAACCAAGCCCTCAACTTCCTTCACGAGAGGCCTGGGCAGGTATACTGTCTCAGGATACTGTGCTCATGAAGCGTCGCGAATTCCTCTTCCTGCCGGCGGCTGCCGCACTGCCCGCCGCAGACTTCAAGCAGCGCATAGGTCTGGTTCATTCCACTCATTCCAAACTGGCGCGGCCCAGTTCCGGCGACGATCCCCTCGATTATGAGCGTGTGCGGGACATGGTCTGGAAGGCCATCGAGTACGGCAAGCCCCGCGCCGGGAGCCTCGAAGCCAAAATCAAGCCGGGTTCGTGGGTCGTCATCAAACCGAACATCGTCTTTCTGCGTCCCCAATCCTCTTACACGACCGGCGACGTAACCGACATGCGGGTGACGCGGGCGGTGCTGGAGTACGTGGCGCGCAAATCCCGCGCGGCGCGGATCACCATCGCCGAGGGAGGCAGCTACCGGGGAATCAAGGACCCCGAGGACGCCCCCGTCGTGATGCAGGACGGGAAGCGCGTGGACGCCTCCACCTTCGATTGGGGACCGGACGAGTTTTCCGGCACGGGCGGGTCACTAAACGACATGCTCGCGGATTTCGCGAAGCAGTTCCCGGACAAGAAGTTCGATTATGTCGATTTGAACTACGACGCGCTCAGGGACGCGTCGGGCAATATCAAGCGGCTCGAAGTGCCGAAAACCCCGAAGGGGGTGGGCGCGTTCGGCGAACGCTCCGATTACGGAATCGCGAGGACCATCGTGGAGTGCGATTTTCTGATCTCGGTTCCGGTAGCCAAGGTTCACGCCAGGTGCGGAATCACGTGCTGCATGAAAAACTTCGTCGGCGCGGCGCCGCGCGAAGTCTACGCCGAGAAGCGCGGTTTTGCGAATGCGGTGCTGCACCGCGAGCATTCTCTTGAGGGGCGCATCGATTCCTTCATCACCGACCTCGCCTCATTCCATCCGCCGGATTACAACGTAGTGGACTGCATCCGCGGCCTGCAGTACGCCGAACACCGCACCGGGCAGCGGGGCCAGATGATCCGCAGCAACATGATTCTGGCAGGGGAAAACACGGTCGCCGTGGATGCCATGGTGGCACGGATGCTCGGCTTCAATCCGTGGGATATGGAGTTTCTGCACATGGCCCAGCAGCGGGACATGGGCAGCCTCGATTTGAACACGATCGACGTCATCGGCGACGATCCCGGCAAGTTCGAGCGGCGGTGGGGCAAACCCAGAGACTGGTACGGGCGCTGCAACCGCGAGTGGCGCGTGACCGGCAATCCCGAAACGGCGCCCGCAAGCTGGACCAGGCATACGGCGCGCACCGACACGCTCGATTTCGCGAAGGTTGTGGGCGGGCTCGAGCCTGGCAAGACCTACGCCGCCGCGGTACGAGTGATTTCCCCCGGCACGCGCAAGGGATTTCTCTGGGCGGGCGTGAGCGGCAAGCTCACAGCGAGCCTGAACGGCCAGACCGTTATGGAGGAGCAGAGCGTGACCCGCTATCGCGTCGCGCAGTTCCGCGCGCCGCTGGAGTTACGCTCCGGGGAGAACCTGCTCGTGTTGCGCGTGACGGCGATCTCAAACGCCGCGCGGGTGAGCGTCCTCATCACGGGAGAACGAAACGACGGCGACACGATGGAAGGGATCCGCTGGCTGGCTTAGGCCCTGCATGGGCCGGCCGGTCTACACGTAGCGGAATTCCTGGCCGATCCGGTGCACCGCGATGCGCTCGGGTTCGTGGCCGGCGGAGCGGTAGAACCGCTCGATCGGCTCCATCAGCGGTTCGCGGCCCAGCGAGAACGTCTGGTGGTGGACCGGCATCACGAAATCCGCTCCCGCGTCGTTGGCCATCTGCCAGGCCTGTTCGGGCGTGCAGTGATAGCGGATCCAGGGGTTGTAGGCCCCGATCGGCATAATCGCCAGGTCGATCGGGCGCGAAGTGCGCAGCTTGCGGAACGCGGTTGTCGCGGCCGTGTCGCCGGCAAACAGCACGCGATGGCTGCCTGATTCGATCAGGTAGCCGTTATACCCGCGGTAGCGGTCCGTCCGCATGCGGGCGCCCCAGTGATTCACTTCGACGGCGCGCACCGTGACCGGTCCCAAGCGCGCGGCCTGCCCCCAGGCGAGTTCCGTCACGCGGCTGTAGCGCGGCGGGCGCAGCAGGTCGCTCGTGTGCACGGCGCACACCACCGAGGTGTGCCGGCTCTCGAGCCGGCGCAGCGAAGGCAGGTCCGTGTGGTCCATGTGCGCATGGGAGAGCAGGACGAGATCGATGCGCGGCAGGTCCTCGAAATCCAGCGCGGGAGCCACCAGCCGCTTGAGTCCCAGCGAAAACGGTCCGAGATGAATGCCGGCGTGATCGCTGAAAACCGGATCGGTAAGGATGGTATACCCGTCGATCTTGAGCAGGACCGTGCTGTGTCCCACCCAGGCGGCAAACAGGCCGCGGTCGGACCAGCGGTGCGGGTCGGGCACCCGCGGCGGCTTCATGATGGGCCGCCTCATGTCCCGGGCGTACTGCTTCCAGAATGCCGGCGCTGCGCGATAGGCATAGGCTGCGATGCCTGAAATTCCGGCGAGAGCCGCCCCTCCCAGCCAGGCTCGACGAGCCGGCCTCGCCCCGTTCCATCTGGGCAACATCTCCTTCCATAGTATCAGCGTTTCCCCCAAATCTCTGAGAGGCTTGCCGCCGCGAACGCACCTATACCTATATGGCGCGCCGATGCGGCAGCTATGAGAGCGCGGTGATTTCCGCCTTCGTACTGGCCGTACTGATGGCGGCCGGCGCCCCTTCGCTCCGGGCGGAAAACGGCGCCCGCGCTGAGTTCGTCGGCGGAACCATTTCCCTGAGCGGCGGTCGCGGAGTAATTGATCTTACCCATGAAGAGTTTTTTATCTTCCACACAAAGAGGGCGGGAGTGCGGATCCCCTACGAGAGCGTCAACCTGCTCGAGTACGGGCAGCAGGTCAGCCGCCGCTACGCGATGGCCGTCGTCATCTCGCCGCTGCTGCTGCTGAGCAAGAGCAGAAAGCATTTTCTGACCATAGGCTACACGGACGAGGAGGGCAGGCAGCAGGCGATTGTCTTGCAGGTCGACAAGTCTCATATTCGTCCGGTGCTGGCAGGTCTGGAAGCCAAGACGGGGCGCAGGGTGGAATACCAGGATCAGGAGGCCCGGAAGGCAGGTAAAGGATAATTCATGTTGTTGATGTGTGTGTTTGCGGCGTTGTTGCTTGCCGATGAGCCCCCTCAGCCGGCCCCGCCCATGCCGGACGCGGTTCTCGAGCGGCAAAATCTTTTACAGTTGCTAACTATCCGCCGGGTGTATGTCGACCGGTTGACCGGAGGCGAAACGGCTGCCCAGATGCGCGACATGATTATGAGCAGCTTGCACAGCGCCGGGCTGTTCGTGATCACCGAGTCTCCCGAGCGGGCCGATGCCATCCTGCGCGGTTCGGCCGAGGACCTCGTCTTCACCGAAAACTACTCTTCCAACGAAGGCGTAAACATCCGGGGATCGGTGGGGTCGGGATCGTCGCGCAGCAGCAGGGGCTATGCAAGCGCCGGAATCGGCGAGAACGCATCGTCGAACGTTTCCCAGCGCCGGCACGAAGCCATGGCGGCTGTGCGGCTGATCAACAAAGAAGGCGATGTGATCTGGTCGACGACACAGGAAAGCTTGGGAGGTAAGTTCCGGGGCGCAAGTGCCGATGTCGCGGATAAGATTACGAGGCAGCTCCGGGCCGATTACGAGCGTGCAAAGAAGCTGGCGGGAGTAAAGATATACCACTCGCAACGCTAAGTGGGGTGCGCAATAGACGCGTGCGCGGATATAAGTCGGAGTAAGCCGAAGTACCTGCTTTTGAGGCCGTTACGGCTAATACCGCCTCAGTTAATTTTTGATAAGGATACTGACTAACGCTTTTCAGTTAATTTTTTATAAGAATGAAGACAATCGGATGCGATTTAGTGTAAACTCAAATCAGTTAGCTATTACATAGCATCCCCGGCGACGGACCCAGCCGTCGCCAGCCCCTCTGAGTGAAGCCCCAGGTTCCCAGCCTGGGGCTTTTAATTTTTCAGAAGACACGACTACCGGGTGTAGTCGCCTTTAACCTGTTGGGAGAAACGCTACCGCGTGTAGTCGTGCGGCACGAGGATGTGCTGCCTCTGGTGCTCCATCAACCGCTCGCGCCAGGCCCATTCCACCTGCTGGTCGTGCTCGCATTGCGGGCCTTCCATCGCCAGCCGGATGTCCTCAATCGGGATCTTCGGCGTGCGGTCGGCAAAGAGCAAGCCGTTGACCTCCTGGTAGGTGTCGGTGAACTGGGTGTAGCAGAAACCGGCCAGCACGTTCAGAGATCGCACGACGCTCAGCAGATCCATGAATTTCTCGGCGAACTCTTCCGGCGTGTGGCACCAGGTGTAGCCCCAACCGTTCCCGGAGGAATTGCAATAGGCGATGCCGCCGAATTCGCTGAGCACGACAGGCTGGCTGTCGTGGTCCCCGCCCTCGAGAACCAGCAGGCGGCCTCCGGGACGCTCCCGCTTGAACAGGCGCGGCGCCAGCTCCTCCTTGCCGTAGCGGCGGCCGATGCGGTCCGGGTCGTCGTCGTAATCGTGAATGCCGATGATGTCCGTGGCCACGCTCTCCCAGCCGTCGTTGCCGATGACTGGCCGGGTGGGATCCAGGGTCTTAGTCATGTAGTAGAGCGCGCGCACGTAGTTTCTTTGGGCGCTGCTGTCGGGCAGGTCGGGCACGCCCCATGACTCGTTGAACGGCACCCAGGCCACGATGCAGGGATGGCTCACGTCGCGCTCCAGCACTCTCAGCCACTCCCGCGTGAGCCGCTGAATGGATTGCCTGTTATAGCGGTAGGCGCTGGGCATTTCCTCCCAGACCAGCAAGCCGTAATGGTCGGCCCAGTAGAGATAGCGGGGGTCCTCGATCTTCTGATGCTTGCGTACGCCGTTAAAGCCCATGGCCTTGGCAAGCTCGATGTCGCGCCGCAGCGCGGCGTCGCAGGGCGGGGTGAGGCCGCTTTCGGGCCAGTATCCCTGGTCAAGCACCATGCGCAACTGGCAGGGACGCCCGTTCAGAACGAAGCGGTCCCCCTGGATCGAAATCGAGCGCAGGGCGGTGTAGCTGCGTACATGGTCGATGGTCTCGCCCGCTTCGTTCTGGAGCGTGAGCTCGACATTGATGATGGTGGGGCTGTGCGGGCTCCACAGCAGCTCATTGCGGGAATCGTCAACGCCCGGATCGGAAAGCACGACGCGGCGGCTCACCTCTCCGGCGAGCACCGTGTACACATCCTCGGCGAGCACGCGGTCGCCGGTGCGCAGCTTGACGGCCAGGCGGAGACCGCTCTGCGGCTCGCCGGCGATCTTCGCTTCCAACCCGATCTCCCATCGCTCGGTGTTGGGCATCAACCGCAGGGAGGCGATATGGGTGGCGGGCACGCGCTCGAGCCAGACGGTTTGCCAGATGCCGGTCGTGCGGTAGTACCAGATGCCGTGGGGCTGCAACTGCCAGTCCTGTTTGCCCCGCGGCTTGCAGAGGTCGGCGGGGTCGTCCTCGGCGCGCACCACGATGGTTTGCACCCCCGGGCCGTATACGAGGTCCGTGATGTCAATCTCGAACGGGGTGTACCCGCCCTCGTGGCGCCCGGCGATGCTGCCGTTCACCCACACCGTGGCCTGATAGTCGACCGCTCCGAAGTGCAGGATCAGCCGCTTGCCGTCTTTCTCCGGCATCAGAAACGTGCAGCGGTACCAGCACGCCTTGTAAAACCCCGTGTCCCCGATGCCGCTGGCCGGGGACTCCGGCGCGAAGGGGACCAGAATTTTCGCGTTCCAGTCGACTTGCTCGGGGGCTGTCCACCGCGCTTCCCGGTCGATGGCGAAATCCCAAAGACCGTTCAGCGAAAACCATTCAGCGCGCTCCAATTGTGGGCGCGGATAACCATGGGACTCCAATCCCGTTGCTGGCTCGAGTGATTTCATACGACAAAGGTAGGAACAACAACACTATCTTATCTCAGGGGCTGCTACCATCGCGCCAACTTAATGATTAAAAGGACTTTAAACGCAGATACGGGTAGAATGGAATTAGTTGGGCACGATGCCGCTCCCCTGGGTTTCAGTTTCCGAAGGGGTTCCCTACTTTGTCACCGCCACCGGCGAGCCTTGGACACCTGTAGGACACAACGACTCGATTACCTGGCCGTCTCTGGACGGGCTGTACCGCCGCCGGGACGTAGCGGCGGTGGACAGGTACCTCGACATGCTGTCCCGGCATGGGGTCACCTGCCTGCGGGTGATGCTCGAGTACAGCGAGTCGGATAACCGCCGGCTCGAAAGCCGTGTGGGGCAGTTCAACCCAGCCCTCATCCAGCTCTGGGATGACCTTTTCGCGAAGTGCCAAGAGCGCAACCTGCGGCTGCTGGTCACCCCGTTCGACACGTTTTGGATGTGGAACCGGTGGAACCGTCATCCTTACAACAAGTTAAATGGGGGCCCGTGCGAAGACCGTTCCCGCCTGCTGCTCTGCCCGGCGACGCGCGCCGCCATTAAGAACCGGCTGGCCTTCGCGGCCCAGCGGTGGGGCGGCAGTGGCGCCCTGTTCGCCTGGGACCTGTGGAACGAAATCCACCCGGTGCACGCGGGCAATTCGGCCGGGCCGTTCAGCGATTTCATTACGGACCTGAGCACCCACTTAAGGGACTTAGAAACAAGGCTTTACGGCCGGACCCACCCGCAGACCGTCTCCGTCTTCGGGCCGCACATGGGCCTGGACAGCCGCATTCTGGACTGCATCTTTCGCCACCCCTGCCTGGATTTCGCCAGCACGCACTTCTACGAAGAAGGAACCATCGACTTCCCCCGGAACACGGTGGACCCCGCGATTGCCGCCGGCCGGCTGATGCGCGCGGCCCTGGCTGAAATCCGGGACAACCGCCCCTTCTTCGATAGCGAGCACGGCCCAATTCACACCTACAAGGACCACCACCGGACGCTTCCCGAGCCGTTCGACGACGAGTACTTCCGCCACATGCAGTGGGCGCACTTCGCCTCGGGCGGCGCGGGCGGCGGGATGAGGTGGCCGAACCGCAAACCCCACGTCCTGACCCGGGGAATGCACGCGGCGCAGAGCGCCTTGGCGCGTTTCCTACCGCTCATCGACTGGCGCTGCTATTCCAGGCGCAATTTGAATCAAGAGGTGCGGGTCGCGGATGCCGACGTCGCGGTGTTCGCCAGCGCGGACCCCTTCCAGGCCATCCTCTGGCTGCTCAGGCGGGACACCGTTCGCTCGGACGGGCGTTTGGATCCGCGCGCCGAGCCGGTAACGCCGCAGATTGAGATCCCCGGAATGGCCCCGGGCCGCTATCACGTGACCGCGTGGGACACAGCGGCGGGCAAAAGCCGTGGCGAGTTCGAGGCTACTCACGCCGGAGGCGGGGAACTACGCGTGACCGCGCCGCCGTTTGTCAGGGATATCGCGTTAGCCATCCGCCGCGCGGGCTGAAAGTCCCCTTCGAGCGCGAGACAAAGGCAAGCCGGAGCGATATTCTAGATCAGAGTTTCCCATGAGACGGATCGTTTTCGCCCTGATGTTAGCTTCCTCCTCGTTATTCGCTGCCGATGAGGACATTTTGACCCAGCGGTGGCGCGCGCAGTGGATTTCCGTCGAGGGCGCGCCGCCGTTCGACTACGGCGTCTACCATTTCCGCCGCACATTCGATCTGCCGTCGAGACCGGCGTCGTTCAAAATCCACGTGACGGCCGATAACCGCTATCAGCTTTTCGTGAATGGCGAGTACGTGGGCTTTGGCCCGGCGCGCGGCGACATCTTTCACTGGCGCTTTGAGACGTACGACATCGCGCACCTGCTGAAGCCCGGCAAGAACGTGCTGGCTGCGGTGGTGTGGAACGCGGGCGTGGACGCGCCCATGGCCCAGATCACCAACCGGACCGGCTTCCTGCTGGCGGGCAACGGAGAAGCCGAACGCGTTGTGAACACCGGCCGCGAATGGAAATGCATTCGCAACGAGGCCTACGAGCCGGAACCGGTGACCCGGAAATTAGTGCCCTTCGGATACTACGTCGCCGGGCCGGGCGAGCGCGTGACGGCGTCGCGCTATCCGTGGGGTTGGGAACAGCCCGATTACGACGACTCGGCATGGAAAGCTCCCGCGCCAGGGCCCGCAGGCGCGCCGCGCAACTCCTCCGATAGTCCCAGCCGCTGGATGCTGGTTCCGCGTTCGATTCCCATGATGGAAATGAAACCGGAGCGGCTCGCGCGCGTGCGCAAGGCCAGCGGAGTGAAGCCACCCGCCGGGTTCCCGGCCTCGCCCGCACCGCTGGTGATCCCCGCCCGCACGAAGGCCGAGCTTCTGCTGGACCAGGACTACCTGACAACGGCCTACCCGGAACTCGAGGTCAGCGGCGGCGCCGGTGCGGTCGTCACCATCGGCTACGCCGAGGCGCTCTACGTGCCGGGCACAAACCGGAAGGAGAACCGCAACGAGGTCGAGGGCAAGCAGTTCCTGGGCTACCAGGACGTCTTCATTGCCGATGGCGGCGCGCGGCGCGTGTTCCGGCCGCTATGGTGGCGCACGTACCGCTACGTGCGGCTCATGGTGGAAACGAAAGACGCTCCGCTCACCATCAACGACTTTCGCGGCATTTACACGGGCTACCCGTTCGAGCGCAAGGCGCGCTTCCAGGCCAATTCTCCGGAGCTCGATAAGATACTCGACGTCGGCTGGCGCACCGCACGGCTTTGTGCGCATGAAACCTATATGGATTGCCCCTACTACGAGCAGCTACAGTACGTGGGCGACACGCGCATCCAGGCGCTGGTCTCGCTTTACATGAGCGGCGACGCCCGCCTCATGCGCAATGCCATCGAGCAGATTAATTCGTCGCGCACGGCCGAAGGCGCAACCTACAGCCGCGCGCCGTCCCGGTTGCAGCAGTACATACCTGGGTTCTCGCTGTGGTGGATCGGGATGGTGCACGATTACTGGATGTACCAGGACGATCCGGCATTCGTGAAACAGATGCTGCCCGGCGTGCGCGCGGTGCTTTCGTTTTTCGCGTCGTATCAGAAACCGAACGCGTCGCTGGCGAGGGTGCCGTGGTGGAATTTCGTGGACTGGACGCGCCAGTGGCGCAGCGGCGTTCCGCCCGCCGGATCGGACGGCTCATCGGCCCTGCACGATCTGCAACTCCTGCTCGCCTACCAGTGGGCGGCGCAGATGGAGGCGGCACTCGGCTCCAAGGCGCTGGCCGAAGAATACGACCGGTCGGCCGCGGAGCTGCGGGCGGCAGTGCGCAACCTGTATTGGGACGCAAACCGCCGGCTGTTCGCGGACACCACCGACAAGGCGCACTTCTCGCAGCACACTCAGGCGCTGGCGGTGCTGGCCGGCGTGACCCGCGGCAAGGAAGCGCGCGACTTGATCGAGCGCGCCGCCGAGGACACCTCGCTGGTGGCCTGCTCGATTTACTTCCGCTACTATCTGCACGCGGCCCTGGCGGCGGCGGGTGCGGGCGACCGCTACCTCGACATGCTGGATGAATGGCGCACGCAGTTGTCGCTCGGCCTGACCACCTGGGCCGAGAGTTACGAGCCTTCGCGTTCGGACTGCCACGCCTGGGGCGCCAGCCCGAACATCGAGCTGTTCCGCACGGTGCTGGGGATCGACTCGGCCGCGCCGGGCTTCCGCCGCGTCGTGATCCGGCCATCGCTCGGCAAGCTGACAAAGGCTGCCGGCGCGATCCCGCATCCCAAGGGCGAGGTGGCGGTGAGCCTCGCGCTGCGGGACGGCAAGCTGGAAGGCGAGGTCACTTTGCCGCCCGGAGTGGACGGCGAGTTCGTCTGGCAGGGCAAGCGCCAGGCGCTGTCGGCGGGAGTCAACAAGATCAGCATGTAACAAACAGGCCGGGCATGCCGCCGCGCGTGCCCGGCCTTTTTCGCGTTCTTACAGTTCTCTAAGTACCTCGAAATCCACGTTCCCGCCCGAGAGAATCACCCCCACCGAACGAATGCCGGCGGGCAGTTTGCGGAACAGAACGGCGGCCGCGGCTACCGCTCCGCTCGGTTCCACCAGGATTTTCATTCTCGTCAGCAGGAATTTTACTGTCGCCCGGATCTCTTCCTCGCTTACGAGCACAATGTTTTCGGCGAGCTCTCTCAGGATCGGAAAGGTGAGCGCGCCAGGACGGGTCGCGCGCAGGCCGTCGGCAAGCGTTTTGGGCGGCGGGATCTCGATTCTCTCACCGGCGCGGAAGGAAAGATACGTATCGTTGGCGTCCTCCGGCTCCGCCCCGAAGATGCGGATGCTCGGAATGAGGCTTTTGGCCGCTATGGCGCAGCCGGCAAGCAGCCCGCCGCCGCCCACGGGCGCAATGAGCGCATCGAGCTGGGGCGCCTGCTCTATCAGCTCCAGCGCCGCGGTGCCCTGGCCGGCTATGATCCACGGGTGGTCGAAAGGCGGCACGAGCGTGGCGCCGCTTTCGGCGGCGATGCGGGCGCCGATCGCTTCGCGGTTGTCGCGCAGCCTGTCGTAAACCACGATTTCGGCCCCGTAGCAGCGCGTCGCCTCGACCTTCGAACGGGGCGCATCATTCGGCATCACCAGCGTCGCTTTTGCGCCGACGTGACGCGCCGCGATCGCAACCGCCTGCGCGTGATTTCCTGACGAATACGCGACCACGCCGCGGCTGAGGTCTTCGCGCGGAATCGAAAAAATGAAATTCGACGCGCCGCGAATCTTGAACGCGCCCCCGCGCTGAAAGTTCTCGCATTTAAAATGCGCGCTCACGCCCGCTTCGGCGTCGAAGCTGCGCGAAGTGTACACCGGCGTGCGGTGCGCGATCGGGCGAATACGATCCGCGGCTTCCCGGATGTGCTCGGGCTTGATCCGATCGATCACCGGAACATTTTACAACCAGCCAATTTGCCCGCCGATTACACTGGGGGGCAGGAGGGGTATCGTGGCTGCGAAAATTCCTGAGGGGTATCACACCATCACTCCGGCGCTGGTCGTGCGCGAGGCGGCAAAGGCGATCGATTTTTACCGCCGCGCATTCGGCGCCGTCGAGGCTTTCCGCTTGGATGCGCCCGGGGGCAAGGTGGCTCATGCCGAGCTGCAGATCGGCGATTCCAAATTCATGCTCGGGGAAGAATCTCCGGGATGCGCGACATCGCCTCAGACTCTGGGCGGCAGCCCGGTGAGCCTTTTCCTGTACGTGCCGGACGTGGATGCGTCGTTTAAGCAGGCTGTTGACGCAGGGGCGAAAGCGGAACAACCTCCGGCCGATATGTTCTGGGGCGATCGCGTGGCGAAAGTGACCGATCCGTTCGGCCACACCTGGGCCATGGCGACCCACGTCAAAGACGTCACGCCCGAGGAGATGAAGAAGGCCGCCGAAGCAATGTTCGCCGAGACGCAGGCGCATCAGGGTTAAGCACAGGCAGGGGGTCGATACACTTCACGGTCAACACAGGCAGGGGGTGGATACACACCACGGCTGGGCGCAGCCGGGGGGTGGATACAATAATCAGTAGAAGACGGCGTTGATCCACCCCATTCACATCATCGGCGGCGGACTTGCGGGCAGCGAGGCCGCATGGCAGGCGGCGCGGGCGGGCTGCAAGGTCATCCTCTACGAAATGCGCCCGCACCGGACGACGCCGGCGCACAAGACCGGCCTGTTCGGCGAACTTGTATGCAGTAATTCCCTGAAGACCGAGCAGGAGAACTCCGCTCCCTGGCTGCTCAAGGAAGAACTGCGGCGTCTCGGCTCGCTGCTGCTTCAAATCGCCGCGGAGGCGCGCGTCCCCGGCGGGCATGCGCTGACGGTGGACCGGGAGCGGTTCGCAGGGCGCCTCACCGAGATCATCGCATCCGAACCTATGATCGAAGTCCGGCGCGAGGAAGTCGAGGCTATCCCGGACGGCATCGTCGTGATCGCCACCGGACCGCTGACCAGCGATGCACTCGCCCGCGACATTGCGCGGCTCACCGGCTCCGAGCGGCTCTTTTTCTACGACGCGATCAGCCCCATCGTGGAAGCCGATTCCGTGGATACGTCGATCGCATTCCGCGCCTCGCGCTACGACAAATCGCTCGATTCCACGGCCGATTATCTGAACTGCCCGTTCGACAAGGACCAGTACGAGCGCTTTGTCGACGCGCTGCTCGCGGCCGAGAGCGTGAGCGCGCACATCCCGGACGATGTGCCGTACTTTGAAGCCTGCCTGCCCATCGAAGAACTGGCCCGCCGCGGCCGCGACACGCTGCGTTTCGGGCCGATGAAACCGGCGGGATTGATTGACCCGCGGACGGGGCGGCGTCCCTACGCCGTCGTGCAGTTGCGGCAGGAGAACCTGCGGGCGGACAGCTACAACCTGGTCGGAATGCAGAACCACATGCGCTACGGCGAGCAGGCGCGCGTGCTGCGCATGATCCCGGGCCTGGAGCATGCCGAGTTCATCCGCTTCGGCCAGGTGCACCGGAACACGTACATCAACGCGCCCGCCCTGCTTGCGCCGACTCTTCAGCTAAGGACAAGAGAGTCGTGCTTCTTCGCCGGCCAGATCTGCGGCGTGGAAGGCTACGTGGAATCGATCGCGACCGGTCTGGTGGCAGGCCGCAACGCAGCCGCGCTCGCCCGTGGCGAGCGGCCCTGCCCGCTTCCCCGCGAAACCGCAATCGGTTCGCTCTGCCATTACGTCTCCGGCGCCGACCCAGCCCATTACCAGCCCGCCAACATTACCTTCGATCTGCTGCCGCCGCTTGATGAAGAAACGCGCCGCCGCTTCCGCAAGGACAGGCGCGCGCGTCATGCCGAAATCTGCCGCCGCGCGCTGGCGGCTCTCCCGGCCGGCTGATTTCACAGCGGCGCAATTCCCGAATTCCAGAGTGAATTCCCGTTTTGGCAGCCACTATATTTCGTGGAGGTGGCGTGCCGGATCCGTTGATTCCGCCCTTGGCGGCTGTCGCCGCGGGCATTCTGCTGGCGCGTTTTGCTGGTTTCGAAGCGCACGAGTTGTGGCCGGCGAGCCTCGCCCTGGCCGCGCTCGCGGTTTTTGCGCTTGCCAAAAGCACGCGCCGCGCCGCCATGGCGTGCTGCCTCGTAGCGCTTGTGTTTGCCGGGGCGCTGACGGGCATCGCCCACCGGCCGCCCCCGCGTCCTGAGCTCGATGCGGCGCCGCGCGAAGTGGTCATCCTCGCCGGCTGCGTCGTCGAGCCGCCGGTCTTTTCCGAGGACCGCATGCAGTTCGTGCTGGAACTCGAGCCCGGCGCCCGCGTGCAGGTGAGCATGTATCCGAGAGAGGGCGTACAGCCGCCCGCGCTGCGCTATGGGCAAATCGTGGAGGTGGACGCCCGCGTCCGCCGCACGCGCAACTTCCGCAACCCCGGTTCCTTCGACTACGCCGGCTACATGGCCCGCAAACACATCTACTGGACGGCTTCCATGCCTTCCGGCGCGACGGTCAACGTTCTGCCCGGCGAGTGCGGGTCCCGCCTTCGCCGCGCCATCTACGCGCTGCGCGGCGCCGCGCTGGACCGCCTCGACCAGCTGTACCCCGATGATTCCTACAACGCCGCTATGATGCGCGCCATGCTGATCGGCGATTCCTCCCGGCTGGAAAAAGTGTGGATCGAGGATTTTCGGCGCACCGGAACCTACCACACGCTGGTCATTTCCGGCCTGCACATCACCGTGCTGGCCGGGGTGTTTCTCTTTCTGATGCGCGTGTGCTTCGTACCCCAGAGCCTCGCGCTCACCGCCACCGCGCTCGTGGCGTGGCTCTGTGCGCTCGTCGCCGGGTGGCAGGCGCCGGTGATCCGGGCCGCCGCCGGCCTCAGCCTCTTCGTCGCGGTGCGGTACCTGTACCGCAGACCGCGGCTGTTGAACCTGCTCGCCGCCGTCGCGCTGGGGTTTCTCATCTGCGATCCGGAGCAGTTGTTCGAGGCGAGCTTCCAGCTTTCGTTCCTGGCGGTAGCAGCCATCGGCGCGCTCGCCGTTCCGTTGATCGAGCGGACGTCGGCGCCGCTGGCGGCCGGCCTAACCGGTCTGAACGATCCCGGCCGCGACCCGCGCCTTGCGCCGCGCACCGCTCACTTCCGCGTCGAACTCCGTCTGATTGCCGAGACGCTGTCGCTGTGGACGCGCGTCCCGGAACGGGTCTGGCTGGCGCTGATCGGGCTTTTCCTGCGCGCCTTGTTCTTCGCCTACGAAACCGCGGTGGTCTCGACCACGATCCAGTTCGGGCTGGCGCTCCCTATGGCGGCCTACTTCCACCGCCTTTCCCTCACCGGCATATCGGCAAACATTCTGATCATGCTCCCGATGTCGGCCGTAATTCCGGTTGGCTTCCTGGCCATTTTCACCGGATGGAAACTCCCGGCTGTAGTTGCCGGATGGCTGCTGGGGTTTTCGCACCGGGTGGTGCACCTGCATACGCAGTGGGAACCGCACTGGCGCATTCCCGCTCCACCGCTCTGGCTTGCGCTCGCTCTTACGGCGTCGCTCGTGGCCATGGCTGTGTTTCGCAAGCGGCGGGCGGCCCTGCTTGGCTCGCTATGCCTCTCGACGGCGCTGCTGGTAGTCATGGTGGCGCATCCATTCGCGCCCCGGGTTGAGCCGGGCAGGCTCGAGCTGACCGCCATCGACGTCGGCCAGAGCGAGAGCCTGTTCGTGGCGTTTCCGGACGGCAAGTTGATGCTCGTGGACGGTGGCGGAATCCCCGCGTTCGGCCAGCGCCGCAACACACGCCTGGACATCGGCGAGGACGTGGTTTCGCCCTACCTCTGGAGCCGCTCGATCAAACGGCTCGACGCCGTCGTCCTCTCGCACCCGCACGTGGACCACATCGGCGGGCTCGCGGCCATCATCGAAAACTTCCGCCCGGCCGAACTCTGGACGGGCCCGGTGGGCAACAGCCCCGACTGGCTCCGCATCCGCGACCTCGCACTGCGCCGTGGCGTCCGCATCGTTACGCTTTGGGGGGGCCGTTCGTTTCCTTACGGAGGCGCGACGGTTCAGGTGCTGGCGCCGCCGCCGGATTACGAGGCCGGCGACACGGTGCACAACAACGACTCGCTGGTGCTCCGCCTGAGCCACGGCCGGCACTCGTTCCTGCTGACGGGCGATATCGAGCGGCAGGTTGAGTGGGAGCTTGTTGCCAGCGGCGCTGTTGAGAAAACCGATGTGCTCAAAGTGGCGCATCACGGCAGCCGCACCTCCAGCACCCCCGCTTTTCTCGACGCGGTGCAGCCGCTCTACGGAATCATTTCCGCCGGCTACGAAAGCTCCTTCAACATGCCGAACCCGCAGGTGCTTGAGCGCCTCGCAGAGCGGCGCGTAAACGTGCTCCGCACGGATCTGTGGGGACTGATTTCGCTGCGTACAGACGGCCGCCGCTTCTACTTGGATGCGGCCCGCTGGTCCGAACCGCAGGGACTCTACAGCGCCTTCTGAAGATTACTGGTTTTCCCCGGCTTCCGTCTCCCGCTCGGCTTCTTCGGCCGCCGCCGGGCCTGCCTCCTCAGCCGCTGCGATCGCCCGGCGCGCTTCCTCCAGACGGATTTTCGGCACCCGTACCTCGTAGGGCAGGCTTGGGAACATCGTCCCGCTCACCAGCACCGAAGGAATATCCTGCGCGGAAAGGATGCTGCGGATCGCCGACGCCAGCATCTCCGCGTTCGGAGCGTCGGAGGCAAAGACGGTGACCATGTCCAGGTCGTGCGACCGATCGAGCGGTTTCGGACTGAAATCTTTTTGAGCGTCGATGAGTTGTTCCGCAGCGGCCTGCTGAGCGCTCGGCACGCGGACTTCGTAAGCGCCCGCCGGAACACCGGGAGTCGAATCGTCGAAGACTTCGGCGTCGAATCCCGCGCTGACCAGCATCTCGCAAGCCACCTCTGCCTGTTCTTCCGCGTTCGGATCGGCCGACCGGAACACCGTCACGAGTTCGCTTTCCTCCGCCATGGTCCCAGCATACTCCAGATAAGAGGACGCAATCGTGGAACGCCGCCGCCGCCCCCAATCCAGGATTTACGTTCCATAATCTTCGCTAGAATGGAATCGAGGGGATCCAACATGCGAATAACCGAAAAGATCATGTGGCTGTCGATTGGGGCTCTGCTTGGGGCTGGGGTCGCCTTATTGTACGCTCCCCGAACCGGGAAGGATACGCGTAAGATCATCCGCCGCAAGGCGGAGGACGCGAAAGACGCCATCATCCAGACTGGCGAGCATATTAAGGAAACGATTGCCGAAACCGGCGAAACCATCATTGACGCCGGCCGCGACGCCTACCGTAAAAGCGTGAGCGCAGCGGCGGGCGCGGCGGAAGGAGCGGCGGAGCTGTTCGGGCGTAGCCGGGGCTAAGACGCGGGCCAGGCGTTGTTCGTGCGGCCCGTGGTGGAAAGGAGCAAATGATGGGGGCTGAACGGGCCGCGGCGCTGAACTCGCTGCCGGCGTTTTCCAACGAACCGTACAGGGATTTTTCGCTGCCCGAAAACAGGGAGGCGGCGCGGCGCGCCTACGAGCACGTGCGCGCACAGTTCGGCCGCGAGTACCAGATCTCGATCGGCGGAGAGAGATTCGCAACCGGACAAAAGCTCCAGTCACGCAACCCCTCACGGCCGGCGGAAGTTGTTGGTATCCATCACAAGGCGACGCCTGAACTGGCGCGCCGTGCGGTGGAGAGCGCCCACGCCTTTTTCCCCACGTGGGGCCGCGTGCCCGCTGAGGAGCGCGTCGAAAAGCTCCTGCGTGCTGCTGCCATCCTCCGCGAGCGCAAGCTTGAGTTTGACGCCTGGCTGGTGGCCGAAGCTGGCAAGACGTGGCCCGAAGCCGAGGCCGACGTCTCCGAGGCCATCGACTTCTGCGAGTATTACGCGCGCGAGATGCTGCGGTTGAGCGGACCGCAGCCCCTCCTGCAACTGCCGGGCGAAAAGGACACCATGGTGTATTTGCCGCTCGGCGCCGGCGTCATCATTCCTCCGTGGAATTTCCCGCTCGCTATCCTCACCGGAATGACTACGGCCGCGCTGGTCACGGGCAACACCGTGGTCATCAAACCTTCAAGCGACACGCCGACCATCGCCGCGAAGTTTGTCCAGGTGCTGGCCGATGCCGGTTTCCCCCAGCGCAGCTTTACCCTGCTGGTGGGCAGCGGCGCGGAGGTGGGCGACGTCCTGGTCCAGCATCCAAAAACGCGCTTCATCGCCTTCACCGGCTCGAAAGCTGTCGGGTTGCGCATCAACGAGCTGGCGGCGAAGCCGCAGCCCGGGCAGATCTGGATCAAGCGCGTGGTGGCCGAAATGGGCGGGAAGGACGCCATCATCGTGGATCGCGAAGCCAACCTCGACAGCGCGGTGGAAGGAGTGGTCGTCTCGGCTTTCGGCTATCAGGGGCAGAAGTGCTCTGCCTGTTCCCGCGCCATCGTTGACGAAGCCATTTACGACGAGTTCCTCGCGCGCCTGCAAAAGAAGGTGGAAGGGATCAAAGTTGGCCCCGCCGACGACCCGGACAACTACATGGGCCCCGTGATCAACGAGGGCGCCCGCCGCAACATTCTGGAGTATATAGAGATAGGTAAACGGGAAGGCCGCCTTATCGTTGGGGGAGAGCCGGCTGACGGCGAAGGCTATTTCATTCGCCCGACCGTGATCGCTGACGTGCCGCCGGAGGCCCGAATTTTCCAGGAGGAAATCTTCGGTCCGGTGCTCGCGGTTACCAAGGCGCGCAACTTCGACGAGGCCCTCGAGCTCGCCAACCGGTCCGAATACGGCCTCACCGGCGCGGTCTATACGGAAAACCGGGAGAAGATCGAGAGGGCGGCCAACGAGTTTTTCGTCGGCAATCTGTATATCAACCGCAAGTGCACCGGCGCGATGGTGGGCGCTCACCCGTTCGGCGGATTCAACATGTCAGGCACGGACTCCAAAGCCGGAGGCCCCGATTACCTCCTGCTCTTTCTCCAAGCCAAGTCCATCGCCGAGAAACTCTGACGGCCGGCGGGCGGAGGGCACTTCGACCGGGGTGGCGGGTGTGCTATCATGTGTACACCCCGAAGAGAAGGGGACCAGAAAGTCAACAATTCAGGGTCAAATCCGATTGACGCGGTGAAAAAGGGCACGCTTCGGCGCGCCCTTTTTCTTTCGGATTCCGCGCGGCGGAAAATGCCGGGAAATTTTCCCGGCTGAGCCTGAAAAATGCGCGCCCTTCATCACGGCTAAAGCCCGCGAAACTACTCCCAATACCCTCAGATGGGGTAGATATCTTGTCCTCCCCTGGCGCCGCTATTCGCCCGTATTTTTCTTAGCGCGTTCTATTGCGGCGAGCGCCAGTGGCCTGCCCCGGATTAACCGTCTCGCTCGCCGCGCAGGCGCAAACTCTACAAAATGCTCACAATCCCAAGGGGTCTCAGCGCGGTACCGTTAGTACTGAATCCGTTGGTACTTCTACCCCTCACAAGACGCAGTCATTAACCTCTTTCCATAATTGAAGCGCGTCCCGCAGAATTGCAGAAAGGGATAGTTACAAATGCCGGAATTTTTTCGAAAGAGCCAGAGTCTTCTCCGCGCGCCGTCGCGCGCGCGGCGCAAGGGCTTTGTAGCTGTCGCGCTGGCCCTTTCGGCCCTGTTTCTGCTGGGTATGGTTGGGCTGGCCATTGACCTCGGCAGGATGTACGTAACCAAGGACGAGGCCCAGACCTTCGTCGATTCCGCCGCGCTCGAAGCCGCGCTTCAGTTGGACGATACGCCGGAGGGCGTGCAGCGCGCCCTGGAGAAGGTCGCGGCGAACCGGAACCGCTGGCAGTTCGGCACCTCCGACTTCACCACTGTGACCACCACCTTCGGGACGACCCCGAACGGGCCGTGGCTGCCCAGCGAGGCGCTGCCGAATCCGCCGACAGACTACTACTTTGCGCGCGTCGTCACATCCACCACGCTGCCGCTATCCTTCCTGCGCGCCATTGTGACCGCAGAGGAATCGCATATCGCGGCGGTCGCCGTCGCCGGCCGCAGACCGAAGAATACGTTCATTGAGGGGCTGTTCCCGTTTTCGCCGTACTCCCACATCGGCTGCGGCATTGGCTGCGAGGAGCCGGGAACCCCGTTCGGGATGAAAGTAGGCGGGATTTACACGCTCCGCTGGCCCGCCCACGTTCACAAGTCGATGCAAAACGTGTGTCAGGACGACCGGCACCTCCCCATCACCACTATGGCGGACACGATTGCGCCCTCTGAAGACCGCGGATACATCGCGTTCAGCAGTTCTCAGGACCTCAGGCAGGCAATCGTATTCGATGCCGGAACGTACGACACCCCTATCACTGAGGGAGTGCCGGTGAACATGGCGCAGGGCGCGGGAACGACCGAGGGAGACGCGGTCGGCGACCGCGTGGCTCAGGACACCGACCCCTTCTCAACCACCTACGCGGAGTACAAGTACAGAATCGAAAACGAAATCGAGCCGTACGGCAACGGCCGCCGGGTGGTGATCGTGCCGATCAACAACGGTCCTCCCGATTTCATCGTCGCCGGATTCGCCACTTTCTTCCTGCACCAGACTCATGACGAGTACAGCGCCGTTACCGGCAACACGCCGATCTGCGCGGAATATGTCGGCGTCGGGGTGCAGGGATCTCCCACCGCTGGAGGCGGCCCTGGCGGTTCGCCGGGTGGACCGCTGATTTTCGCCATCAGGTTGTACCACTAGGTTGTACCAATGAGATCCGAAACGAAGAACCGCAAAGCGCGCAGCGGGAGCGCGATTATCGAAATGACCATCGCCGTGCCGCTGCTGGTGTCGTTGTTTCTCGGCTGCTTTCAGTTCGGCTACGCCTTTTACCTCTATAACGAGTTGACCCAGGCCGTACGAGCGGGCGGCCGGTACGCCTCCGTCAGGCACTATCTTTCCCTCACCGAGACCCCCACGGCCGACTACATCAACGCAGTGCGCAACATGGTCGTCTACGGCCATCCCGAAGGCGGCACTGTTCCTGTCGTGCGCGGCCTGCGTCCGGAACACGTTACTGTCCAGATGATGTTTGAAAAGAACATCCCTGCCCGCGTGCGCGTTTCGATCGACAACTTCTCGATCGGCGTTTTCTGGGACGTCGTTCTCAGGGGTAAACCCTGGGCGGAGTTCGTGTACCTCGGCGTTTGGGGATGACAGCCATGACCAATCATCGGGAAAAAGGCGCGACGGTTATCGAGGCATCGCTGGTTTTGATGCTGTTTCTCGTGCTGGTCTACTCGCTGTTCGACTTCGGTTTCGTGCTGTACATGCACCACACCCTGATGCACCAGGCGCGCAACGCGGCGCGGTGGGGAGTAGTCCGCCCCTTCGATGCGGACGCCATCACCAACATGGTTCTCTTCAATGAGCCCAACGCCGCAGGCAGGACCACCGGCGTGCTCGGTCTTACCGCCGCCAACGTCAGCGTGCAACACCAGGGCGAAGGCTCGAACGAGGACCGCATCCTGATCACGATTTCGGGCTACCGGTACCCGCTGCTCACTCCCGGGTGGGCCGGATGGCACGACGGCCAGCCGATTTCTGTAAGCATGCCGTTTGAAGACCGCGACTGAACCGCGGCGGATTCACAGCGGCAACCGCAGCAGGGCCTGGCAACCCCGGCCGGAGGGGCGGTTCTGCAAAGTCAGCGTGCCCCCGTGTGCCTCGGCGATCTGCCGGCTGAGCACCAGCCCGATGCCGGACCCTCCGGGCTTTGTCGTGAAGAAGGGGACAAAAAGGTTGGCCGTGCTCGCCAGCCCCGGCCCTTCGTCCTCCACCGCCACCTCCACGTACCCGCCGCCGCGGCGCCAGGTCACCTCCACGCCCCCTGCCGTCTCCAGTGCAGCATCCACGGCGTTCCGCAGCAGGTTGATCAGCAACTGCTCGAGCTGGTCGCCGTCGGCCTGAATCGTCAGCTCGGGGCCGGGCTTCAGCCGCACCGCCATCCTCGTTTCCAACTCGATAACACGGCGCACGCACGCGCCCAGGTCGACAGGCTGGAACCGCGGCTGCGGCAACCGCGCCAGCAGCGAGTACGCCTGCATGAAACGCGTAAGCGCCTCGGCCCGCGAGGTGATCACCTCCAGCCCGCGTTGCACGTCTTCCTGCCAGTCCTCGGGCAGCGAGTCGCGAAGGACCAAACCTTGCAGGCTGTTCGCGATGGACCGGATCGGCGCCAGCGAGTTGTTCAGCTCGTGCCCCAGCACGCGCAGCAGCCGCTGCCAGGCCTGCCGTTCCTCTTCCCGCAGCGCCCGGCTCAGGTCGGAAAGCACCAGCAATTGATGCTGCCGGCCTCCCTCGCGGAACGTGCTTCGCGTGATGCCCCAGCGGCCCATGCCGCCCGGAAAAACCATCTGCGCGGTCCGGGGCGTTTCGCCCTCCAGGCAGGCGGCAAGTCCGAGTTCCTCCGCAGCTCGGCCCAGCAGCTTTTCGGAAGGCTGCGCCAGCAGCCGTTCCCCGGCCCGGTTCGTCAACCGCAGGCGGCGATCCCCGTCGAAGGTGAAGATGGCGACGTCGATTTCGGCGATCACGGTCCGCAGCAGGGCGATTGCCTCCACGGCCTCGAGCCGCTGCCGCTTGAGCGTCTCGCTGAGCTCGTTCACCTCGATGATGACTTCGCCCAGCGCGTCGCCCCTTCTGGCGCCTCGCGCCCGGATCGAGTAGTCGCCCTCGCGCAGTGCGGCCAGCAGATTCGACAGCGTCTGAAGTGGCCTCACTACCCTGCCCTGCGTGGCCGCCGCAAGACCCGCCCAGCAGCCCACAATCACCGTGGTGAGCGTCCACTGCACTTTGGGCGTGAAATCGCCGAGCCAGAGCAGGAGCAGGGAAGCCAGCACCCCCGGGAATCCCGCCAAAATGGCCAGGAGCAGGATGCGGTGCTCGTGGCGGAGCGGGTGAGACCTTGAAATCTTCATTCGTTGCGAACCCAGCGCTTACAACCCGTATCGCTGGATCCGCCGGTACAGCGCGCTGCGGCTCAAACCAAGGGCGGCCGCCGCCTGGCTCACGTTGCCCTGATACCGCGCCAGCGCTTTCTGAATCAGGAAAGATTCTACCTCTTCCAAGCTCATATCCTCGAGCCGCGGGGCGGCCTCGCGCCCAGGTCGGAGCAGCAGGTCGCTCGCCTTGACCACGCTGCCCTGCGCCATGAGCACGGACCGTTCCACCGCGTGGTCCAGTTCCCGTACATTCCCCGGCCAGAAATGCTCCAGGAGCGCCTGGATCGCCGCCGGCTCGAACCCCGTCAAGTGCTTCCGGTAGCGCTGCGCGTGCTGGCGCAGAAAGTGCGCCGCCAGCAGCGGGATGTCCTCGCGGCGGTCCCGCAACGGCGGCAGGTGGATTTCAATGGTGTTCAGCCGGAACAGCAGGTCTTCGCGGAACCGACCTGCGGCCACCTCGCTGCCCAAATCCGCATTCGTCGCCGAAAGGATCCGCACATCCACGCGGCGTGTTCTGGAGGAGCCGACTGGCTCGAATTCGCCCGTCTCGAGCACCCGCAGCAGCTTGGCCTGCTGCGCCGGCGTAATGTTGGCGATTTCGTCCAGAAACAGGGTCCCGCCGTCCGCCAGTTCGAAACGCCCGACGCGGTCGGTGCGCGCATCCGTGAAAGCGCCTTTGACATGGCCGAACAGCTCACTCTCGAACACGCCTTCGGGCAACCCCCCGGTGTTGACCGTGATCAGCGGTTTCGAAGCGCGCGGAGAGACAGCATGCAGCGCCTGAGCCACCACGCCCTTGCCGGTGCCGTTCTCGCCCGTGATCAGAACGTTGGCGTCCGACGGGCCGATCCGCTCGATCATTTCGAGTATGGGCCGCATCGCGGGCGACTGCGCGATCAGCGCCGGCCGGCCCTCCGGCCGCAGCAGCCGGTTCTCCGCTTCCAGCCGCCGCCCCCGCCGCAGCGCCTGTCCCAGTTCCACCTGGGTCCGCAGGATGGTCAACAGCCGCGCATTCTCCCACGGCTTCTGGATGAAGTCCCGCGCGCCGCGCCGCATCGCCTCCACGGCCAGTTCGACGCTGCCCCAGGCCGTCATCACGATTACCGGAAGCGTGCTGTCGAGCATCTGAATGCGGCACAGCAGGTCCAGACCCTCCTGGCCTGATGTGGTGTCCCGGGCGTAGTTCAGATCCATCAGCACCGCGTCGAAATCGCGGTTCTCCACCGCTTCCAAAATTCCGGCGGGCGAATTCGCGGATTCGGTCTCGTATCCCTCGCCCTTCAACAGCAGCCGCAGCGCGATCAGGACGTCCGGCTGGTCGTCGGCGATCAGAATCCGTGGTTTCGACTGATTCATGAGACTCCTAGTTTACGGCGGAACGGAGGGCAATTCTGCTGCCACGCCGCGGCGATGCAATCCGGCGTGAACCAGCAGCCTTCTTGGAGTTGACGAAAAACGCCTGTCCGGAAATGGGAATCTATGTCCGTGGGTGGACGCCGAGCGCCGGCGGGGCGCCTGCTTGTTCGGGATTGACGATCCAGCCGTCCAGCAAATTAACGATGCGGTGGCCATAAGCGGCGTTGGTTTCCGAGTGGGTCACCTGGATGATGGTGGTGCCCTCCTCGTTGAGCCGCTTGAACAGCTCCATGATTTCCTTGCCCTGGGTGGAGTGCAGGTTCCCGGTGGGCTCGTCGGCCAGGATCAGCTTCGGAGAGGCCACCAGCGCCCGCGCCACCGCCACCAGTTGCTGCTGGCCGCCGGAGAGCTGATTCGGATACAGGTCCTTTTTCCCCACAATGTTGAAGCGGTCCAGGATGTCGCAAACGATACTGGCGCGCTCGGACGCTTTATAGTTCCGGTAGGAAAGCGGGACTTCCAGGTTCTCGTACACGGTGAGGTTGTCCAGCAGATGATAGCTCTGGAACACGAACCCGATGTACTTCTTGTTCAGCTCGACCCGCTGCCGCTGGTTCAGCTTGTGTACCGGATGGTCCAGGAAATAATACTCGCCCGTCCAGGCGCCGTCGAGCATCCCGATGATGCTCAACAGGGTCGATTTGCCGGCACCCGACGGGCCCATGATCGTTACGAACTCGCCCTCGTGGACTTCAAGGTTGATCCGGCGGAGCACGAACGTCTTCATGTTGCCGGTCTGGTACCACTTCTCGACATTCTGCAGCTTGATCATTGCTTTGGCCTAACCATTCTATTTCTGTGAAGCCCCGGCCGCCGCGCTGCGTGGGCGCACATCGCCCTTGCTCCCGTAGCGCTTGACGATCCCCACACCCAAAAAGATGATCGCCATGGCCACCGCCTCGCGCGCGCCGAACGGCTCGCGGTAGAACAGCCACCCGAGGATCACCGCCACTACCGGGTTGACATACGAGTAAATCGAAACCACCGCCACGCGCAGACGGCTCAAAGCATAGATATACGAGCTGTAGCCGACAATAGATCCGAAAATTACCAGATAGACAAGCGCCGCAACGCCCCGCACGCCCGGAACGATGGGACGCTCGGGGACCAGCAGCGCAAGCAGCCCGAAAGCCAGTCCCGCCGCAAGCTGCTGGAAGGCGCCGGTGACGATCGGGTGCGCGCGGGCGGGCTGCCGCCGCTGGTAGATCGACCCCGCCGCCCACCCCAGGCTGCCCATCTGCAGAACCAGGAATCCCCACAACAGCCCGCCGCCGGAATCCTCCTGCACCGCCCCCGAACTCAGCAGCAACATCGTGCCTGCCAAGCCCACCAGCATCCCGAGAATCGTCGGCCGGTGCAGCCGCTCTCCGCCGGGCATCATCGCCTCCATGCCCACCATCCAGAACGGTGAAACCGTGATGAACAGCGCGGCCAGGCCGCTCGCTATCCACTGTTCGGCGAAGACCAGACACCCATTCCCGACCCCCAGGGTCAGAATTCCGGTGAAGGCCGAAACCAGCAATTCGCGCCCGCGCGGCAGGTGCGCCCCGGCCAGCCGCGCCGCCACCAGCATCAGCCCGCCCGAAATGGTAAAGCGGATCGCCACCATGGCGATGGGCGGAAACGACTCCAGCGCCATACGGATCGCCAGGTAGGTGGTGCCCCAGAAGAAGCACACCGACACAAGGGCTGCGTACGCTTTGAAAGAGGGATGACGAAGCAATTTCCAGATTAGCACCCGAGCGCGCTCGCACTCCGGCACGGGTGCACTAGAATAGATGCTTGATCCTCACTCTGACGATCAATCCGGCAATCGATCACAACGTTATCGCGGATCGCCTCGTGTTCGAGGACCGTGCTTACATTCTCGCGACTTCCGAAACGGCGGGCGGCCGCGGCATCAACGCCTCTTACGTAATCAAATCCTTCGGCGGCGATACACTCGCCATTTCGACCTGCGGCGGCAAATCGGGCGACCGCTTCCGCCAGCTCCTGTGCGGTTTGGGCTTCGCAGCCGAGTGCGTGCCCATCCAAAACGAGATCCGGACAAACCTCACGATCACCGACCGCCAGGGGCTCACCGTCAAGCTGAATCAGCCCGGACCGCCCCTCACCAAAGAGGAGCTCAACCGCCTCTATTCCGCCGTCGAAAAGCGGCTAGATGGCGCTTCCTGGCTGCTGATCTGCGGGAGCCTGCCCCCGGGCGTTCCTCCGGGATTCTACTCGCGCCTGGTGAAACTGGCCCGTGCGCACGGGGTGAAGACTCTGCTCGATACCGACGGCGACGCGCTGATCGAAGGCGTTGAGGCCGGCCCCACCGTGGTCGCGCCCAACCAGCAGGAGGCGGAGCGCCTGCTCAATACCGCGCTCATCACCCGCGGGCATTTCCTGGAAGCCGCCACGCGCATCCGGGACATGGGGCCGGAGTCGGTCATCCTGTCGCTCGGCAGCCGCGGCGCCGTTGCGGCAACCGCCGCGGGAGTCTTCGAAGTCATTCCGCCGCGCGTGGAAGCGGTCTGCCCCATCGGCGCCGGCGACGCGCTCGCCGCCGCGTTTACCTGGGCCATGGAGCAAGGCCGGGATTTCGTCGATGCCGTTCGCTGGGGTGTGGCCGCCGGCACCGCCACAGCCAGCCTTCCCGGAGTCACGTTCGCCACCCTCGACCAGACCAAGGAGCTGCATCCCAGAGTGGAGATTCGTAAGGGGAGGTAGCAGCCCTGCGCTACGATGGTCGTATGGGGCCTGGGGACAACGCCCGCGGGCGCTTGACCGAGTTGCGCAACGCCCTGCTGGCCTTACACAAGACTCTGCTCGATTCCGAAGCCGCACATTACGACCGCGAGGTCGCCCGTCTCACGTCCCGGCATCAGTTGCTCGGCCTGGTTTTGCACGACCCCTGGTTCGCCTGGCTCCACGAACTTTCCGAGCTCGTGGTCTTCATCGACGAAATGCTCGAAGCCAAAGAGCCGCCGACGTCCGCCGATGCCGACCGCCTGATCGCCCAGGCCCGGGAACTGCTCTCACCCGCCGAGCACGGAAGGGGCTTCAGCAGGCACTACTACCAGGCCCTCCAGCGCGATCCGGCGGTCGTCGTTGCCCACGGGGCCGCCGTCACCGTCCTTCGTCAACTCGAATAAGCCCGCTACTCGACCCGTATTACCACCGACCGCGAAAAGGCAGGCAGCTCGAGCTTTCCGTTTCGCACGGCGGCGTCCGACCACTTCCCGGTCCACGGGTCATAGACCCGCGCTTTGCCGCGCGCCGCCGCGGCGCCAAGGTCGACCGCCACCCCGCGCAGCACCTGGGGCCGCTCGCCGCCCTCCAGCTCGGACCGCCACGTGTTCCGCGAATCCCGGCACCAGGCCAACATCGTGCGCCGCCCCTTCAGAGCGTAGATGCGCAGCCGCTCGTGCTCGATCATTACCGGCTCGAATTTCTCGGCCGGGGGATCGATACCGCGGATCGCCTCGGCGAACCTCCCGAAATGCCACCATAAGTTGTTCGCGGCGACGTAGACGTCCCAGTGCCAGATCTGCCCCGGGCCCGCGGCGCCCGCGAAAAAGGGCGCGAAGAGCACGTCGTGCAGCAGGATGCCGTCCCGGTCCTGCTTGTAGAGTTTGAACGGCCCGGTGTGCTTTGGCTCCACCGCCCCGGATTCGGCCAGTATCACCGGCCGTCTGGCGTCGTAGCTCAGCAGTTCGCGTATGGCATCCGCCGCCAGCACGTCCACCGGACCGTGGCACACCTCGAGCTGCGCTCCCAGGTCCAGGTACCTGTGTACCTGCGCGATGGTGTTGCCCTCCATTCTGCTGTGCCGCCGGTAAAGATCGCGCACGCGCTCCGTATCGAAGCTGCCCAGGCTTTGCATGACCAGGTTTCTGGGAAACGCCCGCTGCAATTCGGGTAGCATCACGGCCGTCCAGGCCATGTAATCCCCGCCTCTTACAGCGTTGATTTCGTTCCAGAGCTCCCAGCCGTAGACGATCGGATCGTCCCCGTAGCGGTCCGCGTACCAGCGAATCTTCCGCCGGAACTGCGCCCGCGACGCCTCTCCGTCGAAGAAATCCGCGATCGAGGCTGCCGGGCCGCCGTGGGCCTTGTTGTGCAGCGGCTTGTCCGCCCACTGCTGGCGCCCGTCGCCGATGGAGCGGAAGTGCTCCATCGTCATTTTCACGCGTATACCGCGTTTCCGGCACATCTCCAGCAGCCGGTCGATCCGTTTGGCTTTCTCGGCGTCGTATACGCCGCTGCGCTCGTGTTCCACGTCCCAAAAGGGATGACTCAGCCAGACGCGAATGTAATTGCCGCCGTTCGAAGAAAGACTTTCGAGCCACTCCTCCATCCCGCGCAGCGCCGCCGCCTCATCGCGCCCGCCGGGCGGGGAGATCATGTTTAGACCGATTGGTACGTAAGGTCTGCCGTCCGTTAACTCAAGGTATCTGTGATCGCGCGGGCTTACCCGCACGAACTGAGCGAAACACAGCCCCGCCGCCAGAATCGCCGAGAATAGGACTCGCACATTCGGAATGTTACTACGTTTGTTCCTGCTAAGATCGAGTGGAGAGGGCAAAGGGGATTATGAAAAAGACCGCTGTCCTGCCTGCTTGGGGGCGGGTGCTCAGAGGGCGCACTCCGCTGCTGTCGCTCGAGATCACTAAGGAATGCCCGCTCCGCTGCCCTGGATGCTATGCATACCAACCCGAACATCTGAACAACGGCGTGGCGCTCCGCCAACTGAGGGATCTTCGCGGCCGCGAACTCGTCGACGGCGTCCTGGCGGTGGTCCGGCACTTTCGCCCCATCCACGTCTCCATCGTTGGCGGCGAACCGCTGGTACGCTATCGCGAACTGGATGAGCTGCTGCCGAAATTCGACAGCATGGGAATCGAAGTCCAGCTTGTCACCAGCGCCGTGCGCCCGATCCCGGCGCACTGGGCCGCGCTGAAATGCCTGCACCTTGTCGTTTCGATCGACGGCTTGCAGCCGGAACACGACCGCCGCCGCGCGCCCGCCACGTACGAACGGATCCTCAAGCACATCGCCGGCCACAGCCTGATCGTTCATTGCACGGTCACCCGGCAGCAGGTCGCGCGCGACGGCTATCTCCACGAATTTGCGGCTTTTTGGTCAGCGCGTCCCGAAGTCCGCAAAATCTGGTTCAGCCTTTACACACCGCAGGAAGGAGAGGTTTCCGAGGAACGCCTCACGCCGGACGACCGTCTCGCCGCTGTCCGCCAGCTCGCCGCCGTGCGCACGGCTTTCCCCAAGGTGTACATGCCGGATGTCGTGCTGCGGGGTTATCTTGACGCGCCAAAGACGCCGGCCGACTGCATGTTTGCGAAACTGACCACCTGCGTATCGGCCGACTTGTCCACGCTGGTCACTCCCTGCCAGTTAGGCGGCAAGCCGGTCTGCTCGGAGTGCGGCTGCATCGCTTCTGCCGGCCTGGCCGCCATTGGCAATTTCAGGATCGCCGGTGTGGTTCCGGTCTCTCGCATCTTCGACTGGTCGATGACTTTGGGCCGCCGCCTGGCTTCCGGCAACACGCCGGGCAACTCCCGGGTTCAAGCACTCGCGGGGTAACGCGCGCCTTCGGGAGCCTGCGATCCCTGGGGACTTTTTCGCCGTGCTCAGGTCAGCGCCGCTAAAGTCAGTTCAGGAATACAGGAGCTGAAGCCGGGGGTGGACGAGTTGCCCCTGTTATTGCTCGCCCAGTCGAGTCCCCGTGGCCTACTACGGATACAATCCGCGAATCGTGGAGAACTTCCTGGCGAGGTGAGCATGCGTAGCCGTGGCCTACTACGGATACAATCCGCGAATCGTGGAGGCCTCCACCACACGGCTGATTGCCAAGGCGTTGGCTGCCGTGCGCATATTCGTTTTCCGCTGCTGTTGGACCTCCAAAACCTCCTGGAAGCTACGCTTCATTACCTTTTCCAGGCGCGTATTCACTTCGTTCAGGTCCCAAGCCCAATGCTGCTCGTTCTGCACCCACTCGAAGTACGAAACGGTCACGCCTCCCGCGTTGCACAGAATGTCCGGGATAACAAAGATCCCTTTGTCGTCCAGAATCGCATCGGCTTCCGGGGTCACCGGACCGTTGGCGGCTTCGGCGACGATCTTGGCGCGAATCAAGCGGGCGTTGTTGCCGTCAATCATGTTTTCCAGGGCCGCCGGGACCAGAATGTCGCAGTCCAAGCCAAGCAACTCCTCCGGCGTAATGGCTTCGGAACCAGGGAAGCCTTTCACACTGCCGGTTCGTTCTTTGTGCAGCATCAGCTTGGGAATGTGCAGGCCGTCCGCGTTGTAGATGCAGCCCTGGGAGTCGCTCACCGCGATAACGTCGGCCTGGGCGCTGTCCAGCAGGTGCGCGGAGATCGCTCCGGCGTTTCCGAATCCCTGCACGACAACCTTGGCTCCCTTCAGGCGGATCTTCAGGTGCTGGCAGGCGCATTCGATTGTGTTGAACACACCCCGGGCCGTAGCCTCGTTCCTCCCTACGGAGCCGCCCATGCAAAGAGGCTTGCCCGTCACGACACCCGGCACCAGATGCCCCCGCGTCATGCTGTAGGTATCCATGATCCAGGCCATGATCTGCGAGTTCGTGTAGACGTCGGGCGCGGGAATGTCGATGTCCGGTCCGATGATCGGCAGAATAGCGCTGGTGTAACGCCGCGTCAGACGCTCGATCTCGCCCGTGCTCATCTCTTTCGGGTTACAGGCGACGCCGCCCTTTCCACCACCGTAAGGGATGTTCACCACGGCGCATTTCCACGTCATCCATGTCGCCAGGGCCATGACTTCCTCAAGCGTCACGCCTGGATGAAAGCGGATGCCGCCCTTCGCCGGTCCTCGCGCGGTGTTGTGCTGCACGCGGTATCCGGTAAAGCTTTGGATGTGTCCGTTGTCCATGCGCACGGGCACATTCACCATCAGCACCCTTTCCGGGTTCCGGATCATCGTGCGGGTGTCTTCGTCCAGCTCCAGAACATCAGCCGCTTTTTCGAAGTTCTGCATAGCGAGCTGATATGGATTTTTTGTCTCGACAGACGGGGTCTCGACGGTGTTTGGGACCACTTCTTTATCTCCTCTTCAATCTAAATGGCACTTTCAGCTCTTGAGCCACATTCGATGCTTGGTACAGCTTGAGCGCCTTGCCGGTTTGACGCAATCGGGTTCGGCTGACGTCTACACCGGTGCTAGTAGCCCGCTGGTGGTTGGGGGTAGCGTCAAGCTATGAAAAGCAGAATAGCACTAACCGGCAATTAAGATCTTTTCAGCTAAACCAGTGGCCGGAGGCAGAAAACGGCCCGCCGGTGGGGCCTTAGGAGTCCGGGGCTTGCGTGGCCTTTTCCCGAAACTCGGCCAGCAGGCGGCGGGTCGCCGCGCGTCCCACTACCATCATCAACTCCGATTCGGTGGCCTGCCGCACCCGCTCCGCGCTCCCGAAGTGCTTCAGCAGCTTCCGCACCGTCTTCGGGCCGATGCCGGGAATTCCCTCTAACTCGGAACCGAGCCGCGCCGCGTCGCGCCTGGAACGATGGAAGCTCACCGCAAACCGGTGCGCTTCGTCCCGCACACTCTGGATGAGATGCAAAACGGGCGAGAACTTGTCGAGCACAATCGGCTCTTCCTCCTGCCCGTACACGTAGATCCATTCTTCGCGCTTCGCTATGGACGCGAGCGGCTGGTCCACGATGCCGATGCTTTCCAGCGCCTCGGCGGCCGCGTGCAGTTGCCCCAGGCCGCCGTCCACCAGCACGAGGCCGGGCATCCGCTGCGCTTCGTTCTTCAAACGCGAGTAGCGCCGCCGGATGACCTCCCGCATCGAGGCGAAATCGTCGTTGCCCTCCACCTCGCGGATGATGAACTTGCGGTAGTCGGACTTTTTCATCCGCCCGTCTTCCCAGACCACCATGCTCGCGACCTTGTCGGTGCCCTGAATGTGCGAGATGTCGAAGCATTCGATCCGGCGCGGCGCCTGCTCCAGACCCAGTATCTCCTGCAGCGACTCGCGGATCGCCTGCGCCGAGGGCTTCATCACCCGGAAGCGCTGCTCGAACAGGTGCTTCGCGTTCGTCTCCGCGAACGCCAGCATCGCCTTCTTCTGCCCGCGCTGCGGGGTGAAAATCTCCACCTTGTGGCCGCGCTTCTCGGCCAGCACCTCTTCGAGCAACTCGCGCTCCTCAAAGTCGAGCGGCACGTAAATCGAAGCGGGCACGTACTGCTGGTCCAGATAGTATTGCTTCAGCAGCGAGGAAATGAACTCGGCCGGCTCGAAGCGCTCCCGGTCTTCCCAGAAAAACTCGCGCCGGTCCACGACGCGGCCGTTGCGCAGGTGAAACACGTTGCAGGCAACCAGAGGCGGTTCGGCGTAGAAGCCGAAGATGTCCGTGTCCTCGCCCTTCGCGGCGGCCATCTTCTGCTTCTGGTCCATCTCCTCAAGGGTCGCAATCGCGTCGCGCAGCACCGCAGCTTGCTCAAACCGCATTTCCGCGGAGGCCTGCTCCATGTGCGATCGCAGTTCCGCGATCAGGTCGCGGTGCTTCCCTTCCAGGAACAGCCGCACTTCGCGCACGGCGCGCACGTACGCCTCCTCGGTGGTGAGCCCTTCCACGCAGGGACCCAGGCAGCGCCCGATGTGATACTGCAGGCAGGGGTACGGACGACGGCGTTTCAGGTCGATCTTGCAGGAGGGCACGCCGAAGTACCGGTTGATGAAATGCACCAGCCGGTGCGCCAGGTTGCCGGGGAAATAGGGACCGTAGAAGGAGGAGCCGTCCTTGGTCAGGCGCCGCGTCACGTACACCCGCGGGAACAGTTCGTTGGTCAGCTTGATGTAGGGATAGGTCTTGTCGTCCCGCAACAGGACGTTGAACCGCGGCTTCCAGTGCTTGATCAGGTTGTTCTCAAGCGCCAGCGCTTCCTTTTCGTTGTCGACCAGGATGTACTCGATGTCGCGCGCCTCGGAAATCAGAGTCCCGGTCTTAATATCCGCCAGGTTGTCTTCCGAAAAGTAGCTCCGCACGCGGCTGCGCAGGTTTTTGGCCTTGCCGACATAGATTACCCGCCCCCCAGCATCCTTATAGAGATACACGCCGGGCAATGCGGGCGCCTGGCTGACTTTGTCGCGGAGGTCCATGAAAAGGCGGACGTCCGGGCGGAAAACCCGGTTCGCGGTTACGCGGATCTTGTCCTACACTAAGATTGTGCCACGGATTCGCACTCTGCTTTTGAGTTCGCTTCTGGCGGCCGCGCTTTTCGCTCAGCAGAGTAAGGAGCCTCCGCCGAAGGTGCAGGAGCCTGAGGAGGAGGACGAAGCCCTCATTACACAAGAGTATTCGTTCAACCCCCTTCAGGCCGAAAAGGAACTTCAGGTGGGGAATTTCTACTTCAGGAAGGGCAGCTACAAGGCGGCGGCCGGGCGGTACAGGGAAGCCTTGAAGTGGAACCCGGAGTACGCAGAGGCGTGGTACAGGCTGGGGCAGGCTGAGGAAAAACTTAAGAATAAGAGCGCGGCCGAGGAGGCCTACCGCAAGTTCATCGAGCTGGCCCCGGACGACAAACGCGCCGCGAATCTGAAGAAGACCCTAGCCCGCAAGCGGTAGCCGGCGGTTTTTCTGCTTCGTCTGCCTGCGTATCGCCGCCAGCAGGCGCCGCACTCCTTTGTTCCAGTCCGGGAACAGGTCCACGTATTGCAGCTCGCGACTGATGCGCTCCGGAACCCCGCACTCCTCGAACCGGACGGGGATCACGAACACGTCCTCCAGCGGCAGCCGCCGCGCGCAGTCGAGCGCAAACCGCAGTTCCGACTGAAAACACCCGCGCTTGCCCCCCGCCCGCCGGCTGAAGCACGCAACGAAAAAGTCCGACGCCGCGATCGCGCGCTCAATCGCCCGCGGCCAGTTCTGCCCCGGCAGGAGCTTTTTCCGGTCCAGCCAGGGATCAAGCCCCTGAGCGATCAGGTCGCCGTAAAGCCGCTCTGCCGCTTCCACATCTTCAACGGCATAAGCTAAAAACACCTTCGGGCGTGTTTCCGGCAGGAACTCGAACCCGCCTTTGCCGTCCGGCCGGAACGACCCCAGGCCGTCGATCTCGACCGTGCCGCCCTGTTCAAGGCACCGCCGCACGATCCTGGCCACCTGTTCGCTGGATGATCGCCGCCGGGTCATTGCCGTTTCCTGCCTTTCCGCGCTTCAAACCGGAATCCTTGGCCGGGCAGGAATTCCCCCAGCCCTGGCAAGGCGGCGGGTTGCCCGCGGCGCAATTTCGTCAGTATGCGGTGAATCACTTCGTCCAGCCGGTCGGCCGCGGCTGCCCGTGACACCCCGGTCTGCTTCGCGAGTCGGGTTGCGAGCTCGTCTCGATCCATCCCGGGATCATACTAACAGGCATAAGGCCGCTCCCCGCGGCGCGCTTCCCGAGAACCTGCGGCGGCGCAAAGCCCGCAAGTTTCCTGTTTTCTGCGGCTTATTGCTGTACGGGCGGGCGCCGCTCTCGTTGAGTCCGGGCCGTGAACGGCGATTCGTGCGCGTCTTTGCTACACTATCAGAGTCGATGTCGACCATTTCGGCAGAATGCTGATTCCAAGGGAATTCATCGCGTATATTGCCCGCCAACTCGTCAAGAAGCTGAGCCCGACCTATTTGGAGACAGTCGATCCCCAAGGCACCGCCGAGATCATCGCAACCGTCATCACCGAGGAACTCGAAGTCGAGGACCGGTTGAATGACGAGGTGCGGGACATTCTGAGCCAGTACACCGATTACATGCGCCGCGAGAACGTCAGCTATCAGGAGATGTTCCGGCGCATCAAGAACATGCTGATCACGCAGCGCAAAGTGATCCGCGCCTCCGGCCGCGATAGCGGCGACCAGATGAAAATCTCGCGGGACAAGATCATCGACATGTCTCACAAGATTGTTCCCGCGCTGCGCCGGGCGCGCTCCGTCAGGTTGAAACAACCGCCCAACGACGTGCGGCTGGAGCTCGTCCGGGAGATGACGGAAATCCTGCAGACCGAAGAGAAGGTCGATCGCGCCGCCCGCGAGAAAATCCGCTCGCAGAAACGCGAAATCCCCGAAGGCAGCGAAGAGTGGGATCTGCTGCTCCGCCGCTACTACGCCGAGGAACTCAAGAAACTCGGCATCGACCTTTCCCGATGAACCCTTCACAACCCGAGCGCCCCGCGGTTGCCGTCATCGGCAGCCTGAACATGGATTTCGTTGTCTCCGTGACCCGCTTTCCCGTGCCCGGGGAAACCGTGCTCGGCCGCAACTTCCAGATGGTTCCGGGAGGCAAGGGCGCCAACCAGGCATGCGCGGCCGGCAGGCTGGGCGGCGCGCGCACGGCGGTGCGTATGGCCGGGCGCGTCGGCTACGACCTGTTCGCCGATCACCTCAAGGCGAGCCTTTCGGCCGCCGGCGTGGACGTGAGCGCCGTGCACGCCACCAAGGCGCAGCCGACCGGGGTGGCGCTCATCTGGGTGGATGCGGCGGGGCGGAACTCGATCGTGGTGGCCTCCGGCGCAAACCATGAGTTTGCCGCCGCCGATACCGGGGCTCTGCGGCGCACCCTCCGCGGCGCGCGCTTTGCGCTGTTTCAACTCGAAATCCCGCTGGACACGGTAGCCGCGGCGCTCGCGCTCGCCCGCGAAGAGGGCGCCGCGACGATCCTCGACCCGGCCCCGGCGCGGCCGCTTCCCCCCGCAATGCTTTCGCAGGTGGACATTCTGACGCCGAACGAGAGCGAGGCGCTGGCGCTGCTCGGACGCTCCGCCGCTTCGGTCTCGCTGGAAGACGCTCCCGCCCTCGCCTGCGCGCTCCGTGAACTCGGACCGCGAAAGGTAATCATCAAGCTGGGCGGCCAGGGTTGCTTTTTGGATGACGGTGAGCGGCGGATTCACTCGCCGGCGTTCCCGGTCGAGGTGCGGGATACCACGGCCGCCGGCGACACCTTCAACGCCGCGCTGGCCATAGCCCTGGCGGAAAGCCGGCCCATCGAGGACGCCCTCCGGTTCGCAAACGCCGCCGCGGCGCTCTCCGTAACCCGGCCCGGCGCCCAAGCCTCGATTCCCACCCGCGCCGAAGTGGACGCGTTTCTCGCGGGGCGATAAACAACGGCACGCCCGCACAGGAGACCGGCGCTTCCACACCGCCCGCGTAGACCTGCCGCGGGACAAGGGGCCAGCGGCGTTCAACTGGGACTCCCAGTCTGATTTTCCACTCGCGTGACACCGTCTTCCTGCCAAAATGGGCAAGAATTGACTCAACAACGTATTAGGCGTGTCACCAAAGGCGATTGTGAAGCCGTTGCCCATCTACGCCACAGCCAAGCTGGAGGGTTGGAATGTGTTGTTATTCTGATTTCAATCGTCGGGTCGGGGGGTTGACAAGCGCAACAAGAACAAATAGAAGTGGATTGTTTTATTAAGGACACATGTTGGCCGAAACAGAAGCAGATGCGGCTGTTCAACCGGAACTGGTTTTCGGGCTCGTAGGCCCTCTCGGCACCGACTTGACGCTGGTGGCCTCACGTCTTTCCGAAGCGCTCGCCCAAGTTCGGTATCGTAGTGAGGTTTTCAGGCTTAGCCGCCTAATGCATGAGATCCCCAAGGAGCCGTGGTCCCTTCTTAAGGACGGACCACGCGACGAGGAGATCGAGGAACACATCAGAGCCGGTAATCTACTCCGGCGCGCATTGGATAGGAAGGACGCTGTTGCGATGCTTGGAGTCGGGGCGCTTCGAGAATACCGTTTCCTGGAGCTCGGCGATCAGAACAAGCCGCTGGCAGGATTCGCAGCCATTTTCCATTCTCTGAAAAGACCAGAGGAAATCGAGACCCTTCGGCGGATCTACGGTCCAGCATTTCTCGTTCTTGCTGCATATGCTCCCAGGGCCCGGCGAGTTCAAGATCTGGCGAGGCGAATCGCGGAGTCGCGCTACAGCAATCAGACTCGTCAGTTTCTTTCAAAAGCCGAAAGCCTGATCGCAACGGATGAGGAGGAAATCGACGATCCCTTTGGACAGAATGTCCGAGACTCTTTTGCGTTGGCGGACGTCATAGTCAATGCTGGAGATCCGCAGTCGCTGGATGCCGCGATCACCCGCTTCATCGATCTCCTGTTCGGAAACACACTGCACACACCCAGTCGCGATGAGCAGGGGATGTATATTGCTCACGCCGCTGCTCTTCGCTCGGCTTCTCTAGCCCGCCAAGTCGGCGTTGCAATCTGCCGTCGAGACGGTTCTGTCGTCAGCATCGGCTGTAACGAAGTGCCACGAATGGGCGGGGGCCAATACTGGTGCGGCGATGATCCGGATGGTCGGGATTTTCAACTGGGCTACGACAGCAGTGATCGCATGCGGGAGACACTTCTGGGCGATGTTCTGGATCGACTTAGATTGAGCGGTTGGCTTTCGGCTGACAAGTCGACACTAGCGACCAGGGACATGGTCGTCAAAGCACTGCGCGAAGGCGAGCGACCTATCATGAAGGGTGCGCAGTTCACCGCGACGGTCGACTACGTACGTGCAGTGCACGCTGAAATGGCCGCCATATTAGATGCTGCTCTCCACGGCGTGTCCACCGTCGGATGTGAATTGTTTACGACAACGTTCCCCTGTCATGACTGCGCAAAGCACATTGTCGCGGCTGGGATCGAACGGGTCGTTTATGTCGAACCATACCCCAAGAGTCTGGTGAGCGAGTTGTACCCCGACTCGATTCAGGTCGACTCGGAGACGGACTGCCCCGGGAAGATGCGGATTGATCCGTTTGTGGGCATAGCCCCGAGGCGATACGCTGAATTCTTTTCCATGCAGGGGCGCAAGAGGAAAGAGCCTGATGGTACAGTTGCAGTGTGGCGTCGAGCGAAAGCAGTTCCCAGGCTACCAGAGTATCTGCCATCAGTTGTGGCCCGCCTCACTGGCGAGGCGGAAGCATTCAAACGATTCGAGAACGATCTGAAGGCTAAAATCGGAATAACGGAGAAGAGCGAATGACGTTGAACAAGGGCTGGCTTTATAGGCAATTCGAAAGAACGTCTGAGGACGTGCAACGATGGCCAAGCTGGATGAAACGAGAAGCCGGCTTCAATGAGCTCGCAGTGGAATGTCCAAGGCCTCAGGATCAACGGCAGATAGCGCCGTCGACGACCTCTCCGGAAACCGGTCGAGCGACCAATTCGCAGTAGCGCGAGTCAAGCCGGAATTGAACCGAGCTTGGCGCCTTTAGCCGATCATTCCTCCTTGATAATGCCGGATGCAGTGTGACGCTAGGTGGCCATTGTCTCGTGCTCGGTTCCATTTTCGGCGGGAAATTCAGGGCAGCGTTGGCTATCATACCGGCCGCCGGGCCAGACCGGTTGAAACGGATGCAAAATGCTGCCCCGACCATCCCCTGGCGCCGTCCACCTGTCGACGCCAGCGACAAAATAACTAATTTTCATGGTACCGGTGCCAACACCAGGCAGCGGCAGCGCTACTAAGCGGCCGCGGGTGAACCTGGATCGAGGCGCGTAACACTATCGGGGAGGTCGAGGAGAGGACAGTGCGATTCGCGCCAAGACCACCGTGCTGGTCGAGGTGGCCTGCCCGGAAAATTGTTTCGAACGCGACCGCTTCCCGGAAACCACCGTCTTTGTCGAAGGCAACCTCGGTTCCGCGGAGCTCGCGCTGGACTACGGGATCCGCGTGACCACCCGGGAAGGCACCCAGACCCGCCGCTGTCCGCCTCCGCGCTAGTCCTGGACCGATCCGACCTACGACGTCGTACGTTCCAGTCTCGGGCCGGCGCAAACAAATCTTCTTGCCGCACTGTACGGCGAAGCGCCGGCCGAAATCAGCACGGAAGATAATGTCAAGACGGTGCTCGTCTTTGCGGCATACCAATCGGCGTGCACCGGCTCGGCCCGCACCGGCCAAGTTGATTAATTTCGGTTCCTGATATGGCATCGACGAACATTCTCCGCTACGGCAGTGAAGAGCCCCTGCCCGAAAAGCTGCTTTTGCAGGCCGGGCCTCTGACGATGACATTTGTGCAGGGCGAAGTGCGCTACATCCGCTTCGGCGAGCACGAGGTCCTCAGGCGCGTGTACATAGCCGTCCGCGACCGCAACTGGAACACTGCGCCGAACGAGATATCAAACCTCTCCGTAAAGAGAACGGCAGACGGATTCGCCATCTCCTACGACGCCGTCAGCCGGATGGACGGCATCGATTTTCGCTGGAGCGCGACCGTCACCGGCGATGCGCGCGGCACCATCGAGTGGACGATGCGCGGGAAAGCCCACTCGACCTTCTGGCGCAACCGCATCGGTTACTGCGTTCTCCACCCGGTCCGGGAATGCGCCGGCCGGCCATGCATCCTGGAAAAGACCAGCGGCGCGATCGAGACCTCACGCTTTCCGGAGCTGGTCTCGCCCCACCAGCCGTTCAAAGACCTCCGCGCGATATCGCACGAGGTCGTGCCCGGGCTGACCGCCGAAGTGCGGTTTTCCGGGGACATCTTCGAAACCGAGGACCAGCGGAACTGGACCGACGCCTCGTACAAAACCTATTCCACGCCGCTCGATCTGCCGATCCCCGTCGAAGTCAAGGAGGGCACGGAAATCAGCCAGTCGGTCCGGCTCTCGCTGATTGAGTCCATCGTGTTCTCGTACAACGAAGCGGGGGCTGTGCCGCTGCCGGAAATCGGCCTGGGACGCGGCGGCGAACTGCGCGAACCCGGTGTTGCGCGCCTGCGGGCGCTCGACCTCTCGCACCTGCGCGCGGATCTCGACCTTACGGCGGACTATTCGGCTGTGCTGGCCGGCGCGGTCCGCGACGCCCGGGCCCTCAACCTGCCGCTCGAGCTCGCAATCACGTTTTCCAGCGAGGCGGAACTGGCCGTGCTGGCCGCCCGCCTGCGCGAGGACGCCCCGCGAATCTGCCGCTGGCTGATTTTTCGAAACGAAGCGGTCGCCGCGGCGCAGAAACACCTGGCCGCCATCGACGCCAACGCCCGCTTCGTGTGCGGCTCCGATGATTATTTCGCCGAGCTGAACCGCAACCGGCCCGATCCGGACGCCGTCGATGGCGTTTGCTTTCCTCTGAGCCCACAAGTTCACACGTTCGACAACGATTCGATGGTGGAAAACCTGCCCGGCGGGGCCGGTGCCGCCCGGAGCGCCCGCCTGATCGCCGGTTTGAAACCTGTCGTGGTCAGCCCGGTGACCTTGAAGCCGAGGCCGCACACGGACGCCCGGCAGGGGTCGCTGTTTGCCGCGGCCTGGACCACCGGAAGCATCAAGTACCTGGCCGAGGGCGGCGCCTCCAGCATCACCTACTACGAGACCACCGGCCCGAAGGGCGTGATGGACGCCCAGGACGGCCGCGTTTTCCCGCTTTACCACGTGCTTGCCGACGCGGGCGAGTTCGCCGGCGGCGAAGTCCTGCCGTCGCAGTCTACTCGTCCTCTGGCGGCCGACGGCGTTGTCCTTCGAGAGGGCGGCCGCGTCCGCATTCTGCTGGCGAATATGACGTGCGGGGACTTGCGGGTTACGGTGGAAGGCATCGGCCCGCAGGCGTACGTGAAGCGTCTCGATGAGACGAACGCGGAGCGCGCAATGGCCGCTCCGGAGGCCTACCGGAACGAACCGGGAGAGCCGGTCGAGGCGCCCGGCGGCCGCGCGGAGTTTCAGCTTGCGCCCTATGCCGTCCTGCGCATCGATTTCGAAAGGGAGTCCCGGTGAGCACCGGCATCGGCTAGGGGTTGCCGGCGCGGAACAATTCGCCGCGGGTAGGGTGGTAGGGACGGGCAGATTCGAACTGCCGACCTGCCGCTTAGGAGGCGGCCGCTCTATCCAACTGAGCTACGTCCCCGAAGCCTCCATTCTATCTCTGTACGGTTGCCCAGCGCTTCAAACCTTTGCGGCCGATGTCCGTCCGGTAATGCATGCCTTCGAACCGGATCATGCGCACGGCTTCATACGTGCGTGCGATCGCGCCCGCAAGGTCCTCTCCGGCTGAGGTCACCCCCAGCACGCGGCCCCCGGCCGTCTCCAGGCCATTGGGCCCGCTGCGCGTTCCCGCGTGAAAGACCGCGGCCCCGGCACGCTCCGCTTCTTCGATTCCCTCAATGCGGTCGCCCGTCCGGGGCTTGCCGGGATACCCAGCGGCTGCAAGCACGACGCAAACCGAGGGTTCCGGCCGCCAGGCGAGCCGGGCGTCGCCGATACTGCCTCTGGCTGCCGCGAGCAGGACTTCCGCGAAATCGCAATCGAGGCGGTGCAGCAGGCACTGCGTTTCCGGATCGCCCAGCCGCACGTTGAATTCCAGCACCTTAGGACCTGCCGAAGTCATCATCAGCCCCGCGTACAAAAAGCCGGTGAACGGCGTGCCGTTTGCGCGCATCTGCTCGATGGCGGGCGTGATGATCCGGTCCATGATCTCTTGCCGTTGCTCCGGCGTCAGGATTCGCGAATCGCAATACGCGCCCATGCCGCCGGTGTTCGGTCCCGTATCGCCATCGTAAACGGCTTTGTGATCCTGGGTGGGTTCGAGCGCCAGCGCACGCTCGCCGTCGCTCAGAACGATGAAGCTGACTTCTTCGCCCGTCAAAAACTCCTCGACCACGAGCTTCGACCCGGCCGCGCCGACCAGCTTGCCGGAGAGTAGACCCCGTATGGTCTGCTCGGCCTCTTCCCGGCTGCCCGCCACGACGACGCCTTTGCCGGCGGCCAGCCCGTCGGCTTTGAGCACCACGGGGAAGCCGAAGTCGTCGAGCGCCCTCAGGGCGTCCGCCTCGGTTTCAACGGCCACGAACCGGGCCGTCGGGATCCCCGCCTGGCTCATGAAGCGCTTGGCGAAGATCTTGCTTCCTTCAAGCTGCGCGGCTGCCTTGGTGGGCCCCACGATCGCCCGCCCGGCTGCGCGAAAAGCGTCCACAACGCCGGCCACGAGCGGCGCTTCCGGACCGGCCACGGTCAGGTCGGCATCCACGGCCTCGGCCACCTGCAACAACTCCTCCGGATTCTGCACGTTTGCCGGCACGCAGCGCGCGATGCGCGCGATTCCTGGGTTGCCCGGGGCCGCCGCCAGGGACTCGACCAGGGGGCTCTGAGCGAGCCTCCAGACCAGCGCGTGTTCTCTACCCCCGCTACCGATAACTAGAACTTTCAAAGAGATACCTTCCTATAAGCACGATTAATAAGGGCTGTACTCCGAAACTACCCGGCGCACTACACTAGAATAGAGGAAAAGCTGGGCACCTATGCAAGCAACAGGCCGTCCATTCCGGTACGACGTGGTGGTCGTTGGCGCCGGTCATGCCGGCTGCGAAGCGGCGCGGGCGTGTGCGCGGTTGGGGCTCAAGACCGCCATGGTGACCATGAATCTCGACCTTATCGCGCAGATGTCCTGCAATCCCGCCATCGGCGGGATCGCCAAAGGCCATCTGGTTCGGGAGGTGGATGCGCTGGGCGGCGTGATGGGCGAAGTCACGGACGCGGTTGGGATACAGTTTCGGCTGCTGAACACCAGCCGCGGTCCGGCGGTCTGGTCGCCGCGGGCCCAGTGCGACAAGAAGCTTTACCGCCTCCGGATGCGCGAGGTGCTCGAAAAGGAACCGAACCTGCGAATTCTGCAGGCCGAAGTTGCTGAACTACTCATCACTGGCGGCGAGAGGCGCGTCCGGGGAGTGGCGCTGCGCGACGGGCGGGTGCTCGAAAGCGACGCTGTCATCGTGACCACCGGTACCTTTCTGAATGGCCTGGCGCACATCGGAGAGGCAACCTATACTTGCGGCAGGAGCGGCGAGCCGCCGTCAAACCTTCTGGGCAACCAGTTACGCAGCCTCGGGCTGGAGTGGAAGCGGCTCAAAACCGGGACGCCTCCCAGGCTCGACGGCCGCACGATCGACTGGTCGCGGTTCGAGCCGCAGGACGGCGATCCCGACCCGACGCCGTTTTCGTTTCTCACCGCGCGGATCGATCGGCCGCAGGTGCGCTGCTACGTCGGGTTCACTACCGAGGAGACCAGGCGCATTGTTCGCGAGGCCATCCCGCGTTCTCCGCTGTATAGCGGGCAGATCCAAGGGATTGGCGCCAGGTATTGCCCTTCGATTGAAGACAAGTTCGTCAAATTCCCGGACAAGCCGCGCCACCAGATCTTTCTGGAGCCAGAGGGGCTGGACACCTACGAGGTCTACGTGAACGGCATGTCGACCAGCATGCCCATCGACGTCCAGACGGCCATGATCGCTTCGATACCCGGTCTGGAAGCTGCGGAGATGGTGCGCCCGGGCTACGCGATTGAGTACGATGCGATCGATCCCCGGCAGCTCAGCCATTCCCTGGAGGTTAAGACCATTCCGGGTCTTTTCCTGGCCGGCCAGATCAACGGAACCTCCGGCTACGAGGAGGCCGCCTGCCAGGGCATAGTCGCCGCGATGAATGTGGCGTGCCGCGCCGGCGGGATGGATCCTGTTTTCATCGGCCGGACCGACGGGTATACCGGCATCCTCATCGACGATCTCATCACCAAGGGCGCCGACGAGCCCTACAGGATGTTCACGTCGCGCGCCGAGTTCCGCCTTCACCTACGGATCGATAATGCCGACGAGCGGCTGACCCCGATCGGCCGGAAGATTGGGTTGGTGACGGACCAGCGCTGGCAGCTTTTCCTGCGCAAACGGGAGCAGAAGGCTAAGCTCCTGGAGTTGATGAAGCGCATCCGGGTTGAGCCGGACAAGGCTGTCGACCGCCCTACGCTCCTTCAGTGGCTGCGCCGGCCGGAGGGCTCCGTCAACGGGCTCGGGGCATGGGCCGAGGCCGCTCTTGGCGAGGCTCCCATCCGCGAGGTCCTCAGCAGCATCGAAGTGGAAGCCAAATATGAGGGCTACATCGCGCAGCAGGAGCGGCAGATTGAGCGCCTGCGGCGCGCCGAGGAGCGGCGAATCCCTGAAGAGTTCTGCTATTCCCGCCTGCCGGGGCTTTCCCGGGAGATCCGCGAAAAGCTGGAACGCGTGAGGCCGTCCACGCTGGGCCAGGCGGCGCGCATTCCGGGCGTGACTCCCGCCGCCATCGCGGTCCTGGATGTATATTTGAGTCTTGGCGCGCCCGTTACCACGCAGCAAGGATAAGGAAACGTTTGAGGAGCTGCTCGCGAGGCATTTCTCCTCGTTTGCTTCGCTTTCCCCAGGTCAGCTCGCCCTGCTGAAGGGCCATTACGAGCTTCTCGTGCGATGGAACCGCGTCCTGAACCTCACCGCGATCAGGCGGCTGGAGGAAGCCGTCGTCCGCCACTACTGTGAATCGCTGTTTTTGGGCGTGCACCTGCCGGCGGAGGCTGTTTCGGTGCTCGATGTTGGGTCTGGTGCAGGCTTTCCGGGCATTCCGATCGCTGTGTTGCGGCCCGATTGCGCGGTTGTTCTGGCGGAGTCCCATCAGCGGAAGGCGGCCTTTCTCCGCGAGGCGACCCGCGACTGGCCCAATGTGCGCGTTGAGGCGCGCCGGGCCGAGGAGATTCGCCAGGCATTTGACTGGGTGGTTTCCCGGGCCGTCCGGTGGGAGGAAGTAGTCGCGCTGGCGCAGCGGCGCGTCGGCCTCCTGCTGGGCGACAAAGACGCTGAGGCCGCCTCCGTAGCGCCCGGCTTCACCTGGGAGCCCGTGATTCCGCTTGCTTGGGGCGAGCGGCGGGTCCTGCTTGTGGGGTCGAGAGTTTCGGAGTAAGGCTGTTCCACGTGGAACCGTGGCGTTCAACTGTTCCACGTGGAACACATTGCAAGCACCGTTTCACGTGGAACATCACTATTCAGCGCGACTTTTCAACCACCTGCGCCAAAAGGTATACCTCCGCACTCACTTGGCGCGCGGAACGTGATAGCATGATTGCTTCTTCACGAGGAGTCATCCGCTTGGGAAGAGTCATAGCCATCGCTAATCAGAAAGGCGGGGTCGGAAAAACCACCACCGCCATCAATCTCGGCGCCTCACTGGCTGCAAATGATCTCAGAGTCCTTGTCATCGACTCCGATCCCCAGGGCAACTCCACCACCGGCCTCGGTGTGGAGAAGAGGCCCGACAGCATAACTCTCTACGACGCCCTCCTCGGAACGGCTCCCCTTGCCAGTTCCATCACGTCCACCAGTTTCGAAGGGCTCGATATCGTGCCCTCCGACAAGAACTTGGTCGGAGCGAATATCGAGCTCGTGGACGTGCCGGACCGCGAAACGCGCCTTCGCGAGAAACTCCGGCCCCTCCGCGACGCGTACCATTTCATCCTGATCGATTGCCCGCCGGCCCTCGATCTCCTTACGCTCAACGCGCTGGTGGCCGCCGACTCCGTTCTCGTCCCCATTCAGTGCGAGTTTTTCGCTCTCGAAGGTGTCTCCGAACTTCTGGACACCATCGACCGCATCCGCGAGTCCTTCCAACACCCCCTCAAGATTGAGGGGATTCTCCTCACCATGTTCGACGATCGCACCAACCTCACACGGCAGGTTGCCCAGGACCTCCGGGAGTTTTTCGGCGACGAGGTCTTCCGCACCGTCATCCCAAGGAGCATTCGCCTGGCTGAGGCCCCGAGTTTCGGTAAGCCGATTCTGCTCTACGACGTGCGCTCCCGCGGCGCAGAAAGCTACATCAAGCTCGCAAAGGAGATCCTCGCGAATGAGCAAGGTGCAAGATAATCCTCGCAAGGCACTCGGCAAAGGTCTCAACGCACTGCTCGCGGCGCGAACCGCCCCCAAACCCTTTCCGCAGGAAGCGCAGCCCGCGGCGACTCCCGAGCCCGTTTCCCGCATTCCGATCGCTCTCATTGACCCGAATCCTGTCCAGCCCCGCACCGTATTCCAGGCCGAGCGCCTCCAGGAGCTTGCCGATTCCATCAAGGCCAACGGCATCATTCAGCCCCTGGTAGTGCGCCCGCATGGCGACCGCTACCAGCTCGTCGCCGGCGAAAGGCGCTGGCGAGCCGCCAAACTCGCCGGACTGGTTCAAGTCCCCGCCGTCATCCAGACGATCCCCGACGACCGTCTGCTCGAGATCACCCTCGTCGAAAACATCCAGCGCGAGGACCTCAACGCTATCGAAGTCGCACACGCATTCGACCGCCTCGCACGCGAACTCAACCTCAGCCATGAAGAGATCGCGCGCCGCACGGGCAAGGACCGCACCACGATCACCAACACTCTCCGCCTCCTCAAGCTTCCCCCCGACGTCCAACAGCTCGTCGCCGAGCATCGTCTCTCCATGGGCCACGCGCGCGCGATTCTGGCGCTGCCAACCCCCGAACTCCAGCGCCAGCTCGCTGACCGGACCGCGTCGCAGGGTCTTTCCGTCCGCCAGGTGGAGCGCCTCGTCAAGCAGATGACGGCTCCCCGCGAACCAAAGCCCGCCGAGCAGCAGCCCATGGATCCCAACGTTAAGGCAGCCATCGCTCAAATGGAATCCGTCCTCGGGACTCGCGTCCGCATCAACGCGAAATCCGACCACCGCGGCCGCATTGAGATCGAATACTATTCTGCGGAGGACCTCCACCGCATCTATTCGATCATTGTCGGGGACGAGAGGAATTGAAAGGGTGGTGCCGGCGGCTGGATTCGAACCAGCGACCTTGGGATTATGAGACCCACGCTCTAACCACCTGAGCTACACCGGCATCAAAGTGGGTTCTTTTTAAGCCTATTCGTTCCGTTACGCTGTTGTCAAACGCCAGTAGCGTCGCAGCCAAGGTAAGTGTCAGGAACGTGTGACCCCGCCCATGACTATTAACTTTCGTTAATCCGCTCCTATTGACAGAAATCACCTTCAGGTCCATATTTGAGGTGGAAGAACGGGCATTAGTATCGTCCGGGCTTCTGGAGTCCCAGAGATGGGGTTCCACTTGCGGTCTTTCTGCGTTGGAGAGGCCGTACCCAGAGGAGGAAGTCTATATAGAACGTCCACATGATGGGCGGCTACCTGCTTCCTTCGCTGACTGGCTGTAGGCCCTGGACGCCGGCTAGACCCCTGATCGGGCCAGCGCGTCGCGGGACATTGCACCGCCGCATAAGGGCATGACGACAGCCAGAGTCGCGAGCGGGGCTCTTCAAGATAGAGGACACCACGCAATCGCGCCAGCCGGGAGCCGGCGGTCGCCCTTTCCATTTCTGGCCCCTCGCGTTCCCGTTGACATCCCCGCATCCCGTTCGCTAGATTCTACTTAGTGTGCACGTTGCCGTCCATGCGAGCCCGCCGTGAACGCTGTTGAATTCAAGGGGGTTTCCAAGAGCTACGCCATCTATGACTCGCCCGGCGATCGCCTGAAAGAGCTGATCGCTTTCAACCGGTTGTCCTTTCACCGAAACTTTTGGGCGCTTCGGGATCTGACTCTGGAAATCCGCAAAGGCGAGACATTTTGCATCATCGGCGAAAACGGCTCCGGTAAGAGCACGTTCCTTCAGCTTGTAGCCGGTATTCTACATCCGACGGAGGGGTCGGTAGCCGTGAACGGCCGGGTCTCGGCCCTTCTCGAACTCGGTTCGGGCTTCAATCCCGAGTTTTCCGGCCGCGACAATGTCTATCTGAACGGCGCCATCCTCGGCCTCTCGACCCGCGAAATTGACAAGAAGTACAAGGCCATAGAGGAGTTCGCGGAAATTGGCGACTTCATCAACCGCCCAGTCAAAACGTACTCCAGCGGTATGGTCGTGAGGCTCGCCTTCGCCGTGGCCATCCATGTCGATCCCGAAATTCTGCTCGTAGACGAAGCCCTCGCGGTCGGCGATATTTACTTCCGGCAGCGCTGCATGCGAAAAGTCCACGAACTCCGCGCTCAAGGCGTCACCATTCTTTTCGTATCGCACGCCGTCAGCGACGTGAAGGCCGTCGGCGACCGCACGCTCTGGCTCGAGGAGGGCCGCATCAAGGAACTCGGCGACACCGACCTCGTGGTGGCGAAGTACCTGGCCGCCATGGTTCAGAAGGATTCGGCCTACCTTACCCACCGGCGCCAACCCGCCCCGCGGCGATCGGCCCGCTTCGTCGCCCCCGAGGTCGTGGAACATATCCCCAACATCGATCACCGTTACGGCGACGGGCGCGCGGAAGTCATCGGCATCGCGGTGCTGGACCCGAACGGCCAGCCGCTGCACATTCTGGAACCGCTCTCACGCATTGTGGTCCGCATCAGTGTGCGGGCAAAGCAAGACATCGCCCTGCCGATCGTCGGGTTCATGCTTCGCAACCACTTGGGCATCGACTTTTCCGGCACCAACACGGCGCGAGAAGGCTACGATCTGCCCCCGATGAATGCCGGCGATGTCTACACCGTCGATTTTCACCTCGACCTTCCCGAGCTGTATCCTGCGTTTTTCTCCTTTTCGCCGGCCATTGCCGACGGCACGCTCCACAGCTACGAGATGTGCGACTGGATCGACAACGCCATCACGCTGCAGATGGGGCATAGCGAGGGACAGATCTACGGCTATATGCGGCTGCCATGCCGGGTCGAAGTGAACAGCCGCCTCGGCGTCAAGGAGAGGGAGACCGCGATTGGCTGAATTCACTGGGGAGCGCGTCATCCCCGGCCAGGTTGAGCCGGACCTCTGGAACGAACATGCCGCCCGCTACGCCTTTGCGGCGCGCTACGCTGCCGGACGCCGCGTCCTCGACGCCGGCTGCGGCTCGGGCTATGGCACGGCGGAACTTGCCAAGATGGCGGCCCACGCGGTGGGCATGGACATTTCGGCAGAGGCAGTTGGCTACGCCCGAGAGCATTACACAGCGCCGAACCTGGAGTTTTTCCAGGCCTCCTGCACCGCGCTTCCGGTGCGCACCGGCTCGGTAGAGATCGCCGTTGCCTTTGAAGTCATCGAACACCTGGAAGACTGGCGCTCCCTGCTCGATGAGCTCCGCCGCGTTCTCGCCCCGGGTGGCCTCCTCATCATCTCGACCCCCAACAAGGCCTACTACGCCGAGGCGCGCCGCCTTACCGGCCCCAACCCCTATCACGTTCATGAGTTCGAGTTCGAGCAGTTTTCCGCTGAACTCCGCGGCCGGTTCCCGCATGTCGAGTTTTTCCTTCAGAATCACGTGGCCGCGATTGGATTCCAGCCGCTCGATCCGGCCCGTTCCGCCGGCATCGAATCGTACGCCGCCTCCTGCGCCGGCCAGCCGCAAGATGCGCACTTCTACCTTGCCGTCTGCTCGGCCGAGCCCCTGCCGCCGCCGCCGGCGTTCCTCTACGTGCCCAGCACCGCCAATATCCTGCGCGAGCGCGAACTCCACATCGAGAAGCTTGAGGTCGAGAACAAAGGGCTGATTGAGACGCTCCGGGCGCTGAACGAAGAACTCGAGCGCAGCAACGCCTGGGCGAAATCGCTGGAGAGCCAACTGGAGGCCAAGGGCAAGGAACTGCTCGAATGCGTCCGGCTGCTGGATGCCGCCGAAGCCACCGTACAGGAGCGCACGGAGTGGGCATTGCGCCTGGATTCCGAACTCAAGGTACTGCGCGAGCAGCTAAGCGCTGTCAAGGCGTCCCGCTGGCTGAAGCTCGGACGCGCGCTGGGCCTCGGCCCGGTGCTGCCCAACGACTGAGATGCCAAGGCTGAAGCACTTTCTCGCCACTCTCCCGTACCTCCTGCTGGCCCCGCTGCTCGTCCTGATTGCGGCCGTTGTTCTGGCTCTCACCGACCTTTGCTGGGTTATTTTCGGCCGCCGCCGCCTGGTGCCGAACACCGCGCCTCGAAAAAACGCCGCTTCCGTCGTAATCCCAAACTGGAATGGCCGCGAACTGCTGGCGAAATATCTGCCCTCGGTGGTCGCGGCCCTGGACGGCAACCCGGAAAACGAAATCATTGTCGTGGACAACGGCTCGGAGGACGGCAGCGCGGAATTTCTCCGCCAGAACTTCCCCCAGGTCCGCGTGCTCGCGCTCCCCAGGAATCTCGGCTTTGGAGGCGGCTCGAACGCTGGGTTCCGCGCCGCGCGAAACGACATTGTCGTTCTGCTCAACAGCGATATGCGCGTGGAGCCCGATTTTCTCGCGCCGCTGCTCGAAGCCTTCACCGACGATGCGGTGTTTTGCGCCGGCTGCCAGATTTTCTTCAGCGATCCGGCCCGGCGGAGAGAGGAAACCGGCCTGACGCAGGGCTGGTGGCGCGACGGCCGCTTGCGCGTCACCCACCGCATCGACGAGGCCGTCACCGATGTCTTCCCCTGCTTTTACGGAGGCGGCGGCTCGTGCGCCTTTGACCGCCGCAAGTTTCTAGAGCTGGGCGGATTTGACCCGCTGCTGGCGCCCTTCTACCTGGAAGACACCGACCTGGGCTACATGGCCTGGAAGCGGGGCTGGCGCGTGCTTTATCAGCCGCGCAGCGTTGTCTATCACGAGCACCGCGGAACCATCGGCAAGCATTTCCGCAGCGAGCACATTCAAGCGGTCTACAAGAAGAACTACGTCCTCTTCTGCTGGAAAAACATTCACGAATGGCGCCGGCTGGCCGCGCACTTCGTGTTCGCCCTCGGCGACGCCGCCGTGAGCGCCGTTTTCGGCGACTCGCCAGAGCGCGGCAGCGCGCGCGGCCTCTGGCGCGCATTTCTTCAACTGCCGCAGGCGGTCGTTTCGCGCTGGCGCGCGCGCTCGCTGGCTGCGATCGATGATACGGAGGCGTTCCGCCGTCCCCTGGGCGGCTACTACCGCGACCGTTTTCTGGTCCGTGCCGGTGAAGCCGCCGAAAAACCCCTGCGGGTTCTGTTCGTCTCACCGTATCCCATCTGCCCTCCCACGCATGGCGGCGGCGTATTCATGTACAACACGGTGCGCGAGCTGGCGCGGCTGGCCGAGGTACACCTCGTCTGCATGCTCGATTACGCCCGCGAATTGCCGGCGCATGCAGAACTGGCCTCTATCTGCGCTTCGGCCAAGTTTTTGGTCCGCGCGGAGGGCAAACCCGCCTCTTTAGGCTCGGTCCTGCCGTACGCCGTCAGGGAGTTCGCCAGTGAGGATCTGGCATGGCTCATTCACCGCCAGATCTACATGCATGGGATCGATGTGGTGCAACTCGACTACACGGTGCTGGCGCAGTATGCGGGGCGCTACAAGCACATCGTCTGCGCTCTTTTCGAGCACGACATTTACTTCCAGTCGATCGCCCGCGGCCTGCGCGAGCCCCGCGGGCTGTCGTGGAAGCTTTCCGCGGCGATCGAGTACCTGCGCGCGCTGCGCTACGAGCTGCGCACGCTTCCCAAGATGGACCTCATTCAGGTCTGCACCCGCGAAAACCGGGAGTACCTTCTTTCGTTTCTGCCGGGCATCGCCTCCCGGACCCAGGACGGGCTCCGCGCGGGCGTCGACACCTCCCGTTACGAATTCCGCGCGGACGGCCGCGAGCCGGAAACGATGCTTTTCCTCGGCAGCTTCCGCCATCTGCCGAA
>JAKOTR010000077.1 GCA_029776225.1 Acidobacteriota bacterium | reverse complement strand
ACCGGCAGCTTGAGTTACTGGAGCGAATCGCCGATGCGATCGGCGCAGCCGGCGTGCCTGGGAGGGCGTCATGAGTGTAAGGTGGTTGGTGCAAGACGCAGAGCTTGTCGAGGATCGCGGCGAATACGTCGGCGCGGTGCAGCACGTTATGGCGTATGTCACGAGCGGCCGCACGCCAACGGAAATCGTGCAAGCCGCGCTCGACGAAGTGGGTATGCCGCAGACCGGCGATGCCCTGAGTGCTGAATACCCGCGGCTGTGCGTCATCAGCCGGCGCGGCAAGGTAGTTGGGAAGCGAAAAGGCGCGGGCCACTTCGTACGCGTGCGAATAGAGTACGCACTTGAGGCTCCGTCGCTTGGCTATCCGATTCGCGGCGGCACGGCGGTTAGCCAGATCATCACCAGGAAGGATAAGAATGGGAACTGGATCAGCTACACGTATGACGGTGTGACAGAATACAAGGAAGTTCCCGTGTTCGCGGCCGAAGCCTTCGAGGTACGAAAGACGGTCGAAGAGACGAACAACCCGGAAGAGGTTGCGCGACAATACATCAACAAGGTCAACTCCGACACGTGGTGCGGTGGAGCTCCCGGGAAATGGTTATGCACGAAGGCAGAGTACGTGCTTCTCAATGCAGCGACCGATCCTGACCGATGGGAGTTTACGTGGGAGTTCCACAAGTCGGCCGAGCCGAATGGCTGGAAACGGTACGTAGTGTATCGCAAGCCGAACGGCGATATTCCCAGCGACATTGAGACCAAAGGCGAAGGACTTAAAGAAGTCGAGTGGCATGACGAGATAACTTTTTCTGACAAGTTTCCGCCGGGATAGTCTTAGGCATGAGTGACTCACTGAGCCCAAGGCGATACGAGCAGCGCGGCGGAATCCCAAGCCGCGCAGACGCACTGGCCGAGGATCTGAATCGGCTTAGCGACGCTGCGATTCAGCACATCAGCGTTGTTGGCGGTACAGTGCGCCGGTTCGGCAACTCTGTGTGCATCGAGGTTCCAGAGTCACGCGGCGGCGGCG
>JAKOTR010000074.1 GCA_029776225.1 Acidobacteriota bacterium | reverse complement strand
ATGCTGCCGTGTCGGCGCTGACCGGTCGCGGCAGTGGTGCCGGTTCCGGCGGACGCGGTCGTTTTCGCGCAGGCGTGAATCGGGAAAAATTTCCTGAGTCCGGCGGCGGGGTCCACCCCCGCGCGCGGGCCATGTGCCAGAGCGTGCCCGGGCCCACGCCGCCGCCCGCATCGAAACCATCCCATCGCCTGCGGCATCCGGCCTCGTCGAATCGCTCGGGGTCTTTCGCGGACCACGCTATCCACTCGTCGACAGGTCGGCCGGCCGCATGCAGGGCCATGCCCACCGCCAGCCAGTCCGCGTAGTCCAGGCCGGCTGGGTCAACCGCCGAGAGTGCGCCGGAGATCCAGTCGGCCCTCTGTGATGATGTCGCGCGCGTCGTCAACACTGCGCGCGACGCCCGCGATCCCGCCTGCGCGGCGAATCCGCTCGATCCAATCATTTTGCTCATGTGCTACCACCCCTCGTTTTTCGCGCTTCACCTCGATGCCGACAAATACGGAAATTTTTCCTGATTTCACGGGCACGCTCAGCCAGCCGATGAGGTCCGGCGATCCCTTGCCGAGGCCAGTCGCGCAGCCCAGATGAGCTGCGCGACTGGAGACGATATTGCGGTGGAGGGTGAGCCCGGGTTCCAGCCGGGCCCACTCCAGTATCTCGCGAACAACGGCACTCTCGGGCCTGTCAGAACGGGAGCGGCTCATCCTGGTCAACCTCCGCCTGTTCGCTTCTGGTCGGCACTGCCTTCGCGGGCATGAATCGCACCTGCGTGTACTGGCCCGCGCGAGTGATCTGCACCCCCACGTGCATCCCTGGAAGAATCGAGATGAATTTCTCGATTTCCATCGGCTCGGTCAGCCCCAGAGCGCTGTGGAGCTGGTGCAGGCGCCACAGCGTGGACTCGCGCAGGTAGATGCGATCCGTGTACCTGGCCTGTTCTCCGCTGGCGCCGGTCAGGTCCAGCGCAAGCTTCACGCAGCCCGGCAGGTCCCGGCCGTCGCGCGCGGTCGGCTCGTAGTACA
>JAKOTR010000055.1 GCA_029776225.1 Acidobacteriota bacterium | reverse complement strand
AACTTCGCGCGGTCGGCATCGGCGGGCAGCAGACTCCCCAGAATCGCCGCCCGGCTGGCCACCAGCGGCCGGCGCGCAAACCAGACGTGGAGCCTGTTCGGCGCCGGGAAGGGCGTCATGGGCGTGCGCTCACGGAGACTCTCGATCCCGATCTCCGCGATCGGCAGCCACTCCTCAATCAACCGGCGGTCGGCCATGGGTTCTGCTCCCTGCTCTCAATCACCTATCCTGTGCTCCAAGGATGAATCTGGCGCGCTCCCGCCGTAACATCTCGAACGGATTCATGTGGCGGATCCCCAGCCCGATGGCCACGTTCGGGATCTTCACGCGCTTGACACCGTCACTCGGCACTTCATGGGTGACCAGGATGTCGTTGCGTGCATGCGCCTGCGCCACCAGGTAATAATCGGCGTCCTCCAGAAACGCGGAGATCGCCGCCGGCTGATACGCCTGACTGCGAACCCACTCCGCTACCGCCGCCAGACTGCCCAAGGCGCTTGCATCAGGCGGCAGAAAGAACTTCTTTCCCAGCCGGCTTGCCCAATCGCGGAGTTCATCACTCCCAGCCTCGAGTTCGTAACCCACTTTCTCGATGCTGAACACCCTGCCAGCGGCGTGGTTCTGCTCCAGCCAATCCCAGAATGCAGGGCAGAAGTCGAATCCATAATGGCGGTTTTTCGCCTCGATGAAGACATTCGCATCGAGCAGGTATGCCATCAGAATGCAAACCCCAATCTCTCGGCGGCTGTACGGAACGTGGATTCTTTCTTGATCCCCATCAGGCGGTAGGCGTCGCGGAAGAGCGTATGGCCTTCCAGGGCGCTGGCCACCACCGCCCGCGCAAACCGTCTGCCGACGCGCACGCCCAACGTGGCGTAGAAGTCTCCGCCTTCCTGCGTACTCTCCGCCAGCGGCCGGAGCCGCTCCGATTCGGCTCGATAAGCTTCCTCAAACTGCTGGTGCGTCAAGGCCCGCGCGTCGAACATGCGCCTGAGGATCACGAGCGTGCTTACCTTGAAGACACGGGCCAGGCGCCGCGCCTCATCCCTCCACGGAGCGCCGGATCGGAGCTCGGACTGGAAGGCCTCGAGCGGGACCAGCAGTTCGGCGGCCACCCGGTTGCACCAGCGCTCCACCTCCTGGGCGGGTTCCGATTTCGCCTCGGCATCCGACAGCGCCGATCTGCCCAGCCATACATGGGCCAGCTCGTGCGCCAGGGTGAACATCTGCGCCGCTTTCGTATCTGCCCCGTTGATGAAAATCAGCGGCGCCAGGGGATCGGCCAGGGTGAAACCCCGGAACTCGCCAGGGTCGAGAACGCGCCTGGTATTGGCGCCCACGACGCCGCTCACCATCACCAGAACGCCCGCCTCGTCGGCCTGCGCGAGAAACTGCCGCAGCGCTTCGGTCCAAGTCGGCATCTGCCGCCTCCTGTCAAGGTCGAAGCCGAGCCTGTGCCGGATGCGCGCGGCGGTGTCCGGCACGCTGTCCGATAGCCTCGCGGACCCGACGAAGTTCAGGGGCTGCTCCCCGTTTGCGCGCGCGAAGTCGCGGTACCAGTCCTGGCGCAGCTGGCAGGTGTAGAGGGTTTCGAGCAAATCCGCACTGGGCCGGCTCATCTGGGTTCCTGCGATGGTGCGGAAATCGGGCAGCGGGAGCGGTTCCTCCGGCGGCTGGGACAGAAAGAAGTACCCCACCGGGGCGTGCGCACTCCGCGCAAAACTTTCCAACTGCTTCAGCGTGGGTTTCGCTTCGCCGCGCAGCCAGGCGGAGAGCTTAGGGAACTTCTGCTCAAAAGCGGAGACCGGCCGCCGCGAGCGGTCGATCGCCCACCGCAAAATCTCCGGCGAAACTTCCACGTATGTCATCCTGCAGCCTCACTTTAATGCGACGTCAGCAGCATCCGCAGCGCCGCCAGCACCCGGCG
>JAKOTR010000019.1 GCA_029776225.1 Acidobacteriota bacterium | reverse complement strand
ACAGTTGGAGATGCGTATGACAATGCTTTGGCTGAGAGTTTCTGGGCTACTCTGCAAACCGAGCTTCTTGACAGACAGAAGTGGACAACCCGTTCGCAGTTACGAGCTGCCGTCTTCGACTACATCGAGGTATTCTACAACCGTAAGCGGCTTCACTCCAGTCTTGGCTATATGAGTCCGGTAGAATTCGAAACGCAGTGGCCTGCAACACAGGCCGAGGCATATGCAAGCGTCGCCTAATAATCAAGTGTCCACCAAACCGGGGCAACTTCATCCACGGCGTCCAAAAACAGCTGGGCCCGTTTGGGCTCTACCTATGAGGGATTGAAACCGTACGATGGTCCGCGCGTGGTATACTCGACGCGAGTTTGGGCTCTACCTATGAGGGATTGAAACCCCGGCGACCCGGCAACCATCGCCCGGCGAACCCTGCGTTTGGGCTCTACCTATGAGGGATTGAAACCGTGAGTTGGAGGATCGGGGCTGGTACGCTGCGGTTGGTTTGGGCTCTACCTATGAGGGATTGAAACATACCCTCGGAGGTGAGATGAGTATGGCAGGGATCTAGGTTTGGGCTCTACCTATGAGGGATTGAAACCAGCGGAACTTGGGTCACGTCCCGTCAAGTGGTGTAAATTGGATTCCAGCGTGCAGGTCGGTGACTACCGCTCGGGCACTCCCAGCAGCTCCCTGGTGCCTAGCTGCTCCTCGCTCCGATAGAGCTTGTTCATGGACTCCTGGCTGAAGTAGCGCCTCGGAGCAGCGATCCATTCGTCCTGTTGTTCAACAAGCACCGCACCGGCCAGGCGAATCAGCGCCGCCCGGTTTGGGAAGATGCCGACCACATCGGTCCTGCGGCCGATCTCCCGCATCAGGCGCTCCAGCGGGTTCGTCGAGTGCAGCTGACGCCAGTGCTCGCCCGGAAAGGCCATGTACGCCAGGATGTCCTCCTCGGCTTCCCGGAGCATCTCTGCAGCCTTCGGAAAGCGCTGTTCCAGGCTGTCAGCCACGTTCGCCAGCTGCGCGTGGGCCGCCGCCTTGTCGGGCTGCGCAAAGATGGTGCGCACAAAGGCCGCAACCATCTGCTTGGCATCCTTCGGAACCTGAGACAACAGGTTGCGCATGAAGTGGACCCGGCACCGCTGCCAGCTCGAGCCGCCCAGTACCTTGCGGATGGCCTCCTTCAGCCCCTCGTGCGCGTCGCTGATGACCAGCAGCACGTCCTTCAGGCCGCGCCGGACCAAACTGCGCAGAAACTCCGTCCAGAAGGGCCCGTCTTCGCTCAAGCCCACGTCGAAGCCCAGCACTTCACGCTCGCCGGTCTCCTTGACGCCCACCGCCACCACCAGCGCCATGCTGAGCACCCGGCCGCCTTCGCGCACCTTGATGTACTTGGCATCAAGCCACAGGTACGGATACCGGCCTGTCAGCGGGCGATTCCGGAATTCCTGCACCATCTCGTCCAGCTCGGCGCATACCCGGGAGACCTCGCTCTTGCTGATGCCCGTCATGCCCAAGGCTTGTACCAGCTCGTCCACCTTGCGCGTGCTGACGCCGAGAATGTAGGCCTCCTGGATGACGGCCACCAGCGCTTTCTCGGCGCGGCGCCGTGGCTCCAGCAAGCTCGGGAAATAGCTTCCCTGCCGCAGTTTGGGAATGCGGAGGTTGATGGTGCCCACCCGCGTCTCCCAAGCACGCTCACGGTAGCCGTTGCGATGCGTCACACGCTCCGGCGTCCGCTCGTGACGGTCCGCACCGATTTGGCTGCTCACCTCGATCTCCATCAGCAGCTGAACGAGCCGCTCCAGCGAGTCGCGGAGAAAGTCGGCGCTGGCTCCCCTCTTGTCAAGCAGCTCCTCAAGTGCCATTCTAAAGTCAGTGGCCATGGTTGGGTTCCTCCTTTGCGTTGT
>JAKOTR010000020.1 GCA_029776225.1 Acidobacteriota bacterium | reverse complement strand
CGTCGCCATGCCGGTGGTCCTCGACAAGGACTCGGGCGCCTGGACGATCGAGGTGAAGGAGATCGGCACTGGCGCCGGCCAGCTCCGCCACCCGCCGCAGCCCACCTACAAGGGAGGCCGCGGCATCTCCCTCTTCACCGGCGGGCCGATCCCATCCGACTACATCAAGGCGATGGCCCAGCAGGGGAAGATGGGGAGCGCGCTCTACGCCGTCGTCCTGAAAACGCGCAGCGGCCTGCACTTCCGGCCGGCCGAGCGGCGCGACCGGGAGGCGCTGGCCGCCGCCGAAGCCGAGCTTGCCCGGCTGCGCCCCGAGTGGGAACGGAACAACATCATCCCGACGGAGGAGTACCCGCGCGTCACGACCGACGAGCGCCCCCGGCTCTACGGCATGCCGCGGTGGGCCGACATGTTCTCCCCCCGGCAGCTCCTCGCCATGGGCGTGCTGGTGGAGGAGCTGGGCCACTTGCGCCCCGAGATCATCGCCGCCGAGGGCGAAGAGGCCGGCGAGGCGATCGTCCACCTCCTCGCGTTCGCGCTCGACAAGTTCGCGAACTACAGTAACATGCTGGCTTCGTGGAACGCGCCCTGGGGCAGTCTTCGGAGCGTCTTCGACCGCCACGACTTTTCCTTCAAGGCGACGTTCGCGGAGATGGCGGCGTGCGTGGCGGGGAGCGGGCTGGCGTGGGCGATCGAGAACGTGGCGGAGGCGTGGCAGAAGCTGGCCAAGCTCCCGCGGGCAAACGGGGCGCGCCCCGTTTGCTTCACCCACGGCGACGCCGCAAACCTCCTGCACCTGGACGACGGGAGCGTCACCGCCGTGGTGGTGGATCCGCCCTATGCGGACAACGTGCAGTATGGCGAGCTGGCCGACTTCTTCTACGTGTGGCTGAAGCGCACCCAGGGCCACCGCCGCCCCGAGTGGTTCAGCACCTACCTGTGCAAACGCGAGAGAGAGGAGGCGGTCGTCAACCTGGTGCGGCACCGGGAGAACGGCGCCCTCTCCGCCGCCGAGGCGCGGGAGCGCGCCCACGCGTTCTA
>JAKOTR010000005.1 GCA_029776225.1 Acidobacteriota bacterium | reverse complement strand
CGCTGGTCTTTCCGTAGCGTGCTCAGCTTGCGGGGCGAGATGTCCGGCTTATGGCACACGTCGTAGATGACCGTCTGCACGTCGTGACCGAGCCGTTGCGCGGCCAGAAAGTACAGGCTGATTTGCTGATCCATCCGAAGGCGTTTCCAGTAGTCGGAATCGGGGCCGATAGGGTCGCTGGTGGTCTTGTGCTCCATGAGGGCCAGGCGGCCATCGGGCAACCGAACAATCTTGTCGATCTTGCCGCGCAGTCGTCGCGTCGTGCTGGCCCGGCCGGTCTTCGGGTTGACCAGTGAAAGGTCGAACATCTGTTCGGAGACGACGGTTGCGATGCCGTCCTGTGACCATCGCCAAGCGTAGCCGCACACCAGCCGGACGGCGGTTTCGCATTCGACGCGCCAAGCGAACTGATCTTCGGGTTCGACGGCCCAGGCGGGCATTTCGTCGTAGTTGCCCCGGACTGCGTTCACGGCGGCCTCCAGGTCGCCCGTGACGGCCAGAGCGTCCAAGCCGTAGTGGAAGGCGCTGCCCAGCCGGAGCGGAGCGGACGGATAATCGCGGGTTACACCATGCACGTACTGATAGTAGTATCGCCGGCGGCAAGTTTTAAAGCAGGTCGTGGAGCTGTGGGTCAGCTCGCGCGTTCCGTTGCGTTCTGCAATTGCGGCCATGTTCGTCTCCTCTTCAACCGCCCCGCCCGCGCGCTACCGCGGGGATAAGCTGTTCGGGGCTGCTCACCGGGCAGGCATGAGGCCGCTACGCGGGTTCTAAGCGGGCCGGCGAGCGAGTACCATCCCCCGGCGTGGACAAACCAAACCTTTGCCAGGTTGCCGGGGGCGCGGCTCCGTCGCCGCGATAACTGGCGGGGCAGGGCTCGAACCTGCAACGATCCGGTTAACAGCCGGATGCTCTACCGTCTGAGCTACCCGCCAAGTACCGCCGGGGAACGCCCCCGGCAGCGGAATGGGCTCGGGCGGCTAACCGCCCGAGTTTATAAGTTCCGTCACCTCCCTCTCGTACCCATCCAAGATCCTCTCCACCTCCCGCTCCGGCAGCCGGTGTGCGACGCTCAGCAGGTTGGACGCGGGCCGCAGCGAGACGGGCCGCTTGCATCGGCAACAGAGGATCGTGTTGCTCACGCGGGCGAAGGCGATGCTTTCACAGGTGCAGGTCATTTTGCCGCCTCCCTTCTGGCCGCTTCCGCGATCAACTCGTAAGAGACGGTCTCTCGCACGATTTCCGCGCACTCAGCGAACTTAGATGCTAACGCCGCCCCCCATGCCCCCGCCGCCGTCCATGCCGCCGCACACGCCGCCGCCCACGCCTCCTCCTCCGCCGCCCGCGCCGCATTCGCCGCCGCCGACGCCGCCCCCGCCGCCGCCGACGCCGCCCACGCTGCCGCCCACGCCGCATCCGCCGCCGCTCGAACGTCCTCGATCGTGGCCTCTCCGCGCGTCCACGCCTCGGCCGCCTCGATTGACTTGAGTGGACGCAGCTCGCCGGCGGGCACGTGGGGCAGGGCCAGGCGGGCACAGGCGCAGGCGGCTCGAACGAGAACCTTCCGGTCAACATCCAGCATCCCGGCCAGCCAGAGCATCCAATCGCCACGTGGGCACTCAGCCCATGCCTGCTCCAGCGTTTTGCCGGCGGCCCATTCACGAGCCTCGTGGCAGGCGTCCAGCCTGGTGAACAGTGCGGAGAGGTCAATGTCTTTGTCGGTGGTAGTCATCACAACCTCCTCGCCGTGTTGTCCAGCAGCCCGACCATAGCGAGCAACGCGAACGCGATACAGGTCAGCCAGGCGAGCATTTGTTACCTCCTTATCCTGAGCCGGTCGCCGTCCAGCTCGAACCCAAGAGTTGCCGGAACGCCTGGGCAGCGCCGCACCGTGCCGTCGTCCTTGAAAGAGAGCAGGTAGTAGTCGGCCACCAGCCCGCCACCACGGGCCATTAGGTAAATGAAGCCGTCCTCCGCCTTCAGCCACAGCCTTACCGGCTCCTCTTGCGGCTTGATCTCATCAATCACGAGTCTCATGGTTTCTCCTCATTTCAAAACGGCGGCATCGCGGTCGGGCGATGTTGGCCTCGGGGCATCCATGCCCCACGATTGCGTCCGTGCTACTATTAAACCGCCCCCGACAAAATCTGCTTCGCAACGCCGTCCGCGATACGCTCCAAGCTCTCGCGTGCATCCTCGAATCGCGCCCGCATCTCCAGCAGGCTCCGCACGCTGACCGTTTCGTAGGCGG
>JAKOTR010000088.1 GCA_029776225.1 Acidobacteriota bacterium | reverse complement strand
GGACCGTCGCTCCGTCAAACAGACCCGCCAGCAAGTCCTCTTCCGTGATGCGGTCGCTGCGGATGAGGCCGGCCACATCCAGGTTGTCTACCCCCGCACCCGCCTCTTGGCGCACCGCCGTGGCATCCACGCCGCTCATCGGCTCATACGTCTCGCCACCCACCCGCAGCTCCGCGTCATGCGTCGTCAGGCAGAACACCTCGCCATCCTGCCGCTCGATGCGCACGCACACCGCCAGGTGCAATGCCTCCTGGCTCAGGTCTATCCCAGTCTGCCGCAGCATCAGATCGCCTCCAGCGGGCAGTCGATCTCAATCTCCAGCCCCGCGTGCCAGAACCCGAACGCTCCAGTGGTGGTGATGCTCACCGAAAAATCCGCGCGGAAGCCCCCGCCTTTAGGCGTGGGGGTCATGACACCAGCAACTCCACGATCTGGATCCGTTCCCAACTGCGGATCTCGGTGTCGTCCAGCGTCATCCGCATCTGATCAACGTCGAACCGGGCCGGCACGTCATACTCTCCGCGCCACGTCGGCACGTACCCAGGCGGGCTGGAGAACGTGACGATGCCCGTGGTGGCATCAAGCGTCCAGCCGGTCGTCACCTCCTGGCCCGCCGAATCGTACAGGCGCACGGTGCCAGAGACGGGCTTGGTGATCGTCCGCGTGTAGGTTTGCCCGCCGCTGCTGTACGTCCGTTGCAGTTGAAACGTCGTGCCGGAAACCGGCGCCGTCGCGAACCGCGTGCCGGGAAGCGGCTGGTCAGTGCTGTAGTCGTTCCAATCCTTAAATCGGAACCCCCGCAGCCGCCCCTGGCGCGCAAGGAAGAACGAGAGCAGCTCGTGCGCCTGCGCCGGCGACCGCATGGCATGGCTCACATCCCACACTGCTCGTCCACGTTTCCACAGCGCGATCCGCTGCTCGGCGCCGCTCGCCGTGGTGATCACCACCGTCTGGAACGTTGGTCCGCCCGTCGCCCCGCGGCTGATGTTCGGCGGGAACCGTACCTCATCGAATGCAGTCATCTCCTACCCCGTCCGCGCCGCCGCCAGGCGCGCCTGACGCCAGATGTCGGTCATGATCTGACCCTGGCTGCGCCGGAATGAGTCGGCATCCGGCGTTACGATCGTCATGTTCACGGTCACACCGGCGGGCGCAACCGCGCCGGCTGACCGCGGCACAAACAGTTCCGGGCCGCGTTCGCCCACCAGGTAGGCCCGCCCGGGTTCCACCGGGCCGCCCAGGGCGCGCGCCCCGCCGAACGCGCCGGCCAGCACCTCGCCCAGCCCACCGCCCCTGCCGAACAGCCCGCCCAGCCCCCGCATCAGCAGCCGGTAGAACTGCGATGCCAGGATATCGATCGCCATCTGCTGCAGCGTGCCTAGCAGCCCGTCGCGCAGGCTCGCGAAGAATGATTTGCTGCCGCGCGCCATATCGCTGAGCGCCGACCGGAACGTGTCCGACAGCCGCCCGGCGAACTCCTCCCACGCACGCCGGGCCCGCTGCACCGCCTCCGCCTGCACGATTGTATCCGCGATCTGCTGGGCCAGCCCGCGCTGCTCCACCGTCAGGTCACGCGTGGCCAAGTTCAGCCGGGCGAGCACCTCCCGGTATGGGTCGCCAGCCGCGCGTGCCCGATCGTATGCCGCCTGCGCATCGGCCAACTCTTCGCGCAGCCGGCGCGTGATGTTCGCGCTCTTCTCTGCCTCCCGGTTCGCGCCGCGCCGCGCCTCGGTCTCAGCCCGCGCCCGCGCCGCAATCTGCTCCTCCAGCCGCGCCCGCTCCTGCCGCAGAGCCAGGAGCTCGCGCAGCCGCGCATCATCTTGGCCGGGATACTGTAGGCGCAGCAGTGGCATCGGGTCGCCCTGCAGCGCGGCAATCTCCGCGCGCAACTGCGCCACGGCCTCCGTGTAGCGCTTCGTCTGCGCCCGCGCCTGCTCCATCGCCTGCCGCTGTGCCTCCGCCGCCTGCCGCTCCGCCGCCTGCCGGGCCACCGCAGCCATCCTCGCCGCTTCCTCCATCTGCTGCATGGCATACAGATCTGCTATCTGCTGCTCGCTCCATCCCTCCCGGCTCAGCTTGGCCCGCAGCGCCTCCAGCTCTGTCATCTTCCCTAACGCAACCAGGTGCTCGTTCAGCCGGTCGTTCAACCCCGCCATGGCGCTCGCATACGAATCCGCCGCCTGCTTCGCCTGCTGCTCTGCCGC
>JAKOTR010000085.1 GCA_029776225.1 Acidobacteriota bacterium | reverse complement strand
CTTCGCCATCGCCCGCAGGATCTCGTCGACCGTCTTGCGGATGGCCCGCAGAGGATGATCCGCCGGCACCCGGTCCTCCAGGCATACATAGCTGAACATTCCCGTTTGCTGCTGATCGTCGCCGCGCATGAAACAATTGTCCCAGCCCTTGTTTGATCAGCCAAGCGCTCAGTTTGGGTTTTTCAACAAGCTCCTAGCGTTCGACGGCGGCTACATCTGGGTGGCGAATCCGATCAACAACACCGTGACGAAGCTCCAGGCTAGCAACGGAACGGTCGTGGGTACGTACAACGTTGGAGATTCCCCTAGTGGCATCGCCTTCGACGGAACCCATATCTGGGTAGCGAACTATAGCAGCGACAACGTTACCAAGCTAAAGGCCAGCGACGGAAGCGCAGTGGGCACGTATGGCATTGGATACCATCCGACTGGCATCGCCTTTGACGGAACCTGCATCTGGGTGGCGAACCACAGCGGCAATATCATCAAATTGCGAGCCGACGGGACCGTCGCTGGGACGTATTGGGTTGGCTACTACCAACAAGGGCTGGCCTTTGATGGAACCCACATCTGGGTGGCCGTAAACGGCAGTGACGCTGTCGTCAAGTTGCGGGCCAGCGACGGCTTCGTCCTGGGCACATACAATGTGGCGACCTACCCGATGGGCGTGGTCTTCGACGGAAACCACATCTGGGTAGCGGACCTAAACAGCAACAGCGTCATTAAGCTGAAGGCCAGCGACGGATCCGAAGTTGGCCGGTGGCTTGTTGGAAACGAACCCCAAGGGCTGGCCTTCGATGGCATCAACGTCTGGGTGGCGAATTTGGGGAGCGGCACGGTCTCGAAGCTCTGAGAAACCTGCCGGCCATGTGGCTACGGCATTTGTGAACTGACGGGCGGCAAGAAGACCCAATCCGGCAGCCGCCCGGCGGCGCGGCCTGGCGCCGTTTTCTGCAAAAATGCGGCGCTGGGCTGAGTTTCCTTTGTGCACAACATCTAATCCCTTCCCTGATGTCTTACTAATCGGCGCCGCTGCGCAACGGCCCCAGGAAAGTATACGACCGCACGGATATGCCAGCCAGCTACTCGCAACCAGCACTCCCCCCGGCTTGAGAGGTTATCCATCCGAATAACCGGATGATAGAATCTCTTCCCGGCGCGCACGGTCCCTGCCGGTGCGGCGCCATACCGTGTGGGCTCCAGCCTTACACACAATTCATTGCTTGTGAAGAAACCAGGCTTATGAAGAAACCAGCGCGTTATTCCTTTGCGTTTTCCAGAGCCGCTGCGGCGATCCTGAGCCTGGCGTGTTTGCCGGCTTGGGCGCCGCGTGGCTGGTCCCAACATACCCGCGCCTCCATCGGGGCTCAAGCAGGCTTCGATTGCACAGGCCGGCGTCGACTCGTTAGCCTTCGTTTCAATCACGCCCTGCCGCCTCGTGGATACACGGGAGGGCCAGGGCAAAAGCGGCCCGTTTGGTCCTCCGATGCTTTCGGGCAACAAGGCGCGAACGATTCCGGTGGCGAAATCCAATTGCAACGTGCCTGCGGCGAAGGCGTACCTGGCGCACTTTGTGGTGGTTCCGCCGGAAGGCAAGGGAGTGGGGTATTTGAGCGCATGGGAGGCAGGGCGGCCGTGGCCGGGGACGGTGGTGCTGAATGCCGACAAAGGCGGGATCATCGGGAATGCGACGGTGGTTCCGGCCAGCGCCGACGGGAGCATTCAGGTGCTGGCCACGGACGACACGGACCTGGTGATTGATCTGTACGGATACTACGTTGCAGCTCCAGCCGGGCCACCGGGGCCGGCAGGGCCGATGGGACCGCAAGGACCAGCGGGGCCCGCTGGGCCGAATACCATGGCGATAGCACTGCTCAAGTGGTACGAGGCCAACCAGGTAGCCAGCTTCGCGGTGGGCCAAGGACCAAGAGGCGTGGCGTTCGACGGGACCCACATCTGGGTGGCAAATTACTTCGACCGCACCGTGACGAAGTTGCGGGCCAGCAACGGGAGCCTGGTAGGCACGTATCCAGTGGGAGACTTGCCAGAAGGCGTGGCGTTCGACGGGACTCACATCTGGGTGGCGAATTACAACTCAAACACAGTTTCGAAACTGTAGCATGCTGTGCCGCGCGCGAGGCCGGACCACGCGTGGTTCCCGGCCTCGCCCCAGACTTCTCGAGGAGAACCGTTAAGCCGCTCCTACTTCAGCAGACTACAATTCGGCTGAAAGCTCGTAGTACACGGTCTTGTACTTCGAGTCCATGGTCAGGATGACTTTGCCCGCCTCTTTTTTCAGCGGCACTTCCGCGATCCGCTTTCCGACAACGTTGAGCGCCCAGGCTTTGAGCGCCTTCGCCTGGGAGGTCTTGATTTCGACGTCTCCGAGAACAGCCTGCAACTGGATGGGAGGCCCACCCGCGTTCTTGATCCTCGCGGTGGGACGCCGAGCGCCCTCGACGATTTCATACTCCATCCCGGTGTTCCGGGCCGGCCCTACCGCGGTGACGAGAATGCGCCTGGCGGAATTCACCGGTCTCATGCCGTCCATCGCCGTGACCCACAGAGCGCCGAAATCCGTGGGACTGGAAACCTTGACGTCCCGCATGGGGGCGTGGCCTTTGGACAGGAATCCGATCACAGCCTGCGTGCGGGGAGTGTTGATGGTGACCACGCCGTCCGAGCCGTTCCAGGTCAATTCGTTAGTGATCGAGCGGGCGGTCAGCGTTTTCGGGTCCCAATACTTGCTGATGTCCCTGACTCTCGGCTTGCGAGGCTTGTCCACAAACCGGAAGCCGACTTTGCCAATAAGCGCCGCAGGCAGCGGCAGCGGCTTCACGTCGTCGGTCGTCTCAAAGACGCCCTCTTCCGTATAGACGGATTCCGCGATCACGTCCGCTTCCTTCACGTCCCCGCGGTACCACATCGCCATGGCGGCGGGGAATTGCAGAATGTGGGGCGGGTTGCCGAACAGGTTAAATTGATTGGGGCCCATGCGGTTGGTCCAGTCGCCCGGCTGGTAGTTGGATTCAAGCGGCCCGTCCCAGCCGTGCAACATGCCGTACGCCGCCATCAATCCGGTCCCTTCGAGCGAGTACCAGTTGGGAGTCACCGTGCTCCACTCGCTGATCGTCAGCGGTTTTCCCAGCACCTGCTCCCATGCTTTTTCGATCACGAGGTTTTCGCGGCCCAGGTACACGAGCGTCTTCTGATCTTCGTGCATGGCCTTGATCATCGGCCTGGGGTCGAACGTGGCGGTCGCGATGTTCCACCTCTCGTTGCCCTTGCCCTGGGGGTGCGCCCAGTAGCCGTGGCGGTCGATGTAGTCCATCTTGGATTGGGCCAGCATGTGAACACGGGTCGTCATGGTGGTGTTGCCCTGCCATGCCGTAGCGGTAATCGGGACCTTCACGCCCGCCTTGCGCAACGCATTCTTGCAGGCGGTCCAGTAGTTGTCCTCCAGCTCGTAATAAAAGCGCATCTGGTCCTGGCCGCGAACCTTCTTGTGCGGGTTTTCCTGGAAATATTTCTCCGTGAACATGGAGTTCCGGATCAGGCCGATCCGCTGGCCGGGCTCGAGCCCCTCGCCCTCTTCCAGCCCGGACTTGTCTCCGGCGGACCAGGCCTTCCTGAGGGCCTCATTATTTCCGTATTTTTTCCGCAGCCAGGCCGCGAACTTCTCTTCCACCTGCTTCCGCAGCGGCTCGTCCACCTCGCCCCAGAACATCGAGGATTCGTTCACGATTTCCACCATCGCGATGGTCGGGTCGTCGCACAGGCGCTTGCCCGTGTGGGAATTCACATGGGTGAAGAAGTTCGCCAGGCGCTTCAACTGAATGGAGGCGGCGCTGTCATTGAAGAAATGGACGTGCTCGGACGAGCCTCCCTCCGGCCACCCTTCCACCTCGTTCGGCCGGTAGCGATAGTTCAGCGGGTAGTAAATGTTCAGCGCCATGTAGATGCCGTTCTTGCCCAACCTGGCCAGAGTGGCATCCAGCCTCGCGGGGTCGTTGAGATTGCCGTGCTGCCGGATCAGGTTGATTCCCTGGCGCCGCATGCGGCGGGCCGAATAGTCCGGATCGTCTCGGCGAAAGCCGGTCTGCGATCCCCAGAAACGCACGGGCGTTCCGTCCTCGAAGACGAACCTGTCGCCCTTGACGGTAACAAAGCCGTGCTTGCCGGTGGGCGCCTCGATCCACTGGCTGCAATCAAGAATTGTCGGCCCGAAATCGTCTACCGCCGGCTCGAAGTCAAACCAGGCGTCGCTTTCCGGCGGCAATTGGGCAATGGCCCCAGCGGAGAACAGCACGAGGGCGGCAACGGCCCCCAAACTAACAAAACGATGAATGATCATCCACGCTCCTGTTGAAATGAATGTCCAATGAGAGACATCATTGCATGTCTCTTGGGGCCGGATCGCGGACGCCCCGCGGGGCCACCCTCCCCGTTTCAGTGGTCTCTGGATACACTGGAGTTTGATGTATAAGCTGTTCCTTTTGTCCGCCCTGGCGCTGCCGGTTGTCGCGCAAACCGTTTGCCAGCCGACGCCGACGTACTCGCCGTGCGAAATCGTCTTCGAACTCACGGAAGAGGAAGCCGCCGGCAATCCTTATCTCAATGTAGAAATCGTGGGTGAGTTTCGCTCGCCGCGATACCGGACGTTCCGCATGCCGGGGTTCTGGGACGGCGGCCGCCGCTTTGTGATCCGCTTCTCTCCGGTGGATCCCGGCGAGTGGGCGTTCCGGATCTCGAGCAACCTGCCGAGGTTCGAGGGCAAGCAGGGAACGTTTCAGGCCACCCCCTCCGAGTCGCCGGGTTTTCTGAGAGCCGCCAACGTGCATCACTGGGCGCTGGTCGACGACAACAACCGGACGCCGCACCTCTGGATGGGCGACACGCTCTACACGCTGCCGTTCATCGACCGCCAGGTGTTTGACAAGCTGGTTGCCGCGCGGGCGGAGCAGAAGTTCACGCACATGCGAGGGGTCGTGCTGGCGCCTCCCGGCAAGCCGCCCGGCACCTTCATCTCCGCCGACGAGCCGAATCCGGCGGCATTCCAAGAACTCGACGACCGCATACGGACGCTGAACAGCAACGGCATCATCGTGGACCTGATGGTGGCGTACGATCAACGGCAGATTGAGACGCTGTTCCCTTCCTGGCAGCAGCGGGAACGCTACATCGCCTACCTGGTGGCCCGCTATGCGGCCATGAACGTCACCTGGCAGGGCTTCGAGAACTTCGAGCGGGCGCCGGGAGGGCGCGCCGCTCTCAAGGAGATCGGGCTGGCCTTCAAGAGGCTCGATCCCTACCAGCACCCGCGCTCCACCGGCACGGCGGGGACTTCCTCGGCGCTGCTCCCCGATGAGTGGATGGACTACGTGATGCAGAGCTCCACGGCGGACGATGTCGGCTCGATCGAGCACCAGCTCTACGCGGTGCCCTTCGTCGACGCCGGATCCGTACACGAAGACAGCGGGGCGGGGAAGAGCCGTCCCGGCGACGTGGATACGGACACCTTCCGCAAGCGGCTGTGGAACTCGACCATGAACGGCCAGTACCCCACGTTCGCCAACACCGGCACGCGAGGCGGCGAGAGCGAAGTGCACCCGAAGTACATCGATTCGCCGGGTGCGCGGCAGATGGCGGCGTGGTTCGACTTCTTCTCGCGGACGCGCCACTGGGAGCTGGAGCCGTACTTCGACGTGGACGGCGGCCGCGCGCTGGCGCTCGAGGGCGTGGAGTACATCGTATACGTGGAAAAGCCGGGGCCGGTCGAAATCGTAGTCGAGAAGCAGCGCTACGATGTGGCGTGGTTCAATCCGATCACCGGCGAGTTCGTGAAACAGAAGAGCTTCCGGAGCGACCGTTTCAGCGGCGAGCCGCCAAGTAAGGATCACGACTGGGTGCTCCACATTTCGCGCGAAGGCCGCAAGGCCTCGATGCTGAGGTCCTACAAGTTCGAGTCGCGGCCCATCGTCTTGCAGGAGATCGAGGTGAGCCCGCAGAAGGCGCCGTTTGAGATCGCGGAACCCGCCGGCGATTCGATTTCGCTGTCCGCGCCGGCCAAATTCGCGGCCCGGCTCACGCGCGAGACGCGGGCCACAAGTACGATGATGTACCTGTGGATCGGAGAAGTGGCGGCAGACGGGGAGGGCACGCGTATCATCGGCGCCGGGGCGAAAGGCACGTTTCAAATTCCGGACAACATTGCCCGGAGCTTCCCGGCAACGCTCTCCGTGCGCCTGTACGGCATGAACGCCCTCGGCAAGATTTATAACCTCATCAAGGTCTACCAGCTCACCAAGTGACTCGCATCCTCGCTGTTGACACTACTGCGGAGTTCGGCAGTATCGCCTTGATAGAAGGCGGCGAGACCGTCTCCGAGGAACTCATTCACGCGCCGGAGGGATTCGGCCAGGTGCTGTTCGGGCGCCTGGAAGCGCTGCTGGCGCGAGCCGGCTGGAAACTCAAGGAGATCGACTGCTTCGCCGCGGCGGCGGGACCGGGCTCGTTCACCGGCGTGCGAGTCGGGCTGGCGGCGGTGAAGGGACTGGCGGAGGCGCTGAAGCGGCCGGCGGTCGGGGTATCGAACCTTCAGGCAGTCGCTTCCTTCGGCAGCGCTCCACTGAGGGCGGCGGTCCTCGATGCGCGCCGCGGCCAGATCTACGGCGCGGTCTACGACGCGGCGCTGAAAGCGGTGACGCCCGAGGTGGTGACTTCGCTGCCGCAGTGGCTGGCGTCGCTGCCCGAGGGCGAACTCGAATTTATCTCGACGGATTTTACTCCCTTCCGCGGCGCGCTGGCCGGCACGCGCTTCGAGAACGCCCCCGTGCTCCACGCTCCGCGCGCGCTGGCCGGGGCCATCGGACGCATCGCGGCCGAGCGGCTGTCAGCGGGCGCTGCCCAGGACCCCGCCGCGCTCGACGCGAACTACGTGCGCCGCTCCGACGCGGAAATGTTCTGGAAGGAGTGACGCGGCGGCGGCCCACGGCGAGTGGTATAAGGAAGGCAAGGCGCGCGGGGCGCCGGAGGCTGCTAATGCTGGGATTCGAGGGCCGCACAGTTCTGATTACCGGCGCGAACGGAGGGCTGGGGCGCGCCGTCACGAAAGCATTCCTGGATGCGGGCGCGGTGGTGACTGGAGTGTACCGGCGCGGTCCGGCGCCAGTCGAGAACGAGCGGTTTTCCGGTTTGGAGGCCGACGTCTCCACGCCGGAGGGCGCCGCGGCGGCTGTCAGGCACGCGCTGAACCGGACGGGACGCCTTGACGCGCTGGTTCACCTGGTCGGCGGCTTTGCGGGTGGCAATCCCGTCGCCGAGACCAGCGACTCCGTCTGGAAACAGATGCTGGACGTCAACCTGAACGCGGCGTTCTATACGATCCGCGCGGCTCTGCCCTCAATGCTCGGATCCGGGCGGGGACGCATCGTTGCGGTGGGATCGAGGACGGGCGTCGAACCCGCGGCCGGCTTGGCCGCTTACGGCGTCTCCAAGGCGGCGCTGGTGGCGCTCGTGCGCACGGTAGCGCTGGAAGTAAAGCATACGGGAGTTACCGCCAACGCCGTGATGCCGAGCATCATCGACACCCCCGCGAACCGCGCTGCCAATCCCAAGGCGGATTATTCCCAGTGGGTCAAGCCCGAATCCATCGCAAGCCTGATTCTCTGGCTGGCCTCCGATGCCGCGGCGGACGTGAACGGAGCTGTCATTCCGATCTACGGTAAGGCGTAGACAGGACGCGATCCGGAGTCAACTGGAGATCCACCATGATCGGATCGTGGTCCGAAATGCGCTGCTGTGCGATGCTGCGGTTCAACTCCGCAAGCGTTCGGGCGTACACGGGAGCGAAGTAGCGGCTGCCGTTCCGCTCGCGCGGGCGCCGGATGAATGGCTTCACCAGAAACCAATCGAGCTTGTATGTGCCGATCAGGCCCCCATAGTCCCGGGCGAATTCAAAGGTCGGCTTGAATCCCTTGATCCCGCGTTCGTTGGAGTTGGCCAGCGTCTTTTCACCCCGGAAGTCGAACGCATACCCGTCGCGAAAGCGGAACCGCTCCAGCGCCCGGAAGAGGCCCGACTCCGGGTTGGAGGCGAACAGCGGAATGTCGCGCACGGTCGGGTCGTGAAGGTTTTTCACGTAGTTTGTGGGCAGCAGCACAGCTTCCGCGATTGCGGTGGGAATGGCGAAGCGAAACACGGCCTGGCGGATCCAGAAATCCGGGTTTGACAGCCGTTTATTGATCTCCAGCCAGACCGACGTAGGAGCGGCGCTCAGGCCTGTCGTATTCAGATCCCCTCCCAGGATGACCGGGTTTGCATCGCCCGCCAGAGTGAGCAGCAGGTCCGCCATCTGGGCGCGGCGGCACTTGGGAGGGCTGCGGCCTTCCAGTTGAGCCGCGACGACCGTGAGGAACCCGGTAGGGCTCTCCGGCACCGCAATCTCGGCGATCAGGGCGATGCGGTTGCCGTGCCGCAGTTCCCGCGCGATGCGTTCCAGGAACACTTCTCGGGCCGCCAGCCGCCTCCCTTTCTCCAGTTCCGCTATCTCTTTTTTCTCCGTCCCGTACCAGTCGTAACAGGCAACCAGCCTGTGGATCCTCGCGCTTTGTATCGGGTAGCGGCTTAAGATCGCCGATCCGTGTAGACCCTTGTACCGCGCCGGGTCCACCTCGAGCTGATTCGCCAGTTCCGCCTTGAGCACGCCGTCAAGCTCGGGAACAGCCAGGCCAAGTTCGAGTCTGTCCACTTCGACGAACTCCACCCCGAACACGTAGTTCATCTTGAGCGCCTGCGCGAGCTCCCGCGCTACATCCCGGTAGCCACTCCTGCCCATTCCTAAGTCCGCTTCGTTGAGGATCACGACGTCGGCGCCCTGCAACAACTGGAGCTGTTCGCGAATGGCCGGGACCGCCTCCACACCGGCCTTTTCAGCCTGCGCCAACTCGGTTTGGAAAGAAGCCGGATCGGTGAACACCCGCCTGATCAGGTCGAACTGTCTGCCTCCGGCGATGTTCCACTGGACTGCCCGCAGGACGGGCCCCGACCCTGGCCGCACCGGGCGGTGAGGGCGCGCCCCGCTGTTCCACGCCTCATTGCTGACAAACGGCGTGTGAAGCAGCCGGCGCAAGCGAAGGCCGAGATCTCCGTTCGGAGCCGCTGTTTCTGCCAGCCGCAGCAACTCCTCGAAGGCGAGAACAGGGGGAGCGGAGTACGCGGAAGGATTGCCGCTGGCCAGCCCCCACAAGGCCAGAATGCATATTCCGGAATACAGAAGCGGGTGTCCCGTCCCCTTTCGCACCCCCACCACGCGCCCCCTGTCTTCAGTCTAGAGGGTTGCGCTGTTCAGGGTGCGATTCTGAAATTACCGTAAGGTTCTGCAGCCCCCACGAGAGCCCGTCCGCGTTTCAGGAGAGAGGCCGCCGGCTTCAAGAGAATTTCCTGTTGTAAACTCCCGAAAATTTCCCGTACCCGGCACGTTTGCGAATCTTAAGCGTTTCTTAAGCGTTTTTGAGGAGCGTTCTTGAGGTTTTTTCCAGAGTTCAATATTCAAAATCCCGAAAACGGGAATAATCAGTTCTCCTCAAGCCTAACCAGCTGACTCTACAGGGGCGGCGTTTGGCAGCAAAACTGCCGTATCCTCGTGCGGTAGTCAATCAGAGGGGGTTTCTCCGTCTGGAAACTTCTCTCCCGCACTTCTCCCAGGAGGACAAACGTGACATCTGTTTTTACGGAGCGGGGCCGAGTGTATCGGGCTGCGCTTCTAACCATAGTCTTTACGCTTGTGGCGGCTGTTGCGCTGCATGCGCAAGAGCGCTTCGGCGAACTCAGCGGCGTTGTGACCGACTCGAGCAGCGCGGTCGTTCCCGACGTCGTAGTCACCGTGAAAAATAAGGGCACCGGCCGCGTTTTCACGACGCGAACCGGCGCCGCCGGCAGTTACATCGCCCCCGGACTCGAACCCGGCCATTACTCGGTCGTTTTTGAGGCGACGGGGTTTCAGAAGTATGAGGTCGCGGACGTCAACCTTCTTGTCGGCCAGCGACTGAAGGTCGACGGCACGCTGACGGTCGGCTCCGTTACCGAGACGGTCCAGGTGACCGAGGCGGCTCCGCTCATCGACACGAGCCGCACCTCGATCGCGCACAACGTGACATCCGAGGAATTCGACCGCCTTCCCAAAGCGCGCAGCTTCCAGGCGCTCGCGCTCGCCTCGCCGTCTGTGAACACCGGCGAAATCGAGGGCGGCTTCCAGGTGAACGGCGCCAGCGGCGCGGAGAACCAGTTCAACATCGATGGCGTTTCCACGACCAGCCTGATTAACGGCAAGTCGCGGCAAAACGCGGTTTTCGAAATCTTGCAGGAAGTACAGGTGAAAACGGGCGGTATCGACGCGGAATATGGCGGCGCCCTCGGTGGCGTCATCAGCGCGGTGACGAAGTCTGGCGGCAACGCCTTCCACGGCGACCTTCACTACTACTACTCCGGAAACGGCCTCAGCGCCGCCCCGGTGAAACGCCTGGTGGCGGACCCCGTGACCGAGCGGACCGCAATGCACATCCAGGATCGCAAACAGACCGATAACACCCACGAAATCGGCGGAACGCTCGGCGGCTATTTCGTCAAGGACATGCTGTATTTCTTCACCGCCTTCTCACCCCAGTTCCGCCGCCAGGCCGGGGATTACAACCTGTCCAACGGCGCCGAAAGCGCCCACTTCAGCCGCGATTCCACATTCCACCAGATGTTCAACAAGATATCCTGGGATCCAGTGAGCCGCATCCGGACTAACTTCAGTTGGCTCTGGTCGCCGACCAAGGTCTCCGGGTATCTTCCGCGGCCGAACAGCACCGCTCCCGACACCACGACCCTTTCGCTCGCGGCCGTCACCCCGATCCGGGACAGCGGGTACTTCCAGCCGCAGTCCAGTTACACCGGACAGGTGGACATCAGCGTGACGACCACATCGCTGCTGACCGTCCGCGCCGGCCGTTTCTGGGACAACTACAAGTCCGTCGGGCTGCCCAACCTGATTTCGATCACCTACCAGAACTCGGCGGTAGACTACGAAGCCATTCCGGAACACCTCCGCCAGCCCAGAGGATTTGCCAACATCGCGCGGCAGGTGCAGAACGACTACGACATCGTCACCCGAACCTTTATCCAGACAGACTTCAGCAAATTCGGAAACCTTCTCGGACAGCACAATCTGAAGGTCGGCTGGGGCTTCTCCAAGACGGTAAACCGGATGGACAACCATGAGATGGGCGGCGGCTACATCAACGTCTTCTGGAATTCGCCTTTCCTGAGCCCGACTCTTGGAGAAAACCGCGGAGTCTACGGCTACTACGAATTCAACGACCGCCGCACCGCGGGCGTCACCGGCGCCGGCATGCACAACATGTTCATCCAGGACCAGTGGCGGATCACCAGGCGCCTGAGCCTGACTCTAGGCCTGCGCGTCGAAAACGAGAAGGTCCCGACGTTCCGCCGCGATATCAAGGACTACGGATTCGAGTTCGGCTTTGCCGACAAGATCGCCCCGCGTCTCGGCGCGAGCTTCGACCTGTTCGGCGACGGCCGCGCGAAAATCTATGGAAGCTGGGGGCGCTACTTTGACTGGGTGAAGTACGAACTCTCGCGAGGCACGTTCGGCGGCGACATCTGGCGTGTGCATTATCGCTCGCTCGACAGTCCGGATGTTTTCAACCTGCTGTCTTCCGCTTCGCTCACAAATCTCCCGGGCACCAATCTCTGGAGCAGCGAGCCCGGTTCGTTCCGGGACCGGCGCGTACCTTCTTTCGACCTGGTGGCCAAAAACATCAAGCCGATGAGCCAGGACAACATGAATTTCGGCGTGGAGTATCAGATCGCGCCTCAGACCGTGTTCCGCGGCAACTACGTACACACGAATCTGCGGCGGACCATCGAAGATCTCGGCGCACTCAACGAGCAGGGTGATGAGGTCTACCTCTACGGCAACCCCGGAGAGGGCCAAGCAAAGATAATGCCGACCAGCGGCAAGACCCCGCCGTTCCCGATGCCCAAGCCGGTTCGCAAGTACGACGCTTTGGAGCTGACCGTCACGCGGCGCTTCTCCAGGGGCATGTTCGGCAGCTTCAGCTATGTCTACAGCCGGCTGTGGGGCAACTACGCCGGTCTGGCCAACTCCGACGAAATCACCAGTCCCGCCACCGGCAACAGCTCGGCAACGGCGCAGCAGCTCGGCGGCTCCATCGCCCGCCCAGGCGGCAACGCCAACCGTAGCTGGGACCTCGACGAGGTGCTTTTCGACTCCCACGGCAATGTGGACATCAAGGGCCGTCTGGCCACTGACCGGCCGCACGTGTTCAAGCTCTACGGCAACAAAGAGTTTAACTGGCGGTCCGGACAAACGACGGATATCGGCATCTTCCAGTACGCCGGCAGCGGTACCCCGCTGACCACCACCGTCAACACCGTCAATCAGATTCCGGTCATGGTGGAAGGCCGCGGTGACATGGGCCGGACGGCTTTCCTCACCCAAACCGATTTGATGATCGGCCACACCGTGAGCATTGGAGAGAACAAGCGGCTGCGCTTCGAGTTCAATGCCCTGAATGTCTTCAACCAGAAGACCTCGCGGCGGCGCTTCTCCAGCTTGAACCGGGGTTCCGGAGCGGGCGGCGGGCGGCAGGCCTCGGCGATCGATCTCTCGAATATCAATCTTTTCGAGGGATTCGATTACCGCGCTCTGCTGGCTCAGACTGCCGACCAGCTTACGGGGCCGGGAGCCTACGATCCGCTGTACGGGCTGACGGACATCTTCAACCCGGGCTTCGCGGGCCGTTTCGGTGTGAAGTTCACCTTCTAGTTAAGGACCCCCCGTAGCGGGCCGGGCGCCTCCCCGGCCCGCATCACCTGACTCCCCTCAACTGCGACAGCAGGACTGCAAACTCGAGTGGCGGATTGGTGCGCGCGCACCACAGCTCCCTGCTCAGTCTGGACCGTCTCAAACTAAAGTACTGGTAAGTTACGCTGTAGGGTATAGTACTTAGTACTTAGATCCGCGCTACGCGAGTTATCCCCTAATCCCTTCGAGCTTCCGCCAGCACCTGCCGAAATTTCTGATAGTCTAGGAAACTCGTCACCCGCAAGGGTTAAGACGCAAAAGTAATCGTAGTTGCGCAGTTTTCCGCACTGCCGGAATAATGACTTAGTAAGCAAGATATTCATGGAGAAGGCAATGCGCCGGCTGATCATTCCTTGCATTTTGACAATGCTTTTGGCCGTTAATGCGGCCGCACAGAAGAAGCGCGTCGCCGTGCTCGATTTTGAATACGCCACGGTGCGCAGCAACGTTCAGGCTATTTTTGGAACCGACGAGGACATAGGAAAAGGCATTTCCGACCTGGTTGTGGAAAAGCTGGTCAACAGTGGCCAGTACAGCGTAATCGAGCGCAAGGCGCTGGATAAAATCCTGGCTGAGCAGAATTTTTCGAACAGCGACCGCGCCGACGCCAGCACCGCGGCCAGGATCGGCCGCATTCTGGGCGTGGACGCCATTATTTTGGGCAGCATCACGCAGTTCGGCCGGGACGACAAGAGCACCGGCATCGCGGGCGGCGCGGTGGATCGCGTTGGCGGCCGCTTCGGGCTGGGCGGCGTCCGGCGGAACGAGTCGAAGGCGGTGGTCGGCATCACCGCCCGGATGATCAACACCGAGACGGCCGAGATCCTGGCCACGGCGCGAGGCGTCGGGGAGTCGAAGCGGTCGGGCACTTCGCTGCTCGGTTCAGGCGGCGGGTCGGTTGCCGCGGGCGGCGCGGTGGACATGAGCAGCGCCAACTTCGCCAACACGATCATCGGCGAGGCGGTGAACGCGGCTGTCGCCCAACTCTGCACGCAGCTCGATCAGCAGGCCGCGCGGCTGCCCACCAGGGCGGTGAAGATCGAAGGGCTGGTGGCCGATTCTACCGACGGCATTCTGGTTCTGAACGTCGGCAGCAGGGCGGGCGTTAAGGTGGGCGACCGGCTTTCCGTCCGCCGCAAGGTGCGCGAGGTGCGCGATCCGGAGACGGGCAAGATCCTCAGAAGCATTGAAGAGACGCTGGGCGAGGTTGTGATCACCGAAGTGGACGAAAGCTCCTCCGTCGGGAAATTCACCGGCAGCACGGCGCCCAAAGTCGGGGACGTGGTCCGCAACTAACAGGCGGGAATCGACATGGCATTCAATATCGGCGATACCATCGGCGATTACCAGATCGCCGGAATACTCGGCGAGGGAAGCAGCGGAACGGTCTACAAGGTGCGGAACGCCGGTCCTGACCGCATCGAGGCCATGAAGGTGCTGCCGCCGGACGTAGCTGAAAACGCTGAGCTGGCCGAGAGTCTTGTCCGCGAAATCCAGACGCTGGCCGGCCTGAATCATCCCAACATTGCCGCGCTCTACAACGTGCTGCGGCAGGATAACCAGCTCCTCGTGTTCATGGAGTTCGTCGAAGGCCGCACCCTGGAGGACCGGCTGCGCGAGGGCCCGATCACAACTTGGGAAGCGGTGGACGCGATCTCCCAGGCGCTTTCAGCACTTGCGTATGCGCACGAGCGCGGCATCGTTCACGGCGGCATCCAGCCCGCCAACATCATGGTGACGGAAGCGGGCCAGGTGAAGCTGATGGACTTCGGCATCGCCAAGGCAATGGCCGGCCGCAAGCTCGCCACAACCGGCTCGCTGTGTTACATGTCGCCCGAGCAGGTAAAGGGCAGCCAGACGATCGACGGGCGGTCGGATCTGTACTCGATCGGCGTGTCTTTGTACGAACTTGTGACCGGGAAGCGGCCTTTCCAGGGCGACAGCGATCAAGCGATCATGGCCGCGCACCTGGAACAGCAGCCGGCGCCGCCGCTTCAGGTGAACCCGGCCCTGCCCTCGTCGTTGAACGAAATCATCATGACCGCGATCCAGAAGGATCCGGAACAGCGCTTCCAGACCGCCCTGGCGCTCCGCAACGCGCTGGAGGTTGTGAAGCAGGAGCTCACTCCACCGCCGGACCGCAATCCGGCGGTCGCCGCGGCAGAGGCAGCGCCTTCTCCGGCCTCCATTTCGGCGCAGGCAGCCGCGCCGCCTGAAGCGCAGACCGCTCCGGCTCCGCCCCCGCCTCCACCCCCGGCCGCGGCCGCGGGCGGAAAGAGCCATCGCGCCTTGTGGATTGGCGTGGGCGCGCTGGTTGGGGTTGCGATGCTGGCCGCTGCGGCCATCCTGGTGCCGAAGTGGTTCCGGACGCGGGCAAGCAGCGCTCAACTGCCCGTGGCGGAGATGCTGCAGCAGGTGGGGCAGATGCAGCAGCAGCCGCAGCTTTCTCCGGAAGCGTCGCTTGCTGCGGAAACGGCGCCAGCCGCTGAGACGCCGTCCGTTCCTGAAGCGCCTGCCATGGAAACGCAGCCTGCCACGGTCGGACCGGTGTCACAGCCCGCGGCGGCCGAATCCACTCCTCAAGCGGTCACGCAGCCCGAGCCGGTGAAACCCGCGGTCCGGGCGGCTCAAACGTCCGCTCCGGCAGGCACACCGGCTCCTTCGCGGCGCGCGGCTTCGCAACCGGTGCGGGCGCAACAAGCTGCTCCTCAGGCCTCTGCTCCGGCAAGCGGCCCGGCGGCCGCGCAACCGGTTCAGGCCCAACAGGCAGCGAGTCAGATCCCGCCGCAGGCGATCGTTCCTACCATCTCCCCTGAGGCCCTGGAAAGCGCGCGGGAACGGTTGGGCATGCTCGGCACGCGCGCGAACGCGGTGATCGCCTCCCTCAAGAACCTGCAGCAACAGCAGCAGCAGATGGGGGTCGGGCTGCGCGGGGACATCACGACCGCCTGGAAGCGCATGGAGTTCCTGCTCGACGAATCCGAGGCCGCCCTGAAGCGCCAGGACCTCGCCGCCACCAACAAATATCTCGATCAGGCCGAGCGCGAGATAGACAAGCTGGAGAAGTTTTTGGGGAGGTAGCTGCGGAAACGCAATCTGGATGAGTTGGGCCGCTGCCGGGCCGGGTCAAGTCCGGTTCTGCAGCGGCTTCATCCATTCCAACTGCCGGTCTATCGACTTGTGGAGGCGGTATGTCTTCCTGACGGCCGCCGGCGCGACGCCTCCGCGCAGCTCGATTCTCGCGAGATCGTATTGGCCCAGCCCTGCGCGCGCGCAGTAATTCAAGTAGCCCGGCCACTCCGGGTTCACGCCCATCACTTCCACGCCGACGCGGTCAGCCGCAACAAAATCCGCCGATGCGATGGCTAGGCTCGAGGCGACCGGCGTTCCGTTTATCGGCCCATCGCCCTCCATGCCCTCATAGCCGTCGATCACGGTGGCGCCCCAGAACGGCCGGAGCTTTTTCGCGGTCAGCAGGAGGTTCATGTGGATCTGGCGGAAGCCCGCGTGGTATTTCGATTTGTCGTGCCATTTGTCGGCCGATTTGCGTGAACTGTGAAGCGGGGCCGCCATCACGAGGTTTTTTACCGATAGCGTGGCCACCACCGCGTCATGGCTCTTGAGAATGGCCGAGCCGAGCACGAATGCGCCGGGATCCATCAGCCGGGCCGCCAGGCGCACCTGCGACATGTGAACGTTGCGGTCCAGGATCTCGAATGTCTCGTAACGCTCCTCTTCGTTCAAGTCGACCAGCTTGACCTTCAGCCCGCGATACTCCGACGCCACTTGGTTGTAATGAAAATTCTCGTACGCATCCCAGGTGTCGTCGCGGGAGGATTCGGCGATCACCACCGGCCCCTTGAACCGCGGCGCGAGGTAATCGAGGATGCCTCGCAGCGCGTCTGCGTGCGTGGATCCGAGCTGATTTTTCACCGCCACGCAGTTGGGCTTGATGAGTACGTACTTCTTGCGCTTCAGTGCCGGGCGGATCTGGTCGTCGATCTCCAGAAGCGCGTTGTAGATATTCTTGCGACGGTCGTTGCCGGTAACCAGGGAGACGACTGACTTGTCCCCGGCGGCTGCCTGTACGGGAGCGGCCGCGGCGGCGGTTAGAGATAGAAAGCCGCGGCGGGAGAGAGTGCCTCGCATAGCCAAATCATAATATCGTTCCCCCGCAGCGCCGGCCATAACACACAACCGGACTGGTTCACCTAATATCGGCAGCCGGGGCGGGGGAGGTCTTCGGCTCCGCCGCGTACAGGGTCTTCTCGCTGCCCACCGCCGCTCCGATCCCGGCTGCGATTCCTCCCACGATGCCGCCGCCGAAGGCAAGACTCTTGAGCCGGTCGCTCGCGGTCGGGTTGTTCTTGTCCTTGCAAACCGCGACCTCTTGCGCTCGGTACTTGGACACCCCCCCGCCCGGACGTCGGCTACGCTAGTAGCAAGACCACTCAGAGGAGCTAGTTGACATGCCATCGTTCAAGTACCTGATCATGGGGGGAGGCATGGTCGCCGGGTACGCGGCCAAGGCTTTCGTCGAGTCCGGCATCAAGCCGGGCGAACTGGGAATCATATCTGCGGATAACGCGCTGCCGTACGAGCGGCCGCCGCTTTCCAAAGGTTTTCTTGCCGGCCGCGAGACGGAAAAGGACATCTTGATCGCCGCGCCGGAGTTCTACGAGACTCACGGCATTGAGGTCCGGCTGAACACCGTCGTGGAGCGGCTGAACCCCTCGCAGAAGACCGTGAGAACGAGCTCCGGCGAAGAGTACCGTTTCGAAAACCTTCTGATCGCCACCGGCGCGCGGGTCCGCAAGCTGGACGTGCCAGGCGCGGATCTGGCCGGCATCCATTACCTGCGCTCGCTTGCGGATTCCCGCCGCATACGCGAAGAAAGCGAACGCGCGAGCCGCGCGGTGGTGATCGGAGGTGGCTTCATCGCCATGGAGGTTGCTTCCGTGCTCGCTCAGCGGGGCCTGGAAACCACCATGGTGATGATCGAAGACCGCATCTGGAAGCGCCTGTTTACGCCCGGCATGTCGGATTATTTCCGCCGCTACTACGAAGCTCGCGGGGTCCGCTTTGAAACCAATGCGCCCGTGACAGCTTTTTCGGGCAATGGCCGGGTTCAGAGCGTCTCGCTCGGCAACGGAAAACACGCGCCGGCGGACCTGGTGGTGGCCGGCATCGGCGTTGTGCCCGAGACCGGCGTGTTCGAGAACACCGGCCTGAAGATCGAAAACGGCATCGTGGTGAACGAGTACCTGGAGACCGGCATTCCCGGCATTTACGCCGCCGGCGACGTGGCCAACTACCGGGACGTGCTCTTCGGGGGATACCGCCGCGTTGAGCATTGGGACAACGCCGTGAAACAGGGCCAACATGCCGCCCGCGTGATGACGGGTTCGCGCGAGCCGTTCGAGAACGTCCCCTACTTCTTTTCCGACGACTTCGACCTTTCCTGGGAATTCTGGGGAGATACCGCACCGGCGGACCGCGCCGTGGTGCGCGGCGACTTCGAAACGAACAGCTTCAGCGTGTGGTGGCTGGAGCGCGGCCGGCTGGTGGCCGCGTTCGTAATGAACCGTCCGGACGAAGAGCGGGAGCTGGCGCCGGAGTGGATCCGGGCGCGGCGCGAGATCGCGGCGGAAGCCCTCGCGGACGCCTCCCGGCCGTTGCGGGATTCATAGATACTAATCTCGATAGAGATTGTGTAGATTTTTGTTGACTCGCCGCCAGAGTGCCCTTACACTGGAACTGAATAGCAACACCTCGAACCTGAATCTGGCTGAAAACAGGGGAGAAAACCATGGTCATAGGCGGACGCTTGTGGTGTGCCCTGTTGCTCCTCGCCTTTGCAGCGTGGGGACAAGGTGACGGCGCGCCCGCGGAGAGTCTGGAAGAAAGAGTGAAGAGGCTGGAGGAGAGGATCAGCCAGTTGGAGCAGGCGCTCGGGCTGGCTGAAAAGCGGCTCCAGGCTGTGGCGGAAGGGACTGGCGGCCCTGAGGCCACGACGGTCAACCTGGATGCTGAAACCACAGTGAGCCTGGATAAGGTTGCGCTGTCCAAGCTCGCCAAGGTTGACGAACTGGATCAGCAGATTCGGGTACTCGCCCGGCTGAGAGAGCTGGACCAGGAATCCGCCGCGCTGAGAGCCAGGGAGACGCCGCAGACTCTCACCGGGGTTGACGGGTTCGGGTTCAAGTCGGCCGACGGCGATTTTCAACTCAACATGGGCGGCTATATCCAGGCGGATGGCCGGGCGTTCACAGGCAGCGGTTCTTCCCAGGTAGATACTTTCCTGCTGCGCCGCGTCCGCCCGGTGTTTCAGGGCGTTCTGTACAAGCACGTCGCTTTCCGTGTGATACCCGATTTCGGGGAAGGGAAGGCCGTTCTTCAGGACGCCTATCTCGAGCTGCGTTATTTCCCGAGGATGTCCATCCGGGCGGGGAAATTCAAGGCTCCATTCGGATTGGAACGGCTGCAGTCTGGCACCGACACGATGTTTGTGGAACGGGGACTGCCCACGGACCTGGTTCCGAACCGCGACCTGGGAATCCAACTGGCAGGGAACTTAGTGTCAACACGGCTGAGCTACGCCTTTGGCGTTTTTAACGGAACGCCGGACGGCGGAAGCGTGGACATAGACAGCAATAGCGGCAAGGATTTCGTGGCGCGGCTTTTCGGCACGCCGTTTTCGGGCAGGGGGAGGCTCTCGTTTCTGAGTGGTCTGGGTTTGGGGTTCGCTGTTTCCTCGGGCACGCAGGATGGCGCATTGCCCTCGTTTAAAACGCCGTCGCAGACCACGTTCTTTTCCTACGTGAGCGGCGCGAGGGCGGCCGGCGACCGCCGGCGCTATTCCCCGCAGGCTTATTACTATCGCGGTCCGTTCGGGCTTCTGGCCGAGTTCGTACGGTCGAACCAGACGGTGGAGAACGGCGGGACCAGCAGCGTGATTGCGAACAGGAGCTGGCAGGTGGCGGGATCTTACGTGCTGACCGGGGAGAAGGCGACCTTTCAACGGCTCTCGCCGCAGCGCGTCTTCGATATCGGCAGGCGCACCTGGGGAGCTGTGGAGCTGGTGGCGCGAATCGGGCAACTCAACGTGGACCCGGAGGCTTTTACGCTGGGCTTCGCGGATCCGGCGAAATCGGCAGCCCGCGCGCGCTCCTGGGGGGCGGGTGTGAACTGGTATCTCAACCGGAGCGTGAAGCTCTCGCTGGATTATGAAAACACGAAGTTCAAGGGCGGCGCAGCCGGCGGCGACCGGGAAAGCGAAGGGGCCGTGTTTAGCCGGTTTCAACTGGTGTTCTGAAGCGCCTCCGGTTTCACTGGTCCGATTTCAGTGGATCCGATTTCACTGGGAGGAAAATGAAACTACAGAGCAAACCTGCAATCGCGGCTATCGCGCTGATTCTCGGCGCGGGCCAATCGGTGTTTGGGCAGAAGCCGGTAAAACTGCTGAACGTCTCGTACGATCCGACGCGGGAGCTTTACCAGGAGTTCAACGCGGCGTTCCGCCGCTACTGGAAGGCGAAAACCGGCGTCGATGTCACGATCCAGCAGTCGCACGGCGGCTCCGGAAAGCAGGCTCGCGCGGTGATCGACGGTCTGCCTGCCGATGTGGTGACACTAGCGCTGGCGTACGACATCGACGCCATCGCCGAAAGGGCCGGCCTGCTGCCGCGCAACTGGCAAACCCGGCTGCCGCACAACAGCAGTCCCTACACGTCGACCATCGTGTTTCTGGTTCGCCAGGGCAACCCGAAACGCATCAAGGATTGGAACGACCTCGTGCGGCCCGGCGTATCCGTGATCACGCCGCACCCGAAAACTTCCGGAGCAGCGCGGTGGGGCTATTTGGCGGCCTGGGGCTACGCATTGCGGCAATACGGAAAAGACGAGAACAAGGCGAAGGAGTTCGTTGCGAGGCTCTTCAGGAATGTGCCGGTGCTGGACTCGGGCGCACGCGGCGCCACCACGACGTTCGTCGAGCGCGGGATCGGCGACGTGCTCCTGTCTTGGGAGAACGAGGCATACCTGGCGATCAACGAACTCGGCAAAGGCAGGTTTGAAGTCGTGATTCCGTCAACCAGCATTCTTGCCGAGCCGCCAGTTGCCGTGGTGGACAAGGTAGCCAACCGGCACGGCACCGCTCAAGTTGCGCGGGCGTACCTCGAGTATCTCTATACGCCCGAGGGGCAGGAGATCGCGGCGAAGCACTACTATCGTCCCCGCTACAAGGAAATCACCGCGAAGTACAAAGACCGCTTCCCGGAGGTGGACCTCTTCACGGTGGATGAAATGTTCGGCGGGTGGCAAAACGCGCAGAAAAAACATTTCGATGACGGCGGGACCTTCGATCAAATCTATTCGAAGGGGCGGTGATGTAAATTAAGCGGCCGCGCGGGGCGGGTATACTGTCGCGGACAGAGCGCAATGTGCTACCTTCGTTGGCTGAGGAGCCTGTGCAATGTTCCGACGCGAATTCCTGACCCGTACGACGCCTCTTGCGGCCGCCGCCGCGCTGGGCCGCTTTCCGTATCATCTGTTCGCGGGCACGACGAAGAAGTCCGCCTCCGACCGCGTGAAGCTCGGTCCCGCGCAGGTTGAGGTGAGCCGGCTCGCCATGGGGACCGGCACCAACGGCTATGGCGGCAGTTCGAACCAGACCCGCAAGCTCGGGCTCAGCGGCGTCGCCGATCTGCTGCAGGCAGCCTACGATCAGGGCATCACGTTTTGGGACGCGGCCGATCAATACGGCACGCACCCGCACCTCCGCGAGGGGCTGAAGCGCGTTTCGCGCGAAAAGGTCACGATCCTGACCAAGACCCGCGCATCCACGGAAAAGGAGATGCGCGCCGATCTCGACCGCTTCCGCCGCGAGCTGAACACGGACTACATCGACATCCTGCTGCTGCACTGCATGATGGATGCGAATTGGACGGAGCGGAAGAAGGGCGCGATGGCGGTGATCGAGGAGGCGCGCCAGAAAGGCATCGTAAAAACACAGGGAGCCTCGTTCCACTCGCTCGATGCGCTGAAGGTCGCGGCGGAGAGCCCGTGGCTGCAGGTGTGCCTGGCGCGCATCAACCCCGCCGGCGTATCGATGGACGCCGACCCGCAAACGGTCGTTGGAGTCCTGCGGCAAATCAAAGCGGCAGGGAAGGGCGTCATCGGCATGAAGATCCTCGGCGTGGGCAGGCTCCGCAACCGCGCGGACGAGTGCCTGCAATACGTGCTCTCGCTCGATTGCGTCGACTGCTTCACGATCGGCAGCGAGAATCGCCAGGAGATGGCGGACCTGGTCAAGCGCATCCCCGCCGCGAGCGTGCGAGGGTAGGTCTGGTTACCGCCCGCGCAGGTGGCGGTAGACGCGGGCTATCGGCAATCCCATCACGTTGAAATAGCAGCCTTCCACGCGGTCGACGAACTTGGAACCGAGGCCCTGGATGGCGTAAGCGCCGGCCTTGTCCATCGGCTCGCCGGTGGAGATGTATTCCTGGATCTCCTCCTCGGAAAGCGGCACGAAGCGGACGCGCGTCTTCTCGGCATCCTCGATGGCGCGGCTGCCGTTCAGCAGGCAAATGCCCGTGATGACGATGTGTTCGCGGCCACTCAGCATCCGCAGCATGCGGGCGGCGTCTGCTGCATCGGAGGGTTTGCCCAGCGTCTGACCGTCGATAACCACCACGGTGTCCGCTCCGAGCACGATGTCGCCCGGCGCAGCTTTGACGGCTTCGGCCTTCTCGCGAGCCACGCGTTTCGCGTACGTGCAGGCGTCCTCTCCCGCGCGGGGCGTCTCGTCAATTTCGGCGGGACGCGCGACAAACGGAATGCCGGCGAGCTTGAGAATCTCATGACGCCGCGGGGAGCGGGAGGCCAAAATCAACATACTTCGATGGTAAGATCAGGCGCCGCAGCGCGGCAATTCGCGCCTGTCCTGTTCGTGCCCGGAAGTTCTTTGCCAGCGGGGGAGGACTTTTCATGGAGGGGCCCCGGCGCACACAGGCTCGACAACAACCTCATGAGCTTACCCACTTCCGCCAGCGCGAGGCGCTGATTCCGGAACGGGGGTACTTCAACCACAAGCGCTCGCCGGTGTTCTCTTCGCCCCTCTACCAGAGAGTGAGCCGGCGCCTCCGTTACGTGTTTGGCTGCTCAGACGATCCGGCCGAGCTGATCTCGGAGATCCTGGCAGACGGGCTCTCTGGCGCGTATCGGCGGCTCGGGCTTACAGAGGACGAAAGTGTGGACCTCGTGTTGGAGATATTCCGAGAAACCGCTGGACAACACGGCAAAGAAGCGTACAATCCCTTTAGGAATGCCAAACCGACCATCAGACGAGAAATCGAGAGGCGATGGGCCGCCAGAGATAATCGAATTCGAGCCGCCGCCGGAGGACGTGGCGCTGAAAAAGATGATAGAGGCAGCAAAGAAAGGCGACCGGAAGGCATTCGAAGCGGCCCTTAACGAATTCCAGGACGCGCTCCCTCCGGAGCACCGGGCTGTTGACAAGGACAATCGCTAATAGCTGCTCTCCTCCAGAGCACACGATGGGTAGGGTGACGCCGACCCCCTCCCCACGCGGTAGAAACCTCTTGCGTTGCTCGGTCTGGGGGCGCACAATCGTTCCATCGAAATCTTTAGCCCCATCCGCGGCAAGCCCGCAGGTTCTTCTCCAGCAGATCTTCAATCCTTTCTTTTCGGCAAAGTTTCTGGGCCGCGGCCTCGGCCTTTCGGCGGGCACGGTTTTCTGCAAAAACCCTACACGGCCGCCCGGCTGGTGGAGGCGGTCAAACAGGCGCTGGCGGACTGAGCGCGGCGATCTGCTAGAATAGCCAGTTCACCCCATGGATCGCGCCGGGAAATTGATACGCGGATTGCGGCTCGGCGCCGCGTCTCTTTCACCCGAGGAGTTGCTGCGTGCGGTGTGGCCGTACGCGATTGGGCGGCGGATCGCCGCGCATGCGCGCCTGGTTTCGATTACACGGACGGAAAAAGGCGCGCATCTCGTGGTCGAGGTGGAGGACGCGGTCTGGCGGAGCCAGCTCGAGACGTTGAGCGGCCAAATCCTGGCCCGGCTGCAGGAGATTGCGGGCGAAGAGAGCGCCGGCTCGATCGAGTTCCGCCTTGGTGTTCCCCGCCGCCAGCCGCAGCGGGCGGAGCATCCCCGGTCCGTTCCCGACGAAGCCGACCGCATCGAGGACCCGGTATTGCGGCGGGTATATAGGGCTTCGCGAAAGGCGGCGGCGGGCCGCTGAGTCGCGAATTACGCATTCCATGAAACTAAGCGAAGACGAAGTCCGGTACGTGGCCGACCTGGCCAATCTGACGTTGACCGACGCCGAAGTGCGCAAGATGGCCACCGATCTCGGCGCGGTGCTCACGTATATCGACAAGCTGAACGAACTCGATACCACTGGCGTCGAGCCCATGGCCCAGGTGCTCTATGAGGCCGGCGAGACCGAGACTCTGCGGGAAGACCGCGAGCGCCCGGGGCTGGGCAGCGAGGTTGCTCTCGCGAACGCGCCCCTGGCCGGGGGCGGATTCTTCAAAGTTCCGAAGGTGATTGAACGGTGACGCTCGCATTGGAGATTCCGAAGCTTACGATCGGCAGCATCCGCGAGGGATTGTTGAAGCGCCGGTTCAGCGCAACGGAGCTGACGCGCGAGGCGCTGCGCTTCGCCGAAGCCGAAAATCCCAAGACGAATGCGTACCTGCACTTCTGCCCCGAGCGCGCGCTCTCGGCTGCGCGAAGTGTGGATGAGAAGCTGGCGCGCGGCGAGGATCCCGGGCTGCTCGCCGGCGTTCCCGTGGCCGTGAAGGATGTGATCGTCACCAAGGGAGTGCGGACGACCGCCGCATCGAAGATGCTGGCGGATTATATACCGCCGTATGATGCCACAGCCGTTGAGTGCCTGGACGCCGCGGGCGCAGTCATCCTCGGCAAGACGAACTGCGACGAGTTCGCGATGGGATCGTCGAACGAGAACTCGGCGTTCGGCCCGGTGAGAAATCCCGTGGATCCAGAGCGCGTGCCGGGCGGCTCCAGCGGGGGCTCCGCCGCCGCGGTCGCCCAGGGGACGGCGGTCGTCTCGCTGGGTTCGGACACGGGCGGGTCTGTCCGCCAGCCGGCTTCGTTCTGCGGCGTGGTGGGCCTCACTCCGACGTACGGGCGCGTGTCGCGCTACGGCCTGATCGCGTTCGCGAGTTCACTCGACCACATCGGCGTGGTGGCCCGCAACGTGAGCGACACCGCCACGCTGCTTCAGGTGATCGCCGGACGCGACGAGCGCGATTCCACTTCGGCCGCTGTGCCGGTTCCGGATTACATGGCGGCGCTCAATGGTGGTGTGCGGGGCATGAAGATCGGCCTTCCGCGCGAGTACTTCAAAGATCCGGACAGCGAGACCAGCAAGCTCGTCTTGGACGGCGTGGAAGTTCTCAAACGGCTCGGCTGCGAAGTGCGCGAGATCAGTATGCCGCACACCGAGTATGCGGTGGCTGCTTACTACATCATTTGCACGGCCGAAGCCAGCTCGAACCTGGCGCGATATGACGGCGTGCGGTATACGTTCCGCTCGAGGGACTCCGAAACACTGGCCGATATGTACCGCAACACGCGGGGCGAGGGATTCGGCGCGGAGTGCAAGAGGCGCATCATGCTGGGCACCTACGTCCTGTCGGCGGGCTACTACGACGCCTACTACCTGAAGGCGCAGAAGGTGCGGACCCTGATCGCGCGGGATTTCACCGAGGCATTCCGCGAGGTGGATGCGCTCATTGCCCCGGTATCGCCGTTTCCGGCGTTCAAGCTGGGTGAGAAGCTGGACGATCCGATGCAGATGTACCTGTCCGACATCTACACCATTACGGCATCTCTGGCGGGAGTTCCCTGCATGAGCGTGCCGTGCGGTGTGACGTCCGGCGGGCTGCCGGTGGGAATGCAGATCCTCACCCGGCACTTCGACGAGGCGGGCATGCTCCGTCTCGCCTACGCATTCGAGAGGAACCGCGCGTAGCTCCGCGCACAGCACCCCGGCGCGAATTCGCGCGCCCCGGCGATTCGCGCGCGCCGCTTCACGCTTCGACGATTACGCCGAAGGCCGGTGGTATTTTTTCTTCCGCTGGTAGGTGCGCGCCAGTTCCAGGTACACGCCGAGATCGCGGTCCAGGTCCGACTGCGTGCCGTCGAAATAGAAGTTGCGGATGGGGATGCCGCCGAGGTCGCGGCTCACCCTGGGATAAATCGCCTCGCAAACGATGCCGTTCATGCAGGTGAACGGGCTGATGTCGATGATGCCGTCCACGCCCTTTCGCGCCAGGCACACCGTCTTGCCGACGTTCAGCACCATCTCGCCGAGCGCTCCATCGCAGGGCAGATACGGCCGGGCCGCCTCCAGCACCTCTTCCACGCTCGGCTCTTCATAGCCCCGGAAATCTTCGCGGAACGGTTCGAGCAGCACGTGCTCGTCGTGCTTCTGCACGCGCTTGCGAATCCAGGCGATCAGCGCCTCCTTGGAAAACTGGCGCCCCAGCAGCCTGAGCCTCCGGAACTGCTCGGCGATCGTGTACCAGACCCACTCGGTGATGTCGGAAAGCCAGCCTTCCGCCCCGTATTCCTCCAGCCTGCGCACCAGGTTCTCGTTCGAGAAAGAATGCAAGCGGCAGAAAATCTCGCCCACGATGCCGATCAGGGGCGTGGAAGGATCGCGGTGCACGGGCACCGCACGGAAGCGGTCGCGGCACCGCACCAGCGAGTCGCGAATCGCCTTCAACTGGACGGAAGGCGTGAGATCGGACGTTTCGATCGTCTTGCAAAGGTCGTCGAGCGACTCTTCATAGACGGCTTCGGTCTCGCCTTTGTGCACCTCGTGCGGGCGGGTTTTCAGCAGCATCTTCTGAAGAATGTCGGCCGCAACGAGGGCGCGCCATCCCGTGCGTATGAACGGCCGCGCAAGCTCGCCGAGATCGCCGTAACCGTCCTTGCTCGACGGGGAAAGGATCGTCGTGTGCGGATAGCCGTTCTGATCGAGCACACGCCGCAGGTAGGGCGCATACTGGCCGAAGCGGCAGGGACCGTCGGCGGTGGGCATGAACAGCACCGTGCGCGCCGGATCGGTTTCCGGCATTTCCAGCACCCTCATGAAATCGCCGATGGTTACTTTTGCCGGATAGCACTCGTCGCCCGAAGTGTAGCGAGCGCCCAGTTCCCGCGTGCGGTGATCGGAGGGCGGCGTGATGTCTGCCTCGACTCCCAGCGCGCGGAACGCGGCCGCAAACGTCCGGCCGCTGCCGTACGCCATCGGGGGAATGTATACACGCTTGCCGGCTAGTGGACTCCGGCTAACGCCTGAGCTTCCGGTCCGGACTTGTAACATCGCAGTATTCCTTTGCTATCCAGGTATGCTTCGCAGCGGGTCATGTAGCCCGCGTCGTTGCCATGCCCGTCGAATTGCAGCACCAGCAGCGGCGCGCCCGCGGCCTCCCTTGTGAAGTGCTTGATGTAGGAATCCGGGCCGCACTTGAAGTTGGAGATGTAGATGAGATGCAGATTCGGCCGGGTGCTGATCAGCCGCGACGCGCTGAGGATCTTCCGCCCCGAGGTCCAGTACATGTTGGGGTGCAGGTCGGAAACCGACTCACGCCCGGTGACGAGAAAATCGATCGGGATGACGTTGGCGCCGTAGCGCGTCCGCAGCTTGCGCGGGATGTCGCAGTTGATGCTGCGGTCGTAAATGTTGTAGCTGCGGCCCACCAGCACAATACCGGGTTCGCCCGTCTGGTCCAGCGTTTCGAGCGCCTGACGGCCCGCCTGCAGGAGGCGTGCGGTGAATTCGCGCTGCGCGGCGTACGCCGCATCCACCGCCCTATCGTTGGTGCGGCGGCTTACGCCAAGTCTCCGCATGGTTGCGTAGAGGCCTTCTTTCACGTGTTCGCGGCCGAGCTGGAAGTGCAGCCGCGGCACAAGGAACATGTGCTTGTGCTCTTCCAGTCCCGGCGCGGACTGCAACACAAAGGGAAGCGTCTGATTCCACGGACAGAAGTGCGCCGTGCCCTCGCTGTCGTCGGACGCTTCGGCGTCCAGAATGTTGGGGACGAGCAGGTAATCCACGCCCGCCTCGATCAGCGCCTTCGCGTGGCCGTGTGCGATCTGCACCGGGTAGCAGGGCTGCGCCAGGGCCATCTCGATGCCGTCGGAGGCGATCTTCGGATTGGTGAGCGGAGACAGCACCAGCTCCACGCCGATCTCGTTGAAGTACCGGGCCCAGAACGGGTACAAGTCCCAGGTCGACATCGTGCGCGGCACTCCGACGCAGATGCGCCCCGGCGTGCGCCGGAAGTTCGAGTCGGCCACGGTGTAACCGGGAATGCTCTCCACGAGCCGTTCGCGCAGCGCCACCAGGTCCTCGATCACGGGCTTGCGCCCCGAAACCGAGGGCTTGCGGAACTTGTCCGAGCACTTGTCTCCCCAGTAGCTCCGCTGTCCCTCGATGTTGAACTCTTTGATGTCGCAGTAGTTCGTGCAGGCCTTGCAGACGAAATCCCGCGTGGTCATCTTGAGCCGCGAGAGATCGTAGCCGCGGAACCGGGTCTTGCCGCCGGTGGCCTGGTGCCACTGCCGCGCGATCAGGGCCATGCCGATGGCGCCCATCACGCCGTTGTATGGCGGGATGGTGATCTTCTTGCCCAGCAGGCTCGCGAACGCGGCGGCAACCGCATCGTTGTACGCCGTGCCGCCCTGGAAATAAATTACTTTCCCGATGCGCCGCCCCCGGACAACCCGGTTGAGGTAATTCAGCGCGATGGAATACGCAAGGCCCGCCAGGATCGCCGGCACGGACTCGCCCTTATGGAGCCAGCCGGTCACGTCCCGTTCCATGAATACCGTGCAGCGCTCGCCCAGGCGGGTCGGCGCCGGCGCCGAAAGCGCCAGTTTCGCGAACTCTCCCTTGATGCTGATACCGAGCTTTTCCGCCTGCTCTTCCAGGAACGAACCCGTGCCCGCGGCGCAGGCTTCGTTCATGGCGAAGTCCACCACCACCCCGTTTTCGATGGCGATGAACTTGGAATCCTGGCCGCCGATTTCGAAGATCGTGTCCACCGGCTCGTCGCCGAGCGTGGTGGAAATGAACAGCGCACCCGTCTTATGGGCCGTGATCTCGTCGTTGACCGTGTCGGCGCCCACGAGTTCCGCGATCAGCTCGCGCCCCGAACCGGTCGTGCCCACGCCCTGCACCACCAGGCGCCGGCCCCACATGCGCTCCACCTCGGCCAGTCCCTGCTGTACGGCCTCGATGGGGCGGCCAGCCGTCCGCAGGTAAATGTCCTGCATGACCGTGCCGTTTGCGTCGGTGACCACGACGTTGGTGGATACCGACCCGACATCGATGCCGAGATAGCCAGGAATCGGCCCGTCCCCCGGAGGCGGCTCGTACGGCATCATCCGGTTTCGCAGCAGCACTACGTTCTCCATCGAGAGCGGCCTGACGTCGCGCACGGTCTCTTCCGCCTCGTGCTGGGTCAGCCGGTGAATCTCGCGCATGCTGCGCTTGCGCCGCTCCTCCGCCTCCAGCATGGCGGTGCCGATCGCGCCGCACCATGCGTACAGTTCCGGCACGAACAGCTCGTCCTCTTTCAGCCCGAAAGCCTCGCGGATGGCATTCGTCACGCCCGCGTTCTGCGAGACCGCTCCGATCAGCGCCACCGGCGGCGTTACCGGCCTGCCTTTCACGACGCTGCTCTTGAAGTTGATCGCCACCGCGTCGCACAGTCCACGCAGAATCTCTTCCGGCTTGTACCCCTTTTGCTGGGCGTGGATCATGTCCGACTTCGCGAAGACCGAGCATCGCCCGGCGATGCGTGCCGCGCAGCCGGCCCGGCAGACGACCTCTCCGACCTCCTCGACCGAGTAATTCATGCGCAGCGCCTGCTGATCCAGGAACGAGCCGGTGCCCGCCGCGCACTCGCCGCTGCGGTCGTAATCCGCAATTCCGCACGCGCCCGTATCCGGTTGTCTTTCCAACCGGATGTACTTCGAGCTCTCGCCGCCGATTTCAAAGATGGTCCGCACCTCGGGATAAAACGCCCCCATCATTTTGGCGACGGCCTTAAACTCGTTCTCGAAGTAGATCCCGAGAATTTTGGCGATCGTGCGGCTTCCCGAGCCTGTAACCCGGATGCCTTCCACCCGGAGCTCGGGTATTTCCTCGTAGAACTCTTGCAGTAAGTCGAAGGTGGACTGAATCGGGCTGCCCGCGATGCGCCGGTAAGGCGAGAGCAGAAGGGGGATGCGTTTCCCCCCAGGGGCCTCCCAATCGATCAGTCTGAAACCCGGTTTCGCCGCGCACAGGTTTTGGAACACCGTGCGATCTTCAGGCTTGCCCAAAGCCGCCAGCTTCAGGCTGATAGCGCCGATGTCCAAACCGATGTTGATGCTCATAGTTAGGGTACTTAGCTGGGCCCTACAATGATAACCGCCCTTGCCATGAATTCGAAGCATTTAGGGTCTGAATAGTCGGAATGTGCATCCGGCGAGCCGGTTTCCGCGTTGAACGGGACTCCCCGGGGGCGTCCGGGACTGCTACCATTCGAATAGCCGCCTCGCCCGGGGATGATTGTTTACCGCAACAGCCGCCGGACTTTCGACACCGCCGCCGTGCTCGAACGCCTGCGCGCGCCGGAGATTGACCCCGCCTCCCTGCTGATCGGCCTCGGCGAACTCGAATCCGCGATCATGGACGCGCTCTGCCCTGAGGCCGACTCCGAGAGCGCGATTTCGCGCACCCTCCGCCGGGCGACCCTCGCCGCCGCGCATGTTTATTGCGGCAAACCCTGGCGCGGGCGCGTTTTGGCGGAGCTGGAAGCGCTCGCAAAGCTCGATCTTCCGCGGCAGGCCGGCGGAGGGATCTCAGAAGGCTACGCCTGGTATGGGCTGTACCCGGAAATGTACCTGGAAGCTGCCCGGCGGTTGTACTACGCCACCCGGCCGGAGCGCGCGTTTGTACTCGGGATACGCAATATCGGCGCCAGTCTCAGCGCGGTGGTTGCGGCGGCGCTGGAAGACCTCGGCTGCGTTGTGGACTCCTGCACCGTGCGCCCGCACGGCCATCCGTTTGACCGCCGTCTCGTGCTCGCGCCGGAACTCGCGTTGCGCCTCAGCCGGCAGGCCGCTCACGTGTATGCGATCGTAGACGAGGGGCCGGGGCTGAGCGGCTCTTCGATGGCGTCGGTCGCCTCCGCCTTGTCCGGGCTGGGGATCCCCGACAGCCAAATCGTCTTTTTGCCGAGCTGGGAGCCTTCCGGAGACGCGTTCTTCTCCGAAGCGGCCCGCGAGCGCTGGCGCCGCCACCCGAAGTACTGCGTCAGTTTCGAGGAAGCGATGCCGCTCCCGGGCGCCCTCGACCTTTCGGCCGGCCGGTGGCGCCGCCTGCTCTACAGCGACGAATCCCTCTGGCCCGCCGTGCAGCCGCAGCACGAGCGGCGTAAGTACCTCGCGGGGGACGTGCTGCTGAAATTCGCCGGTCTGGGCCCCTACGGTCCCCCACGGCTGGATCGCGCGCGCCGGCTGGCCGCCGCGGGCTTTTGCCCCCGCGCGCTCGGCCTCGACAACGGCTTCCTGCGGACATCGTTCGTCGAAGGCCGCCCGCTATCGGGACTTCGCGACGTGACTCCGGCGCTGCTCGACACCATGGCCCGCTACCTGGCGCACCTCCGGGCGCATTTCGCATCGCCCCATCCGGCGCCTTTCGACGAGCTGGCGGAGATGGTCCGCATCAATACCGGATACGAGGCGCCGGAGGAACTCCGGCCCGCCCTCTGCGACGCGCCGGCCGTGGCCATTGACGGCCGCATGCTGCCGCACGAATGGATCCTTACGGCCGAAGGGTATCAGAAGACCGACGCCGTCGATCACCACGACGACCACTTTTTCCCTGGCTGCCAGGATATCGCCTGGGACATCGCGGGCGCTTCGCTGGAGTTCGGCATGGACCCCGCCCCGCTCGCGGAGAAGTACGCCGCGCTCAGCGGAGACCGCGGGATCGGCCGCCGCCTGCCGTTTTACATGCGCGCCTATGCCGCCTGGCGTCTCGGCTATGCCACCCTGGCCGCCACGGCGACTGCCGGGACGCCCGAGGCCGCGCGATTCCAGCAACTGGCCGCGCGGTACGCTAGGGCAGCTCGTCCGAAACGTTGATGCGCGTCACCTGCGCCCAGTCGTCTCCCAGCCGGATCTCGCTGACCGAGGCGGTTCCAATCTCCAGCCTGTGCATGAGATCGAGTGGCATGCCGAGGTAATGGCAGAGTATTGCGCGGATCGGGTCGGCGTGGCTTACCGCAATCACCGTCCCTTCGGGATGTGCGCGGCGCATCTGTTCGATAGCGGCCGCCATGCGATGCTGCACTTCCAGCATGGTCTCGCCGCCGGGAATGCGCGCGCCGCCACGGAAGGAGTTGAAAAGCTTCCACCGCTTGTCCTGCCGCAGTTCTTCGAACGTGCGGCCTGTCCACTCGCCTGCCTGCACCTCGCCGAGCGCCTCACAGATGCGCACCTCGAGGCCGAGCCGCCGCGCAATGGGCTCAGCGGTCTCGCGGGTGCGTTCCAGCGGGCTGCTGTAAACGGCCACCGCTCCGCAGCGCGAGAGCCGTTCGGCAAGACGCTCCGCCTGCGCGCGCCCGCGGGCATTCAGATGGACTCCCGGCGTCCAACCCGCCAGCGCGCGGCCAAGATAATCGTTGTCTCCGTGCCGGATCAGAAGGAAAGTAGTCATTTCACCGCAAAGAAAAACGCTCGGCCCAGGGCGTTGGCGCCGCGCATGCCGACTTCATAGGCGTCACGGACCGTGATGCTCGTAAATCCTGCGCGTTCCAGCGCGTTGAGGATCTCCGCCTCCGTGTAGCAGCGCTCGAGCACTTCCACGTCGGCGCGCGTCCAGACTCCTTCCTGCTGCTGCCGGAACGTCGTAATCTGCGCACGGCCGATTTTTTCTTCCACGTCGTAGCGCCCGCGCGTCAGGGTCACGTACTCGGGCTCGACCGTGGCGAAGGTCCCCTGCCAGAGCGTCTCGAAGGACTCCTGCATGTTCATGTCGAACATGAACAGGCCGCCGTCGACCAGCGCGTTGTAGACATTGCGGAACGCGCACTCGAGTTCCTCAAGCACCAGGATGTGGTTCAGGCTGTCAAACGTGCTGAGAACGGCGTCGAACTTGTTTTCGAAGTGAAAGTTGCGCGCATCGGCGAGGATGAACTCCGCCTCGGGCACTCGTGCGCGGGCGAAGGCGAGCATCTCCGCGGAGCCGTCAAGACCCGTAACCTTGAACCCCGCGGCCTGGAGCGGTACGGTCAGATCGCCGGACCCGCAGCACAGGTCGAGCACCCGCGCGCCCGGGGCGAGCCGCGGGAACACCCAGTCGTGCAGCACCGCCGGCATCCGCTCATGGAAATCTTTGCCCCACCCCCGGCTGTAGCACCAGGCGATCGGGTCATATTTGTCATAGCGTTGCCCGGCCACATTACCAGTGTAGGCCCTGGACCGGGCAGATTTCCGCCGGAAGCGGACATCGTTGTCCTGCCCGATCCCTGGTACACTGATTCTAAAGGTTATTTAATCTTCAGGGGGCCCCGAATTTCCGATGAAGCTGGTGATATTCGGGCTGTCGATCAGTTCTTCCTGGGGTAACGGGCATGCCACCATCTGGCGCGGGCTGTGCCGCGCCCTTGCCTCCCGGCGGCATCAGGTCGTTTTTTTCGAACGCGACGTGCCATACTACGCAGAGCACCGCGATCTGACCGAACTGCCGGGGCTGCGGCTCTGCCTGTATCCGTCCTGGGAAGAGGTGGTTGCCGCCGCGCGCGCCGAACTCTCCGGCGCGGATGCCGCCATTGTCACCTCGTACTGCCCGGACGCCATAGCCGCCTCCGATCTCGTGCTCTCTTCCAACACGCGCAGCGTTTTCTATGATCTGGACACCCCGGTGACGCTCGACCGGCTGCGCCGCGGGGAGGCGGTCGAGTATATCGGCCCGCGCGGGCTGAGAGACTTCGACCTGGTGTTGAGCTATACGGGTGGCGCGGCGCTTACGGAGTTGAGGGAACGGCTGGGCGCGCGGCGCGTGTTCCCCCTTTTTGGCAGCGTCGATCCGGAAGCGCACCGCCCGGTTCCCAGTCTCGAGCGGTTCCGGGCCGACCTCTCCTATCTGGGAACTTACGCGCAGGACCGCCAGGGAACGCTCGATGCTCTGTTCCTCGCGCCTGCCCGCCGCCTTCCCGAGCGGCGCTTCGTTCTCGGCGGCGCGCTCTACCCGCAGGAGTTCCCCTGGACCGAAAACATCTTCTTCGTGAGGCACCTGCCGCCCGCCGAGCACCCGGCCTTCTACAGTTCCTCGGCGCTCACCCTCAACGTCACGCGGCGCGCGATGGCGTGCATGGGCTACTGCCCCTCGGGACGGCTGTTCGAAGCGGCCGCCTGCGGCACGCCGGTTCTCAGCGACGAATGGGACGGTCTCGACAGCTTCTTTGAGCCCGGCCGCGAAATTCTGATTGCCCGCGACACGGCGGATGCGCTCGAGGCATTGCAAACCGGGCGCGACGAACTGGCCCGCATCGGCCGGAACGCCCGCGAGCGCACGCTGGCCGAACACACTGCCGCGCGGCGCGCGCGCGAGCTGGAGCGCTATTTGGAGAACTAGCGATGTGGGGCATCATTCCGGCAGCGGGCGTGGGCAGCAGAATCCAGCCACTCGCGTTTTCCAAGGAGCTGCTTCCGGTGGGCAGCCGGCTCGACGGCGAAATCGAGCGCCCTCGCGCGGTGAGCGAATACCTGGTGGAGCGCATGGTCGCCGGCGGCGCGGGCAAGATCTGCTTCGTTATCTCGCCGGGGAAATCGGACATCCTGGAATACTACGGCGGATCCGTCAACGGCGCGCACGTCTCCTACGCTGTTCAGCCGCGGCCGGCGGGCCTGTGCGACGCTATTTTTCGCGCTTTGCCGCTGGTCGCACCCGGGGAATCCGTGCTGGTTGGCCTGCCGGACACGATCTGGTTTCCCGAAGACGGCCTCTGCTTTCTTCCCGAGGATACGCTTTCATTCCTGCTGTTTCCGGTCGAGCGGCCCGAGCTGTTTGACGCCGTGGTCACGGACGATTCGGGGCGCGTGCTGGAGATTCAGGTGAAACGGCCGGAAGCGGCTTCCCACTGGGTGTGGGGCGCGTTCAAGATGCCCGGCAAGGTGCTGGGTGAACTTTACGCGCTGTGGCGCGAGCGGGGCGAACAGGACGAGTATGTCGGCACGCTCGTGAACGCGTATATCGCACGGGGCGGCGCCGCTTGCGGCGTGCGGGCGGGAACCGCTTACGTGGACGTCGGCACGCTCAACGGCTACCGCGAGGCGCTGCGGCTGCTGAGCGCCCGTACTCAGCCAACCGCCGTGCAGGCTCGAGGCCGGGCCGGGAGCGCACCGCGATGAATCAGGCGCCTGCGAGCACGCTCACCGCGGAGGAGATCCGCCGCCGTGTACAGGACCTTGGCGAGTGGTTCCACAACCTCAACCTGGGTGGAGTCCAGACCGCGCCCGGCCATTTTCTCGGGGATTACCCGGCGGTGAAGTGGCGCCAGTTCAAGCACGCTCTTCCCGCGGATCTGCGGGGCAAGACCGTGCTCGACGTCGGCTGCAACGCCGGCTACTACTCGATCGAAATGAAACGCCGCGGCGCCGACCGCGTGGTGGGCATCGACAACGACGAAGGCTACCTCGCCCAGGCGCGCTTCGCGGCCCAGGTCTGCGGCTGCGACATCGAATTCCGCAACCTCTCCGTCTATGACGTCGCCGCGCTCGGCGAGCGCTTCGACATCGTGCTCTTCCTGGGAGTGCTATATCACCTGCGCCATCCGCTGCTCGCGCTGGACCTGCTGCACGAGCACGTCGCCGGCGACCTGCTGGTTTTTCAGTCGATGCTGCGCGGCAGCGACGAAGTGGATCGCGTCGAGGGCGATTACCCGTTCGGCGAAACCGAAATCTTTGAACGCCCCGGTTTCCCCCGCCTGCACTTCATCGAGCAACGATATTCGGAAGATCCCACCAACTGGTGGATTCCCAACCGTGCTTGCGCGGAAGCCATGCTGCGCAGCGCCGGGTTTGAGATCCTGAGCCGCCCGGAAGCCGAGGTTTATCTTTGCAAGCGCGTTGAAATCCCTACCGGCGAGCGTCTCGCGGTGTATCCGCGGCGTCCCCGGAAATCAGGCAGGAGGCGGGCGTGATCGAAGCGGTGATGTTCTGGAATGAGCCGAACAACCTTTCGCACTGGGATTTCGAACTCGATTCCAACTGGGAGATCTATGCGGCGATGGTGAAGTGCGCTTCGGCTGCCGTGCGGGCGGAGGCGCCGGGCGTTAAGCGCGTCCTCGGCGGCATCTCTCCGATCGATCCCGGCTTCATCGCCAACATGTCGCGCCAGGGCGTGCTGGATGCGGTGGATGTCGTCGCGGTGCACGGCTTCCCTCTCGACTGGAATCACTGGACCATTCACGAGTGGCCCGACAAGCTCGATGAGATCCGCGCCGTGACCACCCTGCCGGTGTGGGTTTCCGAAGTGGGCGTCTCCACCTTCGGCGCGGAGGAAGTGCAGGAGTTCGGATTGAAGCGCAGCGCCGAACTGCTGATCGGGCGCTCCGAGCGCATCTACTGGTACAGCCTTTACGATTTGCCGCGCGCATGGCCGGCCACCACGCGCCACCGCGAGGCCGAAGGCTCCTCCTACTATCGCCATTTCTACATGGGGCTGCTGCGGGAGGATGGAACGCCCAAACGGGCGCTCGCCCACTTTCCTCAGTTCGCGCCGTCGCTTGGGATCTGCCAGTGGTTCCACTTTGAGGACCACCGCCTGGACGACGCAGTCCGATGGATGCGGAAGCTCGGAGTCCGCCACGTACGAACGGGGCTGAGCTGGGCCGACAGCCTGCGTCCCAACGCGCTCCGCTGGTTTGACCGGCAAATGAGCGCGCTCGATGATTTCGAGGTCACACTGACTTTCTGTTTCACGCCGGAATCGCGCGGGCTGCGCCCGCATCACACCAGCCCGCCGCGCCACATCGAAGAGTACGCCGAATTCTGCGCCAGGATGACCCGTTGCTATGCCCGTTAACCTGCTCATCGCCGCGCACCCCGACGACGAGACCATAGGCCTCGGCGGCCAATTGCGCGAATTTGCGGACCTGCGGATCGTGCACGTGACTGACGGCGCTCCGCGCGATCCGCGGGAGTTCACCGCCAAAGGCTTTGCCACGCGCGAGGAGTACGCGGCCGCGCGCCGCCGCGAGCTGCATCGCGCGCTTGCAATCGCGAGCATCGCGCCCGAGAGAGCGGTTTGCCTCGGGGTGGTGGATCAGGAGGCTTCGCGCGATCTGGCCGGGCTGGCGCGCCGCATGTGCGGCGTGCTGCGGGAGTATGCGCCCGAAGCCGTCTATACGCACGCCTACGAGGGCGGGCACCCGGACCACGACGCGTGCGCTTTCGCCGTTCACGCCGCCTGCCGGATGATCGCGTCGCCGCCCATGATTCGAGAGTTCGCCCTGTATCACCGCCGGGGAGGGAAGATGATCACGGGCGAGTTTGCGGACTCAAAGGGCGTCACGACTGTCGTACTTTCCCGCGAGGCGCGCGAGCGAAAGCAGCGCATGATCGATTGCTTTGAAAGCCAGCGCGAGACGCTGCGGCCTTTCCGCTGCGATGTCGAGCGGATTCGCACCGCGCCGCGCTACGATTTCACCCGGCCACCGGCCGAGGAGATTCACTACGACGCGTTTCAGTGGGGTATGAACAGCGGCGAATGGCTGGAGTGCGCCCGCGCCGCTCTGGCCGCGCTATGAGTTTCGCGTAGTTGCCCACCGGCCCTGCCTGGCTTTATGAGACTCACGGTCCTTAGCGTCGCCTACTCGCTTTCGGCGGTGCGTCCGGAAACCGCCGGGGGCGCCGAGCAGGTTCTGGCGATGCTCGACGACGCTTTGACGCGCGCGGGACACCGCTCGATCGTAGTGGCTTGCGAGGGCTCGCGGGTTTCGGGCATCCTCGCCGCGAGCGTCCGCGAAGCGCTTAAGCAGGGGCCGGTCGACATGGTCCACATGCACGGCCAGGATTTCGCCGCTCACCTGCCGCCCCCGGGTCCACCCGTGCTCGTCACTTTGCACGTGCCGCGGTCCTGGTATCCGCGCGATCCGCTGGAAACTACCCGCCCGAACACGTGGTTCAATTGCGTCTCGGCCACGCAGCGCGAAACCTGGCCAGACGATCCTCGCATATTGCCCTACATAGCGAACGGCGTTCCCGTCCACCGGTTGCGCAGCCGTGTGCGGAAGCGCGGTTTCGCGCTATGCCTTGGCCGCATTTGTCCGGAGAAGGGTTTTCATATCGCCATCGGCGCGGCAGCCCGCGCGCGTGTGCCGCTACTTATCGCCGGAGAGGTGTATCCCTACGAGGCGCACCAGCGCTATTTCCGCGAAGAGTTCCTGCCAAGGTTGAATGGGTCCCGGAGCCGTTTTCTCGGACCGGCCGGGTTCGAGCGCAAGCGCCGCCTGCTGACCGCCGCGCGGTGCCTGCTGGCGCCCAGCCAGGTTCCCGAAACCAGTTCCCTTGCCGCGATGGAGGCCCTCGCCTGCGGCACGCCCGTCGTCGCGTATCCAGCCGGCGCGCTGCGCGAAATCGTCGAGCACGGCAAGACGGGGTTTCTCGTATCGAGCGAAGAAGAAATGGCTGAAGCCATCCTCGCGGCGGGCGCTCTCGATCCTGCCGTATGCCGCCGCGCCGCCTGCCAGCGTTTTGCGGCTTCGCGTACGATCCGCGAATATTTCGACCTCTACGAGCGGCTGGCGGGCGCATGATTTCGGTCCAGGAGATCAAAACAGCGCGGGAGTTGGAAAGCCTCGGCCCGGAATGGTCCGCGCTGTGGGACCGCTGTCCATCGGCCACGCCGTTTCAGACGCCCGAATGGCTGCTGCCCTGGTGGGAGTCGTTCGGCGCGGGACAACTCGCCGTGTTTGCCTTCCGCGCGGGCGGGACGCTGGCCGGCGTGGCCCCGTTCTGGATCGAAGGAGGCGTGCTGAGACTCCTCGGCGCAGGCATTTCCGACTATCTTGACGTGCTTGTTGAACCGGAGTGCCGTGGCGGCGTCGAAGAGCTCCTTTGGGAACACCTGCTGCGGCTGCCGTGGCGCCGCTGCGAGTTCACCGACCTGCGCTCCGGCTCGCTGCTGCTGGAAGGCCTGCCCCAGCGCCTTGACGCCCGCGTGGAGCCCTGCGCGCTATGCCCGGCTCTACCGCTGCCGCTCGGCGATGATCATCGCGGCATCCGGCACAATATCCGGCGTTACAGCCGCCATTTCGGTCCGCTGGAGAACGCCTCGCCTGGAACGCTGGATGAATACCTCGAGGCTCTGTTCCGGCTGCACAGCGCCCGGTGGACCCGGCGCGGCCAGCCCGGCGTGCTTGCCGATCCCCTCATCCAGGCGTTTCACCGCCGCGCCGCAACCGGATTGATGGCCAGCGGCCGCCTGCTGCTCTGCGGAGTGCGGCGCGAGGGCTCGCTTGCGGCCTTACTCTACGGCTTTCAAGGACACCAGCGCATCTGGACCTACCTGAACGGGTTCGACCCCGCCGCGGCGCGCTTCAGCCCCGGCACCGTCGTCCTTGGGCTTGCCTTCGAACAAGCGGCCCGGGCGGGCTGCCTGGAGGCGGATTTCCTGCGTGGGGGCGAAGCCTACAAGTACGCCTGGGGGGCGTTCGACCGTCCGACATTCCGATTGGAAGCCGGATTGCGCCTGTAAACGGCGTGGGAGTCGGGTTCCGGAGTGAGAGCGCCGGTCTGGCCGCGAGAAGCGGTGGGGAAACGGGGTTGGGCCGGCCCCTCCGGACCTGAAATCATAGGGTTAACGTTGGTTATCACCAGAGGGGCGATCAGGAAAAATTTTCCAGTTTAAAACGCCGGACGAGCAAAATTCTCATTCTCGACAGGTGCGCTGGGGAATTCTAAATCCTTTGTACCTCAATCATCTACACACCCAGCGATGAGTGGCCCTACACGTGCCTAAGTTGGCGACGGGAGGCAGACATGAAAACCTCAAACACTTTGGTGGGCCTGAGCGGTCTGATAATGCTCTTTGCTTTTACGAGCACTGGTTGCGCCACGAAGAAATACGTGCGCCAGCAGACCACCCCCATTCAGCAGCGTGTGGAAGAGGTCGACCAGAAGCATTCTGAAGCGCTGGCTTCGCTTGAGGCCAAAGAACAAAAAGATATCTCGCGCGTGGAAGAGCGCGTGATGACAGTAGAAAACAGAGCCAACGAAGCCGCCCGTGCGGCGCAAGAAGCCGACGCCAAGGCCGTTCAAGCCGGCGAGGCTGCGCGCAATGCCACGGAAATGGCGCGGGAAAACCAGGGAAAAATCGGCACCCTGACCACCGCCTTTCAAAACATGGAAAACTACAAGCTGATCACTGCCGAGGACGTGCTCTTCGGGTTCAACCGTTACGAGTTGACGCCGGAAGCGAAAGCCAAGCTTGATCAGATCGTCCAGCAGACCAGCGGCATGACCCGCTACGTGTTGGAAGTCGAAGGTTTCACGGACAGGTCCGGGCCGAGCGATTACAACCTGGCGCTCAGCCGCCGTCGAGCGGATGCCGTTGTGCGTTACCTTGTTGACCGCAACATTCCGCTTCGCCGGATTCACATGATCGGCCTTGGCGAGTATTCGCCCACGCAGGGCGGAGAAGCCATGAGCCCCAGGGAGCAGCGGCGCGTGGTCGTGAAGGTATGGGTTCCCGAAAACTCAGTGGCAACCGCCACCTCCGCGCAGGCGATGACTCCTCAACCGTAAGCAATCGATTCTCCTAGTCCTCCCGGCGCCCGTCGCGAGCAACGGTGCGATGGGCGCCGGGAGTTTCCCTCCTACTTCGCTTCCCTCTGCTTGATCATCGTCAGCAACATCACGACGTCGGTTTTTGCCTTGATTCCGTGCTCGAGATACGGGGCCATGTAGACAAAGGTTCCTTCCGAGGCTTCCCGTTGGTCCGAGCCGAGCTGCAAAGAGGCTTCTCCCTTGAGGAATGTAAGCGTGGCCGGGTAGGGCGCGGTGTGGGCCGTCAGTTCCTGTCCGGCGGCGAAACCGAACAGAATGATCCGTGTTTTATCGTCTCCGTGAATTGTCTGGCTGAGAATTCCGTTCTCAGGCACTCGCGCCTGTTCGCGGATGTCCTGGATGAACTTGTATTGGTCTGTCATCTCCCTTCCGTTGTATCGCCTTGGGACGGAGTAAGTCAGTGACGGCGGTCACCGGGGCGTTTTCGGCAGGAGCGGTTCCTATTGCAGGCTCTTGGCGAGGTCCTCGGCCAGAAGGCTGGCGCGTTCGGCGAGGTTTCTGGCGCGGAAAAGGTCGCTCTTGCGCGCTTCCGAAGCCTGCTGGAGGAAGGTGCGGATGCGATCGAGGTAGGTCCGCTGCTCGCCGCTGAGGCGGCGCCCGTCGAGAGCGGCGACCGTGCGCTGTGCGCGCATGATATTGCGATCGATCTCATCGTTGTAGGCCTGCTGCTGTTCGGGGGTGAGGATCTGCTCGAGCTGGGGAACCTGGGCCAGCGGCGCCGCCGGTTCAGGCTGCGCGGCCGGCGCCTCGGCCGTTTCCCTGACGCGGGCGCGCTTAGGAGGCTGTGGCGCAGGGGGGAATCTCTCCTCGGTTGGCGGCGGCATCCACGCTCCGGGCTCCTGCGGGGCCAATTCGGGAGGCGAAGAAAGCGAAACAGTCTGGATGGGGGGCTCTTTGGGCGGCGGCAGGATCAACACGGACCGGGGTGCGGAGGCCTTAGCGGTGTCCTTCGAGCGCCGGAAAACGCCGCACGATGAAGACACCAAGATCACGGCCAACATCGCCGCGATCGCGCAGATCTTGATGCCCTTCATGTCCCGCCGGTATCCCACGACCTCGGCTACCGCCCCGGTCTGTTGTCCCCGGCTGTGGTGTAGGCGCTACGCAACGGTTCTTTCTCGATCGCCGGAAGCCGCAGCCGGAACGTTGTTCCCTTGCCAGGCTCGCTTGTGAAATCGATAGTACCATTATGCAACTGGATGACGCGGAAAGTCATGGCCAGTCCGATACCCGAGCCTTTTCCCTTTGTACTGTAATACAAGTTGAAGATTTTCTCACGAATTTCCGGCGGAATTCCCACGCCTTCATCGGAAATTGTGAGGCAGCACTCGCCGTTCGTCTGGCGGAGTTCGATGCCGAGGCGCCCGCCGTTCTTCATCGCCTCGACTCCGTTGACGACCACGTTGAGCACGGCCTGCTGCAGCAGGTCGCGATCGCCGTGTACCCAGACTTCCGAGGGGTCGATGTCGAGTTCGACTCTGACTTTCTGGCGCTCCGCCGAGGGCTTGACCAGGGCCTCGACCTCGCGCGCGAGGCTGGCCATCTCGACCTCGGCCATCTTCAAGTCGATGGGGCGAGTGAAATCCAAAAATGTCTTCACCACGCGGTCGAGGCGCTGAATTTCCCGCGCAATCGTGTCGATTTCCGGCTCCACGATGTCAAATTCGCGGGCCAGTTTTGAGCGGAGCAGCTCGAGATGGACGGTGATGGCCTGAAGCGGGTTCTTGATCTCGTGCGCCACGCCTCCGGTGAGCCTGCTGATGGCGGCCAGCCGGGCCGAAACGTCGAGCTGGGACTGGATCTGCCGCCTGGTTTCCGCGTCGCGCAAGGTGATCAGCGTGCCGATGCGCTGATGATCGGGGAAGGCCTCGAGCATTTCGACGTTCACCAGCAGCCGCGTGCTCTGGCCGCCGTCGCGCTCGAACGTGAGCGGCAAATCCTTGAGCGGCTGGCGCAGCTCGATGGCGTTGCGGATGGCCACGCCGAGGGCCGAAGTGGGCGGAAACAGCTCGGTCAGGGAACGCCCCATGATCTCCCACCGGCCGCGGCCCAGCAGGCGCTCGGCGGCGCGTCCGGCCATGACCAGCTTGTCGTCACGGTCGAACAGAAAGACGACCTCCTCCAGCTTCTCCAGCAACTGCTCGATGTTGCTGCGCAGTTGGATGGCGTCTTGCCGCGCGCCGTGGAACTGCTGTCCGAGCAGGTTGAGCTTTGACTGCACGGCGGCGTATTCCTTGCTTTCGGAAGCTAGCGGATGTTTGGCGAACTCGCCGCGGCTGATGCGGTCAATCGTCTTGCTGATTCCGGCCAGCGGCCTCAGCGCGAGGTTCGAAACCACGACGGCGAGCAGCATCGACAGCAGCAGCGCCCCGAGGAAAATCAGCGCGATGCTGCGGATATACGGGTACACGGCGCCGCGCAGAAAGACCGAGGACAGAACCACCTTGATGGTGAACACCGGCTGGTTGTTGTCGGCGGCGACGCCGAGCGGGAGCGTGACCTCGTAATCGCGCATCTGCGAGAAGATCTCGATCAGCCGCGCCCAGAGGCTCTTCTTCACCCATTCGGTGAAATCCGGAAGAGGGTAGACGCGGTGGCCGACCCGGGAAGGAATGGAATCCGCCAGAATGCGGCCGTTTGCGTCGGCTACGAGGATTTCGATGATCACCTGCGTGTTTGCCGTCCAGTTCTCAAGAAACTGGGCGAACTCGGCGTCGGTGGAGATCAGCTCGGTCCAGAGCCGCTTGGTCTCCTCGATATCCGCGGGAGGAGGCATTTGCGCCATCTTCTCGCGGAGGCGCTGATCCATGAAGTTCTTGACCTGCTGGGCGTCAACCTGCGCGCGCCGGAGAATGTCGTCGAAGGTGGCGCCGCCGAGGCTGTAAAGGTACAGCGCCGAGAGGGCGCTGATGACCGACACCATCAGCGCGATGATGAAAAGACGCAGCCTCGTGGTCAGTGACATAAGACCCTGCAGGCGCTTGCGGATGCCGCTCCGGCGGCGGCCTCAGCTCTCGCTTTCCGCCGCTCCGTACTCCTTCAACTTATTGTGCAGCGTTTTTAAGCTGATTCCCAGTATTTCCGCGGCCCGGGTCTTGTTATTTTTCGTGTGCTGGAGAGTGCGCTGGATGAGAATTTTTTCAGCTTCGCCGATAGTGGTTCCGACCCGAATTTTGACCAGGTTGGGATCGCCGTCGTCGTCGGCCTTGGAGGGCGCGGCCGCGCTGCTGAACATCGACGGCAGGTGCTCCAGCCCAATGACGCCTTCCCCGGCCAGGATTACCGCTCGCTCGAGCGCGTTGCGCAGTTCGCGAACATTGCCCGGCCAGTGATACCGGTGGAGGTGGTCGACGACCTCGGGCGTGAGGCCGACCACGCGGCAGTTGTGCTTCTTGTTGAGGTCGCGCAACAGCGCTTCGCAGAGAATATTGAGGTCTTCCATGCGCTCGCGCAGAGGCGGCAGCGAAATGTGGAAGACGTTCAGGCGGTAATAAAGGTCCTCGCGGATCTCCGCTTTCCTGAGCGCCTCTTCCAACACTTTGTTCGTGGAGGCGATCACACGGACGTCGACGAGGATTTCGCTCTTGCCGCCCAGCCGCCGCACGCGGGAGTCTTCCAGCACGCGCAGCAGCTTGGCCTGGGTGGCGATGGGCATGTCGCCGATCTCGTCCAGCAGGAGCGTGCCGCCCTGCGCGAGTTCGAAGCAGCCGGCCCGGCGCTCGAGCGCCCCGGTGAATGCGCCCTTTTCGTGGCCGAACAGCTCGCTTTCCATCAGCGTCTCGGGCATAGCCGCGCAGTTGATAGCGACGAACGGGCCGTTGCTGCGCGGGCTGAGGCTGTGAATCGCGCGCGCCACCAGCTCCTTGCCGGTGCCGCTCTCGCCGGTGATGAGGACGGCCGCCTTGCTTGGCGCCACCTGGCGGATCAGCGAAAAAACCTCCTGCATTCGCGGCGAACGGCCCACCAGTTCCGCCAGGACGCCCTGGTAGCTCAGTTCACGCTTGAGCCGCTCGGCCTCCTCGGCCAAACGCTGCTGTGAAGCGGCGCGTTCGAGCAGCACGCGGAGCGCCCGCGGCTCAATGGGTTTTTCCAGAAACCAGAACGCACCGAGATCGTGCATCGTAGCGATTGCCGTCTCGATATTGCCGAACGCGGTAATCACGATGGCCGGCGGACCATTGCCCTGTGAGGAGAGGCGCCGCAGCAGCTCGAAGCCGTCCATGCGCGGCATCATCAGGTCCGTCACCAGCACGTGTGCGGGAAACGTTACCAGCCTCTCCAGAGCTTCCTGCCCGTCGGCAGCGGTTTCAGCCGTGAAACCCCACGCCGAAACCATGCTTGCCAGCCCGACCCGCTGATTCTCTTCATCATCGACGATCAGCACTCGGGTCGCATTTCCACCCATGACCTTTATTTTGCGCCATTTTCACAAAGAGCGCAGGCAGGATTTTCTTTAATCGCGCTTTAATCGCGCGCCGCGTTTGTACGAATTCGCCCCGCAGACTGCGTTCCCGGGAGGCTGCAGCGCAAGCTATGGCTCATCGCCGGGGTTCACGCGCCGCCATCCGCCCGGACGGTCTTCGGGCGCCTGATCGGGGGCATCGGACGGGGCGGGTTGAGCATCCCGGGGGCCGCGTGGACCGTAGGGTTCGCTGACCCCCACCCTGCGCCTCGGAGGCGGCGAATCGCCCCCGGCCGTCAGTTCGCTGGATGCGGCGGCGCCGGGCGCAAGATAGACGCGGCGGAAACGCACTTGCGCGTCCGGGTGGCGTGCGCGCGTGGCTTCGGCGAGTTGCACGTCGATGAACTGCTCCTCGCCCGGCTTTGCGCCTTCAGGCAGGTGGAAGTACAGCCCGTAGCGTTCCCGGATGCGCGACAGCGCGGTCTCGAGCGCGTTGGCTTCGTCCACCGGCATGCTGTCGCCGCCCGATTCGCGCGCGATCGCGGCGGTGCCGGCCGATTTCGTTCCCGATCCCAGCACGATGCCCCTGCGGCGGCCGAAGATAATGTTTCCGGGATTCCTCCACATGCGGCTCATCGCGTCCGGCGCGAGCAACGCCATCAGAACGGCGTCGGCCCTCAGGAGTGCGCGCGATACGCGTTCTTCGTCGCGGTCGCGCTCGGTCTGATCGTCCGTGAGAATGACAACCGCGCGCCGCGCATCGCTCCGCGCGTGGCGTCCCACGTAGGCGGCGGCATCCAGCAGGCCGCGCGTGATATCGGTGCCGCCGTCAAAGGTTTCCTGGTCCAGCAGCCGGTCGAACTCCCGCTCCACGCCGCCGCGGCTGTTGCGAAAAGGCATGCGCACGCGAGTGTCGCGGTCGAAGACCATGATGGCCACGCGGTCGTCGTTGCCGAGCACGCGCAGCGCCTTGCGGGAAGCGGCTGCGATGCGCTCGACGTGCGGGCGCATGCTTCCACTTACGTCCAGCAGCAGGACGACATCCACCGGCATCTCTTCCTTGACGAAATGGCTGATCGGCCGCCGGCGCCCGTTGTCGAGGAGGACGAAATCCTCCGGTCCCAGGCCGCTGAGGGCGCGGCTGTTGCGGTCGAGCACATGGGCATCCACGCGCACCAGCGAGACGTCGGTTCGGAATACGATCTCATCTCCGGCGGCAAGCAGGCATGCGGCGGCAGAAGCGAGCATAAGCGGGTGTAGGACATAGTTCATCGACTCCCCTCCGAAGCCCAGAAAGAAAGCCGCGAGCAGGCTCACCACTGTTACGTCGGTCCGCTCCCGCCGGTTTCGCATCATTTGGGCCAGCCGGATCATGCACTTGGACAGGCGCCCATCGGGGAATGTAGAATAACAGCCTGCTAAGGAGGCAAATCATGACCCGACGCGAAGCGGCCAAGGCCGCCGCATTTACTGCGCTCTCATACTCAAGGATTCTTGGCGCGAACGACCGGATCGGTCTGGGCGTCATCGGCACCGGAAGCCGCGGAACGTACGTTATGAAGATCTTCCAGAAGAACCCGGACGTGGAAGTGCGCGCGCTCTGCGACGTTTACGCGGTCCGCATCGACCAGGCGCTGAAAGATGCACCGGGCGCGAAGACCTTCGTAGATCACCGCGAGCTGCTCGAGCTCAAGGAGGTCGATGCGGTGCTCATCGGCACCCCAGACCATTGGCACAAGGATTGCGCGGTGGATGCCATGAACGCCGGCAAGGACGTTTACGTCGAGAAGCCCATGTGCCGGACGCTCGACGAGGCGCCCGAGATGGTGAAAGCGGCGCGCGTCAACAAGCGTATTTGCCAGGTCGGAGTGCAGCAGCGTTCGGGGCCCATCTACATCGAGCCTCTGGAAAAATTCGTGAAGTCGGGGGTGATCGGCAAAATCAGCCACATCGATGCGATCTGGCATGGAGGCGGCATTCCCCGGCGCCTGCGTACAGAACCCGCCCAGAAGCCGGCGAACCTGGATTGGGTCCGCTTCCTGGGTCCGGTGAAGTATCGGGACTGGAACCCGGCGCAGTATTTCAGTTTCCGCCAGTTCCTGGATTTCAACGGCGGGAAGATGACCGACTTCGGGCACCACTGGCTGGACGTGGTCCACATGTACATGGGGGAACGGGCGCCGAATTCCGTGGTGTTTGCGGGCGGCATCTACTACGACCGGGGGGACGGCCGCGACGCGCCCGACACCTGCAACGCGCTATTCGAATACGACGGCTTCAGCGTGCTGTTTCAATCCAACGCCTACTCCGTCAGCGCCGAGTACGGCATCACCTTCCACGGCGAGAACGGCAGACTCTTCGTGAACCGGAACCGCTACGAATACACGCCTGCCGGCAAGAACCCGAAGGTCATTGAAAAGCATATTCCCGGCGATATCACCGACGACCACGTGCGGGACTTTTTGGATTGCTGCAAGACACGCAAGCTGCCCAAGGGCGATTGCGCGCTGGCGGCCATCTCGATCATTCCGCCGCTGCTCGCGATCCAGTCGTATAAGGAGAAGCGACGCATCAAGTTCGACCCGGACCGGCTTGAGGTGTACCCGCTGTAGACCGGCGGGCCTACTCCGTCAGCATCAACGCGATTCTGTCAATCACCGCCCGGATCTCCGATCCGGGCGCATTGAAATTATTTGCCAGGATCGCGAACGCCACCATGCCGCGCGTTTTCGATTCCGCGTAGCCCGCAAGTGTCGCCACGTGCGTCAGCGAGCCCGTCTTGGCGCGAATGCGGCGGGCGTCGCGCCTGCCGTTGAATCGCGTGCTCAGGGTGCCGTCCTCGCCTCCGAGCGGCAATAGGGAAAGCCACGTCTCGCGGTGCGGCGAATCGTACATGTAGCGCAGCAGCTTGCACAGCGCTCCCGGGGTCACCAAGCCGAGCCGCGAGAGGCCAGAGCCGTCCGCGAAGTCGTACTCGTGTGCTCCGACGCCCACTTCGGTCAGGAACGCGCGCATCTCTTCGAGCCCCGCTTCCCGGCTGCCTTTCCCCCTCCGGATGCGAGCCACTTCGCGCAGCACCATTTCGGCGTGCAAATTCTGGCTCACCTTGTCAATCACGCGGAGCGCCTCGATCAGCGGCGGTGACGTTCGCCGCGCCAGCACCACCCCGCGCGCTTCCGCCGGCGCCTCCTCGTTCGCGAACCGGTGCCGCGCCACCGCGCGCCCTCCAATTGAGACGCCTCTGCGCGCCAGCGCGTCCGCCAGCGCATGAGCGGCGTAAAGCGCGGGATCGTGGACGGCAAGCAGCAGCGGGATCGTGCTCGGGGGATCGCTCGACATCGTTCCCCAAAGCCGCAACTGCCGCGACCCAGGCAGGCGTTCCACAAAGACCTTGTTTTCCAGCCCCGGACCCGCGCGCACGCGATTGTCAATGGTGTAGAACTCAAGGGCGGGCAAAAGCGACAACACCGGCGTGCCCCGGGCGGTGGCCCGCAGCGTGACTCTGACGGTGTTATCGCTCACCGCCAGCGCGCTGACCGGGGCGCCGTAGTCCCACACGGGATCGCCTGCGGACCAGCCCTCCGGATAAGGCTCCCAGGTGTAGATCGTGTCATCGCCCACGATGTCGCCATCGATCCGGCGCACACCTCGCGCGCACACCTGTTCGGCGAGCGTTTCGATGGCCTGGAGCGGGTTCCCCTCTATCTGGCCTCTCTGGTAGGGCGCCACGCGCACCGTAAGCATCGGATCGCCCCCGCCCACCAGCCGCAGCTCCCCGGCTATCCGGCCCCTGGCATCCGGCGGCGCATCCGCGCAGACGGTCGTTTCGAACCGGTAGTCCGGCCCGAGCCGCGCGAGCGCCAGCGCCGTCGTGACCAGTTTGGTGGTCGAGGCGGGCACGAAGAACCGGTTCGCATTCGTCTCGTAGAGCGCCGTGCCGGTCTCGAGCTCCACCGCCACCATCCCCCAGAACGCCCCGCGGGCGCCGGCCGACGCCTCCATGGCGCTCTCGATGCGCTGCCGCAGCGTATCAGCAGGCGAAAACTGGACGAAGAGCAGAAATAACGGGATCCACCGCACGGAAACCGAATTATACTTCAGACATGGCTGTGCTCCGGCTAGTGGTGTGCATCGCCGTCTTCTGCGCGGCGGACTGGGCCCAGGGAGGCACGGAGCCGAAGGCCGCAGCGGCGGATTACCCGGTTCACGCTACGGCGGGAGGCGTGGCCATTGGCGCCGAGTATCTGGTGCACAGCTTTTCCAGCGGCGGCCAGAGCTTTTTCGTTCCCGATTACCTCGTCGTCGAGGTCGCCGTGTTCCCGCCGAAGGGCAGGGAAATCCAGCTTTCCGCGGGCCAGTTCACGCTGCGGATAAACGGCAAGAAGGACGTGATCTTTCCGCAGCCCGCCGGGTTTGTCGCGGCGTCGCTCAAGTACCCCGATTGGGAATCCCCCCGTGGCGTGGAGGGCGGTATCGGGCTGGGTGGCGCGGACATCATTCTCGGCCGCCGTCCCGTGGGGCAGCGGTTCCCCGGCGACCCCAGGGAATCCCAGCGCCGGAAGCCTCCGGTAGCGCAGGCTCCCAGCCAGGTTCCGGGCGGGGTGGAGAAGCAGCAGGCCCTGACCGCGGAGGAAGCCGCGGTTGCATCCGCCATGCCCGAGGGCACGTGCGACAGGCCGGTTAGCGGCTATCTCTACTTCCGCTTCCAGGGAAAGACGAAATCCATCAAGAAGGTTGAGCTGATTTACACGGACGGCGAACGCCAGGCCGTTCTGAAGCTACTTTAGCTCCACCGAGTCCCAGAACTTCGCTTCCGCCCAGATCACAACCAGCAGCAGAAACACCATGATGGTGCCGAGCAGCGGCAGCGCCATGACGACGCGAATCCCCCAGAGGTGGCTGAAGTAGCCGAGCGACCACGGCGCCAGCATGCCGCCGGTCACGGCCAGAGAGAAAATTCCGTTGTACAACCCGGCGTGGTACTCGGGCAGCCGGCGCCCGATTTTCTCCATAACCAGGGGATAGACGGACGCGAATCCGCCGCCCACCAGCAGAATGCCCATCACCGCGCCGAAGCGGTTGTTGGTCGAGATCAGGATCGTGCATCCCATCAGCGCCGCCATCACGCTTGCCATCAGCAATTTGGCGTGATGCACCGAGGGCAGGACCCTGAGCACGACCGTGCGGCCCACCAGCAGCGCCAGCCAGTACAACGCCAGCATCTCGAGCGAGGCTTCCGGGCTGATGCCGAGCCGGTGGATCAGGAACAGGGGCAGCCAGCCGGCGATCGCCCACTCGTTCCCGAACTGGAAGAACAGCAGGAGACTGAAGAGGACCGCGCCGGTGCTGCGGTAATCCGAGGAGCGCTGCCTCCAGGAAAAACGCACCTTGGAGAGCTCCGCCGGGAACGATGCCCGCGCGTAGGCCGGAATGAAAAAGCCCGGAATCAGCGCGATGAAAACCAGGATGCTGGCCACCGTATAGACGTAGAATGTCCCGGCGACCAGGACGGCCACCAGCACGCAGCCCAGGCCGAAAGCGGCCCCGGCAAGATTGGCGGTTGCCGATGGCTCGTGCCGGTAGATCGGCGCAATGGCGTGGAACAGCGCCGAATTCAGCAGTCCGGCCGCGCATCCGATGGCGAAGACGCCCGCGATGCGCCACCACGGGGAGAAAAAGGTGGGCGGGATCAGGGCCAGATAGGCGAACGCCGCGCAGGCCAGGCTGCACGCCAGAACCAGGGCCGCGCCGATCCCCAGCTTGGACAGCAGGCGGTAGGCGGCCGAGAATGCGGCCAGGATCCCTAAGTTCATGCTTAGGAAGTAGTTACCTACCGTGAGGTAGTCCTCGGTAAGGTGGTGGCGCCAGACTGGGAGAATCGCGCCCAGAAAAGCGAACAGCAGGCCGGAAAGCATGAACCCTGCCAGGGTCTTCCGGACGAGGCCGGGCGAGAGCGGACGCCGGGCCGCGCCGTCGCTTATGCGCTTGGCAGCGGTTTCAGACACCCCGGTATTGTACCTGAAAAACGGTTCTCCGCAATAACGTAGTGGACGGGGCGGCGGCAATACGGAAAACGGGAATTTGTCGCCCGCCGGTACGTAGATTCAATATGTTACATTTGGTCCGCGGATTGCACAATAGTGACGCGGGGTATCAAGAGGTTCATCGCTTTGGGGGGGAGGTTGCCTCCTTTGCAATTAGCTCTCCCCACACCCCGCTGCACGGCGGGGTTTTTTCTTCCCCTCGGCCCGCTCTGCTAGAATGATTTCCTTCCATGCCCAATCCCTATGCGCGCTTGATGTGTCGGTGGGAGAAGCACCTGGCCTCGCGGGACACCGACCGGGTGGTCCGGCCGTTCGAATGGGGGCTGGATTGGATGGGGCTCGAGGAGCTGGACGGGGAGGATCCGCGCGGGCGGGTTCTGGAGCTCACGCGTAGCTGGGTGGCCGATTCCGACGCCTTCTTTTCCTACGAGCGCCCGCGGGACTACCACCTGAAGGGCTCGCACCTGACGTTTACGAGCCCCGTGGCGACGCCCTATCCGGAGAATAATGTGGTCCATGCGGAGTGGCTCCCGGCGCCCCGGGACAGGGGGCGGGCCGTGGTTGTGCTGCCGCAGTGGAACGCCGGCCCGGACGGCCACATCGGGGTGGGGAAGCTGCTGAACCGCTTCGGGATCTCGGCGCTGCGCATGTCGCTGGCCTACCACGACTACCGCAAGCCTGCGGAGACCAGGCGGGCCGACTATCACGTTTCGAGCAACATCGGACGGACGATCCACGCGGGGCGGCAGTCGGTCATTGACGCGCGGGCCTGCCTGGACTGGCTCGAGGAGCGCGGCTACGAGAGGTTGGGAATCCTGGGGACCAGCCTCGGCTCCTGCATCGCCTTCATCACCGCAGCTCACGATACCCGCGTGCGCGCCGGCGTGTTCAACCATGTCTCCATGTACTTCGGCGATGTGGTGTGGACGGGCCTTTCGACGCAGCACGTCCGGCAGGGTTTCGGGGATGCAATCACTCAGGACGAGCTGCGGGACTATTGGGCCGTGATCAGCCCGGCGAGCTACCTGGAGCGTTTGAAGGGGCGCGACATGGAGAGCCTGCTGATCTGGGCGCGCCACGACACCACTTTCCTGCCTGTCTATTCGAAGCAGTTGATTGAGCGCTTCCGGGCCCTCGGCCTGCGGCATCGCGCCGTGGCCCTGCCCTGCGGCCACTACACGACCGGCCAGTTCCCGTTCAACATCATCGACGGCCTGACTATGTGCCGCTTTCTGGAGAAGTGGCTGTAGGGTGGGCAGCGGTTGAAGTGACCGCGGGATTGAGTGCCGCCGGAGCAGGATACGGGATCAATGGCTGCGCTTCAATGGGGCCGCGGTTGATCAACCGCGGAAATACCCTCAAGGAGAACGAGGACGTACAGCGGATTCTGCTTCAATGGGGCCGCGGTTGATCAACCGCGGAAATTTTCTCGGCTCGGGCTGCGTCAAGATAGCCTCGCACGGCTTCAATGGGGCCGCGGTTGATCAACCGCGGAAATGCGGGCGCCGCAACCATAGCAGCAGGTGGAGCCATGCTTCAATGGGGCCGCGGTTGATCAACCGCGGAAATGGC
>JAKOTR010000084.1 GCA_029776225.1 Acidobacteriota bacterium | reverse complement strand
TGCGGGAACTGGTTGACGTACTGGGTGTGGAACCAGCGGCGCGTGGCCTCGTGTTCCCTCGCCGGGTCCAATTCAGGGCAAAAAGCTCGCGCGGCGAGATACTGGTAACGGGTCAGTCCGGTATCCTTGTCGAGGCGGCCAACCCAGTAACGCGTCACAAATTCGGGCAGCAAGCGAGGATCGCCGGCGTTCAGAACAGCCGTGGCTGCCTCAAAGGACATCGCCAGCAGCGCTGCGTCGTCGCCGGACACAGCGGTGCCGTACCGCTCCGGCCGCGTCCGCTCCATCCACGTCGCCATTCCCAGGGTGAGCGGAAGGTTGCTATCCCGCCAGGGCTCATTCAGGATCGCGGCCAACTCATCCGGCAACAGAGCGGGCGGAAGGTTCCACTGAGGAATGCACTCGAAAGCGAACCAACTGAGGAATTGCAGGTAGCCTTCCCAGAGAGTCGTGTCCCACTGTGCCTTGTGCTGCAACCGGACGTGTTCCATGAAACGCGTCAGAAAAAGCCTGCTTCCTGCCGGCGCATCAGCCGGTCCGGGAGCAGCCGGCGCGTTCAGCCACTCCAGCAGCTTCGGCGGGACCGGCCAGCGGTAGGGCGCCCGCAAGCGATGGCAAGTGGTGAAAAACCAGTAGACGAAACTGGCCCTGCCTTCGGGATCATCGAGTGCGGCGTCCGTAACGCCGGCCAGTCTCGCCATGTGCCGCATGAAAGCAGTCAGCGGCGCAAGTTCGCTCTGCCCCTCTTCAACCGCTTCGAGAAAGACTTCGGTAAGCGACCGGGGTACCACCCGAGGGGTATTTTCCGTTTTCATCGAACCTTTTGTACTGAAATCATCCCGAATTAACGCGCCGAGCTCAAGAACTGAGTATAATATGCCGCATGTGTTGAAAGGTTCGACACCGGGATGGAGTTTCCCCAGCCCCATGAACGTGCAGTCATTCTTGTAGAATCTGATCTGAGATCGATGGCGCCACCCACGCACCTGGAGCCGAACCGTGTGTCAATCACTACAATTTGAGCGCGCCCTGGCCCGCTGTTGCCCGGGACCTTGGACCTGGAGATTATTGTCGTTGACGACGTTCAGACGACTCAACTGCTCCTCCGACTATGACCGCACGTGATGTACACTCATCGGTGCCGGCAGTGTCCAAATACCTCAGATTGGCTCCGGCTGGCGCAACCGACTGGAGGTGAATTCCATTCGACGCCCCATGAAAAACGCTAATAAACTGCCATTTGACTGTGGCAGCACCGGCGAAGGCTGGCGACCCTTAATATTATCCGAATTCGCTAAGAAGAATTTCTGGGGCATTGCCATTTTTGTCGGCGTCGCCGCTCGACTGTGGCTTTGGTGGCGGTTCATAGGTTCTAATGATCCTCATATCTGGGCGCAGCACGCTAATCATATCCTGACACTCGGTTTGGAGGGCGCTTATGTGCAAGTGCGAATCCTGAATCATCCGCCCCTCATGGCATGGATGTCTGCGCTATGCGCCGTCCTAACAGAATTAGCCGGTGGCGGTCTGCTCAACTTTGCTCGCCTGATAAAGGCTCCTGGGGTTATCGCAGAGTTTGCCACGATCACGTTGTTATGGCGATTTGGCTCTTCACGTGCGGCAGCGGTTTATGCCCTCTCTCCCGTTGCCATTCTGATCTCCGGATTCCATGGGAACACTGATCCGCTCTGCGCTGCGCTGATTCTCGCTGGTGCTGTGATGGCCAGTCGTGAGCGCTGGTTCTTGGGAGGCATTGGCTTCGCGGCTGCAATAAATGTCAAGCTCATTCCATTGCTGCTGGTGCCTGCCCTCCTTGTGTCGGCATCGCAACGCGCTCGTACCCGGCTTGTAGCCGGACTCTCCTTAGCTGTCGTACCTTTCCTTCCACCGGCGCTTTCTGTCGCTCCAGCAATGTATCGGAATATCGTGAACTACGTGCCGTCACCCGCAGAGTGGGGTGTGACTGCGTTTCTGGATACGGCTGCCAGGACATGGTACTCTGCGCACGGGCGTTTCGTGGTTGTCTGCGCCATCCTCTGTCTGGCTCTGTGGTCACGGTGGAACAAAATGCCACTGATGAACCAACTAGCGGCAGCCTGTGCGCTCTGGTTGATTCTCACTCCCGGCTTCGGCGTCCAGTACTTGATCTAAGTGGTTCCGCTGGTCTGTATGGTCGACCTTCGCTATGCCGTCTTGTGGTCCTGCTCGGCAGGCGCGATGCTCGCTACTCTGTACTGGACCGGCCTCGAAAAGACAGCCCATCCGCTATCGTCCTGGATGCCGCAGTCGTTTAGGGATGTGCAACCCGCCCTGTTGTTTGGCGCAATCGCTTGTTGGATTCTAGTTCAATTTGTTGCAGCACAGGTGCGTGCTTCAATGGCCGGGCGGTGTTTCGTTATAACGCGGCCTCAAGAAGCATCGAAACATGAGGATGCAAATCGCTTGTTGCGCGGCAAGGTACGGCAGAAGCATCTTCAGAACAACGTCAAACAGCGAGGTGTTCCTTCCCGCTCGCGATCCAAGTAAACCAACACAGGTACACCTGCAGCGCTTAGCTCGTGCGCTGGTTCGCCAAATCGGCTAACGACTGTCTCACGCGAGATCTTCCAAAGCGGATCATTGAGGACGACGAAACTGAAACAAGGCTTAGCGGCACGGTCCTCTACCGATTTTCTGTACCACTCGGCGTTAGATACCCACAGAAACGGGTTCAGCGAAAGGTCCACTTGGTACACACGAAGGCCGGTTTTCGAAAGGAGGGTGATCAGACGTGCCTGCCAATAGCCCGCGACACCGTACTTAATTCCATATTTCTTCGCCTGGTCGTCAAGTGCGCGGACATAGTCGGGAGCGTATTCGTAAACCAACACCGGTGGCGGAGGCATGCGCACAAATGTCAACACAGGGGCGACTACGAAAGCACTGGCAGCCGTCCAGGCCGCTCCAATGGCGAGCCCGCGCGGCGGCCGGACCGGGCGAGCAAGACCGAGCAGGGCGGGCCAGGCAAACAATGGCAGCAGAAACGTCGGATGCAGGTAGTGCATTGTCCACCTGTAGTCCTTGAACACCGTCAGGCCGTTGCTGCCGCCGATAATCACAGTGACGGGGCCCAGAATCGCGCCAGCGGCCGCCGCGATGAAAAACAAGGCCGCTGGCGATTTCGCTTCACGCTCACTGCCGGCTGCTCCGCGCAGTCCTCGCAGCAAGAAGAGGCTTGCAATGAAACATGCCAGCAGCCACAACGCCGAGACAACGTGCTGCAAGTCACCGCCGGCCAACGCTTTGGCCATGCCAGTGAAAAACACGTGAATGGCATTCCGCCACGGCGCCCAGCCGATCGAGGACTGATCGGTCAGGCCCGCCGCGGTGAACAACATGCGAAACGCGATCGCGCCCGCAACTGCCGCCGGCCAACCTATGATGAGGGGCAATGCCGCTTGTCGGAGCGGTAGTGCCCGGATGGCTGCAAGCAGGATCAGACCCGCCGACAGCGGCGCCAGCGTATGTGCGAAGTACATCAGGTTGCTCAGCCCGGCGGACAGACACGCTACTCCGAATCCAATCCCAATGATGATCTTTCGGCGCCGCCTCCGTGCAAGCATCAATAGAGCTGCGAGCCAGAGCGTGTACACCTGCATGATCAAGTTTCCAACATGCGTCTGAGGGAGAAGGAGTTGGTAAAAAGCGGGGTAAATCGTGTCCGTGTGACAGGCCACCCACAATGTGATCGCGAGTCCCACGCCCATAGTGAGCACGTCCAGCAGTTTCAAATTGTTCAATCTAAGCGCACGCCAGCAGAGCAACAGTCCAGCTAGAAAAATGGCGAACTGCACGGCTCCCGCCAGTAGCGTTGCCATGATTGGGTTCCGGACCAACAGATACGAAATCCAGACCAACATGACATCCGGCACCCAGCAGGGCGCGATTGAGAAGCGCCAGCCCCCAAGGGCAAACCCGTCGCCGAAAACGTCCATGAAGAGGTTTACAGGCCAGAGCGTGTCGCTGGAAACCCACATATGAGTGGGCTTTGAAGGGATGGCGTTGAACACGCAAATGAAAGCGATGGCAAGTCCCAACCAGCCATACAGCCGGGGATCAACCAGGAACGGTCGCAGGCCGCGCCTCCACTCAGTATGACTTTTGTGACTTCCAGCCATTCTTGCCTGTGTTCTAAGCATGGCAAATCGTCCATTATAGGCCTGGGCACGCCTCGCTCGTCCGCTCCCTCGTTCGCACGTGGTAGATTACAGAAGACAGCGACGGCCGCGACGTCCTGCAGCCGAACGCTGCGCCCCGATTTCGAGGTCGGATGCCCGTGGTTGCACCCAAACCCAGAGTCCTGATTTTCATAGTGGCATACGAAGCGGAGACAACAATCGCCGGCGTTCTGCGCCGTATTCCCGCCGAGTTGATGAATGCCTATGGCATCGAGTGCCTGGTCATCGACGACTGCTCCGGTGACGCCACTTTCGAAAAGAGCCGGGCGGTCGGTGATCTGCCTTTTCCTGTTACGGTCCTGTATAACCCCGTGAACCAGGGCTACGGGGGCAACCAGAAGATCGGCTATCATTACGCCATCCGCAAGGGCTTCGATTTTGTGGCTTTGCTGCATGGCGACGGCCAGTATGCGCCGGAGTGCCTGCCCGAGTTGCTCGAGCCGTTGCGGCGAGGACAGGCCGACGCCGTGTTCGGCTCTCGCATGCTGATCAAGGGGGCGGCACGCCGCGGCGGTATGCCGCTGTACAAGTTCGTGGGGAACAAGATCCTCACCTGGATCGAGAACCGCTGGCTGCGTACGAGCCTGAGTGAGTTCCACTCCGGCTACCGGGTTTATTCGGTCGCCACACTGCAAGCCATTCCGTTTGACCTGAACACGAATGATTTTCATCTCGATACGGAAATCATCATTCAACTGGTGATCGCCGGGGCCAGGATCGCGGAAGTTCCCATCCCCACTTACTACGGGGACGAGATCTGCCGCGTGAATGGAATCAAGTACGCCTGGAACGTGATCCGGGCCGTAGTGAAGTCCCGTTTGCAGGAGGCAGGCATTTTCTACGACAGGAAATACGACTGTGCGCTGGCGGCCCAAACCAACAGCCGCTATCAGATCAAGCTTGGCTACGAGAGCCCGCACACGCTCACGCTGGAAAAGGTTGCCGCCGGATCGTCGGTGCTTGACCTGGGGTGCGCCGGAGGATACTTGGGCTCGCTGCTGCGCGCGCAGCAGGGCTGCAAGGTTACTGGAGTCGATGCGCTGGCTCCGGCCGACACGTCCGGGCTCGACGAGTTCATTCTCCATGACCTGAACGAAGGCTGGCCGGCAATCGATCTCCGGCGCTATGATTACGTCCTGCTTCTGGATGTCATCGAGCATCTGACTTCGCCGGAGCGTTTCGTCGATGAACTGCGCCGGGCAGCGGAACTTTGTCCGGATGTCCGGATCATAGTCAGCACCGGCAATGTGGGCTTCTTCATCGTCCGGTTCATGCTGCTGCTGGGGCAGTTCAACTACGGCAAGCGGGGGATCCTGGATGCCACCCACACGCGCCTGTTCACATTCGGGTCGCTGCGGCGTCTTTTCGAACAGGGAGGATTCCAGGTCATCGAGGAACGGGGCATACCCGGACCGTTTCCGCTGGCGCTGGGCGACGGATTCCTGAGCCGGGTGCTGCTCGCGCTGAACCGCGCTGCCATCCGGCTATCGAAAGGCCTTTTTTCGTACCAGGCGTATATGGTGGTACAACCGAGACCGTCGCTGGAGCTGCTGCTGCGCCGTGCGGATGAACAATCGAAAGCGCGGTCCATGGCGGCAATCGGCGTGAACAGGTCGTGTGATAACGGATGAAAGCGACAACAGATCGAAAGGCCCTGGACCGTGCAGCGGAATTTCTGCGCCGGGCGGGTGTGAGCGCAATCACGCCGGCGGCCGTGCGAGCGCCAGCGAAGTGGCCGGCGCTGGAGAGACTGGCGCGGAGCCTCGATTGGGGACAGCCGAGAATCGGCGACATGCCGCCCCAGCCTCCCACACTGAGGGCGCGAATCGGCGCGGTGCTGGTTCGCTTGATTCGGCGAAGCGTGTTCTGGTATACCGGCCAAATCCTTGACTTCCAGCGGCTTATTGCGAACGCTGCCGAAGAGCAGATCCGCGCACTAGACGAACTGCATCGTAAAGTGGAAGATCTCTCGGAAGCCGTTGCGCGCCTGAAGACGGACGGGGACCGGCAGGATCCGGGCCGTAGCATGCCGTCCGGAAACCTGGACGGCCTGATGCTGGCGCACGCAGAAGCATTCCGCGGAACGTTCGCCGATATCCGCGGACGTTTGCGTGTCTACCTGCCCTTTGTGCGCGAGGCGGTCGAGGCGACCGGGCGGGCTCCCGTTCTGGATCTGGGCTGTGGCCGCGGTGAGTGGCTCGATCTGATGCGCGAAGAAGGGTTCGAGGCTAAAGGCGTCGACGCAAGCGCGGAAATGGCGTGGGCTTGCCGCCGGGCGGGTCTCGACGTAACGCAGGCGGACTTGTTGAGTTACTTGAGGGAGGTTCGCGGCGAAAGCCAGGCGGTTGTCACGGCCTTCCAGGTGTTGGAGCACCTGACCTGGGACGCTCTCCTGGAGGTGATCGATCAGACGGTGCGGGTGCTCAAGCCGGGCGGCGTGGCAATATTCGAGACCCCGAATATTCGGAATTTCCGTGTGGCCTCATACACTTTTCATCTGGACCCGAGCCACATCCGCCCCCTTCCTTGCGAGCTGCTCGCTTTTGCCTTGCAGGCGCGCGGTCTGTCTGAACCGAAAACGCTGTTTCTTCACCCCTATCCGGATTCCTGTCAACTGGCCGAGGATGGCAATGGCGCGGTGACCACGTTCATCAACCAGGTTTTTCACGGTCCACAGGATTACGCGATTATCGCGAAAAAGCCTTCGGTCTAAACCCGCGGCAGAATCATTCACTCCATAGCCACCGAGTGTCCTCTCCCGGCCTACGGGGCGAAATACCCGTTGGCATCGAGGAACAGGTCAGTGAGGTCGGTCGTAAATAGGTTGATCGAGCCGCCTGCCGCAGGCACGATGGCAGCATTTGAGGTGACTGACCCGTCGTAGGCGTTTAATGTCGAAACGACAGGCTGTGGTCCGCCGGAAGGCCAGAGGGTCAAGAAACCCAGAATTCCGCGCGGCAACACGGTCGCATTGAGAGAGTAAGCCTCGGCCACGGGCAGGCCGCAGCCGCTTTGGCTGACCTCTAACGGCCGAAGTCCTCGGAACGCCGGGCCTAGAGGATCGGAAGAATCGCGAGTATCGGCAATCCGGCATGGCGTTGTGGGATAGAACGAAAGGCCGCCCTCGCCGGGAGCTGCGAAGTAGCCGTTGATGTCGACCAGCACGTCGCTGTTGAATGCTGCGTAAACGTTGATTGAGCCGTCCGGACCCGCCTCGATCACCGCCGCATTGGCGGTGACGTGCCCACGAAAAGCGTTGAGCGTTGATACCAGAGGTTGCGCTTTCCCCCCGGGCCACACGCTAAGGTAGGCGAGACTCCCGTGCGGTAGTGCCGTCACGTTCAGCGAATACGCTCGCGCTGTCGCCGGCACCCCGCAGGGGCTCGACAGCACGGGCACGTTGCGAACTACACCTCCGACAAGCGATGGTCCGCCGAGCGAGCCCGTGCTCCCCCGGGTGTCCATAATTCGGCACGGCGTCAGCGGGTAGAACGCGAGCCCCTCCGTTGTAGTCGCAGGCACAAAGTAGCCGTTGATATCCAGCAACACGTCGGTCGGGTCCGTGGCGAAGATGCTTACCGCCCCTGCAGTTCCTGCCGGGATCAGCGCCGCGTTCGCCTTAACTCGCCCATCGTATGAGTTTAGAGTCGAAACCAGCGGCTGCGGCTGACCGGTAGGCCACAACGTGACAAAGCCCAGAATTCCATGTGGCACGACGGTAAGGTTGGCTGCGTAGGCAACCGCAGTCGCAGGAATCCCGCAGTCTCCCTCGGGAATTACGAAGCTCCGCGTTTCTCCCCCCTTCAACGCCGGCCCTCCGAAGGGGCCGGCCGGGTTCCGGGTGTCCAGCACGCGACAGGGCGTTATTGGCACAAAGCGCGCTCCTCTTACTTCTACTTCGGGCTGTTTCTGCTCGCCGTAACGCGTAATGAAACCGTCCAACATCCCGCTCAGGCTTGCCTGCACCGGCTCTTTAAGCGGGAAATTGCTGGACCCAGTCTGGCCGGCAACGTAGATGCTTTCGGCGGCAATTCCGATTGCATAGGCCGAATCGCTCGCCGAGCCGCCCAAATATGTGCTCTGCTCGATCGTGCTGCCGTTACTCGCAAGCTGCACCAAAAATGCGTCATACAGCCCGGCATTCGAGCCCTGCGCCGGCGCCTTCATGGTCATGTTGGCCGAGGCTGTGTATCCGGCGACCCACACGGCGCCCGCCGCATCCAACGCGATCGCGGTGCAGTAGTCGACGCTGGCTCCGCCCAGGTAAGTGCTGTAGACGAGGGAACTGCCGGCCGGGTTCAGCTTCACCACAAAACCATCGGTCGTCCCGCCGCCCGGCGACGGTTGCGCTGCGCCCGCAACCGGGAAGTTTTTCGAACTGGTCACGCCGGCCACATAGGCATTCCCTGCCGAGTCCACCGCGATTGCCTTGCCGCTCTCGGGCAGACCCGCAGCCCCGCCGCTCCCGCCCAGATACGTCGAGTACACCAGGCTGCCCAGGGGGTTGAGCTTAAGCACAAAGGCGTCCTGCCCGCCCCCGGAAGCGGCTTGCAGCGCGCCTGCAACCGGAAAGTCGGACGACGAGGTGTCCCCGGTCACGTAGGCGTTCCCGCCGGTGTCCACGGCGATCGCGTTTGCGCGGTCCTCCAGCGCCCCGCCCACATACGTGGCGAACACCAGCGCATTGCCCGCGGGAACGAATTTTGCCACGAAGGCGTCCGTGCCCCCGCGCCGGTTCGCTTGCAGGGCATTTTTCACCGGCAGATCGGGCGACGTGGTTTCGCCTGCAATGTAGATGTTTCCTGCGCTGTCGAGTGCGATGCCGCTGGCCGCGTCGTTGCCGCTGCCTCCAAAGTACGTTATGAATGCCACCGCGCCACTGCTGGTCAGTTTGGCCAGAAAAGCGTCCCTCGCGCCGCCGTGCCGCCCTTGGAACGCATTTTGTACGGGGAAATTGAGGGAATTCGTCCAGCCCGCCACGTACACGTCGCCGCTCGCGCTCACCGCGATGCTGGTGGCTTGATCCGTCCCGCTCGCCGACAGTGGCGTACTCCAGATGACTGTTTTGCCGTCCGGGCTGAGCTTCGTGACGAAGGCATCAACGCCGCTGGTCCCACCCGACTCTGTCCAGCCCGCCACGAGGATGCAGCCACTCGAATCCACAGCCACAGCAGTGGCGGAGTCTATACCGGCCGCGCCAAGATAGCTCGAGTAGGAGATCGGCGCGGCGAATCCCGAAATCGCAATCCAAAGAATCGCTGATAGCGTTCGGCCGAGGCATTTCATAGCGTCACCGCATAATAGGTCGGCAGAGTCGCCCCGGGCCTTTAGCGCTATCCGGACCCCAATCCCCGCCCGCCCTTCTGTGCTACTTTCTTGAATGTGACCCGGGGAGAGAGCTTGTGCGTCCGCCGGCTGTATACGCGGGGCTGGCGCTGTGGCGGGCTGAGGTAGAATGCTGGATTCTGCCGCACAGGCGCAGATCAAGCCACTGAGGAGCAGACAAGCTTGACCACGGCACTCGAGTTTTCCGCCGCCCGGAGCCAGTCTCCGGGCCCGCTCTGGCACGGCGACTACTGGTTTCTATTCCGCGAGCTGGTAATCAAGGATTTCAAAATCCGTTACCGCAACATGTCCCTGGGCGTGTTCTGGTCGCTGCTGAATCCGCTGGTGATCATGGGCGTTTTATGGTTCGTGTTCACCAAAATTTTCCCGAATAACTCGATTCCCAATTTCGCGGTTTTCGTGCTGTGCGGGCTCGTGCCGTACAATTTCTTCACGCTCGCCTGGATCACCGGGACGGGGTCGCTCGTCGACAATGCCAATCTGATCAAGCGGGTGCCCGTTCCGCGCGAGATCGTTCCCATCAGTTCCGTCTGCTCGAATTGCATTCACCTGCTGATTCAAATCGGGCTGCTGTTCTGCGCGGTGCTGCTGGCGGGAAAAGGCGTGAACCGGTACTGGGGATGGCTGCCCTTTGTCTGGGGCTGCGAAGTGATCTTCGTGTGCGGGTTGTCGCTGATTTGCGCCGTCCTGAACGTCTACATCCGGGACATGCGATATGTGGTGGAATCCGCCAACACGGTGCTCTTCTGGCTGGTTCCCATTTTTTATCCTTTTTCGATAATTCCCGAACGGTTTCGCGAAGTCTACCAGTTCAATCCCGTGGCCGCGCTTGTGCTGGCGTGCCGCAATATTCTGCTCGACGGGGTGCCGCCGCCAACCCCACTGTTGCTGAAGCTCTCCGGCAGCGCCGTGGCAATGTTCATCCTGGGCATGGCGGTCTTTAAGCTCCTGAGGCGCCGCATCTACGATTACCTATGAACCGGTCCTTAGCTATCGAGTTCGACGGAGTCTCGAAATTCTTTTACCGGCACGCGGGACGCGTTCTCCTGCGGAACTACGTGGAGGGCTGGCTCCGCGGAGACCACAAGGAGCGCTTTTACGCCCTGAAGGACATCAGCTTCCGGCTGGAGCAGGGCGAGAGCCTGGCGCTGGTCGGCTCCAACGGCGCGGGAAAGAGCACGCTGCTGAGCCTGGTGGCCGGGCTGGTCGAGCCCGACGCCGGCCGGGTCGTGGTGAACGGACGAGTCGGGGCGCTGTTGCAGCTCGGGGCCGGGTTCCATCCCGATCTCACCGGTGTGGAGAACATCCGGTTGAACGCGGCGCTGCTGGGGCTGGGGCAAAAGCGGACCCGCGAGCTGCTCGGCGAAATCGCCGAGTTCTCCGGCATCGGGGAATTCGTGAATGAGCCCTTGCGGACCTACTCCTCGGGAATGATCATGCGGCTGGCCTTCTCGGTCGCCGTTCACCTGGATCCGGACATCCTCATCGTCGACGAGGTGCTGGCGGTCGGCGATGCGGCCTTCCAGGCGAAGTGCATGGAGAAACTCGCGAGCCACAAACGGGCCGGCAAGACCCTGTTGTTCGTGACGCACGCCGTCGGCTCGGTACAGCGGCTCTGCGAGCGAGCCATCTGGCTGGACCACGGGAAATTAATGGCCGACGGGCCCATCGCCCGAGTGGTGGACGCCTACGAAGGACGCCTCGCGGCAGCGAAGACGTGAGAAGGTGACAGTGGCGAGTACCAGGTACTCCAGGTCCTCCGGGCAAACTTGGTGATTGCCTGCGTGCTCGCTTCTGGAGATAATAGGAGCAGATCCCGGTACATATGGCCGATAATCTACCCGCATCGGGAGCAGGCGTATGAAACGCACGGGTTCCGACGAACCGCTGCGCTGCTCCTTTTGCCACAAGAGTCAAGACGCCGTCGGGAAGCTGATCTCCTCACCCAGCGATTACCCTCGAGCTTACATTTGCGACGAGTGTATCGCGGTCTGTAATTCCATTCTGGAGGACGACCGGCACGACTCTCCCTACGCTGCGCCGCATAAGCTTCCTAAGCCCTTGGAATTGAAGGAATATTTGGATCAGTACGTCATCGGGCAGGAAGCCACCAAGAAGAAGCTTGCAGTGGCCGTGTACAACCACTACAAGCGGATCCACATGAACAAGCAGCGTAGTTCAGAGGTGGAGGTCTTAAAGTCCAACATCATTCTGATCGGGCCGACCGGATCCGGAAAGACCCTTCTGGCGCAAACACTTGCCAGGATTCTGGACGTCCCGTTCGCAATCGTGGACGCCACCACTCTGACCGAAGCCGGCTACGTCGGCGAGGATGTGGAGAACATCGTCCTGCGGCTGCTCCAGAACGCCGATTGGGATGTGCAGCGGGCGCAGCAGGGGATCATCTACATCGACGAGATCGATAAAATCAGCCGGAAGGATGAAAATCCCTCAATCACCCGCGACGTTTCGGGTGAAGGCGTTCAGCAGGCGCTGCTGAAGATTCTGGAAGGCACGATAGCGAATGTCCCACCCCAGGGTGGGCGCAAGCACCCCCACCAGGAATTCACGCCGGTGGATACCACCAACATTTTGTTCATCCTGGGCGGCGCTTTCGTGGGCCTGGAAAAGGTGATCGCCCGCAGAATCGGCAAGAAAGCAATCGGATTCTGCTCCGAGAACCGGGAGAACGGGGCCAAACCCGTTACGCCGGGCCGCCGCGATTACGATCTGCTCTCGCAGCTCCAGCCGGTCGATTTGATCAAATACGGGTTTATTCCGGAGTTCATCGGACGGATCCCCGTCGTCGGCATCCTCGAGGACCTGGACAAGAACGCCCTCGTGCAGATTCTCACGAAGCCGAAGAACGCCATCATACGTCAGTATCAAAGACTGTTCGAGTTCGAAAATGTTAGACTAAAGTTCAGTGACGATGCGCTTGATGCCATCGCGGCACTCGCGATGGAGCGCAAAGTGGGGGCTAGGGGCCTCCGGATGATTCTGGAAGATTTGATGCTGGACCTGATGTACTATCTCCCCTCGTACAAGAAGGTCCGGGAGTTCGTCGTGACCAAGGAGATGGTCATGGCACAGAAGATCAGCCTCGCGCTACTGGAAAAAGCGGGGTAGGGGCAACCAGCCGCTGCCGGCTTTTGAAGCTCCGCCCCAAGTTCTGCTCCGGCTCCTGGGAGCCTAAATGCGGTCTTTACAACAGTAAAAGTCACCCACGTTGGGATCCGCGCGTCACCATTGAAAAAATAAAATGCTTACATCAAAGGAAAGATCGGACACAAAACGTTTACCGATGATGCCCGTCCGCGACGTGGTCATCTTCCCGCACATGATGACCCCGTTCGTCGTTGGCCGCGAGTCGAGCGTCCGCGCGCTTGAGGAGGCGCTCGCCGGAGACAAGAAGATCTTTCTGGCCACACAGCACGACGCGTCGATCGACGAGCCTCGTCCGGAGGAGATTTACAGCGTCGGCACAATCGTGAACATCGTCCAGAGCCTGAAACTCCCGGACGGCAACATCAAGGTGCTCGTAGAGGGCGTCGAGCGGGGCAAGATCGTCTCGGTCACCGACGAGGAAGGGTTTTTCCGGGCGGTCGTGCGCACCTTCCAGTTCAAGGTGGAGCCCGGGCCGCAACTGGATGCGCTGGTTTCCCGTGTGGGCTCGCTGTTCGAGCAGTACATCAAGATCAGCCAGAACCTGAACTACGAGACGATGATCGCGGCCATCCGGGTGGACGATCCCGGAAAGCTGGCCGACACCGTGGGCGCCAACCTCCAGCTCACGATTGAGGAAAAGCAGGAACTCCTGGAGATTTTCGATCCCATCGACCGGCTGACTCGCGTCGCCGAGATGCTCGACATCGAGATCGAAAAGCTCAACATGGACCGCACCATCCAGGGCCGCGTCAAGCGGCAGATGGAAAAGGCCCAGAAGGAGTACTACCTCAACGAGAAGATCAAGGCGATCCAGAAGGAACTCGGGCGCGGCGAAAAGAGCGAAATCGACGAACTGAAGAAGAAGATCGAAAGCGCCGGGATGACCAAGGACGCCTACGAGAAGGCCATGGCGGAGCTGAAGCGGCTGGAGAACATGCCGCCGATGTCGGCCGAGTCCACCGTCTCGCGCAATTACCTGGAGTGGCTGCTCGCGGTGCCCTGGAAGCAGAAGTCCAAGGAAATCCGCGACTTGAAATACGCCGAGCAGGTCCTGGAAGGGGACCACTACGGGCTGGAAAAGGTCAAGGAGCGCATCCTGGAGTTCCTGGCCGTGCGCCGGCTGGTGAAGAACCCCAAGGGCTCCATCCTGTGCTTCGTGGGCGCGCCCGGCGTGGGAAAAACCTCGCTCGGGATGTCGATCGCGAAAGCGACGGGGCGGAAGTTCATCCGGCTCTCGCTGGGCGGAGTGCGGGACGAAGCTGAAATTCGAGGCCACCGCCGGACCTACATCGGGGCGCTGCCCGGGCAGATCATTCAAATGATGCGGAAGGCCGGGACGCGCAACCCGGTATTCATGCTGGATGAAGTCGACAAGATGTCCACGGATTTCCGCGGCGACCCCTCGGCGGCGCTGCTGGAAGTGCTGGATCCGGAACAGAATTACATGTTCATGGACCACTACCTGGACGTGGAGTACGACCTCAGCCAGGTGTTCTTCATCTGCACCGCCAACGTGCTGCACACCATTCCGCCGGCTCTTCAGGACCGCATGGAAGTGATCCGCCTCTCCGGCTACACCGAGCAGGAGAAGCTGGAGATCGCCAAGCGCTTCCTGGTGCGGAAGCAGATGGAGCAGACCGGACTGACCGACAAGTTGGTGAAATTCACCGACGAGGGCCTCATGACCGTGGTGCAGTACTATACCCGGGAGGCCGGCGTCCGGAACCTGGAGCGGGAAATCGGAAACATCTGCCGGAAAGTGGCGCGTGCGGTGGTGAATGCGCAAAGCAGCGAAACCAAGACAACGCCGCCCCAGGTGGTGATCACCGCAGACAATGTTCCGGAATATCTCGGACCTCCAAAGTTCCGCGACCCCGAAGCCGATAGATGCAATGAGATCGGCGCCGCGCTGGGATTGGCCTGGACGGAGGTGGGCGGGCAAATCCTGACGTCCGAAGCGACCATCATGGACGGGAAAGGAAAGCTGACCACAACCGGGAAGCTGGGCGACGTTATGCAGGAGTCGGCCCAGGCGGCGATGAGCTACATCCGGTCGCGGGCGCATCAACTGGGGCTGCCGCGCGATTTTTACCGGAACCTGGACATTCACGTACACGTCCCAGAAGGTGCGATTCCCAAGGACGGACCCTCGGCCGGGATCACGATCGCGACGGCGATCGTCAGCGCACTGACCAAGATACCGGTCCGGTGCGACGTGGCCATGACTGGCGAGATCACGCTGCGCGGGCGGGTGCTGCCGATCGGCGGGCTGAAGGAGAAGCTGCTGGCGGCCAGGAGACACCGGGTGTTCGAAGTGATCATCCCGAAGGGCAACGAGAAGGACCTGCCCGACATCCCCGAGAACGTCCGGAACGAGTTGAAGCTGCACTTCGTCGATTCGATGGACGAAGTGTTGAAGATCGCCCTCGAAAGGGAAATCACGGCCCTGCCGCTGCCCACGAATACGGCCCAGGTCGAAGTGGGCGCGCAGCAGAGCGAAGAGAAGTTGCACTAGCTTATCCGCTCCGGGCCGGGCGCGCCGCCAGTGGTGTCGGAATTTCATGCTGGGCGGATGCGTTGTGATGCGCTGCCCCGAGCCGGCTAGCTCTTGATATTTGCGATCCTGATCCGGACGCCGGGCGTTCGCAAGGACGGGCGCCCCTGTCGAGGGGCCGCGTCGCGTACGCGAGTGGGTAAGTGGCGGCTGAGAGTATGGAAGCGCGGTATATAATAGGTGCAGCCCACCGGGAGCAATTTCCCCCCGAGGAGTCGCCGGAGGTTGCGTTCCTGGGAAGAAGCAACGTGGGCAAATCCAGCCTGCTGAACTCCCTGCTCGACTCAAAGCAAGTGGCAAGGACCAGCAGAAAACCCGGCTGCACGAAGCTGATTCACTTCTATGACACAGACTGCAAAATCCGCTTCGTCGACGTGCCGGGATACGGATATGCCCGGGTTCCCGGGAGGGTGGCGGCAAGCTGGAAGGAACTGGTGGAATCCTACCTGCTTGGCCGCAAGAGCCTGGTTCTAGCGATTCTATTACTGGACATTCGCCGCGGCTGGATGGAAAAAGATCTGGAACTCAAAGAGTGGCTGGAGTTCCACAACCGGCGGCATCTGGTTGTCGCCACAAAAACTGACAAACTGAAAAACCGACACGAAGTGTATCGCGGACTGGAGGCCATCCGGAAGGTGGCCGGCCACGATCCAGTGCCGTTCTCGGCCGTAACTGGCGAGGGAGTGAGGGAAATTTGGCAAGCAATATGGAAAACCCAGAACAGAGCGTAAACCCGATCCAAACGCAGGAGGAAAAGCCTCAGACGCAAAACGCGTCTCAGACGGCAACTCCTTCCCAATCTGGCGCAAAAAAGGGGCGGGGCGGTGGTAGTGCGTCCAGCGTTAAGAACGGTGCTCCCTCCGTCAATACCACCCTGGATCTGGTTGCGCTCAAGGACATGAGCATTCAGCAGTTGAATCAGATCGGCAAGGATCTCGGTCTGACCGGCACCTCCGGACTGCGAAAACAGGAGCTTATTTTCAAGATCCTTCAGGCCCAGGCGGAGAAGAGCGGTCTGATCTTCTCCGAGGGCGTACTGGAGTGCCTGCCGGACGGCTTCGGCTTCCTGCGGGCTCCGGAATACAACTATCTGCCGGGACCGGACGACGTCTACGTCTCGCCGTCCCAGATCCGCCGGTTTGACCTCCGGACCGGCGACACGATTTCGGGCCAGATCCGGCCGCCCAAGGAAGGAGAGCGGTATTTCGCTCTCATCAAGGTGGACGCGATCAACTTCGAGCCGCCGGAAGAAGCGCGTAACAAGATTTTCTTCGACAACCTGACGCCGCTGTACCCGAATTCGCGGATCAAGCTGGAGACGACGAAGGACAATTACTCGGGCCGCATTATGGACCTTTTGACCCCGATCGGCAAGGGGCAGCGCGGCCTGATCGTGTCGCCACCCAGGACCGGTAAGACGATGCTGCTGCAAAGCATCGCCAACTCCATCACGGCGAATCACCCGGAGATCATCCTGATCGTGCTGCTGATCGACGAGCGGCCGGAAGAGGTGACCGACATGCAGCGCTCGGTACGGGGCGAGGTCATCAGTTCGACGTTCGACGAACCGGCGGCCAGGCACGTTCAGGTGGCCGAGATGGTCATCGAGAAAGCCAAGCGGCTGGTCGAGCACAAGCGGGACGTGGTGATTCTGCTGGATTCGATCACCCGCCTGGCGCGAGCGTATAACACCATCGTGCCGCCTTCGGGCAAGGTGCTCTCCGGTGGCGTGGATTCCAACGCGCTCCAGCGCCCCAAGCGGTTCTTCGGCGCGGCCCGCAACATCGAGGAAGGCGGCTCGCTGACCATCATCGCCACGGCGCTGATCGATACCGGCAGCCGGATGGACGACGTGATTTTCGAGGAATTCAAAGGCACGGGCAATATGGAAATTCACCTGGACCGGAAGCTGGTGGACAAGCGCGTGTTCCCCGCCATTGATATCAACAAGAGCGGCACCCGGAAGGAAGAGCTGTTGCAGCCGAAGGAAGAGCTGAACCGGGTCTGGGTACTCCGCAAGGTGCTTTCCCCGCTCTCCCAGGTGGAGGCTATGGAATTGCTGCTCGACAAACTGAGCAAGACCCGCAACAACGCTGAGTTCCTGGCCTCGATGAGTAGCTGATCCTCCCGACATTTCCGTTTGGCAGAACTGAACGCCCGCCGGACCTCCCCGGCGGGCGTTTTTGTGTTATAGGCTGGGCATTTCCGGCAGCCTGGGCGGTGCAGACGCCGCCCGGCGTTGCGTTACACAACACCTGTTGAAAAACCTGATCCCTTTGCTTGTCAGTGTTGAAAACCTGATCCTTTAGTGGTCAGGGGCTAACCTTTCCCGAGCCGATCTCGTCTTTACTGTTCGAGAAGATACAGGCATCTATGAGGCAGGCGCGGCCCCTGAAGGTCGCGCCGTGCGCGGAAGGCTTCGCAATGCAACCCCAGCAGAAGGGGCCGGAGAGGCCCGTGAGAAAGCAAAGACGTGCACTGATAGCGCTGCTTCCAGCGGCGATCCTGGTCGCGGGGAGCGGACTGTTGTGGCAGGCACGGTCGGATACGCCCGCCAAACAGGGCGGCAAGGCTGCGGAACCCTCTGTGCGGACGGCAACGGTGCGTTCGGGCACCCTGGAACAGACCATACGCCTGACAGGGACAACGGCGCCGGAGCGTTACGCCTCGCTGCTGGCGCCTCAGTTGCGCGGAAGCCGCCGCGGGCCAGGCGGCGGGGGTGGCGGTGGCGGAGGCGGATTCGATCTAATCCTCCAAAAGGTTGCCGAGCCGGGCTCCCGGGTGAAAAAGGGCGATGTCGTGGCGGAATTCGACCGCCAGTTCATGCTGTTGCGGCTGGACGACTACCGGGCGAGCCTGGACCAGCAGGAGGCCAACCTGTTGTCGCTGAAAGCGAACCTGGACCTGGAAAAAGAGACGCACAACCGGTCCGTCGCACAAGCGAAAGCCGAACTCGACAAAGCCCGGCACGATCTGAAGACCATCCCCGTGCAATCGGCGATTGTATCCGAACGGCTGAAGCTTGCCGAGCAAGAGGCGGCTGCCAGGTACAAACTGCTGCTGTCCGAGGTGAAATTCAAGGACATCGCGCAGCAGGCGCAGTGGAGAGTCAGCCGGCTTGAAGCCGACCAGAACAAACTGGAGTTTCAGCGGTCGCAGGCAAACGCGGACCGGCTGGTGTTCCGTGCGCCGATCGACGGGCTGGTGGTCATGGGCACAATCTTCCGCCAGGGGGAAACGAAGCAGATCATGGCCGGCGACGAGGTCCGTCCGGGCACGATGTTCATGCGCATCGTCGATCCGAGTTCCATGGTGGTGAACGCGCTGGCCAACCAGGCGGATATTGACTCGGTGCGAGTAGGCGCCCGGGTGAAAGTGCAATTCGACGCGTACCCGGACCTGGAGCTGCCCGGCCGCGTTTCTTCGATCGCCGCTATGCCGAAGACCGCGGGGTTCCGCGCGGACTACGTGAGGGAGATCCCGGTGAACATCCGGCTGGAGCGGCTGGATCCGCGGGTGGTTCCGGATCTTTCGGTGAGCGCCGACGTAGTGATCGAGGCTGCGGAAAACGCGGTGATCGTGCCGCTTGAGGCGGTGTTCCAGGACGAGCCGGGCGGCGAGACTTACGTGTTCGTGCGCCGGGGAGCGGGTTGGGAACGGCGGCCGGTGGAAATAGCTTTGAAAAATAACGTGGAGGCGGCGATTCGTTCCGGCTTGCAGCCGGGAGAGGTAGTCGCTGCCGAGCGGCCCGATACGAAACAGACGAAGTGAGAGCCGGTGGGTAAGAACCGATGTCCAAAGACATAAAACCGAAACAGCGACTTGGGAAACAGACTTCGCGGAAGCAGAAAATCATCGGCTGGGCGGCCGCGCTGGTTGTCATGGGCGGCGGGGCGTTCGCCGCGTATCACTACGCCGGGACGACCGAAGTGGTGGTGCCGACGGCGCGTGTACGGCGGGGAGAATTCGTGATCAGCACGAGGACGCGGGGAGAGATCAAGAGTACGCGCTCGACAGTACTTACGGCCCCGCAAGTGCCCAATCTGCGGATTGTCCGGCTGGCCGAGGACGGCAAGCCCATCAGGAAGGGCGACGTTGTGGTGGAGTTCGATAGCGCGCAGCAGGAACAGAGCTATCTGGAGTTCCGCACGAACGTCCGGACGGCCGAGAGCGAAATCGTGCAGACCCAGGCGGCACACCGCATCACGAACGAACAGGATGCGATGAGCCTCATGCGCTCCACCTACAACGTGGAACGCGCGAAGCTGGAGGCGGGCAAGGCGGAAATCCTGTCGGAGATCCAGGGCGCCAAGAACAGAATCGATGTGGGAATCGCCGAGGGCGAATTGCGGAAGGTGAACGCCACAATCAACGCCCACAAGGTGAACCAGAAGGCGGACATGCAGCGCCTGGATCAGCGCAAGGCGAAGACCATCCGGGATACGGAGCGGGTAAAGGGATACCTGGCGAATATGGTGCTCCGGGCTCCGAACGACGGTATTCTGACTATTCTGCCGAACTTCCGCGCCCAGGGCTCGTTCGGGTCGATGCCGCCGCCCTTCAAGGAAGGCGACAACGCGTGGACGGGCGCGGCCATCGCCGAGATTCCGGATCTGTCCAGCATGCGGGTCGAGATGAAACTCGAGGAAGTGGAGCGTGGGCATTCCAAGCTGGGGCAGCAGGTCCGGGTACGGGTGGACGCGATTGCCGACAAGGAATTCATCGCGGAACTGGACTGGATCAGCCCGGTGGCGACGCTGAACTTTTCGCGGTTCACGACGGCGGAGAAAAGCTTCCCTGCGTATGCCACACTGAAGAATTTGGATCCGCGGCTCCGGCCGGGAATGAGCGCGACCGCGGAAATCATTATCGAGAGCGAGCCCAACGCCCTGCTGATTCCCGCCCGCGCCAGCTTTCTGCATAACGGCAAGCCCGCGGTTTACGTGCAGCGCGGGCAGGCGTTCGAACTTCGCCAGATCGAAGTGGGGAAGCGCAACGAAAACGACATCGTGGTGCTGAGCGGGTTGAAAGAGGGAGAAGTGGTGACTCTCGAAAACCCGTTCGAAGCCGCCAAGCGCGCAAAGAAACTGTAGAGAACGGCGGCCGTCCGCCAGGGGCGGGCTGCCGGAGGTGCACAGCCAAGAGCTAAGGTCATGAAGAAAATCGGAATTCGAGTTTTAGCGGTGCTGATCGTGGCTGGCGCTGCGTTCTGGGGCTACCGGTTCTTCCAGCAGTTCCAGCAGAAGCAGCAAGTCATCCCGACTACCCCTGTTCGGAAGGGCGACGTCATCATCCGCAGCTATGGCCGCGGGGAACTGCGGGCCGTGCGGTCGGTGACGTTGATCGCCCCGAACCTGTTCGGTACGGTGCAGATTACCAGGCTCGCGCCGCTGGGCAGCTTCGCGCGCGAAAAGGATCTGGTGGTTGAGTTCGACGACTCCGAGGTGCAATCGAGGCTCGAGGAGAAGCAGCTTGAGCTGGAGCAACTGGACGAGCAGTTGAAGAAGGCACAGGCCGAGCTCGAGATCCGGAACAACCAGGACCAGGTGGACCTGCTGCGCGCGCGCTTTGCGGTGCAGCGGGCGCAATTGGAAGTGAAACGCAACCCGCTGCTGTCGCCGATCGACCAGAAGAAGAACCTGCTGAACCTGGAAGAAGCGCAGCGGGCTCTGAAGCAACTGGAAAGCGACATCAAGTCGCGGCTGGAGAGTTCGCAGGCCGAGCTGGCGGTTCTTCGGGAAAAGCGTAACAAGGCGATTCTGGAGCTGAACCGGGAGAAGATGCGGCTGCGGCAGGTAAAGCTGCTGGCGCCGATTTCGGGGCTGGTTGCCATCCGGCAGAACCGGGGCAACTTTATGATGCGCGGCATGCAGTTGCCTGACCTCAGGGAAGGCGACCAGGTCAACCCGGGAATGCCCGTGGCGGACGTGCTCGATCTTTCGGAACTCGAAGTGGCAGCCAAGGTCGGCGAGCTGGACCGGGCGAATCTGCACGAAGGGCAGGACGTCAGGATCCGGCTGGACGCCGTCCCGGATAAGGTATTCAACGGCAAGATCAAGTCGCTGAGCGGAACGGCCAGCGCCAACGTCTGGTCCGGCGACATGGCCAAGAAGTTCGACGTCGTGTTTTCGGTGGATATGAAGGAACTGCTCAGCGGGCTTGGAGCGAAGCCCGAGCAGATCCGCAGAATCCTGGAGACGGCCGAGCGGAACCGGAAGAGGCCGGGGGCGGCGGCGCTGATGGCCATGAGGACCGAGATGGGCCCGGAGGGAATGCCCGGCTTCCCTGGCGGTCCCGGAATGATGCCCGAGGGCGAAGGACTTAGGGCCGGCCCGCCGCCGGGCGCAGAAGGCGCCCGGATGCGCGGCGAGCGTGGCGGCCGGGTACGGGGAGAAGGCGCCCGTGCCGGCGGCGAAGGCCAGGAAGGAGGCCGCGCGCCTGGAGGCGGAATGTCTCCGGAAGAGCGCCAGAAGATGCGCGAGGCTTTCCAGAAGATGCTGGGTGGCCGGAGCATGCAGGATTTGAGCCCCGAAGAGCGGCAGAAGCTGAGTGAGCAGATGCGGTCGATGATGGGCGGCGCCGCGGGTGCGAGGTTTGGGCAAGGCAGACCGGGCAGGCCGGGTGGCGAGGGCGCCGGAACCGAGGGTCCGCCGGTTCTTGGATTCCAGCGCGGCCCGGGCGGCCCGGGCGGCAGGATGGGCGCACGCGGCGAGGGCGGAGCCGCCGAGCGTGGCGGCCCGCTCGGGATTGGAGGTGGCCCGCTCGGAATTGGAGAAGAGATACCGCTTCCGGGCGGCGCCAGCGGTGCGTTCCAGTTCACTGACGAGGAACTGGCCAATGCGAAGCTGCCTCCGCCTCCCGAGGAGGACAGCCAGTTGGACGTGCTGCTCAGGCCGGGCCTTCTGGCGGATGTCGAGATCATCGTCGAGAGGATTCCGGATGCGATCCACATCCCGGTCCAGGCGGTGTTTGAGAGAGACGGAAAACCGGTGGTATTTGTGAAACACGGCAACGAATTTGAGGAACGGGTCATAAAACCGCTGAAGCGCAGTGAATCCACAATGGTGGTCGCCGAAGGGCTGCAGCCGGGCGAACTGCTGGCGCTGGCCGATCCGACTGCTACCAGGGGCGGCAAGAAGAGCGACAGCGGCGGAGGCAAGAAAGCGGCCATGCCGACTCCAGGAGGCCCGGGTGCTGGAGGGAAACAATGAGCGGCCTCACCGGATATCTGCCAGAGCTCTACATGGGGCTCTCCAGCCTGCTGGTGCACAAGCTCCGCACGCTGCTGACGATGCTCGGCATGATTTTCGGCGTCGGCGCGGTTGTGGCGATGCTGTCGATCACGGCCGGCGCCCAGAAGGAGATGATCAGCTACATCGATCTTCTGGGTGTGAACAATATCATCGTCGAAGCCAAAGAGGCGATGGACGCCAACGAACTTCAGGTGCGGCGCGCTATATCCCCGGGGCTCACCTTCCGGGATTTCCGCGCGATTTCGGAAAACGTTCAGGGCCTGGAGGCCCTGACCCCGCGCAAGCGGTTCAAGCCCCAGAAAGTTCTGCCTAAGACGAACCAGGAACTGCCGCTGCTCATCGGCGTGCTGCCGAACTTCGCCCAGATCAACAATTTGAAGGTCACCGCCGGCCGGTTCTTCAACGACGAGGACAACGAACGCTCGGCGCCGGTATGCGTGTTGGGCGAGACAGCGAAGGTGAACCTGCTGGGGTATGAGCCGGCGGTGGGAAAGTACATCAAAGTGAATGACCTCTGGCTCCAGGTGATCGGCGTACTGGCGCAGCAGGCCACAGCCGACACGGAAACTGAGGGGATGGAAGCCGCGAACCGCAACAACATGATCATTGCGCCGTTGAACACGGTGATGCGGCGGTTCGAGGACAACAACAGCTACATGAAAGATGAGATCGACGGCATCTACATGAGGGTTGCGGCCGGGACCGATTCGATCGAAACGGCGAATGTAGTCACCGCAATCCTCTCGGCCACGCACAAGGATGCCGGCGACTTTACGGTGATCGTTCCGGCCGGCCTTTTGAAGCAGCGGCAGCAGACGCAGATGATCTTCAGCGTGGTGATGATCTGCATCGCGGGCATCTCCCTGCTGGTAGGCGGCATCGGAATTATGAACATTATGCTGGCGACGGTGCTCGAGCGGACGCGGGAGATCGGCATCCGGCGGGCGATCGGAGCGCGGCAGGCGGACATCATCCGGCAGTTTCTGACAGAGGCGGTGCTGATCTCGATCGTGGGAGGTCTGATCGGCATCCTGTTCGGATTCACGTTGTCGCGGATCATTGCGGCCGCGGCTGGCTGGTCGACGGAGGTTACCTCGGCTTCGATCGGGGTGGCGTTCGGCGTGTCGGTGGGCATCGGGCTGCTGTTTGGGATCTATCCGGCCGTGCAGGCCGCGAAGCTCGATCCGATCGAAGCGATTCGTTACGAGTGAGTGGAACTCCTATGCGTTTGTCATATTTCGTTGTGTTACTGAGCGCCTCCTCGCTCTTGGGGCAGGAACTGACGGCGCCGAGTTTTCCAAAGCCGGCGTACTTCCGCCATACATTCTCGACGCCGAAGACCAGGGTCGAGCTACAGCCTCCGGTGAGGCTGCGGGACTTTGTAGTCGACGGCAAGCTGGAATTGTCGCTGCGCGACTACCTGGATCTCGTGATGGCGAATAACACGGAAATCGCGATCGCGCGGCTGACGGTGGAGACCCCGAAGAACAACGTGATGGCAGCATTCGGGAAATTCGACCCGACGCTGAGCCTGAACTTCAACGCGCAGAGGAGCCTGTCGCCGGCAACGCGATCCCTGATCGAAGGCGGCACGGAAGTGAGCCGGCTCAGTCACAGGGGCGGGGTGACATTTTCCCAGCTTCTGCCCACGGGCACGCAGGTCGAAGTAAGCTTCAACGACACCCGGAACTCGTCCAACGACGCCCGGCAGGACTTCAACCCCGCGCACTCGGGAAGTTTCGGATTCAACTTCAGGCAGCCGCTGCTGCGCAACCGGGGGATCGCAATCCAGAAAATGCAGATTACGATCGCACAGAACAACCTCCGGAGGAGCGAGTTCGACTTTCGCGACACCCTGGCCAACCTGATCCAGCAGGCGGAAAGCGCGTACTGGGATGTGGTGGAAGCAAGAGAGACGCTCCGCGTACAGGAAGAGTCGCTGAAAGTGAAGGAAGAGTCGCTGAAGCGCTCCGAGCGGGAACTCGAGCTGGGGGCGATTTCGGCGCTGGATATCTTCCAGCCAAGAGCGGATTACGCGACGGCCGAAATTCAGGTGTCCCAGCAGCGGTTCGTGCTCGCCCAGCGGGAGGACGCCCTGCGCAGGATGATCGGGGCGGACCTGGATCCGGATGTGCGCAACCTCCCGATCGTGCTGACCGAGTCTGTGACGCCGCCGGCAGATGACCGGGCGATAGACCCGGAAGAGGCCGTTCAGAAAGCGCTGGCGAACCGGCCGGACCTGAAGGCGCTGGCTGTAACCCTGGATACTGACGACCTCAATATCAAGACCACCATGAACCAGTTGCGGCCCGATCTGTCGCTCACGGCCTCGTACACATCGAGCGGCGTGAACGGCCAGAGACTCGTCAACGGGGTGCCCATGGCCGGCACTTTCGGCGATTTCTTTTCCAATGTCTTCTCGTTCAATTACCCGACCTACCAGTTCGGGTTGACCTTGAGTCTCCCGATCCGCGACCGCGCCAATACGGCTGAACTCGCCAACCGGCTGATTGCGAAGAAGAGCGATGCGCTCCGGATGCGGAACCTGGAGCAGAATATCCGGCTCAACGTTCTGAACGCGGTGAACAGCCTGGAATCGGCCAAGGCCGGTGTCAAGCTGGCGCAGGTGTCCGTGGAACTCGCCAGGAATCAGTTGGACGCGGAGCAGAAGAAATATGACCTCGGCACCACGCAGTTCTACTTCGTGCTGAACGCGCAGGACCGCCTGAACGCGGCGCAGTTGACGCTGGTGCGCCAGACGCTCAACTACCACCGCAACCGGCTGGCTCTGCTGCGGCAGACGGGCGAACTGCTGGAAGAGCGAGGGATCGTCGTTAAGTAGGTGGAGCCGCCGAACGAGCGGCTCCGTTTCTGTAAAAGGGGGATCGGGTAGACTGCCTTTATGGGCCGTATCCGCATCCTCTCCGACGACGTCGCCAACAAGATTGCCGCCGGGGAGGTTGTAGAACGGCCTGCTTCGGTGGTGAAGGAGCTGCTCGAGAATTCGCTCGACGCCGGCGCGAACCGGCTGCGAATCGAGGTAGAGAGCGGGGGGCGGCGGCTCATCCGGGTCACCGATAACGGCTGTGGCATGCTGCGGGACGACGCCATGCTGGCGTTCGAGCGGCATGCCACCAGCAAACTTTCCAGCGCCAAGGATCTTCTGAGCATTTCCACTCTGGGCTTCCGCGGGGAAGCCCTGCCTTCCGTGGCTTCGGTCTCCCGCCTGCTTCTGGAGACGCGCGCGGTTGAGGAGCCGACCGGGACGCGAGTAGAGATCGTCGGGGGCAAGATGGTTCGAGCCGAAGAGGCGGCGCTGGTCCCCGGCACCCAGGTCACGGTGCGCGACCTGTTCTTCAACGTCCCCGCAAGGAAAAAATTCCTGCGGTCGGAACAGACGGAGCTTGCCCACATCGCCTCGCTGGTGACGCATTACAGCCTGGCGAATCCCGACAAGACGTTTCTGCTAACCAGCGACGGCAAGGAGCTGCTGAACGTCACGCCGGTGGAGAACCTGCGAGACCGCGTCTATCAGGTGTTCGGCAGCCAGACGCTGGAAGAGCTCGTGGATATCGGGGTGCGCACGGCAGCCAGAAACAGCGAGCGGCCCTACACGATGCGGGGGTTTGTATCGCGGCCGCAGGTGCAAAAGCTCAACCGGAACTCGATCTTTTTGTTCGTCAACGGGCGGCTCATTCGCGACCGGCTGCTGCTGCACGCGATCACGTCGGCCTACCGCAACCTGATTCCTCCCGGCACCTTCCCTTTCGCGCTGCTGTTTATCGAGTGCGATGCCGGCGAAGTGGACGTGAACGTTCACCCGTCGAAGACGGAAGTGCGATTCCGGGAGCAATCCTTCGTGCACGATTTCGTGCGGGACGCGCTGCTCGAAGCGCTCATGGAATCCAAGCCGGTTTCCGCGATCCCGCTTCCGGCGAGCGCGCAGCCGGCGGCGCGGGCGCCCTATTCGGAGTTTTCCCAAGCACTCATCGACCAGAGCTGGCAGGGACCGTCGGCAATGCCGCAGCCGGCGCAGGCGGCGGAGAGCGCACTTCCGGAATTCACGTTGCGCGCGCCGCAGAGGCCGCCGGCGCGCTTCGATTTCAGCGACGAAGGTATTCCGGTGCGCGAACCGCTCCCGCCGGAGCCTCCGCTGCGGTTGCCGGTGCCGGAGACGCACGGCGGTTTCCCTCCGGAGCTCGTGCCGGACCTCTCGCAGAGTTTGACGGCGCTCGCGGATTTGCGGCCGCTCGGGCAGATTCACGACAGCTTTATTGTGGCGGCGGGCCGCGACGGCCTCTGGATCGTCGATCAGCACGTCGCGCACGAGCGCATTCTGTTTGAGAAGGTGCTGAAGCAGCGCGCGGCGGGACGGGTCGAGACGCAGCGCCTGCTGATGCCTCTCATCATCCAGCTCACCCCCGCGCAGCAAGCGGACTACGACCGGATCGCGGGCGAACTCGAGGCGCTAGGTTTCGAGGCTGAGCCTTTCGGCCAGCGCACGATTGCCGTGAAAGCCGCGCCGGCCGGCATCAGTCCCTCCGACATCGAGCGGGTGATTTTCGAGATTCTCGAAATTGCGGAGCGCGAACTCCGGCGTGTATCGCTCGACGATTTGCGGCGCGGCATCGCGGCCTCAATCGCCTGCCGCGCGGCCATCAAGGTGAACACGCGGCTCGACAACGACAAGATCGAGTGGCTGCTGAAATCGCTGGCCGCCACGGACTGCCCGATGAGCTGCCCCCACGGGCGGCCCATCGCGCTGCGCTATTCGCTCCGGGACATTCTGAAGGGCTTTCACCGGATGTGACGGGCGATCTCAGCTCGCGAATTCGGGCGGCGTTGGCGGGCCGGGCCGGAACGCCTCGCAGTGCGTTACGGTGACCTTGCCGGGCAGCTCGGAAGCGGCTTTCTCCGCTTCCTCTCTCAGCACCTCCGGAGCCGCCAAAGCCCTCACGTTGAGCACCAGGTCATGGCGGAGGCTGGGCGAAGCCGTCAGGTCGCCGTCTACATCCGGCTCCTCCCCGTTCCGGCAGATGCTTGCTTTGACCCAGCCGGTCGGCGCCTGGCAAAACACCTTGACGTGCGCGATGGCCGCACCCGCTCTCTCAAGACCGGTATCGATGCTTTCCAGAAATGGGCCCACGACGCCCGCCGGGGAGGCGGCTTCTTTCAATTGCACGGTGGCCTGCCAGTTCAACCAGCCCAGCGCCGCCTCCGCTTCGGCGTAGCGCCCGTAATCGATGTCGAGCGGGTTCCGGCCGGTCTCGCCGCGCCAGGAGAGCACGTCGTCAAGCCAGGCAGCGACCCCTTCACCCGTTCGGCCGCTCAGCCGGTGTGCGACTTCAAGGCCGGGTACTGCGTCACTCGCGAGATCGGATTTCGTGGAACAGACCAGATCGGCTTCCGCGAGCTGGTTGCGGAACAGGTATGCCAGGTGCGGATCCGCGCCAGGGGCAAGCAATTCGCGGGCGCGCTCGGGGTCCACCAGCACGGTGAGCGGCGCGAGGTGAAATCTGCCGCCAAGCAGCGCCCGCACCATCCTCGCAAGGCCCAGGCAGCTCCCGACAGGTTCGGCGAAGATAACGTCCGGTCCGAATTCGAGCAGGCGTTCCGCGGCGAGGAGGAACTCCGAATAGCGGCAGCAGAAACAGCCGCCCGCGATCTCCGCCGCACGGGTTTGGCTGGCCGAGGCGAACCGCGTATCGACAAGTTCCGAACCCTGGTCGTTCGTGATCACGGCGGTGCGCAGGCCGCGGCTGTTCAGCATCCGGGAGGCAGTGAGCAGCAGGGTGGTCTTTCCGGCGCCGAGGAAACCCCCGACGATCACCAGGACGGGCATCATGCCGCCGCCTCGCACAAGCGCAAGTACTTCAGTATCATCGCTGCCATTGTCTATTTCTCCGGTTAAGACATGATATCGCGCCCAGCTCCGTGCCGTTAGTCATGAGCGTACCAGTAGCCAAGGCGGACATTGATTGAATTTAATCCATGATTGCCCGAATCGGGACGGCTTAAAGCGCTATAATCTTTTCGTCCCAAGCGAGAGTTGATGTCTCCAAACGCCCAAGCCACTTCGGCCGGTGGTGCTTCCGCTGTGACCGAAAAGCCGGCATATGAGCCCGCTATGGTTGTCCGGCACATCGCGCACGAACTCCGGCAGCCGCTGAGCACAATCGAGTCCATCGCGTTCTATCTCGAGATGGTGCTACCGCGTACCGATGCCAAGGCACGGAAGCAGTTGGGAAAGCTCCAGCAAGAGGTGCACCACATCAACTGGATACTTACCGACGCCATCCATTTTCTGGGCGCGGCGCCGCTGCACCTCCAGTTGATGGATCTGACCGAAGTGACCTCCCAGTGCCTGACCGAGTGGAACACGCGGCGCTCGGCCGGCGTCCGCCTGCGGCTGGAGGACAATCTCCCGCTGGTCCGGTTGGATCTGGAACAGATCCGGCACATGCTCCGCAACATTGTCACGTTTTTCGGCCGCATTTCAGCCCCGGATAGCCCGATCACGGTGAGGACCTACAGCCAGCCCACGGAAGTGGTCCTCCAGGTAGCCGCGATCGCGCCGGACAGTCAGTTGAGCGACGTTCAGCCGCTGTACGAGCCTTTCAGTTCCCACCTGCCGAGCGGATCCGGATTGGGGCTGGCCAGCGTGCGGCGGATTGCCGAAGCGCACGGCGGGAGGGTCGACGTGACCACCGGCGATGGCGGCGCCATCTCATTGAGCGTCTTTTTCCCAATCGTTTAGCCTGAGAGCTCGCCGATTCTCCGGACAGTCTGCCCCGCCGTTCCGGCAAGCAATTCGCGGATCGTTCGCCGCGTAACGGGATGCCGCAGCTCGGGAACCAGTTCCGCGAGCGGTTCCAGCACGAACCGGCGCTCGGCCATCCGCGGATGGGGCACCGTCAGCTCCTCGGTTTCAATCACGGAGTCGCCGTACAGCAGAATGTCGATGTCCGCCGTGCGCGGGCCCTTGGGACGAAGGCGCTTGCGGCCAAGTTCCAGTTCAATCTTGTGGATTCGCGCCAGCAATTGCTTGGGGAACAACTCGGTTTCCGCTTCCAGGACGAGGTTCAGGAACCAGGGTTGATCGCGAAGATCCTGCGGTTCGGTTTCGTAGAGCGAAGACACGCGCAGCGTGCGGACACCGGCTTCGCCAAGCCTCCGGATCGCCTCGCGGAGGTTGCGCTCGCGGTCCCCGAGATTCGAGCCGAGCGACAGGTAAACGGTTTTCATTCAGAACAGCGTTTTCTGAGGGTTGTCCCGCATGCGGCGCTTGACGCCGAAGTATTCGAAGGCTCGGTCGGTGGCCACGCGGCCGCGCGGCGTCCGGTCGATAAATCCCAGTTGCAGCAGGTAGGGTTCGTAGACTTCCTCGATCGTATCCGGCTCTTCGTCGATGGAAGCGGCGATGGTGTTGAGACCCACCGGGCCGCCGCGATACTTGTCGAGGATGGTCAGCATGATCTTCTGGTCGATCTCATCGAGCCCGAAGCGGTCCACTTCGAGCAGGTCGAGGGCAGTGCGCGCCACTTCTTCGTTCACGATGCCGTCCGCCCGCACTTCGGCGTAATCGCGCACCCGGCGCAGCAGGCGGTTGGCGATGCGCGGGGTACCGCGGCTGCGGCGCGCGATCTCCTCGGCGCCGGACTTGTCGATGTTCACCTGAAGCAGGCTTGCCGACCGCCTGACGATGGCGGTCAACTCCTCCGGCTCGTAGTGTCTCAGCCGCAGCACCAGCCCGAAGCGGCCGCGCAGCGGAGCGCTCACCAGTCCCAGCCGCGTCGTGGCGCCAATGGCGGTGAAACGGGGGATGGGCAGCGAGTGTGTGCGCGCGCCCGGCCCGGAGCCCACCAGAATGTCGATGCGGAAATCCTCCAGCGCCGCGTAGAGCATTTCTTCGACGTCCGGCATCAAGCGGTGGATTTCGTCGATGAAAAAGACCTGCCGCGCGCGGATATGGCTGAGGATGCCCGTGAGGTCGAGCTTCTTCTGAAGAATCGGCCCGGAGGTCTGCTCGAAACCGACGCCCAACTCGGCCGAAACGATGGAGGCCAGCGTCGTCTTGCCCAGGCCCGGGGGGCCATAGAGCAGAACGTGATCCATGGCCTCGCCACGGCGGCGCGCGGCTTCAATGGCTATCGCCAGGTTCTCCTTGAGCTTGGTCTGGCCGGTGAATTCGGCGAGTGTGCGGGGGCGAAGGCTGGCCTCGAATTGCAGCTCCTCTTCCTGCGCCGCCGCCGAGACAATGCCCCTTTCGCGCATGACCCTTCAGCTTAGCGCACTAGTTCGAGCGACCGCCGGAATAACGGCTCGAACTCGGTCAGGCCGTCCGCCTTCGCTTTCCGTACCGCGGTCTCGGCGGCGGCCGGAGGGCAACCCAGATTGAGCAGCGCGGAGAGCACATCTTGATCGAGAGGACTCAGCGCGGCGCCGGCGCCGGGAGCGGCTGCGGCAGCCTCGGCTGAAGCGGGCAGCTTGTCGCGCAATTCCAGCACGATGCGCTCGGCGGTCTTTTTCCCCACTCCCGGGATGCGCGTGAGCCGGTTTACGTCGCCGGCGCGTACAGCAGCGCTCAGGTCCGCCGCGGGCAGCCCGGAGAGCACCGTGATGGCGAGCTTCGGCCCGATTCCGCTCACCGAAATCAGCCTCTCGAACAGGAGTTTTTCCTCACGCGTAAGAAAGCCGAACAGGGCGAGTGTGTCCTCGCGGACGTGCGTGTAGATGCGCAAGGTCACTTCCCTGCCCGCCTCGGGCAGCGCCGAGTAGGTGGAGATGGGAATCGCGACGTCGTAGCCCACGCCGCCGGCCTCCACCACCGCCTGGTTCGGATGCTTCTCCAGCAGAGTGCCGCGCAGATGAGCGATCATGAGATCTATTATCATGGCACGCCGCCGCTTTTTCGTCGACGCCGTCGAGGGGGCCTCCGCCATGCTCGCAGGCGAGGATGCGCGCCACCTGCGCCAGGTTTTGCGCGCCACGCCCGGACAACTCTACGAGCTTTCCGACAACCGTTCGGTCTACCTGGCGGAGATCGAAACAGTGAGCAGGGAGGGCATACGGTTTCGCGTGGTCGAAGAGCTGGAGCAGCAACCGCCGCCGGTGCGCATTACGCTCTTGCTCGCGCTGGTGAAGTTCGACCGGTTCGAGTGGGCCCTGGAGAAGGCGACCGAACTGGGCGTGGAGAGAATCGTGCCGGTGGAATGCGAGCGAAGCGAAAAGGGGCTCCGGATGGCGGCGGCGAAGCGGCTGGAGCGGTGGCGCCGGATTGTCCGGGAGAGCAGCCAGCAGGCGCGTCGCGCCCGGTTGCCTGAAGTGCTGCCGCCTGTCGGGTTTTGCGAGGCGACCAGCGGCACGGCATCCTTTTCTTGTTTTCTGGATGAGCAGGGCGGCGCCGGCCCGCTCCTGTGCGTTCTGCCTGCCGGGCGCCAGCCATCCGATATCGTCAGAGTGCTCATCGGACCGGAGGGCGGCTGAACCGAAACCGAGCGCTCCCGCGCCTGCGCCGCGGGGTGGACGGCGGCCTCGCTCGGCCCCAACATCCTGCGCACGGAAACCGCTGCAGTAGCGGCTCTGGCCCTGTTGACGGGGGCGTGGCTCGAATCCGCTTCGGTTGACTCGCTTCTTTCGCGGCCGCTATCATGAAATAGTCTCATTGGCGAGACGGAGGAGAATCAATGGGTCCGCTGGGCTGGCCGGAAACAATCTTTATTTTCGTGCTTGCCTTGCTTCTATTTGGTCCAAGGAAGCTCCCGGAACTCGGCAGGACTCTGGGGAAGGCAATCACCGAATTCAAGCGCGCCTCGACTGAGTTGCGGGCGACCTTCGACCGCGAATTGCGCAGCATCGAAGAGGAAAACCAATCGCTGAAGGAAGTCACAAGCGAATATAACCCCGAGACGTACGATTACAATTACAGTTACGATTCTTCCTACTACGACGGCGGGTACGACGCCGCCTTCAATGAGTCCACCACTTCAGATTCAGAAACCTCCACAGTAGGCGCATCCGCAACCGAGGGCGCCGACGCCGAATCCGGTTTGGCTCCAGAGGGCACGGTAGCCACGACCGCCGCCATCGCCGGCGCCACAGAGCCCGGCGTGGAATCGCAGACGGAACCGCCGGCCAACGGAGCTCAGCCCGCCGAATCGAAAGCCTAAGAGTTCAGCCGATAGGGTAGAGGACGCAGTTGCAGGACGATAAGCACGGACCGCAGGATCCGGAGAGCACTCATACGCCGGAACAAGATCCGGAGAGCACCCGTACGCCTGAACAGGATCCGGAGAACGTTCATACGCCGGAAGAGGATCCCTACCAGGAGTATCCCGAAAAGGATCCTTACCCGCAGGAGGATCCATACCCGCGGGAGGACTCCTACACTGGGTATCCGGAGGATCCGTATGCGGAGGATCCGTATGCGAGTTATGAGGAAACGCCCGCTCCGGACCCGCCTTCGACCGCGGTAGCCGCCGCTGCTCCGCCTGCGGAACAATCAGCGCCTCCCGCCGTTCAAACCGGCAACGGCGGCGGTTCGAAAAAGCCTCCGGCTCCGTCCAGCTCGGACGAGGAAGACGAGGAAGAGGGCATGCTGCGCATGTCCTTCGTTGAGCATCTCGAGGAACTGCGCAGCCGCATTCTGAAAGCCCTCGCCGGTGTGGGTATCGCGTTCCTCCTCTGCCTGATCTTCGCCAACGATCTCTGGCGGGCGGTCAGCGGGCCGGCCGTAGCAGCGCTCCGCACGCTGGGTTTCCAGGAGAAGCTGGTCTTCATCACCCCGATGGAAGCGTTCATGATCCTCTGGGTGAAGCTGCCGATGCTGGCGGCGATTTTCGTGGCGTCGCCCTGGATCCTGTACCAGGCTTGGGCGTTCATCGCGCCGGGCTTGTATAAGCGCGAGCGGCGCTGGGCCGCTCCGTTTATCATCTGCTCGGCGGGTCTGTTCATCCTCGGCGGAGTGTTCGGCTACTTCGTTGCGTTCCGATACGGGTTGACGTTCCTGCTCGGCATCGGCAGAGACATTAATGTCCAGCCGATGGTTTCGGTGACCGAGTACTTCAACCTTTTCGTGAACGTGATGCTGGGAATCGGCCTGACTTTCGAGCTGCCGATTTTGATTTTCTTCTTGACGCTGCTGCGGATTACGACCCCGGGCTTCCTGCTGCGCAACAGCCGGTACGCGATACTCGCAATCGTGGTGGTGGCAGCCGTGATCACCCCCACGCCGGACGTGTTCAATCTAATGATTTTCTCGGTGCCGATGGCGCTGCTGTTTTTCGTCGGCGTTTTCGCCGGCTACCTGTTGACGCTGCACCGTGAAAAGCGGAAGTTCCCGTGGAAGAAGGTGCTCCTGTGGCTCGCGCCGGTCCTGGTTTTGCTCGCCGGGGCCGCGTACTATCTGCTAACCAAGTACGGCTTCCAATTTGTGCCGCACTGGCCGTTTATTTCAAGATAAGTAAGAATTACGGCTGGATTTCGCCGGCTATTCGTTATACGATAACAGGCGAATCGTCGGGGGAAAGCGGTCTAACCCCCCGCATGCTCAGGAGCAAGCAGTGGATCTGTACAAGGCGATTCGAGCTCTTTACGACGAAAAAAAGCGACTGGATAAACTGATTGAATCGCTCGAGGAGCTGCACGCGCGGGGCAGCCGGACCGAGGGCCCTGCCGTGCGTTCTCGCCGGGGCCGAAAGAAGATGAGTGAGGCTGAACGTCTTGAAGTTTCGGAGCGCATGAAGAAGTATTGGGCCGCACGGCGGGCTCAGGCGCTTGCCTCGTCGCCCGAACAGACCGGCGGACCCGCGCCGGCGTTGACGCAGGAAATCCAGCCCTTGAGCCAGCAGCAACAGCAGTAAGTGCCATCTATCCCGGCGCGACGGCAAAAGTGGTATTATCAAAAGAGTAAGTTCCAGGCGTGGGCGGCTAGCTCAGCTGGGAGAGCACGGCGTTCGCAACGCCGGGGTCGTGGGTTCGAATCCCATGCCGTCCACCAAATAATCCCTCTATTTTCAACGATTTGCGGAGCCGATTTTTGGCGTGCCACCAGCGTGCCAAGAGGCCCGAAATCCGCGCCTGCCGGCCCGCGCTTGCTCCATGCCAATAACGGGGGCTGAAGCCCGACCGCACTAGCCCAGGTTTAGTTCCCAGGGCATGCCGGCGCCAGTCATCTCGAAGTGCCCGCCCCGAGTGGGCAACTTGGTTTCCAGCAGTACTGAATCTCCCCTGCCCTAATCCTTTTTAATCGTTCCGCCGATAAGAACACAGGCGAAGACCAATGAGAGTCAACGACAGTCTGCTGAGCCAAACGGCGGCTTCGGATTTCGGCAATACGCAAAAATCCGAAGCGGTTGCCGCGGGCGTGGTACAGAGGGAGAGCGCTACACAGCCGCAGGACGGGGATCGTGTGCAGCTTTCGAGCCTCTCCGGCAGAATCTTGAAGATGCTGGCCGTTCATTCGGTGGATCGCGCGGCGCGCATCGAGCGGCTGGCGGCCGACTACAGGGCGGGGCGATACCAGCCCGACGCTCAGGCGGTAAGCCGCAGTATCATCAGCGAGGCCATGCAGAAATGAGCCGAAGTATAGCGTGCGGAGAACTCGGTCCGGTAGGTCGGGCTCGAGCAAGCGTAAGCGATGCCAGGCGCCTGCTGCTGCGTCCGACGGTGGATTCGCTCGAGGAGAGTGCGGCCCATCTCGAAACGGCCGTAGGCGCGCTCCGGGAGTACCGGCCGGAACCCGGGGCCGAGACTGAATTGGAGGAGTTACGGAAGGAGGTTTCGCTGGCGGCGGCGCTCATCGAGGGTGCGGCGGCGTTCTATTCCGGATGGGCGCGCGTGTTGTTCACCGCTGCGTGCGGTTACACCGCGAGCGGGGAGCCGGCCGTGCCGGGGCCGGTGCGAAGGATTTCAGTCGAAGGGTGATACTATGTCCGGGCTGTTTGGAGCACTAAGAGCGTCGGCGAATTCGCTGCACATATTGGAATACTCTCTCGCTACCGTCCAGAACAACGTTCTCAACGCTTCCACTCCAGGCTACGCCAAGCAGCGGCTGCTGCCGCTGCCCGCTCCGTTTGTCCCCGAACAGGGCCTGCCGGGCGGCATAGTACCGGGGCAGGTTCAGAGCCTGCGGAGCGAGTATGCCGAGCGGTCCGTGCGGCAGGAGACGCACCTGTGGGCCCACTTTGACCAGTTCAGCAAGGACCTTGCCAAGATCGAGCGCCTGTTCGACATCTCGGGCCAGAGCGGGATTCCAGGGGCGCTCAACAAGCTGTTTCAAAGCTTTTCGGCGTGGAGCCTGGCGCCGAACGACCTCGTGCCGCGGCGGGAAGTGATCGACCGCGCTACCGAGGCGGCGGCACAATTCGCCGAAACCGCAGCTTCCCTGAACACCACCTCAACCGTTCTCGACCAGCAGATACGGGAAGCCGTCGAGACGATCAACAACCTGGCCTCCTCGATACGCGACTTGAACGTTCAGATGCAGCGCGACCATCATGCGCGAAGCGATCCCAGCCTCGATGCGCGCCTGCATGCCACGCTGGAAAACCTTGCGGAGTACACCGACTTCACAGCGCTTTTCCAGCCCGACGGCACCGTGACGATTTTGATGGGCGGGCAGGTCCCGCTGGTGATCGGAGTCCGGCAGTACCGGATCGAACCGGAATTCGCCGGCAGCGAGACGCGCATTCTAGACTCCGACGGGAAGGACGTGACGGCCCAGGCCGCCACCGGGCGCCTCGGCGCCATGCTCGAGCTGAAGAACACCGTTCTGCCGTCCTATATGAGCGAGTTGAACCGGCTGGCAGCCAGCCTGGCGGACGGCGTGAACGCGATGCTGGCCGCGGGGCTGGATACCAACGGCAATCCGGGGGCCCCTCTGTTCGCTTACGACAGCGCCGACGAGGCGGCAAGCACGCTTCGGGTCACCAACATCACGCCGGACCAACTGGCCGCGGCCGCACCGGACGCGCCCCTCGGGAATGCCAACGCACTGGCTCTCGCGGGGCTGGCCACGGCGCCCAGGCTAGACGGGCTCTCCTACACGGCATACTATGGGCGGCTCGCTGCAACGATTGGCCAGGTGCTCCACGGATCGCGCAGCAACCGCGATACTCACGAGCAGTTGTTGCTCCAGTCGCGCTCCATTCGGGACGAGATCTCCGCGGTGTCGCTCGACGAGGAGGCCGCGCGGCTGATCGAACTCCAGCGCGCCTATGAGGCCACCGCGCGAGTCATCGTCATCTTGAACGAACTGACCCAGACCACGATTGACATGATGCGGTAGATCACGGAGGAGAGACACTCATGATTTCGGGCTTGAATACGGTAAGCGACAGGTTTCTGGCGGCACTGACCCTTATTACCGCGCGCGCCGACCGCGCTCTACGGCAAATCGGTTCGGGCAAGAAACTGGAATTCGCATCGGACCAGCCAAGCGACGTGAGCAGGCTGCTGATCGCCCGCGGCCAGCTCGAGCAGACCCTTCAGGTGACAACCAACCTGGGGCGCGCCAAGAGCGAAGTGGACACGGCGGAGCAGGCGCTGCAGACGGCGGTCAAGGTGCTGGAGCGCGTGATTACGATCGGCGCGCAGGGAGCGACTGCCACACAGACTCCAACCCAGCGCACGATCATCGCCGTGGAGGTTCAGGCGGCGCTCGAGCAGATGGTGAACATCGCCGCCACTACGGTCGAGGGGCGGCATATTTTCAGCGGCGACGATTACCGCAACGCGCCATATACGGTGGACCTCACGCAGCCTAACGGGGTGAGCGCCTACGCCGGCAGCGCGGCCACCCGGGAAATCATGCACCCGAGCGGCACGAAGTTCACCATCTCCCACTCCGCCGACCAAATCTTCGACAGCCCCGGGGCAAGCGTTTTCGCTGCCATCAACAACCTCCGGATCGCGCTTCAGGCCGTTCCTACAGTGCCGCCGGGAGATCCGGATTACAACACACAGTACGAGGCCCAGACCGCCGCGATCAGCGCGGCCATGGTGGAACTCAAGAAAGCCCACGATCACCTCAGCGCCGAACTGAGCCATTACGGTACGATCCAGAACCGCATCGAAGAGGCGCTGGAGACCGCCAACAAACTGAAATTGCGCCAGGAGATCGAGTTGAGCGAAATCCAAGACGCCGACATCATCGAAGCGGTCATCCAACTCACCGAGGCGCAGACCCACAAGGAAGTGGCGCTCGCCTCCCATGCGAGAACCGCCGGCAGGAGCCTGTTCGATTATCTGGGCTGAAGCGCGCCCTCAAAACGTACTTACGTTTCAGAGGTTTAACCCGCAGCGTGTTTGGTATCATGTGCGTTGCGAGGTTTGCCTCGAAGATGCAGACAAAACACGTTCCCTACGTTCCCGAAAAGACGGACATGCGGGAATTCACCTTCCGGGCCGTTCTTATCGGCCTGGTGATGACGGTGGTTCTCGGCGCCGCCAACGCGTACCTGGGCTTGCGCGCGGGGATGACGATTGCCGCAACTTATCCTGCGGCGGTGATCGGCATGGCCCTTCTCCGGCTCCGCAAGGGGTCGATTCTCGAGGAGAACATGGCCCGCACCGTCGGGTCGATCGGCGAATCGGTTGCCGCGGGCGCGATTTTTACAATTCCGGCTTTCGTGATTTCCGGAGCCTGGACGGCGTTTGATTCCCCGGAGGCGTACTGGAAATCGACCGCGCTGATGCTGGTCGGAGGCATCCTCGGCATATTGTTCGTGACGCTGCTGAGGCGGGTGATGGTGGAAGACCGGGAGCTGCCGTTTCCGGAATCGGTGGCGGCCTCGCAGATACACCTGGCGGGCCAGCAGGGATCGAAGGCGGCGAAGCTGCTGTTCTACAACCTCGGCGGCGGGGCGCTGATTTATCTTCTCGGCGCGCTCAACATCTTTTCGCCCAGCAACTCGTTTCTGGTGCGGATCGGCGAGATGGGCCGCAGCGTGGTCACGCTGAGTGCGCGCGGCTACGAGCAGCCGCTGAACGTGGGCGCCGCCAGCGTGGTGACCGCCCCCGCGGTCAGCCCCGCGTATCTGGGGGTGGGCTACATTATCGGGCCGCGTCTGGCCGCGCTGAACTTTTCCGGCGGCGTGGTCGCCTGGGGCCTGCTGGTACCGCTGCTTGCTTACTTTCTCGGACCGCAACTGCAAGCGGCCGGAGAGCCGGGCTGGGAGACGGTGAACGATGCCATCTGGCGCTCCATCGTGCGCCCGATCGCAGTCGGCGGCATGCTGGTGGGGGCCTGCTACACGCTGTTCCGCATGCGCAAGAACCTGGCTGCGGGATTGGGGCGGGCGGTATCCGATCTGAAACGGGCGGGCTCGCAGGCGGCGATTCCCAGCCGGCTCGACCTCGACCTGAGCGCCCGCGTCGTGTTTCCCGGCTTACTGGCGTCGCTCATCTGCATGGTCCTGCTCTACGCGTATTTTTCGGACACGCTGGCGGGCGGCGTGGTAGCGGCGCTGGTGATGATTGTTCTCGGCTTCTTTTTCGCGGCCGTCTCGGGAAACCTGGTGGGCATGATCGGATCCTCGAACAATCCGGTTTCCGGACTGACGCTGGCGACTCTGATCGTGGCCGCGCTGCTGATGGTTTCGATGGGCGTTTCCGGGGTGAGCGGCGTAGCGGCGGTGCTCGGCGTGGCGTCGGTGGTCTGCGTGTCCTCGGCGGTGGCTGGTGAGATGTTGCAGGACCTCAAGGTCGGTCACATTCTGGGCGGCACGCCGCGCAGCATGCAGATAGGCGACATTCTGGGGGTTCTGGTGGCGAGCGCGGTTCTGTACTTTCCGCTGCTGGTGCTGCACAAGGCCGATATCGTGGCCGGCGGCGTCGGCTTCGGCGGCCGCTCCCTTCCGGCGCCCCAGGCCGGGCTGATGGCGTCGCTCTCGCAGGGCATTGTCGGCGGCGTGATGCCGTGGCCGCTGGTCGGGGTAGGCATTCTGATGGGCCTCGCGCTGATCATGGTGCAGGTGCGCAGCCCGATGCTGTTCGCGGTCGGCATGTACCTGCCGCTCGAGACCACGTTTGCTATCTTCATCGGCGGCATCATCCGGTGGATCACCAGCCTGTTTGAGAAACGCCGCAACTTCAACGACGCCCAGAAGGCGCGCGTCGAGAACGCCGGCGTGCTCACCGCTTCGGGCCTGATTGCCGGTGAAGCGATGATGGGCCTTGTCATCGCAGCGTTCCGTTTCTTCGAGAAATCGCCACCGCAGGTGCTGGCGGCCGGTTCGGGCCTGTCCCAGGTTCTGGCGGCAGTGGCCCTGCTTGTGATCGCCCTGATTATGATCCGCGTGCCGCTCGCTAATGCCGGACGGCCGGACGAGCCCGCGCCGCCCACGGCTGTGATGTAGGAGAACAATAAGCGCTCTCTAATGGGATGTTGCCGTGGATTTCCAGCTAGACGCCGCCGAGGTTCGAGTCCTCGGTTCTCTCATTGAAAAAGAGATTGCAACTCCGGAGTATTACCCGCTCACGCTGAATGCGCTGGTGAACGCGTGCAACCAGAAATCCAGCCGCAACCCCGTCGTGGATTACGATGAGCGGACGGTGGAGGAGGCGCTCGAGCAGCTCCGTCAGAAGCGGCTCGTGGCAACGGTCAGCGGCGCAGGGATGCGCGTTCCCAAGCACCGCCAGCTCCTGTCGGAGGCGTTGAACCTCGGCCGCAGGGAACTGGCGCTGCTCTGCGTGCTGATGCTGCGCGGCCCTCAGACTGCCGGTGAGCTGCACGCCCGCACCGAGCGCCTGCACTCGTTCACCGACATCGAGGAAGTGGAGTCGTGCGCGCAGCGGTTGATAGAGTGGCAGCCCGGACCGCTCGTCGCGCGGCTGCCCGTTCAGCCCGGCAGGAAGGAGCCACGCTACGCGCATCTGCTTTCGGGCGAGCTCCCGGCGGAGGACACCGCGCCGCCGCCGCGGCAGCGCGAGGACCGTTTCGCCGCTCTCGAAACCGAAATCGCGGAGCTTCGCCGCGCGGTGGAGCAGATTAAAGAACAGTTCGCCGAGTTCCGGCGGCAATTCGAATGACACGCGCGGGGCGCGCCGTCAATAGTATGATCGTGGTCTATGCGCGGTAAGCTCGTTCTCATCGGCGGCATTGCCGTGCTGGTTGCGGCCGGCGCCGCAGCGCTGCTTGTCTTGCGCCGGTCCCAGGAGCCCCCGAAACCAGCCGCCGCGGAAGTCACAGAGACCGCCGCGGTTGGCGACGAGATCAGCCTCTCCGGCAGCATCCGCGCCCAAACCGTAGTCACGGTCCCAGCGCCCGTCGATGGGACCATTCAGGAGCTGCTGGTCGAAAATGGCGAGTTCGTTTTCGAAGGCCAGTTGCTGGGCCGGATCGAGAACACCGGCCTCGAGCTTGAACACCAGCAGGCCGCCGCCGAAGTCGCGAGCACGCAGGAGCGGGTTGACCAGTTGCAGAACGACGTGATCAACGCCCGCCTGGAAGCCTCGCGCGCCCGCGCTGACGCGAACCGCGCGCAATTGGAATTCGCCCGCGCCGAGCGTGACTTCCGCCGCCAGGAAATGCTCTTCAAGGAGGGCGCGACGCCTCGGAAAGTCTTCGAGGCCGCGGAGGCCGAGTATGAGAACCGCAAGGCCGATTTCGAAACGCTTTCGCGGATGGCGAACGCCGCCGAGCAGCGCCTCGCAAGTATCGCACGCAGGCTGGACGAGATGCGGAAACTGCTCGAAGAAAGAAACGCCGCGCTCGAGGAGGCGCGCGAGGCGGCCGCTGCGGAGATCCGGTCCCCTGTCAACGGGCTGGTGGTTGCGAGGCCGCGCGAGGTGGGCGAAGAGGTGACCGTGGACGCAGAGGTCCTTCAGATCGCCGTCAACCTGAGCGCGCTCGAGGCGGTGGTGGAACCGGAGCCTCCCGCGCTGGCTCGTGTGCGCCCCGGACAGGAAGCCCTGATCGTGACGGCCGAACTGCCGGACGCGATTCCCGGCAGGGTGAAGGAGGTCCAGGGCACGCAAGTTGTCGTTGAGTTCACCAGCCCGGACCCCTCGCTGCTGCCCGGCGGCACGGCGCAGGTCCGGATCAAGCTAACATAGTCTACTCGGAGGGATGATGCTATTCCTTAAGGACAGCCTTCTCGAACTCATCACCCAGACATCGACCAACCTCCCGCCGGACGTGCGGGCCGCGATGCGCAAGGCGCTCGAAGAGGAGAAGCCCGGCACGCAGGCCGCGCAGGCGCTCGCGATCATCGCCGGCAACGTGGACATGGCGCAGGAATGCGAGGATCCGATCTGCCAGGACACGGGCATGCCGACCTTTTTCATCCGCACGCCCGTGGGAGTGAATCAAATCGAGGTCCGCAAGGCGGCTTGCGAAGCCGTGGCCGAAGCGACCAGGCGCGGCAAGCTGCGTCCCAACTCGGTGGATTCCATAACGGGTAAGAACAGCGGAGACAACCTGGGCGAAGGCACGCCGGTTTTTCATTTCGAGCAGTGGGATGAGGATGAGATCGAGATCAGGCTGCTTTTGAAGGGCGGCGGCTGCGAGAACAAGAACATCCAGTACTCGCTGCCGTGCACGCTCGACGGACTGGGCCGCGCCGACCGCAATCTGGAAGGCGTGCGCAAGTGCATCCTGCACGCCGTCTGGCAGGCGCAGGGGCAGGGCTGTTCGCCGGGCGCGATCGGCGTTTGCATCGGCGGCGACCGCGCGCACGGCTACGAGGTGGCCAAGTCCCAGTTGCTGCGCCCGCTCGACGACGTGAATCCCAATCCGGAACTGGCGGCGCTGGAAGAGCGCATTCTGGCTGAGGCCAACCGCATCGGTGTGGGCCCGATGGGCTTCGGCGGGCGCGTGTCGCTGATCGGCTGCAAGATCGCGGCGGTGAACCGCCTGCCCGCCAGCTTTTTCGTTTCCGTGGCTTACGATTGCTGGGCCTTCCGGCGGCTCGGGATCCGGGTGGAGGCATCGAACGGGGCGATCACGCGCTGGCTCTACCGCGATCCCTCAAGGCCGGTGGAGAGGCTGGCGAAATCGGAAGGATTTCCGCTGACGGGACGCGAGATCGTGCTGCGGCCTCCGCTGAGCGAGCAGCAGGTGCGGGCGCTCAAGGTGGGCGATGTGGTGCTGATCAACGGCGAAATGTTCACCGGGCGCGATGCGGTGCACGCGCACTTGATGAAGAACGCCCCGCCGTTTGATTTGAACGGCGGCGTCCTGTATCACTGCGGCCCGGTGATGCTGAAGCAGGGCGAGGAGTGGAAGGCGAAAGCGGCCGGTCCGACGACCAGCATTCGGGAAGAGCCATACCAGGGCGAGGTGATCCGGCGTTACGGGCTGCGCGCTGTGGTGGGCAAGGGCGGCATGGGTGCGCAGACGCTGGCGGCGATGAAGGAAGCGGGCGCCGTGTACCTGCACGCCGTAGGCGGCGCGGCGCAGTTTTACGTCCGCGCGATTGAGAAGGTGACCGGCGTGGAGCTGCTGGAGTTCGGCATACCGGAAGCGATGTGGCGCCTCCAGGTGAAGGATTTTCTGGCCATTGTAACGATGGACGCCCACGGCAACAGCCTCCATGCCGAAGTGGAGGAAAAAACAGCCAAGGCGCTGGCAGCCCTCCAGTTGACCTAGCCGTGTGTTTGCTACAATAGCTGTTTTCGGCCAGGTAGCTCAGTTGGTAGAGCGCAGCCCTGAAAAGGCTGGCGTCGGCGGTTCGATTCCGTCCCTGGCCACCAACGGATGTTCTTTGACAATCAGCACTTGCTGATCCGATCTTCCGCCTGTGCCATACTTGTGTCGTGGATCACGCGAACTAACGAATCATGCCTTGATTGCAGTTCGCGAGTCCAGTGAGCGTAGTGCCGGCGGATCGTGGCGGGGCTGTCCCCGAGGATGCTTGCAACATCCTCGACGGAGGCCCCGCCTTTCCCCAAAAGTTCGCTTGCCAGCGTGTGGCGGAACCGGTGCGCGTGGGCGCCCTCAACGCCCGCCCGGCGAAACACCGCCGCGAGCGTCCGTTCAGCGCCCTTCACAAGGCTGCGCAAACTCGCGTTGCCACTCGCGAAGTACAATGTGCAATCCTTCGGCGCGTTCCGCGGCAGCGGCAGCCGCTCCAGCGCCTGCAAAACCTCAGCGGGCAGCTTCACCCGAATCCAGCGATGGTTTTTGACCGCCCGCTTGATCAAATATTCGCCCTGAATATGCGACCGGTCCAAGGTGACCACGTCGCTGATGCGCATGCCGGTGTACCGCATCAGTAAGACCATCGCCCGCGCCCGCAACCGCTCGTAAGCGTACAGACCGATCTCATCACATGCTGCCAGGATTCGGACAATCTCGTCCTGTGTGAACGGCTTCACATCATTGGCGTCTATGATCCGCGGCCGGCGCAACGCCCTGGCTGGGTTCCCACGGATCCACCCGCGCTCGGCGCAGAATCCGAAAAACTGGCGCAGCAGCTCGATCTCTTTAGCCCAGGTCCAGCCGCGCTTGTTGCGCCACGCTGCGTAGGCCTCCAGCATCTCGGTCGTGATGCGCTCAACCTGCGTCACTGAACGGTCGCCACAGAAGTTTGTCAGGTAGCCGAGAATGCGACCATACTTCCGCAGCGTCTCCGCCGCGCGGTCCGCGTGCGCCGACAGAAATGCATCCGTGGCTTTGTCGACGGTTGCGCGCTCGCCATCGTCGACCTCAAGTTGGGCCAGTCGCCTTGCGGCGCGTTGGAGATCACGGGTCTTGAGCGACTTTCGAATGCGCTTGCCGTCCACAGTGCCGCAGACCCACAAAGGGCACCGTCCGCCACAGCGCAGGAAGTTCTGCCCCTTGCCGCGGTCTGGGCACCGCTTTGTGTGGCGCCGCTGAAGAGTGAGGCCGTCCGATCTCATCGCGTTCGCTCGGAGTATACCTGTAGCGCCACGCTCAAAGGGATGCGCAGTTCGCAGCGGCCGCGCCGGCCACCACGCTGTTCGCCGATCTTCAACACTCCCGGATGGTCGCGAAACCATCGAATCACTGTGGATACGTCCACCCCCCACAATTCCGCATAGAACCGCGGGCTGAAGTGCTTGTCCACGGGGATGGGGTCTGTCCGAATCACAGCGGCGCCTCCTCAAAAATCCCGGCGGCGGTCGCGGGGGTATTCCCACAGCCGCCGTCGGAAGCCCTCAGGAGCGTCGATGGAGAAGTTGGCGCCGTCTGCCAGCTCGGAGCCTGGCTATGTCGCCGCGGCCGCCCGAAGAGGCGGCCAGGCAGCGGCTCAGCCTCAGTCGAGGGAGGCATCATCCAGCCAGTGCGACCGGCCGTCGCCATGACCATGATGTACTTGGCCCTCCCGGTCCCGCGCCACAAGGCCTTGCCGGCGTGCACGGCCACGCGCGCGGCGGAGATAGGAACGCGCCCTACCAGCACGCCGGTGACATCCCGAACTGGCACACCCGGCCTTGGGCGCCGGCCAGGGCGTTGCCGGTTGGCCCGTCGAAGGGCAGTCATCCGGTAGCCTCCGGCGCAATCTGCGCCTTCTCGGCGGTAGCTAGAAAATCAACCACCTTTTGAATCAGTTCGCGCGCGAGATGCTTTTCCGGTACGACCACCGCGGCGCCACGGCTGAGGAACCGATTTAGCGTTTCATCGTCGGGCCCGTAATAAACCGTCGTGTTTAAGCAGCCGTCATCGTCCACCCAATGCGCGGTGCCGGCTGCCTTTTGTGATGCCACCTCAAACACGTTCTTGGGACCATAGCTCAGGAGCGTTCCGAACGCTACTTCCGGCGGGAGGCCAAGCTGAACCAGCCTGGCACCCAGGAACAGGCGAAACAAGTCGTGGATCGTCAAAGATGGCCTGTGCAACCGCGGCAAATGATCCAACCGTAGAACGCCGCGCCTGACCCAATTCACAATTTGGTGGCGAGGTACATTCGCGATTTGGGAAGC
>JAKOTR010000062.1 GCA_029776225.1 Acidobacteriota bacterium | reverse complement strand
GCCCAGCAAGAACCGCTGCTCGATCTTCGCGTTGCCGGAGCCGAACTGGTGGATTACCACCTCGGGCAGCTGCGCGCGGCCGTGCGGGTAGTCGGGCGCGATCGGGAACGTGCCGCTCGGCGTGATCTCCGGGACGGCGATGTTGCCGATGTAATCAGGCATGGGTCAACGGCTGCTTCGGTTGATACTCCAGATGGAGGTGGTCTTTTTCAAGAACCACGTCGTAGTCCGCTCCAAGGCACTGCTTGATGCGCGCGATGGCCTTATCCGCGTCGCCCGGACGGAAATGGCGGCTGCGGAGGTCCACGGCGAGGCCGCAGTAATGCAGGGAGCCACTCATGTGGGCGCCATCCACGCACGCCGTCACGACGCAATCCACACCCATCTCGGCGCAGACGCGCTCCGCAGCGATGATCGCGAACAGAATCTCCGGCCGCAGGCCGGCAACGCGGACTCCCGGTTTGAGCAGCAGCATCAGGCTACCTCCAGCAGTTCGATTTCGACCACGGCTCGCCCAGGTGACACGGACTGGCTCCACTCGCAGTTGAACCGCACGGTGTAGCGGCCCGCGACTGCCTGGCCGGTCGAGTCGTAAGAGAACTTGGGGTTCGTCTCGTAAGGGTCGTAGAAATAGAACGGCTCGGCGGGGCCGTTCCGGGCCTCGTAGAAAGCCCGAAGCGCCTGGAGTTGCGCCGGAGTCAACCGCTTGGCCAGACGCCATCGCTTGCGGCTGGTCGAGCTCTCGACCGAGCGCTGCGATTCGCCGTTCCGGTACTCGTTGTCGATAACCGGGTACTCCCGCGTGTGAACGAACGCGAGGCACAAGCTTTGTGGCAGCACCGTCGCGGGCATGGTGGTTTGGACGGAACCGGGCATCACGCTACCTGCGAAACACATGTGTTGCAAACAAAACAGATGTGTTGTACCTTGAGAGCGTGACGAGCGCCGAGTTCAAGCGGTGGCTGGAAAAGCAAGGCTGCACATTTGAACCCGGCAAGGGAGGTCATCTCAAAGTCCGAAGAGGACGACGCTTCTCCGTGCTTCCCATGCACGGCTCCAACAAGGAGATCGGCAAGGGGCTCGCGGCGAAGATCAAGAAGGACCTCGGTCTCAATTGAGGAGCCATTATGCTGCGCTATCCCGTTAAATTGGAGCGTGACACCAACGGCACAATCCTGGTCAGCTTCCCCGACGTGCCCGAAGCGCACACATTCGGCGATGATCGCGAGGAAGCCCTGGCCCGCGCCACGGACGCACTCGAAACTGCTCTGATGGGCTACATGGAGGACCGCCAACCCATCCCGAAACCCTCACCTTTCAGACGCGGACCGCACGTAGTCCTCCCAGCTCTGACCGAAGCAAAACTGGCTCTCTATTCGACGATGCGGGCCGGGCGCATTAGCAAGACCGAACTGGCGAGACGGTTGAACTGCCATCTTCCCCAGGTGGACCGTCTGCTCGATTTACGGCACGGCTCACGGCTGGATCAGTTGGAAGCGGCATTCCGCGCCATGGGCAAGCAGCTATCCGTACAGATCCTGGATGCTGCCTGAGGCGCTCAACCTACCAACGTCCCCGGACTCACCTGCAGCGCGATCATCTCGCGTCGGCCTGAGTTGCTCTTCATGGCGTTGATCGCGCCCTGCGCCACAACGCGCCCATTCTGGACGATCACGTTGCCGACCGTCTTCGAGTCGATCTGGAGATTGACCACCGTCGTGCCGGGCCCGGCGCCTGAGGCGACGCCGCCGCCGATCCTGTCGAGCGTCGGAAGGCCGCCCAGGCCGGGGAGGGCGGCGCCGTTCGAATATCCCGGCGACTGATATAGCGAGCCGCCAACCTGCACAACGTCGAGTGGGTGAACCGTGGCGGGCATGCCCCGGGTCGGCTGGCCCGTGCTCATTGCGTACAACTGGACCAGGTCGCGCACCTGCTGGCTTCGGATGGCCATGTCGAGGTTGCCGCCGAAGGCCTGCCTGGCGGTGTCCACTATCTGCTTGAGCAGTCCCTTGTCGGAGATGTCGACGCCGTACAGGGCTTTGATCTTTTCGCGCGCCTTCTCCTCCGCGCTCTTGACAAACAGCCGCGCTAGGCCGGCGACGAACCCGGCGCCGGCGCCGATGGCCGTTCCCAATGGCCCGCCGAATTTCGCGCCGATCATCGCGCCGCCCGCCGTGGTCATGGCCACGCCAGACCAGCCGCCGCGCCGCAGTCCTTCGAGTGCGAGGATGCTCCCGCCAGCCAGCAGCGCGCCACCCTGCCAGCCGCCGATCCCGCGCGCATCGGCGATTTTGGTCAGGTTGCCCATCTCGTCCAGGCGCCAACGCTCCGGCCGGTAGCCGATTTTGCCGAGGTTGCTCAGGAGGTCTTTCCATCCTTTGAAGCCGCCCAGGATGCCGACGCCTGCCTTCGAGGTGAGGCCGCCGCCACCGGCGTCGCCGGTGCTCGGGATGAACGGGGGCGTGCCCCAGCCGCCGACCGCCCCGCCTGGAATCGGCCCGCCCATACCGCCGAACACCGGCATCGCCCCGATGCCCAGCAGCCCGCCGAGAATGCCGCCACCTCCGCCGGAACCAGCACCGCCGCCCGCGAACGTCACTCTATGACCGGTAAACAGGTACATCAGCATCGCAGCCACGCGCGAAGTAACAACCTCTTTGATCGCCGTCAGCAACGCGGTCTTGAACGAGTTCGCGATCGCCGACCACACGGACTGCGATTTCTGAAGCAGCGCATCGAATACGCCGTCGGCCTGCTGCTTGAGCGACTCGAAGATCGTGCGGTTGTGCTCGCGCACCAGTTGAGCCGCCCGGTTGGCGGCATTCTCGCGCGCGGCCTGGATCGCGGCGTCCGTGGCTTCCTGGTTCTGCCGCCGGATGTCCTCGCGCTGCTGACTCAGTTCCGCGATCCGCGCCTTGATTGCGTCCGCCTGATACCCGAGCCGCTTTAGCGTCAGCTCCTCTTCGAGCAGCATCCGCGAGGTGTCCATATCGTAAAGGCGCTGCCTCACCTCGTGGACCTTCTCCAGGTAGTCGACCTCAATCTCTGCCTTGCGCTGCTCGACGGCGATCTTCTGCTCGAGCGTCTGTGCGTCGGCGCCCTCAAGCTCGCGGAGGTGAGCGTCGCGCTCGAAGCCGGCCCGCTGCTCCTCGAAGGCATACACCTGGCGCAGGTGATCGAGTTTGCGCTCGGCGATCTCGGCGTCGTTCTGGATGCGCTGCTGAAAGCGGCGCGCCTCGAATTCCATCGCGCGCTGGTGCGCCTCTTCTTCATCCTTCAGATACTCGGCCAGCGCCTGCTTGTTTTCGATCGCGAAGTGCTGCTTGAAGGCTTCGAGTTTCTGTCGCGCCTCGTCAATGATCGCGTTCCAGGCCGCCTTCGTAAGGGCAACGTAGCGGGAGATGCCGCGCTCATCGACGAACGTGGTGCGCTTGGCGATCGCGGCGTTGATTTCGGCGATGTCCTTGGCGAAGCCGGTCTTGCCAGCGCCTGCCGCGGCGATGGCCCGTTCCCGGAAGAACGTCTCGTTTTCGGCCTGGCGCTTCCGGATCTCCTGCGCGAGCTTCAGCGCGTCCACATCCGGCTCGCCCGCGATCTTGATCTTGGGCAGACCGGCCCCAAACTCGCCCCACGGCTCCTCTTCGCCGGGCAGCAACCTGCGGCCGGAGACCAGTTCGCGGATTTGCTCGTCCGTCATCCCGCGTTTCCGGAGGTCGGCGAGGGACGTCTTGCCGGACAGGAGTTGCTGCCGGAGCGCGGCGTTCTCCATCTCGCGGCCGCGCGCCTCCAGGCCCTCCTGCATATCCCTGTACGACTTGTAGACAATCGCGCCTGCGGTGACGACGCCCGTGATGAGCAACGCCCAGGGATTCCGCGTAAGCGCCAGAGTGAGCGCATCGACGGCTTTGGCGATGCCCAGAATCTTGGTCGCGATGGCGTAGGTGGTGAGGATGCCCGCCAGCCAAACAGCCATCGTGCCGAACTTTTCAATCCAGGTAACGTTCTCCTTGAGCCAGCCGACCAGGTCCGTCAAGTGGCCGACGACGGCTTTCAACTCGCTTTGGAAAGCGCGGCCGACATCGTCCTTGAGGTCCTCCAGCTCGCGCGAGAGCTTCTCCATCTGGCCGTCGACGCTCTCGGCTTTGGCCGCGGCCGCACCCTGAATCTCCGTCGCCGCCCGCATCACGGCGTTGTAGCGGACCTGCTTGGCTTCGAGGTCGGTGAGCGTTCGGCCGCGCTTCAGCTCCTCAACTTGAACTGCCTTGTTCAGATCGACAAACAGGCTCATTGTCCGCAGGCCGCGGCTCTGGCCGGTCTCGATCGCCAGCATGATTTTCTCGAAGGCCTCGGCGGCGCCGATGCCTTCCGTGCTCACGGCGGCGGCGTCCTTGGCGACGCGCGCGAGGCCCTGCGCCTTCTGCAGGCCGATGTCGGCGATGATGAGCTTCTGGACGCTGGTGGTGGCGTCCTCCGAGGTATAGCCGACCTGGCGAATGGCCTCGATGGCCTTCGTTGCGGCGGCCGCGCCGTCGCCGTGCGCTTTAGCCAGAGTGCGCGTGATGGAGACCAGCCGGTCTTCGTGCGCCGCCTGCCGCGCAGCCCCAATGGTCCACTCCTTCCCGAAGTCGATAACCTTCTTGATTGCGTCCGCGAGTAGGTTGCCGGCCGTGGCGCCTTTTACCATCGAGGCGGTCATCCCGTCGATGCCCTGCGAGGCGCCGCGCGCGGCTTTCGTGGCGGTCGCCTCGATATTCGACAGATTGGTATTGACGCTCTTGATGGACTGGTTCGCCTTATCGACTTCGATGGTGACGACCAGCTCGAGCTTGTTATCGGCCATGGGAATTGATTCGCTCTTGATCCAGCCGCTCGCGCTCCTCTTCGAGGATCAACATGGCGTAGAACTCGTCGGCGCGGATCTCATCGAGCGAGATTTTCACGCCCAGCTTCAGCGCAGCCCGGAGGTCGAGCGCGCGGCGGATGAGCAGACCCCTCTCGCTCGACTGCGCGGCATCGAGTCTGTCGAGCGGGCAGTGGTCGCAGCGGCCGCCGTCCTCCGGCGCATCGGGACATAGGCGCGGATCACACAGTTCCTCGCGCCGCAGGGCCCAGTGGACGAGGAAGCGGAGGGAGGGCCGCTCCGGCCACTCCCCGTTCAGAAGTTTGGGCCGCGGTCCTCCTGGAAGCCGGCGTCGAGCGCGTCGATGGCGGCCTTCACCGCAACGGCCTGGTGGATGATCGGGACTTCGCCGGCGTAGCCCTCATTTGAGCGCACGAGCTTCTTGTAGAGCGCGCCCGCGGCCGCCAGGTTGATCGTCAGTTCCTGCTTATTGAAGGGCAGGTCGAGAATGCGCGCAAACGCGCGGCGGTACTCGAAGACGTCCTTCGCCGAGGGCATCGCAAGCACATGGGCCGGGGCGCCTCCAAGCACACGGAGCGTAATGCGGAAGGCGTCGCCGGTCTGGACGACGTCGTCGACCTCGGCCTGGCTCAACTGCTCGATGATGCGGCTGGCCTCGAACGGGTCTACCTCGACGGGATCCTGCTCCTCGGCGCGGATCTTCGCCAGCAGGGCGGCGTCCACGTCCTCCGAGTTCGGAACCACGGTTTCGGAGATGCCGCGACCGAGTTGCTTGATGATCACCTTCCGCCGCCGCTGGCGCTCGGTCCACTCCTCGTCGGAGGGAAAGCGCAGACGAACCGTCTTCACGCCTTCCGGAGTCCGCAGGTTCATCGTAATGGGTTTCGTTGCGTCAAACATGGGAGGCTCCTACTGGCAGATGTTGTCCACGCCGCACTTGGCGACGGCCGAGACGATGCCGTTCGTCGCGTCGTACATCGGCAGGCACTCGACCGCCACCGTCACGATGCCGTCCGTCTCGCCGACCTCGGCGGTCGCAAAGGAGACCTTGTGCCAGGTGATCTCGAGCGAGTTGTTGGCGTCATAGGTGAGCGACAGCACGGCCGTGCCCGTGGTCTGGTTTTTGAGCTTGGTCAGTTCCGTCGAGCCGCTCTCGAAGCGCGCGGTGAAGCGCAGAGTGCCCTGGCGGTTGCCGAACTCCAACCGGCCGCGGATCGCGCCGCTCGTGGCGTCCCCGGCGGTCTGGAAGCCCGAGCCCGGATAGAAGCCCGCGTCCATGCGGACGTTGTTCTTCCAGCCCGTCTCGAGCGAGACGATGTTCTTGTTCGAGACGTAGTCGATGCCGTCGATGCTCAGCGCGAGCGAGGCCGAAGGCAGCAGCTTTTCGAGAGTGGCTGCCGGCATCACAATGCCGGAAGGCTCCGTGACCTTGCCGGAGCCGGCAAACTCGATCGCGATGCGGCTGTTCGTGCGCCCCGGCCCGCTGCCGAGCGTGATGGTCCAGCTCTCGATGACACAGCCGACCGCCATGCGGTCGAGGACAACGCCCGCGCCCGGGCGGATCTGCTCGACGAAGGAGAAGTAGGGCAACTCGGCAGCATCGCCGTTCGCCGGCATCAGCGGCGTGCAGGTGTAGGTGAAGTTCGGCGTCGCTCCCGACTTCACAACCTTGCCCAGCCCAAAGGCCATCGCCCAGGCCGCGATCTCCGCACCCAGGTATTTTTCGAGCGTGCCGGAAACATCCCACGATGTTTGGAAGGACTGGGTGGGGAACTCGTGGCCCTTGCCGTATTCTTCGGCGTCGTTTTCGGTATTGAGCTTCGGGTTGGCGAGCGCGGCGTTGAGCTTGCCGAAGCGCCACATCCCCGCGCCCGTGTTCGCGGTCGCGATGTCGGTCTGCTTCTGCTTGCCGAAGCAGATCAGGACCTCTTGCAGTCTAGTCGTGGACATCTTCTTTCACCTCCGGCTCGGGCGGCGCGCACTGAGACCACCCCGCGTTCATCATAGGTACGAGGACGTAGGGCGTCGCATCGACTTCTTTCGGCTCGCCCTCGCCCCAGGGCGGCCGCAGCCACACCGTATTGCGTTCACTCATCTCCAATCTCCGTAAACGTGATGGGAACCTCGAAATAGTCCAGTCCCTCGGCGTCGGTCTGCCGCTGGGTCAGCGGCAGGTCCATCGGATAGCAGGAGGGATGAACGGCGGCGTTCAGCATCGGCACTTCCGATCCCGCCGGAACGCCTTTGGTGATCAGCCGGAACAGCCGGTAGTACGCGGCCGGCGGATCGCTCTCGTCCGTCTCCCGCGCCCGCAGATACAACGTGACCTGGTGCTTCCAAACATCCACGCTGCCGAACGTGCCGGGCGCCGTGCCCTGCCACACGGCCATCACCGCCGGAGCGGGCATCGTGTGGATCGCCTGCGCCAGGCTCGCCTTCTTCGGATAGTGGTCGTGGTAGGCGTAGATGCGCTCCGGATCGCCCTCCATCTCGGCGACGAGATCCGGAATCGCCCGCAGCAAAGCGACCAGGTTGTCCACCAGTTCGGCCGGATTGATCATCGCTGCCTTCCTCCAAGCGCACGTTCAACCAGAAGCGTGTTCTTCATCTCATCGAGTACTCGCCGCGCCGCTTCGAGCACGGCGGCTTTGTTTTTGGGCGAGAAGACCACCCAGGGTTCGATCTTCTGGTTCACCCACGCCTTGATCCGGTCCTTGCGGGTCGAGAGCGACGCCTTGGCGCGGTTCTCGCTGACCGTCCGGACCATGAAGTTGCGGAGCATGTCGCCGGTGAAAGTGAGATTCCGGCGATTGCCCTTGCCAAGCCGCGTCTTGCGGATCGCGTATCGCTTGGTAAGGGGTTTCGCCGGCGCATCGTTCGGCCCGAGCGCGGCGCCCACCCGATTCTTTACGGCCGCGACGCCGACGTTGCCGATCTTGAACATCTGGTGCTGCCGGAAATTCAGCCGGTCGAGCCGGATCTGCTTCTTCTGCCAGATGCGCACCGAAGACATGGGTCAGGTCTGCCGGAGCCGAAGCACGAGGCCGCCGCCGTGGTCGGCCTCGATGTCAAACACCTTGTAGGTCACGCCATCGACGGCGACGCCGTCGCCCCGCTGCGGAGGCGTGCCGAAGGCGGCCGTTCGAACGAACATGGCCGCATACACGCCCGGCGCATTGTCCTCCACCTCGCGCGTCGGTTCGAAGATCGCCCGGACGGTGGCTTGCCCGCCGGCCTGCGGCAGATACGTTACGTCCCTACCGAAGACCCGCAGGCAAGCTTCGTCCATCCGGCCGATCGCATCGGTGAACGCCATCAGGAGAGGAACGCCCCGTTCAACCGCACGCGGCCCGTGGCGTCGCCGTCGGCCGCGGCCTTCACGGCCACGCCGATCAGCTTGTTACCGGTGTTGGTCTTCGTAATGCGCTTGTTGGTGTCGTCCCAGTAGACCAGCGCGCCTTGGGAGAAGCCCGTGCCTGCACCCGTCTCGCGGACCAGATCGAACACTCCCGCAACCTGAAACTCGCCCTCTTCGCCGTTGGCGTAATCGTTCGACGCCACGCCGAAAATCGAGCCCACCAGCGCGCCGCCTCCGGAGCTCACCGCATAGGGCGCGGTGAGCGTCAGCGTTTCACCTTTCTGCACGTAGTTCTTCATGTGTCAGTCCTCCTCGATTACGCACCCGCGTTCTTCTGAAGCCCCCGCCAGTCGATCGCCTTGGCCCCGAAGTCCAAGCGCGCCTTGATCTCGACGCCATCGACGTCGAAGCCCTGCCGCGTCTCGATGTACACGCCGTCCTGGCCTTCCAGATACGCGTACTCGATCGTGTCGATCTGGTCCGGCGAGGCGAACAGATACCAGGCCGTCGTGCTCGCGGCGTCAAGCCGCGGCTCGGCGATCGGCGTCAGCGCGCGGATGTAGTCGGGCACGAGATCGGCCGATTTCGCCGGCGCGAGGTTCGGCGCGATCATCTGGAACGCAGTGAGTTGCAGCGCCACCGGCACCACCAGGTAGCGCGGCTGCACGTTCAGCACGGTGACGCCATCGAGACCCTTCTGCTTGGCCATCGCTGCCATGCCCGCTCCGAGTCCGGCCAAGGCGAGCGCGCTGCCCGCGCCCGTGTTGAGGTTCGCGTGGTTGGCGTGGAACAGCGCCACGCCGTCGCCCATCGCCGGGTTCGAGGTGATGATGCCCCACACGGTGTCGCTTTCAAGCGTCGCCGCCGCCACGCCAAAGCCCGCGGGGATCCGGGTGAAGGCGCTCAGATCGTCGTTGATGATCGTCTGGCGGGTGATCGAGACGATGCGGCCGTAGGTGGCGAGCTTATAGGTCTCCTTCGATTCGGCGATCGAGCCGTGGGTGAACTCGCCCTTTTCGTTGACCTTCATCAAGCTCGGCGCTTCGCCCAACTGCACGGCGTTGATGTTCTTGAAGTCGACCGCCGAGCGCCGGCGCGAGAACGGCAGGAACGTGCGCGGGTAGGCCTCGTAGGCCTGGCGCAGCGTCTTGTTCGCGACGTCGGCGAGAATCGAGGGGAAGTCCGAGGTTGAAAGCGCGAGCTTGGCGATTTCGTGGCGCGGCAGACGGCGCGTACGCGTGCCGGAGGACTCGAGGCACTCCTTCGCCAAGTCGAGCAGCGTCTGCCCGGCCCAGTCGCGGCCCAAGTCATCCTTCAGCGGGAAGACCGCCGGATCGTAGCGGTGCAAGAGCGCCGCTGTGATACCGGCGCGGCGGGTGTCGGTTTGGTCGCGCGTGACGGCGGCCGTGGCGCTGCGAATCGGCGTCGCCTCGCTCCGCTTGGCGAGTTCATCGAGCGCCAGCTTGCGGAACTCCTCGACCGGCGTGCCCGCCTCGATGTGCTGCGACACGAGCGTTGCGTCGAGGTTGACGGCGCGGCCGACCTTCTCGATTTCCCGGATGCGCGCGCGTTCGGCCAGTGCCGCGGCCTGCCGCTCGGCATCGAGGTTGATCTTCCGTTCGTCACGGGCCTCTTCGCCCGTGGCGGTAACGATGGTTTCGTCCATCTTCTGCTCCTGTGGGCCAGTTGCCCGTTCGAACTTGAATCCCGCACCCGGGTCGGCGCCCACAGGTACGAGCGAAACTTCTTCCGGCTCCCAGTCGGTCACCAGCACCTGGCGCATAGCCGCGACCTGCGGCGTCACGTCCTCGACGGCGTGAATCGCCACGCCCATCGAGGCGTTGCGCAGGATGCCGTCCTGGACGTCCTGCCAGATCGGATCGACGTCGGCGCGCTTCGAGAACCGCACGGCCGCCTTGCCTTGGCCGTTTTCGATCCACGCCCGCGTGATCACGCCGATGACGTCGTCGACCGTGAAGTCGCGGTGCGAGTTGAGCAGCGGCGCCGAGCCGCTCGCCAGGCGGCCCATGCGCACTGCGCCCGGCTCCATCGAGAAACGCATCTCGTAGGGCCCGCGCGCATCGTAGCGGCGCACGGCTGCGCCCGTGTACCAGGTCAGCGTCGCCGTGCGTTCGTCGCGCTCGGCTGGATCGAGCGCCTCAAACCGGGCTTCCAGCCGTTCTCTCGTTGGGGTCATTTTGAAGGTCCTCGTCATTAAGAAGCCGGACAATTTCGCGCAACTCACGCTGAAGTTCAGCGACGGGCAGCTTCTGTTGCGCGCCGCTCTGCGTGACGCGGCGCGGGTCGCAGTCGAGCACGATGCTGCGCTCGTCGAGCAAGCGATTGATCTCGGCGATCTGCTCGAGCTGCGCGTCCGGGTCGTAGCCCTGCTCGGCGATGGCCTGGCGCAGCGTGAGCGTGCCCATGCGCAGCCGGTTCAGCGTGGCGACGGAGTCTTTGTACGGATCGACGCTGCCGAAGCCCGGCGGCGTCCACTCGGCGCGAAACGGACCGGGCTCGGGGATCACGCCCGCGGCGTAGGCCACCGTGAGAAACCGCTCCCAGACCGGCGCGCAGAGCATCGGGATGAAGGTCAGCCAGCGGAATCCTTCGATGCCGTTGCGGAAACTGAGCAGCCCGGCGCGATACGAGGAGTAGTTCACGCGCGAAAGATCGCCCGTCAGTTGTTCGTAGGTAAGATTCAGCCCCGTGGCGATCTGCGCCTGCTTCACCGCAACGTAATCCCGGTATCCGGCGGAGGTCGAGGGCGAGGCGAAGGTGATCTCCTCGCCCGGCTTCAGGTACTCGATCATGCCCGGCTCGAAGCTCTCGACGCGCTTGCCCGTGACAGGATCCGGCGCCGCTGGTGCGATCGGTGGGCCGTCCGGGCCCTGCGGCTGCGTCACGAACGCCGCAAAGCAGGCCTCGATCTTCTTGCGGACCAGCTCGGCCTCTTCGTACTCGTCCAGATCGCGCAGCGTCACCACCACCGGCGCGAGCCACGGCACGCCGCGCACCTGGCCGGGGCGGTCCTTGCGGTAGATATGCAGCACCTCGCTCGCTGGCACGCGGATGGATTGCAACGACGCCCCGCCGCGCACGCCCGTCTGCACTACGTCACCGGGATGCTGTCCGTAGAGCCAGTAGAAGACCCGCCGGCCGACCAGGTCGAACTCGACGCCTTGAATGATGTAGCCCGTATCGGTCTTCTGCGTCTTCGTGTGGTCGAGGTAGTCGGGCTCGAGCACCTGAAGCTGCAACGGGACCGCGAGTCCATCGCTTTCGCGCCGCTGCCGGAAGCGGACCAGGCACTCGCCGCTCTCAAAGATCGTTCGAGCGACGAGCGCCTGAAGACCGTAGAAGTCGAGCTGGCCGTCGGCGTCGCATTCATCGATCCATTCGGCCCAGGCCGTGTTGATAGCGCGATCCACCTCCGGCGTTCCGCTCCGCGCCTGCGCCGTGATGCCCGTGCCGATGGCGTTGCCCACGACCTCGGCCACTGCGCGCGCCGCGTAGGCGTTGTTGCGAATCAGGTCACGCGAGCGTTCACGCAGCTTCGCGAGCGCCACCGAAATCTCGGCGTTGGCCGAGTTGCCGGTCGTGACCCAGCCGCCCGTGCGCCGGTCGGTACGCGCGCCTTCGTATGCCAGGCGGATCAGATCTCCCGCGCGGCGTGCGCGCAGCCGGCGCAGGCCTGCCTCGGGCGAGATCCAGGAGATCGCCTTATCGAGCCAGTTCATCCTTTTGAGGTCTGAGCAAACGAGAAGCGATCGATCGCGGTTCCGGATTCCGTTGCCAGTGATTCCTTGATCACGGCCCGTGCCTGGAGGAGTTCAGCCATCGAGCGGTAGGTCACGGTGCGGTCGCCGAAGCGCACGGTGAGTTCGCCGCTCGCGATCGCCGTCTCGATGGCGTCGAGCTGTTGCTGGGTCCAGGGCATTCAGAACTTCCGCCGCTTGAAGTAGAACGTCGCTCGGGTCCCAAACTCGCGCACGACGGTGACGAGTTCCCACCCCTGCGCGCCATACTCGGCGAGCACGCCCGGCGATTCCGCTTCGCTTGTGATGACGAGGTACTCCCACGTAGGCCCGGAGGATTGCATCTGACTTCTGACTTTCATCGCGCGAGCCACTTCCTTCCCCGGTCGCCCAGCCACTTTGCGCGATTGGTGTCGTCCTCCGGCACGGGCCGCGGCCGGTTGGCCGCAAGGATCCGGTCGGCTTCGTTGTCGAGCGACAGCCCCATCGAGACAAGCGCCCGCAGCGCGGCGTAGGCGTAAACGCGCGCGTCGAGCGCCTCCTGCCTCACCCCCGGCTTCGGCCGCCACTCGCGTTTCGGCTGCCCCTTGGCATACGTCGTCACCAGCACTTCGCCAAGGAGTTGCTCGAAGTACGCCTCCTCCCGGTCCGCTGGAAAGTGCGAGTAGCCGGGCGTGCCCGGCGTCGGATTCTTGAGGCGCCCGTAGATCGTCTCCTTGGCCGTGTCCGTGCCCACAATCCACGGCTTCTCGCCGCGAATGTTCTTCGCCGTGGGCTTGCGCTGCCAAACCGGCAGCGGGCCACCCTTGCCCTTCACGGCGAAGATGCGCCGGTGATAGCGCGTCCTGCAGAACTCATACACCGCCTGCGATTCGTAGCCCGAATCGATCGCGCACGCCGCCACCGGCAGCGAGATCCCGGTCTCGTGCGGCCAGCGGCGCTCAAGATACGTGTCCAGTTCCTGCCAGACCAGCGCGCCCGAAGGATCGCCCGGCAGCACGCGGTACTCGATCGACCACGACTCTTCGCCGCGCCCCCAGCCCACGAGCTCCAGCTCGAGCCGGTCCTTCTGCACGTCGACGCCGGCCGTCAGCACCACCGCTCCATACGGCGCCGCCGCCCGGTAGTGCTCGCGCCGCGCCATCACCGCCGCCTGATCGACCGTGGTCTCGGCGGCATCGTCCCAGGGCTCGGCGAGCACCGTGTTCACAAACTCGCGCAGCGTCTCGATCGACTTCTTGTCGGCGAGAAACTTCTTCGCCAGCGCGCCCCACTTGCGCCACGGCGAGTACAGGCCGTTGATCCAAAATCCGGCGATGTCGGCCACTTCCGGCCGCGCCGCGCGCCACTCGCCGGCCTTGAGCATCTGTTGCTTCTGCCAGTTGGCGATGAGCTTCGAGCAGTGCTCGCAGCGGTACTCGGCCTTCTCCGGCGCGTCCTTGGGCCAGACGAGGTTGCCCCACGTCAGCACCTGGAACGCGCCGCAATGCGGGCACGGCAGCCAGAAGCTTTGCTGGTTCGAGTTGAGCCAGGCCTGCTCGATGCGCGAGGTGCCCTTGGTCGTCGGCGTCGAGCACAGCACGATCTTCCGGTTCCAGAAGTTCGCCGTGCGAGTGATGGCGAGGTTCACCGGATCGCCTTCACTGCCCGCGCTTGCCGGGTAGCGATCCACCTCGTCGAGCAGGCAGTAGCGGATCGAACGCATCGCCAGGCCAGCCGGCGAGTTCGCCGCAGCGAGCGTAATCGAGCCGCCCAGAAACTTCTTGTGCAGGATCGTGTTGTTCGAATCGCGCGAGCGCGCATCCGCCACCTTGCCACGCAGGCACGGCGTGTCGCGCAGCATCGGCGCGAGCCGGTCCTTCGAGAACGCCTCGGCATCCACCTCGCGCGGTTCCACGAGCAGCACCGGCCCGGGATCGAGTTCGATGATGTAGCCCAAGAAGTTTTCGAGCAGCGAACTCTTTCCCGATTGGGCCGCCCACATCATCACGACCGTCTCGTACGGGCTCGACGGTCCCATGGCGTCCATCACCGCGCGCTGGTATGGGGCCCGGTCCGTGCGCCACTCGCCCTTCTCCGCGGCAGACTCGGACGACAACCGCCGGTTCTGATCGGCCCACTGGGAAACCGTGAGGTCCGGCGGCGGCAACAGCACATCGGCCGCGAGGATCTGGATCTCGTCAACGCGCATACTGAACTGCCCGGTGAGCATCTTGCAAAGTCGATCTCACCTCCCGCATCAGTACTTCCCACACCTTGCGTTCATCGGTTAGAGCAGCAACCTCCGGCGCGACTCGATTGGGCAATGCCATCAGTGGTTCCTTGATCGCCACGAGGATCGCCTCGACCCGCTGGCGGAACAGATCCGTCTCCATCAGCTTGCCCATCTTCTGGTCGTATTCGATCTTGCGGAGCCGGGCCTTGAACACCATGTCGGCGGTTCTGGCCTGGGCAAAGGTGGTCCCCGTGGGAGCGGTTTCGACCGGCGCGGCGGCCACGCGTTCGGAAACGGGCTCGGGCCGGTCGTCGAGCACGGCGTCCGAGGCGGCCGCGTCCACCTTGCCGCCGCGCATCACCAGCACTCCGGCTTTGGCCAGCCGGCTGATGTACTGGCGGCTCTTGGCGCGGTGCCGCGCGTACTCGGCCTGGGTCATCAGCCTATCCGACATAGCGGCCCCTATCTGTTTGAAACGTCGCGAGATTCAGATGTTTGATTCCGCTTGATTCGACCGCGCCCCCGAGCGATGAATGGGGTCGCTATGAAGAACACGGACAACAACGCCACTACCGCCACCCAGATGGCCGAGACCTGGGCCAGGCTCGCTAGCGAATTCCCCTTCGACAAGTTCGCCGACCGCAAGACCGCAGTTGATTTGCTCTGGCAAGCGGTCGAGGCACTGACGCAAGCCACCACACGCCGGCAGGAGGACTGACGCCATGGCCATCGCGCGAGAAGAACTCATCGCCTGGGCCACGCGGAACGGCTGGAAGCTCGACCGCTGGGGCCATCTCAAAAAGGAATTCGACAACGGCACGCACCGGCTGAAGCTGAGCCGCATCGCCGTCCGGCACGAACTCGCTACCCCATTCGGGTGGGCGAGAGTTTCGAGCGGCTATTACAAGAACCTGCAACTCACCGCCGACGATCAACTCGCCGGCATGACCCGATAGAAAGGAACCTCACCATGACGACGTTTGCCATCGACACCGACAACACCATCACCGCCTACCTCGCCGGAGAGACGATCCCCGAGGGTCAGGCGCGATTCAGCACGGAAAAGGAACTCGCCAAACTCGCCGCCAATTGGCCCGCCGACCGCCTGGTCCAGATCTGGAACAGCTTCGCCGGCGTGGCTCCCTTCGACGATCTGAAACCGGTGAAGAAGTTCACCGACCGCAAGACGGCCGTCGCCCGCGTCTGGAAGGCCATCCAGCGACTGGACGCCGCCCCCGCCGCGCCACAGGCGGCCGGCGTTGCGCCGAAGGCCAAGAGGCCGGGCAAGGCTCCCAAGGCCGAGGACGCCGCGCCCACGGCGCGCGAGGGCTCGAAGAAGGCCATCGTGCTCGAGATGCTGCGCCGCGCCGAGGGCGCCACGCTCGCCGACATCCAATCCGCAACGGGCTGGCAGCCTCACAGCGTGAGGGGCTTTATCTCCGGCGCGCTCGGCAAGAAGATGGGGCTCACCGTCGAGTCCTTCAAAACGCCCGAGGGCGCCCGGGCGTATCGCATCGCGCAGTAGGACGCCCACCATGATGATCGAGTTCGGAGACCACGGCGAGGAGGAGCAGCGGCTCCTCCTCCGCTACTTGGAGGCTGCCAAGTCGCAGGCGCCTGCCATCCACACGCCGAAACCAGGTTGCCTCTGGCTCCTGATCGGCCGCCTCTATGCCGCCTACCTGCGCTGGCGCTACCGGACCGCACGGCAAAGGTTGTGACCGCGCGGTCACAACCTTTGCCCGATGATCATTCGGGCTCCGTGGATAACCCCGGCGCCCGCGCCCGGACGTGCGACCGGATCTCCTCGGCGATCGAATCCAGCCGCATGCGCAGTTTATCTTCCCGCAGCCGGCATTCGGCCGAGCGCACGTACAGGCCGTTCAATCTGGAAATGATTCGGTTCTCCTGCTCGGCCAGCTCCTTGCGCACCTCCGCCAGCAGAGCCCGGTTCTGCAGCCCGACATAGGCCCCGATCAGGCCGGAGATCAGCCCCGTCGCCGGAATCAGAAACTGAAAGAATTGCTCGTTCACGTTCGGCCTCGAGTAATCTGAGCTCGCCGTTCCAATCGTGCAGCGCCAGGCACAGGCCGGCGACGTCCGGGTGCCCAGCAAGGATCTGCCGTTTGATCTCCGCAATCTCCTGGCGGCATCGCTCGATCTCACGCTCGAGCGTGCACTCGTTCGTCGCGGATTTCATCGCAACTGCGTCCATCGCCTTCCAGCGTCGCTGCCTTTCCGGCATACTCCTGCCAGCGGCGGATGATCACATCGCAGTAGGGTGGATCGATCTCCATCAGGCGCGCCCGGCGCCCGAGCTTCTCACAGGCGATCAGCGTCGAGCCCGAGCCACCGAACAGATCCAGCACCGTCTCACCCGCTTTCGAGGAATACGTCAACGCCCGCACGGCCAGCTCCACCGGCTTCTCGGTCAGATGCACCATGGCGTTCGGACTGACCTTCTTCACGCTCCACACATCCGTCGCGTTCGTGATCTCCGGGTTGAACCAGTGCGCCGCGCCCTCGCGCCAGCCATAGAAACACCATTCATGGTTGCCCATGAAATCCTTGCGGGTGAGCACCGGGTGTTCCTTCACCCAGATGATCGCCTGCGAGAAGTACAGGCCGCATTCGGCGAGCGCCGGCGGATAATTGGCGCAGTTGGCATAGCCGCCCCAGATGTAGAAGGCTCCACCCGGCTTGAGCGCCCCCGCCAAATTGCCGAACCACTTTCTGAGGAGGACGTCGTAATCGCCGTCCTTCATGAAGTCGTTGGCGAGCGCGCGGTCCTTCGGCCGCATCTTCTTCGTGGTGGCCTTGGCCTTGGATGCGCCCCGGTGAACGTCGAAGCTCTGGTGATGTTGCAGGCCCGCAAACGACGACAACCCGGCGGCAATGGCGTTGTTGGAGCGCGGCTCGACGCGCACGTTGTAAGGCGGATCGGTGTTGACCAGATCGATGGGCGCGCCTTCCACCAGGCGCTGAACATCTTCGCCGTTCGCCGAATCCCCGCACAGCAGCCGGTGGTTGCCCAGAATCCACAGGTCGCCGCGGCGAGTGACCGGCTCCTCGAGCGGCTCGGGCACGGCGTCTTCCTCGGCGAGGCCCGCCTGCGAGTCGGGCTCCTGGGCCAACCAGGCGTTGAGCTCCTCGTCGGGGAATCCGAGCACGTCCAGGTTGAACTCGTCCTGGCGCAGATCGACGAGCAACCCGCGCAGGAGTTCTTCATCCCATCCCGTGCCCGCCAGGGCGAGCTGGTTGTCGGCGATCACCAGCGCCCGCCGCTGCGCCTCGGTCAGGTGATCGAGCACGATCACCGGCACTTCGTTCATGCCCAGCTTGCGCGCCGCCTGAAGCCGCGCGTGCCCGGCGATGACCACGCCATCCGCGCCCACGAGGACTGGATTCGTCCAGCCGAACTCGACGATCGAAGCCGCAATCTGAGCGACCTGCTCCTCGGTATGCGTGCGCGGATTGCGAGCGAAGGGGACCAGCCGTTCGATGGGCCAGCGCTCGACCTGGATATCGGTCTTCACTTCTTGATGTAGGGCGCCTTGGCCGGCGTGCCATCCGGGTTGGCGAAGTGCGCGAGCACGGCAGCCACGCCCTGTACGGCGGACAGCCCGACCATGGCCCAGAACTTCCCGCGCCCGGGCAGCAGGTCAATGGTGGCATTCAGGCCTTGCGCCACCAGCGCCAGCATCTGAATCGCAACGTTGACAGAGAACTTCATCTTTGTGAGCTCCTGGAATTGGTGAATGAGCGGCCGTAGCCGCCACCAGATCCGCAGTTCGCGAATCATCGATTGTTCGAAAAGAGGGGCGGCCCCGCGATGAGGTGCGCAACCGCCCCTTCATGCGCCTGGAGGAGAAAGACTACTTGCGGTTGGCGAGCGCGTCGGCAACGGCCGCGGCAACCACCGCGCCGATCGCTTTCAGCGATACGTCGTCAATCGAAACCGCCCGCGCGGTCAGCGTATCGCCCGCGCCCTGCTGGATGGGATTCCACTGGCCGTCGATGGCGATGTCGCCGTGGCGCACGGCCTGCTTCGAAACCAGGTTCGCCGTCTCGACGGCGTTCTGGAGCGCCTGCGAGGCGATCTGGTTCAACCGCGTCTGCTCGACGAGTGCCTGGCGCGCGGCCTGGATGTCAAGGTCCTGGTAGACATCGTAGGTGCGCTTGATGTTGGCGAACGTCACGCGCTGATTTTCGCTGTGGGCTGCGCCAGCGGTAGCGCTCGTGTTCTTGAACGATTCGTCCGTCCCGGTCTCGAACTCGCGTTCGGCCTGGTTCGGCGTGGCAACTTCAGGCATGGTGGTAATCTCCCTTCGAAGGTTGGTTTTGGATCAGAAAGGTTGGCCAGTTACGGTGTGGACGGGTTGAACGCTCATCGCCGGCGGCAGGTTCTCGGTCGTGGCACCCTGTCAACCACGGCGAACAGACCGGGTGACGGCTCAACAGATTCCGTAACAACCACTTGCATCAACCCGCGTCAACTCGCGTCAACCTGGTTTTTGACCCTGGCGGTAGCCGCAGCGTGCAATCGGTCTACCCGCCGCCGCGCGGCCGTTCCGAGGACCCGACGGAGATCGGATTGCAGCCTCATCGGCCACGAGATCATCGGCATCGCCCGTCGCGCCGCAAGCCAGGCATCGGAACCGCTCGCCGGCATCGTGGTAGCCAGTCTGCGGGCAGATGCCGAAGTCGTACTCCTCCATGATTATTTCGAGACTGCCGCATTCGGGACACATCGGAGATCTCCAGGCCGGTGCGGAACTCTCAGTTTGAGGAACGCGCCACGCGCCTTGGCGACGTAGCGAGCTCCGATCTGTCTCTTGCGCCGCCTCACGTAAGTCCGCATCTACGGAATTTCCGTAGATGCGCCGCCGCTCCGCCAGTCGGGTGCATCTCAGACCCCCTGCGTCGCCAGGAACGTATGCCGGCTTGCTCCCTTCCGTCGGCCCATGCCCAGCAACACGTGCGGCGTCACCATTGGCAAGTTCGCCAGTTCCGTGAGCTGCGCCATGCCGGTGTGAGCCGCGCGCTCGTACCAGTAGCGGGTCGTATCCACCGACTTCCGCGCGGAGGCGTGCCGGTGGTCCGACGGGATGAATCGAATCGAGATGCCCGGCTCCACCCACTCGGCTCGCCCCTGAGCCACAAAGCGCTTGGCGCGGTTCTTCGAAGTGAATCCACACCCGGCGACCGGGTTCTCAATGCGGATGGTTTTGCGCATGGTTCTGGTGCAATGCCCAGGTGGGATTGCGGGTATGCCCGCAAGCGAGATCGGAACGCGCCGCAGTCAATCGCCGGTGCGTCAGCGAGCCGGAGGCGGTTCAATGCTTCGTATCATCCGGCCCGTTTCTATTTTGTGTGAGAGCAAGCGGTCGAACAAGACTTCCGAAGATTTTCCGTAAGCGCCGCATTGTGAATCCGTTGCAGGCAATCGGAGAGGTTCACACAGATAAATGGCCGGAAAAGGTTTGAAACAAGTTCGCAGGTTTTGTTTGGAGAGTCGGCGAACTGGACGCGGCGTCCATCCGTGAGCAGGAACACTTGCCGGTGACCAGCAATCTCCGCGACCCCATAGTCGACCGTGATCCGCCGCAACTCGGCAGCCACCCGTCGCAGCCGCTGAAAAGACAGCCCGCGGTGGCGCAGTTCCGCGCACACGACCACGAACAGCGCTTGGGTGGCGTCGTAGATCCGGACGCGGCCGCGCCGCGAGGCGACCGCAACCCGTTTCTCTTCCCAGATCTGAAGTTGCCGGAGACTCACCTCAGCGATTCTGGCGACGTCAGCCGTCCTGAATACGAGCTCGCGCGCAGCCATCACAGGTCCACCTCCGTCAAGAGCGATTTCACGTCCGCGACGCTGCTGACCACAGCCACAACCGCCCCGGCGCGCCGCCACTCCTCGATCCGCTTCAACTGCAACGGCGTTGGCCTCTCGCCCGGGCGCTTCACCTCGAGCTGCACGCTGCGGCCGCGGATGCAGGCGTCGATGTCCGGATCGCCTGCCACGCCCATGCCACCGCCCCAACGCTTGCGCGCCAGGCAGCAGGGAAGACTGTTCAAGTAGGTCAGGATGGCCTTCACGATCGACCGCTCCGTGGTCATGCCCGCCACCTCTGGACTGGCGCGTAGTCCACAGCTTCCGCGGCCTTCTTCAGGCGTTCCCGGCGATACTCTTCGCAGATCCGGGCTACCTGACGCCGCCGCCACTCCTCTGGGCTGATCCATTCCAGGCCCTCGTCGTTGATGACCAGCGGCATCGAGTCCATCCGCAGCACACGCGCCGCCCAGCGCAGTTCGTCGAGATTCGTCCGCAGCGGATAGGCAAGGGCGTGCTGGCCCAGCGGCAGGCGGATGATGCGGATGCCGGCGCGGTTCATGAAGTCCTGCGCCCGGCGCACGTCGATCAACTCCTGCTTGTGCTCACGGACGAGCTGCTTGATCTCTTCCGGCGCGCCTTTGTCGATGCGCAGCTTGCCCTCTTCGTCCAGCCAGACGGACACCCCGGCCTCCATCAGACGGTCCAGGACGGCCTCAATGTCCATGGCGCCTCCGGGTGACGGATTGGTGACGGGTGACGGATGGTGACGGATTCTCGTATTTGGCGCTGATGCGTGTGTGCGCGCGCGTGTGCGCGTGCGTGGAAAGTGGGAAAAACCCGTCACATCCGTCACCCGCGCCTGGATCTACTTGTGCTCCAATGACTTGCATGGGTGACGGATCGAAAACCAATCCGTCACCACCCGTCACCAATCGACAGCGATCCGTCACCCGGCACGGTCCTCCAATTGGCAGACTCGACGTCAAACCTCTTCTCCTTCCTCGTCTTGGTGGTCGAAGCGCGCCTGCCGCGGCGCGGGCGCATGCTGCGGCGTGTCGTAGTGGTCCTCGGTCCGAAGCCCGATCCCGGAGTACAGCGCGCCATGCTTGGTCTTCGTCTTCGAGAAGCCCCGCTCGCTCATCAACGAAGCGAACGTCTTGTGGCTGACCGGCGATTCCCCGTACTGCTCAGCCCAAGCCTTGTACTCGCGGTAGAGCGAGAGCGACAGGGCCCGTGCGTTCGGGACCTTCACGCATTTCTCATCCAGGAACATCGAGAACGTGTCCTGTTCCGCCTCGTACTCCCGCGTGGCGTTAATCACTTCGTCCGGCACGCCCAGACCGTCGCGCTGCCATTCGAGGCATCCCTCGATCGCCCAGTTGAGGATGCCTGGTAGCTCCGACCGAAACATGGCCATCACCTCGTGGCGCCGCTTCTGCTGGGCTTTGGGAATGGTGTAGTCGAAGGGAACCAACTTCAGGCGCCGCCAAATGGCCGCGTCGCCGCGGATAGTCGGCTTGTGGTTGGTGGCGAACCAGATCTTGAAGGCCGGCATGAACTCGAAGAACTCGCCGTGCAGGAAGCGAGCCACCATGCGGTCGCCGCCGGTCATCTCCTTGATCAGGGATTCCGCCAGGCGGACGCCGCGGTCATTCTCAGCCGCCCACACGAATCGTGCTCCCCGCAACCGGGCGATGTCGTTCGGGATGGTGCCCTCGCGCCGCTTGAGAAACGTCTCGACAGGCGTCCGGCGGGCATAGTTGCCCAGGAGCATTTCCATCACCTCGACCATGGTGGATTTTCCGTTGTCGCCCCCGGGCCCGTAAAGGATGAACATCGCCTTGTCGCTGGTGATGCCCGTGAGGCTCGAACCGAGGGCGCGCTTTAGGAAGCCGACGAGGCTCTGCCGGCCGAGCATGATCATGTCGAGGAAGGCGAGCCAGTTTGGGCACTGGGCTGACCGATCATGCACCACGGGCGCGAGCTTAGTGATCAGGTACTTCTGGTCGTGCGGCCGGAGGCGCCCAGTCCGAAGGTCAATCGTGCCGTTCTTGACCGTGAAGAGCCAGGGATCGCTGTCGAAGTCATCCGGGTGCCGCGCCACCGTGCGGTCGGACTTCGCGAGCGTGGCCATCGCGTTCAGGGCGCGATGCGATTCCGACTTGATGAGATGGGTCAAAAAGGCTTTCCGCTCGTCTTCGTCCTTGATCTTCTTGGCGAGTGGATAAAGGCTTCGAATCAGATCTGTCGCCCGCGCGAAGATCTCCAGACGTTCGTCCTCGGCCCACCGCATGCCGTCCCAGAGCAGCCAGCGCCCCCACGGTTCGCAGTACAGGATCGTGTTGCGGTAGCGAGCGACAAAGCGCCTGGCATTACCGAGGTCGGTGTACTTCTCGATTCGGGAGGCGGTCTCCGCAGCCGCCGGCGCAGGCGCAGACGGTTCCTCTGGCGCTTCGGAAGATTGCTCGGCGTCAGGCTCGGCCTGCGGCTCTGGTGGCGCATCCTCATCCTCCATCCGCCCGATCGCGATCGGCGAATTTACGTTGCCGCGGAACAGGCACGCGTCGCAGAACCGGGCGCCGCCGAGATCGGATTCCACATAGGCGCAGGTGACGGGCGCGACCTTCTCAGCGGATGCCTGCTTCAGCTTGCGTTGGGTTTCGCGTCGCGTGTACTTCGGGTGCGCCTGGCTCAGCTCGTGCGCCCACCGTTCGGCGTCCTCACACCGCGCGATCACCGTCAGCATTCGGTACCACTCGGGTTCCGGAAGAGAGGTGGCATCGTCCCGGCAATGACGCATCCAGGCGCACCCATCGAGGATCTGCGGCAACTTCGCCGGCGGCAGGTCCGGCGGCGGTTCGATTGGTTGTGGGTCGCCCGGATCATCGAGCCCGCCCAGGATCTCGCCAATGTCGTCGAGGCAATACGCCTGGTCGAAGTACTCTGCGGTTACCGGGCGCACATCGTCCGGGAGCTTGCGGTTGAAGGTGCCTGGCACGCGCAGCACGCGGCAAAGATCGGCGGTCGGGTCGATAGTCCAGCCTCGCGCACGCGCCTGCAGACGAAGCATATGCTGGAAGCGCCGCGAGAGCGATTTCAGTTCCTGCCGTTCGGCTTCGGTCTCGATAACAAACGGCTCGCGGAAGAGCCAGTACACCTGCAGCCCGAAGCCGCTTCGTACGATCACTGAGGGCGGAAGTCCGACGGCATCTACCAAAGACAGCGCTTCTTCCTCGCTTCCGGGAAGCTCCTTCGCCTTGTGCGCCGCTCCGCCGATGTCGATGTCGGCCCATACGCCGGGCACGGAGACCACGCCAGCTTCCTTGCCGCGGCTGCCATTGTCGGGTGCCTGGCCCTGCAATCCAACCGCTGCATACACGTCCTGCCTGGCGGCCCGATCGGCACAGTAGGCGACGGCGGCATCGAGGGCGCCCTCTTGCGCGAGAAGAAACGCCCTCGACGCCTTGTCCTGGCGGGTCCACACCACGAACCATCCTTCCGGCTCGGGACCGTGAACCCGCTCGATAAATTGCCGGATGGCAAGCGTGTCGCCCTCCATGCCCCCTCCGTGCGCCGGCCGTGTCAGATGATTTCGCCTTCACCGTGCTGGACATCTTTCGCTGTGGGGGCCGAGGGCGCCGATTCGAGGAACGGCTTGAGCATCGCGGCGTACTCCTTGATCCGCGCGGCCTGTTCCGGCGAGAGCCGGCCGCCGGAGGTGAACGTCGCCCGCGAGTACACGATACCCTGCGCGTTCTTCGTCTTCTCGAGGCCGATCTTGGTGATCAGGCTGTAGCAGGGCACGGCCTTCGAGGCGAGGCGCATGAAATACTGCCGCGCCGGCTTGACCGAACTCGCGGGCAGGCTCACAATCTCCGGCAGCAGGTTCTCTTCCCGCACGAAGAACAACTGGCGCACCAGCTTGCAGGCCTGGCCCTCGCCCTTCGGGTCGCTGCCGAACTGCGCGAACGGGCACTTGTGGCAGTCCCCGCCCGGCTTGCCCGTGCCAGTGCGAGCGTCGAGCGAGTAGCAGTCCGGCGGCATGTTGCCGTCCGACTGCTCGAGCGGCACGCTCCAGTAGGCGCGCGTGTCGCGCCAGGCGACGATGATGCCGGCGAGTTCCTTCACCATCTCCTCGCCGTCGAGGGTTTGCAGCGTCCACGCCGTGCCGCCACCGGCCGGAATCTTGATGCGCTCAAAGTCGGTGGCGCTCATGCTGCTGTCCCCGAGGTTGGCCGCCACCGCGTCGCGGATCTCGGCAACAGGCGTTTGAAATACAACGAACGGGCTGATCGTCGCTACTTGGTTCTTCTTCACGAGTTCCTTGCTTGCCATGGTTAGCTTCTCCTTGTTCTGAGTTTGAAAACCTCGCTCACGTCCAGGACTGCGGCCAGGGATGGTGGTAAAGCCCGCCCCTCGCGGTCGAGTTCCCGGACGTAGGCGCTGAGGGAATTGGTGTTGAAGGTCTCCTCGACGTAGTCGCCGAGGCGGCACCGCTTCAGGGCCTTGCAGACAGCCGGCTTGTCGCCGTCCTTGGCCTTGGCCCACAGCTTGCGCTCGACATACACGGTGCGCCCGTCGATGGCGACGCGTTCCATGCCGCTCTGCTCAAACTGCGGGAGCAGGCGTCCTTCGAGTTCGGCGGCCTCGGCCTTGATCGAATCGACCTCGGCCTCGAGTTGCCGGCGGCGCTCTTCAAGCGCGACGAAGCGTTTGAGTTCATCGGTGTTCATGGGAGTCCTTTCATCTGCTGGAGAACGGTGTTGACGACGTCGGAGCGGCGCGCCAAGGCCGCCATGACCTTCTCGTCGACGGTGCCCTCGGCGACGAGGTGGATGTACTCGACGGGCCGGGTCTGGCCGGGCCGGTGGATGCGCGCCAGGCTCTGCTCGTAAGAGCCGAGCGAAAAGCCGAGGGAGTAGTAGATCGCATAGCGGGCCCGAGTCAGATCGACGCCGACACCGCCTGAGTCGATCTGCACGGCGAGCACAGGCGCCTCACCTACCTGCCAGCGTTTCAGCTCGTCGACGCGACCGGAAAGCTCGAGCGACCGGCGGCCTGTTTCGTCGGCGACACGGTTTACGGCTTCGAGATCCTTGTGGAACCGGCAGAAGACGACCACGGGCTCGTCGGGCGCGATGTCTTCCAGCACGTCGCGCAGGAGGTTCATCTTGGCCGAGTCGATCTGCACGTCGTGCCCGTCATCGGTGCGGATGTAGCCGCCGGTGATTTGTTGGAGCCGCAGTAGCTTCACGAGGGCGTTTGCTGCGGTCACCTCACCGGCCTGCACTTCGGCGATGAGGTCACGTTCAAGCGAGCGGTAAACCTTGCGGGCCTCCGCGCCAAGCTGGCAGGTATAGGTGATGTGAACCTCGGCGGGCAAATCAAGGACGTCCTTGCCGCAGGCGAAGGTGACCGAGTAGAACTTCCGGTTGAGTTCATCCAGATTCCGGTAGGCGACGACTTGGTGATTCTGGTAGCCGCCCATCACGGCGTAATGCTGCCGGAACTTGTGGAAATTCCAGCCGAAGATGGACGGGTCGATGAATCGGAAGTAGGCGTAAACGTCGAGCGGCGAGTGCGGCATTGGCGTGCCGGACAGGCCCAGCCGGCAGCGCGCCGCCTGACCGAGCCGTGCCAGGAACCGGCTGGCCTTGCCGCCGGGCGCCTTGCAGCGGTGGATCTCATCGGCAACGACCAGATCCCACTTCTGCTTGAGGGCCCACTCGGCAAACGGCGAACGCCACGCGCTGTCGTAGTTGATGACAACCACCACCGGCACGCCGCGCGCCTTGCCGAGCCCAATCTGCCGCTCTGCCTCGGCCCGCTTGGCGCGCACACTGGCGAAGGAATCATCAAGCGGCACGACGAGGAACGGCACCTCCGAGTGCATCTCGAACTGTGGCCGCCACACCTGCACCACCCGTAACGGGCAGAGGACCAGGATCAGTTGAAACCCCTCCTCGACGCACAGATACACGGCCATCGCCGACTTGCCCGTGCCCATGACGGCGGCGATCATGGCGCCGCGCTTGCCGCGCCGGTAAAGGCTCCGGACGAAGGCCACGGCTTCCCGCTGGTGCCGCCAGGGCGTGGTGCGGAGCAGAACAGGCGTCATCGCAGCCGCTCCTTCACGCCGCCTGACCTTCCGGCTCAAGCAGCGCGATCGCCTCGGCCGTGGTGATGCCCGGGTGCTTCTCGAAGACCGGTTCGAGCCAGGCGTAGAACCACTCGGCTACCTTCAGGCGCGCCGTGTCGGCTTCGATCTGCTCCTTGAGCAGCGCGATGTAACGCCGGTGGTGCTCCTCGGTCGCCCGCGCCGTGGCCACGTAGCGGATGGCTCCACGGTCGTCGCGGAACGTGAGCGCCGACTCGGGCTCCAGACCTCCGAAGCGCATGTCCAGCCGCAGTTGCAGCGCGCGCCCTTTCCGCGTCGCCAGCGTCTTCTTCATCCGGTCGGAGACGATGGAGCGCACCTGCGCCACGGCCAGCTCGCGGCCATACTCAGCTACCAGGTCTCCGTAGCGCTCGAGGATCTCCGCGCTGACCTCCTCAGCCGTGGGCTCGCGGGTTTCCAGGTGCGCCAGGATGACCTCGTCGATCCGGCGCGAGAGTTCCGAATCATGAAATCTGGGTTTTGTCACGGATGGCCTCCTCAAAGCGGTGGAGCCAGTCGAGAGCGACCGGCGATTTGGCCCGGATGCCCGGGCAGTGCCAATACTCAAGCCGCGATGCGAGCTCGACCGGATCGAGCGGCGTCTCGGCCAGAGCGATGACGGCGCGCGTCACCGCCCAGATCGAGTCCAGATCTTGCTTGAGCGCCTTACGCTCCTCCTCGGACAGGCCCGAGCGGTACCGGCCCGTGCGGTCCGCTACGAGCATCCCCGTCTCGCGCGCGATGCGCCGCGCTTCGGAGGTGGATGGGAGTTCGGTGGCCTCGCGCAGTTGGCGCACGATCTGGCGGCGCACGGCGGCGGGCATCTGAACGATCTCGCGTTGCGTCTCCGGCGGCGCCTGGGCGATAACGGCCGCAGCATCAATCGATACCTCACCCGCGTCCATTGCGGCGACCAGTTCGGGCGCCCCGTCCTCGGTGACCTTCTTGGCCTGCTGATACGTCCGCGCGTTTCCGAACCCAGCCCTCTCTGCCGCAATCTCGCGGGTTTTGGTTCCGGGAGGAACTTGTGGAAGATCTTCCACAAGTTCGAGGTCGGTTCTCTGCCCCTGCCGCTTGCCGATCTCCGCTTCAATCGCCTTGCCGATCGCCACCCGTTCGGAGGGCGTGAAATCCTTGCGGATTTCGTTCTCGGCGTACTCCCCCTCGACAATGCTCGACACCTCGAGCACAATGACCGGAATTGTCTTCCACCCGAGAATGTCGCGCGCGGCCAGAAGGCGTCGCTCCCCGCAGATCAGCAAGCCATCTTTCGTGATCACCGGCGGGTGGAGCAGGCCCACAGTGGCGATGCTGGCGGCGAGCACTTCCAACTCGCCCATGTCGCGCCGGTGACGCCCTACCACCCGGATGGCGTCGCAAGAAACTTCACGAAATACAAGATTGGATGTCATCGGCCCGCCGCCTCCTGTGGGGGATTCGGATGACGGCGGTCCTCGGCCTCGGCCCACTGCGCGAGCAACTGGAACACGCCGGCCACGTTTGCGGCGATCTGCCGGGCGTCTTCAAGAGACAACGGCCGGTTCGTCCGCTTCTGCCAGAAGCGCCTTGTCGGTTCGAGGAACTCTTGCCGGGGCTCGCTCATCCGCAAAGTGGAGATCCTGCCGGACGACGCCCTCGCGTCATCCGCTTCGACCCTCCACCTCGGCATGAGCGCCGATGGTGAGCGATCTATCGAGTTGCTGGGTTGAGGCCCCCGTTTGCGGAGGTCCTCACAAAACTACACGGACTGCTGCAATTCGCTCTCGGGGATGAGAAACCGGTGGTTCTTGCCGGCCTTGACGACCAGGTCACGCTTCCCGCTGTTCGAGATCTTGCACGTGATCGCCAGGTCGAAGTGGCCGTGGCTGACGCCCTCGCGTACCTCGGCTTCAATCTTCGCCAGGGCCCTGGCCAAGGCGCTGGTCTCCGGATTCGGCTTCTTGTCCATTCGACATCCCCTATGAGTTATGGATCAGTGTTTTCAAGTCCTTAATCGCCGCGACAAATTGCAGCGGGTTCACTTCCGCCTTGTTGCCGAAGAACGCCATCAGGTCCGTCTTCCGGCCTGGCTTGTCTCCGAACACAAAGACCACCCGCCGGCCGTCCCGACGCACGTCGTCGAGGGCGTAGCCGATGCACCGCAGGTAGCAGGCCAGGTAGAAGTCGGATGTCTCGAACGCTCCGCCTCCCGTGGCCCGCAACTCGGGGTGATGGTCCGTTCCGTCCAGTGTGTGCTTTACGCTAAACCCTTGTCCCACAAAAAACGCCTACCCGGCCGCCTCCAGATCCAGAAGCTGCCGACCCTGCACCTTCTTCAGCAGTCCCAAATTCTCCAGGCGAATCCGCATGGCCTCGGTCGAGACTCCAAACTGAGGGGCGAAATCAGAGGCGATATGGTTCATCATGTCCTTGGCCACCACGTCGAAAGAATCCGTGAACCCGTTCGCCACGGCGGTCCGGTACTTCGGCAGGTCAAACACCCAGGGGGCCTTCCCGCGGATCTCGCGCCAAGCCTTCAAGACCAGATCCCGCGGCATCAGCAGATAGGAGGAAAAGCGGTCAGCCTGCCATTCGGCGGGCTCGCGCTTGTTCGCCTCCCGGCATAGGATGGAGGGCTCGGGCGCGCGGCCTTCGAAGAGCGCCATCTGCGAAGCCCGGTCCGGAACGAAGCGGCGATGCAGAACCCAATGGCCGATCTCATGGCCGACCGTGAAGCGGTAACGGCCGCGCTTACGGGGGTGCTCGGTGGGGTCGAGGCTCTGGTCGATGTAGATCTCCCGCGTTTCGAACCAGCTCGCGCCGATTGCGTCGCTCCGGCCCACGAGCTTCCGAAGATCGTCGAATTCCAGCCTGACCTGAAGAATCATCTCAGGCAACTCATCCACCGGAACCGGCGGCTGGAGAATCGGCTCGTGCTCTTTGGAGTAGCGATCCAGGAGGGCGGTCGCTTCCGCCTCAATGGTCCGCTCGGAGATCCGGGGAACTTTCACTTCCATTCGGGTTCATCCTCATCTTCATCATCGTTTGCCGGGCACCGCGGAAGGCCGCGTCAGCCCTGGCGTTTCATCTTCTCGACGTACTTCGTCACCTTGGCCAGATCTTCGGGACTCAACTCGCCGGCGCTGCGGAGGAAGCTGGCCAGCTCCCGCGGCCGCTGCTGGATGATCGCCGGCAGGTCGGAGGAGACCTTCCCGGCCAGAGCAAGCAACTCATCCGGATCCTGGCCGAGAGCCTCGGCGATCTCTTTGATCTTCTTCTCGCCCGGAGGCGGAAACTCGTCCCGCTCGACCTTGGAGAGATACGTGGGGCTGATGCCGACCTTGTCGGCGAACTTCCGGAGGCTGATCTGCTGCTGCTCGCGGAGCGCGCGGATGGTGGCTCCGAACTTTTTGGGGTTCATGACCCGGCCCTCGATCCAAACGTCTGCATGTGTACTAATCACTGTACACCCAGCGATTATCTTCAGTCAAGGGCCTGTCGCACCAAAACATTCTTGCCTGGTTTTGTCAGGGCGCTCTTGTTTGGAAGTCGTTGATGTGCTTGACCGAGGGTGCTCCTCCAGCCGAAAGCTACATCCCAAATGATGCGCGCCACGTCTCCGGTCTGAGATTCACCGCCTTCTCCAGCGGCGGGGCAATTGTGAAGATGCGCGGTTCCGTCGCAAAGAGATGGACGCGGTAGATTCGCCAGTCCTCGGGGCGCTCGGCGGCCATATCGCGTTCGTTTCGGGTCAAGAAGAAGGGTGTCCGAGCCGCGCCATTCGTGGTCTTGACTTCCAGCAACCTCTGTCGGCCGCTGAAGTCGAACGAGAGAACGTCAAAGCCCGCTCCGTCGCTGTCCTCTGCGGAGACCCAGCGGACTTTTCGGGCGAGATCGGACCGATCAGCTGCGGCGAGGCGGCTCCGCTCGAGGATTACGACGAACTCCTCGCCAGCCCTCCCCAGCAACCGGTTCCGGTGATCCCGTTCCACGGGGTCGAACTTACGAACCAAACGCCTAAGCCTCTCTGGCAGGGGCGCGCTATCGGCGCCGAGAGCCGGCGCGGGAACAAAGATTTCATCCGACGCCGCAGCCTGCGGTCCTGTGGGAACCCTCTCAAGGACGGCCGGATGCTTGCTGAGATAACGGTCTATGGCGTCGAAGATCGCGTTCTGGTAATTCCTCTTCGGAATGTAACCCGGAATCCAGGGCATGCCCAACTCATCCAGCACCGCTGAGATGTTCTGATGCTTGAACTCGACGGACCGGTGGGTCCGTCCTATCCGCGCCATCAGCGCCTTGCTATGCCTGGACTTCACATAGGGCCGGCCGGAGAGTTCCGCCTCCAGCATCTCAAAGTAGTCGGCGACGATGGCGTCGAGTTCGTCATCCCGCCAGGGTGAGCCGATTTTCTTCTCGTCGGCCACAATTGTCTCTCAAACCGTGGCGCCGGCCGCAGGAAGAGCCGCGTCCAGCATAGATATCAACCTTTCCCCGAACTCGTTACCCTTGGCCGCCAGCGCGGTCCCGCCAAGTTGCTGGTACACCGAATTCACATCCGCCATTGCTCGGTCGAGCAACGCCTTGTCTATCGTTGCGCCCGCCAGTCTGGCGATCTGATCAGGAGTCGGCCTCGGGGCGTCACAAGCCAAAGCCGCGACGTACATGGCAACGTAGAACTTGAGATTGACCCGGTCTTCGGGAGACAACGTGGCATCGGCGCGCAATTGGGCCTCCGCAAGCCGTGACAACTCGATGGCCGCCCGGAAGACTTCTATTGAGAAATCGCCGCTGAAGACTCGTTCGTAGTCTTCGTCCTTCTTCAGGAGGGACGATGGCCGCGCACGCGCCGTACCCGGCTTCTGCAAAACCACCGCCATCAACGCCTGAGCCATGGCCGGGATGCTGATGATCTTGTCGATCGGCTTTCCTTCGTTCTTGTAGAAGTTCTTCCGGCGGTCGTAATACAGACCAAAGGAGCGGAGATACTGCTCGATGTCGCGCTGAATCTTGTCCGTGGCCCGCAGGGATGCTGGTGAGATGGGATTCTGGCTGTTGGTGGCTTTGATGACCCGGTCCCGGCTTTCCGGGGTTTCCGGGCTAATCACGCGCACGAGGATTTCTCTGTCGTCTCCGTCGGTGTTCGCTGTCTTGAAATACTGAAAAATCTCCCTCGAGGTTTGTAACCCGTTCACGATTTGCGGATCCTCGATGGTCAGCGTCTTTCCGGTTTGCATTGGCTTCCTGCCGGCCACAATCGTTATGCCGTTATTCAGCCACCAGAAGTCCTCGGGCCACCTGTCCGCAAGCGTCCGTCGTATTTCTTCATTGACCTGTGTCGCACCCTGGTAGTCCCTGACGTTCGCCTCGAAGAGGCTGCAGCGCAGGTCACCCTTCTCGTCACGGATGAACTTTGCGAACTCCCGGAGTTTTACGAGAGCGACGACACCACCCTTTGTATTGATCGACGCATCCGTCACTTCAAGCTGATAGCTCAGACGCGGAGTTTCGCGTGCAAGCGCCAACAGGTCAGTGGCAGTCAAAAAGCGCATCACGCAAGCGCTTCCTTGGAACTGGCTCTTCACAAGCGCCTCGATCTGCTCGGCCTTCCTCTTTACGTTCGGGTGAACCTCCATGCCCTTGCTGGCGTAATACAACGAAAACTTATAGTCAGGAAACCGCGGCGCGAGGGTCTGGACCGAATCACGGAACATCTCTACCGCTGCAAGAAGCTCCTTATTGTAGGCGCCGGCGAAGCCGGTCAACGGTTGCGACAGGTCAAACAGATCGCGCAGTGTCGCTGTAATAGAGTCAAGGGCCTTCTCCCGGAACGAGGCTTCCGTCTTGGCCTGAAAAATGATCGTCTCAATCACAACGTCCTTTTTCAGCCCGCCGAGGTCCGTATCCTCCCTGACGAGGTCGCCGTTCACGAAGACGAAAAAGCCGTCGATACCGCCGTCTCCCCCGCCGTCCACCAATCCGGACTCGATCTCGTCGTAGGAAAGATCGTAGTGCTTCAGCAACTGCTCTGCGACAAACAGCTCGAAGTACTCGTTTGCCGTCAGGTGAGGCGCGCGCTCCGCCCGTTGCTGCTCAAGGATTTGGTCCAGAATGATTTGGTCGTTACTGCTCATGCTATTTGCCCAGGAACCGCCGTAGTGTACGCTGCAAGCGATTCTGGTCCTTGATCTCACATTCCCACACGACCAGGCTTTTCCACCCCAAGCGTTGCAGCGCGGACTGCGCACTCCTGTCGCGCTCCATGTTCCGCGCCACTTTCTGAGTCCAGTAGTCGCGATTCCGCACGGGAACGCGGGCGCCCCGGGCGCAATCATGACCGTGCCAAAAGCAGCCATTCACGAAGATCACCTTGCGCAGTCTCGGAAACGTCAAGTCCGGCTTCCCCGGCAGGTCCTTCCGATGAAGTCTGAAGCGGTAACCCATGCTGTGCGCCAGGCGCCGCACCGCGAGTTCAGGTGTGGTATCGGCGCCCTTCACCGCCCGCATGATGCGGCTTCGCTGCTCTGCGGTCTCCTTCATCGCCGCAATTCGATTCTCAAGCTGGGATCGGTCTCGAATTCGTCGACGATTTCGTTGTATCGCTCCACCAGATCCGCAACGGCAGTCTTGCGTCCATCGGCACCGAACTTCCCCCACTCATAAAGGTTGAGCGCTACGAACTGCTCGACTTCAAAGATGTCGATCCGATCTGCAAGGCCCGCGTTGCCTGCAAGGCCCTCCGCAACCGTCAGCCCGCGTTGCAGCGTCACCAACATCGGTCGTAAACCGTCGTTCAAGTTCTCGCGGCACTTTTCGATCACCGCTTCGCCCGGCGAGGTTGTGACGTGAATGGCTACGTCTCCGATCAGGAAATCGCCCGCGCGCAAACTGGGCGCATCCGCCGTCGAAAAGCTGTTGTGCTCGACGCTTCCTTTTCCGAGTGCGCAATCGAGCTTCGCACCGACCAAGTGCTGAAGCACTGCGCCCGAATAGTACATTCCAGGCGCTGTCTTCTGGCGGTCAACCGCTTGGGCGACCACGTCGCGCACGACCATGCGCAGGCTCCGCGCTGCGTCCAACTTGATCTTGAACGGCTTTCCCGCGAAGAACTCATGGACCCGTTCGATCCAGAACGTCTCTATCGCCTCAAGATCGACATCTCCGTTGCTGTTCAGCTTGTTCAGGAAGGCGACGTACTCGCGCATGTTCTTCAAACTGCCACGCGACGTGCGCCCCCCTTCGTCAGCCAGGACTCGTGTGATGCCGTGCCGCTTCAAAACCGCCTGGACAGCCCCCTTCCCAAGGCCGAGGACCTGGCCGCCGCCTTCCGTCAGGAGTCTATCGGGGTCCAAGGGGAGTCCCATCGTCTTCGCGTGCTGCGTGACCACCAAGGCCACGCAGAGCGGACCCTTTCCCCGGAAGCGTTTTTCGGCCGCAAATGAGGCTAGCTCCTGCCTATGCGCGTCCGCCATCTCACGCTGCTTCCTCCTGGGCGTTCTCCGTTCCTTCGGCAAGCAGCAGCTCGAGCAGATGCGCCGCCAAGAACCGGACCACCGGCACGACGACGCCGTCGCCGGCTAGGTGGTAGGCGTCATTGTAGTTCGCAGGCAGCTTGTAGGTCCCCGGCAGACCCATCAGCCGGGCTGCTTCGCGCGGCGCCAGCAGCCGGGTCCGAACCTTCTTCCCTTCGACGATCATGATGATCTGCCGGCTCGATCCGCCAACAGGCGTTCGCAGGCACCCCGACACGTCATCGAAGCGGATCTCCGCCCGCTGCACTCGGCTTCCGTTTTCATCCTTGCGAGTGCGTTTGTAAATGCCGCCGACCATCCGCTTCCCCATCCTCATAGCCTGCTCAACTTTCTTGCGATTGATCGGACTCATCAGGCTGAGGAGGCGGTCGGTCTCCGCCGCCGTGTGCCAGGACACTCCTTGCGGTTCATCTTCGATTATTTCCGCGAATCTCAACCTTCGCGCAGGGGGCGCGGGCAAGCTCCACCACACCCAAGCGTCCTTCGACTGATCGGAGAGTTTTTCGTAAGCGCTCACCAGATTCGCGGGATGCCACAGCGGACCGGCCTCGGGCAATACGAGATTTGGAGGGATGGTTCTCTCCTTGCGCACGGCCACGACGAACAACCGGGGCCGGGATTGCGGCACAAAGCGCACTGCGTCTATCACCATCGCGCCGAAACGGTACCCGCCGCCCACGAGCGCAGCGCCGATCGTCGCAAAGTCCTTTCCCCCATGAGAAGTGAGCGCGCCGCAGACGTTCTCAAGAACCACCATGGCGGGCGCGCGACCCTCTTCCACCAGGGCCTCTATAAGCCGCCAGAAGGGCCAGAATGTCCCCGAGCGCTCGCCTTTCAGCCCAGCGTAATCTCCCGCCAACGAAAGATCCTGGCAGGGAAAGGACGCCCAAGCCAAGTCAGCACGGTCCGGAAGGTCCGCCGTGGTCAGTTTGCCCACGTCCTCGATCTTCAGTCGCTCGCGGCCCCAGTTCGCCTCGTAGCTCGCGCCCTTCTTTGCGTCGATGTCGTTGGCGAATAGACACTCCCAGCCAACGCCGAGTCCGGCTCTCGCTAAGCCGCCGCCCGCGAAGAACTCGTAGAAGGTCGGCATTCTCTCTACTCCTGCCCTTTGAACAGTGGCCACTTCTGAGCGAGATACTGTTCCGCCGCCTCCCGCACAACCCATGCCAGGGAGACTTTCTTTTCCTTGGCGATGCCCTCGAGCACCTTGTAGACGTCGGGCGGGAAGCTGATCGACGCGCGCACGGCGGCGCTGCTCTGAACCTTCTCCCTCCGTCGCGCTCCTTCTTTGGTCTTCATGTCAGGACCTGACCGCTCTTGTTCTTCACCACATTACACCATATCGGTGAATCCGAGAAGGGGCTGTAGGCCTTTTTTCGTGACCGCAGCCCCGGGGCGGTCTGGCCTGATTGAATAGCGATCGCGACTCGGTCGCCACGATAGCACGCCCCTACTCTATCGCAACGTTGGGGAAATGCTCCATGGTCAGGCGCCAGCGACGCTCCCGCTTGTCCACTAAACACTGTACACTTGAGGGATGCGACCAGTGCAACGCAATGGAAAAGAGGCGGCCGCCATGGCTGCAGCCGGCGGCCATCGCAGCGTCCTCTACGCCCGCGTCTCCTCGAAGGACCAGGAGCGCGAAGGCTTCTCCATCCCCGCCCAACTCCAACTCCTGCGCGGCTACGCCGCCAGCCGCGGCCTGACCGTCCTGAAGGAGTTCGTCGACGTCGAGACCGCCAAGCAGGCCGGCCGGACCGGCTTCGGCGAGATGCTCGCGTTCCTTCGCAAGGACAAGACCTGCCGCATCCTGCTGGTCGAGAAGACCGACCGTCTCTACCGCAACCTTAAGGACTGGGTCACGCTCGACGAACTGGACCTCGAGATCCACCTCGTCAAGGAGAACATCGTCATCTCCCAGGAATCGCGGTCGTCGGAGAAGTTCATGCACGGCATCAAGGTCCTGATGGCCAAGAACTACATCGACAACCTGTCGGAGGAGACCAAGAAAGGGATGCTCGAAAAGGCGCGCCAGGGCATCTGGCCCTCCTACGCGCCGCTCGGCTACCTGAACGTGATGGGCGCGGACGGCAAGCGGACCATCGCGCCGAACCCCGAACTGGCGCCGGTCATCCAGCGCATGTTTGAACGGTACGCGACCGGCACGCACTCGTTGAAGGAGCTCGCCAAACTGGCCCGCCAAGACGGCCTGCAATATCCCAAGAGCAAGCTCCCGGTGCCGACCTCCACCGTCCACAAGATCCTGCGCAACCGCATCTACTCGGGCGATTTCGACTTCGACGGCAAGACCTACGCGGGCAAGTACGAGCCGATCGTCACGCGCGAGTTGTGGCAGGAGGTCCAGGACCGTCTCGATGGGCGCAGCCGCCAGAAGCCGCGCAGGGCCCGGCGCGAGTTCGCCTTCAGCAACCTCATCCGGTGCGGCCACTGCGGCTGCGCGATGGTCGGCGAGTTGAAGAAACAGCAGTACGTTTACTACCACTGCTCGCGGTACAAGGGCCGTTGCCCGGAACCGTACACGCGCGAGGAGGTGCTCGAAGAGCGGTTCTCGGAGCTGCTCCGGAGACTGACCTTCCCGAGGGACGTCCTGGAATGGATCGTCACCGCGCTGCGCGAGAGCCACCGCGATGAGAAAGCCTTCCACGACGAAGCCATCGGGCGGCTCCAGGCCGAGTACCGCCGCCTCCAGGACCGCATCGACGCCATGTACGTGGACAAGCTGGATGGCCGGATCGACAACGCGTTCTTCGACCGTAAGTCGGCCGAGTGGCGCGCCGAGCAGGACCGCATCCTGCGCGATATTGAAACGCACCAGTCCGCCAACCGGACCTACATCGAGGAGGGCGTCCAACTTCTGCGCCTGGCCGACCGCGCCCACGCCCTGTTCGAGAGGCAAGAACCGGCGGAAAAACGGCGCCTCCTGAATTTTCTACTTTCGAACTGCGTTTGGAAGGACGGCGTGTTGACCGCGGAATACCGCCAACCATTTGACATGTTGGCACTTGCGCGCGAGGCGACAGGCGATCAAGTTGGGGAGAGTGCAGCGAAAACGGCCAGTTTTGAGAACTGGCTCCCCTCTCTCAACCGTCCTCGAACTTTCTCCAGTTAAGTCCCATGTTTTCAATACGGACACGCCCAAGGGTGTGCGCCCTCGGGAAGTTGTGCTAACGTGAAAATCCAAATATTGACAGTAACAGTTTGAAATGCTAACCTTGATTTGGTGGCAGACCACCGGAGGATCATCGTGCCGATCACTGCGCAAGAACTCGGATCAAGGCTTCGAGCCGCACGCGAGTCCTGCAATCTAACCCAGGACGACGTCGCGAAACATCTCGGAGTGTCACGGTCGACCGTCGCTCAGATCGAGCTCGGAAATCGCGCGGTCAGCAGCATCGAATTGGACCGGCTCGCATTCTTCTTTGGTCGCGATATCCGGGACTTTGTGAGCGAGTCCTTTGAAGAGGAAGATGCCTTGGCCGCCCTGTTCCGTGCGGAACCGCAAATCGCAAGCCAGGAAGACGTCGCGGCGAGTCTACGGGCATGCGTCGCGTTGGGCAGGGAAATCACCAACCTCGAAAAGATACTCGGCCTCGATCGAGAGCTGTCGGCCGCAGTCAGCTATCAAGTACCTGTCCCACGTTCCCGATGGGAAGCAATCCAGCAAGGCGAGCGGGCCGGCGACCAGGAGCGTCGCCGCCTTGGACTCGGTTCAGCACCTGCGCCAAGCTTGGAAGAGTTGCTCGAAACCCAGGCGGTCCGAACTGGTGTAGTGGATCTGCCTGACGACGTCTCGGGGCTTGCTGTCAATAACCGGAGCGCCGGCATCTTCATTGTCGCGAATCGCCGGCATGCACCCGTCCGGCGCCGTTTCTCGTTTGCGCACGAATATGCTCACGTGCTATTCGACAGGCGGCTGCTGGGCACCGTGAGCCGTGTCAAAGATCGCGATGAGATGATCGAGGTTCGCGCGAATGCATTCGCCGCGGCCTTTTTGATGCCTGAGGAGGGCGTGCGCCGGTTTATCGATCTGCTCGGCAAAGGAAAGCCAAGCCGATCTAGTGCGCAAGTGTTTGACG
>JAKOTR010000058.1 GCA_029776225.1 Acidobacteriota bacterium | reverse complement strand
CTCCTGAGCGAGGTCAAAAACCCTTTTTCGATCCTCGCCCGCAGCGTCTTCGTCTCGACGTGAATCACGCCGCCCTCGCCGACCGTTAACCGCGGCTCGCCCGCGGGCGACACCTGAACCGCTGCCGATGCCGGCAACATCGCCCCGGCTGCTGTTCCCGTGGTCTGCAGAAATCCCCGCCTCGACAACTTGCCGTCCATGCGTTTCCTCCTAGCTGTTACTGTTCCGCGCCAGAGATGACTTGCTCCCTATCCACCTTCAAAACCTTGCCCCGGAATTCCACTTGGTTGCCGCCGAAGCCGTGATAGATGCGGACCTTGCGGGACGAGACCAGCGGTCTGTCGTCCATGCTGCGCAGCACGAACAGCGCGGGGTCGTCGTACTTGAGTCCACGGTAGCTGCGGGCATAGAAGGCGATCAGCGTTGGGCTCTCCACGATGAAGCCGTATTGCGGAAGCACCGCCCGCGGCGTCGCATAGTCGGCCTCACCGTAGTTGACCGTAATGTTGACGTCCGTGCCGAACCGGGTGCTCTCGACTTTGCGGTCTGGCGTAAGAAAACGATGGTCCGTCATCGGCAGCAGTGCAGTGACGCGCCCGAGCGGGCTCAGCACCTCGTAGGTGTTCTTGATGAACTGATCCCTGCGGTCGCTGAATCGATCGCCGCGGGCGAACACTGTGCGAGATTCGTCCACGCCCCGCTGCCGCTGAGGCTGCTGCGTGCCGGTCCAATACCGATGAGTGCCGAAGTCGTAGACCGGCATTTCGGCGTAGAGCACGTGATCGAGCACGTAGTTCGGCGCGTCGATGCGCGGCCGGTCACTCTGGTGAGTGTACATCGGGATGGCGTCGCCGTAGACGATTTCGAACAGCGGCACGATAATGTCGTCGTTCGGGCGTTGCTGTTGCCAGCGCGTCTTGTGGGACATCAAGCCCTCGAAGTAATCCGAGTGCGCTACACCCCATTCGCGGCCTTCCTCGCTACCGAACAGCCCCACCTCCTTACGCAGGTAGATGCACAACTGTGTTTTGTAGTGGAGGTCGTCCACCCACGTCATAGGATGCTTGGGGTCGAAGCACTCGTAGAGCGGCGAGGCAAAAATGGTGTCAGAGAAGTACAGATCTGGCTTGAACAACTCTTTGACCCGCGGCACGTTTTGCGGGCGCGACGCGAGCTCCACACTCTTCCTCGAACAGATCAGGTAAGCCTGGCCACCCGCCCAGACGCCGCCCTGCCGGAGCGATCCGTCGGGGTTCTTCATGATGTAGTCTTCGTTCCACGATGGAGCGTCTCTGTAGAAGTCCTGGTAGTTGTCGTGCAGGCCGAAGACCCATCCGGGACCCAGCGCGTGGACGCGCCGGGAGCACTCCATGAGCCCCCGGTCGCCGCCGATTTCGGGCGCGGCGGGCAAAACATCGGGATGACGATTGTCGTAGCCGCCGTTAATCCACCCGTTTAGAACGAGCAGCGCACGGTCGATGCCCAGGTCTCTGGCGAAGTGTTCAGCCAGGTCGGCGCACTCCTCAAACGTGAAATTGATGTTCAAGCGCTCCTTGTCGGTTTGGTTCCAGCGCGTGTTGGGCACGTTCCGGACGAAGGCGAACGGCTTAAAGTTCGCTGCGCCGAAGAAGCGCGCCACGCCCGGGTTTTCCTTCATCTTCTCCGCGAGGGTCTTGAGATACCCGCGCTGCCGCGCAACAGGCCGATACGCCTTGGCAATCTCGACATAGCCACCGCGGCCCAGCGGTTCAAAACGGACAGAGCGCGCGCTCTTTTGCAGCGACAAGCTGAGCGACAGGTTTTTGCGCGGCTCCACCGCGTAATCCACCACGATCGTGGTGTAAGGATCACTCCAGGTTGTGAGCAGGGCCGAACCGTTTTTCACTACGCCCAGCATCGCCATCGAGTAGCCGGCGTAGTTGGCGAGCCGCCGCGTGTAAGGTTTTTCACCCTCCGGATAAAGCAGAATGCCCATGCGCACGGGAAGGGCGTAGTAGTTGTTCACGCCCGGCCCGAGCGCAAGCCCCTTGTCGACCAGGAGAACCTCCGCCACGTTCGGCGGCGCTTTATCAAAGGAGTACTCCACCGACGGCGGGTTAGCCAGCAGTTGCAGTTGGAACTCGATTCCCTGTTCCGTGCGGTACCGAACGGTCCCGCCCCGCTCAGTAACCTTTCCGGAGGGCCGTATTGTCGCCGTGGATTTATCCTGCATCACCAGCCGCGGCGCACCAAGCGCCCATGCCTCGCCTGTTTCCTTATCGAGGAGGCGGACCGCAGCATCCGCGCGATCCACCTCCACGCGCAGGCGCCGGTTCTCGAGCCTGGCTGTATCCGCGGCGGGAAGGCTGACGGCGATCAGCAGCATCAGCGAACCCTGATTAAGAAACCTTTTCATCTCACTCTCCTTCTGAGCTGTGTAACAGCGAATGAGTGAATCGGAGGCCGGTTATGCCTCGCCACCAACGCCGTCAGAAGTCCACCCGAGCGGCAGCCTGAATGGTACGATTACCGCTCACACTCGTGATCTGGCCGAACTCAGGACTGGTGATATTTGTGTTCGGGTTCCCGAGAGTGTGGCGATTGAACGCGTTGAGCATTTCCACACGCAGTTGGAACCTGTACTTCTCGCCCACCCTGATATTCTTAAGAAGGCCGAGGTCTTCGTTCCTGCCCCAAAAGCCTCGGATCTGGCTGTACCGGGGCGCCGCCGTGCCGAGTGTGAAGGGCTCCGGCTGGCTGAACAGGGCCTTGTTCAGATAGGCATTGGCGGCCGAGAGCCGGTTGGCAAAGTCGAACTTGGACTTGTCGAAAGCAGGGTTCCCCATGTTGCCTGGGGCTATGTTGACCCGCTGGCCTCCGTTCCAGCCACCTGGGAAGGGAGAGTTGGCCCCACTAAAACTCAACGGTGCGCCGGAGGAGTAATTCAGAATAGCGGAAACCGCCCATCCACTGATGATCTTGTCAAGAAGCCCAGAGGCACTGCCCCACAGCGACTTACCACGGCCGAACGGCAACTCGTAGCTGATATATGCCTTAATCACGTGGGGAATGTCCCAACTTGCCGGCGCCTTCTCGAGCTTTGTGTTGTACACATCCATCAGCGAGGAATCCATGTTGGTCAGCGTCCGTGACCAGACATAGTTGCCGTATACCGTCAACCCGTCGGTGAACTGCCGGTTGACAATAACCTGGAGCGAATTGTACGTCGAAAAGCCTTCCCGTGCCTGCGACGCTGTGAAGGTGCTGTTGCCACGAACCTGGGGGAACTGGCGGATGGCGCTGGCAACCGTGCCGGCGAAGCCAGGATACGGGTATGGCACTCCGGCGGCGGCGGCCTCCTCGGGGCTGGTGACAGGGTTGTTGAGTGTGTGGCCGTACTGGGTGAGCGCCGAAACGGGAATTTGATTATAGCGGGTCATGCCGCTGTTGGGCAGTCGGGTGGATTTGTTCCCTACATAGCCCACATCCAGTAGTATTTGCTTGGGCAATCGCCGTTGGATGTTCAGGTTCCAGCTTTGGATGTACGGATTCTTCCCGTAGTTTGGATCCACATAGGTAGGCGTACTGATCATACCGCGGGAGACATCTTTGACAGGAGGAATGTAGCGATCTGTAGGGAAGCCGTCGTCCCAGTTGAAAATGCCTTTCCACGGATAGATCGGGTCGGCGCTCAGGTCGTAAGTTCCCTGCCAAGCGAAGGCCGTGCTTGGCAGTCCTCCGACGTCCGCCTGAGTAAAGATGCCGTAAGCCCCGCGAAGAGTCCAGTCGTTGCTCGGGCGCCAGGCAAACCCGATTCGAGGGTAGAACCCCTTGTAGTCTTTCGCACCGAAATAGCGTTTCCCGGTACATTCTTGGCAATCACCAGCAAAGGCATAGGCACCCGGAAGGCCGACCTGCGGGTCTATCTTGGTAAGATCCCAAGAAGCCATTCGGTCATAGACCTCCCAGCCTGGCGGCTGATAATCCCACCGCAGACCGAGGTTCAGAGTGAGCCGGTCGCTAACTTTGAAGTCGTCGTTGATGAACAGGGCAACGTACTTTCGACGAGAGCCAATGCCCAGGGGCTGGCTGTAAAAAGCATTGTCGACAATTCCCAAAAGGTAGCTCGCGAATGAATAACCGGTTTGGTTACCCGAAAATGGCTCGTTTGGGATTGCGGTAGCACGCGCCGCGAAGTTAAACCTGCCGCCCGCAGTCGGCCGGCTGTTGATAGGATTGTAGCGCAGATCTATTCCTATCTTGAGGAAGTGCCGGCCCATCGAAGCGCTGACAGTGTCAGCCAAGCCGTAACCCATCGAGGCTTGGTAGTAGTCGGTTGTGTCGCCGATATCGGCGAGCGGCACGATCGGTCCATCGCCCCAGTCGATGATGGGGTATCCCCTCGTCGTCATGTTTTTGATGCCGAGTTCCTTTGCGCCGTCCACCTCATGCTGGACGTTATGCATAGGGTTGACCATGCGGTTGTAGTGGATGCTGAGATTGTTGAGCAGCGTGGGCCGTATGGTCCAGTCCCACGCGAACCGCAGAAGGTGGTGCCGCACCCGCTGGAAGTCCGCCGAGGAAAGCGGTCCGCCGAACTCGATATCGCTCGGGTCGAACAACGTGTTCAAGCCGCTCTGATCAAAAAATGTACGCGGCCGCGCGATATAGCTCAACGACCCACTCAGCTTCTGACGATCGGTGATGTTCTGGTCTGCTTTCAGCGTGAAGCTGTGCTGATCGAACTTGGTGATGCTAGACACCGGTGCAGGGGCGTTCTGCAGTAGTTGGTAGCGGCCCGAGGGGTCCTTCACAGTTGGTAAATAGCCTGGTACGGCCAGTGAGTTCACCTTCTTGGAAACTTCACTGAAGCGGCTCGGCGGGATTTTGTTGTCCGGGAACATCTCACCGATGTAGCGGCCATCGGGCAGCATTCTGAAGGTGTTTGGATCGTAGATCGCTCCCTGTAAGACTGGCCGCCCGAGGGCATCGGTCTGTGGCAGCGCACTACCAAGCAGGCGGCTGAAGTCGCCTTCAAAAAACTCGGGTTGCGGGGCGGTCTTGACGCCTTCCCGAATGCCGGAGAGCCTCTGCTTGAACCGCTCGTAGGTAACATAGAAAAATGTGCGGTTACGTCCGTCGTACACTTTCGGGATATAAACCGGACCACCAAATCCGGCTGCGTAATCGAGTTTCCGGTCCGTAGCACGCGGGAGGCCGTAGAACTTGTTGGAGAATGTGTTAGCGTTCATCCACTCGCGGCGCACTCCAACGTATCCGCTGCCATGAAGGTCGTTCGTCCCCGATTTCATGACGAAGTTGAAGATACCGGCCTGGGTGCGGCCATACTCTGCCGACATACCACTGGTCTGAACCTTGAACTCCTGAATCGCCTCGGGTGAAACCGACGATTCCGAGAAATTGCCAGCCCGCTCCGTGGTCACAGTGGCACCGTCCAGCAGCACTTCTTTCGAGAATGAGGTGGAGCCGTTGATGTGTCCCTCCCAACTGCCACCTGCAACTCCGGGAGAGAGTTTATAGGCGAAGTTTTCCGGGTTGCGCACGTCTGAGATGGCTAGAGGAAGATCTAGAAGGTCCCCCGAGGGTAAAACGGTGCCGACCTCCGGCGAGTCCGTCTGCACGCGGGGCAGGGCTGCGGACACTTCGACAGATTGCGTCACTTCACCGACTTCAAGACTGACGTCCACTCGCAGCACCTGGGCGACGTTCAGCTCCAAACCGGTACGGACCAGTCTCTTGAAGTTGGCAACCTCAAAGGCAACCTGGTACGGGCCGGGCGGCAGACTTGGCACCGTGTACTGGCCCGCTTCCGTCGTGGTCGTTTCAAAATTTACGTTCGTTGCTGTGTTTGTTACGATGACTCGCACTTGTGGAATCAAGGCTCCCGTTGTGTCGGTAACCGTTCCGGTGATCGTTCCTCGGTTGAGCTGTGCAAAGCACGAGAGTGCCATGAGCAACAGGATTGCCCCCAACCGCCTCGTGGACATGGCGATAGCCTCCTCTCTTGCCGGACTCGTCCTTCCCCGGAAAGAACGCTCCTCTTCGCTGCCGAGCCTATGGTGGCAGGCGGCCCACAAAACCCCTCTCTCCTTCCATGGCGCTGCTGCCATGGCGAGCTGGCCTTCAAATGTTGTTCGGTCGAGCTATTAGCACCGACCGGTGGTGTCTCTTGCTTAGTTGCGGGCCTGATTATAGCTACAGAAACACCAGGGGTCAAGTGGTAAGTGTTATGATTTCGTCTCAAATCGCAATATCGTGTTTGTCGTGTTGACAGGCGCAGACTTGGAAAGAAACCACATGATCCCTTCTTGACTCTTCCGGTTTTTTAGTGAGGTGTGCGCACCAGACCTCTTCACTAAAACACACAGGTTGTCTGTTCCGAAAGTCTCGCGCTGTGTACTTCGCCCACTTTACCTTGAGGTTCACGAACTCGATGACATAGCTACGGCTAAGATGTCTCCAGTTTCGCCTCGAGCGGACGCGCCGTTTTCACCATAGGTTGTAATGGGCTCCGCACCGGCGAATCATGCCACTACGGGAACTGTTGCTCTCGCTGTGGCTGCTTCTTCTAACGCCAAGGCCCGCGCCATGCTGAAATCCGTGCTCCGGCGCACCGCGGACTATTACCGCTCGTAGCACCACTTAAGTGTGTAGGATTCCGGGACAGCTCGTGTAGGGAAATCCGGCATTCCGGCGGGGGCGCCGTCCCATATCTCCTTTATTTCCTGTCTGGCCAGAAGCGTGCCTAAAGAAGGGCATGGGCGATGCTGAAATGTGGTGGCTAAACGTTACGAATATCTTGATGGGTGTTGGGGTTTTGGCGTTCCTGGCGACGGTGGCTGCGGGCGCGGTTTACGAGGCGCTCAGGCACCGCGGGGAATCCCATAGCGCTTGATCTTGTCGTAAAGGGTTGAACGGTCGATCCCCAGCGCGGCGGCCGTTTCCTTTATATTGCCCCGATGGCGCTCCAGCGCGGCGGCGATCGCCTGCTTTTCCATCTCCTCAAGGGTCATGCCGGCGGGCAGCGGCCAGGGCGTCCTGTCATCGCGCTTGAGAAACGCAAAATCCTTTTCCCCGAGTTCACTGCCGCTGCACGTCACAATCGCGCGCTCGATGGCGTTTTCGAGTTCCCTGACGTTGCCCGGCCAGTCGTAATCGAGCAGCACCTTCATCGCGGCGTCGGAAATGCCGAGAATCTCCTTGCCCAGTTCGTGAGAACGGCGGTCGGCGAAGTGGCGGGCGAGCAGGGGGATATCCTCGCGGCGCTCGCGCAGGGGCGGAATGACGATATCAATCACGTTGAGGCGGTAGTAGAGGTCGTCGCGGAACTTGCCCTCCTGCACGGCCTTCTTGAGGTCCGTGTTCGTGGCCGCGATCACGCGCACGTCCACAACGATCTCCTGGGCGCCCCCGACACGATAGAAGCGCTTGTCCTCGAGCACGCGCAGCAGGTCGGTTTGCAGCTTCGGTGAGATGTCGCCGATTTCGTCGAGGAAAATCGTCCCGCCGTCCGCGATTTCGAACTTTCCCCGGGCGGTTTCCACGGCGCCGGTGAAAGAACCTTTTTCGTGCCCGAAGAGCTCGGACTCCAGCAGAGTCTCAGCAAGAGCGGCGCAGGAAACGCTGACGAACGGGCGGGAGGCCCGGTTGCTGGCGTTGTGAATCGCCCGCGCCAGCAGGCCCTTGCCCGTGCCGCTTTCGCCGCGGAGCAGGACGGTGCTGGGGAGGTTGGCGATCTGGCGGCACAGGTCGATAATCTCGGCCATGCGCGGGCTTTGCGACAGGAAGTCCTCGAAACGGTGCCGCTGCGCCAGCTTCGCGCGCAGAATCGCGTTCTCGCGCTCGAGCCGCTTCATTTTGAGGATCCGCGACACCATCAGCGAGATCTCGCGCGGATTGCAGGGCTTGACCACGTACTCCTCCGCGCCCTGCTTGATGGCCGCAACGGCGGTATCGACCGTTGCGTAGGCGGTGATGATAATGATGGCGGCTTCGGGCCTCAGCTTGCGGATCTCGCGCATGGTTTCGAGCCCGTCGAGCCCGCCGGGCATTTTCAAATCCACGAAGCAAATGGCATAGTCTTTGGCGCGGGCCTTCTCGATGGCCTGTCTGCCGGAACCGGCCGTGTCGACGTTATATCCGTCCTCACGCAGCCATGCGGCCAGCGACTCGCACATCACCTCTTCGTCGTCCACGACGAGGATGTTCCTGTACATCGATCAAACCTCCGCGACCGACGGCGCCACGAGCGGCAGCCTGACCGTAAAAGTCGTGCCGACGCCCACTTCGCTTTCCACGTCGATCTCGCCGCCATGCGCCTGGATGATTCCGTAGGATACCGCTAGTCCGAGCCCGACGCCCTTGCCTTCGGGCTTGGTGGTGAAGAACGGGTCGAAAATGCGCCCCAGGTTTTCCGGGGGGATCCCGTCGCCGGTGTCGCTCACGGCGATCACCGCCGACCGCCCATCGCCCTCGCCCTCCGTCCGCGTCTGGATCCGGACGTTCCCGCCGCGGCCCTCAGGCATGGCCTCGGCCGCATTCAGCAGCAGATTGAGCAGCACCTGCTGGAGTTGCGCGCCGTCGCAGGGCACCAGCGGGAGGTTCTCATCCAGGTCCACCTCGACCTCGACGTTCATCAGCTTCAGCTTGTGCGAAACGAGCGATACGGTGGAGCGCACCAGCTTGTTGAGGTCCGCATCCGAGCGCTGCGGTTTCGACCAGCGGGAGAAGGCGAGCAGGTCGCTGACCACGCGCCCCACCCGCTCGGTCTCGCCGGCGATCAGCGAAAGGTACCTGCGGAATTCGGCGATGCGTTCCGGGGGCACGCCCTGGTCATTGATCATGCGCTGCATCAGCATCGCCAGGTTGAGTATCCCGGAGAGCGGGTTGTTGACCTCGTGGGCCACGCTGGCCGCAAGCTGCCCCAGCGAGGCCATCCGGTTGCTTTGGAAAAGCTTCCGGTGGGCGGCCTCCAGTTGCTCGGTGCGCTCGGCGACCTTGGCTTCCAACCGGTGCGTGAACTCGTGGATCTCCGCCATCGCCGCTTTCAGCCGTTCGCGCATGGCGTTGAAGGAGCGGGCCACTTCGTCGAGGTCTTCACTGGACCCGATGACAATGGGTTTGTCGAGATCCATGCGGCTGACCGCCTGCGTGGCGCTGACCAGCTCGCGTATGGGCTTGCCGAGAAAATGGCGTGTGAAGAATACGATGAAGACGCCGAACACCAGGACATGCACGCCGGTGAGGGCGAGAACGCTCCATCGCATCGCGGCGGCCTCGCGTTCCACCGGCTCGAGATCCAGGGCGACATCGAGCACTCCCAAAACCGTTGTCTCGGCGGGATGGGCGTGGCAGGCGGCGGTGCTGCAGGATGGCTCGTTGTAGATCGGCGTGATCATGGCGAGCTTGCGCCGCCCGTCCGGACCGCGGAAAATGCGGGCGCGGGACGGAACATCCACCTTGACCAGCGGCTCGGTTGAGGCGTGGCACAGCGAGCAGCTTTCGGCATCCTTATCCACCTGCGTATCGCGTTCCCCGGGAATGGTGGAGAACATGATGCGGCCGTTGGCATTGAAAATACGGATGCGCTCGATGCCCTGCTTGAGCGCGATGGTCCGCATGACTTCGTAGGCCGAGGTGCGATGATCGGCGAGCATCGCGTGCCAGGTGGCGCTGGTGATGCCGCGGGAAAGCTGGTCCGCGCCAAGCACCATGGTTTCAAGAAGATGCCGCTCCTGAACCCGCGAGATCACGATCCCAAAGACCGTGTCGATCACCACGATGATGATGGTCAACGACAAGATCAGTTTGGGCGCCAGCCGTCTGAACACAACACACGATTATACGCGTGGGTGCAAACGGTATTCCTGAGCTCCAGGTCTGGAAGGAGCGGTATGGTTCCCGCGCGGTGGGCCGGCATAGGTTATACTCCGACGTGGCCCATTCTGTCCGCATTGCCATAAAGTATGACCCGAGAGGGAACGGGTTGGAGTTGGCCCTGGCCTACCGGTCCGTTCCCCGGGCTATACTCCCGCCGCATATGGCCCGGCGTGGGCAGACGATGTCGTCGGCGTAAGCGGACTGCCAGGGACCGATTTCGCGGACGGAGTCGAGCACCTTGAGTCCATCGTCGAACAAGCATTAGATGCCGGCATCTGTGTCAAAAACGTCGCTCGTAGCACTACGGCTTTGGTTCTCGGAGGTTATGCCGTCGTAACTCTTCGCAGGAAAGCTGATTTCAGTCGGGTAAATTACCAGAGCGGTTCGAAACCGCACGGCTACGCGGCGCGCCAGCCTTTGCGGGCCCGTACTTTGTAGCCCGGCGCCCGGCCCCCGAAGTCCACGATTTTCACGTTGATCTTGTGAAGCTTCCCGTCCGGAGGGATGCCGCCGGCATAAAACAGGCGGTATTGCAAGGCCATGTCGGTGAACACACCGCGCATGGCATCGGCGAATCCGGATGCGGAGTCGGGGAACCAGACCTTTCCGCCGCTGTCCTCGGCCAGCGTCTCCAGAACGCCCCGCGCCTGCATTTCGCTCATTCGCAGTCCGGGGAACACGTAAGGTTCGTATTGCCTGCGGAGCAGGGTACCGGTGCCGATTGCGTAGATCGTGACGTCCGAGGCTTGAAGCTGTTTCTCAGCGTCGCCGAGCGAGCGTTCGCTGTACCGGTCCAGCCCCGAGCCGATGAGGACGACGATGTGCCGGCCGCGAATCCGCCGGAGTTTGCCGACCACGTTGTAGACCGCGTCGAAAGTGCTGATGTCCTGCCAGCCGGACTGCCCCATGCTGTCGAAAGCGGAGGCGATGTTCTCCTTCCTGCGGGTGAAGTCGGCCACCACTTCCACATCGCGCGCGAAACTGACCAGCGCGTACCAGTGGCCCTCCGGAGCGGTCTCTTCGAATTCCTGCATGGCGGCGGCGATCTCGGTGCGGTAATACTCGGCGCTGCTGCTGTTCTCGATCACGAACACCACTTGGGCGGGCTGCTCCTGGGGCGCGAGCTGAACCGGCGCGGGACTGCCATCGACGAACAGGCGGAAATTGGTTGGATCGAGGCCTTCGACCGGCCTGCCGTCCCTTTCGACCGAGACGTAAAGGTTGCGCGGGGCGTCCGGCTCGACCGCGGGGACGCGGGCCGCCCAAAAGGTCAGCGCTAGTCCGCCCGCAATGATCTGCCGTGCCGCGGTGCGAGTTGCTCGGGGTTTAGCTGGCATACATCCTCAACCTGTCGCTGGTCCTGGAAGGAGATGATCGGGGGCGGGGGGCAGCCGGGCTCGGGCGACAGCAGACTGGGCCGGTTCGGCTCGCTCTCTTCGGCTCGGGCTTCGGCTGTTACCCTGGCCAGCGCGCGCTTCATCTGCTGGAATTCGCGGGTGTTCGTGATCGCCGGCCTTGCGGGGAGGAACATGATCTCGCGCTGCGCCTCGACCATGCGCTGGTAGAACGGCGGATGGCTGTGGAACCAGCTAATTCCGCGCACATATCCTTCTTTGGAAGCCATCTTGTCGAAGAAATTGATGAACCCACTTGGGTCGTACCCGGAATTCCAGGCGTACTGGATGCCCAACTGGTCGGCCTCCAGTTCATACTCGCGGCTGACGCCGAGCAGGTTAAGGTTGAGTACAAGTCCGAGGCCGAAAAATCCATACTGCATCGCGTAGTAAATCCCGATCGATGCAACGCCGCCGGTAAGCATGATGGCGGCCACTTCCGCCGCCTGGTAGATGATGGAGGAAATCGTGGCGCGCACCATCAGCTTGTGGCCGTGCCGCGCCGCCGCGTGAGCGATTTCGTGCGCGATCACCCCCGCCAGTTGCGATTCGTTTTCGACTGCTTCCAGCAGCCCGCGCTCGATAAACAGGTAGCCGCCCGGCAAAGCGAACGCATTGATTTCCTGGGAATTCAGAACGGTGATGTGCAGGGGCACCTGAAGATCCGAGCGGCTGGCGATGCGGGCGCCCAGGTTCCTCACATAATTCACCACCTCGGGATCTTCGATTGCCCTCGGCATCAGGCCGGCCGCCTTCATGTCGCGGATGGCGTCCTGGCCCGTCTTGATGTCGTCCTCCTGGCCAGAGGCCACTTCGCGGAACCCGATATCCTCGACGTTTCCCCACCTGCGGTCGCGGTAAGCGCCCGAGGCGATCTGCTGTTTAATGGTCTTGAGATCGGTAGGCCAGTTCTGGATGAGATCGAGCTTGGCTTTGCGGTTCTCGTAGCTCACGGGGATCGCGGTCTGGGCAAGCACCTTCGCCTGGTTCATCATGGCGCGGGTGTTCTGGATTTCGCAGTGGAGGTTGTGGCGGCCGCCGTTGGTCGCGGGCTCGCGCAACTTCTCCTGATAGGCGGCCAACTGCTTTTCATATTGATCGGCGCGGTCGTCAACGCGGCCGATACAGAAGTCTTCCGCCTGCTTCAGATATTCCCGCATGGAGTCTATCTGGGCCTGGCTGTACTCCAGGGTAGGCGCGATGCGGAACAACTCGGCGTAGGACTTATTAAGTTCTTGGCGGAGCGGCTGAAACACCGTCGGGGTAAGAGGCGTTGCCGGCGGGGTGGTCCGGCGCCCGCATCCTCCGATACTGGCAAGCAGGACCAGTTCGGCCGCCAGCACCGCGGTTAGCGCCTGAACCCTCATCCCCACCCCTGACTTCATTGGAGCACTGAGTCACCTCCGGAGCAATACGGGCGGGGGTAGGATAATTGACATACCGCGGGAGCGTAGAGGCGATGCAGGTTACCAGAAGAGAGTTCATCACGGCGGCGGCAGCTTCCGCCGCCATCGCCGCGCAGGCAAAGCCGGCGCTTTGTATCTTTTCGAAGCACCTGGCGAATCTCAATTACGACGAGCTGGGAAAAACGGCGCGGCAACTGGGGTTCGACGGAGTCGACCTCACGGTGCGCACGAAGGCGCACGTGCTGCCGGAGCGAGCGGCCCAGGATATGCCTCGTGCTGTCGAAGCCATCCGCTCGCACGGCCTGTCGGTGCCGATGATCACCACGGAACTCGTGGACGCCTCACATCCCACCGCCCGGCCGATTCTCGCCACCGCCGCGCGCTTGAAAGTGCCGTACTTCAAGCCGGGTTACTATTACTACCGCGGGCGCGATGTGGAGACCGTCCTGGAGGAAACCAGGCGGAGACTCGCCGGGCTGGCGGCGCTCGCCCAGGAATACGGGATCCAGGCGGGAGTGCACAACCATTCCGGCGACTACGTCGGCGAGGCGGTTTGGGATATCCGTGAACTCATCCGCGGCATGGATCCGAAATGGATCGGTTACTATCTCGACCCGTGCCACGCGACCATCGAGGGCGGTTTAGCGGGCTGGCAGGTGTCGCTCAACCTCGTCATGCCGCGCTTGAAGATGGTCGCGCTCAAAGATTTCTACTGGGCGAAAAAGGATGGAAAGTGGATCGTGCAGTGGTGCCCGATGGGTGAGGGAATGGTGAACTGGCCGAAGGTGTTTGCGGCTCTCGCCTCTGCCAGGTTCGCCGGTCCGCTCTCGCTTCACGTGGAGTATCACGCTGACGATGAGCTCGCCGCCATGGCGCGCGACGTCGCCTTCATCCGCAAACAGTTGGCCGCGGCCTACGGGGCATGAGCCCTTCCCGCCAGCAGTTGTTCCGCGTACAAGGCGCCTTCCGGCGTGTCCTCGTGCTTGAAGAAGACAAAAAGGTCTTTGCCCTGCTCCAGTAAAGTCTTTGTGCGCGCGGCGATTTCTCTGAGGTCGGCGGGCGTATACTCCGGCTTGCGCAGCCTGAAATACACGAAATCGGCCGTGATCACCTTCGGCACTTCAAGCTCTTCCGATTCCGCCAGGCAAAGACACGCGTTGTGCTTTTCGAGCAGCTTGTAGATCGCATCGTTCAGCCAGGATTCGTGCCGGAATTCGAACGCGCAGCGGATGTCGCTCGGCAATAGCGGCAGGAACTCGGCGAGCACCGCGGTATCGCAGCGGAACTGCGGCGGCAACTGGAACAGCACGGGACCGAGCCTGCGCGCCGAACGTAGCGGATCGATGGCGCGGAAGAATAACTGGGTGAATTCTTCGGCGTTGCGCAGTCTCAGCACGTGCGTGAGGCGCATGTGCGCTTTCAGCGCGAACAGGAAGTCCGGCGGCGTCACGGTCACCCAGCTTTCCAGCGTCGCAGCCGCGGGCAGACGCCGGAACGTGTAGTTGATTTCGACGCAGTTCAGGCGGCTGGAATAGTATTCAAGAAACTTCTTCTGCGGCAGGTCCTCGGGGTAGAAGCGCGGCTTCCACTGAGGATAAGCAAAGCCCGAGGTTCCCGCGAATAGCCTGGCCATCAACCCCTCTGAACGACGATATTCAGAATCTCATGGCGCGCCGGCCAGAGGCAACTCCAGCAGGAAAACGTCCTGGCGGGGCCTGTTGTCGGGAGATGTTCCCAGCGTGTTTTCCCAATTCGAAGTAAACAGGAAATAGCGGCCATCCGGACTGACGTTGCCGCGCGGGTCGTCCCAAAAGTAACCGTTGTAACGGCTGCGATGATGAGCGAACCGCCACACGGTAGGGCGTTTCGGATCGGTGCTGATGGCCACGATCTCGTCGTCCCACGGCTGGAGCGGATTCTTGGCGTCCGCATGGCGCGCGATGCTGACGAGAACGGGCGCCGCCGCATCCGGCCGTGCGTTGTTCCACGAGGAGTGTTCCTCGCGCCCGCCGTAATCCTCCCCGAGCATCGGATCGATCAGCTTTTCAAACGTGCCGATGC
>JAKOTR010000057.1 GCA_029776225.1 Acidobacteriota bacterium | reverse complement strand
TCCACTTTCTGTCTTCGCCCGTGCGACGAAGGCTCAACGCCAGCCCTTCCAGACGTTTCAGGGTGTCGATCTCGGCCCTCAACTCGACAATGCTGCGGGCGGCCGTTGCCTGGTCTAGAATCTCCTCTTCGGTGCTCTCGACCTCGTTGTCGGGCGCGTCCTCCAGGTCCTCCACATCCTCCGCATCCAGTTCTGGAACGGTCGGAGCAACGGGCGCTACCACGCCGCCGCGATGCAGTATCTCTAGCTCGCGGAGTTTGCTTTCCAGCCTCTCGCGCCGTCGTCGCAGCGACTGATAGATGGCTTCTGGCGAGGATGCCAAGCGACGCTGCAGGATCGTGAGCGCAAAGCCCACAGTTCCGGCCCGCTTATCGTTCTGAAGTGCTTCGGCGCGGTTGAACTCCTCACGCACGTAGTCCGTGACTTCCTTGTAGAGCCTGGCCTCTGCGTACGAAAGCTTGTAGGGCACTGTGTACGCGATGCGTTCGGGAAATAGCGGCGTAGCGTCAAACTTCAGCAGGCTCTCTTTGACCATCCGACGCATCAGGTCGGAAACGTCGGAGACATGGACGCCATCGCGGAACCGCCCCTCAAAGCGGTCGCCGTCGAGCAGGGCCATGAAAAGCTGAAAGTCCTCTTCCTTGCCGTTGTGCGGAGTGGCGGTCATCAACAGGAAGTGACGGGTGAGCGTCGAGAGAAGGTGCCCCAGTTTATACCGCTTCGTGTACTTCACCTCGTGGCCGAAGATGCTCGCCGACATCTTGTGCGCCTCATCGCACACCACCAGGTCCCAGCGACAATCCGGCGCTTTGAGTTTCTCTTGAACATCCTCGTTACGTGCCAGCTTATCCAAGCGAGCGATGACGAGGTTGGTTTCCATGAACCAGTTGCCCGTGCGTGCCGCTTCGAGCTTGTCGTTGGTGAGAATCTCAAACGGAAGATGGAAGCGGCGATAGAGCTCGTCTTGCCATTGCTCGGCGAGACTGCCAGGACATACGACCAGGCAGCGATGGAGATCACCGCGGGCAATCAGCTCCTTCATCAGCAGCCCAGCCATAATGGTCTTGCCTGCGCCGGGATCGTCGGCCAGCAGGAAGCGCAAGGGCTGACGGGGCAGCATGACCTCGTAGACGGCCGTGATCTGATGTGGCAGCGGCTCCAACACGGATGTATGCACGGCCAGAACGGGGTCGAAAAGGTGGGCGAGCCGGATACGGTTCGCCTCTGATACGAGACGGAACAATCCGCCGTCACCGTCGAAGCTCCACGGCCGCCCCTGTGCGACGACCTCCAGACGGGATTCGTCGTGTCGATATAGAAGCTCGTTCGCCACCTTCCCCGACGGCGACTTATAGGTCAGCTCCAGCGCCTCGGAACCAAACCACTGGACGCTGACAACCGTGGCGAGCGCATCTGGCAGGATGCCACGCACGGCAGCGTTCGGCGTTAGTTCTTCGAGCTTGCTCATTGCTGTCCTCAGTTCACTTATTGCCCGGCTCCGCATCTGAAGGCTGCTCGGAAGTCTTTCCCGCGCGCACCCACTCGTCGATCTCGGAGACCTTGAATTTCCACAGCTTTCCCACCTTGTGCGCTGGCATCTGCTTCCGCTCAATCCACTTGTAGATCGTGTCCCGGTTGACGCCCAAATGTGCGGCAATTTCCTCAACCGACAGCCACCGTTCTTGTTCTTTCATGGTTTCCAGCTCCGGCAGAGCCAAGGCCATTCAACCGAGTCAAAATCAGGCCACTAGTATAGCGGGGCGAGTCCAGTATCGCCCAGTACCCCCTTATGTAATAAGCAGTTACAAGCGGAATGGGGCGGTAAAACCGGCACATTTTGAGGTTTTGCCTGTTCCGCTTTCCGCTCCGTACCGGCCGATTCCTGCTCATACTGTGCCGGATTCTGTGCCGCTTTTTGGAAGTGGTCCTCCGTCACCTGTCGATAGAAGGAATCCGCTATCCCCTCGCTGTGCC
>JAKOTR010000036.1 GCA_029776225.1 Acidobacteriota bacterium | reverse complement strand
TATACCCGCCGCCGGCCATGTACTGCGGGCAGGCGCGGCAAATTTTGAGCCGCGCGGGCCAGGGGTCGGGCTGTTCGAGCTGTTCACGTTTCGCGTCATTCTTCCACCGCCCTTTCGGGCAACTCTCGCCGCGCTGAATCGCGGCCACGATGAGCCCCGGCAGGTGCTTGCACTTCTGCCGGCCGAGCCATTCGTAGTAGTTGCCGCACTGCTGACATTGCGCTATCTGCTCCAGCAGGCTCATGTGATCCTCACGTTGACCACGGCCGTCCCGCTCACGGTGAAGCGCATGCCGTAGCCGCAAAGGATCGGCCAGTCCGGGTCCACCAGCGGGATGCTCACCAGCCCCTTGTAATTCCTGGCAACGATGGCCTCCCCGTACCCGGACCAAGTGTGGAACAGCCACCGCCCGTTCGGTACCTGAATGTGGCTCAGCCGCACGGCGAGCTTATCGTTGCTGCCCACCGGGTCTACGGTGAGGTACAGCGAGAGGTAGCCGAAGAACGCGCTCTCTTCCCACTCTGTCCACACTGTCGAGAAGTAATCCGCCCAGGTCAAATCCTCCGCCGATCCACAAGGAAAATAGCCGCGCGTTCCGCTGTAGCTGTTGACCACCACGTTCTTGATCCAGTTGGGGTCAGTGCTGGGAATGATTGTGTTAAACCACTCCCTTTCAATCAGTGACGCCGAGCCCGTCAGGCTGTAAGCACCCACTGCTTGACGGCAATCATAGTACTCGTCATAGGGCGGGCCGGAACAATAGGACGTGGCCTCGAAGGTAAGCTCGAAACCGCCGGAAAGATAATATCTTTTCCGATGAGACCAGGTGAAGTTTACCTCGTTGTCCGTGCCGCACACGATCGTGGTCTGCTGGGTCTCGAAGTGGCCGCTGCAGTTGGGCGAACAGGACACGTTGTAGACGCCAGAGCTGGGCACCTCGATCGCGTATCGACCCAGGTGATTGCTGGTAGCCGTGCCCGACCACCCGCTCACCGCGTGGGTG
>JAKOTR010000012.1 GCA_029776225.1 Acidobacteriota bacterium | reverse complement strand
GGCGAGCTGATAGACACCCTCTCGCGGGAGGCCCTTTACCGCGTCTTCGGCGAGCAGTGGCCGGCGCAATCCGCCCTCGACAACAGCGAGCCCCCGCTTACCGTCACTATTGGCTTGAACCCCGACATCGACAACCTGGTGAACCGCGAAGACGTGCTCACCTTCTTCGGGGATGTGATGCTGCTGGCGCCCATCCCCGACGGGCAAACTTCGGGGCGATGGGCACGCGCTATGGGCCTGGCCCTGAACCAGTTGTTCCGTCAGCGGCAGCGGCTTGCGCGCGTGAAACGCCAGGGAGAGGACAACCTCCCCGCCGTTCCCTTCACCTTCACCCGCAAGGATGTGCTCGTCTACGTCGGCGCCGAGGCGGAGGAACTGCTCGCCGGCCCCAACCCGATCCGAGCGCGCGAATACTGGGACGCAGCGGTCGACTTGCTCCTGCCCCCGAAGAGCAAGACCGACAAGAAGCGCGCAGGAGTGCTGGCCGTGCCTCCGCGCGAAGTGACCCCCCTACCCGGCGGGCGCAAGTGGGGAGAGTGGCGCCAGGGCTGGCAAGCCTTCTGGTATGAGGAGCAGCGGCTTGAATTCCGCCCGGGCGCCGACGGCGTGAAGGCCCTGATCGCCATGAAGCAGAGCACCAGGCGCCGGAAGAAGTAGCACGCGCAAGAAGCGCCCGAAACTGTGGGAGAAGCGCCCGAAACTGTGGGAGAAGCGCCCGAAACTGTGGGAGTTGGTTCCGCGAAGCCGCACCACGCTTAGATCTTTCCGCCGTGAATAATGAATACTGAAGTGGCGCGGTTTTACCCTTCGGGAAACCGCGCCCTTCTGTGTAGAATGGGGGCATGGAAAGCGCACGTACACCTGAGTCTCCGCAAAGCCAACCCCCCCGCCTGGTGAAGCTGGCCGGCCTGCTCGCGGAGTGGGAGGCCGACGCCGAGGCGGCCCACCTGGCGCGCGTGACCGGCGCGGCACCCGGCCCAATCACCGGCCTGCCTACCTTGGACCGCGAACTCGGCGGCTGCCTGCACCCCGGCGTGAACATCCTGCACGGCACGCCGGGCGTCGGGAAGACCGCCTTCGCCCTCCAGGTGGCGGCATCGTGCGGCTGCCCGGCCCTCTTCGTCACCTGCGAGATGGCGCCCGTGGAACTGTTCCGGCGCGTTACCGCCCGCGTCACAGGCACGTTCCTGGGGCGGCTGAAGAGTGGGGAGATGCCGCCCAGGGAGAGCCTGGCTCGGGCGCGGCAGGCGGCCGAGCAGACGCCGCTGCTGGCCTTCGCCGACGCGACGCGCGCCTTCGCT
>JAKOTR010000007.1 GCA_029776225.1 Acidobacteriota bacterium | reverse complement strand
GCGGGCGCGCCGTGGCCGCCCGGTGGAGACCGAGGCGGAGTACCGCCGGCGGGCGGACGCATACCTGGAGGCGCTGCGGCGCAGCGTGGACCGACCGGCCAAGCGCGAGGGCATACCGATCGAGCAGGCATGGGAGATCGCGCGGGAGGAGGAGCGCAAGCGCAGGGAGCGGGACTTGCGGATGGCCCGCCAGCAGGAGCGTGCGGCGCTTGCGCAGGAGCGGGCGCAGACGCGCCTGGTGCGTGTCGGGACACAGGCCGTGCTGCCGCTCCTGAACGCGATGACGGCCGGGTTTTCCAGCCTGAGCGAGACCGGCAACCGGGCGATGAGCTCGCTGAACAAGCTGAACACTGCGCTGGCCGGGATGCAGATGGCCGGCTCGATGATGGGCGGGAGACTCGGCGGCTCCCTGATGGGCATCGGGTTCATCGGCACCATTGCGACCAGCATCGGGATGGCCGTAGCGCAGGTGGTGGACGCCGTGACGACCCGCAAGGAGCAGGAGGCTGAAAAGGCAGCCGCGCGAACAGCCGCGGAGGAAGCATTCGAAAACGCAAGGCGAATTCGTCGGAGAGCGAAGTGGGACCCCTTGGGTTTGTTTGGACCGGACCGGCAGGCAGCTGAACGAGCAGCACGCGAATGGGAGAAGAGAGGCCAGCGTCTGCAGCACGTGGCCAACATTCAGAGTCAGGCCAGAGAGGCGCGTCAACGAGCGGAGGCCCTGCGGCGTGCCAACCTGACACCTGAAGAGCGGGCGCGTGAGACTGCGAGCGAGCTGCAGTCCAGTGCCGCCGAACTGCGAAAGGCCGCAGCCGACCTGTTGACCATCGAGAAGGGCAGTCAGACGGCGCTGAGGATGCAGGAACAGGCGATCGATCTGGAGCGCCGCGCAAACGAGCTGCTGGAAGACATTGCGAAGAACACGCAGACATGGGCGGAGGGGGCGCTGGAGGCCATCGGCGGCGGGCCGCGCCTGCAGCGGGCACTGTCGCAGTCCGAACTCCAGGGCGGGCGGCGCACTGTGACGCTCAACTTCAGCGGTATCACGGACGAGGTGGCGGCGGTGCTGGCCCGCCGCTTCGGCCCGATGATCTGGTACGCTCTGCGCCAGCTGGGATATCTGCCCGGCTAGGTTTGCGGCAGCTGGCGGGTGCAGTGCCCGCAGACAACCGCGGCATCCGGGATGACCATCTGGCACCACGGACAGCGTCGACGTGCGTCTGCTGAGAGAAGGACGACCAGCCAGCCGAGCGGGCCAGCCAGCATGCCCCAGAAGATCCCGAATCCCGGCCGGCCGCGCCAAGCGCCGATGGCTCCGCCGATCACGGCGTTGACCGCACACCAGAACACGGCGGCCACCAGCACCACGGGCGAGACGCCTGTCGTCGGATCGGAGGCCTTAAGCGCCAGGATCACGATGCCGATGAGGCCGAGCAGCACGGCGTACAACAGATACACGTCATCGTTGGCGGCCGGAGAACGGGGCGGAGGCGGCGGCGACGGCGGGGGCGGACACTGGTGCGGCGTGCCGTCATAGTAGCGCTGCCCGCAGCACGGACACTTGTGCAGGGTGAGCGCCATTCAAGAAACCTCCCTGCCTCGAGTATGCCACATGCCCATCGGCGACACGCTGACAATCGAGATGGACGTGCCCTCGTCCAGTGCGGGCGCGCGCGTGGCCAAGCACCCTCCGATGCACGACGGGTTCGACTTCTCCTGGGCGCGGGGGACATCGGACGCGGACTGGCCGTCGCCGGGCTGGTGGATCTGCCCGCTGACCGGGCATCTGCAGCTGCGGCCGCTGCAGCTGAGCCACGCCTGGGCCACCACGACCACCGGCGCCTACGCCCGGCTGCGCAAGAGCGACTGGAACCTGACCTCGAACGACTGGGCGGAGTTCGAATACCGGATACCCGGGGACTATTTCCTGCTGTCGCGCGGGACGAACGAAGAGATCGAGAGCGTGCGGGTCTACCTGAAGGGCCAGCCGTTCTTCATCGAACTGCGGGCCTTCGCCACGTCCGGCGACCGGCTGGAGATGGCGCGGATCCGATTCGGGCAGTATACCCTGGCGCTTTACTCCACCGGAGAGACCAAGCTGACAGGCGGGGACCTGCCATCCTACGGGCGGATCGGGTTTATCGTGCCGCGGCCGCGGGACATCTCCGGCGAGTTCGTCCAACTGCTCATCCAGCCCTTGGGCGAGGATCGCATCCTGATCTACAGCCCCTCGCATGAGTGGGGCTGGATCTACTACGGGCCGTGGCACGTGGCCGCGCCTCTGCGCGTCCGGTTCCCCAACTCCCAGGGAATGGTGAGCGCGATGCACTGCATCTACCCGTCCGACAACGTGGAGTTCGTGACGCCGCCGCGGTATCTGCCCGTGGCCCCGTCCGCTTCGCAGACGCCGTCCATCGGGCGGGATCAGTGGGACGTCCCCGAGGGATGCGGCGTCATCGCGTCGGTCATTGAGGCGGACAGCGACAGCGGCATCTCCTGGGACGGAAGCAAGCGGGCGTACCGGGTGAAGTATGTGATGCTCTCCGGCACAGAGCCGGGCCAGAACCCGGACGGGCGCCCGAACTGGACGCCCACGGTCTACGGCGTGCGCGTGACCATGCCGGGAGTCAGCGCCGGGCGCGTGGGCAGCGCGTACGAGATCACGGACGACGTGGTGGAGCTTCGCCTGACCTTCGGCCAGGGGCGGGACGGCGTGCAGGGACGCATCGCCCTGCGCCGGGGCGAGCAGCACGGCGGGACGGCCCTGCTGCACAACCGTCTGGTGCGCATCAAGCTGGGGACCGAGCCGGTGTTCCTGGGCTTCGCGAACGAGCCGGCGCGGACCTTTGGACCCAACCCGGACGCGCGAATGGCGCTGTGGTCCCTGGAGAGCGTACTGGCGCTGAGGGCGCGGACGACGCAGATGCCGGCGCACGGTCCCTTCGACGGCGAGGCACTGGAGGACGTGGTGCGCTATCTGCTGGAGCTGCTGGGCACCACGGACGAGAAGGAAATCGAGCTGCCGGACCTGGTGGGTCTGACGATGCCCGACGGCGGCAAGGGCCGCAGCGCGATCTGCAAGGTGGAGGCCGGGCAGACCGTGGGACACTGGCTGGACTTCATCGAGAACGTCTTCGGCTACACCTTCGGGGAGCGCTGCCGCAGCGGCAGGTGGGTCTTCCGCATGTTCCACCCCTTCGATCCCACGGATGATCCCGTGAAGACGTTCTATCTGAGCGACCAGGAGCGCATCAAGGCGAACAAGCCGCGCCACACGCTGGCGTGGAGCTACGAGGAGCGCGCCATACGGCCGGAGGCGAACGAGCTTTGCGTTGACTATTGCACTCCCGAGGGAGAGCACCGCCTGATGCAGGTGGTGGACACCGACGCCCAGGACCCGGAGAAGCCCGTGGCGCAGCGGCCGGCCGGATGGACCGGAGAGCGCACCTGGGCTCTGCTGCGGGAAAGCAGGATCCGGCGCGACGAGCATATCCGGCGCATCCTGCAGTCCCTGATCTCCCGGCCCGGCGTGATGGACCCGGTGAGGATGGCGCAGTGGACGGCGGAGTACGACCCGGACATCTGGCCCGGGGACACGGTGAGGATCCAGGGACGGGGCGAGTACGTGGTGACCGGGATCAGCGTGAACGTGGTGCGGGACACAGACGCCTTCTACCATCGGCCGGCCACATATGCGGGGGAGCGCAGGGATGCCTAGACCACTGACCGCTGCGCCCGCTGCACCTATCAGAACCTTGACGGTGTCGTCCCAATCACGCGGGAAGCCTAGACCACTGACCGCTGCGCCCGCTGCTCCTGAGCCGCTGGTACCGCCGCAGATCCCGGGGCCGGCCGTGCACCTGAGCTATCCGCCGCCGCAGATCCCGCAGGCACCAGCAATGACCGCCTGGCCTCGGGAGGATAGCTGGTTTCTGGGAATGACACTGCCGCGGCTGGAGCGCGAGCGCGCGAGGCGCAAGCAGCCGGAGCCGCAGGCCCGCCCGGTGGAGGAGGCGCGCCCGGAGGAGGCCAGGGCGGCCGCAGAACAGCCGGACCCGGCCGACCCGAACAGCCGGGGCTGCCAGGGGCCATACACCCGGGTGATCACCTACACCCGGGCGGAGTTCCATGCCCTGACGGACCCGGTGGACGACAGCACCCCGGTGACATGAGGGTCTACGTCGCCGAGGCCGAGAGTCAGACGAACGACGCCGGCTGCGTCTGGGAGTTCCTGGCGGGGAGCTCCCCGCTAGACTACAAGTACTGCCCGGACAGCGTGGCGCGGGCGCGGATGTGGGTGGGGGACAACTACGCGCACGCGGACGTCGAGATCGAGATGCGCCGGGACCCGCATGATCGGACGCGCTGGGAGCTGCGTCTGCTGTGGCTGGAGCTAAAGATCGGCTACGACTACGATTGCCCGGTGACGGAGCCGGTGGTCCTGGCGGACGGTTACAGCCCGCAGGGCGTGACGGTCCCGGTGCAGGTGGAGATGCGCCTGGAGTACCCCTCCCGCCTGGTGGCGGTTCTGGAGGAGCTGGACCGGACCGGCTGGGGGCGCACCTGGGGGCAGACCGGCGAGATCCGGGACCTGCGGAAGTACGACGCCTGCGTCATGGAGCGCTTCAGCTGGTGGCCGGGCGGCCGTGTGCGGGTGCGCGTGTGGGGGCAGGACTACACCCTGGAGCCGCAGACGCCGGCGGATAAGCTGCCGCACGGCCGCCTGATGATCACCGGATACTTCCGCGGCGCGGGATTCGAGCGGGCGCCGGGCCGGGTTGTGGACTACTACGGGGGCACCGGAGTGGTGACCTGCCGGAGGATCCGCAGCGCTGGGGCATCCCCGGAGATGGAGCCCTGGCAGAGCACCATCCGGGACGAGATCACCTGGCCGCACAACCTGGGCGAGTTGGACATCGTGCGCCTGACGGCCGCAGGAGACCGCCTGACGGGCCAGCTGTTCAATGTGGGGCTGGAGACGGACCTGAGGCTTGGCATGATGTTCAGCCCGGCGCGAGAGGTCACCGTGGAGGCGGATTTCCGCGACGCGGCCGGGCGGGTGCTGGAGGAGCGCCTGGAGCTGCAGCCGACCGGCCCGCCAGCAAGCGCCGGGAACGACTACCCGCAGCCACGAATGGATGCCGTGCTGCAGGGGCCCGGAAGCGCGCAGTGGAGCTTCCGGGACTACGCCATCCGCGGCGGATACGAGACGTGGTTCTGGGGCCCGAGACACTACCATGTGGTGGACGAGATCCGCAGCGACGGGGAGCCGGTGTTCGCCTGGACGCTCTCCCCGCAGCAGCTGGAGGCGGCCGGCTACGAGAAGAACGCCTGGCGCTGTCCGGCGCTGGTACCGCTTCAGGGTGTCTCGTGGGACTACGGATACCTGTATCTGGTGCCGTCCCACACGGTCGATGCGTGTAACAGCCTGACGCCGTGGACATCGAGCGGCACGCTTTCGCTGGCCGGCGGTGGGATCCGCTGCAGCGGAGACGCGGGACGGTGGATGCAGCGGACTTTCACTGTCCAGCAGGCTTGCTGGGGCAGCTGCCGGTACCTGGAGATCCCGGCCAATGCGGCCGGGGCGGGCCGGACCGGGACGCTGGAGATCGGAGGGAAGACCTGGAGCTTCGCGAGCACGGCGCAGGAGACCGTCCTGCGGTTCGACCTGCTTGCGCCCGGCAACCTGAGCGGCCTGGACACCACGGAGACGCTGAACGAGAGCGCCTACGGGTGGGGCTGGGGCGTGGAGAGCCCGCTGAGCATCCGCCTGACCTTCGACCAGGCGGACGACTGGGTGATCAAGAGCATCCGCTTTGTCCGGGAGAGCCGCCGCCACATCCTGAGCCAGAACGAGATGCTGGCCAACCTTCCGGCGTTCCGGGACCGTGACGCCGAGGAGGAGACCTACCTCCGCCGGATCCTGCTGTTCGTGAGCGAGGGCAAGGTGGTGGCGGACGAGCGGCTGGGCAAGTGGAACGAGGAGCGCGGGGAGGTGGCGGAGCTGCGGCGTCTGGACGACGTGATCGGCGCGGTCTCCACGGAGGGCCTGTGGGGCCGGCTGGGGAGCGTCGGGCAACTGGGCATCGTCCCGGCGTTCAACAACGACTACGACGCCGCGACGCGCTCCCGGCCGGCCAGCCACGATCAGTGGCTGGACACGCTGCAGACGCTGGACTACTACCTGCCGGACCAGTGGGCCAACAACGGGCGGTGGGCGTATCACATGCTTCCCGTGGTCCGGGTGGTGCGCACCGTGGCGGGCGACGAGAACTACGAGGACGCCATCCCGCTGCCTGCGCACCTGCAGGCGGACTATATCCAGATCGGCCTGAACGTCACGCCCGTGCGGCTGCGGATCCCGCGGATCCTGGGCGGCCTGGCGCACGGCATTCTGGCGGAGCCCGGCTCCGGCGCGGTGGACAACGCCACGATCTATGTCTCGGACCGCGGGGACCAGGTCTGGCACGCGGCCACCACGTGGCGGGGCTACTGGCGCAGCCCGGGGCTGCGCCAGCCGGGACAGCACCATGTGACGCTGGACCCGCAGGCGAGCCAGCATCCGGCCTCCATCGGGCCGGTGCATCACGGCCGGTGGCCGCGGGTGTGCCTGGAAGGGGAAGGCGCGCCCGGCGAGGGGATCAGCCAGTGGGTGAGCCGGACCGGCTACATCTACCGGGCCTACGGCCAGGGCGGGAGCATCCTGCTGGACCGCAACGGCCCCTCTGGCTGGACGCCGCCGCGCGCCGTGTGCGCCGGGGCGTGGCCGTCCCTCACCGGGAACGAATCCTCGCGCGGCCGGCGGCTGCGCCTGTTCTACGAGTACGGCGGGGACATCCTGACCCGCACCAGCGCAAACGACGGGGAGGACTGGAGCGCGCCCGTGACCAGTATCGCCAACGCGGGAAAACCGTTCGCCCTGCACGACGACACGACCGGCATCACCTACCTGGCCTACCGTGCAAGCGACGGCAGCGTGAAGGTGGCCTGGAGCGTGGACGGAGGCGCGACCTTCGCGGAGATGCACACGGCCGCCACAAGCTCCGACGACGACGCCGTAAGCCTGTCCATCGTCATCCGCCAGGAGGGCGGCAAGCGGGTGCGCCGCCTGATCCTGAGCTACCGGACGGGCGGAGCCGTGACGGCCGTGCAAAGCGACGACAACGGACGGACCTGGACGACGACATGATGAAATCGCTGCCCTACAACATCGCCGCATCGAGCGCTGCCACCTGGGGCCAGCTGAAGGCGCAGATCGGCGCGAACTTCGGCGTGACGCAGGAGAACGACGGCGCGCTGGAGCTGATGCTGCAGATCCTGGCGCTGGAGGTGATCGGCCCGCAGCTTCTGCCCTCCAGCCCCACGCCGTGCGTGACGGGCGTGGGGACGCTGACGTTCACGGTGGCATCGGGAACAGCCGCGATGGTCCCGCAGGGGTCCAGCGGCAGCTACACCGGCGTGGTGCCTGTGCGGCTGACATCCCAGCTGACGCAAGGGGCCATCACGAACGCCACCAACTACGTCTGGCTGCGCCAGAAGCCGGATGGGACGCGGGACCTGGTGGTGACGACATCCAGCACACCGCCGGACCATAGCCTGCTGATCGCGACGGCAACGGTAGGGGCGACGCAGATTTCGGCCATCACGGAGCGGACGCGCTGGAGCCGCCCGTGGAGCTAGGAGGATCGCAATGAGTCTGATCTACGGAGAGAAGCAGGACGGCATCTCGCAGGCTGTCCGGATAGACGACGCGGGGCGGCTGGTGGTCATTCAGGCCGCAAAACGAGCTGATGGCTCGGCTGAGTGGCTCTGGATGCGGTTCAGGCAATGACGGCTATTTTAGCTGTCATTGCGCTGGCCACTACCAGCGCTCCGGACGGAGCGTCATGGCGGCTGGTGCCGGGGCAGGGTTACGAGATCACGCTGCGGGCGACGAACCCGGCCACGGTGGCGGGGACGGAGTTTGTCCTGCAGGCCACGGCGACCTACTACGACGAGACCGGGCGGCAGGTAGGAGAGGCGGCGTCCGAGCCGCTGACGATAACCGTCGGGCAGACGGTCTGGAAACGGGAATGGGTCTACACGCTGCCGAGGGCGTTCTCTGTGGCGATGGACTCCGGCGCAGGCGAGGGAGGTCTGGAGCTGCGCGGGGAGCGTGTGGCCGCATGGGTCAACTGCCCGAACGACGGGCAGCAGCACGAGTTCAGGTTCAGGATGATACTGACGAGGTGACAGATCCGCTCATCGAGTTGCTGGAGCAGTGGGCCGCTGATGACAGCGCTGACGAGGAGTGGCCAGCGCTGGAGCGGATTCTGTTTGAGAACGGATGGATAACAGAGGAGACGGACGATGGCGATTGACAATCCGCAGGCCGTGAGGTTCTGCAA
>JAKOTR010000003.1 GCA_029776225.1 Acidobacteriota bacterium | reverse complement strand
CGGGTGTTATACTATCATTATGGGAACGGATCTGATAGAGAGAGCGCGAAAGGAGGAGGCGCGGCACGCGCTGGATCTGCGTGTGCAGGGTCTCTCTTACGTCGAGATCGCCCGTTCAATGCACTATGACAGTCCGGAGACTGCCGAGGCGGCGGTACGTTGTGCCATTGCGGAGGAGCCTCGGGAGGACGCGGAGATGGTGCGTCGGCTGGAGCTGCGCCGGCTGGACCGCCTCATCCAGTACATCGAGCGCACGATTCAGGCGCACGCGGCTCCACCTCCCTCCTCTGCGAAGTCTCGCTTCGAGGCGCCGCCCGACGCGGCCTCGGCCAGTGTATTGGTGAGGCTGGCGCAGACTCTCCTTCAGGTGCAGGATCGGCGTGCGGCGCTCCTTGGCCTGGTCACGAAGGAGGAGCCGGGCGCCAACACGATCATCGAGCGGGTCGTCATCAACCTATCGCCGTCGCGCTCTCTAGGATCCGCGGCTGATCAGCATGTTCAGCTGGATGAGTGCCCGTCTGAGCGCCCGAATGGGGCAATCATTGATGCGAATTACATTCCCACCGAGCCTCCTTCCGGTTCTCCCGAACCCCGCAACCCCGGTGGGATGGGGTAGGCATGCGCGCCCACGCATGCCTACCCCGCCATATCACGGAGTCGGCGAGTCATGAAATCTAGCTCCGAGGAGCTTTGGCGAGTAACGGAGGATGGGGGCCTCTCGGTGCACCTGCACGAGGGGCAGACGCAGGCGTTCCTCTCGGCGCGTCGCATCACGCTGATCCTTGCGGGTGTGCAATCTGGCAAGACCAGCTTTGCTCCCATCTGGCTCTACGACCGCATCCAGCGCCTTGGCCCTGGTGACTACCTCGCCGTTGCGCCGAACTTCCCGCTGATGGACAAGAAGATGAAGCCGGAGTTCCTGCGCTTCTTCGAGCACACGCTGCGGCTCGGGTCCTGGCGGGAGAGCAAGCGGGTCTTCGAGTTCTCGGACTACGGCGCGCGGCGGATGTTCGGCTACGTTCCCAACACGCCGACGACGGTGTTCTTTGGCTCCGCCGCCAACCCGGACTCTCTGGAATCCGCGACGGCGAAGGCCGCGTGGTTAGACGAGGCGGGCCAGGACGACTTCACCCTGAAGGCGTGGGAGAGCGTCATCGGGCGTCTCTCGCTGGCGGCGCATCCCTACGTTCTCCCTTACCGCGCCCGTTTCATCCTGGACGCGCTCTACAACCACGTGGAGGCACCCCGGCCAGACGACCCGTCTCGTCCCTTTGACCGGCGCACCCGTGACCCCATCGTTGTGCCGCTGCCGCCGTCGCACTACGAGCTCCTTTCCGCGCAGTCGATTCGCTACGTGCCGGAGCCGGATTCCTCGTTGCCGCACCCGCACTTCCTGTCGCACCTGACCGTCGATGAGCTGATCGACATGCTCCGCCAGCTCCCGCCGCCCCTACCAGGTGGTCCGATTCTCATCACGACGACGCCTTACAACCTGGGGTGGATGAAGCAGGAGTTGCACGACAAGGCGAAGCACGGCCTGCGCCGCGACGTGGAGGTGGTGAACTTCTCCTCGTTGATGAACCCGGCCTTCCCGAGAACCGAGTACCACGAGCGCAAGCGCACGATGCAGCCCTGGCGGCACGCTATGCGCTACGACGGGAAGTTCACTCGCCCCGCCGGTTTGATTTACTCCTCCTTCATCGACGCTCCAGCGGTGATCGACACGCGCACATCTTCATCTTCCACTTCTCCGATCGCCGGTCCGCAGCGTCCGGAGGAATCCTTCCGGTATGTACGGGCGCCGAACGCTGAGGGGCACGATCAGCCTGGGCATAAGGTGCCGTGGTTTCGCATTCCCTATGGGTGGCGTCGCTTTGGTGGTGTGGACTTCGGCGCGGTGAATACCTGTCTGATCTGGCTGGCCGAGGTGCCGCCGCTTGCGTGGAATGATTCCAGCCTTTCCACGCCGATGTCGCCGCACCTCCTCCCGCCGACTGAACCGGTGGACCTCCCCCGCTACGTGGTTTACCGGTGTGAGCTGCTTGGGTCGCCATCCTCCTCTACATCGCCATTCCACTCTGCCCACGGCGAGGCTTCCGGCCTCCCTCGTGGCAGCACTGACTGTGACATGGAGACGGCGCAGTTCGTGCGTCGAGTGCATCGCCGCTTGCATGAGGAGGGCTTGTTGCCGGAGCACGTGGTCTGGTGCGGGGGTGCTCCAAGTGAGCGTCAATGGCGCATTGACTACACCGCGGCAGGCCTGCCCGTGCACGAGCCGTACATCACTGACGTGGAGGCTGGTATTGACTACGTGAGCGGCGCTTTTGCGAACAACCAGCTCTACATCATGGAGCCGCCGCCGTTCATGCCCAACCAGTCCGAGCGCACGTCCAACTCGCGCGCCCACGACGATACGGACTTTCCTTCGGGGGCGTTCCTCGGGGTGGACCCCATCGGCACTTACGGGTTGATCGAGGAACTCAACACCTACAGTCGCAAGTTGGACGACATGATGGAGCCGACCGAGGAGATCAAGGACAAGACGCGGTTTCACCGCCTCGACGCGCTGCGCTATGCGGTGACGCAGACGGCGCTTTCTCCAACGGCGCAGATGTATGACAAGGCTGAAATCGAAGGGATGTTCGCGCATTTGAACCGCTACAGCAGGAGTTCGCGGCCTTGGTCGCGAATATCCCATAATGAGCAAGCTCGTGTCGTTCATGGGGGTGACTACCCACCGCCTGCTGGTTCTTCTCGCAGGGGCGTGCCGTGGTCGCACCTGATGGTTAACCGCTAGAGGCGAGAG
>JAKOTR010000099.1 GCA_029776225.1 Acidobacteriota bacterium | reverse complement strand
TCACCCACACATTATCCTAACCCTCAACCGGTAGTTGTTGAAATTGCGGAAGCCATAGGCTTGCCGCTGCAAGAGCTCCATCTTGTTATGGAAGCCCTCGGTGATTCCATTGTTCCGGGTAAAGCGCCACATCGTGGCAATCTCCAGGGACCAGGCTTCGAGCGTCTCGCCTAACTGCACCAGTTGCGCCAGTCCGGACTGGCGCAACTGGTGCACGGCCTTCAGAAACCGGGGAATGAGCCTCGCGCACTGCTTGCGCGTCCGGTGCTTCTTCAACAGCAGCGAGCACAGGCGCTGCTTGAACGCATAGATCTGACGGAGGACCGGGAACCGGGCCCAATACGCCTCGAGCCGGGCGACCTGCTCGGGCTTCAGCTTGTGGCGGTGGCGCCGCATGAGCGAAACCAGACCGCGGTGCCTGGCGCCCACCGGGTCGATTTCGCGCCAGCAGGCCAGGAAGTGATGGTTGATAAGCCGGATCACGTGAAAGCGGTCGGCGACGATGCGGGCATTGGGAAAATACTTGCGCACCAGGGAGCGATACGGGCTGGACAGATCCATGCACACCACGCGGACCCGCTCCTTGCCGGGCAGCTTCTTCAGATAGCTCTCCAGGGCGGCCTGGCTGCGGCCCAGCACCACATCGAAGATCTTGTGGCCCCTGAGATCGCACAACGTGGTGGCATAGCCGTGGCGGCGGGAGAAGAAGTGCTCGTCGATGCCGAGCACCCGTGGACAGGGAGCGCCCCGGCGCTCGGCCGCACGCAGACGCAGGAAGTCCTGGAACCAGCGCTCCACGGTGGCGCTGCCGATGGCTTCCCGCCGGCCAAGCCGGCTGCGGCTGATGCCGTCGAAATGCTTCACCGCCACGCTGCGGCGAAGCGGCTCGGTGGAGCGCTTGCGCGGCAGAATGCCCGGGAACCGCTGCCAGAAGCTGCGGCCGCACTGGTGGCACAGCCACTTCCGGCTTTCCAGTTCAAGGATGGTATGCCGCAGACCCCAACTTTCGTGGCGGGGGCGCCGCGTACGCCGGCCTTTTGACCGCAACCGCTTGCCGCCGCAATGCGGGCAAGCTATCGGCCCGGTATACCGGGCCGATAGCTTCACCCTTCCGTCTTTCTCCTCAATCGCAGTAATCTGGTATCCGGGCAGACCCAATATTGCCTCTGAACTGATTAGAACATTTCCTATACAGCACGTTTTATCAGTCAGCGGCGGGGGTCTGCCCCCATTAATGGCGTAGAGCCGCACCGAACTGGTGTCAAAGGCCCAGAATTAACGCCGCTTGCCCGGCAATACGCCTTCCTCGTCCCTCGACAGAATTTCAAGCAGACCTGTCCGCCGGGCGATTTCCCCCCAGCGTAGCATCCGCAGCTCCAAGGCGGCCGCCCATCGTTGCTTCAGCAGACGGCGAAAGGCGCCCCCGGACGTTACGCCCGCCACTCCGAAACGTGACGGCCTATGCAGTCTCGGTTGTGACGGCAGTCTACCGGAAGCCTCAGCACATGCTTGCTGAGAGTGGAGCGCACCGGTCGGAAATAATGTAGCTGCAATAGCTGTGCAGCCGGTGCTCCGGCCTCATCTGCCGCGCAAGCAGGGTTTCTGTTCCCTGATGAAAGATCGGCGGGAATGTAGGCTGCTCTTCTATGAGCGGGAGCCGCTCACAAACCGCTGCCACAGCCAATCCAGGTGGGCCCGAATTGCGGCCGCCCTCACTCCAGCTTGATATCTCGCTCCACCCTATAGGTCTCATTGCCCCATTGCGCACGCAGGAACTTCTCAACGCCCTTCCCAGATAACGTCGAGTGGCGGCTAAAAGGAGCTCAGGGAGACCTTTTTCGCGCGCTTCTTCCCGACTGCCAGCTGGAGAACCCTTGCGAGTTCCTGTCGCCTGGCCGACGCCATGGTCTGCAAGCCTTCCGCAACCTCGTCTGGCAGCCTCGTGGAGCGATGACTAGCGGAGAGAAACCATGATCGTGCTCCAGCACGTTCCGCCGGCTCGCGGGACAGGATCTTCACGCGCCTGCCAGACCTCCAGGTGTTGAAGCACTATTTTCGGTATATCCCATCCAACTGGATCCGCATTGAGGCTGATCAGGCCAGAGCCAATCAGGTGACCACGGGATCGGGGGCGATTGCCAGAGGTGACAGGGAGCACTCTTTACCCTTAAGGTAGGCACTCCAGAGCCGACTAGCCCGTCTAAACAGCGACCGATGTCAATGCTCAACCGAAAGTGTTCGGGAAAAACGAAGCATGAGAGCGCATCATCAGAGCCGAGCGGAAGTCGAGCGGACTGTTGTCGAATTCAAGCGAGTAGCCTGAACCAGCGCAATTTCTGCGTCAGTGCTACTCCGACCCAGTCTCGCGGCAATAGGTCTGGATTGGGATATGCAAAGCACAGACAGAACGCGTGGGCAGGGAAGTACAAACACGCAACACCAAACTGATTGACACGTCGTGCCCACGATTGATGTTGCTCAATGCTCAAGCAATCCTGTATTATCAAGTTGTGGCCAAGTTGGAACGGGCGGCAAATTCTAAATACCGCAAAATCTATCAAAGTCTTAAGGACGCGATCGCGTCAGGCGAGTATCTGACGGGACAGCGGCTCCCCAGCGAATCGGAGCTGGTGAAAATCTTCGGAACCTCTCGCGTTACCGTGAATCGTGCTTTGCGCGAACTACAGTTGGAAGGCATTATCGAGCGCAGAGCCGGTTCTGGGAGCTACGTTCGCTCGGAGCCGAACCGCACCTATACATTCGGCTTACTCATCCCGGAACTGGGCAGCACGGAGATTTTCGAACCGATCTGCCAGGGAATGATGGCGGCTGAAAGCGCCGCAAACCACGTCCTCATTTGGGGTAAGACTCTCGCCCGGACGGAAACCACCGAAGCCGAAGCCCGTGAAGTTTGCAAGCAACTTATTGCAAGCAAGGTGTCCGGCGTCTTTTTTGCACCTTTGGAGGGCATTCCTTCAAAAGATCAGATCAACAATGCAATCGTTTCCATGCTTGACGATGGCGGCATTCCCGTCGTGCTGCTGGATCGAGACATTTGCGATTACCCACGCCGGAGCCACTATGATGTGGTGGGGATCGACAATCGAAGGGCGGGTTTCATCGTCACAGAGCACCTGATCAAGCTCGGTTGCAGAAGAATTGCCTTCATCGCGAAATCCCACCTTGCCCCAAGCTGTGTTGCACGTTGCGAGGGGTATCGAGACGCCCTCAGACATTCTACAGTCGAACTTGCTCCCGAGTTCATCCAGCAGCTTGACCCGTCTGACACAGCTCGCGTTGCCGAGGTTATACGGGATTTCAAGCCGGATGGCATCGTCTGTTCGAACGATCGAACGGCAGCACACCTGATGCGGAGTCTTGCCGACCTTCAAATAGCGGTCCCGGACGAAGTTCGGCTTGTGGCGTTCGATGACGTCAAGTACGCAAACCTGGTGAGCGTCCCCCTTACGACCATCCACCAGCCTTGCGACGAGCTCGGAGCCGCCGCGATTGAAGCCATGATCCAGCGCATAGCACGACCTCAGATGCCGGCACGGGACATTTTGATAGATTTTCAACTCGTCGTGCGCGAGTCCTGCGGATCGAAGCTCCGAGAGATGGAGTTGGCACAATCGTGCACGGGTTCCCGCTAAGCAGACGAACAGTGGGAGCCCAAATCGCAAGACTCGCTTACCAGAGCGGCTGAAACATGGCTTTCCGCCGTCGGCGTCCGACCAACTGCCTGGTTGACAGCGAAGGCGGCGGACGGTGGAAATTGGCCTTTTGAGGCTTCGGTTCAGTCTGCTTGGCCACTGCCGACCGCCCGTAGCCCATTTCCAGTGCTGATATTAACAACTTGGAAGACCATCTGGAAAGACAGCCTTTCTGGTGGCTGACTTTACCGAAACCGCAGAGTTGACAATCTAGCTGCACTTCAATAGAATGCCAATGCAGACTGGTCAGGACTGGATGCAAATCGACCAGCGTGGGTATGAAGGTTTGCCAGGTTATTGAAAGGAGGAATTCTTTGGGATGAAGCAAGCTAGAAGAAGGGCGGCTCCCTGGATCGGTTTTCTGTTGGGCGTTCTGAGTGCAGCGATCCTTGTGACCGCGCTCTCATGCGGCGGTGCCCGGGAACAAGGGCAGCGTCAAGATGAGTCAGGAAAGCAGAGATATCAGCGCATCTCCGACGAGGAGATACGGCAACGAATTGATCGCGACTGGATCCGAAAGGCCGCATTGAACGACTTGCTCGACTACTGGGTTCAGCACGCCGTCATGCCCAACGGTTTCATACAGGAGAATCTCGACCGTCAGTGGAAGCCGTGGGGGCAGCAGCGCGAGGCGAGTCTGAACGGACAGGGCCGCGTACTCTATTCCATAGCGGTGGGGTATGAAATGAGCGGCGGGGACCAGCGCTACCTGGACGCGATTACGAGGGCGGCCGACTTCCTGTTAAAAATGCGGGATCCGGAGTATGGCGGGTACTACAATCGCGTATCTCCAGATTTGAAAGTCATCGATGATACCAAGACCGGGTTTCAGAGCTTCGCGATTTATTCCTTGGCCCACGCTGGCCGCGTGACGAAGAACGAAAAGTACATCAACGCCGCAATAGAGCTGTTTCGCGAGCTGAAAACGAAGATGGCGGACGGACCTTTCATTGGCGGAAACTTCAAACGCGATTTCAGTGGACCCGCGCCTCGCAGGATGATGCCCGGTTCTGCAGGGAGGGGAGGACCTGGGGCTGCGCCTCGGCCCGGCAGCCCACCGGGCGCGCCTCCGCGTGGCGGATTCCGGATGCCCGAGGGTGGGCATAGCCTTAACCTGCATATGTTTGAGGCGCTGCTTGGCCTCTATGAAGCCACGAATTCGCAGGAGGTCTGGGAAACCATTGAGGCCCAGCTGGACCATATAGCCCAGGTCTTCGACTATGAGCTCGGATATCTCCCTGAGATGTATGACGCAAACTGGAAGCCGGTCGGGACTCCTGGCGCCAACCCTGGTCACCTGTTCGAATGGGCTTCGCTGCTGAGCCGAGCCGTGGAACTGGGTGCAGATCCAAAGTTCGTTGAACTGGGAAGCCGCAACATCGATTTTGGCCTGAAGAGCTACAACAAAGAGATCGGCGGCTTGGGTGGTCGCTCCCGCGACACCGGCGAGCCAACATATATGCTCTGGTGGCCTCAATGCGAGGTCATTAAAGCCACGGCGCATTACGCTATTCTGCGTGGGCGATCTGATCTGTGGCCGTACTACGAACAGACGCTGGAGTTCGTGAAGAAGACGTATCTGGATCCCGAGTACGGTGGATGGTTCGAAGGCTACATACAAGGTGTGCCTCGCGAGAAGCTGGGCCCTCGCGCCTTCATCAAGGGTGCTGTTGACGGTCCGGAGCTGAGCCCATACCACATGATGTCAATGTTCCACGACTTGTGGCGTATCACCGATCCCAACTACAAGCCGGAATCGGCACGCTAGGGGAAGCGTGAAACCATCTTGCAGTTTGCGACCACCGCGCTCGCGAGCACCATCGCGGGCGCGTATGTGTCGCCCTCGAACTTGAGAGTCTCTCTAAAACTAAAGGGCCGGGCATGTGCCCGGCCCTTAGCGCGATTGGAGGAACCCGCAAGGGAGCACCGCGGGGAAGCGCGTGCTGCCCTCTTGGCCTTGGAAATGGGGCGCCTTTCCGCGACAAAGTGGCGCCTCTGAAGACACCCCTCATCTGGATGCTACAGTTTCAGCTCCCATCCTTTCCGGAAAGTCGGCTTAACCCACTTATTGACTTCCTTGTTATTAGTGAATTCGCACTTCTCGTAGTCCCACAGCAGCTTGCCTTCGGCATGCACGGCGGCTGCGCCCAGGATCATCCATTCCGCGTACGGCCCGGAGATACTGAAATTTGAGCAGGCTTCCGCTCCGCCTTTGCAGGCGCGAATCCAATCGCGGATGTGCGCCTCATGGTTGCTGCCGAAGCTGGCGCCTGGTGATCGCGTCAGATAGGGCTTGGGAAGCTGATATTCGGCCCATCGGGAACCCGGAAGGAGTCCGACACCTTCGCCACGTCCGCTGGTTCCCAGGTATCCTTTTGTGCCGACGAAGATGCAGTTGTACCCGCTGCCTCGCGCCATAGGGCCGGCGGGGGCGCTTCGAGTTCCGGATTGCGGTGCACCCTGGCCACTGCCCGGCGCCGCAGCAACTCCGCCTCCCGAGCCGATGAAAAACCCGCCCTGTCCTTGTTGCGGACCAACCTGCGGGCCTGTTCCAGGGATCTTGCGAGCTTGCTCCGCGGTCATCCCCGGAGGCATATACGGGTCGTCAGGACCGCCGTGGTGATACCAGTAAACTGAAACCGGAGGCATGTTCGGGCGCGCCGCAAAGTCGTAACGGATTACCAACTCGTCGGGGAAGGTGAACGGAGGCAGGGAATCCTTCTTGACGCACTGCACGCTGATCAGGTATTTCGGGTGCAATTGAAGCGCCCAATTGGCCGGCCCAAGGATATGGATTCCCCAATCGCCGATCAGGCCGGTGCCGAAATCGTAAAAGCCGCGCCAGTTCCATGGCATGTAAAAGCCGCCACCTTGCGGAGCGAGTTGAATAAGCGGGTCTTCCCTTGACAGCGAGCGCCCGGCTCCAGCGGCTGGGGCTGGCCGACGCCCGAGGCGCGCATTTCGGGCGGCGACAAACTCTTCATACTCTTTGTCACCGGCAGTGTAGGGGCGATACTCGGCACAGCCAAGCCAGAGATTCCAATCCAGGGTTTCCGGGACCGGCGTGGGCGCGGGGATCTTTGTCATGCCCTGCGGCCATGCGGCGGTTCTTGTCCAGGCATGCACCTCCCGCACCTCGCCAATTTCCCCTGACCAAATAATTTCACAGGCGACCCGCGTCGCGTCGTGCGAGTACCCCTGGTTGCCCATCTGCGTTGCGACTTTGTACTTCTCCTGCGCCTGGGTGAGAATCCGCGCCTCCCACGCTGTCCGCGTGAGGGGTTTTTCAAGGTAAACGTGTTTGCCCAGTTGCATGCACGCTAGCGCGCAAACAGCGTGCATGTGGTCGGGCGGTCCAACCACCACAGCATCGATGTCTTTGCCCGACTTGTCCAACATCTGGCGGAAATCTTTGTATCTCGCGGCTTTCGGAAACGCCTTAAATCCCTGCTGACCGCGCTCCCAGTCGCAGTCGGCAAGCGCCACAACGTTTTCGCGGCCCAGCGCCCACGCATAGCGCAGATCGATATAGGGTTGGCTGCCCGCGCCGATCGCGGCGAGGTTGAGCTTTTCGTTGGGCGACCTGTAGCCTAGTCGTGCCAACGACGGAACGCTGCCAAATCCTCCGGCCGGAACCGCTCCGCTAAGGAGGGCGCCGTAGAAGAAGTAGCGTCTAGAAAAGCGAAAATCTGACATGTTGCCTCCTTTCCTTTGCGAAAAAGGTAATCCCAAAAAACGTTAAAAAAGCAAACCTGTATTTACATATTGCCCTCTGTATTCAAGCTCATCACGTCGAATGTGATAATACATCTGCGGAAGTGTTCCGTCAAGAGGATAGCCGTTGGTGGGCACGGCAACCTTTGAGCCTTCGGTTTGGGATCGCCACGGTGCTGACGGCAACGACAGCTCGCCGGCACTTGTCATTCTTTTTTGTCAATGTATAATAGCACCTTAAACTTGCTGTCAATACAGGTTGTGCCTCAATGAATCGTCAGATCACTCAGTTCTGTAAAAAAGGAGCCGTCATATGCTGATTGTTGCCGCGTGCCTCGCGATCTTCGTTTACGGCATGGTTGCCTCGATGTTGGGAACCATAAATCCAGGGCTTGCCGCCAAGTTTCAACTGGACAACGTTCAAACCGGCTACATCGCTCTGGCTCAGGGGCTGGGGCTGACCATCGCCTCGGTTTCCGTTGGCCCCCTGATGGACAGAAAGGGCAAAAAGGTGGGCCTGTTGCTGGGTTTGGGCTTTGTGGCACTTGCTTTGCTCGGTCTGGCAAACGCCTCGGGATATTCGATGATTGTTGCCTTCATGCTCGTCATGGGGGTTGGCGGCGGCATCATTCTGACCGGCGCCAACGCGTTGGGTAGTGATGTGAGCGAGTCGCGGCGAGCAACGGTTCTGAACTTCTTGAATGTCTTTGTAGGACTCGGCGGTCTGGTCACGCCTTTCGTGGCCGGGAATCTCCTCGGCGGGGACGCCGTCCGTATTGCCTACGGTGGAGCGGGTATCACACTGGCGGCCTTTCTGGTCCACATCTTCATAAGAATCCCGGCCCCACGACCTGAGAAAGCCACTGCTGTCAAGTCACGCGACGTGTTCAAGCGGCCGATCTTGTATTTGTTTGGGGCGATCACGTTTCTCTATACGGCTTGTGAATTTGGAGTGTGGAACTGGCTTCCAAAGTACTTGATCGCACAAGGCATTCCAGAGTCTCGCGCGCTGACCATCCTGTCGCTCGGCTTCGCACTCGGGCTGTTGTTGGGCCGCGTCCTGGTGGCGCCGGTGCTGCTCAAGGTCTCTCCAGTGACGGTGATGTTGGGGGCCAGTTCCCTCATGGCGATGACCACGTTCGGTATGCTTCAGACCCCGGATCCTACAACTGCGGCGGCCTTGGTGTTCTGCGGCGGAATAGCCATGGCGCCAGTGTTCCCGACCACGATCTCGATGGTGGGCGGGGCTTTCCGGCACGGTACCGCGACGGCGATAGGTTTTGCAATTACTTGCGGATTCTCCGGGTTGACCCTGAGTTCGCCTGCAATCGGGTGGCTGGCCGGTTCGGACCCCAAAGGACTCGGCAAAGGGTTGCTGGTTCTGCCCCTGGCCTCGTTGATCATTTTTGGGGTCAACCTGGTGCTCCGTTCCCGGCTGAACACCCGAGAGGCTGAGGCATTGAGCTGAGTATCACCCAAGCCCGTCCGGCGGGGGAGTGAGCGGGCCCGCGTCTTTAAGCGCTTTTGCAAAGCTGAACTGGTCTGCCAGACAGTTCTATTGTGAATGCATATACACGAACAAATGCGCATAATCAGTATGCAAATATGTATTGACATGTACTCGGCAGTTGTGGCACAATTTGAGCCGATTTGGTAGGAGCAGGTTGGCGGGACCGCGATGTTCGCGCTTTCTGATCACCGGAGGACAACGACCGAGATGACAAGGAGGGACTTCGTTAAAGTCGCAGGAGCCGGGCTGCCGCTGGTGTGCGGCTTTGCTGCAGTGAACTCCACTTTCCACGGAGTGAGAATTGGCGTCCAGTCGGCGAGCTTCACTTTCAGTGGTTTCAACCTGGACGAGATTATCAAGACGATGGTTGAGGTTGGCCTTGCAGAGACCGACGTGATGTCTGAGCATGTTGAGAACTACCTCGGCGCACCGGTTCCTTTGCCGGGAACTGGCCGTCCTGGCCCTTGGGCGAGGCCGCGGGGCGCTGAGGGGACCAAGCCGCCTCAGCGGCCGGCGCAAGGAGGACCACAAGGAGCACCTCGAATCCCGAGGGTCGATCCCGCCGTCAGGGAGGCGCTTCGAAAGTGGCGGTTGACTGTCCCACTCGAAGAGTTTCAGAAAGTCGGCAAGAAATTTACCGACGCTGGGCTGAAATTCTTTTCCTACAATTTGAGCTTTCGAGAGGACTTCACCGACGAGGAAATCGATCGCGGATTCCAGATGACAAAGGCGCTGGGGACGGACATCATCACCGCGTCCTCTCCTGTGGCCGTTTTCCCGCGGCTCGTGCCGTTTGCCGAAAAGTATGGTGTCAGGGTAGCCTTGCACAACCACCGCGAGGGACCTGAGGACTTCTCGAAAGTGATGGAAATGTCCAGGAACTTCTGGATCAATCTGGACGTGGGTCACTTCGTTGCTTCGGGTTACGACCCGATCGCCTACATGAAAGAACATCGTGATCGCATCACCAATATTCACCTCAAAGACCGGAAGAAGAACAACGGCCCGGAAATGGAATTTGGGCAGGGTGACACGCCTCTTAAAGAAATCTTGCAGCTCATGAAGAAAGAGAAATACCCCTTTCCGGCGCACATTGAGTATGTCGGTCCCGCAGGGCCTCGGGCTGAACTAGCGAAGTGCCTTGAGTTTTGCCGCAAGGCGCTGGAGTGAGCGATTGTTGCTCCTTCGACTGACAAAGTATGGGTGTGTTTGTTTGGGGGCGCTGTCGCGCACTAGCCGGTGAGTAGGCAAACCAAGGGAGGATCATTATGGCAGAGCTGAACGAGAAAAGCATGGCAATCAATAACGTTTCTTGTAAAGGTGGCGCTGGTGACACTGTTGACCTGGCAAAGAACGCTGGTCCTCACGATGCCAGCGCAGAAATCATAAACGCGAAATTAATACTGAATGGGAAGAGGGTCGACTCCGTAAGCGGGCGGACCTTTGCGGTGCGCAATCCGGCGACGCAGGAGATTATCGGTTACGTTCCCAAAGCGAACGCTGAAGACGTTCACAACGCGATTGAAGTGGCGAAGCGCGGCAAGTCGATCATGGCGGCCCTTCCTGCTCATCAGCGCGCGCAGATTCTCAAGAAAACTGCTGATTTGATCGGCAGTCATCACGAGGAACTCAGCCGATTGCTCTGCCGCGAGAACGGCAAGACCATCCGGCAATGCCGCATCGAAATCTCCACAACGCAGCGGCTGTTTGTGGATTTCGGTGAGGAAGCTAAGCGGATTGGAGGAAACTACTTGCCCATGGATGCCGTGCCAGGCCTGGAACGCATGGTCGCCTACACCATCCGGCAGCCGATCGGGATCGTGGTCGGTATTGTTCCCTTCAACTATCCGGCGGAGCTGTTCGCCCACAAGATTCCCGGAGCACTGGCTGCGGGCAATGCGGTGATTGTCAAACCCCCTAGCAAGTGTCCGTTGACCGTCCTGCGCATTGGTGAGCTCATGCTTGAAGCGGGATTGCCTCCCGAAGGCATGCAGATGATTACGGGATCCCCGGACGACATGGGGGACGAGTTGTTCACGAACCCGGCGATCGGGATGATCAGCCTCACCGGCAGCGTAGCCTCGGCCGTAGAGATCGCACGTAAGGCCGCGGGCACCCTCAAACGCACAGCATTCGAGTTGGGCGGCACAGATCCCATGATCGTTCTGGAAGACGCCAACCTGGCGCTCGCCGTAGAGGCGGTTGTTCAGGGCAGGCTGACCAACGGAGCCGGGCAGATCTGCTGCGCAGTGAAGCGGGTGCTGGTTCAGGCGTCAGTTTATGACGAGTTCCTGAAGCTGCTGGTGGAGCGCGTCAGTCGTATCAAAATGGGCGATCCCCTGGAGGAGGACACCGAATTGGGTCCGCTCATCTCGCCGTCGGATGCCGAAAAGGTCCATGCAGCGGTACAAAAAGCCATCCAAATGGGAGCGAAGTGCCTGATTGGAGGCGAGAGAGTAGGGGCCGCGTTCTACAAGCCGACCGTTCTGGTCAACGTAACCCCTGAGTCGTGTGTGATGGAAGAGGAGGTCTTCGGCCCCGTCGCCCCCGTGTATCCGTTCAAGGACCTGGACGAGGCCGTGAAGATAGCCAACGATTCGTCCTTCGGTCTCCAGTCGTGCGTGTTCTCTGAGAACGTACGCAATGCACTGAAGGTCGCTCACCGGCTAGAAGCCGGCGGGGTCGTGATAAACGGGGCAAGCTCGTTCCGTCCTGGCAACTTACCGTTTGGCGGATTCAAGCTGAGTGGAATTGGGCGCGAGAGCATTGCGGAAACCGTCCGCGAGATGACAGAGGAGAAGGCCATTATCTTCAACGACGTTTTGTGACAGAGAACTCTGCCGGAGGCACGCCGAGATGGGCAAGAATTTCGGCGTGCCCTTCTTTCGTGGCAGAAGTTTGAACGACGACTGCCAGAGACCAGCCGGTGAATCCCCGCCAATAGCTAAGTCCAGCTTATTAAGTTGCTGTATCTAGCCATGATATAGGCGGATAAGCCAGGATCCGCCTGATTGCTCCTAACAGGCCGTCTAGACGGCTCGTAGTTGTCAAGCTGGCTTTATGCGATATTCAGAGCTTCCTGAGTGAATCTCTGCTTGTCCGTTTCAAAATCCCCATATGGTTACATGCTTTATTTTCAATCATATACATGTGGCTATGCCGCTGTCTCTAATTTTTGCAATGCAAGGGGGGCGACATACTTAGACATTCAGTATTGACAAATGGTCTCAACGAGTATATACTGGCGCTGCTCAGTTAGCGAGTCAGCTTTGTCTTCTGGTTACATTGATCAAGTTGAAAGCTTGAAGGAGGATCTTAGAACTTGGGAGGCGGCAGGAAATGAATCTTCGAAAAGGACTGATGCTCTGTCGAAACACGAAAGTCCTTGCGCAAGTAATTGGTTTTTGGGTGCTTGTCGCGGCTGCGACTGGCGTAGGATGGTCGCAAACAGGGCGCGGCACCATACAGGGGTTCATTACCGACTCGACTGGCGCTTCAGTGCCGGAAGCAAAGGTTCAAGTCATCCAAATTGAGACAAATAGTACCCTCGACCTGGCTACTAATGTCGAAGGGTTCTACAATGCGCCAAGCCTGCCGGTAGGCAACTACCGGGTGGTGGTTACGAAGGAAGGCTTCAAGAGCGTTTCACGCGAACCCATCGAGGTTGGCGCCGAGGTCGTGCGCCGTGTGGACTTCACGCTCACTGCAGGGGACGTCGTGGAAGCCGTGACGGTCACAGCTGAGGCTCCGATTCTGGATGTGTCCACGGCGGCCTCTCCTACCAGTGTCGATTCAGAAGTCGTGGAGTCGCTGCCAATTATATCGCTCGGCGCAAAACGTAACATTACACAATTGCTGGTGAATGTGCCTGGGCTTACCTCGTACGACCCGAACAATCGGGAGAGTGCGACGTGGCAGCCCAAAATGTACGGATCTGCGAGCGGTCATACGGAGGCCTTTATCGATGGCGGGCCCGGTGCCGGAATCTCCACGGGACGGGGTGCCCTGGAGGAGGTCGGACCATCTATCGAAATGGTCGGCGAATTCAGTGTTGTGACCAACGCGTTCAATGCCGAGTACGGTGGTTTCGGAAGCTGGTTTACCAACGTGACGATCAAGTCCGGAACAAACGAGGTTCACGGCAGCTTCTTTGACCACTATTCCAATAATGCTTTGAACGCCCGCTCGTTCTTTCAGCCAAAACTCACGCATGGCAACCAAAACGAAGGTGGAGTTACCCTAGGGGGCCCGGTTTACCTTCCGAAGATTTATGACGGGCGAAACAAGACCTTCTTCTTTGTCAGCGAGGGCTTGTACTTCACCCGGAACGGCCCCTCTCTGGATCTGAGGACTGTCCCGACCGCGGCATTCAAGCAGGGCGATTTCCGGGAGTTGGTCAACGCTGCCGGAGCGCAGATCCCGATCTTCGATCCGCGGACGACCCGTCCGGACGGCTCGGGAAGCTACGTCCGGGATCCGTATCCGGACAATATCATTCCTCCCTCTCAGATCAGCTCGGTCGCCAAAAAGATCGTAGCCTTTATGCCGGACCCGGATATTCCTGGTCAGATCACCCAGAACTTCTACAGTCGCGCGTTCAGCGGAAAGCTGTGGCCGTACTTCAACAACTACGTCACCACCGCTAAAGTGGACCACAACGTGTCGACCAAGCAGAAGTTGTCGGTGACTTACATGAACCAAATCCGGCACCGCCAGCTTCAGGGCGAAAACGTGGGTTGGTTTACGCGCATCCCCTGGGGATCGGAACAGACGAATCCGCTGGACTTCATCACGTTCCAGGAAGCGAACAGCTGGAAAGCGCGTGTCAACCACGATTACATCTTCAGCCCCTCTGTACTTAACCACGTGACGGTCTCGGTAGACCGGTACGTGAACCTGGGTCAGAACGCAACAAACGGTGGCGGATGGCTCGACAGGCTGGGGCTCACGGGGATTCCCGCCGACAATGGCGCTTTTCCCGCGATCACCTTCTCGGGCGGCACGGCGGCCCCGATGAATATCAACCGCGCATATGATAACAGAAGCTACGAACTGCGCACCAGAATCGACGAAAGTCTGACATGGATCCGGGGCAAGCATTCCTTTAAGTTCGGGTTCAGCCACAGCCGGATTCAGGTCAATACCTTGTCCATGGGTGGAGCCGCAGGGTCCTTCACGTTCCGGAACACCCAGACCAGCCAGCCCAACGCGGGATCGAACTACTCTCGCTGGGGCCACCCATTCGCGAGCTTTCTCATCGGTGCGGTGGATACGGCTAGTGCCACAATCGCGGACATGATCGGCACTCGGGTCCGGAGCTGGGCTTTATTCGCGCAGGACGAGTGGCACGTAACCCCGAGGCTCACACTGTCGTATGGCTTGCGATGGGATTACACAGAACCACCGTTTGAGGTCAACAACAAGTTCAGCAGCTTCAGGCCGGACATCGTGAACCCGGCAGCCGGCGGGCTTCTGGGCGGCCTGGCGTTCGAAACGCAGTACGGGGCATTCCAGAAACCCTGGAAGCGGGGCTTTGGCCCACGCCTGGGATTGGCTTACCGGTTGGGTGAAAACACAGTGATTCGGGCCTCTGGAGGACTCTACTACGCAGCCCCGAATTATGGCTCGGGGACTTACAGCAGCTCGGGTTACACGATTTCGCCCAGTTTTGCCTCGGCTGACGGTTACACGCCCGTGTACTACTGGGACACCGAATCGTTCCCCCAGAGTTTCATGCGTCCGCCTGTGCTCGACCCGTCTTTCCTGAATGGGCAGTCGATCTACTACATTCCCGAGAATCGAGCCCGGTTGCCGCAAATTGCCAGCTGGATGTTTGGGATCCAGCGACAGCTGGGGCCGCGTACGTCGGTGGACGTATCGTATATGGCCAGCCGCTCGACTCACCTGAACATCAATCAAGAGATCAACGTGACAGACGCCAGGCATCTGCCGCTGGGAAGCCTTTTGCTTCAGCCGATCAACTCTCCGGAGGCGGTCGGAGCGGGTTTCACGGAGCCGTTCCCAGGCTTTGCCAATCAGAAAGGCGCCAACACCGTAGCCGCGGCGTTGAAGCCTTATCCGCACTACACTTCCGTCAACGTGCGCTCGACTCCGGACGGGAACAGCAGCATGCACTCGCTCCAGATCAGAGGTAACCAGCGGCTGTCACGCGGACTGACTCTAATGGGTTACTTCACCTGGATGAAGGTGATGACAGACAATACGGCTCAGTATCCGTTAAATCGAGCCATGGGCTACTCAGTCGACAGGACATCCGTTCCTGCCGTATTCGGCGTTACTTGGACCTATGAATTGCCCTTCGGGGAAGGCAGGAGATTCGGAGGCTCGCTTAATCCCTTTGCTCGGCAGCTAGTAAGCGGCTGGCAGGTAAACGGGTTCGTGCGGTATCAGTCGGGCTATGCACTGGCGATAACCGCTCCGAACACACTTTCGGCGCTTGGATACGCATCCAAGACGGCCGACTATATTGGCGGCACGCCGACTCTGGTCACAAACCCCAGAGAGTTCGATCCGAATACCAGCCGATACTTGAACGCTGCTGCGTTCGGGGTTCCCGGCACATACACCTTCGGAAATCTTGCGCCCACACTGGACTGGCTGCGTGGGTTCACCGCGAAGGCCGAAGCCATCCAGATTGCGAAATCGACTCGAATCAACGAACGGTGGAATCTAGACCTCGGCTTGGACCTTACCAATCCGTTCAACTTCCACCGGTGGGTCGACCCAGCTACAGACATATCTGACTCTCTGAACTTCGGCAGAGTGACGAAGGCGGGCGAGGGACGGGCCCTCCAAATCACTGCCAAGATACTGTTCTGACGCTGGACCTAAGGTGCGCGCCCGCGTTTGCGGGCGCGCACGCCTGTTGCCGTTTGGGGCGAGCGAACGTCTGGCTCCAGCGTAGGGCGTGCGCTGGGGCCAGACGCCTTTTCAGATAAGCTGCCGTCGGCGGGTGCTAGTCAACTTCTTCGATGCCTGGCTGGCTGATCCTCACCTAAGCGAACCGGCTACCGGGTTGTGGCGGGCGTTATCCTCATACGTTTGGGTCGAACAGCGGCAGCAATCTGCACTGCTACAGGCGGAAGTCTCAACGCCGGGGAACAAGAACAACTCTCTAAAGCCCTCTGGCTGTTCGTGGTGAAGCCCCTCTGAGCCCCCTCACGCAACCGACCCATCCGGCCGAATTGTGTCCGGTAACCGGGTGGAGTCAATGCCCGCCAGCCTGAAGTCGAGCAGCCATTCGCAGTCCCCTTTCGAGGCGGGTGTCGGGTCAGCCGCTTGACCAGGCGCCACCGCTTCCGGTTGGTCGCGGCCCCGACCGCTGCTTCGTTTTCTTGAGGTTTCCGCGGAGCGCCGTGGCGATACTGAATGATACGAATGGGCCCGCGCAGGCTTCCTCCGCCGTCTGCTCCAGCGGATGTGCTACATTCCTTGTTTTTACAGGTAGGAACTTGCCCGATGAAAATCATCCGTCTGCTTGCGTTCAGCGCCGTTTTCGCCGCATGGCCGGCCGCAGCGCAGGATAACGACTGCTACTTCACAGAGCGCGAAGGCGCGTGGCTGCTCGGTAATTCGAAAATCGAGATTCGCCTCGACCCCCGCAACGGCGGCATTACGGGGCTGCTGAATAAGACAAGCAAGCGGCAGATGCTGGCGGGCGGCGCCGCGGAAGCATTCGTGGTGCGGCACTCGACGGGGAATCTCACGGGGGGGCCGGCGCGGGAAGTGTGGAACGCGGTGGGCGGTCCCTACATCCGCAGCGCCGTGCAGTCGGTGGCGTCGCGGCGCTTTGAAAAGACGGCAAAGGGCGCGGTGCTGGAAGTGGTTTACAACCGCTTGCTGCTGGATGGCAAGCCGCTCGACGCGGCGCTGCGCTACAGGGTCGAACTGGCGGCAGGCAGCGAACAGACGTTGTGGACGCTCTCCATCGACAACCGCACGGGAGGAACGTTCAGCGAGGTGTTGTTCCCCGTCGTCGCCGGCGTGTCGAAGCTCGACACCCTGATCCTGCCGAATCAGTCCGGGGAGAAGCTCAGCAATCCTCTCGACAAAATCGGCGACGAGCGTCCGGTGATCTACCTGGAGTACCCCGCGCGCGCGTCGATGCAGTGGTTCGACTACTTTTCGCGGGATTCGGGTCTATACCTCGCTTCCTACGACCGCAATCTGACCTACACCACCCTGAACTTCGGGCGCGCGCCCGGCGTCTCCGCGGCCGGCATGTGGATCGGCAAGGCGGCCTTTGTCGCGGCGGGTACGTCCTGGACGTCGCCGCCCATTGCGCTCGCGATTCATTCCGGCGACTGGCACGCGGGCGCGGACTTCTACCGCGAGTGGATCGAAAGCTGGGTGCCGAAGCCGCAGGTCACGCCCCGCATCCGGAAAATGCTTGGCGGCTTGCGCGAAATCCAGATCAAGAACCCGGGCGAGCGCACGCTGAACCGCTACGAAGACATCGTGCCCTTCGCCGAGGATGTTCTGAAAAGCCCGCTTCCCGGCGCGTTCATGGTTTCCGGGTGGATGTACAACGGGCACGACACCTATTTCCCGGAATACAACCCGATTCCCGAGCTCGGAGGAGCAGCCGCGCTCACCGCGGCGCTGGACAAAGTCCGCGCCATGGGGCTCGCCGCAAGCGGATACATCAACGGAAGGCTGTGCAACCACGAAACGGAAACCTACAGGCTCTTCGGCAGGAAGTGGGCTGCGCTTGGCAAGATGCCGGGGCTCGGCGTCACGACGGTGGATCTGTTTGAAATCCAGGAGCAGTGGAACCAGAGCTGGGATAAGACGAGGCGCGGGGAAGGCCGGTTCGCTGTGATGTGCCCGTCGGCTCCCGGATGGCAGGACCACATCGTCGGGGAAATGGTCAAGATGATTCGCGATTACCGTTTTGACGGGCTCTTCATCGATCAGCCGGGTTCGTACTTCGCCCAGCTATGTTACGCGCGCCATCACGGGCACAGCCATCCAGGAAACGCGTGGGGGCCGGGGTACTTGGAAATTTTCCGACGCGCGCGGGAGCAGACGCGCAAAATCAACCCGGAATCGTTCCTGTGGACCGAGGGGATGAACGACGTTTTCAACCAGTTCCTCGACTACACCATGGATAAGTCGCTGGTGTGGGAGCCGATGCGCAGCCATCCCGAGGTGGAATCGTTCGTCGAGATGTGGAGGTACACGCTGCCCTGGTACGTGACCGGGAATTACTCCGGCAATTACTCGTTTAAGCCATCGAAGGACCCGGTTTACGGCGATGGCTTTTTCTTCGTGAACGGCATTCGCGGCGCCGACAGGAGCTTGCGCCGCGGGCGCGATCCACAGCAGGCCGCCGCACGCGCCGCTTATATAGACAGAATTGCGAGCCTGTGGGAAAAGGGTTCCGAGTTCCTGGTGGACGGCCGTTTCATGGACGTTGTCGGCCTTACCGTGTCCAACCCGGCGGTGCTTGCGAAGCTGTACCGGTCTGAGAGCGGTTTCGCGGTAGCGCTCTGGAGCACCTCGGCCTCGCCGGAGAAGGTGGGCGTTGCGATCGACCCCGCCAGGGCCGGCGTGAACGGGCAGGTGGGCGCCGGTTCGGCGCTCCGAGGAACGCCGCTGCGCCAGGAGCGGCGCGCGCCGGGCATCCACATCGAAATGGACCTGGAACCCCACGCGGTGGAGCTGGTTGTGTTCCGGACGCAGAGGTGATCAGCCGCGGCGGCCCTCATGCTAGATGTACTTGCATGCCAGCCCGGCGTAACAATCCTTTGGCCACCAAGTTGTCGACAACGGCGCGAATCTGATCAGCACTCTCGGCTCGAAGTCGCTCAATCCCAAGAAGACGCGCGACTGCTTGTGGCAAGGACTCCTCTATTATGCCGAACTGGTCTTCGACCAGATAGAGAATTGCCAGCGCAATCTCGGCGGGAGCGATATGTTCGATCGGCCGCCGTACCGACTCCACCGGCAGACGGAAAGATTTGAGCCGATTGCTTGGTGCGTCAAAGAAGGGAGATCCGGGCTCGGAAATGATGGTACCGTTTGCTTTGCAGGCACGCAGGGCTCGTTTGATGTTGGCCTGAACATTAGATCCCACTCTCGCAACGCCGTGAGTCTCTTTGAGGCGCTCGATAAGTACTTCACGGTGGATTGGGCCTTCAACCTTCACGATTTCCGCGATTGTCCTAGAGAGGATGCCGGAGTAGGAGGGATCCAGCAAGTGCTCCCGGCGCAGGTGTCGACTCGGCGAATATACCGAATACGGAATACCCGCCTTGTACCGGCGCTGTATCTCTTGAACCGGTTGCCTGCTAACGCGCCGTTTCGGATTCGGGGAGCCAGGAGAGGAATCTGGGACAGGGGCGTAAACAACACGTGTCATCGGAGCTCTTTGCGCCTGTTCTACGCTTCTCAAAATGCTATCTATCGCCCGTTCCCGATCGTGAAACCACTCTGTTGACCAGACCCGATGGATTCGCCATCCCATCTGTTGGAGCACCAACTGCCGCAGGAGATCACGGTCGCGTGTATTCCTGGCACTGTGATATGTTGCGCCGTCGCACTCAATCCCCAAAAGGTATCGCCGCTCGTCCCGCGGGTCGCGAACAGCCAGGTCGATACGATACCGGCTCGCACCTACCTGCATGTCCACCTTCAAACCACGATCGATCAACGCGGCCCTCACGGCTTCTTCGAATTCGTTCGTCTCCGCGTTGGTCAGGACAGGCGCTTCTGCGGGCAGCTCACCATTTCTCTCTGCGTACGCCAGGAAGTCACGAAGCGCGACGGCGCCACGTATATTCGGATTAACTCCAGCGAGATCCGACGCCCGAATGCTCGCGACCACAATGCACTCCCACTTAGCTCTCGTCACTAAGACGTTCAGCCGCCGCCAGCCTCCATCCCTATTGATTGGTCCGAAATCCATGCTGAAGCCACCGGCTTGATCTCGGCCGTAGCCCACGCTGATGATCATCGTGTCCCGTTCGTCTCCCTGCACGTTTTCGAGAGACTTTACAAACACCGCGTTATCACGATTTGGCTCAAAGAAGTGAGCCAGGTCTGGCCTGTCAAGCTTTATTTCCGAAATTGCGTCCTCAATTGCTTCCTTTTGGCTTAAATTCAGCGCAACGATTCCGAGTGACCGCTCGGGATGGCGTTCGAAATGTTCCCGAGCCAACCTCGCAACTTCGCGCGCCTCCAGGCGATTCGTGCGGCTGCGGCCGCGGTCATAGACACCGTCTTTCACGTATACGAACCGGACCCCTTGATCGGGCGCGTTCGGGGCTGCGGCAGGAAAGGTTATGAGCCTGTTGTCATAAAAATAGTGATTTGAAAACTTTATCAACCGCTCGTCACGGCTTCTGTAGTGCCAGCGAAGGTATACTTCCTGGAAAACCGGGACCACTGCAACGCAGTCGTCCAGAAAGGATTCCAGGGGAGCCTGTCCTGATGTGCCGTCATCCTCGTCCTCCTCTTCCTCTGCCGTCAACGAGACCTCGAAAAACGCCGTTGGCGGCAATTGTTTCGGATCGCCTGCCACGATGACTTGTGAGGCACGAAGAACCGCAGGAATCGCTTCTGCAGTCGGCAACTGGGAAGCTTCGTCGAAAACAACGAGATCAAAGTGGAATACATCCGGCTTCAGGTAGGTTGAGACGGAGATTGGACTCATCAGGAGGCACGGTTTTAGCGCCTGTAGGACGTGTGGAATTTCCGCAAAGAGCTTGCGTAGGGGTTTGATCCGCTTTTTTTTCTGCAACTCGCGCCGCAGAATGCTGACTTCACTGGCATTCTCCCCGGTGTCTTCTGCAGCCCGAACTCTCGCCGAAGCCGCGGAAGCCACCGCCTGCGCACGTTTGACCGCCAATCGTTGCACACGCTCGTCGAGGCGTCGGAATTTGTCGAGCAATTCGTTGCCTTTGGCTTCGTTAAACGCTGATAGCGCTTGACTTCGATCAATCGCGCTGCTCAGCCAGAGCCTGAGGAACCGCCTCTCGAATATCCTGGGCGCGTCAGCGACGCTCGTCGAGCCGAAGTTAGCCAGAAAAGGTGATAATCCAAGAGACTCACATCGCTGCAAAACCCGGTTTATCAATACCCACTCTCGGGCGCGCGGTATTGAACCGAGCAAAGTTGTGGCGCGGGCTGATACTTCAGGTAGCGGAGCGCGGCTTGCAATCGTCTCTCCAACGAAGCCATTCGGCCAGTCAGAATCAAGTCGGCCTACGGCAGCGACCACGTCGGCGTTCGATACTTGTCTTAGGAGTTCCTTTGCAGCGTTCCTGGTTTCTGGGGCGATGGAGAGCGCAGGTGCCGCTTTCTTGCCGATGAGAGCCAGCCCCCTTTTGCAAAGGGCAGCGACAGTGAAAGACTGAGAGGCGCGACGCAGAGCTGCAGAGTTTTCCGCTTCGCCCGCATCAAGATAACAAACAACCTGCGTCCTGCGGTCAGCCAGCCAGTCTTCGATCTCGAGGACGCGCCGGCACTGTTCTTCGAGAGTTGCTACAAGGGCCCGCGTGAACTTGCACCCAGGAGACAAACTCGCCTGCACTTCTTTCCGCCAGCGCCAGTATCCAGGTTTGAGGACTCTGTGCCAGCCTTTGAAACGGTTCTGGGCCGGTGCGAGGAGAGCCGCAACATCTCTTGGAGTACCCCTGATCGACTTCTTGATTTTTCCCACCAAAGTTCCTAGTTCATCTCGCCGATCCGCCGCATCGTTGAAGAGCTGCGCAAGGTCGCCCAGTTCAGCTTCGCTCATCTCCCACCAGCCCTTGGGCAGGCAGTCTGTCTCCGCAATTGCGGCGAGTACAGTTCTTAGGAGGTTCCAATCGTGGAACGACAGCTGCCGTGCAGCCGGTACCAGGCACTCGAGTTTGTCCGCCGCCTGAGTCACGCTTTGTTCAAAGCTCACTAGAGACTTCAAGCAAGATTCGAGACTCTCCTGTTCAGGCAAGCCGAAAGTGGTCGGCGCGAAGCCGTGCCATGGATGTGCTTTGCCTTGATCGAAAACCGTGGCGTTGCTGGCGAGGCCTTCCAGAGCGTGAATACAGTGGTCGAGTTCGTCCCGAGAGACTTCGAGAGGATTGGGCCACGGCAAAGGTCCCCGAACATCGGCAACATCGCACAATTGGGCAAGTCGGGCATTGGCTTGGAAAACAGAAAGTCCCAGGGGCTGAACTGGCGTATGAAGCTCGCGCGCATAGGCGTTGAGATCATCCCGGACACGCAGCAGAGTCTGCAATTCTCGATCCAGCACGTCGTTGTCATAGGTACTCTCGGCTTCCAAGGTTCTTCGGAGTTCATCGATGATCTTGTGCTTGCCGGCTTTGGTGCTGTGAGCCTCCAGGCAAAACGTCTGAAGTCCGAGCTCTTTGAGGCGCTCGTAAACGACATTGAGGGCGGCCATCTTTGCGCTTACAAAGAGCACCTTCTTGTTACGGGCCAGGGCGTCTGCGATAAGGTTCGCGATCGTCTGGCTCTTTCCGGTGCCGGGAGGGCCGTGAATAACGACGTGATGACCTAAGGCGGACTGAGTAAGGGCCTCAAGCTGGCTGGAGTCGGTCGGCAACACTGGAATCGGAACGGTAGCAGGAGTGGGTAGCGAGTCGAGATCGTGAGGTAGTGCCTCGGATTTGCCGGCAGGGACTGCGGCGCGCGAAAGTGCAAGAACAATAGGGTTGGATGTCGCAAGGTCGGTCAATGCTCGAAGATCCCGGTAGATTACCAGGGACTCAAACGAGAATGTGCTGAGCCAGACCTCATTGGTGACCTCCCAGTTTTGCTCCTTGACTGCGCGCCGGACGCGACGAAGCGTGTGCGCAAGCGCTTGGGCGTCAAGCTCCTCTGGAATATCCGGCAGTTCGATCTTGTGACGCTCGCGGAGATAGTATTCGAGAGCCGGGTTGATCTGAGAGTCCTCATCCGCCGGACAGAGGCGGAGTGGTGCCTCCGGTCCCCTACTTTCAAACTCGCACGGGACCATCCACAGCGGGCTCACTGAGTCGGCAAGGAACTCATCCTTCCAGCGGAGCGCGCCGAACGTGAGGTAGAGAGTCGTGACGCCACGCTCCTCCATGCTTGTGTGCGCGTTGTCGTGAATGCGCCGGAGGCGCCGCAGGATATCGAGCGGTTCGGCGTTGAAGGTGATGTCGCCAGGTTGCACCGAAAAGTCCGGATCTTGGTCGAATTCGAGGAGGGATGCCTGTAGAGGCCGCCCGGTGCGCCTGCGAACGAGGGGCATTTGGAGATGTTCCTCGTCGACGACAAACCTCGCAAAGAGCGTATCCGGATCTGGGTCAATCACCTGAAGCTTGGAGACGCGAGAGCGATCGAGGCTGATCAGCGGATTGGATTTCGTCAGGTCAAGCACCTGATCCTGCCATCTCCGCATCTGGGCTTTGACACGGCCACGATCGACAACGCGTAGAGCGTTCGGCACTACGGGTCTGTGAACTCGTGGATCAACTCCTGCCATAGTGCTGCACGCGCCCTCCTGGACTTGTGGCACGGCCGATTGCGATCAGCCTGAAGAGACAGATTTTACAGCCGACGCGCCGCTCGGGCAAGGAGACCGCGCATGATCACTGAGGAGGGCACATGCAGCTCTGTGTCGAAGTTAGTGCTAATGAGTTGCACTTACGGGTCTCACCGCAGCGTATCCAGTTCTGCATCCTGCTTCGCAACGAGTGCCCGGCTTTGGACTTCAAGTTCCGACAGGTCCTCTGGGATTCCCGCCCCTTCCTGCGCGGACTCGGGCCTCGCCGGCGGAGGCTGCGTGTCGATCTCCACCAACTGCCGGCGGCCGCCGTGCGGAACGCCGGGCACCAATGGGCAGGGAAACGGTAGACTGAATACAAAGTATCCCCCGCGTCAACGTGCCTCCTTGCCGAGGAGCGGCTTCAGAGCCGGACCGCACAGCGCCCCGTCTACGGCCAAGCCCGGAGGGCGGCAGTATGTACGGAATGATCATGAGGGTGCGAAAGGAGGATGCAATGGCACACAATCAGTTCGCCAGGCGTTTTCTGGTTTTGGGTGTTCCGGGAGCAGTGATCGCGCAGCAGCGTGCGGGTGAACCGCGCAGGGAGAAGGAAATGAAAGAGGAAGAAATCTCCCCCACTGAGGACCTCATGCGGGAGCACGGCGTTCTCAAGAGGGCGTTGCTGGTTTACGGTGAGTGCCTGCGCAGGCTGGAAAGTAAGGAGGACCTGCCTCCTCAGGTGGTGGCGGGCACGGCCAACCTGGTTCGCCGCTTCATCGAGGATTACCACGAGAAGCTCGAGGAAGAATATCTGTTCCCGCGGTTCCGGAAAGCCGCCAAATTGGTCGACCTCGTCGATGTCCTCTATGCACAGCACAAGGCGGGGCGCCGCTTAACGGATCAGATTCTCCAGGCGGCGAAATCAGGCAGCTTCGCGCGAGAGGAAACGGCCAGGATAAATCTCGTGCAGCACATGCGGTTGTTCATCCGGATGTACGAACCGCACGAGGCCAGGGAAGACACGGTTTTGTTTCCGGCGTTCCGCGAGATCGTCTCGCCAAACGAATACGACGCTCTGGGCGAGGAGTTCGAGAAACGGGAGCACAAACTCTTCGGCCAGGAGGGATTTCACAAGATCGTCGACGAAGTCGCGGGGTTCGAGAAGGCAGTGGGCATCTATGATCTCGCCCAGTTCACGCCGCGCCTCTGACGCTCGGCGGCGTGCCGCCTACATCAGGAGAGTATCTATCCGATGGGCGTGAACCATGTTTTCGCACGATGACCAGGCGAACACCGTAAACCGGCCGTCCTGCGAGGCGACGAGCGCCAGGGCGTCGCGCTGGTCATGGACGAACTGCGCGGCCGAAAGATGCCGTGTCCCCCCAAGTTGTGCCGGTTCGGCCACTTCGGGACGTGCGCCTTCGATCGGCTCCGTGATGATGACCTCGGTAACCGGCGGCCACTGGCGGCGGCGGACAATCTTCGCGCCGAACGCGAGCACCTCGTAATGGTCCGTAATCACGGTCGCGCCGTCCACGGCGGTGAGGCCCGCGATTTCATCGACTGCCCGTCCGAGCGCGCTTATCCACCGCGGGTGGGGGTCCTTTCGAGTGCGCTCCTGCAGCAGCTCGCGCGTACATGATTGGCTGCACCACCGATTCCCGCCACGTCTCTGTCTTCGAAGGCACGACCAGCAGCGAGCCGCCGTGGCCATGAGCCCGCATTGAGACCGCGAGCTGGATGAGCACGTTGATGTCTTCTGCGGAGGCGCGCCGGGTCGCAAGCCCGAGCAGGGAATTCAGCAGGTCCGGGCAGTCCAGCAGCCGCGCGGCGTCTTCGTCGATCAATTTGATCTCATCACCTTGCAAGACTGCGGCGTTCACGAACTTTCCGGACTCGTCCGCCCGGCTAAGCTTGACCACCATCAGGCCGGGACCGACCACCTCGAGGACGAACGAAAATGCCGGCAACTCGTGTGTGGCGCCCCATACCCCGAGGTGCCCGCTCTCGCGCCAGACGCCGAGGTGAATACCCGGACGCTCCACGGCAGGAGCAAGCCGTGCGAGCGGCTGCGCTGCGAGCGGCAAGGGCCGCTCGAACTTCACAGGCCACCTCAATGCATCTGGCGCCACATAGGCCAGCGAGATGCGCGGCAATTTACCCTCCTCACGCCGCAGGCTGGCCCAGAACGCTGCCTCGAGCATTGCTTCCACGCAAGCCGCGTCGGGCGCCGGCGCCGCTCCGCCCTCCTGAGGAGCGAGCGCGCTCAGTCGCCGTGTGAAGTGAGCTTGAATCCGGGCGGCGGCCATCCACCCTGCCGCGTATGTTCGCTGTGTCACAATGCCCCTCCAAAGTCCATACCTCGATTCTGTACGATGTGGTGACCGGGCTCCAGTGCGGAATCTCATCACTTTTGGATTGACCTACCTAACACTGCTATGTATAATACTGCCAGGTATGCATTTCAGCTCATGGACGCTGCGGAACGGGTGAAATCATGGGAATCAATAAAGACCTGATCGCCGCTTCGTCGACGCCGCTCGTCCTGGCGATCCTGGCCGAAGGCGACAGCTACGGCTATGCTATCCTTCAGCGTGTCCGGGAGTTGTCCGGAGGGCGCATGGAATGGACGGACGGGATGCTCTACCCCGTTCTGCACCGGCTCGAGCGGCTCGGCTACGTCGAGGCTAAGTGGAAGGTTGTGGAGAACGGCCGCCGCCGCAAGTATTACCGCATCACGCGCAAGGGTCGCGCTCAGCTTGCCGAAAACCGCCGGCAATGGCAGACAGTGGACGCGACGCTCCGCGGCGCTTGGGAGGCGCTCTCCGTGAAGCGCCAGGCAGCGGAACCCGCGGGAGCCTGAAAATGCCGGCTCCAGAACACGCGGCCTCGCTCGAAGAGCAAATCGATCAATGGCGGAGTTACCTTCGCCGCCGCCAGGCGATCCAGCCGGTCGATGTGGCGGAACTCGAAGACCATCTGCGTGAGCAGATAGCGGTCCTGCTCAACGCGGGGCTTGCCCCTGACGAAGCGTTCCTGGTGGCGGTGAAGCGCATCGGCAACCTCGACGCCCTCTCACGGGAGTTCGCTCTCGAGCATGCAGAGCGCCTCTGGAAGCAGCTTGTCATGGTCCCCTCCGATTCCGGGGAGCCGCAAGCGCGCGCTCGCACGGATGCCATCGTCGCTTTCTGTCTTGCGGTGGCAGCCGCTGTGGCCGTCAAGATCCCGGCGCTTTTCGGACTGCAATTAGACGAACACAAACCTGCGGACGCCGGTTTCTACTTTCGCAACGCGAGTCTTTTCGTGCTGCCATTCCTGACCGGCTATTTTGTGTGGAAACGGCGGCTTCACACCGGCACTGTTCGCTGGCTGGCGGTGGCATTCGTTGCGGCGGTCGTCTTCGCCAACGTTTATCCATTCACGACAGCCGGCCACACCGAAAAGCTGACGGCGCTGCATTTGCCGATTGCGCTGTGGCTGATGGTGGGTATCGCGTACGCCGGAGGCCGCTGGGGCCAGGTCGCAGGCCGCATGGACTTTATCCGTTTCTCGGGGGAACTGTTCATCTACTACGTCCTGATCGCTCTCGGCGGCGGCGTCCTCACGCTGTTTCTGGGGATGATCTTCCAGGCTATCGGGATCAATGTCGGGCCGTTCATCGGAAGCTGGCTGCTGCCCTGCGGCGCTGCCGGGGCCGTTTTGGTTGCCTCCTGGTTGGTAGAAGCGAAGCAAAGCGTAATTGAGAACATGGCTCCGGTGCTGACGCGTCTGTTTACGCCGCTGTTTGCAGCCCTACTGATCACGTTCCTGGCGACGGTGGTTTTGACCGGGCGCGGAATTGACGTCCAGCGGAACGTACTCATCGCGTTCGACCTGCTCCTGGTGGTGGTCCTCGGCCTGCTGCTTTATTCCATCTCGGCGCGCGACGCCGACGCCCCTCCAAACGCCTTCGATGTGCTGCAGGTAGTGTTGGTGACCGCCGCTCTGCTGGCAGACGCGGTAGCCCTGTGGGCCATTGCCGCGCGAATCACCGAGTTCGGTTTCAGCCCCAACCGTGTGGCCGCGCTGGGCGAGAACGGCATTCTCCTGGTCAATCTGGCGTGGTCTGCCGTGCTTTACATCCGCTTTCTGCGCGGCCGCGGGCCATTCACGGACCTCGAACGCTGGCAGACCGGCTACCTGCCCGTCTATGCCGTGTGGGCGGCGATCGTGGTTATCGTCTTCCCGCCGTTGTTCGGATACATCTGAGCCGGCGGCCCCAGACGTGTCATTCGGACAGCATCGGAGCCGCCGGCAGCACCTTACGATTGAAGAACGCCGGCAGGAACGTCCGGAGCTTCCACGGGTTCGTAGGCCTTCGCCTTTCCTGGCCTGATCGAGAAGACAAAGCCGACCAGGGCAAGGGCCCCAAGGGCGAATATCGTATCCCCGGGCACCCTCATCCAGCGCAGAGTCTGCATGAGCGGCGTGCCGAGGAAGTCTTTGCTGCGCGCGTACCAATAACCCGTATCCACCGACGCCCAGGTCTGCAGCAGGCCCACCGGCAGCAGGCTGCCCACGCACATCAGGAACAGCCCGATGTTCATCGCCCAGAAGGAGAACTTAAGCCAGTTGTCCTTCCATCTGAGGTTCGGCACCAGCGCCCGCAGGCAGACCAGCATCAAGCCGATGCCGAGCATGCCATAGACTCCGAACAGCGCGGCGTGGCCGTGAACCGGCGTGGTATTCAACCCCTGCATGAAGTAGAGCGCGATTGGTGGGTTGATCATGAAGCCGAACAGGCCCGCGCCCACCATATTCCAGAACGCCACGGAGACGAAGAAATAGATGGGCCACTTGTAGCGCTCCGCCCAGGCGGTGAGCTTGCCGCGGCGCAAATCTTCCATCGTGCCGAAGGCGATCAGCGTCAGCGGCACGACTTCCAGCGCGCTGAACACGGAGCCCCAGGCCAGCGCCACCGTCGGCGTTCCGGTGAAGTAAAGGTGGTGGCAGGTCCCGATGATCCCTCCGGAGAGGAAGATCGTCGCCGAGAGCAGCGCCGCTCTGGCGGCGAACGCCGGACGGATCAGGTTCAGCCGCGCAAAGAAGAACGCGATCACCACCGTGGCGAAGACTTCAAAGAAGCCCTCCACCCAGAGGTGAACCACCCACCAGCGCCAGTACTCGACTATCGAAATGTGCGAGTGCTGGCCCCATGCCAGGCCCGCGCCGTAGAACAGGCCGATCGCGCCCGCCGAAATCAGAAACAGCCACAGCAACTGCCGCTGTTCCCCGGGGTTTTTCAGCGCCGGGCGGATCGCCCGGATCACCAGAAACAGCCAGATGAACAACCCGGCAAGCAGCAGTATCTGCCAGGCGCGCCCGAGGTCGACGTATTCATACCCCTGGTGCCCCCAGAAGAAGGAAACCGCGTCGGAAAGCTTGTTCTTGATGCTGAGCCACTCGCCCGTCAGCGAACCCGCGACAATCACCAGCAGCGCGAGGAAGAGCGCGTTGACGCCCAGGCGCTGGAACTTCGGTTCGAACCCGCTGACCAGCGGCCCGATGAAAAGCCCGGCCGCCAGCCACGCCGTGGCGATCCAGAAAATTCCCATCTGGATATGCCAGGTCCGGGCGACGCTGTAGGGCAGCCACCTATCAAGCGGAATGCCGTAGAAACCGCTGCCCTCCACTCCGTAGTGAGCGGTGATCACGCCCATTCCGATCTGCACCAGAATCAGCGCCGCCACTACCTTGAAGTACTTCAGTGTGGAGTGCTGCGACGGCGTGGCGCGCCAGCTCCCCAGCGGGTCCGTTTTCGGAAGTACGGGGAGGGGCTCTTCCTTCTGTTGCGCGACGTTCCACCAGACCAGGGCGCAGATGCCCGCCAGCAGCATGATGATGCTCACGCCGGTCCAGAGCACGCTTTCGCCGGTCGGGCGGTTGCCCACCAGCGGTTCGTGCGGCCAGTTGTGCGTATAGGAGACGTCGTCGCCGGGACGGTTCGCCGCCGAGGCCCACGCGGTCCAGAAGATAAAGGCGGCGAGCTGCCGCATCCGCTGCGGATCGTTCACCGTGCCGGCGGGAATTGCGTAGGCCGGCTCACCCTTCATGAACACGTCCGTGTAGTGCGCCAGAACGGCTTCGAACGCCCGGGCGCGCACGGGCTCGATGCGGAGCGTATTGTCCGCGGGATTGTAGTTGTTCGCCCGGTACATCTGCTGGAGGCGGCCCTGCAACTTGGCCTTCTCCTCTTCCGGCAATTGATCGAACGGCTTTCCGTAGTCGTTGTTCGCCCACTCGTTGAGTACGAACACCGCTTCGCGGTGCAGCCAGTCCGCTGTCCAGTCCGGAGCTATATAGCTGCCGTGCCCCCAGATCGAGCCGACTTCCATGCCGCCGAGGGATTGCCAGACGTTCTGTCCTTTACCGATGTCTCCGCTCGGGATCACTTCTTCGCCGGCGGTTGTCAGCACGCGGTCCGGAATCGGCGGCATTTCCTGGTAAATGCGGGTGCCGATCCAGCCGAGGATGCCGAACGATAGGATGACAACAATTCCAAAACTCACCCACAGTTTCTTCATAGGTATCGTCTCGTCCCAGCATGCAGCGGGCGGCGGCGGCCCGCCATGACTTAAGTCACACACTGTATGGGCCGAATTGCCAAGGGCAGGGAAGCGGGATGGGAGCTCTGAAATCGCTTCCCGCCGCCAAATCGGAGAACGCGCTACAATCGTCCATTTACACATGTTGATTAGCGGTAACGAGGCGGTTGCGCTCGCGGCCCAGCGGGCGGGCGTGGCGCTGGGAACGGGCTATCCCGGCACACCGTCAACCGAAATCCTGGAGCGGTTTTCCGAGTTGGGCGGCCGGGCGCAGTGGGCCCCGAACGAAAAGGTGGCATTTGAGGTGGCTATCGGAGTTGCGTATGCCTCCGCGCGCGCCGTGGTCACGATGAAGCACGTCGGGCTGAACGTTGCGGCCGATCCCCTGTTCACCGCCGCGTATACCGGAGTGTCCGGTGCTCTGGTGGTGGTTTCGGCCGACGACCCCGGCATGGCCTCCAGCCAGAACGAGCAGGACAACCGCCGCTACGCCGTGGCCGCGGGCGTGCCCATGCTCGAACCGGCGGATTCGCAGGAGGCCTACGATTTCACCCTCCAGGCCATTGAGATCTCCGAGCGCTGGGGCCTGCCGGTGATGCTGCGCATGACCACGCGCGTCTGCCACTCCAAGAGCGTGGTGCATCCGGAACGCACCTGTGCTCCCCCGCCGCCGCCTTCTTACACCCGCGACATCGCGGCGCGCGTCATGATCCCGTCGAACGCCCGGCCGGCGCACCGGCGGCTCAGGGCAAAGCTCGCGCAAATCGCCGAGTGGAACGAGACGTCCGGCCCCAACCGCGTGATCCCGGGCAGCAACTCGCTGGGGATCATCGCCGACGGCGTGGCGTTCCAGCACGCCCGCGAGGCGGCGCCCGAGGCTTCCTTCCTGCAACTCGGAATGACCCACCCCTTGCCGGTCGAAACCATTCGCAAATTCGCGAACAGCGTGGAGCGCTGCGTGGTAATCGAGGAGGGTGACCCCTACCTGGCCGACACCATCCGCGCCGCCGGCATCAGCGTGGAATCCAAGCCGGAGATGTTCCGCTTTGGAGAATTGAACGTGGACCGCGTGCGCCGCATCCTGGCGGGGGACACCACGCCGGAGCCCGCGCCGCCGCCCGGCAAGGCGCCCGAACTCTGCAACGGCTGCCCCTACCGCACCGTGTACCGCGCGTTGCGCAATCTCGATTGCATCGTGGCGGGCGATATCGGCTGCTATTCTCTCGGCGCGCTCCCGCCGTTCGAGGCGTTGGAAACGCTGGTGTGCATGGGCGCGGCCATCGGCGTGGGACTCGGCCTCCGGCATGTCCTCCCGCCCGAGGAGGCGCGCCGCGTGGTGAGCGTGATCGGCGACAGCACGTTCGTGCACAGCGGCATCACCGGTCTGGTCGAGATGGTGTACAACCCGCCGTCCACCGGCCACGTCGTCATCATCCTCGACAACTCCACCACCGCCATGACCGGCTTTCAGGAGCACCCCGCCACCGGCCGCACGCTCGACCACCAGCCCACGGGCAAACTGATCATCGAGGATCTCTGCCGTGCGCTCGGCGTAGCCGACACTCACGTGATCGATCCCACGCGCGATCCGGAGGCCTTTGAAAAACTGCTTGGGGACTCTCTGGCGAGCGGGCGGCTTGCCGTCATCATCGCGCGCCGCAGTTGCCTGCTGGTTACGGGGCGGCTCAGGGAATTGGAGCGCTGTCAATGATGGACAATCGCGTGACCAACATCGTGATTGCAGGATTAGGAGGGCAGGGCGTGATCCGCGCCTCGGACATCGCCGCCGACGCCGCGTTCCGCTCGGGCTTCGACGTGAAGAAGAGCGAGATTCACGGCATGAGCCAGCGCGGCGGGTTTGTGACGAGCGACGTGAGGTTCGGCCGGCAGGTATCGAGTCCCATGGTCCCGAGAGGCGAAGCGGATTACCTCGTCGTGCTCGCGCCGGATCAGCTTGAAGCCGTGCGCGGTAGCCTGCGGCCGGGCGGCGTCCTGATTCTGCCGGACGGCTTGAACGGCGAGCCGCTCCCCAACAAGAAGACGCTCAACGTGGCGCTGCTTGGAATTCTGAGCACACATCTTCCCATTCCGGAAGCAAACTGGGTGGAGGCGATCCGCTCCAGTTTGCCGGAAAAATTTCACGAGGCTAACCTGCATGCGTTCCAGCTCGGGCGCAGACAGGCAACGGTACACACATGATCCAGACCTGCGAACAAACGGCCGCCGGTTTCCATCCGGCCAGCGCACCGGATTACATTCCCCTCCCGAGGATGAGGGAGCTTCAGTCGTCGCGCCTTCGCAAGATTGTCGAGCGCGCCTACTCGCGAGTGGAACTCTACCGCACCCGCATGGATGAACGCGGGGTGCGCCCCGAAGATATCCAAAGCATCGACGACATCACGCGCCTGCCGTTCACGTACAAAGCGGACCTGCGCAACACCTACCCGTTTGGGATGTTCGCCAGCCCGATGAGCGACGTCGTCCGGCTGCACGTTTCCAGCGGAACCACCGGCAAGCCCATTGTGGTCGCCTATACGCGCGAGGACGTCGATGTCTGGACCAACGTGATGGTCCGCAGCTTCGCGGCCTGCGGCATCAACCACGGCGACATAATTCAGAACGCCTACGGCTACGGCCTGTTCACCGGCGGTCTGGGCGCGCACTATGGCGGCGAAGCGATCGGCGCTACCGTGATCCCCATCTCCGGCGGCAACACCGACCGGCAGATCATGATCATGAAGGATTTCGGCGTCACCGCCATCTGCTGCACGCCGAGCTACTTCACTCACCTGATGGACCGCGCCATGGAGTTGGGCGTCGATCTGCGCGCGCTGCCGATCCGGGTAGGCGTTTTTGGCGCGGAGCCCTGGAGCGAGTCGATGCGCCGCTGCATCGAGACGGGAGCCGGGATAAAGGCGTTCGACATCTACGGCCTTTCGGAGATCATCGGGCCGGGTGTGGCCATCGAGTGCCCGATGCACAACGGTCTGCACGTCTTCGAGGACTATTTCTATCCGGAAGTGATCGACCCGGTAACCGAGGAGCCCGTGCCCGACGGCGAGGAAGGCGAGCTCGTGCTGACCACGCTCAGCAAGACCGCCATGCCGATGATCCGCTACCGCACGCGCGACATCACCGCGATGATTCCGGGCGAGTGCCCGTGCGGGCGCACCATCCGCCGCATACACCGCGTCGGACGGCGCAGCGACGACATGTTCATCGTCCGCGGGATCAACGTATTTCCGTCCCAGATCGAAGCCGCCCTGCTGGCGGTCGAAGGGACGCTGCCGCACTATCAGATCATCCTGACGCGCGAGAAGGGCCTCGATGAAATGGAGGTCCAGATCGAGGTCACGCCGGAGGTATTCAGCGACCGCATCGGCGCGCTCGAAGAACTCAACCGCAAGCTCGTTCACGCGCTCGACCGTACGTTGGGGCTGCGGGTCAGAGTGCGGCTGGTCAAGCCGAACACCATCGCCCGCAGCGAGGGAAAGGCCAAGCGGGTGATCGACCGAAGGAACTTGGACGAGTAGACTCCCATGAAGATTCACCAGCTTTCGCTGTTTCTCGAGAATCGGCCGGGGCAGCTCCTCGGCCCGTGCCGCCTGCTGGCCCAGGCCGGCATTGACATCCGCACCCTGACGCTGGCCGATACGCGTGAGTTCGGCATCCTCCGCATGATCGTCTCCGACTGGCAGCGGGGCGCGCAGGTTCTTCAGGAGGCGGGCTACGTCACGAACATCACCGAGGTGGTTGCGGTGGAGGTGCCCGACCGCCCCGGCGGGCTCGCCGGACTGCTGGAGCTGCTCGAATCGAGCAATGTGAATATCGAGTACATGTACGCCTTCACGTTCGGCCGCGAGGGCAAGGCGGTGCTGATCTTCCGGTTCGATAACCCGGACGCCGCCATCGCGAGGCTTCAGGAAGCCGGCATCAATGTTGTCGAAAGCGTCGAGGTGTACAACCGCATAGAGCGATGATTGTTGCGCGAAGCATCACTGAGCAGATCGGGCGGGCGTCGTGGATCCGCCGGATGTTTGAGGAAGGCGACCGTCTCAGGGCAGAGCGCGGCCCGGAAAACGTCTTTGATTTCACGCTGGGCAATCCCGAGGTGCAGCCCCCGGAACAGGTGACGGCGGCGCTGGCCCGCATCGCGGCGGAAAACCGGCCGCGCAGTCACGGCTACATGCCGAACGCGGGCTATCCCCAGGTGCGCGAAATCATCGCGCGCCGGCTCGCGCAACGAACGGGCCTTCCTTACGACGCCGGGCACATCATCATGACCGTGGGTTCGAGCGGCGCGCTCAACACCGTGCTCAAAGCGATGCTCGATCCCGGCGACGAAGTGATGGTGCTTGTGCCGTACTTCCCCGAGTACAGGTTCTATATCGAGAATCACGCGGGGCGCATCGTCGAGGTCGAGACCACGGAAGACTTTCTGCCCGATCCTGCCCGTATAGCCGCCGCCCTCACGCCGCGCACCAAGGCGCTCATCCTGAACTCGCCCAATAACCCGACCGGCGTCGTGTACCCGGCGCGCGTGCTCGATGAGCTCGAAACCGTTTTGCGCGGGACCGAGGTCACGGTGCTCAGCGACGAACCGTACCGCGCGCTCGTCTTCGATGGCTGCGAAGTGCCCGAAACTGCCGTGCACATCACGCGCACCGTCACCGCAATCTCCTGGTCCAAGAGTCAGGCGATCTCCGGCGAGCGCATCGGGTATCTCGCCATATCCCCCCGCCTGCCAGGCGGCGATCAGTTGCGCGAAGCCTGCACCTTCACCAACCGAATTCTCGGCTTCATCAACGCTCCGGCGATCTGGCAGTGGGTGGCCGCAGAAGCGGGCGAATGCACGATCGACGTGGCGGCGTACCAGCACAAGCGCGACGTGCTCGTCGATGCGCTCACCCGCATCGGCTACGAAGTCACAAAACCCCAGGGCACGTTCTACCTGTTTCCGAAAAGCCCGATTCCGGACGACCTCGCGTTCATCCGCCTGCTGCTTCAGGAAGGGGTGATGGCGGTTCCGGGCTCCGGTTTCGGCCGCCCCGGTTACTTCCGGCTTTCGCTCACCGTGCCGCTGGAAACTGTCAAGCGCTCCATCTCGGGGTTCGAACGGGCCTTCAAAGCCGCGCGGCCGTAGCTCGCGCCGTAGCTCGCCAGCCGGAATTCGCAGGTTTCGCACTCGGGGCGCCGCAGCGCCCGCGCGCCTTTCAACAATCGGCGCACATCGTACGGATACTGCATGATGAGGGTAGCGGCGGCTGTAAGATACAGCATTGCGAATACGGTGTGAATCTGTCCGGCGGCCAATCCCCAGGCGAGCATGGGGAACGACGGCGCAAGCACCGGCAGCACGAGCTGTCCGGCAAACAAACCGAACAGCAGCATGGCGCTGCCGATGGAAAGCCGCAGGCTGGCCAGCACCACCACGCCGAGCAGCGATTGCGCCGCCGTCAGCATGATCTCGTTCATCTGCAGCCCGCCCATGGGAATCGGGTGGTCAAGCGAGCCGTGCGAAACTGCAAATACGCCCGGAATCATGCCCACCAGCAGCGTCCACTGGTTCAGCTTGGCCGAGAGCAGGCTGCCAATTGCCATTCCAGCCTGCCCGCGCCAGGCGAACATCAAGGCCACCACAAACTCGGGCGCTTCCGAGGCCAGCGGCGCGAGCCATTGCACCAGAACGAATTCACTGATATGCAGCGCCTTGCCGACCTCCAGCAGGCCCTCGCAGAACGGCTCGGAGTTGGCCAGAATGACTCCGCCGGCGAACAAGAACATCACCGCGATGGCCAGCCGGCGCGGGCCGCGCGGCAGACTCGCCAGCGCTTCCGCCGGGCCTTCGATTTCCGGTTCCTGGCAGCACCGCCGGCCCGCGACGATTACGTACCACACATACAATCCCAGGAAGACCAGGCCGTCATACCACGCCAGCGTGCCCTTAAGCGGAACCACGAACGCGTAGGCCGTAGCCGCGCCCAGGAACAGCAGTTCCGTGCGGCGCTCCTCGCCCAGCCGCACCGGCCTGCGGAAACGCAGCCAGTATAACAGCGCGATAGCGCCCCATCCCACTCCAATCAGCAGGCGGTTCGCCCCGGTCATGTTGGCCGCGGCGTACTGCGCGTAGGCGCCGGTCGCGTCGCGCCCCGCCTGCCAGGTGAAATACATGTCGACGGAGTACTCCGGCAGAACCGCCATCAGCGCTACCGCCGCCAGCGCCAGCGCTTGGGAAATCTCGGTCTGGGCCGCATCGCAGGCCCAAAGAAGAAGGAACGCCGCCGCGGCAATAGCCAGGCCGGAAAGCACAACGGTCGCCACCGGATCCAAATGAATCCCCGCGAGCCGAAGGTAAACGCCGGGAAGGGTGACGCAGGCGGTCGTCAGAATGAGAGCGGCATTTCTAGTGTTCACGAAACGGAAAATTCCACTTTACCACTCTCGACGATATCGAAGTGTGAGTTGGAAGGTCGTGACGGGCCTGCGATCACCGGAGATGGCCCTGCCGTTCTTCGACCAGCGCGCGAATCTGTTCTTCGAGTTGCGCGACTCTCCTGGTGAGCTCCTCCAGGGCTTGCCCTTCCGGATCGGGCAGCTTGCCGTGCTCCAGGACCTCGGCTTCTTCGGCTTCCGGGGTCGGCTCGCCGTGGCTGCGGACGATGCGCCCGGGCACTCCGACCACGGTCGAGTGGTCCGGCACCGAACGGATCACCACCGAACCCGCCCCAATCTTTACGTGATTGCCGATGCGTATGTTGCCCAGGATCTTAGCGCCCGTCCCGACTACGACGTGGTTGCCCAGCGTGGGGTGCCGCTTGCCTTTCTCCTTGCCGGTTCCACCCAGCGTGACGCCCTGGTACAGCAGCACATCGTCGCCGATTTCCGCCGTCTCGCCGATCACCACGCCCATCCCGTGATCGATGAAAAAGCGCCTCCCGATCTTGGCGCCCGGATGAATCTCTATGCCCGTCAGTGCGCGGCTGATCTGGGAGATAAACCGCGCGAATCCGCGCATGCCCCACTTGTAGAATCTGTGGGCGACACGGTGCATGAGAATCGCATGGAATCCGGGGTAACAGAAGATGATCTCGAACACGCTGGTTGCCGCCGGATCCTGCCGGAATATCGTGTCGATCTGCTCTTTGATAGCGCGGAACACCTTGCAGCTATTATAACTGCGGCGTGTAAACCGCCCAAATACCCAGCCGCCGGGCCGCCGCCTGGAGTCAGCCGCCTATAATCAAAGGAGTGGGTGTCTCCTTTTTCGTCCAGAACTTCGGATGCCGCGCCGCCCAGGCCGACGGCGCCGCCATAGAGGCGTCGCTCGTGGACCGCGGCTTTGCCCCCGCGGAGCGGGACCGCGCCGACCTGGTGATCCTGAACACTTGCACCGTGACGTCCGCGGCGGACAACGACGTTCGCCAGGCGGTGCGCCGCGTGCGGCGCGAGAACCCCCACGCGCGCATCGTCATCACCGGATGCTACGCGCAGCGCGCCCCCGAGGAAGCGGTGGCGCTGCCAGGAGTCTCCTGGGTGATCGGCAACTCGCACAAAGGGCAGATTGCGGACGTGCTGGCTGCCGGAATCGCCCCGGGCACGCCGTATCACGGCCAGATCCACGTCGGGGACATCTTCGCCCAGAAGGAATTTTTGGGCGGCGTCGTGGAGGACGCGGGCGGCGACCGTACCCGCCCGAACCTGAAGATTCAGGATGGCTGCAATAACCGCTGCTCGTTCTGCATCATCCCGTTCGTGCGCGGGCGGAGCCGCAGCGCGCCGCCGGATTGGGTCGTGGAGCAGGTGCGGCGTCTGGGCGAGCGCTACCGGGAGGTCGTGCTGAGCGGAATCAACCTGGGACGGTGGGGCCGCGACCTGGAGGGCGGCCGCTGGCGTCTTGCCGGCCTGCTGCGCCGCTTGCTCGAGGAAACCGGGGTCGAGCGGCTGAGGCTGAGTTCGGTGGAGCCCATGGACCTTTCCGACGACCTGCTGGGGCTAATGGCCGAATCGCCGCGCATCGCCAAGCACGTCCACTCGCCTTTGCAGACCGGCTCGGACTCCGTGCTGCGCCGTATGCGCCGCAGATACCGGCCGCGGCATTACGAAGACCGCATCCGCAAGGCGCGCGCGCTGATGCCGGATGCGGCCATCGGCGCCGATGTGATGGTCGGATTTCCCGGAGAAACCGACGCGGAGTTCGAGGAAAACCGCGCGTTCATCGAAAGCCTGCCGTTCACCTATCTGCACGTGTTCACCTATTCGGAGCGCCCCGGGACTCCGGCGGCCGAGGTGCGTCCGCAGGTGCCGGTGCCCGTCCGGAAGGAACGCAACCGCATTCTGCGCGAACTGGCGGCGGAGAAGAACCTCGAGTTCCGCCGGCGCATGGTGGGACGGACGCTTTCGGCGGTCACCCTCGAACAGCGCGGCAACGCTTTGAGCGAAAACTACCTCAAGATTGAACTCGCCTCACCGCGCGAACCGAACCAGCTCGTCGATGTGGAGATAGGCGGCGTCAGCCCCGGAGGGCTGCGGGAAAAAACGGCGCTGCCGGTGATCGGGTAAACGCGTCGCCCGGCTCACTCGACGGAATCAATTCGTCTCACCCCGTACGGGGTCAGAAAAGCGGTGAACACCATAAAAACCGCGGCAAGCACCATCGCTGCCGGAAGCCAGAGTTGCCCTTGGCCGCCCCCGAGCAGCGCGGTGTCCAGGCACCAAAACGCGCCGGCGGCGAGCGGAGCGACAAACCAATATCCGCCCAGAATCCAAAGCTTGCCGTTGGCCGTTAGTTGATCCGGCACTTCCTCAACGCTCGTGAAGGAAGATGCGAGTCCAATCGCCAGCACACAAAGTAATAGCGCTCCACCGCATGCGAATGAGGTGCGAACAAAAACGGTCTCGACGCCTCCGCCCACAATGAAGATGCACGAAGCGAAAGCCACCACTGCCGTCACCGGCACGATCTGGATCAGCAGGACAAGGCATTTGGCCGCGAGGAACGCAGAATAGCTCTCAAGAGCAGGAGCGATGCAACTTCAGCTATCTGCCGCCCGTGAGTTCTGGTAGGACTCTTCGTTTCGGAGTCGATAACCACTGGATACACTTATTCTGCTGCGAGTTGGCGAGCGGACTGTAAGTTGAAGTGTCGCGTTCCGAGCTACCCGGCCCAGCCCGTGTAGGCGTAAAGCATAGTAATAAGACCGATCAGCGCCGCCAGAATTACGCTGTGGCGAAGCGTCAGCCGGAAAAGGGCTGACTCCTCTTTGCTGTCCAGGCCGGTAGCGGCGGCTGCCACGGCGATGCTCTGAAGGCTGATCATCTTGCCCATCACGCCGCCGCTCGAATTCGCCGCCGCCATCAGCACGGGGCTGAAGTTGAGGCGCGTGGCGGTGATGACCTGTAAATTCCCGAACAGGGCGTTGGCCGAGGTGTCCGACCCGGTGAGAAAAACGCCGAGCCAGCCGAGCAGCGAACTGAAGAACGGGAACAGCGCTCCCGTGGCGGCGGAGGCGAGCCCGAGCGTGGCGGTCGCGCCGGAATAGTTCATAAGGAACGCCAGGGCGAGCACGGCCGCAATCGTCAGTTCCGGCAGGGCGAGCTGCTTCACGGTCTTCCAGAAGATCTGCGCGAACCGGCGCGGCGACACCCGGAGCAAGATCGCCGAAAAGATCGCGGCAAACAAACAGGCGGTGCCCGATGCCGAAAGCCAGTTGAAATTGTACGTCGCCGCGTACGGCGTGGGCGCCGCCACCACCGGCGGGACGCGCTCTATAATGTTGTGCAAACCGGGCCAGTTGAAGACAATGTTCACTCGGTTCAGAAGCGCCCGGACCGGCTCCCATCCCCAGAGCAGCACAAAAACAACTAGCAAACCGTAGGGCGCCCATGCCAGCAGAATCTTGCCCTGCGGATGGCGCTTCGCTGCCGCCGGCGCGCTCACATTCCCTTTGAACTGAAAATCGTCCTTCGGCTTCCACAGGAGCATCAGCACGACCAGGGAGGCGATGGCGGCCAGCGAACTGAGAATATCGGTGAGCTGCGGCCCGACGAAGTTCGAAACCAGAAACTGCACCGACGCAAAGGAGACGCCGCAAACCGCTGCGCCCACGAATACGCCGCGCAGCCCGGTCCAGCCGGCCATCACCACCATAAGGTAGGCCGGAATGATCAGAGAAACGGGAGCGCAAATGCGGCCGACCGCGGCGCTCAGGCTGTCCATCGGCAGGCCCGTAACCGCCGACAGCGTCAGGATCGGCGTGCCGATGGAGCCGAAGGCCACCGGGGCGGTGTTGGCCAGAAGACAGACGCCGGCGGCGTAGAACGGCGAAAAGCCGAGTCCCGTAAGCATGGCGGCGGCGACCGCAACGGGAGTGCCGAACCCCGCGGCCCCTTCGATGAATGCCCCGAAGGCGAAGGCGATGAGCAGCGCCTGAAGCCGGCGGTCCGAGGTGAGGCTTCCAATGGAGTCCTTGATGATTTCGAACTGGCCGGTCTCGACCGTAATGCGGTACAGCAGGATGGCGCAGAAAACAACCCAGCCGATCGGGAAAAGGCCGAACGCGGCGCCGTAGCCGACCGCGCTGATCATCGTGCCCGCGGGCATGCGATAGGCGAACAGCGCGACGACAGCGGCCGCCGCCAGCCCCGCCAGCGACGCCCCCCACGCAGGCTTGCGCTTGACCCCCAACAGATAGAGCAGCGCGAAGACCGGCAGCGCCGCAATCACGGCGGAAACCCATAGATTATCCGCGACCGGCGTATAGTGCTGTGGCCACATTGGTTGAACCTTGATACCACAGCGCCCCGCGGGACTGTCAAGTTAAGGTCCTGGGATTATCGGAGGCTATTGTGCGGGTCGTTGAGCCGCCCGTCCATGGTCTACTCGCGGTGGGCGGAGCATACGTCGCCGAGAGCCGGGCACACACCAGCTCCGGCGATTGCTGCCTCGGCTTCCGTCCAAAGTAATATCCTAGATAATGTCCTTCGTCTGATTCACTCCGGCTCGAGGGCAGAGGGGCTTTGAAATGAGGTACTCGGGGATTGACATTGTTGGGGATGTGCCTTGGGGCACGCATTTTTGTCAGGTTTATGGGGACACCCAGGACCTGATTGACATTCTGGTTCCTTATTTCAAAGCCGGGCTCGACGCCAACGAATGCTGCATGTGGATCACCTCCGAGCCGTTCAACGGGCAGAAGGCAAAGAACGCCCTGGCTGGAGCGGTACCCAACCTGTACGACCACATCGCCAGCGGGCGGATCGAGTTCCTGGACTACAGCGAGTGGTACACCCGCGACGGAGGATTTGATTCCGCTCGCATCATCCAAGGTTGGATCGACAAGCTGGAGGCGGCGCAGAAGCGCGGTTTCGAAGGGCTGCGGGTCTCCGCCAACACCGTCTGGATCAAAGAGCCCGCCTGGCAAGGCTTCATCGAATACGAGACGGCGATCGATCGCATCATCGGCTGCCATCCGGTGCTCGCGCTCTGCACGTACAGCCTGGCGAAGTGCGGCGCCTTCGAAATGATGGACATCGTTGGCAATCACGCCTTCACGCTGGTCAAGAGAAACGGCGCGTGGCAGGTCATCGAGAACGAAGGGAGCAGACGCGCCGGGCGCGCCCTCCACCGGCAGCGCGAGTGGCTGCGCGTCACCCTCACCAGTATTGGAGACGCGGTCGTGGCCACCGACCTCGACGGCAGGGTGGTTGTTGCCAACCCAGCCGCGACCGCGCTGACAGGTTGGCCCGAAGAGGAATTGCTGGGACGGCCCGTGGGGGCTGCTGTCCAATTCATCAATGAGAACACGGGCGAGGAAGTCGAAGACATCGTGGCCCGTGTGCTCAGGGAAGGGAAGACCGTAACGCTCGACGGCAACACCGTCCTGGTAACCCGGAGCGGACGCGAGATTCCCGTCGAGAACAGCGCCGCCCCCATCCGCGATGAAGCCGGCAACGTCGCCGGGTGGTGATCGTCCTTCGCGACGTCACGGAGGAACGCCGCGCTCAGCGCTCCTTGCGGGAGAGCGAGCAGCGGTCCAGGCGCAAGCTCGATACGATCCTTTCCCCCGAGGGCGACATCGAGACGCTGGAACTTGCCGACATCATCGACACTGCCGCGATTCAGTCGCTGATGGACGATTTTTATGCTCTGGCCCGCCTGCCCATGGCCATCATCGACCTCAAAGGCTCCATCCTGGTCGGGGTAGGGTGGCAGGACCTCTGCACGAAGTTCCACCGGCGCCATCACGAGGCGTGCAAGAACTGTATCGAAAGCCACACACACCTTAAGGCGGGCGTTGCTCCGGGCGAGTGGAGACTTTACAAGTGCAAGCACAACTTGTGGAACGCCGCGACGCCGCTCATTCTCGGTGGCCGTCACGTCGGCAATCTGTTCTTGGGTCAGTTCTTTTTTGATGACGACGTAGTTGACTACGAGCTGTTCCGGTCGCAGGCGCTGCGCTACGGCTTCGATGAGCGGGCGTATCTCTCCGCCCTCGAAAAGGCGCCGCGCATCAGCAGGGAGCAGTTGAACTCGGGCATGTCGTTCCTCGCCAAGCTGGGGCATATGGTTTCGCTCACCAGCTTCAGCAATCTCAAGCTGGCGCGGCTGCTCGCGGAACACGAGGCTCTCACAGCCTCGCTAAAGGAAAGCCAGAGCCGGCTCAGGCGGACTCAGGAGATCGCGCATCTCGGCAGTTGGGAACTGGACCTGGCAACCGACCGCCTGTCCTGGTCGGACGAAGTGTACCGGATCTTCGGCTTGCAGCCCCAGGAGTTCGGCGGCACATATGAAGCGTTTCTCGAAGCGGTCCATCCGGAAGACCGGGCCGCCGTTCATGAAGCCTATACGAGTTCCGTACGAAACGGGTCCGCATCCTACGAGTTCACGCACCGCGTGGTGCGGAAGTCCACCGGCGAGGTGAGGTTCGTGCACGAAAAGTGCGAACACATCAGAGGGGACGACGGCAAGGCCGTCCGCTCGGTCGGCATGGTACAGGACATCACTGATAGCAAACGTGCGGAAGATGCGCTGAGGCAGGCGCAGAAGCTCGAAAGCATCGGTCTGCTTGCGGGCGGCGTCGCTCACGACTTTAATAACCTGCTCACCGGGATCATAGGCCATGCCAGCATGCTCGCCGAAGAGGCGAGTGGGGAGACCGGCGAGCACGTCAACGCAATCCTGCGCGCCGCGGAAAAAGCCGCCCACCTCACGCGCCAGCTCCTCGCCTATTCCGGCAAGGGACAGTTCGCGATCCGCGAGCTTGACGTTTCCCAGGCGGTCCAGGAAATCGGCGATTTGGTGCAGTTCTCAATCCCGAAGAGCGTCGATCTTTCTTTCAACCTTCAGAAGCGCCTTCCGCTTGTCCAGGTTGACCCCAGCCAGTTCCAGCAGATCGTGATGAACCTCGTCATCAATGCGGGCGAGGCGATCGGCGAAGGCAACCCCGGCAGGATCACCGTTTCGACCTCGATGGCCGACATCGCGGAGGCGTTTCCCGATGCGGTCGGCCGCCTCGTTGCTCCGGGCCGGTACGTATCGGTGGAAGTCAGCGATACGGGCTGCGGCATCGCCCCGGACAAGCTGTCAAGCATATTTGACCCGTTCTTTACGACCAAGTTCATAGGAAGAGGACTGGGACTTTCCGCGGTTGCCGGTATCGTAGGGCCCTATAAAGGCGCCGTGGTCGTGGAGAGCGAGCCGGGCCGGGGCAGCATGTTCCGGGTGCTTCTTCCCGTGGCGGAGATCCGCACGGAAGCGGCTGCCGCATGTCCGGAAACCGGATACCGCGCTACCATCCTGGTGGTGGAAGATGACGCCGCGGTGCGCGAGTTTATCGCCGCGGCCCTCCGGCGCCGCGACTATCGCGTGCTCCAGGCCTCCGACGGACGTGAAGCGCTTGCAGTCTGCGACCGCGAAGGCGGCGGGATCGATGGCGCGATTCTCGACGTGGTCATGCCCGTGATGGGCGCCAAGGACCTGCTGCCCGCGTTGAAAGCTCGCCGCCCCGGCATGAAGGTTCTGCTCACCAGTGGGTACGACGAATCCGAAGCGATGCGGCTCTGCGCCGAGCACCCCGGCGCGGCTTTCATCCAGAAGCCATACACCGCTCACCAGCTCGCGGAAGCGGTCGACGGCCTGCTCGGGCTTCCCGGCTCGACCCCGGATCTGTCCGGCGCTACCGCGGCATAGAATCTTGTGCCGGCCGGTCTGTCTCCCGATCAACCAGCGCGGCGAACCTCCACCCCGGCCATCCGGGCACAGGATTCCGCGCACCGGCGGCAGAGTTCGGCGCAGCGCCTCATCAACTCATCGTCCCCTGCACGCTGTTCGCAGCTCTCGGCGCAGGAACGGCAAATATCGGCGCACACGCCGCACACCCGCGCATCAAACCTGGAACCGCGGAGCATGAAGGCCGTGCTGGTGTGGCAGATCTGGGCGCAGTCGGCCAGCAGACGGATATGCTCGGCGCCGGCGTGTTTGCCTCCCAGTTCCAGGCAGTGGGATATCGTTTCGATGCACACCGAGGCGCAGTCCTGGCAATCTTTGATACATTCCTCGGCTTCTTTCGAGAGCTTTCGATGAGCCATAGCATCCCCCTGTTTCAAGTGTAGGCTCGGAGAATTCGGAATACCCCTGCGCGGCTGCTTTGTATCCGGCGGGCCCGTTCGCTAGGATGGGATCAGATTTTTGGAGGGGGCCCCTATGAGCAAACCTTTTACCGCGGACGGCAACGCCTGGCCGCCCCTGCCTTTAGCCGAATGGAAAGACACCTGCGAAACGCTCCACATGTGGACGCAAATTGTGGGGAAGGTCCGCATGCGGCTGAGCCCGCCGCTGAACCACTGGTGGCATGTCCCGCTCTACGTGACCGCGCGCGGGCTCACCACATCGCCGATTCCTTACGGATGGCGCGTGTTCGAAATCAACTTCGACTTCATCGATCATTACCTCGCAATCGAAACCAGCGACGGCATGGCTGCGGGAATCGCCTTGAAACCCATGGCCGTCGCCGATTTCTACCGGCAGTTCATGGAGCGCTTGAACGGGCTCGGCATTGACGTGCAGATCAATGCAACGCCGAACGAAGTGCCCGAACCGATCCCCTTTGCCGAGGACCGAATCCACAAGTCGTACGATCCCGCTCAGGCGCACCGCTTCTGGCGTGCGCTGGTTTCCGTTGACACCGTGTTCAAGGAGTTCCGCGCGCGCTACGTCGGCAAGTGCAGCCCCGTCCACTTCTTCTGGGGCAGCTTCGATCTGGCCGTTTCGCGGTTTTCGGGGCAGCGCGCGCCGGAGAAGCCGGAAGCGGACTCGATCTACCGGGAAGCTTACTCCCACAGCGTCAGCAGCGCGGGTTTCTGGCCCGGAAGCGGCGAGATCCAGGACGCGGCCTTTTACGCCTATACCGTGCCCGCGCCCGAGGGCCTGGCCGAGGCGCGCGTGCAGCCGGAGCAGGCCTTCTACCACAAGGGGCTCGGCGAGTTCCTCCTCATGTACGACGACGTGCGCAGGTCCTCCTCGCCGCGCGACATATTGCTTGCTTTCCTTCAGAGCACTTACGAAGCGGGAGCCGATCTGGCGGGCTGGAACCGCAAGGAGCTCGAACGGGAACTCTATCAAACGGCGTGAGCGGGGAACCTGATCCAGCGCGCCCGCTTCACTCCGCCCGAGCCAGCACTTCCTCGACCGGCGGCTTGCCGCGGCGCGAGTAGAGGATCCGGCCGTCGCGCCCGATGAGATAGACCGTGCGGCGCGGCAGCAGTCCGTTGGCGTTGTAAAGGCTCCCGACGCGCTGGCCCGTGTCCACCAGCAGCGGGAAGGGCAGGTTATTGCGAGCGCGGAAACGTGCGTGGCGTTCCGCGTTCTGCGGATTGATGCCGAACACCAGGACGTTCCTCTCGCGCGCCAAAACCCACCGGTCGCGGAACTCGCAGAGCTGGCGGCGGCACACCGGCGTATCGTCTCCGGGATAAAAGACCAGCACGACGTTGCTGCCGCGGAGGTCGGAAAGCGTCACCCGTTTGCCGTCCTGATCCTCGAGAGTGAAATCCGGCGCTTGTGTGCCCGGCGGCAGCGGCTTCCGGAACATCCAGCCAAACATCCCAGCCCCAAACATCCTGCTTATAGTGTATGGCATGGCCCGGGACCCAACGTGATAACATGGAGTCTTTTCAGGGGACCATGAAAGGCACAATCCCAGACATATTGGCCCGGATCGTCGAGTACAAGAGGGCGCACCTGGCCGGAGCCATCGTGCGGCGCGGCGAACTCGAAAAACTGGGAGAAGAAACGCGGCGGGGCCGCCGCGATTTCCGGAAGGCGCTGATGGCGCGCGATGTCGCCATCATCGCCGAGATCAAGCGGGCATCGCCGACCAAGGGCGTGCTGGCGAACGGAGTCGACCCGGCTCCGTGGGCCCGCGCGTACGAGAAAGGCGGCGCCGCAGCGCTTTCGGTCCTTACCGACGAGCAGTTCTTTCATGGAAGCCTGGACGATTTGGCCAGCGCGCGCGGCGCGGTTAACTTGCCCGTGCTTCGCAAGGATTTCACCCTCGACGAATACCACGTGGCCGAGTCTGCGGCTCACTGTGCCGACGCGATCCTGCTGATCGCCACCCTCCTGGACTCGAAACGGCTGCGCCAGCTTCGCGAGTATGCGGCGCGGTTCGGCATGGCCTCCCTGGTCGAAGTGCACGATGAGGCCGAACTCGAAGCGGCCATCGACTCCGGCGCGGAAATCATCGGAGTGAACAACCGCAACCTGCGGACCTTCGAAGTGAACATCAAGACCTCGCTGCGTCTGGCGCCGCGCATCCCGGCGGGAGTGATCAAAGTCAGCGAAAGCGGGATCCGGTCCGCCAACGATATCCGCGCGCTGCGCGAGGCCGGCTATCAAGGGTTCCTGGTGGGTGAGCATCTGATGAGATCGCGCGATCCGCTCGGGGCGTTGCAGGCTCTGCTCCGATGATCGTCAAGATTTGCGGGATCACCAACCGCGAGGACGCGCTGGTTGCGGTGGAACATGGGGCGGCGGCGCTCGGCTTCAACTTCTATCCGGAAAGTCCGCGGTATCTGACCCCCCAGCAAGCTCAGTATATTGTTGAGGTATTGCCTGCAACAATATGGAAAGTGGGCGTGTTTGTAGATGAGACGCCCGAGGTTGCACTGCGAATCGCTTCCGAGGCCGGCATGGATATCCTCCAGATATACGGCAGCTCCGCGGGGTATTCCGCGGGAACGCGGCTGTGGGCAGCGCTGCGGGCGGGTCCGTGGCTTGCGTCCGCTCTCCAGGAGCACCCGAATGCCGAGGCTTTTCTGGTCGATACCCCCTCGGAGCGGCTTCGCGGCGGTACTGGCGAGACCTTCGACTGGAAACAAGCCCGCGGTCTCCCGGGTAAAATCATCATCGCCGGCGGGCTTGATGAAAAGAATGTGCGCCGGGCCATCGAGGAGGCCGAGCCGTGGGGGGTGGACGCCTGCTCCCGGCTCGAGGCGTGCCCGGGGCGCAAAGACCACCTGAAGCTCACGCGGTTTCTGAAGGCAGCATTGTCATGATTACATCGCAACCCGATGCGGGCGGGCACTACGGTCCCTACGGCGGACGCTACGTGCCAGAGACCCTGATGTCGCCGCTTGACGAACTCGAGAAGGCGTACTACGAGGCACGTCAGGATCCGGATTTTCAAGCCGAACTGGACCGGCTGCTCCGCGATTACGCAGGCCGCCCGACGCCGCTCTACTACGCTCGGCGGTTAAGTGAAACTTTAGGAGGCGCTCGCATTTATCTGAAGCGCGAGGACTTGCTGCACACTGGGGCACATAAGATCAACAATTGCCTCGGACAGGTCCTGCTCGCCCGCCGGATGGGCAAGAAGCGCATCATCGCCGAAACCGGCGCCGGACAGCACGGTGTCGCCACCGCCACCGTGTGCGCCCTGTTCGGCATGGAGTGCGTGGTGTACATGGGCGAGGAGGACATGCGCCGGCAGCGGCTGAACGTCTTCCGCATGCGCATGCTGGGCGCGAAGGTTGTGGGCGTCGCGAGCGGCAGCCGGACGCTGAAGGACGCCATCAGCGAAGCCATGCGCGACTGGGTCACCAACGTCTCAGATACCCACTACCTCTTAGGTTCCGCTTTAGGAACCCACCCTTATCCGTTGATGGTGCGTGACTTTCAGTCTGTGATCGGCCGCGAGTCGCTAAAGCAGATGCTCGCCGCGGAACGCCGCCTCCCGAACGCCGTTTTCGCCTGCGTAGGGGGAGGCAGCAACGCTATCGGAATTTTCCATGCCTTTATCCCAGAGGAAAAGGTGAAGCTGATCGGCGTTGAGGCCGGGGGCAGGGGCTCTGCGCTTGGGGAACACGCGGCCCGGTTTTGCGGTGGCTCGCCGGGGGTTCTCCAGGGGGCTTACAGCTACCTGCTCCAGGACGAGAACGGCCAGGTCGCGCTGACCCATTCGGTCTCCGCGGGGCTGGATTACGCGCTGGTCGGCCCGGAGCACGCCTGGCTGCACGATTTGGGGCGTGCGGAGTACGTTGCCGCCAGTGACCGCGAAGCGCTCGAGGCCGCCCGGCTGTTGTCGCAAACCGAAGGCATCATCCCGGCTCTGGAATCCGCGCACGCCGTGGCGGAGGCGGTCCGTCGGGCGCCTCACGCGAAGGGTGAAATTTTCCTTGTAAATGTCTCAGGTCGCGGCGACAAAGACATGGACATCTACCGTGAGAACTTCCCAGAACTCGATGAAAGCTGACGCCAGTTCCCGTATCGCATGTCTTTTTGAGCGGCTGCGCCGCGAGGGCCGCAAGGGCTTCATCGGCTACATCACCGCCGGAGATCCGTCACTCGACAGGACACCCGATGTGGTGGCGGCGCTGGAGCGCGGCGGCGTCGACCTGATCGAGCTGGGCGTGCCGTTCTCCGATCCCATCGCGGACGGACCGGTCATCCAGCGGGCCTCCGAGCGGGCGTTGCGGGCGGGCACGAGCCTGAGAGGAGTGCTGGGAGCCGCAGCCGAAATCCGGCGCAGGTCCCAGATTCCGCTGCTGCTTTTCACTTACCTGAATCCCGTGATTCGATACGGGTTGGAAAATCTGGCGCGGGACGCCGCGGCGGCGGGCATCGACGGTGTGCTGCTGACAGACCTGAGTGTGGAGGAGGCGGAGCGGCACATCGAACCGCTGCGGCGCTACAACCTGGACACGGTCTTTCTGGCCGCTCCCACCAGCACCCCGGCACGGCTCCGGCTCATCGCGCAGTACTCGAAGGGTTTCGTGTATCTGGTTTCACGCACAGGGGTTACGGGAGTGCAGGATTCGCTTTCCGACTCCGTGCGGCCGCTGGTGGAGGCGCTCCGCCCGCTGACCAGTCTGCCTCTGGCGGTCGGGTTCGGCATTTCCAGGCCGGAGCACATGGCGGCCGTTGGGAAAGTTGCGGACGCGGCCGTTGTCGGGAGCGCGTTCGTAAAAGTAATTGAAGAACATGCCGATGCTTCCTCTCTCGAAACGAAACTGGAATCGCTGGCGCGAGAGTTGAAGGGCGGGTTCGCATCGTGAGCAAGATGACGCGGCAAGAGGGCCTCAAGATTCTGCAGGAGTGCCGCGACCGCATCGACGAGCTCGACCGCCGCATTCTCGAGCTGCTCAACGAACGCACGAAGATCGTCGAGACCATCGGGCGCGTGAAGCAGGACCTCGGTCTGCCCATCTACGAGCCGAGACGGGAGGATGAGGTGTTCGCGAACGTGACGGCGAGCAACACCGGGCCGCTGACTTCGGACGGCGTGAAGCGCGTCTTCGAGCGCATCATCGACGAGATGCGGAACGTGCAGCGGCTTCGCATGGTGAAAAAAGATGGAGATGAGAGCGCGTAAGGGCCCCAGGGAGTTTTCGCAATGATCGTAGTAATGCAAGAAGGTGCGACCGAGGAACAGATTCAAAGAGTTATCGATCGCATGGTGAGAATGGGCTTTACCGTACACCGCTCAACTGGTGTGGTGCATACGGTTCTGGGGGGCGTGGGTCCGGCCGGCGAGTTCGACACCCTCGAATTCGAGGTCATGGACGGCGTCAAAGAAGCCCACCGCATTCAGTCGCCCTACAAGCTGGCGAGCCGCCAGTTCCGGCCAAGCGGCACGGTGATTCGCGTCCGGGATGTGGATATCGGGGGCAGCGCAGTCGTCATGATTGCCGGCCCGTGCAGCGTGGAGAGCCGCGAGCAGATCATGACGATCGCCGAACTTGTGGCCCGCGCGGGCGGGAAGCTGATTCGTGGAGGCGCTTTCAAACCAAGGACTTCCCCGTACAGTTTTCAAGGATTAGGTGAGGAGGGTCTGGCGCTGCTCAGAGAAGCCGCGGACTGTTACGGGCTGGGCATGGTCACCGAAGTGATGGATCCGTCGCAGATCCCGCTCGTGGCCGCTTACGCCGACATCCTCCAGGTCGGCGCCCGGAACATGCAGAACTACAATCTGCTGCGCGAGCTGGGCAAGCAGAGCAAGCCGGTGCTGTTGAAGCGCGGCATCTCGGCGACGATCGAGGAACTGCTGCTCTCGGCCGAGTACATCATGGCCGCCGGGAACTATTCCGTGATCCTGTGCGAGCGGGGCATCCGCACCTTCGAGAGCTACACGCGGAACACAATGGACATCTCGGCGATCCCGGTTGTGAAGAAGCTCTCGCACCTCCCCATACTGGCCGATCCGTCGCACGGCACCGGGCGGCGCGACAAGGTGATCCCGATGGCGCGGGCGGCCGTGGCTGCCGGCGCCGACGGCTTGCTGGTCGAAGTTCACAACGACCCGGACCACGCCTTGAGCGATGGGGCGCAGTCGCTGAGGCCCGAGCAATTCGAGGAATTGATGGCGCAGTTGAAGATGATCGCCCCGGCTGTCGGGCGCACGATGTGAAATGAAGACGGTAACGATTGTCGGGTGCGGTCTGATCGGCGGTTCGTTCGGGCTCGCTCTGCGTAAGGCCGGTTTCGGCGGGCGGCTGATCGGCGTGAGTTCGCCGGGGGCGATCCGGGACGCCTTGGCGCGGGGAGCAATCGACGAAGCGCTTCCGCTGGCCGAGGGCGTTGCCGAAGCGGACCTTGTATACCTTGCGCGGCCCATCCGGCTGATCATCGAGACGCTGGGTGAAATCGACCAGTGGCTCCGTCCCGGCGCCCTGGTGACGGACGCGGGCAGCACGAAGATGCAAATCGTGGCGCAGGGGGCCCGTACGATCCGGCGCGGGCAGTTTCTGGGCGGCCACCCCATGGCGGGAAAGGAGACCCGGGGCGCCGCCGAAGCGGATGCGGACCTCTTCGTGGGCAGAACCTGGGTGCTGACGCCCCAATCCCCCGAGGAACTTGAGACCCCGGCGGCACGCGAGTTCAGGAAATGGCTCGAGGCGATCGGCGCGGTGGTGGTCACGATGTCGCCCGCCGAGCACGACCGGGTGGTAGCGCGGACGTCGCACCTGCCTCAACTGCTCTCGACCGCGCTGGCGTTAACGCTTTCCGGTGAACTGGAGTCGCCGGGCCATTTGCGCGTGGCCGGACCGGGTCTGGCCGACACCGTCCGGCTGGCGGGCAGCTCTTTTGAGATCTGGCGCGATATCCTTGCCACCAACACCGGCGCCATCGACGCCGCGCTCGGGGCGTTCATGGAGCAATTGGAGCGGCTGCGCGCGGAGCTGGCTTCGGAAGCCATGGAGGAACGCTTCGCCGGAGCGAACGCATTCGCCGACCGGCTCCGTAACGCACGAGCAGGCGTTTTTTGAAAACCCGTCGCCGCTGCGAACGCGTTTAACGTCCGGCTTCGTAACGCGCGGTCGGCGTTTTTTGAGAAATCCTTTCGCCGCGGCGAACGCTCTACCCACCGGCTTCGCAACACCATCGGCTTTTTAAAAAAGTTTCTCGCCGGAGCGAACGCGTTCGCGGACGGGCTTCGCGACGCGCGGTCGGTGTTCTGGAAAAAAACCTTTGCCGCGGCGAACGTGTTTGCTGACCGGCTCAGCAACGGACGGGTCGGCCTTTTTAGGAAGGCGGCTTTAGAGGAGCGGCCGGAGATACCGGCCGGTGTAGGACGCTTCGCAGGCGGCTATTTGTTCGGGCGTGCCCTGGGCTACGATGTACCCGCCGCGCTCGCCGCCTTCCGGCCCCAGGTCAATGATCCAGTCCGCGTTTCTGATCACTTCCAGGTTGTGCTCGATGATCAGAACGCTCCCTCCGTTTTGAATCAGCCGCTGGAACGCATCGAGGAGCTGCGCGATGTCCTCGAAGTGCAGGCCGGTGGTGGGCTCATCGAAGATGAACAGCGTGCCTTCGCAGGAGCTGTGGGCCAGATGCGCGGCGAGCTTCACACGCTGGGCTTCCCCGCCGGAAAGCGTGGTGGCGGACTGCCCGAGGCGCAGATATCCCAACCCCACCTGGGCGAGCACGCTCAGTTTCGACACCAGCCGCGGAACGTCGGCGAAGAAAGAGAGCGCTTCGTTCACCGTGAGCTGGAGCACTTCGTGAATATTCAGCCCGCGGTAACGGACGTCGAGGATGCTGCTCTTGTAGCGCGTTCCCTTGCACTCCTCGCAGACCAGTTCGACGTCCGCCAGAAACTGCATCTCGACCGTGACGGTGCCATCGCCCTGGCAGACCTCGCACCGCCCGCCGGGGATGTTGAAGGAAAAGTGCCCGGCGGTGTAGCCGTGGCGGGCGGCTGCCGGCGTGCGCGCGAATAGCTCGCGAATGATATCGAAAGCCTTGATGTAAGTGACCGGGTTGGACCGCGGCGTGCGCCCGATCGGCGACTGGTCCACCAGAACCGCCTCGCGTATCTTCTCCGCGCCCTCGATCCGCTTGCAGACCAGCCCCGTGCTTCGCGCCGCGCCCGTGCCGTCCGGTTCCTGCGCCGGATTCCCGGTCCTGTGCATGGCTTCGAGCGAGCGGTAAATGACCTCGTGCACCAGCGTGGACTTGCCCGAACCGGAGACCCCCGTGATGACCACCATCATGTCGAGCGGGATCTCCACGTCGATGTTCTTGAGATTGTGAGCGCGGGCGCCCACGATTTTCAGCACGCGTTTCCGATTCACTGGCCGCCGCGCGCGCGCAAGCCGGGCGCGATGGTCGCCGCGCAGCCATGCCCCCGTGAGCGAGCCCGCGCCGTCCGCGATCAGCCGGTCGTAGGGGCCTTGGAAAACGATGCGCCCGCCGTTCTCGCCCGCGCCGGGACCGAGATCGACGATATGATCGGCCGCCTTCATGATGTCGGCGTCGTGCTCCACGACCACAATCGTATTGCCCAGCTCACGAAGCTCCTCGAGAATCCGGATGAGGCGTCCCGTGTCGCGGCTGTGCAGGCCGATCGAGGGCTCGTCGAGCACGTAGCAGGCGCCCACCAGGCGCGACCCCAGGCAGGTGGCCAACTGTATGCGCTGCGCCTCGCCTCCCGATAGCGTGGACGCGAGCCGGTCGAGCGTGAGGTAGTCCAGTCCCACATCGTTGAGGAACTTCAGGCGCTGCCGGATCTCCAGCAGGATTTTCTCCGCGATGCCAAGTTCCTCCGGCGTGAACTCAAGCGAATCGAAGAACGCGTGCGCCTCGGCGATGTTCATCGCCGTGACTTCGGCGATCGTGCGCCCGCCCACGCGCACGTTCAACGCTTCCTGGCGAAGCCGCGCCCCGCGGCAGACGGGGCATTCGGCGTATCCGCGGTACCGGCTCAGGAACACTCGCACGTGCAGCTTGTACTTCTTCGTCTCCAGATGATCCAGAAAGGCCCAGACGCCCTTCAGCACGGCTTCGCGCTCATCTTCCGTCAGTTCGCAATAAGGGACGTTGAAGCGCACCTTGCCGCGCGCGCGGCGGCGGAACCCCTCCAGGAAGCGGCGGTACTGCGGTTTGGTCCAGGGTTCGATGGCGCCCTCATCCAGCGACAGCGTGGGATCGGGGATGATCAGATTGAAGTCGTAATCCAGAGTGTTGCCGAAGCCCTGGCAGCGCGGGCAGGCGCCGAATGGGTTGTTGAAACTGAACAGGCGCGGTTCGGGGGTGAGGAACTCGATGTTGCAGGTCTTACAGGCGAACTTCTCATTAAAAACCAGGCGGCGGGGCGGCTCGGCTCCCGCCTGTTCGAAAATCACCTCGCCTGCTTCGCGGTAGCAGATCTCGACGCTGTCTACCACGCGCTGGCGCAAGCCGGACGACATGACGATCCTGTCCACCAGCACGTGCAGCGGCCGGGTGAAATCGATGTCCAGCAGCGACTCGGGCGTGGAGAACTCGAACGTTCGCCCGTCCTGGTACAGCCGGTTGAAGCCGCGCTGGCGGAGGTCGAAGAGGCGGTCCCGCATCTCGGCGGATTTCTGCGGAAGGCGCACGGGAAACAGAACATACCAACGGGTGCCTTCCGGCTCTGCGAGCACGCGCTGGGCCACCTGGTCAACCGTATCGCGCTGCACGAACTGGCCGCACTTTGGGCAATAAGTGCGCCCCACGCGCGCGTACAGCAGGCGCAGGAAGTCGTACAGCTCTGTCGACGTGGCGACGGTGGATCGCGGGTTGCGCGAGGTATTCTTCTGCCGGATCGCGATGGGCGGCGCCAGGCCCTCAATCTCATCCACCTCGGGCTTTTCCATCCGCTCGAGGAACTGGCGAGCGTAGGCGGAGAGCGATTCGACGTACCGGCGCTGGCCCTCGGCGTAGATGGTGTCGAAGACGAGCGAAGACTTGCCCGAACCCGACACACCGGTAACTACGGTCAGCTTGTTGTGCGGAATCTCGAGCGAGATGTTCTTCAGGTTATGGAGCTTCGCTCCCCGAATAACGATGGAATCTTCCACGGCGCGTGTCAAATCCCGAAAAGTGCCGCACTACCAGCGGGAATCTAAGGGGATCTCTATCATTTCAGGATACTACAGAGGGTAAGCGCGAACCCCCGGGTAGAATGGAACCATAACCACTCCACGCGACATCGAGATACTCCGCCGCCGGCTCGGGCAATGGTACGAGCGGGAGCGCCGCGATCTGCCCTGGCGGCGCACACGGGATCCCTACCGGATCTGGGTTTCCGAAATCATGCTCCAGCAGACCCGCGTGGCGGCGGCCATTCCTTATTACGAGCGCTTTTTGGCGCGCTTCCCGGACCTTGCCGCGCTGGCCGCAGCGCCCGAGGACGAAGTGCTGGCGTGCTGGAGCGGCCTTGGCTATTACTCCCGTGCGCGAAACATGCACCGGGCGGCGCAATTGATGGCGCAAAACGGCGGGTTCCCCACTTCCTACGAAGGCATCCGGGCGTTGCCCGGCGCCGGCGACTATACAGCCGCCGCCGTGGCCAGCATTGCCTTCAACCTGCCGCACGCTGCGGTGGACGGCAACGTCCTGCGCGTGCTGGCGCGCCTGCTGGCCGAGCGCGGCGACATAGATTCGGCCAGGACGCGCCGGCGGCTGCGGGAAGCCGCTGAAACACTGCTGGATGCCAGGCGCCCGGGCCGGTTCAACCAGGCGATGATGGAGCTCGGCGCCACGGTCTGCGTGCCGCGGGAGCCGCGCTGTGCCGCGTGCCCGCTCGCGGATCTGTGTAGCGCCCGTGGCGAGGGAATCGAGCGGGAATTGCCAGTCAGGCAGCGCCGGACGGAGCCCGTCCGGGTTCAAGGCACACTGCTGCTGATCCGCAAACGCGGCTGCGTGCTGCTGCGCCGGCGCGAAGCATCGAGCCGGAGAATGGCGGGATTCTGGGAACTGCCCGAAGCCCGCCTGCTGCCCTCGGCGATTCCGCTCGAGACGGTGGCCACCGTCCGGCACAGCATTACGAAATACCGTTACGAATACACGATCGTGCAGGCCCTACTCAGCCGCGCTCCGGCTGGCTTCTCGTGGATTCGGGAATCCTACCTGGAGCGTGTCCCGCTGACCGCGACTGCGCGGAAGGCGCTGAGGAAACTCGCACCTTCCGGGCCTTCAGCTTTGGCAGGACCTCGGGGTTCAGCACGCGCCCGACCACGTTGACCTTGCTGGCGGCGCGGCATTCTTTCCCCTCGCTGGCGGGCGTCGGACCCCAGAAAAGACAGAGGCAGGCGCCTTGCGGCCAGTATGCCACCGTGCCGGGGTCCACCACCTCGCGCGCGGTCTCTTCCACGGGCGCCTTCACCGGAACGGGAAAGTAGAACTCTCCTCCCCAGTAGCTTCCCGAAGCATCAATCGGCAGCTTCTCGATGATGCGGCGCGCCGTTTCCGAATCGTTGAATTCGCTCTCTACGGTTATGTCACCAATTAAGAAGGAAACATGCGGCATCCATCACAGATTACCGCGTGATGACGCCGCAGGCGATTCGGGCGCCGGCGTTGCCCGCCGGGTCGGTCTTGTAGTCGTCCGGACCCGCGTGGACCACCACCGCCGTGCCGCCCTCGCGGAACAGGCCGTTGGGCTCGGTCCCGAGTGTGACGCCGCTAATCGTCATGCTGGTGTTGACGGTCCCGTTCGCATCCACCGTGATGTTGGGGAGGTCGCCCGCATGGGCGCCCTCGGGATTCTGCGTCCCATGCTGCTTCCCGTGGGGGTTGAAGTGAGGGCCGGCAGTCGTGAAGTCGGGCGGGTCGCACTTGCCCACATCATGGATGTGGAAGGCATGCTCTCCCGGCGGCAGGTTCTTGAGCTGTACCGTAAGGTGCACGCCGTCCGGAGCGGGATGGAACGTGACCGTCCCGACTTCCTGCCCGTTGGCATCCCTTAGATCTGCTCTGGCGCCGTTCGCCTCTCTAGTGTCTCCAGTGTCTCTAGTGTCTCTAGTGCAGGCCGCCATGGATAGCATCAATGCCCCGGCGATAAGGGCGATGAGTCGCATGCTGTTGTTCCTCCGTAGGTTTTTTCTTCCTTGTAATGATTCACTTTGCTCCTGGAAGGTTTCGCAAATACCCGCGGTGCAAGAACATTCTTTTCCGGCCCCCGGTGTCTGCGGAGCCGGCCGGGGCCTCATTTGCCACCTCCCGATGGTTGTGCGAACCGGTTTCTGGCGATCTCGATATCGCTCCTCGAAGTCGCCTGGGGCCGCCTCAGGTCGCCGGGCGAGGTAGATTACGCGGTAGGCGCCGCTATCAGCCCGTGGATAAAGTCGAAACATTTTGAAGTCGAAACATCTTGATGCAGGAATGTTTTGGATGGATAATTGGGCATGGCGCTCGGCAAGCGGAGACAGAAGCAGACCTCGTTCTGGGTCGAGACCAGCCAACTGCAGGCCCGCGGGCGGCACCCCTTCTACAGTCGGCTGAACGAGATTCTCGATCGGGCCAAGTTTGACACCTACGCGGAACGGATCTGCCGCAAGTACTACGCGCCAACCATGGGCCGCCCTTCCATCGCGCCGGGCGTATACTTCCGTTGTTTTCTGGTCGGCTACTTCGAGGGGATCGACTCCGAGCGTGGCATTGCCTACCGGGTGTCGGACTCGCTCAGCCTGCGGGATTTCCTGGGTTTGAGCCTGGAGGAGCAGACCCCGGACCACTCCACGTTGTCCAAGACGCGGCGGCTGATGAATCTGGGGACGCACAAGGCGGTGTTCCGCTGGGTGTTGAAGCAACTGGCGCGAGAGGGCTTGCTGAGCGGCAAGAACCTGGGGGTGGACGCCACCACGCTGGAGGCCAACGCGGCGTTGCGATCGATCGTGCGGCGGGACAACGGCCTCAGCTACGACGAGCACGTGGCCGAGTTAATGAAACACGAGGGCATCGAGGAGCCGACTCCGGCGCAACGCCAGCGCTTTGATCGCAAGCGCAAGAAGTCACTCTCGAACCGGGAGTGGGTGAATCCGCACGACCGGGAAGCGCGGATCACGAAGATGAAGGATGGCCGGACACACCTGGCCTACAAGGCCGAGCACGCGGTGGACCTGGAGACCGGCGCAGTGGTGGCCGTGACGGTACAACCGGCCGACCGCGGAGACACGGCGAGTATGACAACGACGCTGGCCGAGGCCGGGGAGACGGTGACGGAGATGGCCGGGCAACCGGCAGAAGCGGAAGCAGTGGGCTCGGTGGCGGCGGTCAGTGATATCGGTGTGGAACGGGTAGTGGCGGACAAGGGGTATCACAGCAAAGAGTCGGTGGCGGCCTTGGCCGAGGTGGGCGTACGGACGGCGATCGCCGAGCCGGAACGGAAGCGCCAGCAGTGGGCAGGACAAAGTGAGGCCCAGGCGGCGGTGTATGCGAATCGGCGTCGGCTGAACACCAAGACGGCGAAAGCGCTGATGCGACGGCGTGGGGAACTGATCGAGCGAAGTTTCGCGCATCTCTACGATACGGGCGGGATGAGGCGGGTGCACCTGCGCGGTAAAAACAACATCGCCAAACGCGTGCTGATTCACGCCGCCGCCTTCAATTTGAGCTTGATCCTGCGGCAGATCTTCAAGGTGGGCACGGGTCGCCAAGCGGCCGACCTGTTCGCCGCGCTTTATGTCGCGTTTTTGGCCCTCACACAAGCCGAGAAATGGCCCCAGGAGGTCATCAGATACGATTGTCCGCTCCCTGCAACCGCTCGCAGGCGAAATTGCTGCCGGCGCTCGCTTGGCCAAAACGTGACTTTATCCACGGGCTGCTATCGTCGAAGATGCGGATCTTCTCAACGGCCTCGCCGATCGCCGGCATGGGTTGATTATATCCGAACGGATATACAAGCACGACCGCGGCCCGATGGCAACGCAAGAACGTTAGACCGGTTTCTGTCACTACCAGTCATGTTGACGCGCAAAATACCACGCCGCCTTCGTGGGGAGCGTAACGAGAGTCCGAGAAGTACCGGGAACTAATCGTCTGCGCGATCGGCTACTGTGATTACTTCTGCGTTCTTACGCAAGACTTACAGAACGAGATCATCGCCCGTCCACAGCAGACGGGCCTCTTACTCCGGCGCCCCAACTATCGTTTGCTTTTGCCTCCGGAACTCTTGCTCTTCGCCGCCCGGCCCGATTGGCCGCGCGCATAGTCCTGTTGAGCCTTCTTGCGGGTAGCCGGGCTGGCTTTGCTCTTGGCGGGCGGTTTCAAGTCGACCCCTTCGCGGCGCGTTTTCGAAAGCCCGATCGCGATGGCCTGTTTCGGATTCTTCACGCTATGCTTGCCTTCCTTCGCGTGGCGCATCTCCTCGCGCACATATTCGCCCGCCTGCGTGGTTGGAGCTTTGCCTTCTTTCTTGCGCTCTTGCGCGCGTTTGGCTGGCCCTTTTTCCGGCATGGACCCCTCCGCTGGTTTCATTCTACGGCCAGCCAGTAAAGCCCGCCGCGCGGCGTCAGCTCAAGGCTTTCTTACCTGCTTCCAGCAAGCGAAGAATCGTTTCGGTATCGAACACGCAGCCTCCCCATGTGCCTCCGCTCACGTCCTGCAGCGCGGCCCACAGGCGTGTGTCGGCCGAAAGCGCGGGGTCCGGCGCGAGATCCGGACGCATCGGACGCTCTGCCAGCACGCGGGCGCCCTCCTCGGCGCCGAAAACCACCCCGCCCGCGCCGACCAGATTCACCGAGCCCTCCAGCCGGTTCCGGTCGATCACGATTTCGATCAGGTCGCCTTCGAGCAGCTTGCCGCACGGCCCGCCCGCCAGCGCCTCCGGAGTAATGTGCCCGATGCACGCTCCGGTGGAAAGCCCGCTGAACCGCGCATCGGTCAGCAGCGCCACGTGCTTGCCGAAGGACAAATGCTTCAGCGCCGCGGTGAGCTGGTATGTTTCTTCCATGCCGGCGCCCAAGGGCCCGCGCGCGATCAGCACCAGAATATCGCCCGGCTTAATCCTGCCGCTCTTGATGGCGGCGATCGCGTCCGGTTCGTTGGTGAACACCCGAGCCGGCCCCACCTTGCGGTACACGCCATCGCTATCCACAACGCTTGGGTCGATGGCGGTGCTTTTCACAACCGATCCGCCGGGCGCCAGGTTGCCTTTGGGGAAGGTGACGGTCGAGGTCAGCCCGCGCCGCTTCGCCGTATCGGGGTCCATGATGACGTCATCGGGATCGATGCCTTCCCGCTCCCGCAATTCGGCACGCAGCCTCGCGCGCCGTTCCGATTGCTCCCACCAGTCCAGCATTTCGCCGAGCGTCGCTCCGGCAGCCGTGAGCGCCCCGGTTTCGAGCAGCCCCAGGCGGCGCAGGTGGAGCATCACCTCGGGCACGCCGCCCGCCATGAACACTACCACGGTCGGATAGTTGCGCGGCCCGTTGGGCAGCACGTCCACCAGGCGCGGGACCTGCCGGTTGACGGCGATCCAGTCGTCCACCGCCGGACGCCGCAGGCCGGCCGCGTGCGCGATCGCCGGCAGGTGCATGATGAGGTTCATCGAGCCGCCGAACGCTGCGTGCGTCACCATGGCGTTGTGAATGGCGGCATCGGTGAGGATGTCCCGCATGACGGCACCGCAGGCTGCCTGCGCCATCACCGCGCGGGCGGAGCGCCGGGCCATGTCCAGCCAGATTGCGTGCCCCGAGGGCGCCAGCGCCGAATGCGGCAGCGAGAGCCCGAGCGCTTCCCCCACCACCTGCGCGGTTCCGGCCGTGCCCAGAAACTGGCAGCCGCCCCCGGCAGAAGCGCACACCCGGCAACCGGCTTCCGCGGCCTCTTCCAGCGTGATTTCGCCGTGCGCGTACCGTGCGCCCACCGACTGGATCTTCGCGGCGTCCTCGCCTTTCTCCGGCATCAGCGTAGCGCCGCCCGGCACGAGCACCCCGGGCAAATGCGGCGTGCCCGCCAGCGCCATCATCATCGCGGGGAGCCCCTTATCGCAAGTGGCTACTCCGACGACCCCGCTGCACGTGGGAAGCGAGCGGATCAGCCGCCGGAAGACGACCGCCGCGTCGTTGCGGTACGCCAGGCTTTCGAACATTCCGGGCGTCCCCTGCGTGCGGCCGTCGCACGGGTCCGTGCAGTAGGCGGCGAAAGGCGCCGCGCCCAGCTCCTTCAGTTCGCGCGCCGCGGCCTCCACCAGCAGGCCGACTTCCCAATGGCCGGTGTGATACCCGAGGGCGACGGGAGTGCCGTCAGGGGCGCGGAGACCTCCGTGCGTGCTCAGGATCAGGATTTCGCTGCGGCCCAGCTCGCTCGGGCTCCAGCCCATGCCCACGTCCTGAATCCATCCGAACAGGTCTCCGGAGGGTCTTTTCAGCAGCATGTCCTGGGTAAGCGGCAGCGCGCCCTGGGGCCCCGGCGCGGTGGGGCGGATGTTGTAGATGTTGCTGTCGCCGGAATCCAGTATGGAAGCAAGGCTTGGAGGCATAAGCAACAGCCTAGCAACTCAGGCAGGGTTTGGGCCGTAGCGGAAACAAAAAAGCCCTCCCCTTTTCGGGGAGGGCTGTCGCGGCTCGGAGAAAACTAGCGGGCGATTTTGCGGCGCAGCGTAGCGGCCGTCACGATGATGCCCAGGCCAAGCAGCAATCCCGTCGAGGGCTCCGGGATCGGGTTCGGCTCAACAGAAGCCGATTCGACTGTTGCACTCAGATTGGTCTGCGCAGTGAAAGGAATATTGAAAAGCAGAGTGCAGTTCCTGCATCTGTCATTGGCGCCACCGTGTGGCACCGTGTATTGCGCACTGAGGGTAACCGTTTGCGTCCAGGAGATCGTCAGGTCCCGGCCCGCGGCTAAATCGGCTGCGAAGTCCGGGTTGGCCGTCAACAGATTCAGCGAAGCCCAGCCCGAGCTCGCCGGGTAGTTCCACGTGTAGGTGGTACCGCTGGTGCTGGCAACCGTAATGACAGTGGCGAACATGTCCGATTGAACCAGCGGGAGGGTGTAGTTCTCGCAGCCGGTTCCCTGGCAACTGGCCAACGCAATCGTTCCCGGCGTGAGCAGCGTGTCGATTTGCAGAAGGAGAGTGGCGTCGGTGATCGTGCTCCCGGGCGTCAACAAATTGGAGAGCGTCAGCGT
>JAKOTR010000096.1 GCA_029776225.1 Acidobacteriota bacterium | reverse complement strand
CGCCGAGAGTTGCTCGTGTCCAGTCGAATCGAGCGGCAACATGGCGTGGGATCGACAGCCGGATGACGCAGAGACCGCCCCTGTGACCGTACACATCCTGGGCGAGGGTGTAGCCCTGTAGTTCCACCACATTCACACCTTCGACCTGGAATGCCCATTGGACGAAGCCCTTGAACTTCTTGACCACGTCAATGACGGCATAGTCGTAGATTCCACCGAGGTGGACTCCATCGGGGACGCACTCCACCACGACGTATCCTGGGCTAGGGTACTGCACGAGCGTGGCGTCACCAAACCGAGACCGGGCGGACTCGGCGATGCGCTGCTCAGGCGTCAATCTGGCTTGGCGCTCCTTCTCACGTTGTTCGCTTACGTGTCATGAACTCCCCCGCTTTTCGGGGAAGAATCCAGGTACCATGCGGGTTTTTGGCACCTCCGCGCCGTCTCGGAACCGGCGAAGAAAGCGGTCAGTGACTCACCGAGTCAAGCGGTCACTTCCCGCGCGCCTGCACACGGGCCGGGGTGGAACGAACCTGGTGAAGAAGAGCAGGAGGAACTCCGCGAGGGTTGCCGAAGTAGAGCACTGTCCACTCGTGTGCGGGTGGAACCAGTGGGTGGAACCACGGAGTTCGCGGCGCAACCTGCTCCGTTCACCAGGCCCGGGCTTACCCCCCGGGCCTCTTCATTGCTGGCTTCCTTTCGCCGGCAATGATCCTTTTCCTGCTGTTCCATCAGCAACGGCAGTTGCTTTCTCTGGTCACGCGCCGTAGGGCCTCCAGGTCGCCCTGCGGACGTCGCCTCGAACTGGTGGACACTCGATCTGCAGCAGCGGACCGGGTTGGAGCGCGCGACCCGTCCGGCAGGAACGAATGTGCCAAGGAAGCCAAGCGGCACATGCTCGGGCTCGCCACGCCCGGCCCATTGCTGCACGGCCGCTCTGCCTCGCTGGGGCTTCGCGGCGGCACTTTCCACACTGGTGGGCGGGAGGGGTACAGCCGTTCGCGATGGGAAAAGGGGAAGGCGCGCCGAACCCCTTCTCCAAAGTGGTTGCCGTAGCGAGCTCCAGGCGCGTGCGAAGCGGCACAAGGGGCAGAATGTGTCATTGTCTCCTGGGCCCGCAGGAAGCTGCCCTCCCTGCCCCAGAATAGGGGTATGCGCGGCACCCGGGAGGCCGGCGCCCGGACGCTCCTCCTGCGCTGGCACTCCGCCCTGCACCCGTTCCTGTGCGTGCCGGCCAGCACCCGTGCCCCAACAATGCACCACAATGAGAGGGGAACCGATGAGAATTGTTCGCGAGACCTGCGTTCCTCGGCCAGAAGTGCTGCACGGAGAGCTTGATGACGCCATCTTCGCTGCCGACTTCGGACACGTGATCGGCGGGAACGCCCCGCAGGTGTACCAGGACCCCTGCCTCTTCTTCCGCAATACTCACCCGGCAGAACCCCTCAGGCACCTGGTCCGTACCGTGTTTGACCGTCTGGCCGAGCCGGACGAGGCCGGCGCCCTCCTCCGCCTCCGTACCGGGTTCGGAGGCGGCAAGACCCATGCCCTCATCGCCCTGTGGCACCTCGCCCGCCACGCGTCTGAGTCAACGCTGGGCACCGATCTCCTCCCTGCAGCCGGCAGGCCCTCCGCCGTTGCCGTCGCCGGTTTCGATGGCGAGAAGGCAGGCACTGCAGTGGTCGCTCGCCACGACGGCCTCGAAACCCATAGCCTCTGGGCCGAGCTGGCATGGCAGCTCGGTGGCACCGATGGCTACGCAGTGATGCGCGACGTGGACGATCCAGAGAAGTCGCCTGACTCCGGCCTCATCCGCGACGTGCTGCCTGCCAAGCCAGTCCTCATCCTGCTCGATGAGGTCGTCAAGTACATGGCGCAGCTCTCCGAACACGCGCGTGGCTGCCTCCTCCGCTTCCTCGGCGCCCTCTCCGCTGAGATCACCGCCCGCAAGCAGGCCGTCCTCGTCATCACCGATCCCGCCGGCCAGACCGCCTACCTGACCGAGACCGGATTGCTCAACCAGGCGTTGGCGGACGCCCGGCGGCTGGACGACGAACTCGGCCGCCGCTTCACAGACCTCGATCCCATCGGCAAGGAGTCTGTCCAGGTCATTGCCCGCCGCCTCTTCGAGGAGATCGAAAAGGCCGCGGCCGACCAGGCCTCCGCCGAGTACCATCAGCTCTACCAGCGCGTGGCTGCAGAGCACCCAGGATCCATCCCTGCCGAGGCTGCCGGCATGGGCTACGCCGACCGCATCGTTCAGTGCTACCCCTTCCACCCGCGCCTCCTTGAGGTGGCCCAAAACCGGCTCGGCGCCCTGGAGCGGTTCCAGAAGAGCCGGGGCACCCTCCGCCTCTTCGCCCGCATCCTCCGCGACATCTGGGAGAGCGAGTCTAACATCACCCTCATCAGCGAGGGCGACCTCAACTGGAGCAGCCCCCGCATCCAGCAAGACCTCCTGGAGCGCCTCGACCGGGCCTCCCTCAAAGCTGCTGTCGATGCCGATGTGCACGGCCACGCCGGCCAGCTCGATGACGAGTACTCCACGGACATCCACCGGCGCGTTGCCTCCGCCCTCCTCCTCGAGAGCCTTCAGGAACCAAGCAGGCCCGCCGTCACCAAGGAGGAACTCACACTCGCCGTCCTCCGCCCCACCGAGGTCGGCTACGAGCCCGGCGAGGCGCTGGACCGCCTCATGGAGCGCTGCTGGCACACCTACTCTGACGCTACCGGCCAGCGCTACCACTTCGGCTACCAACCGAACAACGTCAAGCGGATCGAGGAGCGCATGGCCGCGCCCGGCATGGAAGAGAACGCCCGCCAGCGCGTCCGGACGATGGCTCAGCAATACTTTAGAGGCCACATCTTCACGCTGTGCCCCTTCCCCAGCGCTCCCTCCGCGGTGCCAGACACCCAGACGCCCAAGCTGGTCCTCGCCGACTCCGAGAAGCAGGCGCAGGAGATCTGCGACTGGGCGAACGACTCGGACCCCCAGGCGAAGATGCCGCGCCGCTTCCGCAACGCCATCCTCGCCATCGCACCCGACAGCGCCCAGCTCGAGCAGGCCGTGCAGGCCGCGCGCCGGGCCCTCGCTGCCGAGGAGCTCAGGAAGGAAGAAGGGACAGGTCCGGGCGCCGGGCACGATGCCAGGCGGCAGCTCGACGAGCTGGCAGACCGCTATGGGCGCCAGGCCGAGTTCCAAACGGTCCGCGCCTACACGCGCGTCATCCGCCAGGGCGTGGCCCCCGTGAGCATCTCTGAAGAGTACCTGGTCGATAACGTCAGCGCGCTCCAGGGCCCCGATGGCCAGCAGCGGCTCAAGCGCTTCCTGGACGACAAGGGTTGGGTGTACCAACCCGATGACGTGCTGGACGTCGACCTCCTCGTGAACGACCTGGTGAATGGTGCCACGCCCTCTCCCGACCACCCCGGCGCCGTCACCGCGAGCTCCGTGCACGAGCGCGCCCTCTCCAGCCCCAAGCTGCGCCTCCTGATGAACAAGGAGCCCGTGCGCCGCTCCATTCTGAGCGCCGTGAGCCAGGGCCGGCTGGTGGTCCGCCTCCCCAACGGAGACGTCTACGACGCGGAGGGGCGCGTCACTGGACCTCCAGGCGCCCGGAGGCGTGAGGATGGGGAGGAACTCACGACCCTCAGCCTCTCGCAGGACGAGCTTGTGGCTCCCCCGGACGCCCCCTGCGTGGCCGACTGGCTGGCCGAGGACGCCCTGCCGCCCGCCGAACCGCTCACCATCGAGGAAGCCGCCGCCCGCAAGGGCGTCCAGCCTCACGTCATCTCCGAGGCGATCCGCGAGGGAGCGTTCCCTACCGCCGTCATTCACGGGGAGACGAAGATCCCATACGGGCCCGAGTTCCAGAACTGGATTCCCCCGGCGCCCCCTCCGTCGGTGGTCACCACCTGGCCGGACGCGATCCGGCAGGCGGAGAACCGCCCGCTCCTTTCCCTCAAGCTGCGCGCCACGAACCCAGATGCCGCTCGCAGGCTTTCCCACTTGGCCCAGCCACTGGGAGCCACCGACCTGCGGCTCAGTGTGGCCGTTTCGGGCCCCGCGAAGGACGGGGGCACCGTGCAGTTCCGCGTCGCTAACGTGCAGCACACCCACCCGCTCGGCCCCATCGACCTCGGGACCCGGATCGCCCGCGCCATCGGCGAGGGCGGCACGTTCGAGGCGTCCCTGGAACTCAAGTTCCCCGAAGGGGGAATCTCTAACGCCGCCGGCCTGCTCGAGCAGGCCTCCAGGAACGCCGGCGACGGCATCGAGCTCGTGGCCAAGTTCGAAATGGAGGAGAACCAGCCTTGAAGATTCGCGAGGCCCCCTTCGCACTGCGCGTGGTCCAGCGCTCCACCGGCAGGGCCGCCATCGTCTACCGGCGCCAGGGCGATGCTCAGTGGCGCGACCGTCTCCACCGGATCGCC
>JAKOTR010000053.1 GCA_029776225.1 Acidobacteriota bacterium | reverse complement strand
AGTCCTTCGCCATCGCCCGCAGGATCTCGTCGACCGTCTTGCGGATGGCCCGCAGAGGATGATCCGCCGGCACCCGGTCCTCCAGGCATACATAGCTGAACATTCCCGTTTGCTGCTGATCGTCGCCGCGCATGAAACAATTGTCCCAGCCCTTGTTTGATCAGCCAAGCGCTCAGTTTGGGTTTTTCAACAAGCTCCTAGTGGTATCGATGGATGAGATCCTTGCGAACCATGGCCAATTCCTGGAGTCATCGACGGAGTAGACCGGCTTAGCCTGCCGCCCAGTACTGAATGGGGACGCAAGACTTACCAATACAGTAGGATCGGGGTTCCGGTTTCGATGCTGGCGCGACATAGCTTGGTTGCATCCTCCGCGGTCCCGACAATCTTAAGTAACGTGGACTCGACGCTCGGCATTTCTGGCGGCGGCTTCATTGCCCGCTTGAACCCGTTACACTGAACAGGAATCCCATGCGAAGGGCACTTACGATAACCGTCGTCGCACTTTGCTTTTTCACGGCGCCGGGAGCGGCTGCCGGGCAGGATTTCTCCCATTTGAAACTGTGGTACCGGCAGCCCGCCACCGAGTGGGTGGAAGCGCTGCCGGTGGGCAATGGACGCCTGGGAGCCATGATCTTCGGCGGGATCGCCCGCGAACGCATCCAGTTCAACGAAGACACGGTGTGGACCGGCGGTCCGCACGATTACGCCCATCCGGGCGCCTACCGGCATCTCGAAACGCTGCGGCGGCTTCTCTATGAGGGAAGGCAGAAGGAAGCCGAGGACCTCGCCATGCGGGAGTTCATGAGTATTCCGCTGGGGCAGAAAGCTTACCAGGCCTTCGGCGACCTGCTTCTGACGTTTCCCGAGATTCCGGCCACCGCGGTCACGCGTTACCGCCGCGAACTGGATCTGGACAGCGCCGTCGCGGCGGTGGAGTTTGCAAGCGGCGACACCACCTGGCGGCGTGAGGTCTTCGCCAGCCACCCCGCGCAAGCCATCGTCGTGCGATTGGAGGCGGATAAACCCGGCAGCATTTCCTTTGAAGCCACGCTGGCCGCCGCCCATGAAGGCGCCGTAATTCAGGCAAATCCGTCCGGGGAGATCTCGATGTCTGGCGGCGTCCCCGGCGGGGCCATCCGGTTCGAGGCCCGGTTGCTCGTCCAGGTGGAGGGCGGCCGTATGGCTGCCGCCAACGGACGCATCACCGTGAATGGCGCTGACGCGGCCACCCTCATCCTCACCGGGGCCACGAATTTCGTGAACTACCGGGATGTCTCCGCCGATCCGAAGCGGCGCAATGATTCGGTGCTGGCTCCGTTGCGCCGCGCCCGCTACCAGGCACTGCGCGCTGCACACGTCGCCGACCACCAACGGTTGTTCCGGCGCGTTTCGCTCGACCTGGGCGATTCGGCCGCGTCAGCCGATCCGACCGACGAACGTATCCGGGCCTTTGCCGGCCGCAGCGATCCGCAACTCGTGACGCTGCTGTTCCAGTACGGCCGCTATTTGTTGATCGCATCCAGCCGCCAGGGCGGGCAGCCGGCGAATTTACAGGGTCTTTGGAACGATTCCAACAAACCCGCGTGGGACAGTAAGTACACCGTTAACATTAACACCGAAATGAACTACTGGCCCGCCGAGCCGGCCAATCTCCCCGAGTGTCACCTGCCGCTGTTCGAGGCGCTTCGGGAGGTTGCAGCCTCAGGCGCCGTCACCGCGAAGCAACACTACAATGCCCGCGGCTGGGTGCTGCATCACAACTTCGACCTGTGGCGCGGCACCGCCCCGATTAACCACTCCAACCACGGCATCTGGCCCACAGGAGGCGCCTGGCTGGCGCAGCACCTTTGGGAACACTATCTTTACAACGGCGACCGCGAGTTTCTGCGTACGACGGCCTATCCTCTCCTGAAAGGCGCGGCCCTGTTCTTCGTGGACACCTTGGTGGAACACCCCGACAAGGGCTGGCTTATCACAGGGCCGAGCAACTCACCCGAGCACGGCGGGCTGGTGATGGGTCCGGCGATGGACCACCAGATCGTGCGTGGCCTGTTCGGCGCGGTTATCGCTGCCAGCCGCATCCTGGATACCGATCCGGATCTACGGCGGCAGCTCGAAGGCCTGCGCCGGCGCATCGCTCCGAACCAGATCGGCAGGTACGGCCAGTTGCAGGAATGGCTGGAGGACAAGGACGACCCCAACAACCAGCACCGCCACGTCTCGCACCTCTACGGGCTTCATCCCGGCGGTGAAATCACCCCGTGGGGTACCCCGGAGCTGTTCGCAGCGGCACGCAAGTCCCTCGAGTTCCGGGGTGATGGCGCCACCGGCTGGTCCATGGGGTGGAAGGTGAACCTGTGGGCGCGCCTTTTCGACGGCGACCGCGCTTACAGGATCCTGCGCAATCTCGTGCAGCCGGCCTCGGCCCGCCGGGCAGGTCTTTACCCCAACCTGTTCGACGCCCATCCGCCCTTTCAAATCGACGGCAACTTCGGCGTCACGGCCGGCATCGCCGAGATGTTGCTGCAAAGCCATGACCCGTACGCCAGCGAGTTGAGCTTGTCTGCCGTTCAGATGGGCGAAGCCGCTTTCCTGCATCTGTTGCCCGCGCTCCCAGCCGCCTTCCCCCAGGGCAGCGTGACAGGGTTGCGCGCGCGAGGCGGCTTCGAAGTGGATCTCGCCTGGAGCGGCGGCAAGCTGGAGCGGGCCGTGATTCGGGCACGGCAGTCCAAGCCGCTGAAGGTACGATACGCAGGTATCGAAGTGGAATTGCGTGCGCGGGCAGGGCAGGTCTATCGATACGGCCCACGGCTGCAGCCTGTCAATTAGTCTTGTTGGAGGACTAACCCAATCCGCCGGACCACGGCGGAGTGGAACCCTCTGGCAGTAGAGTCGCCACCGCAGGGCTCCAGCCGGGATAATGGGCCAGCGCCTGGACTCCTCGTAACCGCTCGATTCGCGCGACGTTGTCGATCCGCTGCCCGTATCTGGCCGGCGGCGCGCTTCAGGATCATCGGCCGCCTCCCGCGTACGCGCGCCTGAGTCCAGAAAACGCTTGGTGTCCATTCTTGTCAATACATAGACACCGCTTCCCCGGTGCGGAAGCACTTTCCCAACGCCCGCCTATCGTGGCCGACCGCTTCCACGTCATCCGGCTCATGAACCATCATTTCCTGGCCTGCTGGCGCGAAACCGACCCTGTCGGCGCCAGGCACCGCGGTTTGGTTTCGCCCATGCGGCGACACCGCCACAACCTGACGCCCGAGCAGGTCGCCTTCAAGCCGTCTGCGCGTTTTCGGCCTTCTGCCCGGTGGACCACCACTTAGGAAAGTCTTGTAACTGCTCGAGTCCCCATGCGCCCTCTTCAGTGACCTTTTTCCCATCGTGTCGCAGAGGTTCCGGTATCAATTGTGAAGATTGTGAAATCGCAAACCGGCGCCCTTTGTATCTGTCCCGCCGGTTCGGTCACGGAGCCGTTCAGGGCTTCTGAGAGCAGCTCTGGTAAGTGATCGCCGATTCCCGGGCATGCAGGCCATGTTCAGGGCTTCTGAGAGCAGCTCTGGTAGTGATCCTCGTTGATCTGCGCGTAGTGCTTCCACTTTTCCGGCAGGTCATCGAGCGCGAAAATGGCGGCGACGGGGCACACCGGCACGCACGCGCCGCAGTCGATGCATTCGGATGGATTGATGTAGAGCTGCGTGGCTTCCTCGAAGCCCGGCTCGTCCTTCCGCGGATGAATGCAATCGACGGGGCAGGCGTCCACGCATGCAGTGTCTTTCACGCCAATGCAGGGTTCGGCGATTACATATGCCACTTCCCAATCCTCCTCTGATCAGCGATCCCGGCCCCAGAGAGCGGGCCGGCTTGCAGTGCGTCTGATTCGACGATACGCTGGTTCCCGCGCGCTTGTCCGTGACCGGAGTCACTCTGTCGCGAATAGCGGTCCCGGCTGGACGGCACAGCGCCCGCACCACGCAAGGATGCGCAACCCGGCAGAGGAGTCAGGCAACGCGAGACAATGCTGTTGGCGTGCCTGAGACGATTGCCTCATGTTGGTGGATTGTTGTTAGACGCGAACGCGCACCGTTCCGATCATCAAATCTCCTTGATGCCACACGACTTGAGATACTCTGCGATGCAATTGTACTTCTGCGGAGGGCGTGTCCAATCTGATGGGTCTCCTGGGGGCACCCAGATGATCATCCCTTCTCGCGCTCGCGTGAGCAGCACTCGATACTTATTGAGAACATATCGCCGCCGGATCGGATCGCGGACGCTCTGCCACTTGGTCCCCTTGAAAGCTTTGACACTCCAGCCACCCCGCTCCGGTACCAAGTCGAGGTCCCAGCACACACCAGTCCAGTCCAATTCAAGTCCCTGAATGCCAAACTCTGTGGCCGGCATCTCCAAATAGTACGATGACCGGACATCAGAGGCGGGGTTCAAGAACCAGTTCTCGACGTCAAGACTGGTGCGAACATCGAGACCATGTGCTATTAGGCGGCGGCCTCCGCTGCTTGCGACGAGGCCAATCCGCCGAGAGCCGCGCTGCCGACGTTTCAACCAAGCCCTTGCTTTAGCAAGGTCCCGAGTAAGCACCAGCGGAAAATCCGAGCACGAGGATAGCGCCGCTCGGGCACCTGCAACATGTATCGAAAGCAGCTGAGAAACAAACTCCGAAACTGCCTCGGCTTTGTACGATCGTAGTGATACCTCTAGATGGAGCCTTCCGTCCTCAACAATCTCCAGATCGTTGGGTGGAACTTGAAAGAGATTATCTCGCGCAAACGTTTCCTCAACCAGGTGGGGCGAGATCAGCACCTTCCAATGGGGGAAGCGCTCGGCGAGTGCTCGTCCCCATTCCCCCAGGCCAGCTTCGCCCGTATTGATCTCCTGACCACTGCCCACCAAGGCGACGATGACGGCCCAGCCTTCGTGGCGATTCATAATGTCGAGCATGATTTCGGGTTCGGAACGATCGCGTTTAAACTTTCTTTGCGAGTGTTCCGCATTCCAAGCCCGTTGAGCCTCGTCGAAGATAACCACCCGGTCTCGCGGAGCCGCCGAGTCAGCGAAGTGAGCATCGATGAAACGATGGACATTCTGAACGAACGTTGAAACCCTCCGTCGGGATTCGGAAATCGCCCGGCCAGTCCGTCTGGAATCATCGCGGGCCAGCGCTTCCGAAAGCACCCTCACGAGAGGACCGTTTCCGGATACGAACACAGCCAAGGAATCCTTGTGCAATTCTCGGTTGTGAACAATATTCAAGCCAGCGAGAGTCTTGCCTGCACCCGGCACACCCGTTACAAAGCAGATGGCTTTCCTGCCGCTCGAGCGTGCCCATTGGATAGCCTGCATCACGGCCGCAGTCGTCTTCGTCAGGTTCTCCGCACCAGCGTGACATCGCGCAATCTCACGGACATCGTGCCTTTCGTAGAGAATTCGCGCTGCCTCGATGATCGTTGGTGTAGGCACCTACTCAGCCCTGTTCCAGCGTTCGAAATCAATCGGCGCAGCAGCACAATCTCTGTATTGGAAAACGGCCTTCTCCATCAGATGTGGCAAGGACGAAGCGTTGGCCAGCCAAACAGGCGCGACCCAATCGGTCGGCTCGTGGCTGGGTGGGAGTTCCTTTGTCGCATTGGTCGCGACCAGGAAGGGGACCAACACGCGACCTCGACTCTCCGCGTGAAAATCACGCAAGTCAAGACAGTAGTCTTCAACCTGGATGCGGGCCTCCCTCTCGTACTTGCGCGCGCCGCATTTGAATTCAAGTACGAGAATGACGTCGTGAGCCAGAACCACAGCATCGATTCTCTTTCCCCGTCGGGGAATCGGGTATTCGAGAAGCAGGTACCAGTCGCTGGCAGAATCGGAACTAAGCGCCGTCCGCAAAATTCGCAACTGCTCGCGCCAAGCTTCCAGTTGTTCGGCGGGTAACTCGATGCGTGTTACGCCGGTCTGTCGGCCGACAATCAAATCCTCTTCGTGTGTCAGGAACTCGGGAACCGCGGCAGCGTAGAATGCAGGCATACGCTAATAGATTTAAGCACCTACTTGCTCTCGAGGGAGCCGGCTGCGCAGTCTGCCAGGATCGGCAGACGGGAGTGGACCACTTTATTCAGGCGATGCACATGTCTTGCAACCGTCAGTGCACATAGAAGATTCGGTGATGCTTCGCCGCGTCTGCTCACTTTAGGTACTGCTCGCCGCCGTCCTGCGTATTTGCCGCGGATCATCTCAGGTTCGGCCAGCCGGACTGCCCCACCCCTGTGCTCGACAAGAAGTACTTCGTGGTCTGCCATGACCCCGAGCACAAGATCCCCCTCTGGGTCGGCTACGCGCTCACCAGGGAAGACCTGGCGGCGGCGGTCGCCAACCGGAAGGAGGGGAACTTCCGCTTTCGGGCAGACCCGGAACTTCCGCGCGGCCGTCGCGCCGAACCCTCGGACTACTCCAAGAGCGGATACGACCAGGGCCACATGGCGCCGGCAGCCGACTTCACCCGCAGCGTCGAGGCGATGAAGGCGACGTTTGTCCTCTCCAACGCGTTCCCCAGAAGGGCTCGCGCCAAATCTGTTCCTTAGAAATTGCCACAATCTGGCGCTTCACCCGCAACAACGGATCACCGAGGAGTGGGTGATCAGTCAGCAGCGGGTGCCCCCCATTAACGGCGTAGAGCCCCTTATTGGGAATTGGCTGGGAGGCAGGGATTCGAACCCCGATAAGCAGATCCAGAGTCTGCCGTCTTACCGTTAGACGACCTCCCAACTGATGGGCCTGCTAGAAGGACATATTAGCATGAGCGGGCGGCGGAAAGCATCAGATCGCGATCGCCCGCCTGGCCCGGATGGCTCGGGCCCGCGTCTCGAACACCTCCGCCTCCTCGTTCCGGCGAATGGTCCGCAGCAGCAGCGCGTAGTCCTCCAGGCGGTCGGCCACGTGGGGGTGCTCCGCTCCAAGGGCCTGCTCGAACGCCGCCACCGAGAGCTTGAACAACGGCTCGGCGTCGCTGTACTTGCCCTCGGCGACATAGAGTTCCGCCAGCGCGTTCAGGGTTTGCAGGAAATCGGGGTGCCGCCGGCCGATGCTCTTTTCCAGAATCGCGAGGGAAAGCCGGTACAGCGGCTCGGCACGGGCAAACTTCCGCTGCCTGGTGTAGATCTGGCCGAGCTGTTCTAAAGCCTTGGCCACCTTGGGGTGGTCTCCACCCTGCAAGTGGCGCCGCAGCTCAAGAGCGCGCCACAGATGCGGCTCGGCTTCCTGATACCGGTCCTGAAGCGTGTAGTAGGCGGCCAGCTTGGTGAGGACCACCAGGGTGACCCAGTCCTGGACCTTGCGGGCATCCAGCAGCGTCAGGGCGCGACGGAGCGCAAACAACGCCTCCGGACCCCGTCCCTGGTGCATGCACATCTCTCCGAGCTGCTGATAGGCCAGCGCCAGGTCCGGATGCTCCGGCCCCCGGGTCTTCTCCCAGACTTCGAGGCACCGCGCAAACACCGTTTCCGCTTCGGGATACTTGCCCTGGGCTTTATACAACCCGCCCAGGTTATAGAGCATGTCGCCGAATTCGGCCTTGCACGAGGCGCCGGCCTGCTCCATCAGCGCCACGGCCCTCTCGAACAGGGGTTCGGCGCTGCGGTACTTGCCGAGATAGTAGTAGAGAACGCCGAGGCGGTTTAGCGAAGCGGGCAAACGCGGATCTCCCGGCCCAAGCGTTTCGGCTTCCGCAACGGCCTTCTGCATTACCCACGCGGACTGATCGGTGTAACCGAGATAGAAGGCTCCCTCGGCCAGATCGATATAGAACTGCCAGCTTGCTTCGGCCAGTTCCCTCAGCCGCTCGTCCGGAGCGGTGGTGCCCATGTTGTTGAATGCAGACTAATTGTATCAGCGCCCGGCGGTGAAGGCGAGTGCGGGATGCGATTTTTTTCTATTGTTCCAGGCGTTCCGGGACCGCGAACCGGACCAGCAGGGCGCGGCTCCGGGTGAAGTCCGGCAGCGTGAAACGGGCGCGCGTGGAGCCGGGCCCGATGTGCACGGTCCATGCTTCGGGGCCTAACTTGACGAACATATCCTCGTCCGTGCGGTCGTCTCCGGCGGCAAAAACGAAGCTGGCGTCCTGGTAGTGCTGCAACACCAGCTCGACCACTTCCCCCTTATTGATCCAGGCGGGTTTGACCTCTACGCGCTTGTTGTCGCGGACGGCGCGCAGTTCGCTCCCCGCCAGCATCCCTTCCAGCACGGCGACGAGTTCGTTGGACAGCCAGTCGCCGAACTCGGGTTCCGCCATGCGGTAATGCCAGACCAGGGCGAAGTCTTTCTCCTCGATCAGGCTGCCGGGAGTGCGGTCGGCGAAGTGTTCGAGAACGGGCCGCACGCGCTCTTTCCATTCCGTCGTTGCCCTGTCCCGCAGCGCCTGCCAGTCGTGGCCGGGGCGTTTCATCGTGGCGCCGTGCTCGGCGGCGAGCCAGAGCTTGGGAATGCGCCCGAACCACTTTTCCAGATCGCTGCTGCGCCTGCCCGAAATTACCACCACGCAGTTGGCCTCGTCGGCCGCGAGGCGCTCCAGCAGGTGCAAAACCTCGGAGGGCGGCACCGCGAGTTCGGGCCGCGATGCGTAGCCCACCAGCGTCCCGTCGTAATCGAGAAACAGTACACGGCGAGCCGCGTCGCGGTACGCGGTAAGGATCTGGTGCAAGGGCAGGGGCGCCGCTTTCTCGACGTCCCGGCTGGCGCGCACCTCCGCGGCCTCGCGCAGGGAAGCCAGAAACCGGTCTCCCCAGTGGAAAACGTTCCTGCGGAGAACGTCCGCATGTAGGGCGGACATGCGTTCCCGCCGCTCCTCATCCGAAAGGGCCAGCGCAGCGGCGACCGTCTCCGCCGTACGCTCCTCGTCGTAGGGATTCACGGTGAAGGCCTGGGACAGCTCCTCGGCCGCCCCGGCGAACTCGCTCAGCACCAGGGCGCCGCGGCCCTCCGTCTGGCAGGCCACGTACTCCTTCGCGACCAGGTTCATGCCATCGCGCAGCGGCGTCACCCAGCCCACGGATGCGGCCGCGTAAAGTGCGGCCAGTTGCTGGCGCGACACGCCGTGGCGTATGTAGACGAGCGGCGTCCAGCCAGGAGTGCTGAATTGCCCGTTGATTTCGCCGACCAGCTCGTTGACCTCGCGCTTCAGTCCGGCGTAGGTCGCGATGCCTTCACGCGAGGGCACGGCGATCTGGATGAGGACGATGCGGCGCCGCAGCCCGGGCTCCTTTTCAAGCAGCAGGCGGTACGCCCGCAGGCGTTGGGGGATGCCCTTGGTGTAGTCCAGGCGGTCCACAGCCAGCAGAATGCGCTGGCCGGCGTAGCGGCGCTCGATTTCGGCGCGTATGCCGGCCGCCTCCGCCGTGGCAAGCGCGTTGAGAAACTCCTCGGGCGCAATGCCGATCGGAAACGCTTCGAGCCGGACGGGACGCGTGCCGACTTCCACCCGGTCGAGCGTGCTTTCCATCCCCAGAACCCGCAAGAGGGCCGTGCGGAAATGCTGCAAGTGGGAATGCGTCTGAAAACCGATCAGATCCGCGCCAAGCAGGCCTTCCAGCAGCTCCTCGCGCCTTGGCAGGACGCGAAACACTTCCGACGAGGGGAACGGGATATGGAGAAAGAAGCCGATATTGGCGGCCGGAAGCGCCTCGCGCAGCATCTGCGGCAGGAGCATCAGATGGTAGTCGTGTATCCAGATGAGGTCGCCTTCCCGGTACTCCTTGACGACGGCGTCGCGGAAGAGCCGGTTGGCGTCGATGTAAGCCCGCCAGGCGGCCGGGGAGAATTCGACGAAAGACGGGAACTGGTGAAACAGCGGCCAGAGCGCCTGGTTGGCGTGGCCCTCGTAGTAGAGCTGCGCCATTTCGGACGGCAGTTCGATAGCGATATAGCAGTTGCGCTCCGCCCACTGTCGAATGATCTTGGCGCGTGCCTCGTCCGGCGCCGAAGAGTCCCCGGCCCAGCCGATCCATATGCCATTGGTTTTCTTCAGAATCGGATCGATCGCCGTGGCCAGGCCGCCCGGGCTGCGCTCGGACCTCCATCCCTCCGAGGTGCGGCGCAGCGTGACAGGCAGCCGGTTCGACACCACGACGACTCTGCCAGCCGATTGATTCATGTCCGTCATTGCGATTTCTAGCCCGGCGGAAAGGAGGCTGTGCTCTCCTGCGGGCCGGCTTTTTCCAGCAGCACAGCGCTGTGGGGAGCAAGCCTCCGGGGCGGTTGCGCGCCCCCCGGACCGCCCCAGCGCTCGCTGGACGAGTCGATCACCGTGCGCCATTCGCCTGCCAGCGGAAACGCGAACGAAACGGGACGTTCGCCGAAGTGCAGGAGAAGGGCGGTCTCGACGGCGGCTGCGCGCTCTACAACCAGTACGCCGTCCGGCTCGCTGGCATATGTTCTAATTCCGCGTTTGCCCGGCGGCGAAAATAAGCGCTTTCTAATTCCAATTAATTCATTGTAGAACTCATAGAGCAGCCGGTGTTGCCCCTCATGCTTCAAAGCGTGGTTGAGCTTTGATTCCAGAAAAGTCTTCTCGCTTTGCGGATCCGGGACTTCGCCGCGCCAGCCAAAGGCTTCGAATTCACGGCGGCGCCCCTCCCGCACCGCCTCGACAAGCTTCTCATCCGAGTGGCTTACGAAATACTGGAACGGCGCCGTCTCTCCGTATTCTTCACCCATGAACAGCAGCGGGATGTAGGGCGAAAGCAGCACGGCGGCGGCCGCGAGTTTCAGCGATTCGAAATCTACCAGACGCGACAGGCGCTCCCCGAGCCTGCGATTGCCGACCTGGTCGTGATTCTGAGCGCACACCACGAATTTTGAAGGCGGCAATCCGGCTGATGAGTTGCCGTGCCGGCGCTTCCGGTACGCCGAGTACCGGCCGTCGTATACGTGGGCCGTCGCAAACGCGGTCTCAAGGTCGCGGAGCCGGCCGAAATCCTCGTAGTAGCCCTCGCGTTCGCCGGTGAGCAGCGTGTGGAGACCGTGGTGGAAATCGTCGGCCCACTCGGCGTCCAGGCCATATCCGCCCAATTCGGGGGACCGGATCAGCCGCGCGTCGTTCAGATCGCTCTCGGCGATGACATAGATCCTGCGGTTCAGTTCCGCCGCGCGCTGGTGCACGGCATCGGCCAGCTCCTGAAGGAACGGATAGGCCGAGCCGTCGAAGATGGCATGAACGGCGTCCACGCGCAGCGCGTCGATGTGGAAGTCCGTCACCCACTCAAGCGCGTTGGAGATGAAATAGGCCCGCACTTCGTCGCTTCCCGGCCCGTCGAAGTTGATCGCGTCGCCCCAGGGCGTCCGGTAGCGGTCTGTGAAATAGGGGCCGAAGTCGCCGAGATAGTTGCCCTCCGGCCCGAGGTGGTTGTACACCACGTCCAGCACGACGGCCAGCTCCCTCGCGTGGCAGGCATCGACAAGTTCCATGAGCCCGCGCGGCCCGCCGTAGGTGTTCTGCGCCGCAAAGGGGAAGACGCCGTCGTAACCCCAGTTCCGGCCGCCTGGAAACTGCGCTACCGGCATCAGCTCGATGGCTGTAACGCCAAGTGCCTTGATTTCATAGAGATACGGGATGATTCCCGCGAACGTGCCTTCGCGGCTGAAAGTGCCGGTGTGCAGTTCGTAGACGATGTACTCCTCAAGCGGAATGCCTGCCCAGCCGCGGTCGGTCCAGGGGAAGTCGCGGGAGACAACTCCGGAAGGCCCGTTCACGCCTTCGGGCTGGAACCGTGATGCGGGATCGGCCCGCTCCAGGCGGCCGTTCAGCCGGTAACGATAGCGCGCGCCGGGAGCTACTCCATCGAGCCGCGCGGAAAAATAGCCCGCGCCTTCCGGCTCCATGGGCGCAATCCGTTCGGAGGGCGCCAGAATGTGCAGGTCGACCGAATCGGCCCGCGGAGCCCAGACGCGAAACTCGCAGCGGTTGTGCCCCTCCGGAGTCGATCCGATACGCCGAAAAGGTGCCATGAGCCTCCGGTGTCCGGTGTACCCAGATTACCGCGCTTTGCGCGGCAACGCGTTCCAGTTCGGGGGCGTCTAGAATGGTTGTAGCGAGGGACCAAGATGAGATCCGTGATGCGGGCGTGGCCTCTATTGGCGATTCTGGCGGCAGGCGGCATCGCGGCCCAGGAAAGCGGCGGCTGGCGCCAGGTCGACCAGCAGGCAGATCAGCCTGCTGCCGCACAGAACCTCAGCGAGACGCAGATCCAGGACATCATCACCCGATTCGCCGCCAAGGAAACCGAATTCGCGCGGGCGCGGGAGAATTACACCTACCGGCAGACGGTCCGGATCCAGGAACTCGACCCCGGCGGGACCCCGATTGGGCGCCACGAGATGGTGACTGACATCATCTTTTCTCCCGAGGGCAAGCGCACGGAACTCGTGGTCAGGGCGCCCCTCCCGACGCTGCGAAACATTCAGCTTACGCCGGAAGACGAAGCGGACCTCAGAAACGTCCAGCCCTTCGTGCTGACCACGGAGGAGATTCCGAAGTACCATATCCGCTACCTCGGCAAGCAGATGGTGGACGAGATTCCCTGCTACGTGTTCGCCGTCAAGCCGAAGAAGATGGAAAAGGGCCAGCGCTATTTCCAGGGACAGATCTGGGTGGACGACCGCGACCTGCAAATCGTGAAGACCTACGGGCGCGGCGTGGGCATCGTCCGCGGCGATAACCAGTTCCCGAAGTTCGAGACCTACCGCGAGCAGATCGACGGCAAGTACTGGTTCCCTACCTACACGCGCGCGGACGACGTGCTTCACTTCGAGTCGGGGCCGCAGCGCATACGCATGCTGGTCACGTACCGGAACTATAAGCAGTTCAAGGCCGAAACCGAAATCAAGTTCGGCGACCCGGTGGATAGCCCGCAGCCTGAGGAGCCCAAGAAGCCGTAGGCGGCAGGGGAGCCGCCTTTTGGCCGCCTCTTTTTCGCCGTTGGACTCAAAAAGTCCTGAAGAGCCCAAGCAGCCATAGGCGGCCGGGGAGCCTCCTATTGGCAGCCCCTTTTTCCCCGTTGGACTCAAAAAATGCGCCAAACAGGCATTGCGGATCGTAAAATCCCCTATCCTGTGCTCTAATAAACCGTTTAGGCGGATATGCGCAAGGTTCCCCTCGTCGAGTCGCTAAGAATCATTGGAAGGGGCTCCCTGAACTGGGTGACCGAGCGTCCGATCGTCGTTTCATTCGAGGTAACCGATTCCTGCACCTGCTGGTGCAAACACTGCGACCACGGCGGCCCGAAGGACGATTCCCGCAATATGAAGCCGGCCGACTACCGGCGCTACACCAAGGCGCTGAATCCGTGCGTGGTGCAGGTCTCGGGGGGCGAGCCGCTGCTGCGCCCGGATCTGACCGACATCGTCCGCAACATAAAAGGGGGCTCTAAACTTCCCTACACGATCCTGGTCTCCAACTGGTCCGAGATGACCGAGGAACGTTACCTCGAGCTGCGCGAGGTGGGGGTGGACCAGTTCTCCGTGAGCCTGGATTTCCCCGATGAGCGGCACGACGAGTTCCGTTGTCTGCCCGGCCTTTACGAGCACTTGAGCCGCATCATTCCGCGGCTGGCCGCGCTGGGCCACGACGACATCGTTCTCAACACTTGCATCACCAGCCTGAACCTGCACGAGATCAACGCCATCGCCGACAAAGCCCGTGAGTGGGGCGTGAATATCTGTTACAGCGCCTACTCGGCCCGCAGAACCGGGTGCCGCGATTACATGCCTGCTTCGCCCGAGCAAATTGCGGTTCTCAACCGCGAATTGGACCGGGTCGAGGCCAGGCGCGACAGCACCAACTGGATCGTCAACTCGCGGAGCACGCTTGACGCCACCCGCCGCTATTTCGAGCAAGGCGGCGCTCCGGGGTGCACGGCCGGCTTGCGGTTCCTCGTGGTGAGGGCGGACGGCTCGCTTCAGCCTTGCTCCATGCAGTTCAAGCAGTATCCGCTCGAACAACGGTCGCGGATGATCAGTGAGTTCACCGCGCACAACACCTGCGACCAGTGCTACGTGTCCATACGTTCTTACCTGGACAAGACCTTCCCGCAGTTGCTCCAGGAGAACGTGCGCGGCTTCTTCTCCTTCAAGGCGCACGTATAGGGCGCGACGACGCCCGGCCCGCCTGGGCTAGCTCCGGGACGCGGTGCGAGCCGCCAGCCTGTTCAGCGCCCAAGTGGCGTGTTCGCGCACCAGCGGTTCGGGATGCCGCGCCAGCGCCTCCAGCGGTTCGCGAAATTTTTCGGCGCCGCTGTTGCCCATCGCGATCGCCACGTTGCGCAGGAATCCCGCATACCGCGCCCGGGTCACTGGCGTTCCGCGGAACATCTCCCGGAACTCCCGCTCCTCCAGCCTGGCCAGCTTTTCAAGCGGTGGCGCCATCTCGCGGGGGGCGAACGCCGGATCGGCCGTGACCAGGGCTTTGCGGTTCCAGGGGCAGACGTCCTGGCAGATATCGCAGCCGAACACGTGATTGCCGATGCCCGCCCGGTGCTCTTCCGGCACGGCGCTGCGCAGTTCAATCGTGAAGTAGGAGATGCAGCGGCGTGCATCGAGCGCCCAGGCCGGCTCCGGCTTACCGGTGCGGACAATCGCCTGGGTGGGGCAAGCCTCGATGCAGCGCATGCAGGTGCCGCAGCGGTCCGGCGGCGGCGTGTCCGGTTCGAGTTCCAGCGATACCAGCAGCTCGCCCAGGAAAAACCACGATCCCTGACCCTCATGGATCAGGCAGGTGTTCCTGCCGATCCATCCCAGCCCCGCTTGCCGCGCATAGACCCGCTCCAGCAGCGGCGCCGTGTCCACGCAGATCTTCCATTCGAACGGTCCGGCTTCAGCCTCGATGCGGGCGGCGAGGCGTTGCAGGCCCTCGCGCAGGATGCCGTGATAGTCCTCCCCCCAGGCGTAGCGCGAGATCCACGCCCGCTCGCCGTCGTTAAACCGGGTCGAGTAGGGCTGCGGGCCATTGTAGAGCTTGCCGGTGCAGATGATGGAGCGGGCGGAAGGCAGCAGCGTGCGTGGGTCGTTGCGAAGCTCCGCGCGATGGTCCGTGAGGTAGCGCATTTCGCCGGCCATCCCCGCCCGGACCCACTCCTGGAACCAGGCAGCCTCCCGTGCCGGCTCGGCGCGCGCCACGCCCGCAAGCTCGAAGCCGCACTCCCGCGCCAGCCGCTTTACCTCCTCCGAGCGCACCTCACACCCCGCGCCGGTCGCCGTACAGCTCGATATGGAGCCGCGGGCTGAACCGGTAGCCCTCCCGCTTGCAGATCTCGACAATCCACGCGCCGCGCTCGCGCAGCACTTCCGGCTCGCGCCCTTCGGGCATCAGGAAAACCTTGCCGAGGTCCGCACCCAGCTCGGCGACAAGCGGCCGGATTTCTTCCAAATCCTCAGGCCGGTTGACAACGAACTTGAGCTGGTAGTCCGAAATTCCCATGAGCTGCTTGAGAATCGCCGGTTGGATGCGCAGGCGGTTGTGCCGTGCTTCCCAGTAAGGATCTCCCACAGGCGCCGAGTTCGACAGCTTGGGGCTGATGCTCATCAGATCGCACGCAACCGGGGCAAACACCGTGCCCGCCGTCTCGATGGTGATGTGCAGCCCCATGCGGCGGAACCCTTCGGTGAGTTCGACGATCCCCCGCGCGATCATCGGTTCTCCGCCTGTCACAACCACGTGACGGGCGGGGTGCTTCGCCGCCTCCTCCAGGATTTCACCCGGCGTGTAGTCGCGGCCTTCGGGATGCCAGGATGCATACGGCGTGTCGCACCACACGCACCGCAGGTTGCAGCCGCTCGTTCGGACAAACACGGACGGCACGCCTACCAGCCCGCCTTCGCCCTGCACGCTGTAAAAGATCTCGGCGATTTTCACGGCAAACTCGCCAGCGGATCCGTCACCCCGGCCTCTTCAAAGCCCTTTCGCCTGAGCAGGCACGAGTCGCAGGCGCCGCACGGGGTGTTTCCCGCGCCGGGGTCGTAGCAGCTCCAGGTCAGGCTGAAATCGACGCCCAAATCGCGTCCCAGCTTGACGATTTCGGCTTTTGTGAGGCGCATCAGCGGCGTGTGAATTTTGATTCGCGTCCGTCCCTCGACGCCCACGCGCGTGGCCAGGTTGGCCATCCGCTCGAACGCCTCGATGTATTCCGGGCGGCAATCCGGGTATCCCGAATAATCGATTGCGTTGACGCCGATGAAAATGTCCGAAGCCTCGAGCGTCTCCGCCCACGCCAGTGCGTAAGACAGAAACACGGTGTTGCGCGCTGGAACGTAGGTGATCGGGATGCCGCGTTCCATCTCCTCGGCGCTGCGGTTCTTTGGCACGGGAATATCGGCGGTAAGGGCCGAGCCGCCGAACGCCCGCAGCTCCACGGGAATGACTAAATGCCGCGCAGCACCCAGAGCTTTCGCAACGCGCGCGGCCGCGTCCAGTTCCACGCGATGCCGCTGGCCGTAGTCGAACGACAGCGCATAGCACTCAAACCCATCGCGGCGCGCGCAGGCGAGGGCAGTCGCGGAATCCAGACCTCCGCTCAGGAGACAAACAGCTTTCGAACTCATTTCGGCAACCTCAGGCTCAACACAAAACCAATCAGCGGAAACACCAACAGAGCCAGCAGCGCATTGTGCATGGAAACCACATCGGCCATCCAGCCCGTCAGCGGGATGAAGACGAGTCCCGCCGAGCCCCACGCAAAGCCCATCATCAGGGCCGAGATCGTGCCGGCCTGCGACGGAACCAGATCTTGAGCCATCACCACGTTCACTGGAATGGTGAACAGAAGAATCAACCCGCCCAGCAGCAGTCCCGCGGCGGAGACGAACCCACGGGTCAGAAAGAACAGCATCAACAAGGGCACGGAAGCGATCATCGAAACCACAATAACCGGCTTGCCGCCGAAACGGTCCGACAAATGCCCGCCCACGAACCCGCCGAACGCCCCGAAGGCAAGGAACAGCGACAGGGTGACGCTCGCCGAACCGACCGAATATCCGCGCTCTAGCGTAAGGTAGAGCGGGATCATCTGGGCGTAAGTAACCTGTACGATCGATCGGATAAACACCAGACTATAGAGGATCGCGAGCGGTTTCCAGACCGCGCGAAGGGCACGCCAGTCGGACCCCGATTCCGTTTTCGGCTTGTGCGCGCCGGCTTCCGGGAGAGTAGCGATCAACAGCACGCAGACGAGCAGCCCCGGAATCGCGGCCCAGATCGTCCCCCGCAGGCCGAACAGCCCGGTTACCGCGGAAAAGCACAGCGGACCACAGGCGAACCCAAGAGTGCCGGCACTGATGAAGATGGCCATGGCGCGGCCGCGCTTTCCTTCCAAGCCGTGCGTTGCCCACACGGACGCCTGCGGGTGGAAGGCGGCGATTCCCGCGCCTCCGAGCGCAACCATCAGCAGCAGCCAACCGTAGCTCGGGGCCAGTCCGAGAGAAGAGATGAACAGGCCCGCGATGCGCGGCCCGAGTGCGGCGAACAGCCTTGTGTGAAAGCGGTCCGAAAGATACCCATAGAGCGGCTGCATGAGGGACGAAGAGCACACCAGCAAGCCGCCCAACAAACCCGCTTCCGCGAGGCTCATGCCGAAGCGCTTCACGAGCAGCGGTTGAAGCGCTCCCAGCGCGCCCGAGTACAGGTCCACGCTGAAGTGACCGGCCGAAAGCAGGATGAGAGAAAAAAGGCTGAACCGCCCGGCTCTCCTCACCCCGGGCGGGTTTATAGTCTGGAACAAATACAATTATATCGGCTTAGACGGGAATGCCTCCCGGGAGGCAGCCTGGTTGCGAATCCCGATTTCGTGGATTCGACAAAGAAGATTCTTATACCCGAATGTGCGAAAACAAAATTAGGCGCCGCAGCCACAGGCGGCGCCTCTTTGGCGTCAAAACTTACTGCCCCAGGATGTCCATGGTGGTTGTGCCGGGCTCCCGGACTTTCGAGTAGATTTCATTCCACTTAGTGTGGGCCGGATGCTTCGCGTATGCGTTCAGCGCCGCCTCGTCCGCCAGTTCCATGCAGACGCCGAACTCACGGACCACCTGCGTAACCTGACCGGTGACGGTCCCACCGGCGGCCGCTTTCTTCCTGGTTTCGCCATCGGGGTTGAACACAACCAGATTGCGGCGGAGCTTGCCGTACCACACGCGGCTCAACCCGGGAATCTGGTTGGGAAGATCGTCGGTAGCTTTGAAAAACGCCTGCCAGTCGGCTTCGGTCGCGGTCTTAACGGGCGTGAAGTAGAAGCAGTGCATCAGCTTTTTTTCTCCGGCCAGGCCGCTGCCGGCAAGCAGGAACGCGGCGGCAAGGCCGATTGTGCAACGAGCAATGAGTCTTCGCATTGAGTACCTCCGAGGTTGCAGACAATTTTATCAGGTTACTGGACCGGATAGGTGGAATAAGTGGAAAGCCCCGAGTCTGGGGCTCGGGGCTTGACTCACAGGGGTTGGCGGCGAGTAGGGGCTCGCCGCCGGGGATGCTATGAGTTTGTGTTGTATTATAGCTTAATTTCGCGGATAGTAAAGTACTCTTTTCGGGCAGATAAACCCTTTTCCCGGGTTAAACGGCTTCTGGATGCCGTTCGACAGGGGCGGTCTCAGCGTTGATATGAGCGCCTGGTGCGCGGCACCGCCCACGGAACCGGATATACGCGCCGGCAACGCGGGCAATGATAGTGCCCGTTTGTGGGCCAGCTCGGAGCAGGGTGCGCGAAGTTACACCACAGGACGGCCAGTCGATTCCATAGCTCCCTCACAAGTACCTCCTGGAAAAAGACCCCAATTTTCGCAAGTGTTAATTCAATTATGGGGGTGAGTTGGACGGCTGCGCAAGTAAATTTCGCGATGGGCGCGATGCCTTAGCGGTCTGAATGCTCGTCCGGCTCGGGGCGGTTATCGAGAAGTCTGCGGACCTTGGCGGTCAGAGTCTTGAGCGTGAACGGCTTCTGGAGCAGGGTTTCATCGTTGCCGGCGATGCCGTGCCTCGCAAGCACGTCGTCGGTGTACCCGGACATGTACAGAACCGGCAGTTCCGGACGCTCGGCGGTCAGCTTCCTGGCCAACTGGGGACCGTTCATCTGCGGCATAATCACGTCGGTCAGCAGCAGGTCCACCGAGGCGGCCGATTCCTGCCAGATGCGGAGAGCCTCGCCGGCGCCGCCCGCCTCCAGAATTCTGTATCCCTGGGAGCGGAGCATCTCGGAGGCCAGTTTTCGGACAGCCGGCTCATCCTCCACCAGCAGTATGGTCTCGTTGCTGGGACAGGACCGGCGGGTTTTCCTCTCCGCGTGGCCTGCGTTTTTCGTTCGCTTTGCGCACGGAAAGTAGATCCGGAAGGTGCTCCCTTTGCCCGGTTCCGTATCGACCAGGATATCGCCGCCGTTCTGCTTAACAATGCCGTACACCGTGGCCAGCCCCAAGCCCGTGCCTTTGCCCTTGGTCTTGGTCGTAAAAAATGGTTCGAAAATGTGGCTGAGAACCGCCGGGTCCATCCCGACTCCCATGTCCGCCACCGACAGGACGACGTAACGCCCCGGGGGGAGTTCAGGACCGGCCCCATGGCCGGAGCCCGTCAGTTCGGCCTTCGCAGTGCGGATTGTGAGCCGCCCGCCATGCGGCATTGCATCCCGTGCGTTCACCACCAGGTTCATGATCACCTGCTCGAGCTGGCCGGGATCGATCTTGACCGGATCCAAACCCGGTTCCAGCGCCAGAACCAGTTCAATATCCTCCCGGATCAGGCGGCGGAGCATCTTTTCCATCCGCTGCACGGCGCGGTTCAGATTCAGCAGCATGGGCCGCACCATCTGGCGCCGGCTGAACGCCAGCAACTGCCTGGTGAGGGTGGAGGCGCGGTTGGCGGCGTCAAGGATCGTGGCCACATCCTCGCGGATGGAACCGCAGCAGGTGGGGGATTCCAGAATCATATTGGCGTAGCCGCCGATAATCGTCAGCAGGTTGTTGAAATCGTGAGCGACGCCGCCGGCCAGCCTTCCCAGCGCTTCCAGTTTCGCGGACTGCTGGATGCGGCTTTCCAACTGTTTTCGCTCGGTAATGTCCTGGAAATAAACCGAAAGGCCGTTCTCCGAAGGGTAAGCGTGGCATTCGGCCCAGATGCCCGCGGGCGGAAAAATCGCCGAGAACCTGACCGGCGTTTTCTCCGTCATGGCCCTGCGGTACTCCTCGAAAAAGACAGATTTGGACTGCTCGGGGAATTCCTCCCAAATGACGCGGCCGATCAGGTCCGACCGCGCCCTCCCCAGGATTTGTTCCGCTTTGCCATTCACGTAAGTGAACCGCCACTCGCGGTCGAGGGCGAAAAATCCGTCGGTGATGCTCTCCAGGATGCTGGTGACCTGGCTGCTGGACTCGCGGAGGGCGCGCTCGGCCTCCAGGCGATGGGTGATATCGCGGACGATGCAGGTGACCAGGTTGCCTTGCCGGGATTCCACCGGAGTGAGGCTGACCTCGCAGGGAAACTCGGTCCCATCCTTCCGCCGCGCGATGACTCCTTCCTCCGGCCCAAAAACCCGCTTCGCCGGACTGGTGGCGAATTCGGCGCGAAACTTTGCCCGTTCGGCACGCTGGTGCTCTGCAACGAGCATTTCCGTGTTCCGGCCGCGCAGTTCGTCACGGGTGTAGCCGAACATGGCTTCCGCGGCGGCGTTGGCGAGAAGAATGTTCCCGTGGGCGTCCGTCTCGAGAATGGCGTCCGGCACCGCCTCGATCAGTTCCCAGAACCGGGCCTCCGCGCGGTCAACAGCATGTTGAATATTGTCGCGAACTTCCAGGCAGCATCCTACGTGGCTGGCAAACTCCTTCAAAGCGTCCGTGAGGTCGGAGTCGAAAATTTCCGCCTCGGAGGAAAACACCCAGAACCCGCCGGCCACCTTGCCGCCAACGTGGAGAGGAAATGCGGCGGCGGAGCGGAGGCCGGTTCGCAGGGCATCGCTGCGGAACGGCTCGCTGGCGGGCCCGCGGGCAATGTCCTGGCAAATATAGGGCCGGCCCTCGCGCAGCAAGAGCGCCTCCGGGCATTCGGTTCCGGGCGTAGAGGCCGAAAAGCCTTCCTCGGTTTCCACATAGGAAGCCGGCTCGAAGATGCCATTTGCGCCGCCGAAAAGTTCGATGCACGCCTTCTGAAAACCGCCGTTGCGAACAGCCGCGCGGCAAGCCTGCTGCATCAGGCGGGGCCTGTCCATGGAAGCGACAAGCGAGCGATGCAACTCAGCCGTCATCGCGCGGACGCGGCGGAGCCGGGCCAGCGTCGAGCGGGCCAGCCGGACTTCGGTGACGTCGACGGCGGTCGCCAGTACGGAACCGTTGTCCTCGACGGTGGCGGCCGTGGCCAGCAGCCACACGCTGGCGCCCGACGCGGATTTCAGGCGGAGGTCGAACGCCCCGGCGCCCGCGTGGCGCAGCAGGCAGGCCGCGAGGTCCTCCGCTCCGCTGCCGGCATCGCACTCCCACGGGGGCTGATCGACAACTTCCCGCGGTGACGAATAACCCAGAATCCGGGCTAGGGCGGGGTTGCACTCCCGGATCCGGCTGTCCATGCCGACAAGGAACACTGCGGCGACGCAGCGGTCCACCAGGGCATGGCACCATTTACGCATGTACGGATCCGGCGGGGCCTTCGGGGGCCTCGAAAGTTCAGCTGGCCTTCTTGGATTTCAGTTGGCCTTTTTGGACTTTTCGTCCAGTACAGATCGTACTTTACGCGAAAGCGCTTCTGAAGTAAATGGTTTTGAGAGGAAAGCGGTGCTGGAATCGAGGACCCCGTGACGCGCAATGACGTCGTCGGTATACCCGGACATGTACATCACCTTCAGATCGGGCCGCGACTCCCGCATTTTGTCGGCCAGTTCGCGCCCGCTCATCTTGGGCATCACAACGTCGGTGAGCAGCATGTCGATGGAGCCACGGCGCTTTTGCCAGATGCGCATCGCTTCGGCTCCAGAACCGGCTTCGATCACCTTGTAGCCCTGGCGGGAAAGCATTTCGCGGGCCAGCCGGCGGACTTCTTCCTCATCCTCTACCAGGAGAATGGTTTCCGTGCCCTTGCCGGTAACCCCTGACGGCGATGCCGCCTCGGGTTGGCGCCTGTCGGCGGCCTCGGCGGCAGGGAAGTAGATTCGAACGGTGGTGCCGCGCCCCACTTCGCTGTCGATGACAATTTCCCCGTGGCTCTGCTTAACGATGCCGTACACCGTGGACAACCCCAGTCCGGTGCCCTTTCCCTTTCCCTTGGTGGTGAAAAAAGGCTCGAAGAGGTGGCTTTTGATCTCGGCATCCATGCCGATTCCGGTGTCGCTCATCGCGAGAACGACGTAGCGTCCGGGAGCGAGTTCCTGCGGGGCGCCCGCGGAGTTGTTGCCAATCTCGATCTCGGCGGTTTCGATAATGAGCTTGCCGCCGTGCGGCATGGCGTCGCGGGCATTGATGGCGAGGTTGAGGATCACCTGCTCCAGTTGGCCGGGGTCGGCCTTGATCGCGCTCTGCCCGGACTTGAGCGAGGTGACCAGTTCGATGTCCTCGCCGATCACGCGGCGCAGCATGCGGTTCATCCGGGAGACCTGGCGGTTGATATCGAGCAATTTGGGCTGAACGATCTGGCGGCGGCTGAAGGTAAGCAACTGGCGGGTGAGGACGGCGGCGCGGTTTGCGGCCTCGATGATCGGTTCCACGTCACGGCGCGTGGCGTCCTGCGGGCTGAGGCTGTCGAACAGCATCTGCGCATATCCGCTGATGATGGTGAGCAGGTTATTGAAATCGTGCGCTACTCCTCCGGCCAGACGGCCGATCGCCTCCATTTTCTGCGCCTGGCGGAGTTGCTGTTCGAGCTGCATGCGCTCGGTCACGTCGTGCAGCGTCGCGACCGCGGCGACGATAGAACCCTGGCTGTCGCGAACCGGAGCGGAGCTGATCAGCAGGGTGGCCCGGCTGCCGTCGCCGTGGACCAGTTCGACCTCCTCTCCGCTCACGACCTCTCCCGTGGTCAGGGAACGCACCAGCGGCAGTTCGTCCACCGTGTACGGACGGCCGCCCGGGTGATGGAACCGGCGCGTGGGGCTTTCCTGGGCCGTTCCCCGGAGGATGCGATCCGCCTGTTCGTTGCTCAGCACGATCTCGCCCGAGGGCGCCGAGGCGATGAGGACACCCAACGGCAATTGCCGCAACATTTCCTGCAAACGAGCGCGCTCGCCTTCTAATTGCCCCATCAAGCGCTTCCGCTCTTCCGCAATGAGCTTCTGTTCCGTTATGTCGATCAACGTGCGCACCGCGCCGGTGAAGCGGCCTTGGGCATCGAGAATCGGATCGGCCGTGAGAATGTACCAGCGGCCGTTCATGGCGAACTCGGCACTCTCGCGGTGCCGGGTCTGCCGGGCGCGTTCCAGGGGCCAGCCTTCAGCGGGCGGCGGCACGCCGGCGAACACTTCCTCGGTTGTCAGCCCCATGAGTTCTTGGGCAGGCCGGCCCAGCATTTCGGTCATGGCCCGGTTGATCTGCGTCACCCGGCCTTCAGCGTTGACCAGGAAAACGCCGTGGCTGATCGAGTTGAAGGTGACCTCCCAGAGCTGGGCGGCTTTGCGCGCCTCGGCTTCCGCGCGGCTGGTGCGCAGCAGCGCGCGTATGGTGGCGACCAGTAGATCGGGAGTGACCGGAGCCGTCAGGTAGGCGTCGGCGCCGCCGTCCAGACCGGCAGCCCGATCCTTGCTGGAAGTGGAAATCGCCGAGATCTGGAGCACCGGAATCCAGCGGGTCTCGGGATCGGTCTTGATGCGGCGGCAGACTTCCAGGCCGTGCATATCGGACAGATTCACATCGAGCAGGATAAGGTCTGGCTTCTGACGGGCCAGAAGCAGCCCTTCCTTCCCGCTTCCGGCTTCGATCACATCGAAGCCCGCTTGGCGCAGAATGCGTGTGAACTCCTCTCTGCCGCCTTGATCGCTATCTATGTTCAGGATGACTTGCTTTGCTTCAGACATGAAAGGCCTTCCCCTGAAGCTCCGCCTGGAACGGGGCGGTCTTGCACAGGGCGGCTGTCAAGCCCTGGTGAAGAGAGCTTGTTGCCGTGCCGGAAATCGCGAGCGCCGAGGTTCTCTGTTCCGGGGCCAACCGGACAGAGACGCCGCAAGCTCGTTCCGATGCACTTCACGGTGGATCGGGAAAAAGTCACGTATGACCGGCGAATGTTTACCCTCGTCTTTATTGATGAACCGGAAGCCCCGGAGATCTTCAAAAATGAGGGCTGATTTGTGTGCAGGGGCAGAAGAATCCGGCGGGCTTCGCTATCCCCATGAAGCTTCCGGATTCCCAATGACTTGTCGTTCCCCACGCCCCTCCTCCGAAGCCCCATGCAAGCCAAAAGGAACAGCCGGGCGTATGAAACCGGCTTAATCGAACCTCTCCATTCTACCTCTGTCCCGGGCACACCCACGACTTTGTGAATAGCCCGCCGAACAGATCGGCCCACGCCGGGGCGCGGCGGTTTTCCCCTTCGCTACAATGCCTTTGATGAACAACATTCCGGGCTTCCACTTTCTGCGTAACCTGGTGGAGCGTAGGGACCTGCTGTTTCAATTAGTGCGACGAGACTTTACCCAGCGCTTTGTAGGTTCCGCGGCAGGGTGGCTCTGGGGAGTAATCCACCCGCTTGTGCTTCTGGTGAGCTGGGTTTTTGTATTTAAAATCTGCTTCAAAATCGCGTTGCCGGAGAGTGCCCCTACTCAAAATTATGCACTTTTTTTGTTCACTGGGTTTCTGCCCTGGATGTTGTTCCAGGAAACCGTGCAGCGGTCGGCATCCTGCCTGCTCGACCATCAGAATTTGATCACGAAAACAATTTTTCCGGCCGAAATTGTGCCGGTATCAATTTTTCTTTCCTCGCTGGTGAATCATCTGATCGCGCTGGCGCTGGCGCTGGTGGCTGTGGGCTTCTGGGAGAGGAAATTCAGCGTAATGACGCTGTGGCTGCCGGTGTACATGTTTTTGCTGGGACTGCTCGCGATCGGAATCGGCTGGATCGTCTCGAGCCTGCACGTGTATCTGAGGGACACGGCGCAGGTGGTCTCGGTGGTGCTGACGTTCTGGTTTTGGTTCACTCCCATTTTCATTACCGAGAGCATGATTCCGGAAAGGCTCCGGTTCATCTTGTGGGCGAATCCGCTGGCTTACCTGGTGAACGCGTACCGGGAACGGCTCCTCTCGGCGCGGCCGCCACAGATGCGGGAGTTGGGGGTGATCGCGGCGTGCGGCGTAACGGTCTTTGTGATTGGGGGGCTGTTTTTCAGGCACCTGAAACGGGGATTTGCGGACGTGCTGTAAGAGAACCGGCGAAAGCCGCCCGGCTCAGCGCGAGCAGAATGTGTCGTGCATGCGGCGCAGGTAGCCGTCGGTCATCCCCGCGATGTAATCGCAAACCACACGGTGCAGGGGCTGGCCTTTGGATTCCTCCCGGTAGCTTTCGGGCAGGCGGTCCGGGTTTTCCAGGAAGAACTGAAAGAGGCCGGCGATCATGGCGGCTGAACGGCGGCGCTCCTCAATCAACGCCTCGGTAAAGTACACCCGGCGCCGCAGGAACTGCTTCAGCGCGGCCGTGGTGGCGACCGCCGCGGGCGTGAACCGCGCCAGCCGCACGGGATGCAGGCGCACATCCTCCACGCTCTTGACGCCGGATTCCTGAACCGCCTGCAAGGTACCTTCGATCAGCCCCGACACCAGCAGATCGATCAACCGGCGCAGTGCCTCATTGAACCGTATGCGCGCCGGCGCTCCGGGAAATTGCGTCTCCACCGCGGCTCGAATCTCGGCGTACTCAGGGACGCTTTCCGCGACGTCGTCCATGTCGAAGAACCGCGCCGAGAAGGCGTCGTCGAGGTCGGCTGTATTGTAGGCGATCTCATCCGCCAGATCGATCAGTTGGGCTTCGAGGGGCGGCCGCATGCCAGGCAGGTATTCCTCCAGCTCGGGATACTCCCCGGGCGCGAAATCGCGGGAGTGCTTCACGATGCCCTCCCGGACCTCAAACGTCAGGTTGAGCCCCGGAAAGCGCGCATACCGCTGCTCGAAACTCTCAACGATGCGCAGCGCGTGCAGGTTGTGGTCGAACCGTTCCCCGAAACGGCTCATCTGGCGGTTGAGTTCCTCCTCGCCCGAGTGCGCGAAGGGAGGATGGCCGATATCGTGCGCCAGCGCCAGCGCTTCGGTGAGGTCCTCGTTCAACCCGAGCACGCCCGCAACGGTGCGGGCGATCTGCGCCACCTCGATGGTGTGAGTCAGGCGGTTCCGGAAATGGTCCGACAGCCCCGCCGTGAACACCTGCGTTTTGTCTTCCAGGCGGCGAAAGGCGCGGGCGTGAACGATGCGGTCGCGGTCCCGCTGGAAGTCGTTCCGATACGGGTGCGGCGGCTCGGGATACCTGCGGCCCAGAGTGGCGCCGGCGGAGAACCGCAGTTGGCGGCACAGGCCCTCGGCGGCAAGTGACACGACTCAGGTCTTATTGGGCGGCCGATAATTCGCCCAGTTTGGCGATCGCTACGCGGCTGATGGCGGACCTTTCAGTCCGCAGCGGCTCGAGAAGCTTCCGCGCTTCGTCGGGTTTGCTGGACGCAATCAGATCCGCGAGCTCGATGGTGGCCTGCTCCTTGGAGACAAACTCCGTCGGTTTGTCGATCAGCGACCGGAGAAGCGCCTCGCCTTCGCCGAGTTTCCCTTGGGCTTTGTAGATCTGTGCGAGCGTCAGCTTGGCCAGAGAGGCGTAATTGGCGTTCCCTGAATCCACTACGCTCTTGAGCCACTTCTCCGCTTCGTCGTTCTTGCCTTCCGACGCTGCGATTGTCCCCAGGTAATACTCTGAGATGATTGCCTCATCGCTGCCGGAGTACTTTGCGGCGACTTCGGAGAATGCCTTCTTTGCAGCCTCGTTTCGTTCCTGCTCGGTGGGATAAGCGCGGACGAATTCGTTCGGAGGCGTGCCGATGGCGGCGTTCTGGATCTCGAGCGCCGCGGTCAGGGCCGCCTGCCGCGCCGTTTGCTGGTGCCGGCGGTAGGCGAGAAATCCGAGCACGAGGACGACAACCGCCACCCCGATAGCGGCGTAGCGAACTATCGACTTCCGGTGTTCGGACACGTACTCCATGGTGCGCTCGACTTCGAGCGCAAACCTGTCTTGCTTCAGTTCTTTTCGGGTGAGTCTATCCACGGAAACCTCTGGGGCAGCTTGATTTTAGCATACTTGGCCAGCCCCCTTCCGCCGGTCGCCGGGATCCGGAGGCATCGGGCCCGGATCCCCGGCCGGCGCGATATGCGCTTGCCTTCTCAGGAAAAGCTGCGTACCGCCGCAGCTTCGTCATCAAAAACCTCGAAAACCGTGTAAAGCTTGGTGATCTGCAACAGGTCGCGTACGCGCTTGGTCAGGTTGAGGAGCTTCAACTGGCCGCCCTGATTGGTCACCGAAGTAAAGCCGGAAACCAGTTCGCCGATCCCCGAGCTGTCGATGTAGGAGACCTCGCTCAGATTCAGCAGAATTTTCTTCTTTCCGTTGCCGAGCAGCTCGCGGATGCTCTCGCGAAGGTGGCTCGACCCCTCGCCAAGCGTGATCCGCCCGGCTACGTCCAGAACCGTAACGTCCCCCACCTGCCGTAAGGTGATTTTCGCACTCACGATATACCCTCCTGAACCTTCTCCTTTACCGCTTGCCTTCTAAACACTTGATCAGCTTTACCTCGGTGCCGCGAGCCAGCCGCCGGACTTCGAATTTGTCCATGAAGGTGCGCATGAGGAATATGCCGCGCCCGGACTGTTGAAGAAGATTGTGCTCGGCCAGCGGATCGGGCAGCGAGCCGACGTCGAACCCTTCCCCCTCGTCGCTCACGGTCACTGTCAGACAGCCCTCGCTCTCGCAGACGGAGAGTTGCACCTTCTTCCTGGCGTTGTACCTGTTGCCGTGCACTACCGCATTTACGACCGATTCCCGGACTGCCATCCCGATCTTGTGAAGCTCTTCCTCGGGGAAACCGATTCGCCCGGCCGCTTCGACCGCCAGTTGCTCGGCTTCGTCAGCGCTTTCCAGGACCGAATCCAGTGTGCGCTCGATAATCTTGTGGTCGCTGCTCGTGTTCTCCGGCATAGCGGCGAGGCTAATTCGAATCGTTAAAGTTAGCAAACTCCGATGGCAAAAGGCAAAGGAGGGGTGCCGGCGGGGGCAGCCGTTATTTCGTCCGCCCGGCAGTTTGCTCGGTTTGCGGGCTGAAGAGCAGCCCCGACCAGTCTTCCGCCAGAACGATCGAATTGGCCGGATTCGCCGGGAGGTACTTGACGGTGAGAGGGCGTTCGATCAGCGTCTCCGGATTGGGCGGAAGCAAGCTGGCGAGTGAGGAAACGTTCTGCGTGGCGAAGTACTCCACACCCCCGACCGTGTACGTGTAGGAGATGACGCCGTCGGCGAAATCGGTCGTGGTGCCGCTGACCATCTTCCCGGAGGCGCTGACCAGCGCGCGCCGCTTCCGTTCCTGCTCTTCGGGATTTGCCCGTTTCCGTCTCCACCCTGCCGCCAGCGCCGCCACACCGGTAAGCGTGCCGGCCAGCAGCGCCAGAATCTTCTTGCGCCTCGACATCAGCCAGACACCGGAGTCTCCTGAAAGGCCTTCTTGTAGTCCTTCAGGAATTGCGCGAGCCCCTTGTCCGTCAAGGGGTGATCGAACAGCTTGTCCAGCACGGCGAATGGCATCGTTGCGATGTGTGCGCCGGCGCGCGCGGCTTCAACAACGTGAAGCGGCGAGCGGATGGAAGCCGCCAGAACCTGGGTCCTAAACCCATAGTTCCGGTAGATTTCGACGATGTCGGCCACCAGGTCCATGCCCGTGTGCCCGATATCGTCGAGCCTGCCGACAAACGGGCTGACGATATAGGCGCCTGCCTTGGCCGCAAGCAAGGCCTGCGCGGGAGAGAAACACAGCGTCACGTTCACACGGACGCCTTCGCGCGTAAGTGCCGCCGTCGCCTTCAGCCCGTCGCGGGTCAGCGGGCACTTCACCACCACGTTAGGATGAATCCGGGATAGCTTCCGCCCCTCGTCGATCATCTGCCCGGCCTCGGTGCTCACCACTTCGGCGCTGATATCGCCGTGCACGATTTCGCAAATCTGCCGGATCTGCTCCTCGAAGGGCCGGCGCTCTTTGGCAATCAGAGTCGGGTTCGTTGTGACTCCGTCGACCACTCCCCAGTCCACGCCTTTCCGAATCTCCTCGAGATTGGCGGTATCCAGGAAGATTTTCATACTTCTACACTACAACCGATCGCACGCTCCGCCAACACCCTACAGATCTGGGTCCCACCTCACGATATATACACAGGGCCAGTGAACTATGCCGACGTTTTCAACCAGCCGTTTCGGGACGATTGAGTACCAAGACGATTCGGTCATCCAATTCCCTTTCGGGCTTCCCGGGTTTGAAGAGGAGCGGCAGTTCGTCGCCATCGAGCACACGGCCAGCAGGCCGATCGTGTTCTTACAAAGCCTGACCCGGCCGGACCTGTGCTTCATCACGCTCCCGGTGCTGGTTGTCAAGCGGGATTATCGTCTTGCCATTTCGCCTGCGGATTTGAAGTCGCTGGCTCTACCCTGCGACCGCCAGCCGGAGATAGGAACCGACGTGCTGTGCCTGGCGATCATCTCCGTGGCGGAAGGCAGGCTGCCCACGGCGAACCTGCTCGCGCCGGTGGTGGTGAACCTGAAAACGCGCGTAGCGCTTCAGGCCATCCAGGAAGAGTCCGCTTACTCGCACCAGTATCCTCTGCTGGACTCGCGCCCGGAGGCCGAATGCTCGTGATCCGCCGCCGGGCCGGGGAATCGGTGCTGATCGGGGACGAGGTCGAGGTCCGCGTCACCGAAATCGGCTCTACGCGCGTCAAGTTGTGCATTTTGGCGCCTAAAGACGTGGTTGTTTTGCGCAAAGAGGTGAAACTGACGCGCGAGGCGAACGTGGCCGCGGCGCGGGAGGCGCCGGCCGATCTGACCGGGCTTGCGGCCCGGTTCCGGGCGAAACAGGAGAGATAAATCGATGCCGATGACTGCGGAGCGCCTGCGCGACGCCATAGAACACCACAAAGCCGGCAACCTGGCTGCCGCCGAGGCAATTTACCGGGACGTGCTGGCCGCCGATCCGAGGAACGCCGACGCCCTGCACATGCTCGGCGTGCTGGCTTCTCAGCGCGGCGACCAGCAGCAGGCCCTCAGCCTGCTCGGGCGCGCCATCCGGATCAATCCCGCAGCGCCTTTTTATCACAACAATTTGGGCAACGTGCTGTTCCAGGCCGGGCGGTTCGCCGATGCCAGGCTGTGCTATGAAGAAGCGCTGCGGCTGGACCCCGACTATGCCGAAGCCCATGGCAACCTGGCAAACACCTGCCGCCGGTTGGGGCTCTTCGAGGATGAGCTTGCGCACCGCCTGGAGGTTGTCCGGCTGCGCCCTGAGCGTTCGGGCTCGTATGCCGAGCTGGGCGACGCGCTTCGCGCGCAGGGCATGATTGGCGAGGCGCTGGCCTGTTTTGACCATGCGCTTGCCCTGGCCCCGGAGGATGCCGAAACGCACCTTCGCCGGGCGTTTGCGCTGTTGCTGGTGGGCGACCTCACGGCGGGCTGGCGGGAATACGAGTGGCGCTGGAAGACGGGGCGCTATCCGGTGCGCACTTTTGCGGCGCCGCTATGGGACGGGTCGGCGCTCGACGGCCGCACGGTTCTGATTCACGCCGAGCCGGACCTGAACCAGACGCTCCAATTCGCGCGCTATCTGCCGCTGGCGGCCCAGCGCGGGGGAAGGGTCATCTTCGAATGCCGGCCGCAACTGGCGCCGTTGTTCCGCGGCAGGCCAGAAATTGCGGAAGTGGTGGAGGCGGGAGACCCGTTGCCCGCTTTCGACGTGCAAGCCCCGCTGGGAAGCCTGCCTTTAATCTTCGGCACCACCCCGGACAGAGTCCCCGCAGCCGTGCCGTATCTGAACGTGCCCACGCGAAAAGCAAAGCGCGGCGGCGAAACCGGCATGGTGGGACTGGCCTGGACCGGCGACCGGGCCGTGCTCGAGCCGCTGCTCGACGTGCCCGGAATCCGCTTCGTGACTTTGGAGAAGACCGAAAACCTGGCCGAAACGGCGGAAGCCATGGCGGAACTGGATCTGGTCATCTCGGGGGACGATACGCTGACGCATTTAGCCGGAGCGCTGGCAATGCCGGTCTGGAATCTGACGCCTTACGCGCCGGACTGGCCCTGGATGCTGGGGCGCGACAACAGTCCCTGGTATCCGACCATGCGGCTGTTCCGCCAGACGCGGCCGGGCGACTGGTCCGAAGTCATCTCCAAGGTGCGCGAGGTTCTGATGTCATGAACGCCGTGCTGGAAGCGCTCACCGGCGCGCTTGAACACCATCAGGCGGGGCGGTTCGAGGAGGCGGAGGCCATTTACCGCAGGATATTGGCATCCGACCCTACCAACGTGGACGCGCTGCACCTGCTGGGGATGGCTCTGGCGCAAACCGGGCGGCGTGATCCAGCAATCGATCTGATCGGGCGGGCGATCGCGGCAAACCCCGCCATTCCGGCGTTTCATAACAATCTCGGGACGGTGTTGCAGGCCGAAGGCCGCATCGAGGAAGCGGTGCGTTCGTTCCGGCGCGCGCTGGATCTCGATCCGGCGTACGCCGAAGCGCATATCAACCTGGCCAATTGTTTTCAATCCCTGAAGCTCTTGGATCAGGCGGTGGCGCATTACCGGGAGGCGCTCCGGTTGAAGCCCGGCTTTGCCGAAGCGCACAACAACCTGGGCAACGCGCTGGCGGCGCTGGGGCAGGCGCCGGAGGCAATCGCCTGCTATTACGAGGCGGTGCGGTTGAAACCGGGCTACGCTGAAGCCTGGGTGAACCTGGGCGCGGTGCTCAAGGAGCAAGGCCGGCTGGAGGAGGCGGCATCCTGCGGCCGCCGGGCGATCGAGTGCCGTCAGGATCTGGCCGAGGCGCACTCGAACCTCGCGGCTGTTCTGGTGGCGATGGACCGGTTTGAAGAGGCTGAGGCGGAGGCCCTCCGGGCGCTGGAGTTGAAGCCGCTGCTGGCCGAAGCAAATGTCAATCTGGCGGCTGTGCGGCTCCAACAGAGGCGGCTGGAGGAAGCGGCGGCGTGCGCGCGCCGGGCAATCGAACTGAAACCGGAGATGTCCGAGGCGCACATGACGCTCGGGGACGTTTTCATCGCGGAGGAGAGGGCCGAGGAGGCGCTGGCCTGCTATCGCCGGGCGCTTGAGCTGAAACCGCACGGCGCGGAACAGCACAACAAGGTGGGTTACGCTCTTCAGCGGTTGGGGCAATTCAGAGAGGCGCTGGAGCGGTTCGAGGAGGCGGTGCGCCTCGCGCCGAAATTGGTGGACGCCCATGTCAACCGCGCGATGGCATGGCTCCAGGCCGGGGATTTTGAACGCGGCTGGGCGGAGTACGAATGGCGCTGGAGGAGCCGGGAGTTTTCCAGGCGCGTGCTGCCGAGGCCGCGGTGGGACGGCTCCGCCATACCGGGCCGGACCATTTTGCTGCACGCGGAGCAGGGACTGGGCGATACGGTGCAGTTCGTCCGCTATGTTCCGCTGGTGAAGGCGGTTTCGCAAGCCAGGGTGGTGCTGGAATGCCAACCCCGGCTGGTTCCGCTGCTGGAAACGATCGAGGGAGTGGATGAAATCGTCCCGGCGGGATCGCCGCTGCCGGACTACGATGTCCACGCGCCCCTGCTGAGCCTGCCGGGGATCCTGGGTGTGCGGCCGGCGCGCGTGCCGTACCTGCGCGTGCCTCCGGAGCGCATCGAGCGGGCGCGCCTGGATGCCGGGGACCGGTTCCGGGTCGGGCTGGCCTGGGCGGGGAACCCGAAGCACAGGCACGACCGGGCGCGCTCGATCCGGCTGTCCGCGCTGGCGCGGCTCGCGGAGGTTCCCTACACGGCGTTTTACAGTCTGCAGCGCGGTCCTGGGTCGGAGCAACTGGAGGACCTGCCGCCGGGTTTTGAGGTGACTGCACTCGAGCGGGAGTCCGGCGACATTCTGGACACGGCCGCCGCGATCCTCAACCTGGATCTGGTGATCACGGTGGACAGCCTGATCGGCCACCTTGCGGGAGCGCTCGGCAAGCCGGTGTGTATCCTGCTGGAGACCTCTCCGGACTGGCGCTGGCGGCTTGGCACGGATCACAGCGAGTGGTATCCCACGGCACGCCTCTTCCGGCAGACGCGCCGGGGCGATTGGGACGATGTCGTCGAGCGCGCCGCCGCGCAACTGCACCTGGCGGTAGCGCATCACCTGCTCGCGCGGGGGCAATTCGAGGCGGGTTGGAAAGAATACGAATGGCGGTGGAAGGCCGGCGGCGTTTCTCCCGATCAGTTCCCGCAGCCGCAGTGGGACGGCTCGCCGTTGCAGGGGAAACGCATCCTGCTGTGGGCCGAGCAGAGCTTAGGAGACACGATTCAGTTCGTGCGGTTCGCGCCGCAAGTGAAAGCGGCCGGTGGGAAGGTGTTCCTCGAGTGCCAGCCGGAGCTGGCCGGTTTGCTGGCCTCGGCGCCGGGCGTGGACGGTGTGATTCCCTACGGCGCCCCACTGCCCGGTTTTGACGTTCAGCTTCCCCTTCAGAGCCTGCCCAGAGTGTTGAAGACAACGCCTGAAACGATTCCCTCAAGAACTCCCTATTTGCAGCCGGATCCGGCGCTGGTTGAGCGCTGGCGGGAGCGCCTGGGCAATAGCGGAAAACTCCGGGTAGGGCTGTGCTGGGCGGACAACCCGAAGCAGGCGAACGACCGGAGCCGGTCGATGCCGGCTTCGGAATTCAACCGGCTGGCGGACGTTCCGGGCGTGGAGCTGTTCAGTCTGCAATACGGGCCGAAGTCGTGGGAGTTGAGTGGCATCCCGGTGAGGCATTTGGGCGGGCAATTCCGCGATGTCGCCGACACAGCCGCCGCCATCGCCAATCTGGACCTGGTGATCTCGGTGGATACGATGATCGCCCACCTGGCCGGGGCGCTCGGAAAGCCAGTCTGGGTTCTGCTTTCCGAAGCGGCGGACTGGTGCTATCCCCCGGGGCGCGGCGATACGCCGTGGTATCCGGGGATGCGGCTGTTCCGGCAAACGCAGCCGGGCGGCTGGGCGGAAGTGATGGAAAGAGTGGCGGAGGCGCTGCGCAATGCCGGGAGCCGGTGACCTTATCGAGCGCGGCCTCAAGCATCACCGGGCCGGAGAGCGCGAGCAAGCCGAACGTCTCTACCGCGCCGCGCTCCAGAAGGATCCGGGTAACGCCGACGCCCTGCACCTGCTGGGATTGCTGGCCAAGGAGGCGGGCGATCACCCCCGCGCCTACGAGCTGATCAAGCAAGCCGTCAAGCGGCAGCCAAACGCCGCCCTGCTGCACAACAATCTGGGCGCCGTGCTGGAGTCGCTCGAAAGGCTGGATGAGGCGATCCGGTCTTACGAGAGCGCTCTGCGGATCCAGCCCGGCTATGCCGAGGCCGAACTCAACATGGGGAACGTGCTGCTGCGCAAGGGGCGTTTAGAGGAAGCGGTCGAGCATTACGAGCGCGCCGTCGCGGCACGGCCGGACCTGGCGGAAGCGCGCAACAACCTGGGGGTGGCGCTGCGCGCGCTCGGCCGGAAGGAGCGGGCGGTGGAATGCTTCCGCGAAGCTTTGCGGCTGAACCCGGATTATGCGGATGCGCACATAAACCTCGGCGCGCTGCTGTTTGCTCAGGGAGAGTTTGCGGAAGCGGAGCGCGCATTCCGCGAGGCGCTTCGACTAAGGCCGGAGCTTCCGGATATACGCCGCGCGCTGATCGTCACGATCATCCGCCAGGAGCGGTTCGCGGAGGCGGAGGCGCTGTGCCGGAAAAACCTCGGTCGCCAGCCCGACGATGCAGAGGCGGCGAACTTTCTGGGTATCGCCCTTCAGATGCAGGGGCGTTTCGCCGAGGCCATCGCATCTTACCGCGAGGCGCTGAAGAGGCGCCCGGAATACGCCGAGGCGCATCACAACCTGGCCACATGCTATCTGTCACGGAACCGCCTGGAGGAAGCGATCGCGTGCGCGAAGGAGGCGCTGCGGATTCACCCCCGCTACGCGGAAGCGCATAACACGCTGGGCCACGCTCTGGTGCGCGCGGGCTGGACGGGAGACGCCATCGCGAGCTACCGCCTGGCGCTGGCGCTCAAACCAGGTTGGCCCGAGGCGCTGAGCAATCTGGCAAGCGCGCTAATCGAGACAAACCGCCTCGAACAGGCTGTTCAGGCGGCACGAGAGGCCGCCGCGGCCGATCCAAAGTTTTTCCCGGCATTCAGCAACCTGGGGGCGGCGCTGTACCAGCAGGGGCGGGTGGAAGAGGCGGTTCAGGCGTTCCGGCAGGCGCTGGCGCTGCGGCCGGATTTCGCTCCCGCGCACTCGAACCTGCTTTACTGCCTGAATTACGACGCACGCTGGACACCGGCCGAGATTTTCGAGGAGCACCGGGCGTGGGCGGCAATCCACGGGCGGCCGGCGCCGCGGCCGGGCACGGGCGGGCGCGCGCTTCGTCGCATCGGTTATGTTTCGCCGGACTTCCGCAAGCATTCCTGCGCCTGGTTCATCGAGCCGGTGCTGCGGGCGCACGACCGGGAGGCGTTTGAGATCCACCTGTTTTCCTCCGGCCGGCCGGATGCGGCCACGCCCCGCTTTCAGGCGCTGGCTTGCCGCTGGCACGACATACGGGGGCTCACAGACGACGAGGCTGCCGAGCTCGTGCGCCGCGCACAGATCGACATCCTGGTGGATCTGGCGGGGCACACGTCGGGCAACCGGCTGCCGATGTTCGCGCGGCGGCCCGCGCCGGTGGCCGTCACCTGGATCGGCTATCCGAACACTACGGGACTCGAAGCCATCGATTACCGCCTGACGGACGCCTGGTGCGACCCGCCGGGGACCACGGAGCACCTGCACACAGAAACACTGGTGCGCTTGCCGCGCGGGTTTTTGTGCTACCAGCCTCCGGCGAACGCCCCGGAACCGGGGCCGCCGCCTGTTCTGGAGACCGGGCACATCACCTTCGGGTTGTTCAATGCGCTGCCGAAAGTACGGCCGGCGGTGGTGGCTGCGTGGGCCGCCATTCTTCGCCGGGTTCCCGGGTCGCGGTTGTTGCTGAAGTCGCGCGCGCTGGCGGACGAAGAAACGCGCCGGCGCTTGTTGGAAATGTTTGCCGGGCAGGGGATCGAGGAGGCGCGGATCGAAATTGTGGGCACGACGTCTTCCCATGCCCGACATCTGGCGTTCTACAGCCGCGTCGATATCGCCCTGGACACCTTCCCGTATCACGGCACCACGACAACCTGCGAGGCGCTCTGGATGGGGGTTCCGGTGGTGGTGCTCGCCGGGGCGACCCATGTTTCGCGGGTGGGCGTGAGCCTGCTGGAGCAGGTCGGACTGGGGGAGTTGGCGGCGGGCAATGAGGCGGCCTACGTAGAGCGTGCGGCAGCTCTGGCGGGAAATATTTCGAAGCTGAAGGAGATACGAGCGGGGTTGCGCGGCCGAATGGCCGCTTCGCCGCTGACCGATGCGGCGGGATTCACGCGCGATCTGGAAGCCGCCTACCGGCGGATGTGGGAGGAGCGGAGTGTCTGAAGCAGCGGCCCTGGCGGCGGCGTTTGAGCACCATCGGGCCGGGCGGCTCGACGCGGCCGAGGCGGGGTATCGAAAAATCCTCTCCCGCGACCCGCGCTGCGCCGACGCGCACCACCTGCTCGGGATGGTGCTGTGGCAGCGGGGGGATACCAAGGGTGCGGCAGAGCGGATCCGCAAAGCCGTGGCGCTCGCCCCGGGCATCGCTCCGTTTCACAACAATTTGGGGCTGGTGCTGGAGTCGGCGGGGCGGCGCGAGGAGGCCATAGCGCGTTTCCGCGAGGCGGTGCGGTTGTCGCCCGGCTATGCGGAGGCGCATGCCAACCTGGGCCGCGCGCTCGAACGGGAGCGGCGCTACCCGGAGGCCATACGGTCGCTCCGCGAAGCTGTGCGGCTCAAGCCCGGATTCATCGAGGCGCAGTACCGGCTGGGTTGCGCGCTGCTGGCTTCCGGAGAACTGCCCGAGGCGGTGCGGGCGTTTGAGGAGGTCTTGCGCCGCAACCCGGATCACCTCGAAGCGAATGTCAACCTGGGCGGGGCGCTGAAGCGGTTGGGCCGTTTCGAGGAAGCCCTTCATTCCTGCCGGCGCGCGGTCGCGATTTCTCCGGAATCCGCCGCGGCGCACGCGAACCTGGGGGCGGCGCTGCTCTGCCTGGGCCGGCTGGATGAAGCGGAAGCGGCGTGCCGGGAAGCGCTGCGGCTCAAGCCCGATTTCGGGGAGGCGTACTGCAATCTCGGGGCGATTCTGCTGAAGAAAGAGCGGACCGAAGAGGCGCTTGCCTGCTGTGAGCAAGCCGTGCGGCTCCGGCCGGATTCACCCGAGGCGCTGAACAATTTGGGGAACGCGCTAGGGAGGGGGGCCAGGGCGCGGGAGTGCTACGAGCGGGCGCTGACGGCCGACCCCAATTACTTTGAAGCCTGGCTGAACCTCAGCGCCTTGCTGAAAGAGTTCGGCCTGCGCGAAGAGGCGGTGGAGGCTGGCCGGCGCGCCGTGCAGCTCAGGCCGGAATCGGCCGAAGCGCACAACAATTTGGGAGACCTGCTGCGCGGCGAGGGGCGTATCGAGGAGGCGCAGGCCTGTTTCCGCGAGGCGATCCGCCTGCGGCCGGATTTGCCCGAACCTTACGTCAATCTGGCCGGAACCCTCAGAGACCAGGGGCGGCTCAAAGAGGCGCTGGCGGAGAGCCGCAAGGCACTCGAACTGGACCCGAAAAGCTCCAGCCCGTTTTCGAATTTTTTCTTTTATCTGCATTACGACGATCTGTGTCCGCCGGAGGTGGTTTTCGAGGAACATCGCCGCTGGGGGGAGCGGCACCGGAAGCTTGCGGAGGGCGCGCCCGAGCACCGGAACGACCGGGATCCGGAGCGCCGCCTGCGTGTGGGCTACGTGTCCCCGGATTTCCGCACCCATTCGGTGGCGTATTTCGCCGAGCCCCTTCTGGCGGCGCACAACCGCAGCGCGGTGGAAGTTTTCTGCTATTCCAACGTCGCGCGTCCGGATGCCGTAACGGAGCGCTTCCGGGTTCTGGCCGACCACTGGCGCGACATCCGAGGTATGCCCGACGCGAGGGCGGCCGAAGTGATCCGCGAGGATGAGATCGATATCCTGGTGGACCTGGCCGGGCACACCGCGGGAAGCCGGCTGCTCGTTTTTGCGCGCAAGCCCGCGCCGGTGCAGGTCACCTGGTGCGGGTATCCGGCGACCACGGGTTTGGCGGCGGTCGATTACCGCATAACGGACGCGCTCGCCGACCCTCCGGGGCTCACCGACCATCTCTACACGGAACGGCTCGTGCGATTACCCGGGGCGTTCCTGTGTTACAAACCGCCGGCCGGCGCTCCGCCGGTTTCGGATCTCCCCGCGCGCGCCAACGGCCACATCACATTCGGCTGCTTCAACATTCTGGCCAAGGTGACGCCCAGGATGATCGAAGCGTGGTCGGCGCTGCTGGCCGCGGTGCCCGGCGCCCGGCTCGTGCTCAAGTCCGCCCCGCTGGTGGATGAATCGACGCGCCGCCTGGTATGGGAGCGCTTCCGCGCGTGCGGCGCGGATCCGGCGCGCATCGAGCTGCTCGGTCCGGTTAGTCCGGAGCAGCATCTGAGGACGTATCACCGCATCGATATTGCGCTCGACACGTTCCCGTATCACGGCACCACTACGACTTGCGAGGCTTTGTGGATGGGCGTGCCGGTGGTGACGCTGGCCGGCGCGACGCACGCCTCCCGCGTGGGCGTGAGTCTGCTCGAGAACGCGGGGCTTGGGGACTGGGTCGCGGCGTCGCTGGAAGAGTACGTGGAACTGGCTGCGGCGAAGGCGTCCCGGCCGGACCTGCTCGAAAGTCTGCGCGCCGGGCTTCGCAACCGGCTCGCGAACTCAGCGTTAACCGACGGCCCCTTGTTCGCCCGGCGTGTAGAAAATGCCTACCGCCGCATGTGGCGCGAGTGGCTGGGAAGCAAACAACCGGAGGAAAGGCCAAGTGGCGGACTTGTCTGTTCGCGAACCTGATATTGCGGCATTGAAGGAAGGCGTCGCGCGATTCCCTTACTGGTATCACCGGATCGAGCTGCCGGGCGGAGTCGTAACGCCGGGCTGGGCGCCGATCAATCGCGACGCTTACCGCATCCCGGCGGACCTCAGCGGGAAGACCGTGCTCGATGTGGGCGCCTGGGACGGCTACTGGAGCTTCGAGGCGCTCCGGCGCGGAGCGGCGCGCGTGCTGGCGGTGGACGATTTTTCGGATTACCTCGGCACGCTAAAGCAGAGCGACCGCCGCGCCTGGGAAACATTCGATTTCTGCCGCGCGGCCCTGGGCTACAGCGAGGAGCGCTGCCAGCGGCGGGAGATGTCCGTCTATGACATTGCCGAGGAGAACGCGGGCCGTTTCGACGTGGTGTTCTGTTTCGGCACGCTGTACCACTTGCGATATCCGCTGCTGGCGCTCGACCGGTTGAGCGCGGTCTGCGACGGCGAGATCTACGTGGAATCGGCCATTTTGGACGATTACAGTCCCTACCGCGGCGGCCTGGGCCGGGGCTACGCAGGAGGACAGATGGTGGCGGAGTTCTATCCCGACAACCAGTACGGAGGCAATCCGACGAACTGGTGGGTGCCCACCCTGCATTGCCTGGCGCACATGGTGCGCGCCGCGGGCTTCGATGCCGTGGAAGCCTGGAAGCTGACGGACAACCCGGGGCACCTGGCTTTCTGCCGCGGTTTCGCACGGGGCGTGAAGACGAAGAGCGTTGGCGAAGCCGGCGGGGGTGCACAGAAAAGAATTCAAGCCGCAGCCGAAGCCGCCGATACGGAGGATAGGCCGGCAGGATGCCGGGACAACTCAATAAACAGGATGTGAACCCATGTCGTATTCAATCGTTACCAACGTAACCTCGATGGTTGCGCAAGAAAACCTTCGAGTGAACAACGATTTTCAACACAGGACCATCACCCGGGTGACGTCCGGCTACCGCATCAACGCGTCGGGCGATGACGCGGCTGGTTTGGCGGTGGCCAACAAGTACCGCAGCGACATCGCCGAGTTGACGCAGGGCGTGCGGAACGCCAACGACGGCATCAGTGTGCTGCAAATCGTCGATGGCGGGTTGACCAACATTTCGAAAATCATCGACCGGCTGAAGACGCTGGCCACGCAGTCCGCCTCTTCGACTTTCAGCGGCAGCCGCGACACTCTGAACGATGAGTACCAGGCGCTGCTGAAAGAAATCGACCGGCAGGCGGCTAACATCGGTCTGGTCGCCGGCGGGGCGAACAACGCGCTGATCGAGGTATACATCGGCGGGGGCAGCTCGACGGAAAACGCGAAGGTGCAAATTGACCTGAGCGGAGCCGCGAACCGCGTGGATTCGGCAGGCCTGGGGATCGCCGGAACGACCATCGCGGGCGGAGGCACGACGGTAGGCAACGTCGATCTGAACAACAGCGCTAACGTATTTCTGGCGAACGGAAACCAGGTCTTCACGTTCGCGCTGTACGATCCGGTTGCGCAGGCAACCACCTCGGTGGCGGTCACGGTCACTGGCGGTGCTTCGGGAATCTCCGGGGCGGAAGTGCTTAAACAGCTCAACACGGCTTTGGGCACCTACGGCATCACCGCGGTGACGGACAACAACGGCCATTTGGCCTTCGGCGGAACGCGGGCGTTCTCGGTGAGTATAGCCGCCCCGACGGCGGGCACCGGCATCAGGGGAACCGATGCCGCTACGACAGACAACGCGGGCGTCTACCGTGTAGCGGCCGCGGCGTTCACTGCGATTACTGCCGCGTCCGCAGCCGAAACCTTGACCTTCCAGAACGCGAGCGGTTCGGTCACGGTCGTTCTGGACGACGTCACGGGCGCTGACATCGACTCCGCAATCGCGGCGATCAATGCTGCGACCGCTTCGCTGGGCATCTATGCCCTGGCATCGTACACGGGGGCGAACACAATCACGATCCAGAGCTCGAACGAATTCTCTGTGAGCTCGTACAGCGCCGTTGCCGGCACCGGTCTGGTTGCTGCCAGCGGGTTGCAGTCGGTTGAGGTCTCCGATCCGGATGCCGGAGCGAGCCCAATCGGAAACGCCATGGCGGCGATCACAGCTCTGACCAACGCCGTCGCTACTCTCGGCCTGGTGCAGGGCAGGGTCGGAACCGGCCAGAACAAGTTGCAGTACGCGATCAATCTGGCCCAGTCGCAGATCAGCAACTTCTCGGCCGCCGAATCGCGCATCCGCGATGCCGACATTGCGTCTGAAGCGGCGAACCTCACCAGGGCACTGGTGATGCAGCAGGCCTCGGTGGCGGCCTTGGCCCAGGCCAACGAGGCTCCGCAGGGGGTGTTAAGCCTTCTCAGGCGCTAAACCGATTCTCCGTAGCGTAAGCGCTGCGGGCAACCGGCCGGCAGGCGTCTCCGGGCGCCTGCCGGCCGTAAGCGTTTAACAGGGAAAGCGGGAACGCAGTCAAGAACATGAGCGGAAGCACACTTTTTTCGGGGACCAGCCGGTACTCGTCGGACTTCACGGCGATTATCGAACGGGCGGTCGCCATTGCGTCCCTTCCTCTGATGCAGATGCAGTTGGCGAAGCAGAGGCTCGAAGCGGAATCGAGCGCCATCGGCTCCTTGAACGCGAAGGTTATGGCCGTGCAGAACGCGATTTCGAGCTTGAACAATGCCGCTGGCCTCAGTTCTTTCTCGACATCGATTTCCAACGGTGCGGTGCTGAACGCCACCGTGGGAACGGGGGCTTTCAGCGGAACCTATACGATCGAAGTGACGAGCCTGGGCGCGTACAGCACCGTCATGAGCAAGGACGGGCTGGAGCGGGCCACCGATCCCTCCACGCAGACCATCAGCGCGAACCCGAATCCCGTCTACACTCTGAACGGCGTTGAAATCAGACCCGCTTCGAACACGTTGAACGGCCTGGCGGCGGCCATCAACAGCGCGGGGCTCGACATACAGGCCACCGTCGTCAACATAGGGTCGGGGACCGAGCCCGACTACCGGCTGGCGCTGCAGAGCACGAAGCTGGGCCCCGTAGCCATGCAGTTGAACGACGGGACCACGGACCTGTTCCCGGACGATCCCCCGAACGGGTTTTACGCAACTTACAAGGTCAACGGCGTGGATGCGCTGCCGAGCGATTCACGCACCATCACGCTGGCGCCGGGTCTTACGGCCACCCTGCTTTCGGAAGGCACCGCCACGGTGACCGTGAGCCGTTCGACAACGGCCATCCAGAACGCGATCTCTTCGCTTGTCAATTCCTATAACGCCGCGGTGGACGAACTCGAAAAGCACCGCGGGCCGAACGCCGGCGCGCTGGCGGGCCAGGGACTGATTCTCACGGTTTGGGACTCGCTCCGGTCGATCATCCAGTACACAGGCGGCACGGGCAAATTCAGTTCGATGACGGATCTGGGGCTGGCATTCGACCAGGAGGGCAGATTGTCATTCGACGTGTCGGCGTTCCAGAAAGCCGCCGAGAATTACGACGAACTGATTGCGTTTCTCGGAAAGGCCGGCGAAGGAGGTTTCCTCAATGCCGCCACCGGAATTATGGATAGTCTGGAGAACGACACCAACGGCATTCTCACGACCGCCGCGAACTCCATCAACGCCAGCATCGTCGCCGAAGGCAAGCACATATCGGAAACGGAGGATCGGATCGAAAACCTACGCCGGGCGCTCACCGAGCAAATGGCGGCGGCCGATGCGCTGATCGCGACGCTCGAGCAGCAGGCCATCTACCTCAACTCCATGTTTGAGGCGATGCGGATCACTGCGCAGAAGTACCGATGAGCGGGACGCGCATAGCGGATGAGCTGCGGCGCGCGGTGTCGGCCGGGCTCTATCGAAAGGCGGAGGGGTTGTTGGCGGAGCTGCGGCGTCACCTGGATTCTCTGCCCGCGGGGAGCGCAGAGCGCGAAACGGCGCTTCAAGAGGCCGCCGATCTCATCGAATGGGCGCGACGAGTCACGCTTGCAGCCCGGGCCGCCGCTGCGGCACAGCTTGCGAATCTTGCCGTCCTGCCCGCGGGCTATCGCCCGGCAGCGCCAGAGCGGCACACTTGGGAAATCGTGGGCTGAGCTCTCCTACTGGTGCGAGGAGTACTGCGGCTGCGGAGGGTTCAGCCTGATTTCGATGGTTTTCTCCTCCTCGTCTACATCAAAGGTCTTCCCGAAGGTCTGGTAGCCTTTGGCAATCACCTGAATCCGAATCTGGCCCTGGGGGATACTCGGGATTCGAGCGACGCCTTCCTGGTTCGTCCGCATCTCCCAATTGGTGATGACATTCTTTCCGAACTTGGCGATCGACCGGCCCTGGACAAACCGCACCACCACGCTGGCGCGTTCGATAGGCTTCCCGTTGTGGTTCTTCACCTCAACGCGCAGGCGGGTCATCGGAGTATCGGCGACTGCGGGCAATGCCAGAAGGCAGAACAAGCCGGCTAGCAATGCAAGACTTCGCATGGCAACGAACATTATCTCACGAACTTCTCTGGACGCCCCGCGGCCTCGGCGACGGCTTCGGCCGCGAGATACCCGCTGCGGACCGCGCCTTCCATGGTGGCGGGCCAGCCGGTGCGGGTCCAGTCGCCTGCGAGGAAGATGTTGGGAATTGCGGTGCTCGCGGCGGGCCTCCGCTCTTCGAGGCCCGGAACGGCGGAGAACGTCGCGCGCGCTTCCTTAATCACGTGCGCTTTTTCGAGGCGCGCCTGCGCAACGCGCGGGAAGAACTCGGCAAGCTCGCGGACCGCGAGCGCGATCACGTCCACACGGGACGCGGTCAACAGGTTTCTGGAGGCGCTCACCACCACCTGAACGTATCTGCCCGCAGACTTGTTGAAAACCCACTGAATGGTGCGGTCGAGCAACGCGGCGTAGGGCAGATCGAGCACCGGGCGGTCGAACCAGAGATGGATGCCGGTGATCGGGGAGTGCTCGAAATGATGCAAATCCAGCGCGAGGTCGGGAACCAGAGAAGCGAGTTTTTCGAAGGGCACCGCGCAGATGTAGTAATCGGCTTGGCGCGTTTCGCCGCCGATCACCGCGCCCTCCGGGGTGATGCGCTCCACGGGTGAGCGAAGGTGAACGGAAACGCCGCGCAGGTTTGCCGCCGCATAGAGCCGGGAGAGCGGAACGGTGGAAAGACCCATCTGGCAGGCGTTCGCTTCCGAGAGGAAGCCGAGCCGGAACACCTGAAATGCATGGCGCGCGGCCATGCGGTCCAGTTCTTCGTTGATGGCGCTGACGAGCACCTGCCGCCAGAAGCGCTCGATGGCGCGCTGAGGCTGCCGCTTTTCCTTGAGCCAGTCGAGCATGGTGATCCGGTCAAGGTCCTGGCGGGAGTCCTCGCGGAGAAGCGCGGCCAGCCCGCGGGCAATGGCCAGCTTGTCCGCCGCGCTCAGAAACTTGAGGCCAAGGAAAGAGCGCGAGAGGTGCAGCGGGGCGGGGAGGGCGCCGCGGCGAAGGACCGAGACGCGGCCGCCCGGCTCGACGAAGTAATACTCGCGGTGAAAACGGATGCAATCCGCGACGCCGAGCCGGCCATAGAGATCGAGCAGGTTCGTAAAACAGGCCAGCAGCACGTGCTGGCAGTTGTCGATCAGTTCAGGATCGTTTGGCGCGAGGGGAAACGAAGCGGCGCGGCCGCCCAGGAACCCGCGGGATTCGTACAAATCGACGCGGAACCCGGCGCCGCCGAGCGCAGCCGCCGCCGCCAGCCCGGCCAGTCCACCGCCCGCTATGAGAACGCTCGGTTGGGTTTCCTTCACGGCTCCCGGTGCGGCGCAGTGGCAGCCGAGGAGGCCTGCCGCAGGCGCCCGTAGATCCTCACCACGTTCCGCATCAGCTTCAGCCCGCAGTCGCCCTCCAGGGTGAGAATCGACTCGGGATGGAACTGAACCGCCTCGAGCGGAAGCTCGCGGTGGCGCACGCCCATGATGACGCCGTCCTCGGATTCCGCCGTGACCTCCAGGCAGTCCGGCATCTTGTCTTTCCTGGCGTACAGCGAGTGGTAGCGGCCTACTTTGAACCGTTCCGGCAGGCCTTCAAAAACGCCGACGCCCTTGTGGATGACGATGCTCGGCTTGCCGTGCATGGGGTAGTCGAGGACTCCCAGTTCGCCGCCGAACGCCTCGACCATGCCCTGAAGGCCGAGACATACGCCGAAAACCGGGATGCCGGCCTGCGCGGCGTAGCGCACCAGTTGCGGAACGCCGAAATCTTCCGGCCGCCCCGGTCCGGGCGAGATCAGGATAATGGCGGGGTCTATGCGCCCGATGAGGTCCATGGGGAAACCGGAGCGGTAGGTGACGACCTCGGCACCTGTCTGCCGCGCGTAGTTGGCCAGCGTGTGGATGAAGCAGTCGTCGTTATCCACCAGCAGCAGCCGCACGCCCTCTCCGACCCGCGGCTGCACCTCGACGGCAGCTTCCGTCGTTTGCGGTCTGCCTTTCAGGGCGCGGAAGAAGGCGGTGGCCTTCAGGCGGGTCTCTTCGGCTTCGAGTTCCGGCACCGAATCGTAAAGGATGGTGGCGCCGGCGCTGTAGGAAGCCACGCCATCGCGAATGTGAATCGTCCGGATGGTGATCCCGGTGTTCATGTCGCCGTTGAGCGAGAGCATGCCGATGGCGCCGCCGTACCAGCCGCGCGGGTCTTTCTCGAGGTCTTCGATCGCCTGGGCGGCGGCGCGCTTCGGGGCGCCGATCATGGTGACGGCCCACATCTGGCTGAGGAAGGCGTCGAGGGCGTCGAATCCCGGCTTGATGGTTGCTGCGACGTGATCCACGGTGTGAAAGAGGCCGGCGTAGGCTTCGATCAGCCGCCGTCCAAGCACCTTAACGGAGCCCGGGACCGCGATGCGCGACTTGTCGTTGCGGTCGACGTCGGTGCACATCGTGAGCTCGGATTCTTCCTTGCGGGAGTTCAGCAGCTCGCGGATGTTTTCGGCATCGCGCAGCGGATCGCCGGTGCGGCGGGCAGTTCCGGAGATCGGGCAGGTCTCGACGCGGTTGCCCTCGATCCGGACGAACATTTCGGGAGAGCAGCCCACGAGTTGCTCGTCGCCGAACTGGAGGAAGAATTCGTAGGGGCTCGGGCTGTGCAGTTGCATGCTGCGGAACAGCTCGGACGGGCTGCCGCTGAACGGGGCGCGGAAGGTGCGGCGCAGCACGACTTCGTAATAATCTCCGCGGCGCATGCCCTGGCGCACCGCCTCGACTTTGGCCATGTACTCTTCGTCGGTGTGGTCGCTCACGGGCTCGGTTACCGTCGCCTGCGGCGCGGGCTGCGGGACGGGTTCGCCGGTGCGCGGAAGTCCGGCGGTAGAAAGTCCCTCGCGCTCGAACTCGTACTGGTAGCGCGAGATCTGCTCCTTCATGCGGTCGACAAAGTAGATGTCGTCGCAGAGGAACAGGCGGAGATCTTTGGCGCCGGTGCGCGGCAGCCGCATCCGGATGGGATCGAACTGGAACAGCAGGTCGTATCCGAAAGCGCCCACAAGCGCGAGCCGGTTGTCTTTGGAATTGCGGAACTCCGTGGTGAGCGCGCGCAGGATGGAGAAGGCCGAGGGCTGCCTGCTGCGCTCCTCCTCGGGGAAGAGTTCCGGCAGCGGGCGCAGGCGTCCTACGAGAGCGCCGTTTTCCTCTTTGAAGGATTCCCAGTGAGGATGTGCGGCCAGCACGGGATAAAGCATGCGGTTCAGCAGCTCGCCGCGCGCATTGAGCGGGCGGAACTCCATCTGCCGTCCGGCGGCCGCGATTTCGAGCGGAGGCCGCACCGATGCGATATCCCACCGCGAATACCGGCCAGGGTACTCATAGCCGGAGGAAAGATAAAAGCCGCGCGTGGTGTCGAGTTCGCGCAGCAGGTGCTTCAGGCCCTTCCGGTAAGGCACCCGGGTAAGGGTGCGTGTAACGGCGATGCCGTTCGGAGTGATGTAACGAATTTGACGCATGCCAGTGGGATACCCGCTAGGATAACACGCAGGGTTGCGGCGAATTGACGAATCGGGCGTGTGAGCGAGCGCGAGCGGCGTGCTTGCGGCCCGCAGCTTACGTAAGGCCGGCGAATTTACCTCAGCCGGCGAAGGTGCCGATAAGAATGATGGCGATAGGCATATCGCCGAGGGAGCTGTATAGAACCCAGTCCTCTCCCTCCTGTTTCAGAGCCGCGGGTTCGGCGCTATCGGGCTTCCAGACGTTAAGAGTGGCGGGGTGCGTGATGCCGCTGGCCTTCTGGCTCATGGCCACGAGTTCCTTATAGGACGGGGTCGCGTTGAGGTCGGTGTCGGATTCGGCGGGCGACAGGAGCACGAAATCGCGTGTGGGCGCGATGCCCTGGTGCGCGCCGTCCACGGGGTAAAAGCTCAGCCGCATGGTGTAGACGCCAGGCTTGATGGGATTGCCGCGGCGGTCGAGTCCCTTAGTGGGAAAACGGATCGCTCCCAGCAGCGTTCCGTGCTTGATTTGCGTAAAGCTGACGTTCTGCTCCGAGTTGCCTTCGGCCGGCACGCTGGTGCGGAACCAGACCTCGCATACGACGCCGTTCGGACCGCTGATCTTCGCGCCGTCTTTCTGGAGCGCATTGCGGATCTCGGGAGCGAGTTCCGAAGGCGGCGCTCCCGCGGGCTCCATTTTGTACTGGCTGAAGGCGATGGCAGAAAACAGGCAACACGACAACAATAGCTTTCCCATTTATGTTCAGCTCCTCTCTTTATCAGCTTACAGGAATACCGGGTAAGGCTAACAGCCCCGGAGGGATGCGGCGGGCGCGGGGCTTTTGATTGCCTGTCGAAGTAAAATAAATGCTTGATGAGTGACGCCGAAACGCCCAAAACCGAACAGCAGCAAACGGAAAAGGCGGAAGCCGCTGGAAGCGAGCAGGAGGTTTTTGTTCCGCCCGCGACTCTGGACTATCTGATCTTTTCCCTTCGCGCGCAGGCCGAACTCCAGCTTGGTCTCCTGCACTTGGGCGAGGAAAAGGACCGCCCCAAGCCTAACCTGCCGCTGGCCCGGCACTATATCGACCTGCTGGGCGTCTTGCAGGAGAAGACCCGCGGAAATCTGACGCTGGAAGAACAGCGGTATCTTGAAAATTCTCTGACCGAATTGCGCTTTCGCTACGTGCAGGCGGCTGAGGAGAAGCAGCCGAAGTAGATGCCGTCCGCGGGCTGCCTGACAATCACGGTGCTGGGCTCGGGGACCAGCGTTGGCGTCCCGACGATCGGGTGCCGCTGCGCGGTCTGTACATCAACCGACCCTCGCGATAACCGGCTCCGGCCCTCCGTGCTGATTGGATTCAACGGGCACAACGTGCTGATCGACACCACGCCCGATTTCCGCACGCAGGCCCTGCGCGCCCGCATCGAGCGGGTGGACGCGATCCTGTTCACCCACGCCCACGCGGACCATATCATGGGCCTGGACGATGTACGCCCCTTCAACTTCCGCCAGCATTCGAGCATACCGATTTACGGCTCCCGCGAAACCATCGCCACGCTCCGCCGCGTTTTCGACTATGTTTTTGAGGACCGCAAAAGCGAGTCCTCTATTCCCCGGCTGGAGCCCCATGTACTCGACGGCGAGCCGTTCGAGATTCTTGGAATCGAGTTAGTACCCATTCCGCTGCGCCACGGGCGTACCGAGGTCTTCGGCTACCGGTTCGGCAAAGCCGCCTATCTGACCGACCACAGCGAGATTCCGCCGGAATCGGTGGAGAAACTGCGCGGCCTCGACGTGCTGTTTCTGGACGCACTCAGGTACCGGCCGCACCCCACTCACACCACCGTGGAGCGGGCGCTGGAGTATGTAGCCGAGATCGCGCCGCGGCGGGCCTACTTCACCCACATCTGTCACGATCTGCCCCACGCCGAGACCGAAAAGCGGCTGCCGCCACACGTCCGCCTGGCTTATGACGGCCTCCAAATTTCGGTCGGGGGTGATGAATGAGCGGTGGGATTCGCGTCTTCTGGAGTCTGGAAGAGGCGGCAGGCCGCTTCGGGCCGTGCGCCCTCACCATCGGCAATTTTGACGGAGTTCACGCCGGCCATCGCCGCATTCTGCGCCGCGTTGTGGCGGTGGCGCGCGAACGCGGGTGGAAGCCATCGGCGCTCTCGTTTGATCCTCATCCGACGCGGATCGTTGCGACCGAGCGCGCCCCGCGGCTGATGACCACGCCGGCCCGCCGCGCGTCCCTCATGGGCGAGGAAGGCATCGAGCAACTACTCGTGCTGCCGTTCACGCCCGAGTTTTCGCGACTCACTCCCGAGGAATTCGCCCGGCAAGTTCTGGTGGAGGCACTCGACGCGCGCGCCGTTCTTGTGGGAGATAATTTCCGCTTCGGACACGAGCACGCCGGCGACACGCGGACGCTTGCCGAACTTGGCAGGCGGCTCGGATTCTCCACGGAAGTGATCCCGGCCATCCGGATGCGAGGCCGCATAGTTTCAAGCAGCGAGGTGCGCCGGCTGGTCGAGGCAGGGAACGTATCGCTGGCATGCCGCCTGCTCGAAACGCCGTTCGCGATAGAGGGCGAGGTGGCGCCCGGCCGCGGCATCGGCTCGAAGCAGACCGTGCCGACGCTCAACCTAGTGCCGGGAGACGGACTCGTGCCCGCCACCGGCGTGTACGTCACGCGAACGCGCGATCTGGACTCTCCGCGCGTGTGGGACTCGATTACCAACTGCGGGCGCCGCCCGACGTTCGGAGGCGGGGAGCTCACGGTTGAGACCTATCTGCTCGATCCGCTCGAAGGCCCGGCGCCGCGCGCGATCCGGGTCCAGTTCCTGCGGCGCCTGCGGGAAGAACGCAAGTTCCCGAGCGCCGAAGCCCTGAAGGAGCAGATCATGCGGGATGTTGCCCGGGCCCGCAAGTATTTCCGCCGAACAGCGCCTGTGCTTGGGCGGAAGTAAGCCGCTCACGGCGGAGAGGTATTCACACACCCGCAGGGCGGATCGGGGTATGATGAATTGTGCGCGCAACGGGGGGCAGGCGCGTACAAGCTGACAGCGAAGGAGGTGAATCAGACTTGGCCGAAGTAGTCGTCAATGACGGCGAGACTGTTGAGAGCGCCTTGCGACGCTTCAAGCGGAAGGTACAACAGGAGGACATTATCAAGGAGATCAAGCGTCACTCCTACTACCTGAAGCCCGGCGAGAAGAGGCGCGCCAAGCAGGCCCTCGCCCGCAAGCGGAATCGCAAGAAGCAATCGAAGATGCTCGATTAGTCTCACCTCTTCGCTGGTTGTGGGACGCGATGTTGATGAATCGCGGCCCACAGCCTGCTTCCTTCCCACCCCACAAAAGCGATCATCCCAAGCCAACCGCCGCTCGCAATTCTAGCGATTAGCCCTCTTCAAAATTCGGTGGACATCCGCGGCGCGGCCGTCGAGACTGCGGACCAGAGCCTCAGCATCTATAGCAGCCGGCAGCCGCATACGTTACTCCTCTTCGGCCTCCAGGGCTCGCACGACGTCCGGGCCGGCGATCACGATCTTGCGAGCTTTGACATACTCAGGCCGCCCAGGCTGAACTTTCACGCGGCGGAGTGGGGTGTGCGATCGTGGGACAATCAAGTCAGGTAATAAGCTGGGAGACTTCCTTTGGTTTGCAACAACGGGCGAGTACTGCGTCCCGAGCGCATGGATTCCTCGGATGCCGAAACCACGCGCCGCTGCCTAAAAGACCTGAGGCGGATCAACCGCCTGCTGGGCGGCTATAGAGTTGTGGTCGGCGTGATGCGGCGCCTGGTCTCGCCCGGGGAGCGGTTCAGCGTTCTGGACGTCGGCGCGGCATCCGGCGATGTGGGCGTGGCGCTGCAAAAGCGCTTCAAAAACGCTGTGGTGACGTCGCTCGACCGGAGGGAACTGCATTTGAGATTGGGGACCGGGCCGCGCGTCGCCGCCGATGCGTTTCATTTGCCGTTCCGGCCCCGGAGCTTCGATTTCGTCGTCTGTTCCTTGTTTCTGCACCATTTCGAGGACGCCCAAATCACGGCGCTGCTGGCCGAGATGAGGTTGGCGGCGCGGCGCGCGGTGGTGGCGGTGGACCTCGAGCGGCATTTCCTCGCCTACTACTTTCTTCCCGCCACGCGGCCCTTGTTCCGGTGGCAGGAGATCACGGTGAGCGACGGCTGCATTTCGGTGGAAGCGGCGTTTCGCCCGGATGAACTGGCGGCGCTGGCAAAAGCGGCCGGGGCGGAAAAATTCCAGGTGCGCCGCCACAGGCCGTGGTTCCGTCTTTCCCTCGTCATGCCCGCGTAGTCCGCGGGTGCTCTGCTATAGTCGTTGGGTTCATGAAGCGTATCCTGATTGTGGCGGGCGGAATTGCGGCGATCGCGGCCGCGGCGTGGTTCTACGAGCCTTCGCGTGTGCGGCTGCTCGTGTGGAGCGGAAGGGGTGTGCCCTGCGCGGCAGCGGACGCGGCGCGCGGCGTGGCGAACAGGAAGCACCAGGTGGCGCTGAAGGACCGCATCCTGGCGGCAAGCCGTCTCGTGCAAAAGGATCCCGCCGGTTTCCACCTCTGGGAGACCCCGTCGGGGCCGTTCTGGCTGCCGAAGGGAAGCGATTACGCGCTTCCGTGGGACCTCGCCGAGCAGGAGCGCAAAATTTACGGAACCGGAGAGCGCGCCGTTCAACCCGGCGATATCGTACTGGACTGCGGGGCCAACATCGGCGTCTACACGAGGGTGGCGCTGAAAGCGGGCGCAAAGCTGGTCGTGGCGATTGAGATCGCTCCCGAGAACCTGGAGTGCCTCCGGCGCAACTTCGCGGAAGAAGTGAAGGCGGGGCGGGTGATCATCTACCCCAAGGGAGTTTGGGATAGAGACGACGTCCTGACGCTCTCGGTGGACCCGCAGAACTCGGCCGCGAATACGGTGGTAATGGATCTGAAGAACGCCGTCGAAGGTCCGCGCGTGCCGCTCACGACCATCGACAAGATTGTCGCCGAGCTCAAGCTGGAGCGGGTGGACTACATCAAGATGGACATAGAGGGCGCCGAGCAGAACGCGCTAAGGGGCGGGCGGGAGACGATCGCGCGGTTCCGCCCGCGGATGGCGCTTTCCGCGTACCACCGCCCGGACGACCCACTGAAAATTCCGGAACTGGTTCGCGCGGCCTGGAGCGGCTACCGCTTTGAATGCGGCTCCTGCGCGGTGGTGGGGACGGAAGTGCGGCCGGAAGTGATCTTCGCCTATTAGGGCGCTGGCACGTGCTATATTGTGGGCCTGGGCTGGGCTCCCGATGAAAACCCTGAAAGTGGCGCTGGCGGCTGCCGTTGTCCCTGTTGCCGCCTTGTGTTTCATCACTCCCTTACGGCTGTCCACCCTCGCGCTTTTGGGCCGGACGAAAGGCTGCCCGTTCGAGGAAACCATCAGGAGCGCGGACAACCTGCGCCTGCAAATCGAAATCAAAGACCGCATCCTGGCGGCGAGCAAGCTGATTGGAGAAGACCCTGCGGGCTACCGGCTGTGGGAGACGCCGAAGGGGCGCTATTGGGTCCCGCCGGGCGCCGACTATGTCCTGCCGTTCAACCTCGCGGAGCAGGAGCGCAAGATCTACGGCACGGGCGAGCGCGCGGTGCAGCCGGGCGACGTGGTGCTCGATTGTGGAGCGAACGTTGGGGTGTACACGCGCGAGGCGCTGGCGGCGGGAGCGAAACTCGTTGTGGCGATCGAGCCGGCGCCGGAAAACATCGAGTGCCTGCGGCGCAACTTCGCCGAGGAGATCCGGGCGGGGACCGTGATCGTTTACCCGAAAGGGGTGTGGGACAAGGACGACGTGCTCACGCTGAACGTCGATCCCACGAACCCGGCGGCGGACAGTTTTGTGATGCATCCGGAAAACGCGACGCCGGGCCCGCAGGCGCCGCTCACCACCATCGACAAGCTGGTCGAGGAGCTGAAGCTGGAGCGCGTGGACTACATCAAGATGGACATAGAGGGGGCGGAGCAACGCGCGCTGGCCGGCGCGCGCAACACGATCGCGCGATTCCGTCCGCGGCTGGCTATCTCGGCCTACCACCTCCCGGACGACCCTGAAAAAATCCCCGAAGCCGTGTTCCGCGCCTGGAGCGGCTACCGGATGGAGTGCGGTCCGTGTGCGGACGCGGGCACCTTCGTGCGGCCTGACGTGCTGTTTTTCCTCAAATAGCCGTGAGCCAGCCAGCGCTACGCGTCGTGGGCGGGGGACCGGCGGGATCGGCGGCGGCGCTCGCGGCGCTGGGAGAAGGCCGCGCCGTCGAGTTGTTTGAAAAGAGCGTTCTTCCGCGTCACAAGGTCTGCGGGGAGTTCATTTCTCCGGAAGCGGGCGCGGTACTCGAGCGTCTGGGCGTTTTTTCCGCATTTCTGACCGCCGGGCCGGCGCGCATCGGGCGAATCGCGCTTCACTTCGGGCGGAAAGTAAAACGCGCGCGGCTGGCTGAGCCCGCGTTCGGACTGAGCAGGTACGCTCTCGACGCCATTCTGATGGAAGAGGCCGCGCTGCGAGGCGCGCGCGTGCGCAGGGAGGCGGCCGTCCCCGCCGCTGGGTGCGTTCTGGCGACGGGCAGGAGCGCGGCCGGGGCGCGCGGCAACCGCCTGTTCGGGTTCAAGGCGCATTTCACCGGCCCGGCGGACGACGCGGTGGAGCTGTTCTTCTTCAACGGTTGCTACGCCGGAGTGAGCGCAGTCGAAAACGGCAAGACCAACGTGTGCGCGCTGGCGGCCGAGAGCATGCTGCGCGCGTGCGGATTCGATTTTGATGCAGTGCTGCGGCTGTACGAGGCGCTGGCCGAGCGCGTTGCGCCGCTGGCGCGCGCGACGAGGTGGATAGCGACGGGCCCGGTCATGCTCGGCGGGAGGTTTGACCCGGCGGGGGAGACGCTGTATCGCGCCGGAGACGCGCTGGGCTTCATCGACCCGTTCACCGGCTCGGGCATTCTCAGCGCGCTCATGACCGGGCGGCTGGCGGGACTCGCGGCGGCGCGCGGGACGCCGCCTGGGGACCATCTGCGCGAATGCCGGCGCCGGCTCGCGCGGCAATACGAGGTGGCCGGCCTGTTTCGCGCCGCCTTGCGGGCGGGGTGGGCGGACTATCTGGCCTGGCTCATTCCCGGGCGCCTGCTGTTCCAGTTGACCCGGCCGCGGCTGACGAGCGCCACTTGATCGGCTCCACTTTGCCGACCAGGAAAATGTACGAGCACGCGGCGATCAGCAGGGCGATCGCGACCGCTACAAACGCCAGGAAAAACTGGCCCGTTCGCTGAACCAGAAAGCCGGTCAGCCAGGGCGCCACCACGCCCGAAATGTTGCCGATGCAGTTCTGCATGCCGGTCCACTTGCCGGCGGCCGACGGCCCGGCCAGAGTCTGCGTGATGGCCCACACGTTCGAGGAGTACAGGCCGTAGCAGATGCAGCCGCCGGTGAGCAGCGCCATGGAAGCGACCTGGTTGGGAAGCATCGAGGCGGGGAGCACCAGCGTCATCATGAGGAGCCCGGTGATGGCGAAACCCTTGCGTACCAGCGTCGGGCTACCGCCGCGTTCAATCAGGCGGTCCGACAGCCAGCCTCCGAAAACGGAGGCGAGCGCTATGCCGGTGAAGGGAATCGAGCCGTAGATGGCCATCATCGTTTTCGAGAAGCCGCGCTCCATTTCGAGGTAGGGAGGCAGCCAGGTCAGGAAAAAATACCAGGCATAGTTTCCGCAGAAGAGGACAATGAAGGTGCCCCAGGCGTCGCGCTTGCTCGCGATCTCCAGGAAGCCCGGGCCGGCGGCCTGAGCGGCGGCCTGCTGGGACACGTTCTTTTCCCCGCGCGGGATGAGGGCGAACCACGGCAGCAGCCAGATCATCGCGCCGAATCCGAGGATGAAAAACAGCGCCCGCCAGCCAAAGCCGGCGACGATCAGACCCCCGACCAGCGTGCCGAGCGCGGGACCGGCCTTCGAACCCGCGTCGATGAGAGCATTGGCAAGGCCGCGATGCCGGGCGGGGAAGTCGCGCGCGATGATTTTCGAGTAGGCGGGATAGGCAATGGACTCACCGAAGCCAAGCACGAGGCGCAGCACGAAGAGCGTGGCCAGGCTGCCGGCGAACCCTGTGAGGGCGGTAGCGGCAGACCACAGAAAGAAGGCGATGCCGTAGGCGACATAAACGTTATAACGGTCCACCACCCAGCCGGCCACGAGTTGAAAGGCGGCATAAGTCCAGAAAAATGCGCCGAGCAGAAGCCCGAGGTCCGTACTGCTGAGGGAAAGCTCACGGCTGAGGTCGGTGGCGGCAACGGACAGATTGCTCCGATCTATGTAATTGACAAAAATTGAGATAACCAGGAGCGTGAGCAGCAGCCAGAGTGTCCTTGAAGAATCTTTCAGGGCAGGGCTTGCAGCAGTAGACATCCGTGCCACTGTAGCAGACCTGCTGCGTTCTCCGCATCAGGAGGGGCTAGCTCGACTCGGGAATGGTGCGGGCGGCCAGAACCGCCGACTGGCTCGGGCTCCCGGCCACAGTCTGCACTTTCAGAAGGATTTCGAAATAGCGCAGCGGGCCTTCGGGATCGATGCCGATTTCCCGCAATGCCTTGGAGGCGAGGGCCTCATCGCAGATAAATTCGCCGGCGGCCTGCGTTCCTTCGCCCGTTGTCCCGGCGACGAGCAGAACGGAGCCCTGGCCGGTGACGTTTGGGATCAGCGCCACAACCGCGTAAGCCTCGCCGCTTTCACCGGAACGCGTGGTCATGGCATACAGGGGCTGTTCGCCCGCGCGCGGTTTCAGGTTCCGGATCATGCCCCGCCACTGGCCGTCGATGCCGAACTGGAAGCTCAGGGACTTTCCGAGCAGGCTGGCCCAAGGGTTGGCGATCGGGCTGCCCAGCAGGATCACATTGTGGTCCTTGAAATCCGAAAGCTGCATCTCGCGGGCGTAGCGGAGAAGTACAGGGCGGGAAGGATCGCCTTGGAAGGACATGATCCTGGTGGCGATGCGCACCTCGGCGGCGTTGGTGTATTGCCGCGTTTGCATTCTCCGCGCCAGTTCGAGCCGGGCCCGATCGGTTGGCTCCGGGTAGCGCCGGTTGATGTATTCGTCGAGCGTAAGCTGCTGGCCGGCGAGTTCCTGGATCACGATCAGGGCGGTGTCGCTGGTGACGATGTAGGTATCCCTTGTGTTGTCCAGCAGCGCCGAAAACGGCAGGGTGCGGCGCGCCCCCGGTTCCGAAGCGCCCCCTTGCCGGTACAGGTACCCTTGCAGCACCAGGGCGCACGCCAGCACCGCGACGGCAAGCCAGAGAACGCGCACCCGCCACGGGGAGGAGCCGGCCTGGGTGGCCGCGGGAACTTCCTCGGGCGGCGCTTCGAGCTGCTGCTGTTGCGACCGGGGCTCGAAGGTGAGGGCGTAGCTGCCCTTGGGCATCGAGATGATCATCGTCTCGTCCTTGCCCTCGTTGGCGAAAAAGAGTTCCAGCCGCTTTCGCAGACTGCGAGCCTCGACCCGGACGATGTTGTCCTGGCCGGGGTTGTAGTCGGCTTTGCGATGGAAGACGTGCTGCGCGATCTGCACCTCGCGGACATCTTCGAGGCGGTTTTCGAGAGTGCATTCGGCGACGTACAGGAAAAACGAGCGCAGGCGCGGCGATTTCTGGAAATAAGAACTATTAGCGACCCTGGCAACCAGCTCGCGCTTTTTCTGGAGACTGATCTCCTCGACCCGCACCCAACCTCCGATTCGAGTAGATGATACAGGTTAACGTTACAAAGGGCAAGAGTTTCAAATTGTGGAAGTACAAAGTCTGTAGTTTGAAGGACTAACACAATAGCCCCACTCCGGCGTGGGTGTGCCCGTCTGGCAGGGCGAACCGGACAAAAGGGACAAGCCGGGCCCAAAATCGCCTCCCCGTAAACTCACCGTAATTGGTGTCCTGTTTACGGTCCCGGAGACTGGCCCGCGGGGCGCGGCACACTACTCGCGGCTTCGCAAGCACGAAGAAAGCGGCTTCCAAGAACGGTAAGGCAGAGCATCGGGGGTAAACGGCCAGGGCGTGCGCCGGCACGCACCTTCAATGAAATAGCCCGGTGCTTCCAAATCCGGAAAACCCGGCCAACAGTTGTTGCCGGGAGCATAGAGACTACGCACCGTAAGTTCCCCGTAAATTGTCTTGATTTTGCAAAGATTTCGATAGAGCATGCCGGAAGGCGTTTTATGCACGGTGGGGTGAGGCATTGCTGTACTGGCGCCGCTCCAACATCATTGTGCGCAGTTGCAGTTGAAAGTGTAGTCAGGAGGTAACATGAAGCAACTTAGATTTCTGGTGGTGTACCTTCTTGCCGCTTTCTTGTTCATGCTCTTGGCGCCCCTTGCATCCGCCCAGAGCTACCGGGCAAGGATCACGGGCATCGTCACCGACCAGACGGAGGCCGTTATCGCCAATGCCACGGTGACGTTATTAAACGTCAACACGGGCATAAGGGTGGTCCGGCAAACCAGCGACACGGGACTCTATCTTTTCGACTTAGTGGATCCCGGAACATACACAATTACCGTGGAGGCGAGCGGTTTTTCGAGGTTTGTCCAGGAAAACATTGTGGTCCAGGCTCGGGGCGACATCACCGTGAATGCCATGCTGAGACCCGGCGCCATTCAGGACAGCATCACCGTGGTCGAATCCCCCGTTGCAGTCCAGTTCAACTCCGCGAATAAGGACTTCACACTCGACTCGACGATGGCCCAGGAAATCCCCCGGCTGGACCGGAACCCGTTCAAGCTGACGCTGATCGCTCCTTCGGCCATTAACACGCGCAGCGAAATGATGCCGTACCATTCCTGGGCCGCCAACAGCGTGGACCTGGGCGGCGGCACAAACCTGAAGAACGACCTCCAGGTGGACGGCAGCCCTGTGGGTCTGGGCCATAAGAACAGCTATCCGCCGAACACCGACGCTGTTCAGGAGGTGGTGGTTTCGCAGAACCCGGTGGATGCGGAATCCGGGCACAGCGCCGGCGGGCTGATCAGCCTGACGCTGAAATCCGGCACCAACGATTGGCACGGCTCCGCTTTCTATCTCGGCCGCTATCCCTGGGCGAATGCAGAGTCTGACCGGACCCGGTTCACCCAAGTGGCCACGCGGCAGCACATGGGCGGCGGCACGCTCGGCAACGCGATCATCAAAAACAAACTGTTCAACTTCTTCTCCCTGGAGTACTGGAAGGTAGGGCAGCCGGGAAGCTACACGACTACGGTCCCGACCGCGCTGGAACGAGAGGGCGATTTTTCCAAGACCTTCCATATCGACGGCGGCCTCAAGACCATTTACGACCCCTACACTACGGAATTCGATCCCACGACCAACACCGTATCCCGACAGCCTTTTCCGGGAAACGTGATTCCGAAAAGCCGCTTCGACCCGCTTTCGGCTGCTCTTGTTAAGGATTTCTGGGACCCGAACAACCCGGGAGACAACATCACCGGCGTCAACAACTACAAACAGGGCTACTCCGAAAGTTACATCTATTACAACTTTCTGGATCGAGTCGACTACAACGTGAACGAGAAATGGAAGGTGAACGGGCGCTTCGGCCGGTATCACACCGACAACCTCCAGCCGAACATGACGCCCAACAAGTCCCAGCTCTTTGTGCCCACCGGGACGCTGAGGGCGGCACACCAGGTCTCCGGCGACGTGATCTGGACGGTAAATCCCCGGACGGTGGTAAACATCCATGGGGCCTGGCACAAGGTGATCGACGCTTACGTGTCGGAGAGCATGGGTGACGAAGGCTGGGCGAAGTTGTGGCCGAACAATCCCTGGTACAAGGACTACCAGGAAGCTTCCCGCGGCGTGCCGGTCTACTTCCCCCTGTTGAACATCGGCGGCACCTCATTCGGCGGCCGTGGTTTCTACTGGGACCAGAAGCCGCAGGGGCAGGCGTACTCGGCGAAGATTTCCCAGCAGCGCGGCTCGCACTACCTGAAGGCCGGCATCGAACACCGCCGCGGCTACGGCGTCACGTTCGTGGGCAACACCTCGCAGTTCTTCTTCCCCACGGAACTGACCGCCGAGACGTTCATCAGTCCTGACGTCAAGCACAACGGCTTCGGGTTCGCCACGTTCCTTCTCGGGGCGTTGGACGGCCAGACGCAGATGATCGGCGGCCCGGCTCCCGATCCGCACATGGAGTTTTATGGCATGTTCATTCAGGACGACTGGAAAGTGAACCGCTGGCTTACGCTGAACATCGGCCTGAGGAACGAGTACGAGACGCCATGGTACGATCCGGGGCACAACATGTCGCAGGGGCTGGACCTTTCGGCTCCCGTCCCCGAAATGATGGCCAACCCGCCGAATATGCCTCAAGCGGCCCTGGCGCTGGTCGGAAACGATTACTACAAGTGGAACGGGATGTGGAAATGGACCAGCGACGAGCATCCGGGTATGTGGGATGCTCAAAAGCTGGCCTTGTCGCCCCGGCTCGGCGCCGCGTTCAGGATCACTGATCGAACGGCGCTGCGAGTGGGCTACGGCCGTTTTCTGGTGCCGTACGAGCTGATGGTGAACCAGGCGCCGGTTTCCGGTTTCGAGACGGTGAGCTTCCTCGAGCCTCCGTATTTCGGCGTGAAAGGCTATCAGAATACGATCGGACTGCTGGAAGGCATTCCGCAGCAGACCTTCTCCGACCCTTACCCGGCATCCAAGAACCCGCTGCTGCCGATCGACGGCAAGCAGGCGGGATCGAACGTGGGCCGCGGCGGCGCACCTCTGCTGTGGTATCCCCAGAAACTCAAGAAGGCGCGCAACGACCGCATCAATGTCAACCTCCAGCACCAGTTTCCGTTGGAGATCGTCGGTTCGGTGACCTGGTTGATGAACATCGGCAACCAGCACTACACAAAGGCGCTGAACAATACCGACCCGCGCATCCTGGAAGCGCAGCAGAGTGCGGTCAATGTGGAAATCGAGAACCCGTTCTACGAGTACCTGGACCCGACCGTGTTCCCCGGACCTTTGCGGAACCAGAGGGTTGTAACTCTCTCTTCGCTGCTGAAGCGATACCCGCACTACGGGGGGCTGTACGAGGTCGGGACCCTCGGCGCCAAGGAACGGTATCACTCGATCGAATTAAAGGCGCAAAGACCCTTCACCCAGGGCTGGAACTTCGTGGCTTCCTACGTCTACATCCGGGAAAAGACGCAGGTGAACGACCTCAACGAGCTTGACACTTACCTGAACAGGCTCGAGTACCTGAACAGCAACCAGCCGCGCCACCGCATGACCGTGGCGGGCACGTACAACCTCCCGTTCGGCAAGAACCGGCCATTGCTGAACACGATGCCCAGGGTGGCGGAAGCCATCATAGGAGGCTGGAAAATTACCGGCTTGTCGACCTACATGTCCGGCGCCATCCTGCGGTTTGGGAAGATGAACTACGACGGCAGCAGGGTTACCGTCGATAATCCCAGGCCGGAGCGGTGGTTCAACACCTCGGCTTTCTCTCCCATACCGGCGAACACCTACGTCATCCGGTCAAACCCGAGGCAGTTTGACGATCTCACGGGTCCGAGTTACTGGATGCTGGACGGCACGCTTTCCAAGGTGTTCTCGATCACGGAGCGAGTTCAGACCGAGTTCACCATGAAGGCTTACAACGCCATCAACCGCCTGAACCGCGGCAATCCCAACATGAGCGTCACAAGCTCTCAGTTCGGGCAGGCGCTGTACCAGGGCACGCCGTCGGCTACGTTCGGCCCGCAGACCATGGAGCTAGGCAACGTCAGCGGGCGCCAGATCGAGCTCGGCATGAAGATCACTTTCTAGCTTCACCGCTGCAAACACGATCGCTTCCAGCTCGGGGCCGGGCAGCCCGGCCCGGCCCCTCCTTTTCCGTATACTGGAGCGATTGAGCTTGCGTCCGACATGCCGCATCTCAGCCGCCGCAATGTCCTGAGTTTCCTCGCGCTGCCGGCCGCTCGTCTTTTCGGCCAGATGCAGGGGATGGCTTCCCGCGGAGTGAAACCTGCGCCCCGCGGCAAACCTTCAGGTTTTCCTTTTCACGCCCGCTTCGTCGATGTCGGCCGCCAGGCCGGGCTCGACAAGATCGTGGTGGCCGGGCACACCGACCGCGCGGACTACATCACCGAGGTGATGAGTTGCGGGGTCGCGTTTTTCGACTTCGACAACGACGGCTGGCTCGACATTTTCATTCTCTCGGGCTCACGCTACGGCGATCCGCCGGCGGACGCCTCCAATCGCCTTTACAAGAACAACCGCGACGGCACTTTTACCGACGTGACCGAAAAGGCCGGCCTGTTCCGAACGGGCTACTTTTACGGCGTGACCGTTGGCGACTACAACAACGACGGCTATGAAGACCTCTTCGTCACCGGCTGGGGCCAGAACGTCCTGTATCGCAACAATGGGGACGGCACCTTCACCGACGTCACCAAAGAGGCCGGGCTGCTGAACGCCGCGCCGCGGTTCGGCTCCGGGTGCGCCTTTGTCGATTACGACCGCGACGGGCGGCTCGACCTGTTCGTCTCCAACTACATTCAGTTCGACGAGAAGCTGATCCCACGCCCCAGCCAGGCGGGCGCGTGCAACTACCTCGGCGTGCCGGTGAATTGCGGGCCGCGAGGCCTGCCTTACGGGCATCATCTGCTGTATCACAACAACGGGGATGGAACGTTTACCGATGTCACGGAGGCCGCGGGTATCGCCAAAGTCGAGGGCGGTTTCGGCCTCACCGTGGCGGCGGCCGATTTCGACGGAGACGGCTGGCCCGACATCTACGTCGCCTGCGATTCCACGCCGAGCCTGCTGTTTCGCAATAACCACGACGGGACGTTCACCGAGGAGGGCCTGGAGCGCGGCGTGGCGCTGAGCGAGGACGGCATGGAGCAGGCCGGCATGGGCCTGGGCATCGGCGACGTCAACCTCGACGGCAGTCTCGACATTTTCAAAACGCATTTTCGCGAGGACACGCCGGTCCTCTACCAGAACGACGGCAAGGGCAATTTTCGCGACGTGACGATCCGCTCCGGGCTGGCCGTTGAGACGCGTTTCGTAAGCTGGGGCGCGGGCATCACGGACCTCGACAACGACGGCTATCCAGACATTTTCTGGGTGACGGGGAACATTTATCCTGAGGTCGAAAAGAAATTCCCACACGTCGCGCACAAGACTCCGCGCATCGTCTTCCGCAATCTTGGCGGAGGCCGGTTTGAAGAGTTGCTGGGGCAGGCCGGACCGGGTGTCGAGGCGATGCACTCGAGCCGGGGGTGCGCCTTCGGCGATTTCGACAACGACGGCGATGTGGACATCCTGATCGTGAACCAGAACGAGCCGCCGTCGCTGCTGCGAAACGACCTTCAAGGCGGGGGCCACTGGATCAAGGTGAAGCTGCAAGGGGTCAAGTCCAACCGCAGCGCGATCGGCGCGCGGGTGACGGTGCGGTACGGTGGCAAGGTGCAGGCGCAGGAGGTGATGAGCCAGTCATCTTACCTGTCGGTGAACGACAGCCGGCTGCACTTCGGCCTGGGCGCCGCGGAAACGGTAGATATCGAGATCAGATGGCCGCTCGGCCTGGTTGAGAAACTCGAGCGCGTGGCGGCCGACCAGTTGATTTATGTCACCGAGGGTGCGGGCATCACGCGAACGCAGAGGTTCGGGTAGCGGGTTCGCCGTGCCCGGGCTCCTGCGATGGCTGGCCGCGCTCTGCTGCGCCGGGCTGATGCTCGCGCAAAGAGCGCCGGTGGAAGACGCCTGGGACCTGCTGGCCAGGGGCGAGCGCGAAAGCGCCCTCCGCCTGTTGCAAAAAATCGTGAAGACGAACCCGCGCGACGCCGAGGCGCGGTTGATGCTGGGGAGCATTCTGGCGGAGGACCGCAAGCACGCGGAGGCGATCGCGCACCTGTCCGAAGCCGTCAGGCTGATGCCGCGTTCGGCGGATGCGCACAACGCCCTGGGCGAGGCCCTCAGCGGCGCGGGCGATGTGGACGGCGCGCGCCGCGAGTTCGAGGCAACTATCGCGCTCAACCCGAACTTTGCGCCGGCGCGGGTCAGCCTGGGTTTGATTCTGGCGGAGGCGGGCGAATCCGGCGCCGCGGCGGAGCACCTGGACCGGGCCATCAAGCTGCTGAAACGGGGCCCGGACTTGGCTTTCGCCAAGTACCTGCGCGCAAAAATCTACACCGAAAACGAGGAAATCGAGAAGGCGGCGGCCTATCTGGCGGACGCGGTGGCCATGCAGCCCGATTTTTTCGAGGCGTGGTCGGATCTCGGGCAGGCGCGCAAGGCGCTGCTGGACGACGACGGCGCATTCGCAGCGTTTCAGAAAGCGGTGGCCCTGAATCCGGAGGACCCGGTTGCGCGGTACCGGCTTGGCGCCGAGTATCTGCGGCGGGACAACGTGCGCGAGGCGGTGCGGCACCTCGAAGAGGCGTATCGCCGCAATCCGAAGGACCAGTCAACCCTTTACAGCTTGCAAATGGCGCTGCGCCGGGACGGGCAGTTGGAGCGGGCGCGGCTGATCAGAGAGCAGCTCGCGGAAGTGTTGCGGGAGATCGACCGCGAAAGCCAGGCTGCTTTCACCGCGCTGCGGTTGAACAACGAAGGTGCGGCGCTGGAGAAGGAAGGCAAGCTGCCGGCGGCGCTGGAGAAGTACCGCGAAGCGGTCAAGCTCGATCCGGCGCATGTGGGCATCCGCACCAACTTCGCGGTGGCGCTTCTCCGGCTGGGTTATTGGGCCGAGGGGATCGCCGAGTTGCGGGAAGCCCTCCGGCGCGATCCCCGCAATGAAATTCTGAAGAAAGCGCTGGCCGATGCGCTGGCGCAAGCGCCGCCGGGCATCGAGGCCGCGCGCCCGAAGTGAAGACGGCTCGCTACTTCTTCTTCCCCATCTCGCGGACGTAGGCGACAAGCTGGCGGCACGTGTCCGCGCCGAGGCTCTTTTCGTATCCGGGCATCTTGCCCTTTCCCTTGGCGATGACCTCGTAAAGCTGGTCGTCTGTCATGGCCTGGACCTCGGCGGCGCGCAGGTCTTTGAGCTTCATGCTACGGCCCATCGCGGTGTTCCCGGATCCGTCGGCGCCGTGGCACATGGCGCATCGCTGCTTGTAAACGCTGGCGACGTCCTGTGCTCCGCCCTCTGCGGAAAACAAAAGCAAAGCAGCCGGGATCACCAGTAAGCTGGAAAGTTTCACGGGTATCTGCCCCCCTTTGTCGATTCCAGTATACGCCAAAACTCACCAGATGTATTCTTTGGCTTCGCTGCGGCGGGCGTGGCTGTCGAGCACGTGAACCACGCGGATCTTGCGCAGCTTTTGCGGAGAGAGCTGTCCGATGGGGATGTAGAGTATGTTGCGGTTGAAGCGCGCGGCGATGGAGCGGAATATTGAGCGCGGCGGTTTGGCGGCCACGTAGACCACGTTCTTGTGGATCGAGTAATCAAGGCCGGCCAGGAGAAGCCGTTCCGGTTTGGTTTCCGCGAAGTCGTAATCGGGATCGCTCCAGACGTCTATCATGCGCCGCGGAGGAAGGCTCATGAGGAAGCCGCCGTATTCGGCGCGGCCGATTCCGGGTCCGACAATGTGCTCGAACGGATCGGTGGAGTAAAACGCCATGTCGGATTCGTTCTGGTGCTCGCCGATCCACGTGGTCAGGTAGTTGTAGCGGTTGTCCGGATCGGGATCGAAGATGACGATGACGGAGCCGACGTCGCCCGACACCTTGTCTAACTGCCGGACGTAAATCTTGCCTTCATACCAGTTGCGGATGGTTTCGCGCAGGTCCACGCCGTCGAGCAGGGAAGTGGAAAACGGCTCCGTGCGCGACCGCTCCTCGGAAAGAATGCTCTTGGCCTTCTTCTTCAGGAAGGCGCCGTAGTTTTCGATGACGATGTCCTCGGGCGGATAGGAGCAGATGGCGTCGCCCTGAAACTCCCGCGCCCATTCGCCCGCGAATTTCTCCTTCCTGCGCGGCTTGAGGCCGGCGGGGCGCAAGCGCTGCTTGGGGCGGGGAAGACGGCGGCGCAGGCGTATCCGCTTCGTGTCGCGCCAGAATTCCTCGCCGGATATCTTGACGGTCTCGAGGTCGCTCTGTTCCTTTTGCGGCGGGTAACGCCCGGCGGCCTGCCACACCTCCCAGGCGTAGTTGTCGCTGACGATGGAGCGCGCGGCGACGGTGAGGTCGAAGAGCCCTGCGGCGAGTTCGCCGTTCGACAGGGCCAGATTCCGCGTGTAGCGCGCCATGAGACGGCGCTGCCAGAATTCCACCGTCTCGCCGGCGTTCACCGACAGCGCCGCTTCGGCGTCGCGAAAGACTTCGAGTTGCACCTTGCGGCGGTCAAGGGCGCCGGCTTTTTCCATATCGTCGCGGGATTCCTCGTAAAGATGCTGGAGGTACGGGTATTCGGTGGTGATCTCAGCCAGGCAGTCCGGGTGAGGATTCAGCAGTTCGGGGTACCGCCGGGGCTGGCGGCGCGGTTCGGGCTGCGGCTCCTCCATCGCGTCGAGCACGGGGTCCAAAAGGTTGAGCGAAAGCACCACCAGCACACGGTGGAGCGGGTTCGTTCCCTGGAGCTTCCAGGCGATGCCCGAGGCGTGCTCTTCAATTTCGGGGGAACGGGGCTGCGGGTAGACGCGATAGGCCTCGACGTACTTGTCCAGACCGATGTGCCGCAGCGAGTAGGGGTCCGGAAGCAGATCCGGAATATGAGGGCGCTCGCCGAGATCGGGATCGGTGAACAGCACCTTGGCGCCGATTTCGATCCCCGAGCGCACGGCCTCGATGAAAGGATCGGCCGGTTCGATGGGGACGTACACCGCCCTCTCCTCGCCGCTGTCCTCCGGATAGACGATCACGGTGATCTGCGGCAGTCGCGCGATCGCGCTGAGGAAGGCGTCCTCCAGGGTCACGGGCAGCTCGACGGCAACCACCTGCGGGCGCTCGCGCAGTATGGCCCGGCGGACTTCGACGGCGAACTCCAGCCGTCCCGGAGCAACGGGTAGATACGAAAAGCGCCCCCGGGTCAGGCTCCCCGGATCCATGCCTGCCATGCCTACATTTTATGCGCGCTTAAATACGCGGAAAGTAGCGCAGCGCCTCTTCGCCCAAAGTTTCCAGAATGGCAAGCTCGAGAGCGCGCGCTTCGTGCTCGCCGCGGGTTGCCAGGCTCTTAAGCTTGATGGCGAACCGGGCGATGTTGATACCGTCGCGCACGGTGTAGCGCTCGTCGGCGGCGTGGGCCTGCTGGAGGAAGTCGGTGACGTACTGAAGAATGCGGTCCTCGCCGAAGGGCAGGTTCTCCTTGAGGATCTGGTATTCCTCGTCGCGCTCGGGAAAATCGATCAGGATCTGCGGTTGCAGGCGGGAGTGGATGTACTCGGGCAGATCGAAGGTCGAGGCGTCGTCATTCATGGTGGTGACGAGCCGGAACTGCGGGTGCGCCTTGATCTTGATGCCGGCAACCACCGATTCCACATAGCGGCGTGAGTCGAGCAGCGGCGCCAGGCTCGCCCAGCTCTTCTCGCTCATGCGGTTGCCTTCGTCGAGGATGGCCACTCCGCCGCGGATCATGGCGGTGAGCAGGGGAGAAGCGACGTAGCGGAGCTTCGAAGCACCCTCGATGACCGGCTGGACGATCAGGTCTTCCGGCCGCGTATCGACGGTGGCCTGCATGATGTAGACTTCGCGGCCCAGCCGCTTGGCCGCTGCGTAGGCCAAGGTGGTCTTTCCGACGCCGGGCTTGCCAACGAGGCGCGGCGTCATCGGCACGTCCTGCGCGTCCACAACCAGCCACGCGGCCAGTAGCTGGCGCATCACCTCTTCCTGCCCTACCCAGCGCACAGGGAGTTCGTCGGGGTGGGCAAGGTGCAAGGTAACACCCTCAATTTCGACCGTCACAGTGCCATTTTAGCGATTGCGAGGGCGGTGTCGTGCCGCGGTTCGCGGGGCGGCCCGGGCCTACTCCAGTTTTCTTCTCCTGGCGTAGACCTGGGTGAGCCGCCGGCGTAATCCGTCGGGCAGAATGCGAATCGCGCGCACCACCATGCGGTAGCGGAAGGAGGGAACGACAAACAGCTCGCCGCGCTCGAGCCCTTCGAGCGAAGCGTTGACCACATACTCCGGTTGCAACCACCAAGGTTGGGGAATCAATGACCGGTCCCTTCCCATGACGTCGTGGAATTCCGAATAAGTGAAGCCGGGGCACAGCGCTTGCACCTTCACCTGCGATCCGGCGCTCTTCAGCTCCAGGTATAGGCCTTCGGTAAAGGCGTTGATCCAGTGCTTGGTGGCGCAATAGCTGACGTTGCCCGGGCTGGCGGCGAAGCCCGCGACCGATGAGACGTTGATGATCGCGCCCGTTCCCCGCGGAACCATGACGGCCAGCGCCGCGTGCGTGAGCCGCATGGTGGCGATCACGTGGACGCGGTGCATCCGGTCCTGGGTCTCGAGCGGCGCTTCCCAGAACCGGCCGTGAGTGCCGAAACCGGCGTTGTTGACGAGTAAGTCGGGTGCGGGCGAGGCGATGCGCTCCTCGACCTTTCTGAGTCCGGCGTCGTCCGCGAGATCGGCTGGGAGCGTCTCGACGCAGGCGCCGTGCCTCGCTTCCAGCTCACGCGCGAGTTCTTCCAGCCGCTCGCGGCGCCGCGCCACCAGGATGAGGTCATAGCCTCGCGACGCCAGCGCCCGCGCAAACGTTGCCCCGATGCCGGCCGAGGCCCCCGTAATCAGGGCCAGCGGGCGGTTTCTCGCCGTCACCGCCCCACAATCTCCAGAAATTGGCTCACGGCCTCGATGCCGCGATAGAAATTCGACAGGTTGAACTTCTCGTTGGGCGCGTGCAGGTTGTCGTCGGGCAGGCCGAAGCCCATGAGGACGCTCGGTATGCCCAGGCTGCGCTCGAACACGCCGACGATCGGAATCGAGCCGCCCGAGCGGATGTAAACGGTTTTCTTGCCGAACACCTGCTGCAGGGCCTCCGCGGCCGCGTGGACAAAACGGTTGTCGGGATTCACCAGCGAAGGCCTCGCGCCGTGAATTAGCTTCACTTCGGCGGTGACGCCGAGCGGGCAGGCCTTGGCGACAGCCGCTTTGAACTGCTCGAAGGCTTCCTCGGGCCGCTGGTCGGCCACCAGCCGCATACTGATCTTGGCAACCGCCCGAGCCGGAATCACCGTCTTGGCGCCCTCGCCGGTGAAACCGCCGCGGATTCCGTGCACTTCCAGCGTGGGCCGCGCCCAGGTTCGTTCGAACACGGTGTAGCCGGATTCGCCGGTGAGATCGCGCGACCCGATCTCTTTCTTGCGGTACTCCTCGACATCGAAGGGCAGGCGCGACCAAGCCTCCTTCTCCTTCTCGCTGGGCGGCTGGACGCGGTCATAGAAGCCTGGGATCATGATGTGCCCCTCGCGGTTCTTCAGCGCCGTGAGGATTTCCGCAATGGCCTGGATCGGGTTCGGAGCTACCCCGCCGTAAACGCCCGAGTGCAGATCGTGGTCCGCCCCCTGCACGTGTAATTCGGTGTAGACGATGCCGCGCAGGCCCACGCAGATGGTGGGAAGATCCGGCGCGAACATCTCGGTGTCGCTGATCACGGCGGCGTCGGCCTTTAAGCGCGGCGGCTTGCTCTGGACGTAGCTCTCGATGTGCTCGCCGCCGACTTCCTCCTCGCCCTCGAGCAGAAACTTCACGTTGCAGGGCAGTTTGCCCACCGTCTTCAGCCACCCTTCGACCGCTTTGATGAGGATGAGCACCTGCCCCTTGTCGTCGCAGGCGCCCCGGGCGTAAATGTTGCCGTCGCGAACCTCCGGCTCAAACGGCGGCGACTTCCATTCCTCCAGTGGTTCGGCCGGCTGCACGTCGTAGTGGCCGTAAAACAGCAGCGTCGGTTTGCGCTTCGCGCCAAGCCATTCTCCGTAAACCAGCGGATTCCCCTTGCCCTCGATCAACTCCACGTTGTCGAGCCCGGCGTTGCGGAGTTCGTTGGCCGCGAACTCGGCCGCGCGCCGCACGTCGTCCTTGTGCTCGGGAAGCGTGCTGATGCTGGGGATGCGCAGGAAGGCCTTCAGAGTCTCAAGATAGTTCTCGCGGTTCTGTTCGTGGTAGGTCATAGCTCCTCATTCAGCCCGCTTGTCTCGCGGGGTCCAAAAGTTCACTGAGCCTGGCTTCCGGGATGCCGGCCTGCTCCCGCGCCGCTTCGCGGATGGTCTTCCCGGTCCTGTAGGCTTCTTTAGCCAGGGCAGCAGCCCTATCGTATCCGATTTCCGGGACCAGCGCGGTGGCCATGGCGAGCGATTGTTCGACGAAAGCCCCGGCGCGGGCGCGGTCCGCCTCCAGACCCTCGATGCAGCGGCTACGGAAATTGCGCGACGCGCAGGCGAGCAGCTCGATGGAGTGAAGCAGGTCGTAGGCCATGACCGGCATCATGACGTTCAGCTCGAAGTTGCCCTGGGCGCAGCACCAGGCGATCGCCGCATCATAACCGATCACCTGGGCGCAAACCATGAGCAGGCTTTCCGCGATGACGGGGTTCACCTTGCCCGGCATGATGCTCGAGCCCGGCTGCACCGCCGGAAGGCGCAGCTCGCCCAGCCCGCAGCGAGGTCCGGAACCGAGCCAGCGAATGTCGTTTGCGATCTTGGTCAGCGCGATGGCGTAAGTTTTGAGCGCTCCGCTGAGGAATGCGACGGCGTCCTTGGCCGCCTGCGCCTCGAAGTGATTGCGCGCCTCCCGGAACGGTAGTCCCGTGCGCTGCGCGATGCGCTGGATGACCGCGGCGCCGAATCCCGGGGGCGCGTTCAGGCCGGTGCCGACGGCGGTGCCACCCAGCGGGAGTTCGTAGATGCCGTCCATCGCGGCCTGTACACGTTCGAGGGAAGCCTCCACCTGGCGCGCGTAGCCGCTGAATTCCTGGCCCAGCCGCATCGGCACGGCGTCCTGAAGGTGTGTGCGCCCGATCTTGATCACGTCATGAAACTCGGCCGCCTTTTGGTTCAGCGCTTCGGCCAGTTCCCTCATGGCCGGAATCAGGACGTGCTGCACCGCCTCGGCGGCGGCGATGTGGATGGCGGAGGGGATGACGTCGTTGGAAGACTGCCCGCGGTTCACGTCGTCGTTCGGGTGAACCGTGCGGCCGATCCGGCGCGAGGCCAGCGTCGCGATCACCTCGTTGGCATTCATGTTGGTGGAGGTGCCGCTGCCGGTCTGAAACACGTCCACCACGAATTGCGAATCGTGAACGCCTTCGGCGATCTCTGTCGCGGCGGTCCGGATGGCGGCGGCAACGTCGGGCGCGAGCCGGCCGGCCTCCTCGTGAACGGCGGCGGCGGCTTCCTTGATCAGGCCCAGGGCACGGAGGAAAATGCGCGGGAAACGCAGCCCGCTGATCGGGAAATTCTCAACGGCCCGCTGCGTCTGCGGCCCGTAAAGCGCATCCGCAGGCACGCGCATCTCGCCCATGGAATCACGTTCGATGCGATATTGCCCCATAAGACGATCATAGCCGCGGACCGATTTCGAAGCTGTGCGCCGGGGGCTAGAATGAGGGACAATAGGGCGTCCGAAAAGGAAGGAGGAATCCGGCCATGCGGAATGCGCCGCTCAAAGGCATAGTCCCCGCGGTTGTCACCCCCTTTCGCGAAAAAGATGAGCTGATCGACTACACGGCATGGCAGAGCGTTATTGAGAATCTGATCGCCAGCGGTGTACATGGGCTGTTCGTCATCGGGGGGCAGGGCGAGTTCTTTTCTCTGGATCAGGAAGAGCGCGAGGTGGCCGCCCGGTTCTGTGTCCAGACCGTTGCCGGCCGCGTTCCGGTGTACGCCAATGTGGGCTGCGTGACCACGCGCCGGACAGTGCGCCTGGCGCAAAAAGCGGAGGCCGACGGCGTGGACTACATCGTCGTCATCACTCCTTACTACGTCAAGCCGAGCGCGGCCGAACTCGTGGAGCACTACGTCGAAGTCTGCCGCAGCGTTCGCATTCCCGTGCTTGCTTACAACATCCCGGAGCGAACAGACGTGGAGCTGACCCCGGATATTCTCCGAAGCATCGCCGCGCAATGCGACAACTTCGTGGGCCTCAAAGATTCGAGCGGGAACCTCGACCTGATTCCGGAATACGTCGCCTCCGGCCTGACGGTATTCATCGGGCGGGACCACCTGATCCTGGAGGGCTTGAAGCGCGGCGCGGCAGGCGCGGTGACGGCCTGCGCGAACGTCGTGCCGCGGGCGTTCGTGGATCTCTACAACGCCTACATGGCCAACGATCTGGAGACCGCGGCCCGCCTTCAGGCGCTGATCGAACCGCTGCGGCGCGCCTTCAGCCTGGCGACGTTCCCCTCGGTGGTAAAGGAAGCGATGAACCAGTCGGGCATGCGCGTGGGGAACTGCCGGCGGCCGGTTGGACCGATGCCCGCCGAAGCGCGATACCGGCTGGCCGAAGTTCTGGCCCCGCTCAGGGAGGCAGGTTACCTGCCCGCCGTCTCTCAAAAAGGATCTGCCTGAACTGCTCCTTTTCTCTCATGCCGGGCGCCGGGTGAGGGTGTTGTAATGGTTGCAGAGGGGCAAGATGCATACCAACGCACTCATCGAAGAGAAAAGCCCGTATCTGATCCAGCACGCACATAATCCGGTGAACTGGTTTCCCTGGGGCGAAGCGGCCTTCCGTAAGGCGCGCGAGGAGGACAAGCCGATCTTTCTGTCCATCGGCTACTCAACCTGCCACTGGTGCCATGTCATGGAGCGGGAGTCGTTCGAGAACGAACGGATTGCCGACCTGCTCAACCGGCACTTCGTCTCCGTCAAAGTGGACCGTGAGGAGCGGCCCGACGTGGACCGCATCTACATGACATTCGTGCAGGCCACCACGGGCGCGGGCGGCTGGCCGATGTCCGTCTTTCTCACGCCCGACCTCAAGCCGTTCTTCGGAGGCACATACTTCCCGCCGGAGCCGCGCTACGGCCGCCCGGGTTTTGCGCAGGTGCTCGAGCGGGTGGCGGAAGCCTGGAAGTTCGATCGCGCGAGGATCCTGGAATCCAGCCGCGAGGTGATCGCTCACCTCAGCAAGGCGGTGGAGCAGGCCCCCGGCGCGGAGATTCCCGACGAAACGGCGCTCAAGGACGCTTTCGAGGCGTTTAAACAGAGCTTCGACCGGCAGCATGGAGGCTTTGGAGGCGCGCCGAAGTTTCCCCGTCCCGCGGTGCAGAATTTTCTGCTGCGGTACTGGGCGCGCACGGGCAATCTCGATGCCCTGGAGATGGTATTTGCGACTCTGAACGCCATGGGGCACGGCGGGATTCACGATCACATCGGCGGCGGCTTCCATCGCTACGCGGTCGATGACCGCTGGTTCGTGCCGCATTTCGAAAAAATGCTTTACGACCAGGCCCAGCTCGCAATCTCGTATCTGGAGGGCTACCAGATTTCGGGCGACGCCTACTATGCCCGGGTCGCGCGAGGCATCCTCGACTATGTTCTTCGCGACATGACGAGCCCGGAGGGCGGTTTCTACTCGGCTGAGGACGCCGATTCCCCCGACCCCCTCCGCCCGGAGATCAAGCGCGAAGGCGCGTTTTATCTCTGGACGCGGAAGGAAATCGAGGACGTTCTGGGTGAGCCGGTTGCGGGTTGGTTCTGCCGGCACTACGGCGTAGAGGAGCACGGCAATGTGAGCGAGGATCCGCACGGCGAGTTCGCGGGCCAAAACATTCTCCATGAGCCGCGGACGGTGGCCGAGACCGCCCGAGCCCTCGGCATCGCGGAGGAGGAACTCAGCCAGGCGCTCGATTCCGCGCAGCGCAAGCTGCTCGAAGCGCGCTCGCGGCGGCCGCGGCCCCACCTGGACGACAAAATCCTCACCTCTTGGAACGGTCTCATGATCTCGGCCTTCGCCAAGGGAGCCAAGGTGTTGGATGACAGCCGCTATCTGGACGCCGCCGTGCGCGCCGCGGACTTTCTGCTCCGCCGCATGTATGACGGCGAGCGGGCGGCGCTGCTCAGGCGGTTTCGCGACGGCGACGCCGCCATTCCGGGCTTTCTCGATGATTACGCCTTCTTTGTCCAGGGGCTTTTGGACCTCTACGAGGCCGAGTTCGACGTTCGCCGCCTCGACCCCGCGGTGAAACTGACCGATGCGATGCTGGAGCGCTTCGAGGACCGCGAGCACGGCGGCTTCTACGGCACGGCGGAAGGCGAAACGCGCCTCGTGCTGAGGATGAAAGACGAATACGACGGCGCCGAGCCCTCGGGCAACTCGGTGGCGACGATGAACTTGCTGCGGCTGGCGGAGATCACGGGCCGCGACTCATATCGCGAGGCTGCCGCCCGCGCGCTGCGCGCCTTCGCGTCGCACGTGAGAGCGGCGCCTGTCGCGATTCCGCAGTTGCTCGTCAGCCTGGCCTACCACAACGGCCGCCGGCGCCAGATCGTGGTGGTGGGCGACAAGGAAGCCGGAGATACGCGCGCCATGGTTCGCGAGGTGCACCAGCGCTTTCTTCCGGATACGAACCTCCTGCTCGTCGACAGCGAGCACGCGCGGCAGAGCCTGGCGGCCTATCAGCCGGCTGTCGCGGCCATGCACCGCCTCAACGGCGCTGCTACCGCCTATGTCTGCGAGAATTTCACCTGCGATCTGCCGGTCGCCGGTCCCGCGAGGCTTTCCGAGCTTCTGAAACAATAGACAGCGCGTGATTTGTGATAATGACAGTGACTCAAATGATTGGGTCCAAAATTCTCTTGGAGGGACAATGGAACGCAAGGGCGTTGTGACCTCGAAAGGCACTCCTTTAACCTTGGTTGGCCCGGAATTGAAAGTTGGCGACAAGGCCCCGGATTTCTGCTGCGTGGACACCACGCTCAAGACCGTGACGCTGGCGGATACGGGAAAGCGGGTGCGGATTTTCAGCGTCTTGCCGTCGCTGGATACGCCGGTGTGTGATGCGCAGACCAAACGCTTTAACGAAGAGGCGGCGCGGGTGCCGGGCGTGGATATCTACACGATAAGCGCGGATCTCCCCTTCGCACAGCAGCGCTACTGCACTACCTACGGAATCGACAATTTAAGAATGCTTTCCGACCACCGCGACACCTCTTTCGGCCAGAATTACGGAACGCTTATCAAGGAGCTGCGGATAGAAACTCGCGCGATTTTCGTGCTCGATCAGGATAATGTGCTGCGCCACGTGGAATATGTGAAGGAGCTGAGCAATCATCCGGATTACGAATCGGCGCTGGCGGCCGCCAAATCGCTCATCGGCGCGACGCAGAGCGCCTGAGTTTCGGAGTCGGGAAGATGCGGCGGGCTCGGCTTGACATCCGTCTAACCCTAATCCTAACATGGGGTTTGCGGCGATTCGGGATCCGGGTTCGCCGCCCAAAACCAAGGAGGCTGGCTTGATTAAGCTGGACATCATCAATGAGGTGGTCAATCGAACCGGAATCACCAAAACCAAGGCTGAAATGGCGGTCGAGACCGTCTTCGAAAGCATGAAAAAAGCCTTGGGGCAGGGAGAGCGGATCGAACTCAGGGGTTTCGGAATTTTCAACGTGCGCCCCAGAAAGACGGGAATTGGCCGTAATCCTCGCACCGGTGAAGAGGTGTCGATTCCGCCGGGCAAGGCGGTGCGATTCAAGCCGGGTAAGGAACTTCAATCATTGCAGTAATCTGAATTGTGTCTTCGCAGGGTTTCACCAGCGGCCCGCACCTTCCCACGCCGGAAAACGGAACCGGAACCCGATCGCTGAGCTATTGGGCGCAGCCGCCGCGCTCGCGATACTGGCTTCATCTTCTGCTCCTGGCGTTCACGCTTCTGACTACGACGGCCGTTGGCGCCCGCATGATGGAGAACTTCCGGTTGAACCGCCCGGCGTTCTCCCTCAGCGACATTACCCCGGTTTTCCGGGCGATGGTGGAACCCTCCACGCTGGCGCAAGGGCTCCCCTTCTCACTGACGCTGATCATTATCCTGCTGGCCCATGAGCTCGGCCATTACCTCGCTTGCCGCCACTACGGAGTGAGCGCAAGCCTGCCGTATTTCCTTCCGGGGCCGCCGCTCATCGGAACTTTCGGTGCGTTCATCCGCATCCGGTCGCCTATTTACAAGAAACAGGAGTTGTTTGACATTGGGATAGCCGGCCCGCTGGCCGGCTTCGTTGTCTTGCTGCCGGCGCTTGCCATCGGGCTGGCGTTCTCGAAGGTGCTCCCCGGCATCAACCAGCAGGGCGATTTCGTCTTCGGCGTGCCGGTGTTGCAATGGTTGATGGAACAGGCGATCTTTCCCGGAGTGCGCAGCGAGGACATCTACCTTCACCCGCTGGCGCGTGCGGCGTGGGTGGGCATCTTCTCGACGGCGTTAAACCTGCTGCCCATCGGACAACTGGATGGCGGCCACATCCTGTACTCGATGGCGGGCGAGCGGCATAAGACGCTGTCCCGCGTCTTCGTTCTGGGACTGGTGCCGATGGGCTTCTTTTCGCTATCCTGGCTGGCTTGGGCGCTGGCGCTGCTGATCCTCGGCCTGAGGCACCCCGCGATTTTCGATTCCAGCGAATTGGGCGCTGGCCGGAAGCGCCTGGGCTGGCTGGCCCTGGTGATCCTGGTGTTGTGCTTCATGCCGACGCCCATCGGCAGTCCCGCCTTGTGAGCCGGCCCGGAGATGAAAATATCCGCCACCATCATCACCTGCGACGAGGAACGCAACATTGCCCGGGCCATAGAGAGCCTGCGCTGCTGCGACGAAATCGTGGTGGTGGATAGCGGGTCGACCGATCGCACCGTGGAAATCGCGGCGCGGCTCGGGGCGCGGGTGATCGAGAGCCCCTGGCCCGGCTATGCCAAGCAGAAAAACCTGGCCGCTTCGCAGGCTTCCTACGACTGGATCTTCTCGATTGACGCCGACGAGGCGCTCAGCGAGGCGCTTGAGGCCGAAATCTGGCAGTTGAAGAAAAACGGCCCGGAGCACGACGCCTACACCATGCCGCGCCTCGCGCAGTACCTCGGGCGCTGGATTCTGCACTCGGGCTGGTATCCAGACCGCAAGGTGAGGCTCTACAACCGGAACAAGGCAACTTGGGTGGGCGATTTCGTCCACGAGAGCGTGCAGGTGGAGGGCAGCATCGGCCACCTGAAGTCCAACCTGCTCCATTACACCTGTGATTCGCTTTCCGAGCACCTGCGCACGCTGGACCGCTATACGACGCTCGCGGCGCAGGAAGTGGTGGCCCGCGGAAAGAAGCCGTCCTGGCCGAATCTGATCCTGGAGCCTACCTGGACCTTCCTGCAAACGTACTTTTTGAAGCTGGGTTTCCTGGACGGCGTGGAAGGCCTCACCATCGCCTACATGGCTGCGACTTACACGTTCCTGAAGTACGCCAAGGCGAGGAACATGAGCTAGCGGCTCCGGGGGCGATGAATGCGCATCCTGCACGTTGACACCGGGCGCGAAATGCGGGGCGGGCAGTGGCAGGTTCTTTACCTGTTGGAGGGGCTGCGCGCGCGGGGGCACGAAACGGTGCTGCTGGCGCGGCGGGAAGCGCCGCTCTATATAGCGGCGCGGAACAAAGGCTTCGATGTCCGCTCCGGCGGCTTCGCAACGCTGAGAAGGTTGTCTGCGCGAATGGACCTGATACACGCGCACGACGCGCGGGCACACACGATGGCGATGTTCGCGCGGGCGCCGCTCGTCGTCTCGCGCCGTGTCGCTTTCCCCGTCCGGACGGGGCTCGCCTCGCGATGGAAGTACCGCCGCGCGTCGCAATTTGTTGCCGTCTCGGAATTCGTGAAGGCGAGGCTCATCGAGGCGGGAATCGCCGGGGGGCGCGTCAGCGTGGTCTATGACGGCGTGCCCTTGGGGGAGCGCTCAGCCGGCGGCACGCGTGTGATTGCGCCGGCAACGAACGATCCCAAGAAAGGGACGGAGCTGGTGAAGCTCGCCGCCCGGCAGGCAGGCTTTGATGTCCACTTCTCCGACTCGCTGGCGGAGGACCTGGCGCGCGACGCCGCCGTTTTCGTCTATATCACGCACGAGGAAGGCTTGGGTTCTGCGGTTCTGCTGGCGATGGCCGCAGGTGTCCCCGTTGTTGCGAGCCGCACAGGCGGCCTTCCCGAAGCGGTTGTGGACGGGGAGACCGGTTTGCTGGTGGAAAACACGCCTGCCGCGATTGCCGCGGCGGTACGCCGCATTCTGGAAAACCGCGATGAAGCGCGCGCGATGGCGGAGGCGGCGCGGCGGCGCGCGGAGTCGCTTTTCGGAGTCGAGGCGATGGTCGAAGGGACGATCCGGGTGTACCATCGGGTATTGTCATGATGGAAGCACTACTGGCGCTTGCTGCCGGGCTTCTGATCGGCAGTTTTTTGAATGTCTGCATCTACCGGATGCCGCGGGACATTTCGGTGGTGAGGCCGCGATCGTTCTGCCCGTCGTGCGAGCACCCGATCGCCTGGTACGACAACGTCCCGGTGCTCAGCTACATCTCCCTCGGCGGCCGCTGCCGGAAGTGCCGGGAGCCGATTCCGATCCGCTACCCCGTGGTCGAGATGCTGACCGGGCTGCTCTTTTTCGGCATTGTCCTCGTGCACGGTCCTTCGCTTGCGGCATTGAAGCAATGCGTCTTCGCCGCACTGATCGTGGGGCTGATTTTCTCGGACCTGGAGCAACGCATACTGCCGGACGAATTTACGCTGGGCGGAGTGGCGCTGGCGCTGGTGCTTCCGCAGGGGTGGGGGCCGGTGTGGGTATCCATCACACAGGCAGTGCTCGGCGCCGGGGTGATCAGCAGCGTTCTCTGGCTGGTGGGAGTCTTTTACAAGCATCTGCGCAAGCGTGAGGGCCTGGGGCTCGGCGACGTGAAGATGGTCGCGATGATCGGCGCATTCCTCGGGCTTCACGGCGCCCTGCTGACGGTGGTTCTCGGTTCCGTGATCGGATCGGTGCTCGGGCTGGGCTACATCCTGCTCACCCGCAAGGACGCCTCCACTTACGAACTGCCGTTCGGGACCTTTCTCGGAGTAGCCGCGCTTGTCTGCGGGCCTTTCGGGAAACAGCTTGCCGCCTGGATACAGGGTGGCTGAAGCACCCCCTAGCGTGCTGTTCGAAGGTCTACTCGTGTAACATTGAAGGCATAACGCTTAATGGAAGCATTATTGGAGATCCTCGAACCGGACGCCCCGGAACGAGCGCTCGTTCAATCCCTGGATCCCGGCAGGCTCCCCTGCCATATCGCCATCATCATGGACGGCAATGGCCGGTGGGCAAACCGCCGAAGCCTTCCGAGACCGGCAGGCCATGAGGCCGGAGTCGAGCCGGCGCGCACCGTCATCGAGACATGCGCGCGGCTGGGCATACGCTACCTGACTCTCTACGCCTTTTCGTTGGAGAACTGGAAGCGGCCGCGGGCGGAAGTAGACATGCTCTGGCGCCTCTTGCAGGTTTACATCCGCCGCGAACTGCCGAACCTGATGAAGCACGGCGTGCGCGTAAAGGCGATCGGGCGGATTGACGCGCTGCCGGATCCGGCGCGCCGGGAACTGGTGCATGCCGTGGAGGCAACCGCGCAGAACCAGGGCCTTCAGGTGAACCTGGCGATCAACTACGGCGGCCGGGCCGAACTGGCCGACGCCTTCAACGCGATTCTCGACAAAGCGCGCGCGGCCGGGACCCTGGAAAACCTGCGGGTCACCGAGCAGGACATTGCCGGCTGCCTCTACACCGCCGGGGTGCCCGACCCCGACCTGCTGATCCGCACCTCCGGCGAAATGCGAATCAGCAACTTCCTTCTCTGGCAGATTGCCTACGCCGAGCTGTTCGTCACCGACACGCTCTGGCCCGACTTCACGCGCGCAGACCTGCTGCGCGCCATCCTCGAATACCAATCTCGCGACCGCCGGTTTGGGGGCCTGGCCGCCGCCGGCGCCAAGGCACGATGAAACGCGTTCTGACCGCAGCCGTTCTCGCGCCCCTGATCGTGTGGGTAGCACTGTGGGCCCCGGTGCCGGTGTTCCTTGCCGTGCTGGTCGCGGTCGCCCTGCTGTGCCATTACGAGTATTCCGGGATCGTCGCGAAATACGGAATCGAAAAGCCTGGACCGGTAGGATATGCGGCGGGCCTCGTCGTTCTGCTGACGCCCGTGGATCCGGCGCTGGCAATCACCGTGACCGGCCTGCTCGCGCTGGCGCTCGGCCTTGCTCACGACGACTTGCGCACCACCCTGCCGCGTGCCGGGGCGCTGCTCGCAGGCGTGATTTACATCTTCGGCGCCTGGCGCTGGGCGATTTATCTGCGGCAGAACAGCACTTACTGGCTGCTGTTCGCGCTGGCGCTGAGCTGGGTAGGCGACATCTGTGCTTACTACGTAGGGCGGAGATTCGGCCGGCACAAGCTGATGCCGCGTGTCAGCCCCGGCAAGTCCTGGGAGGGCGCCGTTGCTTCGCTCGTGGGTTCGTTGCTCTTTGGCTTCCTCTACCTGAAGTACCTGCTCCCATCCGTAGCGCCGTGGCAGAGCTTTCTGCTGGCGGCAGCGGGCAACATTGCGGGCCAGATCGGCGATCTGGCGGAATCCGCCCTCAAGCGCGGCGCCGGCGTGAAGGACAGTGGGACGATGCTTCCGGGGCACGGCGGCTGGCTGGACCGCGTGGACAGCACTCTATTCGCCGTGCCGGTAGTCTACTGGCTGGTGCTGATTCTGTTCTAGACGCCCCTTAGTGGATGGTCCGCGTCTTGCGGTTCATGTAATCCATCAGCAAGTACTGGCCAAGCGTATAGGGGGTCGTGAAATAAGCCTTCCCGCGGCAGAGCTCGGTCACTTTCTGGACAAAGTTGACAAGGCCGTAGTCGCTTGCCAGCATGAAGGTGTTGATCAGGATTCCCTGGCGCTTGCAGCGGCTGACTTCCTCCAGCGTGCGGCTGATCACCAGAGGATCCAGGCCGAAGGCGTTGCGGTACATGCGCCCGTCCTCGAGCGTGAGCGCGGACGGTTTGCCGTCGGTGATCATGATGATCTGCTTCATGTCCTTCTTTTCCTGCGCCAGCAGCCGCTGCGCGAGCAGAAGCCCGTCGCGGGTATTGGTGTAGTACGGGCCCACCTGAACGCGGGCGAGGTCCGCTAAGCGGAGTTCCTCGGCCGAATCGTGGAACAGAACGCAGCGCAAGCTGTCGCCCGGATACTGTGTGCGGATGAGATGGGCGAGAGCGAGCGCCACCTTCTTGGCGGGCGTAAAGCGGTCTTCGCCGTACAGGATCATGCTGTGGCTGCAATCGAGCATCAGCACGGTGGCGCAGGAGCTCTGATATTCGGACTGGTGCACGTGGAGATCGGGATAGTCGAGGTCGATGGGGACCTTCAGGCCGTTGCGGCGCACGGCTGAGAACAGCGTCTCGCTGATATCGAGATTCAGGGTATCGCCGAACTCGTACGGCTTCGATGCGCCGCTGGCTTCGACGCCGGTGGCAAGATCGCGCGTGTCGTGGGCGCCGAAGCTGGATTTGCCGAGCGAGGCCAGCAGGTCTTTGAGCGTCTTGAAACCGAGGAAATCAATCGATTTGTCGGTGATCTCCACCTTGATTCTGCGCTCGTCGGAGCCGATGCCGGGCTGCGAGCCGTGGGCCGGCTGGGCCTCCTCTTCGAGGTTGAGATAGCCCTCCTCGGCGAGTTTGTCCACCAGCCGGTCGAGCAACTGGTCGAGCTGCTCGGGGGACATCTTCTGGAGCTGCTGGGCCATCTGCTCGGCCCGTTCGCTGTCGAAAAGCTGTCCCTCTTCGAGCGCGCGCTGGAGCGCTTTCTTCAGATCCTCCAGCGTGTGCTCGTTCATTTCCCGAAATTGCGTATAGCGGGACTGAAAACCGCTTTCGAGGAAAAAGTCCGCGAGCGCTTGCAGCAGGTCTTCCGCTTCGAGGCCGAAGTCCTGCCCGGTATAGCGGGAGTACTTAATCCAGCGCACAAAACCTCCAAAGCTTCAGTTGAACTGACGCCGGTATCCGGGACGCCGGGTTTCCTCGCTGGTGTGGGGTTCGCGCTTACGCTCCTCCGCCGTGAATCCGCGCTCCTCGCTGCGGTTGATGCGCCGGTGCGCGTAGAGGCCTTCCAGAATGAACTCGGCGGCCGAGGCGCGCAGCGCAGGGGGATCCTGCGGGCGGACGCCCATTACTGTGATCTTCTCCATCAGGCCCTGGATGGCGCTGAGCTGCTGGACCATGGTTGCCGAATCCACGTACTCGTCGAGCTTCAACGTGCCGCCCAAATCGAACCACTGGACGAGGTGCGAGACGTTTTCGCCGTCGAAGTACTGGTTGTAAACCTTGCCGACAGCAGCTCGAATCAATTCGCGCGCCACCACGTCGCCGCCTTTCAGCTCGCCCTCGTACTCCAGTTCGAGCTTGCCGGTGATCGAGGGGAGGGCGGCGTAGACGTCCAGCACCCGCGGCACGGCCGTGGTTTCATTTGCCCGGAAAGCGCGCCGCTCGGCGTTTGAGACGACATTCTCCAGCACCGAGATGGGCAGCCGCTGTGAAACGCCCGACCGCTTGTCGACCCGCTTGTCCTCGCGCGCCAGAAACGCGAGCTGCTCCACGATCTCGCGGATATACTCGGGAATGCGGATCGCGATCGGCGACTTGCGCTCCGTCCACGCTTCCTGGCGAGTGATGGCCACGCCCTGCTCGATGCTTACCGGGTAGTGCGTGCGGATCTCGCTTCCGATCCTGTCCTTAAGAGGCGTGATAATCTTGCCCCGCGCCGTGTAGTCTTCCGGATTGGCTGTGAACACCAGAAGCAGGTCGAGCGGCAGCCGGACCGGGTAGCCCTTGATCTGGACATCGCCCTCCTGCATGATGTTGAACAACCCGACCTGAATTTTCCCCGCAAGGTCCGGCAATTCGTTAACGGCGAAGATGCCGCGGTTGGCGCGCGGCACCAGTCCGTAATGGACCGTTAACTCGTCCGAGATGTTCCGCCCCTGGCGCGCCGCCTTGATGGGATCGATGTCGCCAATCATGTCGGCGATGGTGACATCGGGTGTGGCGAGTTTCTCCACATAGCGCTCATGGGGCGTAAGCCAGGCGATCGGAGTCTTATCGCCCATCTCCGCGACCAGATCGCGGCAGCGGCGGCAGATCGGCTTGTACGGGTTGTCATGGATTTCACAACCGGCAATATACGGCATTGCCGGGTCCAGCAACTCCGTGAGCATCCGGATCAGCCGCGTTTTCGCCTGCCCGCGCAAACCCAAAAGGATGAAATTATGCCGGGCAAGAATGGCGTTTACGATTTGCGGAACAACCGTGTCTTCGAATCCCAGAATTCCGGGAAACAACGGTTCTCGTCTTTGCAGTTTGCAGATGAGATTGGCGCGCAGCTCATCTTTCACGCTGCGGTTGGCGATTTGACTTTCGGCGAACGCCGCGCTACGGCGCAGCTCTCCCAGCTCGGATGGCCTTTCCCCACTGAGTTTTGTCATCGTATTGCATCCCAGGTCTGCCTTCAATTCTAGCAGACGTTCCGCGGAGGCCGCCGGATTCAAGGAATTCGGAGCACCAAGTGAGAATTGCCTTATAAATCATTGCAGAATGGAGCGGATAGAAGAACAGCAACCCATCTCCGCGCGGCCTTTTTCGTTTCTGCTGTGCTACAACGAGTAAGTGCTTCTTTCGCTGTACAACGATGTTCCCTCCGGCTTGTCGGAAACCTGCTTCGAGCGTTTGCGGAACGAACGCGTGCTCGAGCGTTTACGCTCGCTCGATCTTGCGCTGATGGGCGATGGCGCGGCACGGCCTGCAGACTGCGATTCCCAGCTTGTCTCGCTCGGAATGGAACTCGACGGCGCGGGTTGCATTGTTCACAACAGTTACGGTCCTCTCAGCCTGGGCTGGCGCACCTCGCAGCACGCTCGCTTGCTTGCGGAAACAGCCGGGGAAGCGGAGCGGCTGCATCAAGTAATCCGCGCGGCCCACAAGGTCCCGCTGCGTTTTGTCGTGTGGGCCGGATCGGGACGCGCAGTCGAGGACAAGCATTTGTATCAAGCGGCGGGGTTGCTCAGGCGCGGGCCGCGGCATTACGTGCTCGATTCCACCGATCCGGCAAAGCTGGGCGCCATTCTGGAGGACATCGAAAAGCGCCATGGCCTTGCATTGCCCTCCGTGTTGCGGAGCATGGCAGTGGTGGGCATCGCGCTCGAGACAATCAGCCCCGAGGCCATGATCAATCTCGAGAGAATGGCGGCGCTGTACGAGAGGCACGGCATCGACAGCAGCGCGAATTTTCTCTTGATCGCGCTGCCCGAATCGCAACTGGAGAATTTCGGTCGTGAACGCGGCTACAAGGTGCGCTCTCCGGCTGCCGCCGGCGCCGACGCGGCGTCGTGCCGCCACGGCGGGCCGCTGACACTGGGCAGTCTGCTGCCGCTGGCCTTGGGCAAAATCGACCTCAAATCCTGGATTGCCGGGGCCGTGTTGACCGACGCGCAAATTCACACGGCGTGGCGGTTGGCCTCTTTCATCCACGCCCAAAGCGAGGCGGGCCGCGACAAGCTTACCCTTCTGCTTCCCGGGCCGTGGAGCGGCGCCGGACGCTGGACCAAGCGGGAAATCGAGGACCGTCTGGGCGGGTGTGAAGACGCCGGCCTCAAGGTTGTCATCGACGACCGGTGCAGGCTCGCCAACTACCGCTCGCCCAAGGACGCGCAGCAGGACCGGGCGTTCCTGGCGGTGCAACTGAAAGGCGCGGGAGGCGTGCACACGCGCAAGACCGCGCTGCTGCGGCGCTCTGGCTATCCCGTCGCCTCAGTGACGTTCCCGCGAGGCGCGCAGCTTTCCGCCTTCATGCAATTCGTACACTGGACTGTCTTCGCGCTCTCTTACCTTCGCGAAACGGCTCTCTCCTGCCGGAAGACAGAGCCATACCGCAGTCTGGCCGGCCGCATTTACGCCGAGGCCGGAGAGCGGGGCGGCATTCAGAAAACCTCCGCCTGGGAATCGCTGATGCGGTCGCCGTGCCGGGCCGTTTTTTCCGACTGGCTCGCGCTGCACTACGGCCGCCTCTGCCCGGTTGGCCGGGACGGCTGCCTCAGCGCGCCGCAGATCTATGCGGCTATAATCAAAGACCTTGCGCAAAGGGGCGGCCTGCAATACGGCGAGTTCGCCTTCTTCGGCGATTCCCGCTATTCGCGGCGCGGCGCCAAGGTTCGCAGAATCCTTCAGCGGGCCGCCGAAGACCTCTTTGGCGCGCGTTTGAAGATGCCGGCGGATGTCTGCGAAGGCCCGCCGGCGGGCAGCCACGGAAAATGCCTTTGCACTCTGGTGATCTCCGAGGCGCAGGAGCATCTGCCCGCGGCGCGGTACTCGGCCGACCATCACGTCGCGCAGTTCCTTGCGGCGCGTATTGCGCTCGCCGAACGGAACCGGCCGGCGGTCGCCATTACGCTGAAGAATCTGGAAGAGCCGGCGCTCGAATCGCTCGGCGGGTTTTTCCGCGCCGCCGCGGTGGCGCTCCGGACGGTGCGGCTGTGAGATGGCCGCGCTTTGAGCTTGCCATCGCGGCAGTTACAGCTCACGGCCCGTTTGCGGAAGGGGCCTCTCCTCGGAGATAGTTGTTAAGGATATGGCGAAATACAGACCAGCCGGGTCCAGGAAGAAGAGCAGCACGCAAAGCTCGCGGGGAGCCATTCCCTGCATCATCTTCCTCATATCCGGAATGGTGTTGTTGATGCTGCTCTTTTATTCCATATTGAAACCGAGCTGATAATCATGCGAGTTGACGGGCGAGCAGCGGACCAGATGCGCCCGGTCCGGATTCAAACAGGATATTTGCTTACGGCCGAGGGCTCGGCGCTGATCGAGGTCGGCAATACGCGCGTGCTCTGTGCGGCCACCGTGGAGGAGACCGTGCCGCAATTCCTGCGCGGCAGCGGCAGAGGCTGGATCACGGCTGAATACTCCATGCTGCCGCGCGCCACGGTGAGCAGGACGCCGCGCGAAATCACGCGCGGGCATCCCTCCGGACGCACGCAGGAAATCCAGCGTCTGATAGGCCGTTCGCTGAGATCAGTGGTGGATCTTGCCGCGCTCGGCGAACGCACCATCATTCTCGACTGTGATGTGCTTCAGGCCGACGGCGGCACGCGCACGGCTGCCATCACCGGCGCCTTCGTGGCCATGTCGGCGGCCATCCGCCAACTGGTCGCCTTCGGGACGCTGCGCAACACGCCGGTGAAGGACTACGTGGGCGCGGTGAGCGTAGGTATCGTCAACGGGCAGCCGTTGCTCGATCTTGCGTACGAGGAGGACTCGCGCGCCGAGGTCGACATGAACGTCGTCATGACCGGCGGCGGGCAGTTCGTGGAAGTACAGGCGACCGCCGAGCAAACGCCGTTTGGTGACGAGCACCTCGCGCAACTGCTTTCCCTGGCCCGTCAAGGGATCCGCGGCCTGATCGAAATTCAACGCAGCGTGTTGGAATCGTGACTGTGACTGTCTATTGCGCCACCACCAATCCCGGCAAGCTGAGAGAATTCCGCCTGGCCGCCGAGCGCCTCGGCTACGAGATCGCGATCGAGCCGCTGCCGGGGATGGCTTCCATTCCGCCGGTAGAGGAAACCGGCGAAACCTTCAAGGAGAACGCCATCCAGAAAGCGATCTATTACAGCGCACACGCTCCCGGGCCGCTGTTCGCCGACGATTCGGGGCTGGAAGTGGACGCCCTCGGTGGCGCGCCCGGCGTGCGGTCGGCCCGCTTCGCGGGCAAAGGGGCAACCGACGAGGCCAACAACCGCCTGGTGCTCGAAAAAATGCGCGGGGTGGCGCAGCGCACGGCGCGGTTCGTTTGCGTCATCGCGCTGGCCGAGAAAGGGCGCCTGCTCGCCACTTTTGATGGAGTGGTGGAAGGCGAAATCCTCGAGGAGCCGCGCGGCCCGAACGGATTCGGCTACGACCCGCTGTTCTACTATCCGCCCTTCGGCTGCTCTTTCGGCGAGGTGAGCGGCGAGCGCAAGCTGTTAGTGAGCCACCGCGGCCAGGCGCTCGGCCGCTTGCTGAAGTTCCTGTCGGATCGCCGCGGCTAGAAGCCCGAAGGCTTGATCCAGTAGCTTTCCTGCCAGACGCCGCGCGGCGGGATGGACTGCAACTCCTTGTAGACTCCGGAGTGCGCCAGGTTGAACGCGTTCGTGATCGCCGCCATCGGCTCGAAGCAAATGAAGTTGCGTTGAGGCGGCGCGTAGATCACCGCGACCGTGTACTTCGGGCCGTAGATAACCGAGATCTTCTGGCGCGCCCCCTGCACCCAGAATTCGGCGCGTCCGTTTGCGTCCCGCACGAGGTTCGTGAACACATCGTCGAACTGGATTCCCGCCAGCGGCTGCTGATCGGCGTAGCTGACCGGCGTGCGTTCTCCGGTGGGAATCAACGCTTTCGAAAGCGTCAGGTGGTCCCTCGCCGGGATGTGCACTTTCCACTCGTCGCGCGGCGCATCCAGAATTTGAAAATAAGGATGGTACCCGATGGCGACGGGCATCGGCTCGTTCGAGAAGTTCTCGATTCGCGTGGCCACCTCCAGCGCACCATCCTGAAGACGGTAAGTCATCTCCAGCGTATGGGCGAAGGGGAACTGCGCCATATAGTCGGGGTAGCGCCAGAACTCGAGCCGGCTGGTGACGGCGGCGTATCGTTCGTTGGATTCGAGCGCGGTCACCTCCCAATGCGGGGAGTAGGTGAGGAACCCGTGAATCGGGTTGCGATTCTGGTCGCGGCGTATATTGCCCAGTTCGAGGTTGAACACGTATTTCTTGCCGTTGGCCCAGAAGGCGTCGCCTTCGATCCGGTTCGCCCAGGGGCCCAGGAATGGGTTGCCCGCCAGGGGTGGTTTCGCCTTGAACGCGGACAGCGATTGCGACGGCATCCAGAAAACGTTCTTGCCGTTCACGTTCATCTCGTAGGCCATGTTGCCGACCGAGGGAACTATGGTGACCTCGATGTTGCGCGCCGAATCGGCCAGTTTCACGACTTCGACCGAATCGACAACCGCCTTCCGCGCCGAGTAGGGTTGCGCAAAGGACATTACAGCCGCAACAAGCAGGAGCGATCCGAGCCTGGCTACTTGAGCTCTTCGAGATCCAACTGGGTTTCCTGCTGGCAGCACATGCACTTTCCGGGAGTATACGTGCGAATTGAGCATACCGGGCACCAATAGCTGATCGTATACTTTTTGCCGTTTTTGTGCACCAGCACGGATTTCGAGGTGTAAAACGGACCGACGGCGAACAGGGCGGGATTTTTGAACTCGCCGTGCAGCTCCAAGTCCGCCCCCGCGAGCCGGTGATCGCCGAGCACCGCCATCGTCTCCGGCTCGCCGGCGAGTGAAATTACGCGCCCTCCGGTTTCGATGACAGGCGGTTTGCCCTGTGTTTGCCGCAAGCTCCCGCGCAAGGTTTCCGCTGGCGTCTGAGCGAGGCAAAAAGAAAAGACGACCGCAATGCCCAGCAATTTCCCCGTCATTGGTTTCATTGTACTTCGGCGGTTATTGGCGCAATTGGGCCCGGCATACGCTGCGGGGGAACTGATACAATTTCGGATTCATGCCGCGAGTATCGGTGTTTGTGACCTGTATCGTCGATCAGATGTTCCCCAAGGTGGGAATGGCGATGGTCGAAGTGTTGGAGCGCATCGGATACGACGTGGATTTCCCCGAAGAGCAGACTTGCTGCGGCCAACCCGCCTTCAATACCGGATACCGGGAGGAGGCCCGCAAGGTCGCCCGGCATTTCCTTAAAGTCTTCCGTGACGCCGAATATATAGTGGTGCCTTCCGGCTCCTGCACCTCGATGATCGCGCACCAGTACCGGGAACTGTTCGCGAAAGAACCGGAATGGCTGGAGGCGACGAATGCCATCGAGCCGAGAATCTGGGAATTTTCGAAATTCCTGCTCGAAGTGGCCAAGGTGGAGGACGTCGGCGCGAGGCTCGAACGCGTGGTCACCTTCCACGACAGTTGCCACGGCTTGAGGGGACTCGGCATCAAGGAAGGTCCGAGGCGGCTGCTCTCCCGCGTGCGCGGGCTGACTCTCCGTGAGATGGACGCCGCCGAGGAGTGCTGCGGTTTCGGCGGCACGTTTTCCGTGAAATTTCCCGAGATTTCGGGCGGCATGGCCAGAACGAAAATCGATTCGATCCTGCGAACCGGAGCGGAACTGGTGGTCGGAATCGACGTGAGCTGCCTGCTTCAGATCCGGGGCGCGCTCTCGCGGGCCGGATCGACAATCGGCACCATGCATCTGGCCGAAGTGCTCGCACACCGATAGGTGAGGCTTATGACCGGCGCACCCGAAAATCAAATCCGAAATACGCTGGAAAATCAGCACCTCCAGACGGCCATCTACACCGCCACGGGGCGGCTGATGTCGCACCGCAGGGCGGTGGTCAGCCCCGAGGTCCTGCCGGATTTTCAAGAACTGCGCACCCAGGCCAACCTCATCAAGAAACACACGATCGAGAACCTGGACTATTACCTTGAGCAGTTCGCATCCAATGTAGCCGCGAGGGGCGGCAAGGTAATTTGGGCGCGCGACGGCGCGGCGGTGGTCGATTTCCTGGCAAAGCTGGCAAAAGAGAAAAACGTCCGCCTGATCGTAAAAGCGAAGTCGATGACCAGCGAGGAAATCGAGCTGAACGACCGGCTCGGCCGCCACGGGCTCGAACCGGTTGAAACGGATCTGGGTGAGTACATCGTCCAATTAGCGCATGAGCGGCCGTATCACATCGTCGCTCCGGCGCTGCACAAGACCCGCTACGAGGTCGCCGACCTGTTCACCGAGCGGCTGGGTGTGGAGCGCGAAACCGAGATTGAAAGGCAGACCAAGATCGCCCGCTCCGTGCTGCGCGAAAAGTTCCTCTCCGCCGGCATCGGCATTTCCGGGGCGAATTTTCTGGTGGCGGACTCCGGCGCGATCGTATTGGTCACCAATGAAGGAAACGCCCGGATGGCCACCACGCTTCCGCGCATTCACGTTGCGATCGCCGGAATCGAAAAGGTGATTCCGCGCGCGCAGGACCTTGCCGTGTTCCTCAAGCTGCTGGGGCGCAGCGCCACCGGCCAGCCGCTCACGGTTTACACGTCCTTCCTCAGCGGGCCGAGGCGCGAAAACGAAATCGACGGTCCCGACGAATTCTACGTTGTGCTGCTGGACAACGGGCGCACGCGGCTCCTGGCGGACCGCTACAAGCGCGAGTCGCTTTACTGCATACGCTGCGGCGCGTGCCTGAACCACTGCCCGGTGTACCGCAAGGTGGGCGGGCACAACTATCCGTGGGTGTACTCGGGGCCGATCGGCAAGATCATCACTCCGCAGTACCTGGGCGTGACGCACGACCCGTGGCTGCCGTTTGCCTCCAGCCTGTGCGGCGCCTGCGAGGAAGTCTGCCCGGTCAAAATCCGCATCCCCCGGCTGCTGCTCAAGCTGCGCTCGGAAGTGGTGAAGGCGAAGATGCGGGATCCGCAAAGCCGGCTGGAGCGGTTGGGTTTTCGCGTTTGGGCCTGGGTGATGTGCCGGCCGAAGCTGTACGAAATGCTCGGGGCCATGGGGTCGGCAGTGTTCGGCAACGGCGAGGCGTGGCTGCGGCGCGCGCCCGGACTGATGAATTACGGACCCGTTAAGGCCTGGTTCAGCCAGCGCGATCTGGCGCCGATGCCGGCCCGCAGCTTCCGCCAGATGTGGCGCGCTCGAAGAAAGGCGGCGCAAGACTGATGCAAAAGAAAGACGATCTGCTTAGCCGCATCAGGGCGGCGCTCGGACGCAGCGTGGGCCAGCCTCCCGCCCCCCTGCCGCCGCCGCGGCTCCGGATTCCCGAAATGAGTGTCGAGGCCCGCATCGAGAGGTTCTTCAAAAATCTCGAGAATCTGGCGGGCAAGACGTTGCTCGCGTCATCGCTCGAGGAGGCCCGCTGCTACGTCGCCCAGCTCATCGGCGAGCAGCCGGCGGTGGCTTCCAACGCGCCGTTGTTGCGCGAATGCGGGATCACGGACCTGCCCACGGTGCGGAGCGGGTTCGCCTGCGAGAGCGATCTGCGCGCAGCCTGCGCCTCCGCCGCGTTCGGAATCACAAGCGCCGACTACGCGCTTGCCGACACCGGAACGCTGGTGCTTTTCTCGTCGCCGGAGGAGGCGCGGATGGTTTCCCTGCTGCCTCCCGTCCATGTGGCGGTTGTTCCACGCGGGAGGATTCTTACCGGTTTGGATGAACTGCTAACGGAAGTCCCGTTGCCGGCGGATCGCAGCAGTTCCATGTTGTTCATCACCGGTCCGAGCCGCACTGCCGATATCGAACAAATCCTGGTGCGCGGCGTGCACGGCCCCGGTGAAATTCACGTTATCGTCGTTTAGAGGAGAAGAAGATGAGACTTATCATCGTAGCGCTGATGGCCGCGGCGTCGGCCGCAACGGCGCTGGCGCAAGTGGGAGAGATCGCCATCAGCGGCGGCGCTTCCAGAATGAATAAAAACTCCTTGGGCAGTTTCTCGGACGAGTTCGGGCGTACAGCCGACGTTCTCACCACCACCGATTTCCGCCTGGGCGTGCGCCTCACCTTCAACAACCCGGGCCATTTCGGCCACGAGGTAGGGTATGCGTACAACCACGGGAATCTGAAGATCGGCGACATAGAGTATGGAATGCCGGTTCACCAGGGCATGTACAACTTCCTCGTATATCTCCTGCCCGAAGGCTCCAAGATCAGACCGTTCGGCACCGGAGGAGTGCATTTCAGCACGTTCTATCCGCCGGGCGCATCGGTCTTTTATGGCAACGGCGTCACCAAGTTCGGCTACAACTACGGCGCCGGGCTGAAGATCCGGGTGTCGGAATCCTGGATCGCGCGATTTGACTACCGCGACTACGTGACCGGAAAGCCGGATTTCGGGCTGCCGATCCGCGGCACCGGCATGCTGCACCAGGTCGAGATCAGCGCCGGATTCGGGTTGGCTTTTTAGCGGCAGGGCCGCCGGTGCGGACCGGCGGTCCGCGGCAAGCTGCATGAAGGAGTCGCTCGTAGCTTTTCTCGCTCAGTACCCCATCCTGACGCTCTTCCTGGCCATCGGGCTCGGCTACGTCGTAGGCGAGATCGGCCTTTTCGGATTCCGGTTCGGAGTGGCGGGCGTGCTTTTCATGGGGCTGGCGATCGGCGCGCTTGACCCGGCGGTCTCGCTGCCCGAGGTGATCCCCACGCTGGGGCTGATCATTTTTGTTTACACTATCGGGATCCAATCCGGCCCCGCGCTGGCGCAAGCCTTCCAGCGCGGCGGGTTGCGCGCCAATATGCTCGCCGGCGGCTTGCTCGTTTTCGGAGCGTTGTTAACGCTCGGCTTTTCTTACCTGCTTTCCATCCCGGCTCCCCGTGCCGCCGGCCTCTTCTGCGGCTCGCTTACCAGTACACCCGCGCTTGCCGCCGCTCGCGATGCCGTTCGCGAGGCGGCCGTGGCGCGGGGTGTTCCCCGCGAGCAGGCGCGCCTGGAAGCGGACCAGCCGGTGGTGTCCTACAGCATCGCCTACCCGATCGGCACCATCGGCGTCATCCTGTGCTTCCAGTTGTTCGGCCGCTTCTGGCGCAACGGCAGCCAGCCCGCCGAGGAATCCCCGGAAATTCTCGTGCGCAATTTTTTCGTCCGCAATCCGGGTGTTGCCGGCCGCACGCTTGGGGCTGTGCTGCGCCTGCACCGCGATTGCGGGTTCGTGGTGACCCGCATCCAGCACGAAGGGGAGGTGGATATTGCGACCTCGGACACCCGGCTGGAATTCGGCGACATCGTCGCCGTCGTGGGCGACGAGGAGGCGCTCGAAAGAGCCGAGCTGATCTTCGGCGAGGAGTCCCCCACGCACATCGAGTTCGACCGGTCGCGGTTCGACCACCGCCGGCTCTACGTTTCGGCGAAGGAGGTGGTCGGCAAGCGCATCCGGGACCTTGACCTCCCCAACCGCCTGCACGCGATCATCACCCGGTTGCGCCGCGGCGATGTGGACATTGTGCCCACCCCCGACACGCGCCTGGAATTCGGCGACCAGGTCCGCGTGCTCAGCCCGCGCGAGCGCATCCCCGCCGTCTCGGCGTTTTTCGGCAACTCCATCCGCGGAATGGCCGAAACCGACTTCGGCTCCGTCGCGCTCGGCATGGTGCTCGGCGTGTTTGCCGGCATGGCGCCGATTCCGCTGCCGGGCGGAAACACCGTCCGCCTGGGCTTCGCCGGCGGGCCGCTGCTTGTGGCGCTGGCGCTCGGACGGCTGGAGCGGACCGGGGGAATCACCTGGGTGATTCCCACCAGCGCCAATCTTACTCTGCGCCAGATCGGCCTGGTTCTGTTTCTTGCCGGGGTCGGAACGCGCGCCGGATACGATTTCGTCCAGACGCTGCGCACGGACGGCCCGCAGCTCCTGGCGGCTGGCGCCGCCATCACGTTCATCGTCGCAATTGTGTCCCTCCTGGTCGGGCGGCGCTTGCTGAAACTGCCCTACGACGCGCTGATGGGGTTGGTCTCGGGCGTGCACACCCAAACGGCAAGCCTCTCTTTCGCCGCCGACCACACGCGCTCCGACGCGCCGAACATCGCCTACGCCGGCGTCTATCCCCTCGCTACCATCGTCAAAATCGTGCTCGCCCAGTTGCTGGCCACGTGGCCCCCGGTTTGATTTCCAGGTGCGGCGGCGCGCTATCCTCGGGAGTTGAGGATTCGAAGCGGCAAAGAGCGCGGCGCGGGCCGGTATGCCTTTCTCGTCGCCGCCGGCATCCTGCTCAGCCGCATCGCGGGGCTGATCCGCCAGCGGGTCTTCGCGCATTACTTCGGCCAGATCTCCGACGCGGCCGACGCCTTCAACGCCGCCTTCCGCATCCCTAATCTCCTTCAAAACTTATTCGGCGAGGGGGTGCTCTCGGCGTCTTTCATCCCCGTCTATGCCGGGCTGCTGGCGCGCGGCGACGACGAGGAATCCGGCCGCGTGGCGGGCGCCGTGGCGTCCATTCTGGCGCTGGTGATCTCGCTGCTCGTGCTGGCCGGCGTTCTGGCGGCGCCGCTGCTCATCCATGTGCTCGCGCCCGGCTTCAGCGGAGAGAAGCGCGAACTAGCCATACGGCTTGTCCGCATCCTGTTCCCCGGCGCGGGCCTGCTCGTGTTTTCCGCCTGGTGCCTCGGGATTCTGAACAGCCACCGCCGGTTCTTCATCTCCTATGCCGCGCCGGTAATCTGGAATTTTGCGATGATCGGCACGCTGCTGGGCTGGGGCGGGCGCGTCGGGCAGTTCCCCCTGGCGGTTGCGCTGGCCTGGGGTTCGGTCGCCGGGAGCGCGCTGCAAGTTTGCGTGCAGCTTCCCTGGGTTTTGCGGCTCGCCCGGGGGCTGCGTCCCTCGCTGCGCCTGGCTTCGGAACACGTCCGCACGGTGCTGCGCAGCTTCGTGCCGGTGTTTTTCAGCCGCGGGGTTGTGCAGATCAGCGCCTATGTCGATACGATGATCGCCAGCTTGCTGCCTACGGGCGCGCTGGCCGCGCTGGCGAACGCGCAGCTGCTTTACACCCTGCCGGTCAGCCTGTTCGGGATGTCGGTTTCGGCGGCTGAGCTGCCCGTGATGTCGGGCGCGGTGGCGAAAGAGGCGGAGGCGGCGGCCTATTTGCGCCGCCGGCTCGACGCCGGATTGCGGCAGATCGCGTTCTTCATCGTGCCAACGGCCATTGCGTTCCTGGCGCTCGGGGACGTGATCGCCGCGGCCATCTTTCAAACCGGCCGGTTCACCCGCGCCGACGCCGTCTATGTCTGGGGCATCCTGGCCGGTTCGACGATCGGCCTGCTCGCCAGCACGCTCGGGCGCCTTTATTCATCCAGCTACTACGCGATGATCGATCCCCACACCCCCTTGCGTTATGCCGCTATCCGGGTGGCGCTGACCGGCGCGCTCGGATACTGCTTCGCGGTTCCGCTGCCGCCTGTGCTGGGGATTGAGCCCCGATGGGGCGTGGCCGGGCTGATGGCCTCGGGCGGGATCGCCGCCTGGGTCGAGTTCACGCTGCTGCGCCGGACGATGAACAGGCGGATCGGCGTGACCGGCCTGGCGCCGGGCTACACCGTGCGGCTTTTTGCGGCTTCGCTTTGCGCCGCGGCCGCGGGGTGGGCGGTCAAACTCGCCATGGGGACCCCGCACCCGATCGTCGCCGCGGTGGCCATCCTGCCGGCCTATGGGATTGTGTATATCGCTATGGCCCTGGCCTTGCGGATCGACGAGGTGCGGTCGTTGGTGAACCGGCTGCGGTAGCTTCTGAAAGGGCGGGAGGGGGGGGGAGGTCGGTCCGACTCACCGTATAGTGTGGTACACTAAGCTTAGTTGATAGTGGAAGACTAATATTTGGAGCGCTAAGCTATGGATTTCAACCGCTTCACTGAAAAGGCTCAGGACGCCGTCCGCGCGGCCCAGTCCATCGCCGTGCGCTATGGCAATCAGCAGATCGACGTCGAACACCTCCTCGCGGCCCTTCTCGATCAGCAGGACGGCCTCGCCCCAGCCATCCTCAACAAGGCAGGCATCAACCTTGAAGGCCTGCGCCGCAGGGTCATGCAGGAGATCGAGCGGTTGCCCAAGGTTTCCGGACCCACCGGCGGCATCGACCAGGTCTACATCACCGGCCGGCTCAACCGCCTGCTCACCCAGGCCGAAGACGAGGCGCGCCGCCTGAAGGACGAGTACGTCTCGGTGGAGCACCTGCTTCTGGCCATGACCGACGACGGCGGGGCAACCGGCCGTATTTTCAAGGAGTTCAACGTCACCCGCGAGCGGCTTATGCGCGCCATGCAGGAGGTCCGCGGCAATCAGCGGGTCACCTCACCGACTCCGGAGACCACCTATCAGGCCTTGGAGCGCTACGGCCGCGACTTGACCAAGGCCGCCGCGCAGGGCAAGCTCGACCCGGTGATCGGGCGCGACGAGGAGATCCGCCGGGTCATCCAGGTGCTTTCGCGCCGCACCAAGAACAACCCGGTGCTGATTGGCGAACCCGGCGTCGGCAAGACCGCCATAGTCGAGGGGCTTGCGCAGCGCATTCTGCGCGGCGACGTGCCGGAGGGGCTGAAGGACAAGCGCGTGGTCGCGCTCGATATGGGCGCGCTGGTGGCGGGAGCCAAGTATCGTGGCGAATTCGAGGAGCGGTTGAAAGCCGTTCTCAAGGAAGTGCAGGCGTCCGAAGGCCAGGTGGTCCTGTTCATCGACGAGCTGCACAATGTCGTGGGTGCAGGCCGGGCCGAAGGCTCAATGGACGCGGCGAACCTGCTGAAACCGATGCTCGCCCGCGGCGAACTGCACTGCATCGGGGCCACGACGCTCGACGAGTACCGCAAGCACATCGAAAAGGACGCCGCGCTCGAACGCCGCTTCCAGCCGATCCTGGTGGATCAGCCCTCGGTCGAGGACACCATCTCGATCCTGCGCGGGCTTCGCGAGCGCTACGAAAATCACCACGGCGTGCGGATCAAGGATTCCGCCCTGGTCTCCGCGGCCGTGCTGTCGAACCGCTATATCAGCGACCGCTTCCTGCCGGACAAAGCGATCGATTTGGTGGATGAAGCCGCCGCGCGCCTCCGCACGGAAATGGACTCCCGGCCCGCCGAACTCGACGAGCGGCTGCGCCGCATCATGCAGCTTGAGATCGAGCGCGAAGCGCTGAAGAAGGAGACGGACGCCGCTTCCAAGGAGCGCCTCGGCAAGATCGAGAAAGAACTGGCGGACCTGCGGACCGAAGCCGACGCTCTGGAGGCCCGCTGGCAGACTGAAAAACAGGCCGTGCAGAGGCTGCGCAGTCTTCGCGAGCAGATCGAGCAGACCCGCCTGGAAATCGAGCAGGCCGAGCGCCAGTACGATCTCAACCGCGCCGCCGAGCTCAAGTACGGCAAGCTCCCCCAGCTCGAACGGCAGTTGCAGGCCGAGAACGAAGCCCTTGACAAACAGGACGGCGCTTCACGCCTCATCAAGGAAGAGGTGGACGAGGAGGACATCGCCCAAGTCGTCAGCCGCTGGACCGGCGTGCCCGTATCCAAGCTTTTGGAAGGCGAAGTCAGCAAGCTGTTGCATCTGGAAGACGAGCTGCACAAGCGCGTAGTCGGGCAGGACGAAGCCGTTCAGGCCGTCGCCGAAGCGGTGATGCGCGCCCGAAGCGGCTTGAAGGACCCCAACCGGCCCATCGGCAGCTTCATCTTCCTCGGCCCGACCGGGGTCGGGAAGACCGAACTGGCGCGCGCTCTGGCCGAGTTCCTGTTCGACGACGAGCGCGCCATGATCCGCATCGACATGTCGGAGTACCAGGAGAAGCACACCGTGGCGCGGTTGATCGGCGCGCCTCCGGGCTACGTCGGATTCGAAGAAGGCGGGCAGCTTACCGAAGCCGTGCGGCGGCGCCCGTACTCGGTGATTCTCTTCGACGAGATCGAAAAGGCGCACCATGACGTGTTCAACCTCATGCTGCAAATCCTGGACGACGGACGGCTCACCGACGGCCAGGGGCGCACGGTGGACTTCAAGAACACGATCGTCATTATGACGTCCAACATCGGCAGCCACCGCATTCTCGAATACCGCGGCGCGTTCGAAGGCTACGAGTACGACCGGATGAAGCAGGCGGTGCTCGAAGAATTGCGGCGGCACTTCCGGCCCGAGTTCCTTAACCGCGTGGACGAAATCATCGTGTTCCACGCGCTCTCGGAAGAGCACCTGAAGCGGATCGTGGAGATCCAGTTGGACCGGCTGCGCGCGCGGCTTGCCGATCGCCACATTCAGCTCGAGCTCACCGACGCCGCCCGCAGGTTCCTGGTGAACACCGGCTACGATCCCAACTACGGCGCACGGCCGCTGAAGCGGGCCATTCAGCGGGAAGTGGAGACGCCGCTCGCGCGGATGGTGCTGAAAGGAGAACTGCGCGACTACCAGACCGTCGAAGTGGATTACGACGATCAGCGCGGAGCGCTGCGGTTCGTCCCGGGCGCCATCGCGCAGCCGATTGGGGCGTAGCGGCTCAGTAAATGGTCAGCTCCGCCGGCGCGCCCGCCGACGAGCCGGTCATGCGCGCCGCGGAGCCCTGATTCGCCACGATCTCCAGATAACCCGAGCTGCCAACGATGGCAAAAACCTCGCCCGGCGTTACGTCGGCGAACGTCCGGGCAAGCCTGGTGACTTCCTGCTGCCCGGCCACGAGCGAGAATGGCCGCGTGCGGACCACCGGAAATTCGGAAATGTGGAAATTGGTGATCAGGTTTCCGAAACGGTCGACCTTCAGAATCCTTCCGCTCCAGATGCGTTTGCCCGTACGCACCGGCCTATAGAACTCAAGGCGGCAGTAGTCGGTGATGAGCTTGCCGAGCCTTGCGGGGGAAAGTCCTTTGGCGAGATGCGCGGCGCAGGGCGCGAAAATGTCACGCCCGTGGAAGGTGTCGCTCACGGGCTTGAGAAACAATTTTTCCGCGGTAATGGCGCGGACTTTGTGCTTCTCGCGCGCGTACACCAGCGAGAGCACGCCGTTGTCCGGAGCGATGAAATACTGCCCGGCGGCTTCGGCCAGCACCGGCCGGCGCAGCGTGCCCACTCCGGGATCGACTACCACCACGTGCACGGTTTTTTTCGGAAACCAGCGGTAGGTTTCGGCCAGCACGAACCCGGCTTCCGGGATCTCGTACGGAGTGATCTGGTGTGTAATGTCGACAATCTCGGCGTTGGGAGCAATGCCCAGAATCACTCCTTTCATGACGCCTACAAAGTGGTCGGAGAGGCCGAAATCGGTAATCAAGGTGACGATCGGGCGCGGCATAAACCAGGCATCCTGTTACAATGTCGGAAGAAACCCTGTGGATCGCTTCTACTTCGATAACAACGCCTCGACACCCGTGTCTCCGGAGGTGCTGGACGCTTTGGCGCCGGTGCTGCGCGAAGTCCACGGGAACGCTTCCAGTATCCATTATTACGGCCAGACGGCCAAGCAGCGGCTGGAGGCCGCGCGCCGCCAGGTGGCCGGACTGATCCACGCGGACCCGCAGGAGATCGTGTTTGTCAGCGGCGGAACCGAAGCCGATAACCTCGCCATCTTCGGCACGGTGCGCTACGCCACGCGCAAGCGCAAGCACGTGATCACCACCGAAATCGAGCATCCGGCGGTGCTCGGCGCCTGCGCGCAACTGGAACGCGAAGGCGTGGAGGTTACGCGCGTGAAAGTCGGTTCCGACGGCGTGGTTTGTCCCGACGACATCCGGCGCGCGCTCCGTCCGGCTACCGTGCTGATTTCCGTGATGCACGCCAACAACGAAATCGGGACGATCCAGCCGGTGGCCGAGATTGCCGCTATCGCGCGCGAGGCGGGCGTGTACTTCCATTCCGACGGCGTGCAGGCGGTCGGGAAAATGCCGGTGGATGTGAACGCGCTCGGCGTGGATCTCTACGCGCTCACCGGGCACAAGATTTATGCGCCTAAGGGTCAGGGCGCGCTGTACGTGCGCAAGGGGACGCGGCTGGGCGCGATCCAGTTCGGCGGGCACCACGAACGCGACCGGAGGCCGGGAACGGAAAACGTTCCGGGCGCGGTTGCGCTGGGCGCGGCCGCGAAGTGGATCACGGAGAATCTCGAGGCCGAGACCGCGCGGCTGCGCGGGCTGCGGGACCGCCTCGAAAACGGCATCCTCGAGCGCGTTCCGGATGCCGGCGTGAACTGCCGCAACGCGCCGCGTACGCCCAACACGTCCAACATGTATTTCGATGGGATCGACGGCGAGGCGCTGGTCATCGCGCTGGATTTGCGCGGCTTTGCCGTATCGAGCGGGGCGGCCTGTTCGAGCGGAGCGGTGGAGCCGTCTCACGTGCTGACCGCTATCGGCCTGCCGCGCGAGCGCGCGCGCTCGTGTATCCGCTTCTCGCTCGGCCGCTGGAACGATGCCGCGCAGGTGGATGCGCTGATTGAGGCGGTCGCCGGCGCCGTTCAGCACCTGCGCAGCATTTCTCCCACATACCGTCATGCCGGGAAATAAGACCATAGCCGTCGCCATGAGCGGCGGGGTGGACAGCTCGACTGCCGCCGCCCTGCTGAAGAAGGCGGGTGTGCCCATCGTGGGCATGACCATGCAGCTCTGGAACCAGCGCCGCTTGCCCGAGCTCTACCCGGAGGGCGGGCCCGCGGGCCGCTGCTGCTCGCTCGACGACGTCTATGATGCGCGCCGCGTCGCCGAGCACCTGGCCATTCCCTACTACGTCGTGAATTTCGAAGAGCGCTTCGAGCGTGACGTGGTGCGCCCGTTCATCGAGGAGTATCTGGCGGGCCGGACGCCCATCCCCTGCACTCTCTGCAATAACCACATCAAGTTCGACCAGTTCCTCGAGATGGCCGAGGCGGCGGGAGCCGAGCAGGTGGCTACCGGCCACTATGCCCGCATCCGGCGCGATGAAAAGACCGGCCGGCTGCTGCTTCTCCGCGGCGTTGACAGCGCCCGCGATCAAACGTATTTCCTCTGGGGACTCACGCAGCAGCAGCTCGAGCGAGCGCTGTTTCCCCTGGGCGAATACACCAAGCCGCAGGTCCGCCAGATGGCCGCGGAAATGGGCCTACCCGTGGCCGCGAAGGGCGACAGCCAGGAGATCTGCTTTGTGCCGAACGGCGACTACGCGGCTTTCATCGACGCGTATTTCCGCGAGCGGGGCGAACCGCGCCCGCCCGTGCGCGGCGAGATCGTGGACACGAATGGCCGCACGCTGGGGGAGCACGCCGGCGTGCATCATTACACCGTCGGCCAGCGCCGCGGGCTCAACATCGCGGCCGGAGAACCGCTGTACGTCATCGCCACCGACCCGGCCACGCAGCGCGTGATCGTAGGCCGCAACGACGAATTGCTCCGGGGATCGTTTCAGGTTTCCAGCGTCAACTGGTTCCCGTTCGAGCGGCTCGAAGAGCCTGTTCGCGCCCACGTCCGGATCCGCAACAAGCACATCCCGGCGCCCGCGACGGTATATCCGGCTTCCAGCCCCGGGACTGTGGAAGTGCGGTTTGACGAGCCGCAGCGCGCCGTGACGCCGGGCCAGGCCGCGGTCTTTTACGATGGCGATTTGGTTTTGGGCGGCGGCTGGATATGCTGATGGAATGTGAAGCAGGCTTCCGGCCTGTCCGAAAGGGAAAGCATATCCGGTGAAGCAGCGCTCGGCGGTTCGTAACATCGTGGAATACGCGCTTGCCGCCGGCGCCCTCAAGACGATGGAGCACGCGCCGCGGCCGCTGGCGGAAGCCGTCTCCCGGCTGTGTGCTGCGGCGCTCGATCGCGCCGTGCCGCGGCTGCGCCGTGTGGCGATGCGGAACCTGGCGCTCGCCATGCCCGAAAAAAGCGAAGCCGAACACCGCCGCATCGTGGACGGCGTTTTCCGTTCCATCGCGCGGGTCATCTTCGCGCTCGCCCGTTTCCCGAAAATCAACCGCGCCAATATTGGCCAGTGGATCCGCTACGAAGGCTTCGAGCACTTCGAATGCGCGCTCAAGCGGGGCCGCGGAGTGCTGTTCGCCACGGCGCACCTCGGCAATTGGGAATTGAGCGCCTTCGCGCACGCGCTGATGACCGCCCCCATGCACGTGGTCGTGCGGCCTCTCGATAATCCGCTCATCGACCGCCTGATCGCCGCCCGCCGCACGCTCTCCGGCAACCGGGTGATCGAGAAAAAGAACTTTGCGCGCTCCATTCTCAAGGCGCTGGCCGCCAACGAGGCGGTGGGGATCCTGATCGATCAGAACGCGAGTCCCGCGGAAGGAGTGTTTGTCGATTTCTTCGGCGTGCCCGCCTGCGCGGGAACCGGCTTTGCCCGCCTCGCCGCGCGGAGCGGGGCCACAGTGATTCCGGGCTTCGCGCTGTGGTCGGAAAACGAGCGGCGTTACGTGCTGCGCTTCTACCCTCCGGTGGAGATGACCGGCTGCGTGGAAGAGGACACGCGCCGCCTGCACGCGCAACTCGAAGCGGTGATTCGCGAGTACCCGGACCAGTGGCTCTGGATTCACCGGCGCTGGAAAACCCGCCCGCCCGGCGCCGCGCCGGTTTATTGAGTTTCCACGTTTGCGCATTTTCCTTGAGTGCGTCCATCCGCAGGCGAATGACCGCAGCGCCGTCGTGTATTGAAAAATCCCACGTTTGCGCATTCCCCTTGAGCACATCCGGCCACAGGCGGCTGGCCGCCACGCCATCGTGTATGGAAAACCCCACGCTTGCGCATTCGGGGTAGGATATCTGGGATGCACGGGCCCGGGGATCCACTGAGGCGCAAGTTTCTCGGAATTGCGGCATCGGCGGTGGTCTGTGGGACCGCTGCATCGTGCGGGCGAAGCCGTGACGCCTGGCGGTTCTTCAGACCGGACGAGGCGGAGACGGTGATCGCGATCTGCGCGCGCATCATTCCCACCGACGAGTATCCCGGGGCAGCGGCGGCGGGAGTCGTGAACTACGTAGACTTGCAGTTATGCGGCCCGTTCCGGCGCCTCTGCAAGATCTACCGCCACGGCTTGATCGCAGTCAACGAACTCAGCGTTTGGCGTTTTCAGAAAAGGTTCTCCCAGCTTGCTCCCGAGCAGCAGGACGAAGTGCTCCTGGCGATGGAGCGGAATGAAACCCCACCCGAAATCTGGGACCCGGAACTCGCCGCCCAGTTTTTCGGCATGATGATCAAGCACACCATGCAGGGCTATTACGGTGATCCGAGGCACGGAGGCAACCGGGGCGCCGTGAGCTGGCGGATGCTCGGGATCCCGGTAGTTCCGGTCCGTGGCCGCGGGCGGTACGGCCTTAAGAATAAAAAACGGGCGGCGCCTGCAATTACGCAAGCGCCGCCCGTACGGGGGTAATCAGGTCACCTGGGCGTTTACCATTTCAGAGCGACGAACGCCCACATGAGCGGGTGTCCGCCGTTCAACGAAATGTCCTGCTCGCCCGTTCCGACTTTGCCGAACAACGTGGAAGCGTACCTGCCTGGTGCTATTTCCTTGTAGTTCCTCATGTCGAGGTTGGTCGTCAGGCCGGTCCAGTTGAACCACTTGAAGGGGTTCTGGTAGTCGAACCGGAGTTGCAGCGTCAGCTTTTCCTTAAGCGGAATGTCCTTGCTGAGCGATATGTTGGCGGCAATCAGGCGTTGCTTGGTGTAGACGTTTCTGCCGAGGTTGCCGCGCTCGAAAGACCCGGCATACGTCATGCACGAGTTGCCCCAGCCCGGGATGAAATCGCCGCAATCGAGGATTGGGTTCTGATTGGACTGGGTGTAGCGGTCGCCGCCGATGTCCTTCCAGTTGTCCCTGAGTTGCGGGCGCCGGAGCAGAATCACGTTGTTTCCATAGCGGGGCATCCAATCGGGATACTGGTCCGCCTGGGTGGGATAGTTGCTGATGTTCAGGCCCTGAGGGTTGGAACTCCAGATCTGGTAGTTCCAGGTCAGGTTGTAGCCGCCGGCCAGCAGGTTCACGATTCCGCCGCGGTTCAGGAAGGCGCGGCCCTTGCCGAACGGGAGCTCCCAGTGCAAGGTGCCGACGTACCGGTGTGTGGAGTCGTGATCGCTGCGTCCCCGCAGGAGCCTCCAGTCGAGATAGGGGTTGCCTGCGTTGCCGTCGATGGACTTCGAGAAAGTGTAGAACGTTATCACGCTGATGCCGTGTGAGTAACGCTTTTCGAGCTTGACGGTGCCGCCGTGATAGACCGAGTGACCGAAGTTGGAACGGTAGTTCACCGAGCCCCAGTTCGGCCACGGGCGAGCCTGGGCCTGCAGATCGCTTCTGCCGACCCACACCCGACGGTACTCGGCATTGGCGGGATCGTTCAGATCCATGAAGCCGTCACCGTTGGGATTGGGAATGATGCCCCAGGGACGGGAGTTCCACTGGCTGTTCCCAATGAGACCCACACCGGAGCTGCCCGAATAGGTGACGTCAACCATGTAGTTCCTGGCGAGCTGATACTGGATGCCGAAATTCCAGTTCATCGTGTATGGGTTTTCTATGTTCTTCGGCACGATGACGGCACTGCGGGAATTCAGGTTCGTTCCGTAGAACGGGACCGTGCCATCGGGACGGAGAGCCGGCCAGGTGATGGGTGGCAGACCCTGGTCAATGTGGAAGATCGGCCTCAAATCACCAAGGGGAGCGGCCTGCGTGAATTGAAGATCGTACTCGTCCCGGCTGGTGTACCAGGTCAGACCCATGTCTTGCGTGGTCAGCCCGAAACCGGTTCGAACCACCAATTTCTCCCAGGGATGCCACGCCAGGCCGACTCGCGGCTGGTAGTTGTCGTGGTCCCGGTTATACCAGGCGCCTTTCGGGTGCGTCCACATGCCCATGCAGCCCGTCGGGGGGCAATAGGGGTAGCTGCCCGCCACGTCGTCCTTCGCGTACGGATCCCAAACGCTGATTGCGTTGTTCTTGGTGGTCAACGGGCTTTCGGTGCTGTACCGGATTCCGAGGTTGAGCGTAAGCGTTGGGTGGATTTTCCAGTCATCCTGGAAATAGAAACTGTGGATGTGCGTCCTGGGCAGCCAGGTCGGCCCCTGGACAGTAACCCTCACATCGCTCACGCCGCCGAGCAGGAACGCCGCCCAGTTGATGCCGGTGCCCGGTATGCTGGTCCCGTTGGGGTTGAGGCCATGCGTACCGGCCCAGTTAATCCTAAGCCGCGGAACGCCGATATTCCGGCTCAATTCTTCCATAAACAGGTAGTCATAGCCGAACTTGAACGCATGCCTTCCCGAGATCTTCGTAATATCCTGCTTGATGCTCCGGTTTCCGCGCGTGGCAACGCTCGCCGGATCGCCTCCAAGGTTGCTGCCCACGCCGACATTCAGCCTTTCCACGTACCAGTCCGAAGGAATGCCGGGGACCTTAGCCTCGTTCACCAGCGTGTCCGTTATGGCCTGCTGATACGGAGACTGCGTGTTCCTCGTTTGCCGGTACATCCCGATCCGCGTCTCGCTGATCAGTGTGGGACTGATCACCCAGGAAAGACCTATGGACGGGGTGTACTGAATCTGGGGGGTGAACACCTTGTTCCAATCATAGGGGGCGTAATCGATAGCGGCGTTGGCGTTCTTCACGTAGAAATTGTTCCACGTCATGGTGATGTATGCCTTGACGTTGGGAGTGAACTGATGGTCGACGCGGAACGAATAACTGGGCCACCACAACTTCAGCGCCTGGTTCCCTTGGATATTGTTCGCCACAGTCGATGGCGACACGTCGCCTTCCTTGTTTGGCGGCGTCCATGGATCGTGCGCGATGATGGCTTTGGCAACGTTGCTCCAGCGGGACTTGGGGACGATATTGTTCGGAATCGGATCGCGCAGCCAGTTGCCGTCTGCGTCTTGCCGCGTCGTCATCGGATCAAAGATCGGCTGGCCTCTGCCGTTCAAGGAAACATCGCCCTCCAACATCTCGGGAGTCGGTACGGAATATTGCCCGTACTTGCTTTCGTTAGAGAACGGGATCTGGAACGAGAACGTAAAGAAGGTCTTGTTCTTGCCGTTATAGAGCTTGGGGATCCAGACCGGGCCGGAAATGATGCCGTCGGGAGTCTGATAGAGATACGGGAGACCGTTCGGATAGCCGGGCCGCGGCGTCGTCAGCGTCTCCAGTTCGAAAAAGCCCCGCGGAAACATCCGGCGGGTAAGTATCATCTCCTGGGCGAGGAAGTGCAGTTCATTGGTTCCCGTTTTTTTGACGATCGTAATGGCTCCTCCAGGCGTGTGCCCGTACTCGGCGGGCAGCGCGGAGGTCAGCACGTTTGCCTCCTCGACGCCGGCCATCACGGTGTTCACGGCGTTGCCGTCATACATGTTCGTCGCCAGCACGCCGTCCTCGAAAAATCCAATCTGCGTGCCCGCCAGTCCGTTTATATGAAAGGCATTCAGTTGGCCCGGCCAGGCCGTGTTTCCCTGCGTCATGCCGGGCAGGAAATAGAGCACGGTTCTTAGCTGACGCTGGAAGATAGGCAGAGAGTAGAATACCTGCCCTTCCAACACCTGGCCCGCGGTCGAGGTTTCCGTCTGCAACAGAGGCAAGGTGTCGGTCACCAGAATCGACTCGCTTGTGGAGCCCACTTCGAGCACCAAATCGACTGCGAGTGTGTCGTTGACTCTCAGTTCAAAGCCCTCGCGGACTTGCGTCTTGAAACCCGCTGCCTGAACTGTCACGCGATACGGACCCGGCCGCAACGCCTGCACGCGGTAGAGTCCCTCGCTGTTCGTTTGAGTTACGTTTTCGAAGTTAGTTCCGGTGTGCGTCACCGTAACTTGCGCACCGACAACTACGGCGCCGGTTGGATCCACCACACGGCCGGTGATCGTCCCGGTGTCGAGTTGGCCCAAAGCGGGCAGTGCAACAAGGAAACAGAGCATCACGCAAGTAAGCACTCTGTGAACGATTGAATGCATTCACTGCTCCTTTCGAATTTAGTAACGACGGCGAGATTACCCCGCCTTCGGGAGGAGAAATCCTCCCGGCACTCACCTCACGATCTGGTTAATGCTATCCCGAGTTAAAGGTGAAATCAAGAGTATTTCGACTTAAATAGGTTTGGCCTTCTAAAGCACCAATCTTAGGTGGTGTATATAGACCACCAACTCGACGTGGTGTCTTCTGGTTGGCAATAAGGCGCTGCGGGCTAACTTCGTGGTCTACAAAAAGGCTGGTTATTTCTGTAACATGCACCCGCCGCCCTGGCGCCGGTTTATCGCGTTCTAAAGCACCAAGCTTAGGTGGTGTATATAGACCACCAACTCGACGTGGTGTACTGTGCGGTTGGCAGTAAGAGGCTCCGGGCTAATCCCCAGCCGGCTGAACCCGTCGGGCGGCCGGTTCACCGGCGGCCGGGGAAAGCGGTAGGATGAGGAAACCTATGAGAACCAGCATCGCCGTATTCGCCCTTTTTGTGTTGGCCGCGCTCGCGCCCGCACAGCAGACCCGGACCGAAATTACCAAGCCAGCGCCCGGAGATTCCAGGCCGAATAGCAGCGAAATTCCGGAGGTTTACGCCATTAGCGGGCGGTTCGAACGCATTCTGGTGTTACGTTTCAAGTATCAGACCGACCTGCTTGCCGGCCTCGAAAGCATGGTGAAGCGCCACCAGATCCGCAACGCCGTCATTCTGGCGGGCGCGGGTTCGGTGCGCAACTATCACGTGCACACGGTCAGCAATCGCACCTTCCCGTCGAAGAACGTCTTGGTCAAGGACCCTACCGCGCCGGCGGACATAGTAAGCATGAACGGGTATATCATCGACGGCCGCATCCACGCCCATATCACGCTTGCCGACCCGGACAAGGCCTTCGGCGGCCACCTGGAACCCGGCACCACCGTGTTCACCTTTGCCGTGGTCACGCTCGGCGTGTTTGAGGACGGAGTGGACCTCAGCCGGATCGACGACAAATCCTACCGCTAGGGGCCGCTACGCCAGGCCGAAGTGCGCGAGATACTTCTGTGGCATGCGCGCGGGTTTCAGGTCGCGGGTGCAGAACAGGTGTTTCGTTGCGCCGGTGGCGAGCACGCGGCCGTCGCAGGCCCGGCGCATCTCGTATCCGAAATGCACCATCCGTGAGCTCGCCTTCTCGACCCAGGTCTTCACGATCACCTCGTCGTCAAACCGGGCGGGGTGCAGGTAGCGGCAATGCGCCTCCGCTACCGCCAGGATCACGCCGTCCTGTTCCTCCATATCGCGGTAGCTGAAGCCCACCGATTTGCAGTAATCCACGCGTCCCACTTCCATCCAGACGAGGTAGTTGGAGTAGTAAACCACTCCCATCTGATCGGTTTCGGCATAGCGGACGCGCAAAGTAGTTTCACTGAAATGCATGCGTTCACCCATTGTAAACTGGGGTCGTGACGCGCGCTCTTCTGTTTCCCTTGGTGGCCGCGTGCGCCGCTCTCTGGGGATGCTCGAAAGACGCCGGGGAGCCCCAGCAGGTCGAAAACGTCGCTCCCGTCCCTCAGCCGGCCGACGACCGCCCGGTGATCGTGGCGTTCGGCGACAGCCTCACCGCCGGCCACGGTCCCGCGGCCGAGGCGAACTATCCGCTTCTGCTCCAGCGCGAACTCGACCGCCGCGGCCTGCGGTATCGCGTGGTGAATGCCGGCGTCGGCGGCGATACGACCAGTGGCGCGCTGGAACGCGTCGGCGCGGTCTTGGATCTCAAGCCGGTGATGGTGATTGTGGAGTTCGGCGGGAACGACGGGCTGCGCGGCCTGCCCGTCGCCACGACGCGCTCCAACCTCGACGAGCTGATCACGACGCTCAAGCGCTCGGGCACGCAAGTCGTGCTGGCCGGCATGACCCTGCCGCCGAACTACGGGCCGGATTACATCCGCCAGTTCGAGCAGATCTATAAGGACCTGGCCAAGAAGCACGGTGTCCCGCTGATTCCATTCTTACTTGAGGGAGTCGGAGGCAACCCCAAGTACATGCAGAGCGACGGGATTCACCCCAACGCCGAAGGCAACCGCAAAGTGGCGGCTCTGGTGATGAAGACCATCGAGCCGCTGCTCACTCACCAGATTCCGGGTACCAGCCGGTAGCGCACCGCTCTCGCATAGGCTTCGTAGCCGTCGAGCTCGCGGCGAAGCGTGCGGTCTTCGAGCGCCGTGCGAATCACTCCGGCCACCGCCGTCAATCCCGCCGGAATCAGCGCCCACACCGAGCCGAGCACGAACGGCGTCGCCAGCGCCAGCGTGAGAATCCCGACGTACCCCGGATGCCTCACAATCCGGTAAGGGCCGCCCGACGCCACCCTATGCCCGCGCTCCTTTTGTATTCTCACGAAGCCGGAAAAGAACGGATTCGAAACCATGGCCCAGCTTGTGAGCGCGTAGCCCAGCGCCGCGATAACGAGGGTGGCCAGTTGCGCCTCGCGCGGGAAGTGCGGCGTCCATCCGAAACGGGCGTCCAGCCCCGCCACGAGCCATGTGGCCGCCGGCCCGAGTAACCCCAGAATGGCCGCGAATGGCTTATCCCACCGCTTCGCGCCTGCGTGCATGGCGGCCCGCTCCGCGATCAGGCCGGGGTTGCGCGCGAGCAAGAGCGCGGTGGTAACAGCCATCCCGAAGACATAAAGCCCCAGCAGCGCCCACGCCATCGCGAACCCGGCGCCGCCCGCCGGCACGAAGTACGCACACGCCAGCAGGACAAGGAAGAAGACGAGTTGCGCGGCACGCTTCCTCATAAGACACACTGACGGTTACGCTACCATAGCAGATAATGGCTCATACACACGAGGGCGAGATGCCCAGACTCCCGATTCCCGGTGTCAGGAACCTTATCGCGATCGGTTCCGGAAAGGGGGGCGTCGGCAAGACGACCATTTCCGTGAACCTGGCGCTGGCGCTCGCCAAGCTGGGGCATCGGGTAGGGCTGCTCGATGCCGATGTGTACGGACCCAACGTGCCGCTGATGCTTGGCGTCGAGGAGACGCCCCAGGCCCTCGGCGAACGCATCCTGCCCATCGAGCGCCACGGCCTGCGCCTGATGTCCATGGGATTCATCAGTCCCGGCGACAAGCCGCTGATCTGGCGCGGCCCGATGCTGCACAACGTGATGCAGCAGTTTCTGCGCCGCGTGGACTGGGGCGAGCTGGATTACCTCCTGATCGATCTGCCGCCCGGAACCGGCGACGTGCAGCTCAGCCTGATTCAGACCACGCTGATCACCGGCGCCATCGTCGTGACCACGCCTTCTGACGTTTCGCTCGAGGACGGCCGCAAGGCGGTGCACATGTTCCGGCAGGTGCGGGTGGAAATTCTCGGCATCGTCGAGAACATGAGCTACTTGGTTTGTCCGCATTGCAACGAGCGCGTGGATGTATTCAGCTACGGGGGAGGGCAGCGCACGGCCGCACAGATGGGCGTGAACTTCCTGGGCGAAGTGCCGCTCGATCCTAAAGTTCGCGCGGGCGGGGACTCGGGCGAGCCGGTTGCGCTGCGCAAGCCGGACGATCCGCACGCGGCGCCCTTCTACAAGCTCGCGGAAAATATGATCGCCCGTCTCGAGCAGGTGGGCGCGCCCAAGGCGCCCAAAATCGAAGTGACGGATTAGTCGTTTACCGGGCGTAAAACTCGACGATCAGGTCTTCCCGGATGTCCGCGTCGATATCCTCGCGCCGTGGTGTCCCGGTGATCCGGACGCTGGCTCCGTCCCGTTCCAGCCAGGAAGCCGTCACGCCGCGCGTAGCCATCTCCTCCTCGACAACGGGGATCTTGATGGCGGACTGGCGAAGCGCAACCGCGTCGCCGGTCTTCACGAGATAAGAGGGGATGTTCACGCGCCGGCCATTCACCGTGAGGTGGCCGTGGGTGACGAGCTGGCGGGCCATCGGCCGCGTGCGTGCGAAACCGGCGCGGTAGACGACGTTGTCCAGCCGCCGCTCGAGCAGTTGGAGCAGGTTGAAACCCGTGGGGCCGGGCAGCCGCTGCGCTTCCCTGATGTATCTCAGGAACTGGCGCTCAAGGACGCCGTACTGCGCCTTCACCCGCTGCTTGGCCCGCAGCCGCAGCTTGTAATCCCCGGCCTGCCGCCTGCGCTGGCGCTGCTGGCCCGGCAGGATTCCCAGCACCTTCTCCAGCCGCGGCGATGTCGTGCCGGTCAGGTTTACGCCCTCTCTCCGGGAAATTCGAAATTTCGGCCCAGTGTACCTTGCCATGAACCCCTCTTGTGGGAACCCTTGTAATCAGTTTTCCGCAGAAGGAGGGCGGATACAATTCAGGTTCCCGCGTTGAACTCGATCACTGTCACGCTCGCGCGCGGGAACAGATACTCGAACCGCGGCGCAGATACCTCCAGCGCGCTCTCCACCGGGCGCACCGCCTCCGGGCGGATTTCATCGTTCGGTTGATAGATGCTGACCGCGGCCAGCGTCTGAACGCGCGCGCGCCGGGCTGGTTTGAATCCGGAAAACGAGATCGCCGCCGGCAGGTCGCGCTGCGTGTCGCGGTTTACGCAGAAAAGGGTGAGCCGCGTGCCCGAGTCGTTGAGAGCCGCCACTACGTCCAGGAAGGGCACATCGCGGATCTCCGGGATGCGGCTGTTGCCCTGCTCGATGTCGTAAGCGTCCGCGGCCACGCGCGTCTCCACGGGCCGGGTCACGTCCGCGTTCGAGTACATTCGGAAAGCCCAATAGGCCGGGACCGCGAAGACCTGGCCGCGCTTCTTCCAGATGCCGCCGAACTCGATGAGGCCCGTCATGTTGGCGATCGGGGTGAAGTCCGCCACGCGCATCAGGGTGTTCAGGAACCCCGCCGCGCAGATCGCTCCTCCCATGTTGCTGAACCGCGGCACGCGGTCGTCGCTGCCGTGGAACAGCCATTCGGTAAACGCGATCCGGACCCGGCCGCGCGCCCGCTCATGGGCGTCAATCTGCGCCTTCATCTCGCGCAGCAGCCGTTCGAGTCCCACCGGAAGCGCGAACGAAGACCGCGCGATGAACTCCGCCGTCGCATTCGGCCGCCGCACGTTCGCGCCGACCACGAAATGCGTCGCCAGGTATTCAAACGCCTCGGGTGCGTTCGCGAGCTGTACGGCGTTCCATTCGCGGAAATGGTCGGGATCCTGCCCGGTGGCGATCAGCCGCGCGCGGGGATCAATGCGGCGGATCGCCTCGCTGAAAGTCCGTGTGCGATCGGCCACGCGCTCCAGCGTCGGGTAGCCGATCTGAAAAGTACCCCACAGTTCGTTGCCCAGTTCCCAGAGCAAGCCGCCCGAGCGGCCGTTCCAGCGCTCGTTGACGTACTTCACCCATCCGGCCGCCTCCTCCGGCGTGCCGCTGCCGAGGTTCACGGCGATCTGCGGCTCGGCGCCGATCAGCTTGCAGAAGCGCAGGAATTCGTCCGTGCCGAAGGAGTTGTACTCGGGAATTCCCCAGGCCTGGTTCAGCATGCTGACGCGCTTGTCCTGGGGCCCGATGCCGTCGCGCCAGTGATAACCCGAAGTGAAATTGCCGCCGAAGCGCACCAGCGGCGTTTTCAGCTCGCGTGCGAGCGCGATCATCTCCGGATCCAGGCCGTCGATTGCGTCCGCGGGGAAGAGAGTCACCTGGTCGAGCAGCACGCGGGCTTCGTCTTCCACCGCGACGGCGAAATCTGCCGGTTCAAGCCGCGCCAGCGCGCCCGGCTCCACCTCGAGCGCGAAGTCGTACCGCTTCCAGCCACTGCCCGAAAGCTCCAGGCGGGCGCGCGCGAGCACGTTTTCCTGCCGGTTCCGCTTGCGCACGGACACCTCGATGGCCGCCGGCCCGCTCAGGTGTTTCGCGTACAGGCTGCCCCGGTACTTACGGATCCTGTGCGCGGGAAGGTAGACCTCTTGCCGCACCCCGGTCTGTTTTCCGGGAAGCGCCATCACCATCAGCGAGCGCGAGGAGTTCGCCGCGTCGCCCCAGCGCGGCTCGTATCGTTGCTCCTGGTCGTAGTAGAGCGGTTCCCAGGGCAGTGGAAGGCCGAGTCCGGAGGCGCGGGCAAGGTCCGGCTGCTGGTCTACCATGCGCCGGATCTGGGCCACGCTCCACAGGCCAGCTTCGAAGCTCGGATTCTCCAGCAACTGCGCCCACAAGCCCCCGTAAATCGAGCGGCCGATCGGTTCCAGAAACGTGCCCCAGATGGTTCGCGGAATCGTGTAGCCGGCCGTCTTCGCGGCGTTGATTTCTATCTCGACCGCGGCCCCGGCCGTCCGCGTAAATATGGTCTGCGGCCGGCCGGGAATTGCCAGCAGGCACAGTAACGCGAAGGCGCGTTTTACAAGACCTTGCGGCAGTACTCCAGGCATCTGGCGACTTCCTTCACCGCATCCGAATCCGGCGGGATTGCGTACTCCAGCTCAATCGTGGCCGGGATCTGCCACCGGTTTTTCGAGATCAACTCGAGGATTTCTTTGATCGGCGTTTCGCCGTACCCCCACGGCAGGTTTAGCGCACAGTGCTCGACAGTCGTGCGGTCCTTAATGTGGCAGCTCGAAATCCTGGAGTGGAACTTCTTGAGAAAGTCCATCGGCGTGCCGCCCGCATTCGGATTCGCGATGAAGTGCCCGAAGTCGATGTTCGCCATGTTGCCTTTGGAAAGCGAGAACGCCTCGTCGAAGGCGGTCATGCTCCCCTGTTCGTGGGTGTGGTAGGCGACGAACATCTTGTACTTCAGCGCGGCGTCGCCCAGGCGCTTCAGCGTTGCCGCGGCGTTCGGGCCGGAAGGCAACTCGAGGGTGACGTGGCTGGCGCCGAGGGTCCGGGCCACCGTGAACGTGTACTCAAGGTCCTCATCCGTCTCCTGCCGGACGTCCTTGACGGCGTAGATGCTCACGCCGGCGTCGTTGTACAGCTTGCGCAACTCCTTGAAGATGTCCATGGACAGGCCCAGACGCCACTTGCGCTCGGCCTCCCTCGCGGCTTTCTGCTCCGGCGTTGGCTCGCGGCGCGGCGGTCTGCCTGCCGCAGGTTTGGGCGGCGCGGGGGGCCGCCGCTCGGGGCAAGCTTGTCCGTTCCACTGCCCGGCAGGCTGGTCGTTGCCCCAGCCGGTCTTCATGCCCGCAACCGGCGCGTAAGACGGCGGACGGCGGCTTGGCGTGCCCTGAGGACGTGCGCCCGGGCCTCCACGCCCGGCCGCTCTCATCGACTCAGCCGCCGCCGCAGCCGCAGCGGCAGCCGGACTCGAATCCCACTTCCCTTTCTTCCGCGCCCAGTCGTTCACCGGGTCGCCCATCAACTCGATTGCGCTGATGCCGGAATCGATGCAGTACTTCAGCGTCGCTTCCGCGCTTTGATCCGGCATGCTGCGGTAGCTGTACGTGATAACGCCGATTTGAACTCCCTTGATGAGTGAATTGGGCTTGGCAGCGCCCATCAGTCTCGCGGTGGATCCCGAAATGAATCCCGTTGCTAGTGCAATTCTTCCTAAGTCCCGTCTCGTGTAAAGCATGCCCATATGCTACTTCAACCGGAGGTGTCCTGAGGCGCAAAAGTGCGCAGTTCGGGCAGCGCGGGACGCCGGAAAGCTAGACGCGGCGGACGCGGACTCCCGCTTCCTGGAAGAGGACCTCAACGATCCCGAAGTGCTCGTTGTAGTATTCGCTGGAGTAGGCGCTCATGCGCGCCGCCGAAATGACCACCTCGGTGATGCCCGCCTGCACGATGGCTCGCGCGCAATCCATGCACGGCATGATCTCCACATAGAGCGTGCAACCCTCCGTGGACGTGCCGGCGCGGGCGGCGTTGCAGATGGCGTTGCGTTCGGCGTGCTCGATCCAGAGATATTTGGTGGGGCGCTCGAAGCGCTCGGGGACGTTGTCGCGAATCCCCCGCGGAAACGAGTTATAGCCCGTGGACCGGATCTCGTGATGCGGCCCTACGATGACGCAGCCGACCTGAGTATTCGGGTCCTTGCTGCGGCAGGCGACAACGCGGCAAATCTCCAGGTAATAGGCATCCCAACTGGGGACAGTTCGCATCGTTTTTTGATGCTAACACGCTCTTTTCGTCTCCTTCAGGGGTGGCCGTGAATCGCCGCCAGACTCGTAGGATTAACAAATTGTAATATTAGGTTAAGAACCGGTCTGAGCAGAGGGAATGTCCACGACTGTCAGGCCCCACTCCCACGAGTACGCGCCGGCCGTGAAGGAATTCAATCTCCGGATGGCGGCGGCCACGGGCTCCAGCGAGTTTTTTCTTCCCGAATATCCCGCGCAGGGGGAATCCGAGAACTACTTTCTGGCGCTTGAGGGCTGCGAGGTGCGAGGCGGCTACATCCTGCGCCGGCAGGAGTTTTCGGTGCGCGGAAGAATCATCCGTCTGGCGCACTACCGGCAGCCGGTTTCCGAAGGCACGTGGAACCGGGCGTACGCCGGCGTGGGACCGCAAATGCTGCGCGCGGCGCTGGCCGAGGAACCACTGCTTTTCGCGCTCGGGATGGGCGGTAGCGAATTCGCTCTGCCCCGCATGCTGAGGGCGATGCGCTGGCGGCTGCTGCCGGTCCCGTTTTACTTCAAAGTGCTGGACGTAGGGCGGTTTCTGCGGGAGATCCGTCTGCTGAGGGAGAACCGGGGCCGCCAGCTTGCCGCGGAGGCGGCGCGCGTGACGGGAACCGGCTGGCTGGCGATCCGCGCCGCGCAGCGCCTGGCTGCGATGCGTCGCAGAAAAACGGACTGCGAGGTGGAGCAGTTCCGCGGTTTCGGCGGCTGGGCGGACGAAATCTGGGAACGGGCACACAGCCGGTACGCGCTTGTCGGGGTGCGTGACAGCCGCGCTCTCAACCAGCTTTACCCGGCTTCACACGGACGGTTTCTGGGGCTGAAGGTGAGCCGCGGGGGCAGGACCATCGGGTGGGCGATCGCGCTCGACACCGAGATGCGCGACCACCGGCATTTCGGAAACCTGCGGGTTGGGACGATCGCCGATTGCATGGCGCTGCCGGAGGATGCGGAGGCGGTCGCGGCGGCGGCGGAACAATTCCTGCGCGAGCGCGGATGCGAATTGCTTGTTTCCAACCAGGCGCATCGCGCATGGGGAAACGCTCTGGGGGCGTGTGGGTTCCTTCGGGGGCCGTCGAACTTCGTTTTTGCGGCTGCAAGCAAGCTGGCGGAATTGCTGGAGCCTTTCGAGGCGACGTTCAGTGAGATGCACTTGAACCGGGGCGACGGGGACGGCCCGATTCATCTCTGAACGGAACACGGTCCGGGCGGCGGGCCGGCACAGGGGGGCGGGGATGCGGAAGTGTGTGGCCATCATGTATCACGACGTCCTGGAGGAGGGACGCCGCAGCGGCTTCACGGGAAACGGGGCGGAACGGTACAAGCTGAGCGCGGGCGAATTCGAGCTTCATCTTGCGGAAATACGGCGGGCGGTAGGCGAGCGCGCCGTGCGGCGCGTGGACGACGAGGAGTGCCTCGACGGCGCCTCCCCCGTGTTTCTGACGTTCGACGACGGAGGAGAGAGCGCGGCGACGGTGGCGGCCGGGGCGCTCGAGCGCTACGGCTGGCGGGGCCACTTCTTCATCACAACGGATTACATCGGGGCGCCGGGCTTTTTGAGCGCCAGCCAGATCAGGGAGCTGCACAGGCGGGGCCACGCCATCGGGAGTCACTCGTGTTCCCACCCGGCGCGCATTTCGCAGTGCGGGTGGGAGCCGCTCGTGCGGGAATGGACCGAGAGCGTGCGGGTGCTGAGCGGGATCCTCGGAGAACCGGTGAGGATGGCTTCGGTTCCGGGCGGCTATCACTCTAAGACGGTGGAGCGCGCGGCGATCGAGGCGGGCATCCGTTTCCTGTTTACCTCCGAGCCGACGATGCGCACGCAAGAGGCGGGGAACTGCCTGGTTCTGGGACGGTATTCCATCCGGCGCGGGATGCCGCCTGCCATGGCGGGGGACTTTGCCGCCGGGCGGGCCGGTGCGCGCTGGAAAGAAGCCCTGCTCTGGAATTTGAAAAAGGCGGCGAAGGCGGCGGGCGGGGAGTACTACTTGCGGACGCGGGCGGCTTTATTGGCCCGGAAAGGCTGATAGCCTGCGTGATAAAATTGCAGCTTGCCCCCGACGAAGGATCCCTATATGAAACTGTTGATTCCGCTATCTTTTCTGCTGGCCACAGGTGTGTGGGCGCAGGCGCCTACGCCCGAACAGACGGCCGCCATGGAGGCTGCGGCCAAGGCCGCGCTCGAGCAGGGCAAACCGCAGCAGGGCGCCGTTCCGCAAGCGCCGGCGCCACAAGCAACGATGAAGCAGTCGGTCCCGATCGCTTCCGTGGCGAATCTCCTGACGATGCCGCCCGACAGGGTTGTTGCCACGGTAGACGGCGAGCAGGTGACGGCGGGCGACCTTCAGGCGATTCTGCGCACGATGTCGCCGGCAACCCAGCAGCAGGCGCTGCAGAACCGCCGGCTGTTTCTGGAGCAGTACGGCGTGATGAAGCGCCTTTCGGCGGAGGCGGAGAAAGCGAAGCTGGACCAGCAATCGCCGTGGAAGGAATCGCTGAAAAACATGCGGATGCAGTTGCTGCTGCAAGCGGAGATCAACAGAAGAATGACCGAAATCGAGGTACCCGAGGAGGACCAGAGGAAACACTACGAGGCCAACAAAGACCGGTACGCGCAAGCCAGGGTGAAGGCCATCTACATTCCGTTCAGCTCCGAGCCCGTGTCGAAGGCCGATGAGCAGGGCAACAAGGTTCTGACCGAAGACGAGGCGAAGGCCAAGGCCGAAAGCTTGCTGAAGCAGATTCGGGAAGGGGCCGATTTCGTGAAGCTGGCGAAGGAGCACTCGGGCGACCCGGTCTCGGCGGCCAAGGACGGGGACTTCGGCACGATCAGGAAATCCGACCAGATTCCCGAGGCGGTGAAGACGGCCGTTTTTGGGGCGAAGGTTGGCGAAGTGGTCGGCCCGGTGCGCCAGCCGAGCGGATTTTACCTGTTCCGGATCGAGGAATCGGGCGCGCCGCCTTTCGAGCAGGTGCGCAACAACGTGGCTAACGAACTTAGGCACTTACGGTTCCAGGAATGGCTCAACTCGGTGCAGAAGAGCGTCGAAATCAAAGAAGAAGCCATCGAGGTGACGATGGAGGTGCAGCAGCCCTCGTCACCTGCACAGACGCCCGCGAACAAGTAGCCCGGATTCTCAAGAACGTGCTCCGTCTGGCGCGCGGGCTGGAGGGGCGGAAAATTCGGGTGCGTTTCGCGCCGGACCTGCGGGCTTCCAACGGACGGCTGTTCTCCGGGGGCACGCGGGGGGAAGAGGTCCACGCGGGTTCCTTCCTTCGCCGCCGGGAGATCGTGCTCGACTCGGAACTGTTGAAGCAACCTGCCGAGTTGGGCCGCATCTGCATCCACGAGTTGTTTCACTTCGCCTGGCTGCGGGCGGGCAACGCGGCGCGGCGGTCCTGGCAGGAGCTTCTGGCGGCGGAAATCGCAAACCACGCGAAGGGGGAGCTGGGCTGGTCGGCTGAAGACCGCAAGCTGCGGTTGACGCGGAACGACTGGACGCGGCGGACGTTGCGTTGGCGGGAATACGCCTGCGAGAGTTTCTGCGATTCAGCCGCGTGGGTGAGGCGCCACGAGGAGTTCACCCTTGCGCCCCGGTTCCAGAAGGGGCGGCGGCGCTGGTTCCTGGAAACGTTGGGAAATAAAGCTTTGCGGGTCTAGCCGCCCCCCGGAACGGCGGGCCGGCGCGGTGTCTATCGGGTAGAGACGAGAGCGGCAACGGCGGACCGGGGCCCCACAGCGTCCGCCCGGCTATCGCCTGAAACTGCCATGGCGGCTTGCTTGCCGTTGGAGCAGACGACGTGCTCCCATGGCACCGGGTACGACCGGAAGCAGGCCGGGCACTGATAGTAACCCTTTACGGGCCACATGGGAGCCGGATGCATCACCTGACACCACAGCCGCCCTAATCGAGATCCTAAACTCTTCATACTTTCCCCTTACTTGACTCCCGTTAAATTGGATTCAGAATCGGGTACTTGGGTTTCGCAAAAAATCTTACAGGGCGCTCAGGCTGGGCGTGTCACGGAAGGGTATAGAACTCGTAAGAGATTTTCCAATCCGATTTCCGGCCCGGTTCTATCCGCAAGGAGATGTAGGGCTCGGGGCACACGGTAGTGGGTATCGACCAGAAGTCCAGCTTGGCTAGCGGGCGGTCGCCGGTGATGCGTACGCCGGCCTTGGCCTTGCGGTTCTCGATGCGGATGTCGTAGTCCCGGGCGCTGGCGCCGAAGCCCGCCAGTTCGGTAAAAACGCTCTGCCGGCTTTCCAGGGGGCGCAGGAAAACAAGTTCGCGGCCTCGCACTTCCGCCCGCCCGCGGAGGTCGGCCAGGGCCTTGGGCTCGAACGGAAAGACAACGCTCACATCGGGACCGGAGGGCAGCTTGTCGATCATGAAGAAGTTGTGGTTGTACTGCATGGTTTCGATCGGCAGCCGGCCGGTGTTTCTGAGCGAGTGCTCGATGACCATCACGGGCCTGTTCTTTTCGAGCCGGACCGTCTTGCGGTAGACGTAGGCGTATCCGGACTCGCTCGCCAGAGTGTGAGTGAATTCGACGCGGTCTTTCCCCTGGCGCACGTTCCACTGCCCGTGGTCGACAATCTCGTAGGTGTAGAAGCGACGATAGGCGGGTTCTTCCGGCTTGCGAACAACTCCCACGCCGATGCGGATGAACGTGCCGCCGGGTTTCGCGGCGTCATACCCCAGGCCGCCGTCGGCGGAAAGGAACTCTTCAGCCGGGCCGGTGACAGCGTCGTTGATCTTGGGGTCGTAGCGAGAAAACCAGACGCCGAAGTACTCGTGGCCGGCGTATTGCAAACTGCTGATGATGCCGGACCAGTCAAACCGGGTCGCGCGGTAGTAGCCGTTTTCCGGGTCCGGCAGATAGAGCTTCGCTTTGATGAAGCGGCTGCTGATTTCGGCCTCCGGCGGCCCGGCCGCGGCGGGCGCAGCCGCTCCCAATAAAACACAAATAAGAAGAATTGATTGAATCACGCGTGCCATCTCGTGCAGGAATCACGATAGCACACGTGTCCTGCCGGGTTCACTCTACACGGCCGCGAGCGCTGCGTCGAGGTCCTCGATCAGATCCGCGACATCTTCGATGCCGACGGAAATGCGGATCAAATCCGGCGTGATGCCCATTTCTCTGCGAACATCCTCGGGCACGGAGACGTGCGTCATGGTGTAAGGGTGCTCGATCAGCGACTCGACTCCGCCCAGCGATTCCGCCAGCGTGAAGAGCCGCACGGCGCCTAACAGGCGGAATGCTTCGTCCTGCCCGCCGCGTATGCGGAACGAGAAAGTGCCGCCGTAACCCGTCATCTGCTTCAGCGCGAGGGCATGTTGCGGATGGCTTGGCAGCCCTGGGTGGTGCACCCGGGCGATCTTGGGATGCTGCTCAAGCCAGCGCGCGATTTCGAGCGCGTTGCGGTTGTGCTCTTCCATGCGAAGCGCGAGCGTCTTGATTCCTCGCAGCACCAGAAAACAATCGAACGGAGCCTCGCAGGTCCCCAGCGCGTTTTGCAGGAAAGCGATACGCTCGGCGATCGCCGGATCGCGCACCACGATCGCGCCGCCCACGACGTCCGAGTGCCCGTTGATGTACTTCGTGGTGGAGTGCAGCACGATATCCACGCCCAGTTCGAGCGGGCGCTGGAAGTAGGGCGAGAGAAACGTGTTGTCGCAGATGGTGAGTACGCCGTGCTCTCGCGCCAGCGCTGCGACCGCTTCCAGGTCCACGAGGTTCATGCAGGGGTTCGTCGGCGATTCGATCCAGATGGCCCGTGTGGTTGGGCGCAGGGCGCGGCGCACGGCGTCGAGGTCGCGCAGGTCCACGTAATCCACCGCCAGCCGCTTCTCGCCCAGCGTGGCCAGGATGCGATAGGTTCCGCCGTACAGGTCGTTGTGGACGACCATGTGGCTGCCGGGTTCGAACATGGTGAGCAGGGTCGTCTCCGCGGCCATGCCAGTTCCAAAGGCAAATCCGAAAGAGCCGGATTCGAGCGCGGCCAGGCAACTTTCGAGCGCCTGGCGAGTCGGGTTGCCGCTGCGCGAATAGTCGAACGGTCCGGGCTGGTTGACGCCGCGGAAAGCGAACGTGGAGGTCTGGTAAATGGGGGTCATCACCGCGCCGTAGGCCTTGTCGGGCGGCTGACCGGCGTGAATAGCAAGTGTCTTGAATCGCTTACAGTTCTGATTCTGCAAGAAAGGCTCCAAGTGGAGTTGGGATAATCTCTATCGAGAATACTACATTCGCTGTGCCCGGCGCTGCCGGGGCGCCTCCAGCAGGGCGGGGCCGGGGGCATCGGGGTATACTGGAAAAAACGTAAGTCTCAGAGTCGAGGGGTTGGGGATGAAAGTCTTCCTGTGCATTTTCCTGGTGTGTCCATCCGTGGCGCTCGCCGCGATATCCGCGGCGGGCGTGACGGGCTCCACTAATGTACAGAGCCTACTGACTTACGAAGCCCCGGACGATTCCGCTTGCACGGTCGAAGTCTCCGAAAACGCCGGCTTCCACCCGCTGGTGAACGACGTGAATCCCGCATTGTATCCCGGCTCCGATCTCGACTCCCGCCCGGGAAACATCTTCGAAGGCAGGCGGCGCGTGTTCGTCATCGGCAAGCGCGCGGTAGAGCGGGCGGCGGACGGCAAATGGTATTCCCGCGCGCTTCAGACCAACACCCTGCACTATTACCGGATCCGCTGCGGCTCCGACACCGCATCAGGCTCGTTCCGGACGGCCAACATTCCCGTGGGCGTAACCTGGCCCTGGCCCATCCCGCAGGACCCCGAGACAGGCAATTTCCGCTGGCCCACGCTCACGGGCAACAACCGCGAGCAGACCGTCATCGACCCCAACTACGGAACCCTGATCCGGAGGATCTCGGTTCCCGGCGACGCTCCCGTCCCGCTCGACAGCCTGCGCAAGCCGTTCGCCGCCGCGCGCGGGCAGAACTGGAATAGCGCGTCCTCGGCGCTGGCCGATGACGGCGCCGCGGCCACCTACACGGGTTCGGGGCGGGACTGGCTGATTCTGACGGACTCGGCGCAGGGCGCGCTCGGGGAATTCTATGCCAATGCAGCCGCGGTGGATTCCATTACGGTGAGAATCAAAGGCTCGGCCGCGGGCGGCGACCCCGAGGCGCGCGCCATCGAGGTTTGCCTCACGCTCGACGGCGCGAACTGCGCGGGGGAGATCCGCCGGCTCACGCTGGAGAGCATAGAAGGCGTTCAGACTGTCGGCGGCGGCCCGCCTGTGGACACCTGGGGAATCGAAGGACTCCGCGCGCCGGACCTGGTGCGGAACAAGAACTTCGGCGTGATGATCCGCGCCGCGAGCGGCGGTGCCGCGAACCTCTCCATCCAGTACGTCGAGACCGATATCGCCTATAGCGAGATGCTGCAGATGCCGGAGGGCGGCTTCGTGCAGGTTTGCAGCGCAGTGAAGTCGAACGGCGGCTTCCATTGCGCGTTCCAAAGCACGTTCGGGACGAATCACCTGTTCTGGATCCAGCCAGACTCGGGCGAGGTCCGGTGGCTGGGCAGGATCGTCGCGGAAAACTGGGGTGGCAACAGGCAGCTCTGCGGCTCGGGCTTCGCCATGTTCGACGCCAAAGACCCGAACGTTTATTACTGCCAGGGGGAGCTGGACGGAAAAGCCGTTCTGTTGAGGGGCGTCTACACCGGCAACGACACCGCGCAGGGCGCCGGCGCAACGGCGCCGTTCACCTGGGTCAACCTGACGCCCGCCGGCAACACAATTCCCGACCTCATTCAGAGATTCGACCCCACTTTCGATCCGGCAGCGTACCGGCCAACGCTCGCTTACATCGTGGACAATTACGCCATCTACCGCGCGTGGCGCCAGGGCCAGGACTCCATCGCGCGGCTGGCTGTCTTCGACATCGGCAACGGCCAGCCGGTCGGCTCCGGTGGCACCGGCCGCATCATCGCTTCCGCCGCGCCGTTTTCCGCCCCGAATACGCGGTGGTGCGGCACGCACGCGGTGGAGTTCGTCGGGCACACAAACTGGATCGGATGGGACGCCAACACGCTGCTGAGCGGGGGCACGGTTGCCACTGGTCCTTACGAAGTCACGCTGAGGACGCCTCTGCCGGCGCGCACCGGGACCTTCACCGTGCAGGTGAGCGGCGAGCCTGTTCCGTACCTGATGGATACGGCCGCGGGCGACGTCTTCGAGATTCAGGGCGGCTCGGGATTCGATTTCCTGCGTATTTTGGAAAAGCGCAGCGCGACCGAATGGGTCGTGGAAAGGACCGTGACCGCGGCCGAACCAGCCGCCCGCGAAGCCGGGGCCAAAATGTGGGCCTTCTGCAACGCGCGGCAGCTCAGCGCCCCGCGCCAGGGCGCTTATGTGTACTGGAATTTTCTCGCCGACCCCATGGCCCGGGACGCGACCTCCAGGCATTGGATTGTGGAGAAAACGCTGACCGGCGGCCACATCGTGCAGCGCGGCAAGTACCGGATCATGGAAGCGTCCGACGGATATTCGGTGATCACGCCGGGCCTGCCGGAGTCGTTCAACCGGGCGCGGAATTTCAAGATCGTGGGGAATCCGCCGTGGGCCGGAACGCAGGCGTCGAACATGGGCGACGGGCTCGGCCTGGCTTACATGCAGCACGAGAGCTATGAGACTTACAACGCCGGGCCGGGCCGCGACAACTGGTACGTGGACATGATCCCGTTCGTCGGCGCCGCCAGCCTTACGCCTTCGATTTCACCCGTGCCGGGCTTCTCGCGGGTCTACAAGGCGAGGACGGCGAATCTGCACCGTGGCACCCTGCCGACGTTCGCCCATTGCGGAGGCCGCCAGCTTAAGGACATTTCTCCCGGCCCCATCGGCGACGGCGACGTGTACTCGTACTGCTACGGAAAGCAGTGCGCCCCCGGCGCTTCCGATTCGGACGTCTACGTGAACTGCCCGCCGCCGGTTTCCCCCGCGAGCGCGTGCAACCAGCGGGCGGCCGGCGACGAAGCGGCCGTGTGCGTGGCGGACATGTCCCCCTACGGCCAGACGATCACGCAGTTCTTTATCGACCCTTCGGGGATGAGGAACCGCGCGCTCAGCAACGCGCTCTACGCCTGGCACTCGCCGCGCACTCCGGGTTACTTTGACACGGCCTTCGCACTGCCCGATGCTAGCTGGATCCTGTTCGCCTCCTGGGCCAATAACGGGCGCAAGGACGTCTACATGCTCAAAGTGCCGCCGCCGCCCGATTTCGATTCGGACCCCTGGGCCGGCAGCGCGCCCATGATGAAGGAGGTCCAGGTTTCTCCGCCCAACGGGGCCTCGGCCGTGGAGGTTCTCTACGGACCGGCGGCGGAGGGCGGCCGGGTCGAGAGCCGGAACTGTTCCGGCGGCTGCACGGTTACAGTCCCCGCCAAGCCGCTCGAACTGCTGTTCACGAAAACGAAGTTTCGCGATGGAGCGGGAAATGAAATCGGCCAGGGGCCGATGGAAGCGCATGTGGTCTCCGGAGTTTTCGGCGACGGGATCGGCAAGCCGGAGATCGCCTCGCAGGCACCGCTGGTGAACGCCTTTAGCTTCGAACCAAAGGTTGCACCTGGGGGAATGGTATCCGTCTTCGGTAAAAATTTCGCAGAATGCGACGCGGGCGCCTCGGGGTTCCCGCTGCCCACCTTTTTGTGCGGCGCGTCGCTGATGTTCAACGGGCAGCCGGCGCCGCTGTTTTACGCTGGCCCCGGGCAGATCAACGCGCTGCTGCCTTCAACGCTCGCGCCCGGGCAGGATGTCGAGATGGTGGTGACGCGGTCCGATCAACGGTCCGAGCCCGCGCGCATTCCGGGATCGGTGATCGGCGAAGTGGCGCCCGCAATGGCATCGTTTACGCTTGACGGGCAAGTTTTCCGGGCGGCGGTGCAGAACTCCGACGGCACGCTGGCCGGACCGGACCGCCCCGATCTCGGCATGCGCCCGCTGCGGCTGGCGGAGAACGCGACCCTCTGGGCCACGGCTTTGGGCACGACCACGCCGCGGGTGGAGGACGGGCAGCCCGCGCCCGTAGATCCGCTCGCAACTGCGGACTTCCCGGTGGAGGTTTACGTGAACGGAGTGCGCCAGCCCGTGAGCTTTGCCGGGCTCGCGCCGGGCTTCAGCGGGCTTTTTCAGGTGAACTTCACGCTGGACGGATCGACGCCCGTGAGACCGGGAGACGAAAACACGGTCTGGCTCCGGGTGAAAGACGTCGAAAGCCCGCGCCTGGCGATCAGCATAGCGCCGAATTAGAACATTTCGCCGGCCCACAGTTAACAGCCGCGGTTTGCATCGCGAGCGGCCCCCGCAACATCGATAGCCGTATGCGAACACTCATGAGGGGAAAACTTCTTCTGCCCGCTGTGGCATTACTGGCGGCAGCATCGCTTTCGGTTGTGGGAGCACCGCCGCAAGCAAAGAACTTCGTGGCGCACCTGAGTGGCGGCGAGGAGGTGCCTGAGCGAGACACCAACGCTACCGGGCAAGCGATCTTCCACCTGAGTCCCGACGGCTCCTCGCTCGAATACAAACTGATCGTCGCCAACATCAACAACGTGGTGGCGTCTCACATTCACCTTGGGCCGGTGGGTGTAAACGGTCCGATTGTGGCGTTCCTGGCAGGCCCGCTCCCTCCGGCTGGCGGCCGCGTCGACGGAATTTTGGCCCAGGGAACGATTACATCCGCCGACCTTACCGGTCCGCTCGCCGGTATGAGCTTGTCTGTGTTGATCGAAGCCATGCGCACGGGCGGAGCTTACGTAAACGTGCACACGAACGACGGCATCGATCCACCGAACACCGGCCCCGGTGACTTCCCCGGCGGGGAGATTCGCGGCCAGATCCGGACGGCCGGCCCTAACCACTAGACCGACCGGCTTTGAAGCGGCGGCAGCCTCAGACCGGAACAACCCGGATGAGGCTGCCGCATTGTCTGGCATCAATGGCGCCGGAATCAGGCCGCGCCGCGGGTCAGCCGCTCCGCCCGGGCCAGGTCGGGGAACGCGCCGGCCAGGTCGAGCACCGGGATGCCGCTGCGCCGGATGGCGTCCGCGAACGGCTCGGATGGCTTTTGCGCGACGACCAGGTGCTGCGCCCACTTGAGGGTGTCTTCGAAAGCGGCGTCAAGCAGCCGGCTGATGTGCGGTATGGCAGCCAGGAGGAAACGCTGGTTGCTGCCGTAGATGCGGTCGAGCTGGATCTGCGGATCGAACACGCGCACGTTGCGGCCCTTGCCGATGAGGCGTTCAAGCAGCGCCACGACGGGGCTTTCGCGCAGGTCGTCGGTGTTCTCCTTGAAAGTAAGGCCGAAGACGCCGATGCGGTCCACTGGAAGATCGCATACGGCCTGAACGGCGCGCTCCAGGTGCTGCCGGTTGCTGAGCAGGATGGATTCCAGCAGCGGGAGTTGCAGGTCCAGGCGGCTGGCTCGGTGTACGAGCGCCCGCAGGTCTTTCGGCAGGCACGAGCCGCCGAAGGCAAAGCCCGGCTTGAGGTACGCCGGAGAGATGTTCAGCCGGACGTCGCGGCAGAGCGTGTCCATGACTTCGGCCGCGTCGATGCCCATCACCGCCCCGAGCGCGCCGATTTCGTTGGCGAAAGCGACTTTGAGCGCGTGGAAGGAGTTGCAGGCGTACTTGATCAGCTCGGCCGAGCGCAGGGAGACGCGGACGGGCTCGACGCCAAGCGGGGCGTAGAGACCGGCCACCCGCTCCACCGCGCCCGGGTCCTCGCCGCCCACCACCACGAGTGAAGGCTCCATGAAATCGCGCACCGCGCCGCCCTCCCGGAGAAACTCCGGGTTCGAAACGATGGCAACTTGGCCGCCGGCTGCGAGCGCCGTTCCAACCACGGCCTCGCACGTTCCTGGAAGCACCGTGCTGCGGACGGACACGATCAGCCGCCGCGCGCGGCCCCGCAGGCAATCGGCGATTTCGGAGCAGACGCGCCGCAGTTGCTCGAGACTGGGACTCCCGTTGCGCTCCGACGGCGTGCCCACGCAGATGAGAGCGATGTCGGACTGTTTGATGGCGGCAGGGAGGTCCGTGGTGGCGGTCAACCCGCCCGAGGCGATTCCAGATTTGACCAGCTCCTCCAGGCCCGGCTCGAAGAACGGGGCGCGGCCGGCCAGCACGGTTTCGACCTTATAGCCGTCGTTGTCCACCCCGATGACGCGATGCCCAAGACGCGCGAGGCAGGCGGCAGTGACGCACCCCACGTATCCCAACCCCACAATGGCGCACTTTTCCCCCATGGTGCGAGCCCCCGGTGAGATTCAGCTTACTTTCAGTGTATGCCAGGAATTAAAGCGGCGTGCGCCTACAATCCGGCGCTGCCAACCCGGCGCCGGAACTCCGAAATCAATCTCTGTACGCGCATTTCGATTTCATCGCGGATTTCGCGGTGGCGTTCGCGGCTCACCCAGATCGGGTCCTCGACCTCCCAGTCCCGCACCGGCGCGCCCAGGTCCGGGAGCGGGAGGCCGCTCATGTTCACGATGAGGTCGAAACGCCCGCCGGTTTGGGCGAGGCCCTTGGGGCGGCAGCCGTCGAGGCCGATGCCCTTTTCGAGCATGACCTCCTTAGTCACCGGCGCGACAATGTTGCAGGGGGCAACACCGGCGCTTTCGGCTTCGATCACGTCCGAACCGTAGCGGCGCGCGAAGGCTTCGGCCATCTGGCTGCGGCATGAGTTGCCGATGCAGACGAAGAGCACGCGCTTCCGCTCGTTCATACCTTGATCGTATCGAGGAACAGGCGGTGTATGCGAGGATCCGATGTGAGTTCGGGATGGAAAGTGGCGGCAAGGTGCCGGCCCTGGCGCACCAGCACGGGGTCGCCGTTGTAGCGCAGGTAAACGGTGGTGTCGGGCCCCACGCGGCGAATGATGGGAGCGCGGATGAAGACAGCCTCCACGTCGCCGCCTCCGCACTCGCACGCGAACTCGGGAGTCTCCTCCAGCTTCACCACGCGGCTGTCCACCTGCCGGCCGTAGGCGTTGCGTTCAATTGCGAGATCCATCAACCGCAGCGATTCCTGCGATGGATTCAACACTTCGGAAGCCAGCAGGATGGCGCCGGCGCAGGTGCCGAATATCGGGCGGCGTTCCCCGAACCGGCGCAGCGGCTCGAGCATGTTCTCATCCTTGAGAATGATCAGCATCGTGGTGCTCTCGCCGCCGGGAATCACGAGCCCGTCGATTTCTTCCAGCCTGGCGGCCGTGCGCACCTCGACTGCTTCGGCGCCGGCCCGCTCCAGCGCCTTGCGGTGTGCTTCGAAATCGCCCTGAAGGGCGAGGATTCCGATTCGCTTGCTCATCCGTTACCAGCCTCGCACGGCCATCCGCTCGGAATCGGGCATCTTGGCGACGTCGATGCCAAACATTGCGGTGCCCAGCTCTTCGCTCGCTTCCAGCAGTTTTTCCGGGTCGTTGTAATAGGCGGCCGCCTTGACGATCGCGCGGGCGCGCGCTTCGGGATCCTCGGATTTGAAAATTCCCGAACCCACGAACACCGCTTCGGCGCCAAGCTGCATGACCAGCGCCGCGTCAGCCGGGGTCGCGATGCCGCCGGCCGAAAAGTTAGGCACCGGCAGTTTGCCGTGTTCGGCTACGTATTCCACCAGTTCGAGCGGAGCTTGCAGCTTCTTCGCTTCGGCCACGAGTTCTTCCTTGCCCAGCACCGTGAGCTGCTTCATTTCTTTCTGGATGGTGCGCATATGCCGCACGGCCTCGACGATATTGCCCGAGCCCGCCTCGCCCTTGGTGCGGATCATGGCAGCGCCCTCGGCGATCCGCCGCAGCGCTTCGCCCAGATTGCGCGCTCCGCAGACAAACGGGACGCTGAACGCGCGCTTGTCGACATGGTGCTCCTCGTCCGCGGGGGTGAGCACTTCGCTCTCGTCGATGTAATCGACCTTCAGCGCTTCCAGTATTCGGGCCTCCATGAAGTGCCCGATGCGGCACTTCGCCATCACCGGAATGCTGACGGCCTCCATGATCTCCCGGATTTTCTTCACGGGCGACATGCGGGCAACGCCGCCTTCCTTGCGGATATCCGCCGGAACGCGCTCGAGCGCCATCACCGCCACTGCGCCCGCCTTCTCGGCGATGACGGCCTGCTCGGCATTAGTGACGTCCATGATGACGCCCCCCTTGAGCATTTCCGCGAGACCAACCTTTACGCGGAATTTGTCATCCAACAACATTACGTTTCCTCCTGATTTCAACGTGGAGACAAGGGTTCGTGTGTGTTCTGCCCGTTATCCCCTCACACTATGGCCTGCGCGGGCTCGAAACGCTCCGTCCTCGCCCTCGCAAGCTCGCTCGAAAACAAATTTCCCAAAATCGCCAGGCCCGCCTCGATTTTTTCCGGCGGAAGGCCGGCGAAGCTCAAACGCAGCGCTCCCGGCTCGTGGCGGGCCACCGTGAAGTATCTTCCCGGCATATAAGAGACGCCCGCGGCCTGCGCCCGGCCGAGCAGTTCGCCCGCATCGAGCGGCTCGGGCAGCCTCACCCACAGGCTCATCCCGCCTTCCGGACGCGTGAAGGAGCTGCCCGGGGGCAGGTAGCGCTCGCATGCCTCCAGCACCGCCCGCAGTCTTTCGGCCCCGGCCGCTCGCACGCGCGCCGCATGCGCTTCCAGGCGGCCGGATTCGGCAAAACGCAGGAGCACGGCCTGCGCAAGCTGGTCCGTGTGGAGGTCGGCGAGCTGCTTGGCCTCGGTCAGCCGCGCCAACAGCGCCTTGGGCCCCACCACCCATCCGACACGCAGCCCGGGGAAGGTCAACTTGGAGAAACTGCGCAGCAGAACCGTATCGCCCGACTCGTCGAGTTGCTTGATCGGCGGCACGTCCTCCCCTTCGTACCGGAGTCCGCCGTAAATGTCGTTTTCGACGATGATGAGCCCGGCATGGTGCGCCATGCGCAAGATCGCCAGCCGTGAGGCCACCGGCAGCGTCGCTCCGGTCGGATTCTGAAAATTCGGCGTCACGATGAGCAGCCGCGGCCGGCCGCGCGCGATCAGCCGCTGGAGCACTTCCAAATCCACGCCGTCGCGGCGGACGGGGATCCCGGCCAACTGCGCGCCGGCGTGCAGAAACAGGTTTTTCAGGCCCGGGTAGACCGGATCCTCTACCAGCACGGTGTCGCCGGGGCGCACGAGCACGCGTTCAATCAAATCCAGCGCCTGCTGGCAGCCGTTCGTGACGATGACGTCGTCGCCCGGGCGCGCAATGCCCGTGCGGCGCGCCTGCTCCAGCAGGTAATCCCGTAGGGGTAGATAGCCGCCCGGAGAGCCGAGTTGCAGGATGGAAGCCGCGTTCGGCCCGGCCAGCGCCTCCTCGCAACTCAGCCGGAAAGCATCCAGCGGAAACAGCTCTTCGGAAGGCCGCGAGGTGGCGAAACTGATGACGTCTGGCGAGCCGGGAGCGGGCGCCGCGGGTACGTCCGCCTCGGGCAGCAGCTCGTCCCAGTTCAGGCCCGGTCCCGAACTTCGCGCTTCGCCCAGCACGAAACTGCCGCGCCCGACGTGCTTTTGAATCAGGCCCTCGGATTCGAGCAGGTCGTAGGCGGCGGAGATGGTGGTCCGGTTCAGTCCAAGCAGGCCAGCCAATTCGCGAGTGGCGGGCAGCCGGTCTCCCCGGCGCAGCGCTCCGGTGAGGATCAGCTCGCGAATGCGGTCGTGGACTTGCCTGTAGATAGGCACATCGGACGCGCGATCCAAGTCCAGCCGGGGAAACATGGGAACGAGACTACCGTACCATATTGGCCTGGTGCAGGCAAGCCAATTGGCTGCCTGAGGGGAAGCCCGCGGGAGCGCTATGTGCCGTCCCCAAGTCCCGGTTCGCGGAAAGAGACTATCCGCCTCTGACGATGATCACGGCGAGTGCCGGCCTTCGCTCCACGATGGAGTTACTGGCCCATCGTCAGCGTCACCAGCGACCGCGCCGGCAGCTTCAGCGTCAACGTCCCACCCGTGGAACTCAGCCGCGCCTTCTGTTGATAGTGTGCTGTCTCCGTGGTTTCGTATGGCTGCCAGGCGCCGTCCGGCAGGCCCTCCAGGATCGCCTCGCGGGCCGCACCCATGTTCAGGATGTGCAGCGTGTAAGCATTGCCCTTGCGGAACGCCGTAAACAGAACGCTCTTCTGATCCGAGACGGTTCGCAGGGCCTCGCTCTTCTGCGGCGTCAGGTTCGTGAAGTGCTTCGTCAGCCAGAACCGGGGGGTCGGCCGCACTTCGCCATCCGGCCCGGCCTTCGCCAGCGCGTAGTCGTTGGTGAACTGCCAGTACTGAGTGCCCTGCGGGCGCGCGTACATCAGCAGCTCCTGAGTCAGGTGCGCCTCGCGCAGGCCGTAGTGATAGCTATCCCAGGATCGCGTGTAGTAAGCCGCCGCGTCGACGCCCAATTCGGTCACCAGCAGCGGCAGGTTCAACCACTCCGCAAGATCGCCCCACTCCTTGTAGTGCTGCGGAGTGCCGGTGCCCCAAGTGTGGAATCCCACCGCGCCCACGTATTTCAGCGCTTCCGGATCCGAGGCGGCCGCCAGCGCGAACTTGTGCGTGTCGCGCGGTCCCGTGGCGTCCGCGAGCAGCATCTTCGTTTTCAATCCGAGCTTTTCGAAGTAGGCGCCGATCCGTTTGATCGCCTCGTTATGCGCCTCTGGCGTGAAGCCGACGTAGACGCCGATGTTCGCCTCGTTGAACGAAAACAGGTCCGGTTCCACACCGTATTCCCTCTTCGCGTACAACAGGTAGCTGCCCACCAGTTCCAGCAGTTCATCCCATTTCACGGGATCGATAAGGCGGAAATGCGCGCTGCTTGTCTTCTCGTAGGGATCGGTATATAGCCGCTCGGGAAGCCACCAGATGCTGATCACGTAGGGAATCCCCAGCCTGTGGAACTCGCGCATTCGCTCCATGTCGGCGCGGATCTCCGGGCCGGGGTTGTCGCGCTGCTTGTCCCACTGCCGGAGCTTCATCTCGGTGCGTCCCCAGGCGACCTTAAGATTCTTCAGCGTGTAGGCGGACACCGGCGACATATTGTTCCAGCAGTAATTGCCGCCAAAGCCGTCGAATTTGTACCAGGGCTCGGAAGCGTCCAGTTTGAGCCTCGCGGCCGGCGGAGCGGGCGCCTTGTTCGTGAGCCGTAGGTCGGCTGTGAGGGCCGCGGTGGCGCGGGCGGCCATGTCGCCCAACTGAACGGCGGCGCGCACCTGGAAGGATCTTCCCTGGTCGTCCCAGCGGTCCACCACCGATACCGCGACCGGCCGGTCAAAGCCGATTTCCAGCGTCACGTGTCCGAGCGGGTCCTCTACTCTGAGAGCGGAGGTCTGCCCCCGATACAAAGCGGGATCGGCGGGCTTGCTTACGGCGAGCATCACGGGCGTCGCCCCTTCCGGAGTCACGCGCCCCTTCAGGAACACGTCTCGCGGGAGGTCTGCGACAAACTCGATGGCCGTGATCTCCATCGGAGCCGTCGACGTAATGGACGTGGTGTATCTCACGCCCAGGTCGTGCTCTTCGGCCTTCGTTTCCAGCCGCCCTCCCCCGCCCGCCGGCAGGGTGAACTCCTGGCTCCACGCCAGGTTGTCGCCCTGGCGCCGCGCGCCCATGCGATTGACGCGCCTCTGCAGCGGAATGCGCCTGCCACTGGGGATTACGGCGACCACATTTGTAGATACCTGAACGTCTTCAGCGTCACATAACAGTGCAATGATTCTTCCGTTGCTATCGTAGGCTGCCTTTTCGACGGGCGCAGCGCACACACAGAACACCGCAAGAAACAGCGCTATACTTGCATGCCGCATTTTTCGATCTCTACCTTGTTCTGTTTCTTTGACAACGTGTTGACGGCCTCGACCACGGCTCCCATCCCCGCTGGCCAGCGAGACACATCCGGCGCGGGCTTCGACTTTCGCCTTATGTGAACGGCGCGATCGGCGCGCAGGATGATTCCCACGCACCTGACGCCGTTGTATGTCTCAAAGGCTCCGGAACCCGGCGGCAAAGCCGGGCTCCGGGCAGACTTCTAGAATATAAGCTTCAGCGCCATCTGAATCTGGCGCGCGCCGACAGCCGTGCTGCTGATCACGCCGAAGTTCCCATAGCCGAACCCCGGCCCCGGCCGGCCGAACTGGGTGGTGTTGAAGGCATTGAACATTTCGACGCGGTATTGCAAGTTGAACTTGTCCTCGCCGAAATAGGTGTTCTTGAAGATCGACAGGTCCGTGTTGCGCAGGCCCGGAACGCGAACGTCCGGCAGCGTGCGGCTCACGTTTCCGAACGTGAAGGCCGGCGGTTGCGAAAAGACGCTTGTGTCAAACCACTGCGCCATCCGCGAATCCTTGGTGCCGCCGGTGATCCTCGCGCTCCGGCCATTATTATTCAACCGCTGGCCGCTGTAAATGTAGGTGTTGTTGCTCTGCGCCGCCACGATCATCGGCTGGCCGCTCTGGAACGTCGTGATGCCGTTCACCTGCCAGCCGCTGATTAACAGATTGACGGCCCCTGGAGCATCTGCGAAAAACCGCTTGCCCCTGCCGAACGGCAATTCGTAGACGTAGCTGATAACGGCGCGCTGGGCGACATCCATGGAGGAGATGGAGCGCTCCAGGCGGCCGTTATAGGCGTCCAGCTTTGCGGCGCTGATCCCCAGCTCTACCGAACTTGCGATCGGTCCCAGATAGCTGACAGCGGACGAGGCGTTGTCGATCAGCTTGCCCGCCGTGTAGGCCATCAGGAAGCTGAAGCCGTTGGAGAAGCGCTTGTCGACGCGGATCGTCATGCCGTGATAGATGGAGTCCGCCCTCGGCTTTCGGTACGAGCCCACGCCGGTGTAGTGCGGGAACGGCCGCAGCAGTTGGCGGTACTCGATCGTCGGGCGGCTCAGGCTGGAGGTCGGATTCGTGATGATCCCGTAGAAGGGGTTGTCGACAAGAGTCAGTAGGGCCGTTCCGAGCTGCATGGCGGAGGCGGGCAACTGGTTGTAGGAATAAGTCCCGTCGCCGTCGACCAGCCCGAGCCCGCGGTTGCCCAGGTAACCGATCTCGGCCACCAGATTACCGGGCAGCTCATACTGAATGTTGAAGTTCCACTGGTGGACCAGCGAGTTCTTGTAGGCATCGAAGAGGGATTCTCCGATGCCTTCGCCCAGCTTGGTGGCCGCGCCGAGCGCGCTGCCTGGGGGAAAGTTGAAGCCGGCCGGAAACGGGTCGCTCAGGTATGCGTAGACCGAGCGCATGCTGTCGAAGGTGCTGGTGAAGTTCGTCTGCCCGCGGAACCCTTCCATGCCGCAGGAACCCGTGGTGCCGCAGGCTTGCATCGGCGACGGTGGATACGCCATTCCGTAGCCGCCGCGGAGGACCATCTTATCGGTGGCCTGGAAAGCGAAGCCGAAGCGCGGTCCGAAGTTGTTCCGGTCCGTCGGGGTTTGCCGGCGGTTGTCCGGAGTCACGAACTTCATCGCCCCCTTCAAGTTTCCGCAGGCGGGGCAGGCAGAGGCCGGCACCAGGCCCGCAATGGGAGAGGGAGCATCCATGTCGAAGAACGAGAACCGGTTGAACCGTTCCGTGCGCGGGAGCTCCAGGTCATATCGCAGCCCGATGTTGAGGGTGAGCCGGCGAGTTACCTTCCAGTCGTCCTAAATATATCCCGCGAAATAGCTGCTCGCGCTGGCGGAGGTTCCGTCGTGCGTCATATAGCCGCCGCTGGGCAGGCCGAGCAGGAATGAGGCGAGCGGGAACCCCGCGGTAGTGCTCGTTGTGGTGATCTCCTGCTGCGTCCAGCCGCTGGAAAAGGTGTACTGGCCGGACGGGTAGCCCTGCTGGTTGTAATTGAGGAAAAGCTTCCGGTACTCGCCGCCGCTCTTGATGGTATGGTTCGAGAGAATTTTGGTCAGGCTGCCGGCTAGGGAGTGCGTCAGCGCGCCCGCGTAAAGGCGGGTCCAGCCGAACTGTCCCAGACTGGCCACGCTTCCCGAGAACTCGAAGCGGGGGAACTCTGCGCCCTCCCTGGCCGCGGTTTCCGCGTAATAGGACGGCAGTCCGAGCGCCACATGGTCGAAGCCGTCCGAGAACGGCACCCTGTTGTTGCTGGTTCGTCCCAAGCCGTATCTGAGGTTGGCGATCAGGGTGGGTCTGACGGTGAACGTGTGATCGAGAGAGACGCTCACCGACTTCGACTTGCTGGGTCCGTCGCCGCTGGAGGTGGCGATATTCCCGAAGCCGTTAAACGGGATGCTTTCCCCCCCAGGAGGTGGAGACGCGGGCGAACATCCGCCACCAGTTCCGCCAGTTCTGGTCAATCCGTGTGTCCAGACGATGACTGTCGTTGCGCGACGTTCCGGAGTTGGTGAAGTTGTTCGCGCCCGTGTACTCGTTGGTGGGTGTAGTGTTGGGGCGCGGGAAGTATTCCATAGCGTTTACCGCCACCTTGTCCTGCCGGTTTGCCGGAATAATGTTGCCGGCGAACGGGTCGCGGATGAACTTGCCGGGATTCGCGGGATCCTCCCGCACGGTGAGCGGATCGTAAATCGTGATCGGCTGGCCCGCGGAGTTCCTCAGGTCGGAGAAGTCGCCTCTACGCCACGCTTCGAGCGGCATCGTGCCGGTGAACACGCTCCCGCTCCTCGCATTCGTAGTCTCCAGCCCGACGAAGAAGAAGGATCTGTCGCGGCCGTCATACAAGCCCGGAATGTAGATCGGACCACCCACCGTGCCGCCCCACTGGTTGCGCTTGAACGCCCCCGGTTTTCTCCCAGCCCGATTGGCAAAGAAGTTATTTGCGTCCAGTTTCTGGTTGCGGAGGTAGTCGTAGGCGGTCCCATGGAGCGTGTTGGTGCCCGATTTCGTTACTACGTTGATGACGCCGCCGGCGAACCGGCCGTACTCGGCGGCCAGGGAGTTGATCTGAACACTGAATTCCTCCACCGCGTCTACCTGCGGTTCATAGACGCGGTCGTTGACGCCGATGTTGTTATTGGGGGCAATATCGGTAACGCCGTCGATCTGCAACTCGCTGAGCGCGTTTCTGGCGCCTCCCATGTGCGGAGTGGAACCGCCCCCTGTGGGATTCACCCCGGGGGTGATTTGCGCCAGGGCGAACGCCGAACGGCCGTTCAGCGGCAAGTCCATAATGCGCTTGTTCTCGATCACCTGCCCGATGGAAGAAGTGCTGGTATCCAGCGGCGGCGGCGCCGCGGTCACCTGCACCTCCTGGGCGAGAGCGCCGACCTTGAGCGTGAAGCTCAGTTCACGCGTCTGGCCGACGTCCACTTTCACCTCGTCCTGCCGCACCGGCCGGAAGCCCTCCACCTCCACCTGGACGGTATAGGTTCCTGGCCGGACGAACGGGCGGACGAACCGCCCGGTGCTGCCAGTCTGCACCTCGTCCTTTTCGCCGGTGTTGACGTTGGTAATGATCACACGGGCATTGGGGATGACCGCGCCTGTGGTATCCGTCACGTCCCCCTGGATAACGCCTGTGGGGGTCTGGGCTGACAAGGGAAACCAGAAGACGAACGGCAGGACAAGCAGTGCACCCCAGCCGGATACATGGAGTTTGCTCACTTTCCCTCCTTTTGCACCCTCTGAAGCCTGGAAAAACGCTTTGCTCCGCCTCTTCTGCTTCAGCTATGCCGACGCAACGAAGCGGTCACCGATACTCCGTTTGCTCGCGGAGTAAACGGTCAATTCTATGTGTGCTCTGAGTTCGGTCCCGGCCTCTGAGTTTTTCGCACAGGACCACCTGGAAAGATCCTCGGCCGACCCTGGAGCCGGGACGGCCCGATTATATACCGGGTATTCAGGAGAATCAAGACTCTAATTATTTTTGTCTTACAGCCTATTAAGTATTGAGTTACTATTGAGTTACAGATGCAGTCTGCTGTAGTACGGTTCGCGGAACCCCCAATCGCACCTGCTATCTGGCGAAGTCCTTCTTGACGCTGCTCCACCGCGTTACTCAGCCAGCTCCGGTCCCGGCATATTGCGGGAAGCGGAAAAGCGCCTGGTATCTTCGTTGCTGTGACGGGCGCCGGCCCGGGCATTCAGGTATACCATCGTTTGCGCCCCGTCTGGAGTAATCAGGGGAGGGTGTCCACGTGAGCGGCGATCTCGGTCAACGCCCCGGGTTCGGCTCTCTTGAGCCTCATCGCTAAAGCCAACCCGCGCGCCGCCTCACAGGCGCTTGTGGCAAGAAAATCCCTGGTCTGCGCCAGGAAGGTCGTTTCGTCCAGGCGCAGCAACCCCCCGAGGCCAACTCGAAGGTTCCATCCTTGCCGCACTGATCGACAGCCGCGGCAAGTTCTGCCGCTATGCTGTCGGCAACCGGCGCGGCGGCCTCTGCTTGCAATGTCCTTGCCCCGGAAGGGGCAGGGGACTTGGGAAGCGGGTAGTACGTGCCTGCAAACGGAACATAACCTTCTTCGACGGGCACCAGGCTCCAGGAGGACGGGCCGGGCGCGGCTAGGAAGAAAAGACCGCGTTCCCCGGAAATCGTGACCGGCGAACTGATCCGTACCCTTCTGGAAGTCCAGGCGACACTCAACACAGAACCCTGCCGGACCGTCCCTTTGAGTACGCGCTCGATCTGGAGATGGAAAGCCGCTCCAGTCGCCGACCACGCGCCCGCCGTTACCGTCCCGACGACAACCGCATCCGATCGATCTGCCAGCGCCTGCAAGGACCCGGCTGCAAGTGGTGGAGCCGAGGCTAGAAGTCCTAGCGCCGCCGCGGCCCGGAGAGCGAGTCCCGTTCGTGTCATGACCACCCTCCTGTTGCCTGCTGCCGTGATTCCGGCCCGTTCTTGAGTATGAACCGATCGCGACCCCCCGGTCCTGATACAATTCTTCTGAATAAAAAACGCGGGATGTCGATGCGCCGCCTGCTGCTCTCATTGACGCTTTCCGTCGCGCTGGCCGTGCCGGCGGCATGGGCGGATAAGCAAAAGGTAAAGGAACAGGAGACGCAGACGCTGGAGCTGCCGCCCGATCCACCGGCCGTAGTGACGGCGGAGACGGACCGGCTCGTCTTCCACGTGACGCCCCTGAGCGCGAAGGGGCTGTTGTCCCAGCAGGTGCGCGACGCGCTCAAATGGCTGCTGAGGCAGAAGGCGACTGTCGTCCGGTTGCGCGCATTTGTGGCCGGGACCGGCGACATGCGGCGCGTGCAGGCCATCGTGAGCGAGGTTTTTAGTGACAAGAAACTGCCGCTGCCGGCGCTGAGCGTGGTGCAGGTCGGGGCGCTGCCGCTTGACGGCGCGCAAGTCGTGCTGGAGTCCATGGCGATGAGCAGGAACCCGGTAAACCCTCACGGGCTTGCCTTCATCTCCGGCCAGGGCGCCTCGGTCGAGAAGCCGCTCCAGCCGCTGGCGCCGCTATTCGATCAATCGGTGGAGCGGATGCGCGCCGCGTTGCAGGCGGCGGGGCTGGAACCAGCGGACGTGCTGTGCGTTACCTGTTATCTGAGTTCGCTCGACGAGCTGACCGCGATCCGGCAGCGCGCCCACGCGGAGTTCCCCAAAGCGGCGCTGAATTTCGTCCAGCGGACGCGCGAGCCGCTCCAGAGCCTGGTGGAGTGCGAGGCGGTGGCGCGCCTGCGGCGGCGGCCGGCGCAACCGCTGGTTTTTGTGAATCCGCCGGAGCTTGCGGGTCCTTCGGATACATCCCAGATCGCTTTGGTCGGGGGGCGGAGGCTGGCGCTCACCGGAACGCAGCTCGCCTTTGGCTTTGACGATGACGACGCGCGGCTGGCGTTCCAGCGCCTCGGGAGGTCGCTGGCGCAGAAGGGCGCGTCTTACGACCACGTCGCCGTAACGAGAATTTACCCGCTCTCGTCTTCGATTGCCGAGCTGGTCCGGAAGATCCGTCCGGAGTTCTGCGGCCGCGAACGGCCGCCGGCCGGCACCATGGTAGCTTTCCAGGGACTGCCTTCGCTGGATGCGTCGTTTGCCCTGGATGTGATTGCTGTATTACCAGATACTCTTTAGGAGCCCATTATCATGCCTAAAACCGTTGTAACTTTCGGAGAAATCATGTTGCGCCTGGCGCCTCCGGGCTTCGAGCGCTTTCTGCAATCGCCTCAGTTCGTCGCCACCTTCGGCGGCGGCGAGGCCAACGTGGCGGTTTCGCTCGCCAACTTTGGGACGCCAGCCCGCTACGTCACCGTCCTGCCCTCCAACCCGATCGGCGACGCGGTGATTTACCAGCTTCGCGGCTTCGGCGTCGACACGTCGAAGATCGTGCGCGGCAAAGGCCGCATGGGAGTCTACTTCGTCGAAACGGGCGCCAACCAGCGGCCTTCGAAGGTGGTCTACGACCGCGAGTTCAGCGCCATCGCCCTCTCCAAGCCGGGCGACATCAACTGGGAAAGCTCGTTTGAGGACGCCGGCTGGTTCCATGTCACCGGGATCACGCCCGCCATCAGCCAGGGCGCGGCGGAACTGGCCATGGAAGCGGTGTGCAAGGCGCGCTCGATGGGCCTCACGGTTTCCTGCGACCTCAATTACCGGAAAAACCTCTGGAAGTGGGGAAAGAAAGCTCCCGAGGTGATGCGCGAGCTGGTGAAGTACGTGGACGTCGGAATCGCCAACGAAGAGGACTGCCAGATGGCGCTGGGAATTCAGGCCGACGTGGACGTCCACTCGGGCAAGCTGGACACCTCGGTGTATCAGAAGCTCACCGAAAAGGTGCTCTCGGAGTATCCCAACATGCAGAAGATCGCCATCACGCTGAGGGAATCCAAGAGCGCGTCCCACAACGGGTGGGCGGCGTGCCTGAACGACCGGAAGAACTTCTACACCAGCCGCCGTTACGACATCACGCACATTGTGGACCGCGTGGGCGGCGGCGATGCCTTTGCCGGCGGACTCATCCACGGACTCCTCAACATGGAGAGCACCGAGGAAGCCCTGGAGTTCGCGGTGGCGGCGTCCTGCTTGAAGCACTCCATCCCCGGCGACTTCAACCGCTTCAGCGTCGACGAGGTGAAGGCGCTGATGAAAGGCGGCGGTTCGGGACGGGTGCAGAGATAAGGTGAAAGCAGTAGTCTGACAGAATCGGGGAACGTGGACCGCAGAGAGGGGCGGTCCCCGTTCCCCTTCCACGAGGGGCGATTTCCGGGAAACCACGGCCAGCTTCCCACGATCTATAATTGGCTATGATGCGGAGCAGGATTTTCCCCGTCATCTTGCTGGCCGCGTCCGTTGGGTTGGCCCAGCAGGCGCAGGCTCCCACGCAGGCCAAACCGGCCGAACAGAGGCCCGAGGCAACGCCTTTCCAGGTCCAGGTGAACGAAGTCGTCGTTCCGGTCACCGTGACCGACGAGACGGGGAAGTTCGTTTCCGATCTGGAGGCCAAGGACTTCAAGATCTACGAGGACGGCCGGGAGCAGAAGATCGTTTATTTTAACCGCGAGCGGAACCAGCCCGTGGTGGTGGGCTTCATCCTCGACATCAGCAACGCGACCCGCCTGCACTGGAAGAGCTTCCAGGAAGCCGCAATGCAGCTCGTCTGGAACCTGCTCCAGGACGACGACCGGACCGGGAAGTTCAGCGGCTTTCTGGTGACGTACGGGAATGAAGCCGAGCTGGCGGTGAACACCACCACGGATGCCGACAAAATTGCCGAATATATCCGCAAGCTGAAGCCGGGCGGTGGGGCGGCCCTGTTCGACGGAATCCATCTCGCCCTCACGCGGCACAATCTCGTGCAGGGCGAGCCGATCGAACCGCGGCGCGTGCTGGTGATCATCGGCGACGGCCACGATAATGCGAGCAGGTACACGCTGGAGGAGGTCATCGAGATCGCGCAGCGCAACCTGGTGACGATCCACTGCGTGAGCACCTCGGCGTTCGGATTCACCAGCGAAGGCGAATCCACGCTGACGCGGCTGGCCCAGGAAACCGGGGGCCGGGTGGAGTACCCGCTGGAGAATGTCTATTCGCACGTCTCGGGATACCTGTCGACGCCATCCGACGAGGGGAACTACGCGCTGCGGGTCGGCACGGGCGGCTATGCCTCCGCCCTGGCGACCTCCATGTTCAACGCGATTGCGAACATCGCCGGCGAAGTCACCACGCAGTACATTTTGCGGTATATCCCGGATAATACGGACTCTCCCAAGCAGTTCCGCACCATCCGGGTGGAAGTCAACCTGCCGGGCGTCAAACTGCGCTACCGCCGGGGCTATTACCCGTACGCTCCGTGACTTCGCGCTCGAGCAGGGCGCGATTCGTCGGGCAGGAGGGCCTAACTGGTCGCCACCGCCGCCTGAGAGCGCTGTTCGCGCGAAAGCGAAAGAGTCTTCTAAAGACTTCAGACAGAAGGGCCGATGGTTTAGTAGGCTGATAGCTTAATAGCTATAAGGCTCAATGAAAGCACTGTCCCAGGACGCGCGGACGGCGGAGTATTCCGTCCTCCAGTTGGCCCTCCCCGGCCGGCCCGCCGTCGGTTTCGGCGTTCTTCTGTACGACCCCGCCACCGATAACCTGTATCTGAAATTCCGCGACGACATAAAGGAGCTGGCCAGTCCAGAGGACGCCGAAGTGCTTGAGCCCATTAAACAAGACCTTGCGGCGCGGGCGCGCGAGATGGGCGGGCGGCGGGTGCTGGAGTGGCTGGAAGACAGCCTTTCGAACGTCTTGCGGATCACCGACCGCAAGGTGGCCGCCGTAAGGGATTTTTCTTACACGCTCCAGCGCCTGTACGAGGATCACGTGCTGGGAGTGGAGCGCGAACGCGCCCCCGTCATTCCTTTCGTCACCCACGTGCCGCTCTACTCGCTGCGGGCGGCGGCCGGAGGTTTCGGGCGGGATATGGAATCGGAGGCCACGGACTGGGTGGCCGCGCCGCCTGGCTTGCGGGTGACGCGGGATATGTTCGCCGTTCACGTTACCGGGCACTCGATGGAGCCGGAAATCCCCGACGGCAGTTTGGTTATCTTCCGGTACAACCCGGCGGGATCGCGGCAGGGCAAGCGCGTGCTGGTGTGGCGGCGCGGGGTGTCGGAGACCGGCGGGGAGTTTACCGTCAAAGTCTACGAGAGCGAAAAGCGTGTGACCGAGGAGGGCTGGCGCCACACCCGGATCCGCTTGAAGCCGCTGAACCCCGACTACCCGGTGCTCGAACTCGAAGAGGACGGCGAGTACCAGGTCCTGGGCCATTTCGTCTGCGTGGTGGAGCAGCCCGAAATCTAGGACGTAAATTGTGGAAGGCGGACTGCCTTTCCACGCTCCACGCTCCGGCCTCCTGCTAAAATTCCAGCAATGTCCCGCCGCGCCTGGAGCGCCGCCATTCCGATTCTTCTGGCCGCCGGCATCATCTTCGTCGCGCCGCGTCCCGAGGCGATCAAACCGGAGGGCTGGCGGCTGCTGGGAATCTTCGTGGGCGCCGTGGCCGGCTTGGTCGCGCAGCCGTTGCCCGGCGGGGCGGTGGTGCTGGTTGCGGTGACGCTGGCGTCGGTCTTCGGCGGGCTGACTCCGGCGCAGGCGCTGGGCGGCTACGGCGACCCGACGGCCTGGCTGGTGCTGGCGGCGTTCTTCATCGCGCGGGCGCTGATCAAGACGGGGCTGGCGCGCCGCATCGCGCTGCTTTTCGTGCGCATGGTGGGCGGCACTTCGCTCGGCATCTGCTACGCGCTGACGTTTTCGGATGTGTCGCTGTCGACCGTCATACCCTCCAACGCCGCGCGCTCCGGCGGCGTGACCCTGCCCATCCTGCGCTCGCTGTGCGAGGTGTACGGCTCCAAGCCCGGCGCGACCGCCGGCCTTCTGGGTTCGTTCCTGATGGCCGCGATCTACCAGAACGTCTGTATCACCTCGGCCATCTTTCTCACCGGGCAGGCGAGCAACCCACTCGCCGCGCAGATCGCCGCTCACTCTTTCAACTTCCCGATCACCTGGACGAGCTGGTTCCTCGCGGGCAGCGTCCCGGGCCTTTGTTCGCTGCTGCTGGCGCCGCTGGTTGTCTATCGCCTGAACCCGCCGGAGATCCGCCGCACTCCGGAGGCGGCGGCCTTCGCCGCCAAGGAGCTCGAGGCGATGGGACCGATGAAGACGCCGGAGAAAATCGTGCTTGCGGTGTTTTTCTCGGTCTGCGCCGGTTGGGCGACGACTCCGCTGCACGGGATCGACATCACGATCACGGCGTTGCTCGGCGCGGCGGCGCTGCTCGTTTCCTCCGTGCTGACCTGGGAAGACGTCAAGAACGAGAGGAACGCCTGGGATGTGTTCGTCTGGTACGGCGGCCTGCTGATGCTCGGCAAGGCGCTGAACGACGCCGGCATCACCCGGGAGTTCGCCGGAGCGGTGGCGGCGCAGTTCGGCCATCTAGGCTGGCCTTTGCTACTGGCGATCGCGCTGCTCGTCTATTTCTATGCGCACTACGGCTTCGCAAGTATTACGGCGCACGTACTCTCGATGTTCACGCCGTTTGTGGGAGTGCTGATTGCCATGGGCGCGCCGGTGGGGCTGGTGGTGTTCGCGTTCGCCTGCTTCGCCAATCTTGCTGCGGGGCTGACAAACTACGGCACCACGCCCGCGCCAATGTTCTTCGCTCAGGAGTACGTCACGCTCGGCCGCTGGTGGAAAGTGGGCGCCGCCGTCTCGGTGTTGAACCTGGCGATTTGGAGCTCCGTTGGTTTCCTCTGGTGGAAGGTGATCGGGCTGTGGTGATGAAAATTACATGGGATACAGGCGAAAACCCGCCGCAAGGGGCAACGGTTGTCCAGAATACGGGACAACCCGTACGAAACGCGGCGTGAACAGACTAGCATGCAGTACTATATAGTCTTGGCCAGACCGGAAGGAGAGTCATGCAGAACGGCACTTATCTCAACTGGGTGATCACCAACACCAAGACGAAATGGTGGCACGACTCGGCGGACCCGGCTGAACTCGACCTTGGGCTCGAGCGCGGCGCGGTCGGAGTAACCACCAATCCATTTCTGACGAATACGACTCTGGCAAAGAACAAAGCCGCGTGGGGCGATCATATCGCGGAAGTGCTCGGGCAGAAGCTCCCGCCGGAGCAGAAGGCAGAAGCGCTGATGCGCGGAGTCGTGACCGCCGCGGCGAAAAAGCTGCTTCCCGAGTATGAGCGGAGCGGCGGCAAGATGGGGTACGTCTGCGCGCAGGTGAACCCGGCACGCGCTGGAGAGCGGGACTGCATGCTGCCGATGGCGAGGCGGTTCCACTCCTGGGCGCCGAACATTGCGGTGAAGCTTCCGGTCACCGCCGCCGGTCTTGACGTGCTGGAGGACTGCGTCGCCGAGGGCATCACCACCACCGCCACGGTGAGTTTCACGGTGCCGCAAGTCGTGGCGGTCGCCGAGCGCCATCGCAAAGGGATCGCCCGGGCGAAGGAGAAAGGCATCGAGCCGGGCAAGTGCTTCGCGGTGATCATGATCGGGCGCCTGGACGACTATCTGCGGGAGGTGGCGCGCGATAGCTACCCGGGCATCGAGGAGTCGGACATCCGTCAAGCCGGTCTGGCGGTCACCAAGCGCGCTTACAAGATCTATCAGGAGCGCGGGTACGAGGCCGTTCTGTTGATCGCAGCGCTTCGGGGTGAGTATCACCTTACTGAGCTCGCGGGCGCGGACCTGGTCATGTCGATCCACCCCACGATGCAGGGACCATTCGTCTCCCGGGACCTCCCGCGCGAGGAGAGGATCGACCGCGAGGTGCCAGCCGAGGTTATCCAGAAGCTGAGCCGCATGCGCGAGTTCGTGCGCGCCTACGAGCCTGACGGAATGAAACCCGAGGAGTTCATTAGCTACGGAGCCACCCAGCGGACGCTTTCTCAATTCTGCGAGGTCGGCTGGAAACAGCTGGAGAGCATGTAAGGGGGATGGCCGGCCGGACTGCGCAAATCTTCGAGGCCGGCTACAAGAGCAGGGCAACGCGCTGTTCCCGAAAACCGGACGTGTCTTCAACGGAGCGAGATGGCTACACCAGTTGAAATGCCGAAGCTCGGCAACACGGTCGAGCAATGCCTGCTTGGACGTTGGGTGAAGCGGGCCGGCGATACCGTAGAGGCCGGCGAACTGATCGCCGAGATCGAAACCGACAAAGCAACCTTTGAACTTGTGGCGCCGGTGGGCGGGACGGTTCTGGAGGTTTTTTTCAATGAAGGCGACCTCGTCCCGGTCTACACGAATGTTTGTGTAATCGGCAAGCCGGGAGAGAGCACTGAAGAGTTCCGGCCGCGCAAAGACGCAGCGGCCGCCGCCCCGGTTGAGCAGCAGGAAGTGAAGACGGCGCTTGTCCAACCGCAGGCGGCGAGGGCGGAGGCGGCAGCCGTTCAGCCGCAGGCCCGGGCGGAGGCGCCAACCTTCGCCGCGCCGCGCGACGGCGAGGTCCGCGTGAGCCCGCGGGCGCGAAGGTTCGCCGCCGAGCGGGGAATCGATCCCCGGCTCGCCGCCGGTTCGGGTCCTGGAGGCAGAGTCCTCGAACAGGACGTCAAAGCGCTTTTCTTCGCGTCGCCTCGCATCTCGCCGCTGGCCCGGGCGCAGATGGAGAGCGGGCGCGAGCTTCGCGGCGAAGGTTCCGGCCCGAATGCGGCCGTGCTTTCGCGCGACCTCTCCGAGCCCGGCGTGCGCATGTCCGGCATTCGCGAGAAGATCGCCCGGCGGATGCGGGAATCGCTGGCCTCCACCGCGCAGTACACGCTGACCAGTTCGGCCGACGCGACCGGCCTGCTGGCCCTGCGAAAGAAAATCAAGGCTGCGCACCAGGCGGGCAGGCTTCCCGACATCAACATCAACGAGCTCGTGGTGTTTGCCTGCGTGAAGGCGCTCCGGGAAATGCCGCAGCTCAACGCGGAACTGATCGATGGCAAGATTTACCAGCACTCGCGCGTGCACATCGGCTTCGCCTGTGACACGCCGAGGGGCCTGCTGGTGCCGGTCGTCCGCGATTGCCAGGATTTGACGCTGCCGGCCCTCGCGGAGAAAATCAAGCTGCTGGCGCAACAGGCAATCGAAGGCACGATCTCGCCCGATGATCTCTCCGGCGCCACCTTCACGGTGAGCAACCTGGGCGGCCTCGGCATCGAATCGTTCACGCCGATTCTGAATCCCCCGCAGGTGGCGGTGCTGGGCGTGAATGCCATCCAGCTTAAGCCGGTGCGGCGGGGCGCGCGGGTCAGATACGTGGATTACATCGGCTTCTCGCTCACTTTAGACCATCAGTTGATCGACGGGGCGCCTGGCGCGCGCTTCCTTCGCGTGCTCGCCGGAGTGATCGAGAATATCGAGTCGGCAGCGGATCTGGAGTTATAAATGTACGACCTGATCGTGATCGGAGCCGGCCCCGGCGGCTATGAAGCGGCCGGATACGCCGGCAGGATGGGCAAGAAAGTCGCCCTGATCGAGAAGCAGTGGATCGGCGGCACGTGCCTGAATGTGGGCTGCATTCCCACGAAGGCTTTTTTGAAGTCTGCGCAGGTGTTCTCCGAGTGCAAGAACGCCGCGGCCTACGGCGTGGACGTTTCCCCGCCGCAGATCCGCATGCCCGCGGTGATCGAGCGGAAGAACCGGATCGTGGGGACGCTCACGCGCGGCGTGGAGGGAATGCTCAAGCGCAGCGGCGTGGAGGTGATCCGCGGCTGCGCGAAACTGGCCGGGCGCGGCGCCGTTCAGGTGGGCTCGGAAACCTACGCCGGGCGGAACATTTTGATCGCGACCGGTTCGCGGCCCGCCGTCCCGCCCATTCCCGGTATCGATTCTCCCGCGGTGCTCGATTCCACCTCGGTGCTTGATCTCGCGGAGGTCCCGCGCAAGCTCGCCATCATCGGCGGAGGCTACATTGGCCTGGAGTTCGCCGGGTTTTTTGCTGCGCTGGGGACCGAAGTCACGGTAATTGAAATGCTGCCGCGCGTCGCCGCCGGCATGGATTCGGATATCGCCAACCGTCTCGCCCAGGCGCTGAAGAAAAGCGGGGTGGAGATCAAGACCGGCTGCGCGGTGCAATCCATCGATGGCAACACGGTGCACTACGAGGGCGGCAGCGTGTGCGCGGATTACATTCTGAACGCCACCGGACGCGCGCCGGTTGTGGAGGACCTCGGGCTCGAAGCCGTTGGCGTCGATTTCGACCGGAAAGGGATCAAGGCGTCTGACCGCGGCGCGACCAACGTTCCCGGCATCTGGGCCTGCGGCGATGTGACCGGACGCCGCCTGCTCGCCCATGCCGCGACCAGGGAAGGCATCGTGGCCGTGAACAACATGTTCGGCAAGCCGGACCGGCTGCGCTACGATTCCATCCCATCGGTGATCTACACGCACCCCGAGGCGGCCTCCGTCGGCGCGACCGAGGACGAGCTGAAGCAGCGGGGCATCGAGTACCGCAAGGCAACCGTGCCCATGGGAGTGTCCGGGCGGTTCCTGGTGGAGAACGAAGGCGGCTCGGGCCTGCTGAAGGTTCTGGCCGGAGCGCAGTATGGCGAAATCCTGGGCGTTCACGCGCTCGGAGATTTTTCGAGCGAGTTCATCGTCGCCGCCGCCGCCCTGATTGAACTGGAGATGCGCGCCTCCGACGCCGCCGGGATCGTCTTTCCGCACCCCACTGTTTCCGAAGCGCTGAAACAGGCGCTCGATGAACTGGCGCAGCAGGAGTCTTGAGAAATGCCGAAGTCCATTCCCATCACCCCCGAAAAGGTTTTCGCCCCCGGCAGGATCCAATTCAAGGACATTGAGATCAACGCCTACCAGCGGACCATCCAGGAGGAGGCGGCCGTCTACTCCCGGGAGGACTTCCTGCACATCTGGACCGACATGTGCGCGATCCGGGAGTTCGAGACGATTCTCAACGAGATCAAGACCAAGGGGAGCTATAAGGGCATCGCGTACAACCATCTCGGCCCGGCGCACCTGTCGATCGGCCAGGAGGCAGCCGCTGTAGGGATGGCATTCCTGCTCGGGCCGGACGACCACATCTACGGGTCGCACCGGAGCCACGGTGAAATTCTCGCAAAAGGCTTTTCCGCTATCCGCAAGATGAGCGAAGAGCGGCTGATGGAGATTATGACCTCCTACCGCGACGGCGCCGTGCTCTCGCCCGTGGAAAAGCACCACCAGGGCAGCGTCCGTGAGCTGGCATTCAAGTTCCTCGTGTACGGAGCCTACAGCGAGATGTTCGCGCGCGAGACCGGGCTGAACCGCGGTCTCGGCGGCTCGATGCACGCCTTCTTCACGCCCTTCGGCATCTACCCGAACAACGCCATCGTGGGCGGCTCGGGGTCGATCGCGCCCGGAGCGGCGCTGTTCAAGCGCGTCAACCGGAAACCTGGAATCGTAGTGTGCAACATCGGCGACGCCGCCTTCGCCTGCGGTCCTGTTTGGGAGGGCATCACCTTCGCCGCCATGGACCAGTACCGGACGCTGTGGGATCCGGATCTCGGCGGCGGCCTGCCGATCATTTTCAATTGCATGAACAACCACTACGGCATGGGCGGCCAGCCGGCGGGCGAGACCATGGGATGCCAGTTCATCGCGCGGATCGGCGCGGGGGTCAACCCCGAGCAGATGCACGCCGAACGGGTCAACGGATACGATCCGCTGCCGGTGATCGACGCTTTCCGGCGCAAGATGGAAATCCTCGCGCAAGGCAGGGGGCCGGTGCTGCTCGACACGGTGACCTACCGCATCAGCGGCCACTCCCCGTCCGACGCTTCCAGCTACCGCACGAAGGAAGAGATCGAAGCGTGGCTCAAAGCGGATTCCATCGCCGCGTTCCACGACAAGCTGGCCGGCGCCGGCATTCTCTCCGAAGGCGAACTCGCTGAAGCGAGGTGCCGCGCCGAATCCGCCGTGTTCGAGATGTTCAAGCTGGCCGTGGATCTGGAAGCCTCGCCGCGCATCAGCATGGACTCGGAACTCATCGGTGAGGTGATGTTCTCCAACAAGCGGGTGGAGAAGATGGACGACCGGCAGCCTGAGTTCCTGGGCGATCTGGCGACCAACCCGCGCGTGCAGCAGATCCGCGGCAAGATCCGCAAGGGCATGGAGAACGGCAAGCCCGTGCCGAAGATGAAGGTTTTCAACATCCGGGACGGCATTTTTGAAGCCCTGCTGCACCGGTTCTCGGTCGATCCGACCATGATCGCCTTTGGCGAGGAGAACCGGGATTGGGGCGGCGCATTCGCCGTCTACCGCGGACTCACGGAGGCCCTGCCCTACCACCGCCTGTTCAATGCGCCGATATCGGAAGCCGCGATCGTGGGCGCGGCGGTGGGCTACGCGCTGGAGGGCGGCCGGGTAGTGGCCGAACTGATGTATGCGGACTTCATGGGGCGCGCCGGCGATGAAATCTTCAATCAGCTTTCAAAATGGCAGGCCATGTCGGCTGGCCAGCTCTACATGCCGGTGGTGCTGCGCATTTCGGTGGGCGCGAAATACGGCGCGCAGCACTCCCAGGACTGGAGCGCGCTCGTTCAGCACATTCCAGGTCTGAAGGTGGCCTATCCCGTCACGCCTTACGACGCCAAGGGCATGATGAACGCCGCGCTCGCGGGCACCGACCCGGTAGTGTTCTTCGAGAGCCAGAAGATCTACGACGTGGGCGAAATGTTCGTGGAGGGCGGCGTGCCGGAGGGCTACTACGAAATCCCGATCGGCGAGCCGTCGGTGAAGCGCACGGGTAAGGATTTGACGATCGTGACCTTCGGCCCGACGCTGTACAAGGCGGTCGAGGTGGCCGATGTCCTGCAATCGCGCTATGGTCTGTCGACCGAGCTGATTGATCTCCGCGCCGCGAACCCGATCAACTACGAGCCGCTGGTGGAGTCCGTGCGCAAGACCGGCAAGGTGCTGCTGGCCTGCGACGCCGTCGAGCGCGGCTCGGTGATGCAGACGGTCGCGTCCGAGCTTACGCAGCTTTGTTTCGATTACCTCGACGCGCCCCCGGTCGTTCTCGGCTCGCGCAACTGGATCACTCCGGCGGCTGAGCTCGAGGGGCTGTTCTTCCCGCAGACCGAGTGGTTCCTGGACGCGATCCACGAAAAGATTCTGCCGCTAAAGGGGCATCAACCCGTTACGAAGCAGACCTTGGGCGAACTCGCGCGCCGCGCGCGCCTCGGCATCTGAGCGCCGGGTTCCGCGAACAGAGCCTGAACTCCGAACCGCCGCGCAAAGACGGAAACGCAATTCCCGGAAGCTCCGCGTGTGCCCTGCCCGTGCGGCCTGTGTTTGCCTTGGTAAATTTTGGAGTTTCAGAGTGGCTTGTAAAGACCATTCCCATTGATCAGGGCGCCGATTCGGCATATACTGATTCGCGGCGCAGTCCTGCAACGCAAGTAAGGGATTCTTAGAGGGCAGTGGGATTACTTGAGGGGCGGCAGTTATCCGTAAGGGAGACCGTCGATGCGGGTTCTGTGTGTACTCACTCTTGCGTTGCTGATTGGGGCGCCCGTCTGGGGTCAGACGCTTGGCGAAATCGTAGGAGAAGTTAAAGACGCGTCCGGAGCGGTTATTCCGGGCGCAAACGTCACAGTTACAAACACAGCGACAAACACCTCGCGTTCGGTCGTCACCAACGAAGCCGGACTATACGCTTTCCCCGCTCTTGTTCCCGGTCCCTACAGGCTGAGGGTAGAGGCCTCCGGATTCAAAACCATCAACCGCGGCGATATCGAGCTCCAGGTCCAGCAGACCGCCCGGCTGGATTTCACGATGGAGGTCGGCCAGGTCACCGAAACGATCGAAGTAGCCGGCAGCGCGCAGATGATGGCTACGGAAAACGCCACCGTCGGCACGGTGATCGAGAACCGCCGGATTGTCGAACTGCCGTTGAACGGCCGCAACTTCCTTCAGCTCGTGTCTCTCTCGCCGAACGTAACTTACGGCTTCGCCACACCGGGCCAGGCGTCCGCCCGCCAGGGCGGTTCGCGAGCCAATCAGAATATCTCCCTCATGGGGATGCGCGGGACCTGGAACCGCTACACGCTGGATGGGGTAGAGAACACAGACGTCAACTTCAACTTATACGTGTTGCTCCCGTCCATCGACGCCTTGCAGGAATTCAAAGTACAGAGCGGTATCTACCCGGCCGAGTTCGGGCGCGCCGCCAGCCAGATTAACGTGTCCACGAAGCCGGGCGGCAACGAATTCCATGGCTCGCTGTTTGAGTTCATGCGCAACAACAAACTGGATGCCCGGCAATACGACTTTGTCGGGACCGCGCCCGCAAAGACGCCTTTCAAGTACAACCAGTACGGATTTACGCTGGGCGGACCGGTCTGGATTCCCAAGGTTTACGACGGCAGGAACAAGCTGTTCTTCATGGCCAACTACGAGGGATTCAGGCAGCGGCAGAAATCGCAGGCTCTGTATACCACTCCTACCGTCGCCATGCGAAACGGGGATTTCTCCTACGCGCTGCCCGGCAATCAGTTGTTCGATCCCGCAACCAAGGTTCGAGTAACGGACCCGGACACCGGCCAGACCTCCTGGACCGCATCCCCGTTTCCCAATAACCAGATCCCTAAGACCCGTTTCGACCCGGTCTCGGTGAAGCTGCTGGAATTCTGGCCGGAACCGAACATTCCGACGACCACCTTGAGCAACAATTATCAGCAGGCCCAGCCGGCGACCACCGACAAGGACCAGTTCACCATCCGCCCGGATTTTTATGAAAGCCCCAACTCCCAGTGGTTCGGCCGGTATAGCTGGACGGACGAAACCACCTGGAATTCGGGCCTGAAGCTGAACGGCACGACGCTTTACACCGTGGCGCGGCAGTACATGATCTCCAACACCCGGGTGATCTCGCCCACCAAAGTAAACGAATTCCGCTTCGGTGTGAACGACTTCGACAACCTGGTCGGCCTCGAGTTGAGCGGCAAGCGGGACGTAGTGGCTGAACTGGGTATCCCCGGGTTGAGCACGCCAGACCCCATCACCTGGGGCATTCCCCGCATCACCAACCTGGTCGGCGTGAGCGGATTCGGCAACGACTCCAGCGGCCCGTTTGCGATCAACGACGCGATCTTTCAGGTGACCGACAACTTCTCCTGGATGAAGGGGCGCCACTCGTTCCGTTTCGGCGGCGAAATCCGGCGCGACCGCTACAACCAGAAGGGAAACGAGTTCGCCCGCGGATCGTTTGAATTCAACGGGCAGTACACAAAGAACCCCTTCACGGGTTCCGGGGGCAACTCAACGGCCGACCTGCTGATGGGCTACATGAACAGGGCGGAAGCGGCGCTGTGGCTCGCCTTCGCGCAGTTCCGCGCCACGAGCGCATACTTGTACTTCGACGATACCTTCCGGGTTACTCCGAAGCTGACCGTCAACATGGGCCTGCGCTATGAGCTCACGCCGCCCTGGTACGACCGCTCGCAGAACATGGTCAGCGTGCATGTCCCGCACATTATCCGGGCCGCCAACGTGCAGGACATGAGCCTGCATCCGGTGCTGGTGCGCACCGGCAAGGGCGATTTCTACGAGGGCAAGGGCTTCATCTACCCGGGCGTTCCCGTTGCTCGCGACGGCAGGCTGGGCGACCGGCTGATCCAGACCGACTACAACAACTTTGCGCCGCGGCTTGGCATCGCCTACAGCCCGACGTCGAAATGGACGTTCCGCACCGGTTTCGGTGTCTTCTACTCCGTGGAGTCCGGCAACTCGCGGTTCGATCTCAACCGCGGATTGGCCGGCCGCGTGGCAAGGGATGCGGACCCGAATATCCCCGACATCGGGTTTCACAACTTCCTCACCGAGGCGACATTCCCCTGGGCGCTGCCTCCTTCTCCGTTTCTGTGGAGCGTGAAGTATAACGTCCGGGATACTTACTCGATGATGTACATGTTCAACATTCAGAGGGAGCTGAGCGGGTCCACGCTGCTGGAAATCGGCTACAACGGCTCGGTGAGCCGCCGGGTGCAGGGCCTTCATGACACCAACGCCCCGATCCCCGGCACCACCGGCTCGCAGACCTCGCGGCGGCCCTTCCCGGAGTTCGGCGTGATTCAGACAGTGCATTCCGAGGGCAGGGCCAGCTACAACGGGCTGGGAGTCAAGCTGACCCGCCGCATGAGCTCGGGCCTGACGTACCTGGTCAGTTATACCTGGTCGAAAGCTCTGGATGACGCCAGCGCCATTCGGGGCACGAACGTGGACATCTTCCCGCAGGACAGCTACTGCCTTTCCTGCGAGTGGGGGTACTCCGCGTTCAACACGCCGCACCGCATGGTGACCTCCATCCTGTACGAATTGCCGTTCGGGCGAGGAAGAGCTTTTGGCGACGTCGGCGGTGTCCTCAATCAGATCATCGGAGGATGGCAGATCGGCTCCATCGTCACCGTGCAATCCGGCCGCCCGCTAAACATGCAGGCCGGTTTCGATATTTCCGGCACCTACAACTACGGCGAGGTGCGCCTGAGCGCCACCGGTGAGAATCCTTACGCCGCCAAACGGACGTCCGAGCAGTGGTTCAACCCGGCCGCTTTCAGACTGCCCGAGCCTGGCGGTTTTGGCGACATTTCCCGCAACCGCCTGATCGGTCCCTCCAGCTTCAATTGGGATTTCTCGACTCTGAAGAACTTTCCGATTCTCGAAGGCCATGACCTTCAGTTCCGCTTCGAGGCGTTCAATTTCCCGAATCACCCTAACTTGGGGAGTCCCAATCTTGTCTGGGGCAGCCGCAACCCGACACCGGGACCGAACTTCGGCAAGATCCGCAGTACCGGCACCATGCGCCAGTTGCAGTTCGCTCTGAAGTACATCTTTTGATCGCGTAACTGATTTTGACTTCACCCGGCAGCGGGCGGCTCGGATATAATTGCTCCGAGCCGCTGCCAGGGCGGACTGAATTTCCTTAGGAGCGAGATGAATGTATAACGAAAAAATGTCCTCATCGCGCCGCGCATTCCTGGGCGCGGCGTTAACGGCGGCCTCTTACGGGCGCGTGCTCGGCGCCAACGAACGCGTGCGGATAGGAATCATCGGATGTGGTCTCATCGGTCTGCGGCACATCGAGGATTTCAAGGCCTTCAGCGACGCTGAGCTGGCCGCGGTCTGCGATGTTTACGAGCCGCGAATCAGTTACGCCCAGCAGAAGTGCGGCAACAATCCGCAGGGCTACAAGGATTTCCGCAAGATGCTCGACGACAAGAGCATCGATGCCGTGGTGGTCGCCACTCCGGACCACTGGCACGCCCTTCAGACCATCATGGCTTGCGCCGCGGGCAAAGACGTCTATGTCGAGAAGCCGATGACGCTGTTCATCCGCGAGGGCCGCTGGATGGTTACTGCCGCGCGGCGGTGGAAGCGCGTTGTGCAGGTGGGCACGCAGGGACGCAGCGGATCACACTATGCCGAGGTTCACGAACTGATCAAATCGAATTACATCGGCAAGATCCACAGCGTGCGAATCGGGTCGTTCCGCAACGTCATGCCAGGTTTCGGTTCGCCGAAAGACGGCACCCCGCCTCCTGAGCTTGATTACGAAATGTGGCTCGGCCCCGCGCCCAGGCGGCCGTACAATCCCAACCGCGCGCTGTACAATTTCCGCTGGTTCTGGGACTACTCGGGCGGCCAGATGACCAATCTCGGCGCGCACGACATCGACCTGGTGCACTTCGTGCTCGGCGTGAAGGGTCCGAAGGCTGTGACGTGCAGCGGCGGGCGGTATGCCCTGGAGGATAACGGCGAAACGCCCGACTGCCAGGACGCCATCCTCGAATATCCCGATTTCAATATCGTCGTTTCGATCCGCGAGGCCAGTGCCGGCCGGCGCCACGGCAGCGGCTGCGAACTGTTCGGTACCAAGGGAAGCATGACCATCAGCCGCGGCGGCTACGAGGTTTTCCCCGACAATAGAATTCCGGCGGAACGCCAGATTCCCGCATGGTCGACTCCGCCGGCACACCCGCAGCCGCCGGCCAATTTCCAAAGCGGGCCCTGGACCGAGGCAAGAAAAGGGCGCGGCGAGACTTCCGAGCCGATGGGAAGGCATAAGCGCAACTTCCTGGATTGCATCAAGTCCCGTGCGCTGCCCATAGCGGATGTCGAGGAAGGGCACCGCGTTTCGGTTGCCTGCCACCTGGCGAATCTGTCCATGCGCCTCGGCCGCAAGCTGCGCTGGGACGTAGAGAAGGAAGAAATTATCGGCGACCGCGAAGCTTCCACCCACCTTGTCCGGCCCTACAGCAAGCCTTGGGACGAGGTCCTGCGGAGCTTCAAATTGTGACACGCAGGGAGTTCATTGCCGCCTCGGCCGCCGCGCCACTGGCCGCGCCGGCCGCAGTGCGGTGCAAGATGGGCTTCGCGCCCGACGCTTTTGCCGTCAGCCGCCCTCCCAGAACCGCGATCGAATTCCTCGACCACGCGTATGCCGTGGGGGGCGGCGGCGTGCAGGCGGAGCTGGCCTCGCTCGATCCCGCCTACGTGAGACAGGTGCGCCGGCGCCTCGAGGAGCTGGGCATGTACCTGGTCGTGCTGGCGGATCCTCCGAAAGAGGAGGACTTGCCGCGCTTTGAGGCCACAGTGCGGGCGGCCCGGGAAGCCGGCGCCGACTGCATCCGGACCGCCTGCCTGATAGGCCGCCGCTACGAGACTTTCGAAACTCTCGATCAGTGGAAAAGTTTCGCCGCGGACTTCCGCGCGAGGCTCGAGCGAGCCGCCCGCGTCGCCGAGAAGCACCGCTTCCCCATCGCCGTCGAGAATCATAAGGACTGGACCATCGACGAGATGGAGCCGATGCTGAAGGAAATCGGCAGCGAGTACCTGGGCGTGTGCCTCGACTTCGGCAACAACATATCGCTGCTCGACGACGCCGACGAGCTCGTCGACCGCCTGGGGCCCTTCGCCATCAATGCTCACATCAAAGATATGGGCGTTGAGGAGTACGAAGAAGGCTTTCTGCTGGCCGAGGTTCCGCTGGGGCAGGGAATCCTGAATCTGAAGCGCACCGTCGGCGTGCTGCAGAAAGCCCGGCCCAACATCAAATTTACTCTCGATGTGTTCACGCGAAACCCGCTCAAAATTCCGTGCCTGACGGACAAGTACTGGGCGACATTCCCGGAGCGCAACGGCCTTTTCCTGGCGCGCGCGCTGTCGATGGTGCGGAAGAACAAACCGGCCAAACCATTTCCGATTCTGGACGGCCTCGATCAGGCCGCCCGCCTGAAACTGGAAACTTACAACGTCGAGCAGAGCCTGGCCTACGCACGCACTGAATTGAAGCTCGTCTAGCTGCGTAACGAGGAAGCCGCCCGTTTCCCCCTCGATTTAAAAAGAATTCTCCCTTTTTTTGCGGCGCTTTACCGGCTTTTTGGTTCGCTTTTTTGTTGTTGACGCATTTCAGTGATTCCGATATTATCTGTTCGTCGCCTTAATTCTGGGCTCTTCATTGTTCTTTTAAGCCGGGAGGGCGCGCCTGCCGTGGCGCGCTTTCGCCCGTGTCCCCGATGCGGAGCACATTCCCTGACAACCGAACAGGAGATGAGCAAAGTGAGGTGTACTCTGCGTTTCGGCTTTGCCTCGCTCGCACTGCTGGGTCTCGCTTTCATGAGTCCAGCGGTGGGGGCCGATGTGAACCTGAGTGTTGACGTGGCTGCCGGGCGTCATCCCATCAGCCCCGATATTTATGGAGTAAACAACTATTCGGTAGACCTGAATCTGTTCGATATAGGCGGTATTACTCCGCAACGCTACGGTGGGAATCACACCAGTCTTTACAACTGGCTGGTGGATTCCGGCAACGACGGCGCAGACAATTACTTCAAAGGCGGCAGCGGCAAGAGCCCGGACCAGGTTGTTCCCGGTGAGACGATCGACAAGATGGTGGAGTTCGATATCAGTAAAGGCGCCAAAAGCATCATCACTGTGCCGCTCACCGGCTGGGTCAACCGCTACAGCCAAATCACCTGCTCCTACCCGGAAAGTCTTTACCCGAATCAGGATGCCTTTGCGGACTGGCTGATCGACTTCCAGTTGAACTCCCGGTGCGGCAACGGAAGATGGCAGGGCAGGAGAATCAACCAGGATCCGGAGGACGTACCCCGGAACCACCTGGCGATCACTCCCGAGTGGATAGCCGCCTGGATGCAGCACTTGAAGGCAAGATTCGGCGACTTCGAAAAGGCAGGGTTGATTTTCCAGATGGACAACGAACCGGAGGGCTGGCCGATCGTCCACCGCGACGTTCATCCGGAAAACCCGGGTTTCGACGAGGTAGTGAACGCGACATTCGCCTATGGCGCGGCCATCAAGGGTGTTGATCGCGGAGCGAAGATTCTTGGGCCGGGCAACTGCTGCAGTTGGGGCATGTACGGCACCATTGGACCCCCCGGAACTCCGGTCGGGAACGAACAGATGGGCAAGCCCGGCGACGACAAGCTGAGCCACGGCGACATGCCCTGGGGCCAGTATTACCTCAGCAGAATGAAGCAGTTTGAAGAGGAGAACGGCTACCGGCTGCTCGACTACCTGGCCTTCACCTTCTACCCGTCGGTGGATAGCGAACACGCTCCTGGCGTGCAGGAAATCGCTCTTTCAAACGCCACTCCCAACGCAGTGACCGCGGCCGCGCGTCTTCGCTCGACCCGCGCGCTTTGGGACCCCACTTACAAGCAGGAGAACTGGCAGGGCGTCTGGTTCCCGGATACGTTCGGCACTGCGATGTTGATCCGCAAGATGAAGGCCTGGGTAAACGAATATTACCCCGGCACCAAGACGGCCATCGTCGAATACAACTGGGGCGGTTTTGGCTCCGGCGTGGGCGGCATCAACGGAGCGCTTGCCCAGGCGGATGTGCTCGGAATCTTCGGCCGCGAGGGGCTGGATCTGGCCACGCTGTGGGGGCCTCCAAGGGCGAACAGGCCGGCCGCGTTTGCCTTCAGAATGTACCTGAACTACGACGGCAACGGCAGCCGCTTTGGAGACACCTCGGTTGAAGCCACGAGCAGCGATCAGGATCTGCTCTCCATCTACGCCGCGGAACGCGGTTCGGATTCCGCTCTCACCATTATGGTGATCAACAAGACCGCTACTACGCTCAACCCTTACGACATAACCAGCACCATTTACATAAAGAATTTCCTGCCGGCGGGAGAGGTTGCCCAGGTGTACCGTTACAGCGCCGAAGACGTGAATGCGATCGTCCGGCAGCCGGATGTTCCCGTGCGAAAGGTCGCCAATCAGCCGGGGATGCCGCAGCACACGGTCACGGTGGACTTTCCCGCGAACTCGATCACTCTGATCGTGATACCGCGCCCGGGCAAGTCCGGCGAGCATCTGCCGGATCAAGGCTTCATCGAGTAGGGAATGGAGGGCGGCCTCGAGTTACGTAACGACGAAGCCGCCCTCTTCCCCGATCTCGACGGTGAAGAGTTCGTCGAAACCCTCCTCGGGTGCGGGCGGCTGGAGCCGCTTGAGGGCCGCGAGAATTCCGCCGACCGGGACGGCGCGCTTTTTCGGGCGCGCGCTGTTACGCCGGATGGCCGCTCCCGCCTCGGTCCGGAAAAAGTATCCCACCACGCGGAAGCCCGCCCGTTTCGCGGCCTCTATGTACACGGCGCGGGCAGCCGCGGTCACGTTCGTGTTATCGATGACGAAAGGTTGCCGCGCCGCCAAACAAGCTTCCAGAAGAATGCGCTCGCGATTGCGCGTCCGCAGCATGTCCAGGCTGAGTCGAACGTGGGTTTCGAAGAAGCGTTCCAGGTAGAACGTCGTCTTGCCTGAGGCCTGAATGCCCGTGAAGATTACTGCTTCCATTTTTAGATCGCAGGGTTTCCCGTCGCTGGCGATAAGATCATGATCGCAGTAAGAATGCCTGGATGGGCCGGCCCGGTGGCCGCCGGTCTTCTGGGGTGCGCTTTGCCGGCTGATGCGTACACGCTGGTAAATGCACGTTTCTCACGGTTTAAAACGGTGTAGAATGAAACCCGGGAAAATGGAGAGGGACTCGCTGGATAGCAAGGGGATCTTATTTGAAAACCATACACGCCCGCAGGAGCAGGCGGTGCGTGAGCAACTTCGCCGCATCCTGCAAAGCTCTGCATTCCGTGGTAGTAAGCGCGGGATATCATTCCTGGAGTACACCGTTGAAAAAGTTCTCGCCGGGGAAGGTGACCGCATAAAAGAACGGACTCTGGCCGTGGAGGTGTTCGGCCGCGATCCGGCGTCGGACCTCTCGGAGGACTCGATTGTCAGAGTCGGCGCGCGGGAGGTGCGGCGGCGGCTGGCGCAGTACTACAGCTCAGAGGAGGCCGAGGGCGATGAGATCGAGATCCTCCTGCCCCCGGGTTCCTACATTCCCGAGTTCCGGCTGCGCCGCTCAGGGAACGGCGTCGGGTTGCCTCGCCCGGGGCGGAGCCCGAACCTGAGGATGATGGCGGTGTCCGGGGTTGTTCTCCTGGCCGGGGCAGTGGGCTTGTGGCTTGCTCTCAGGGATCCCGCCCACGCAGCTTTCAATACGTTCTGGGGTCCGTTTCTGCGCTCCGGAGTGCCTCCCACGATCGCGGTGGCGCATCCCATCGTCTATCACCCATCGCTCCGGGCGGTGCGCCTGGACGAGGAACTGCACCCCCGTGACAGCGTGCTCCAGCGGGCCATAGAAGTGCCGCCGCACCTGCTGAATGGCTCCGACTTCACGCCGGTGTTCAACGACTACGTGGGCTACGGGGACATGGTAGCGGTCGCAGAGTTGTCGAAACACTTTGCGTCACGGGCCAAGCCGCTCCGCCTGCGCATGGCCACCTCCACCGAATTCGCCGACCTGCGCGAGGCCCCTGCGATCCTCATTGGCGCATATTCGAACCGCTGGACGATACAATTCACGCAGAAACTCAGGTTCCACTTCGGCCAGACGCCGGATGGCGGCCCCTCAATTGCCGACTCTCAGCAGCCCTCGCGGGTCTGGTCGCTTAGCGGTACGCCGGCTGACGGCACCGATTATGTGCTGCTGAGCCGGCTGCCCAGTTCGCCGTCAGGCAACATGATCGTAATCGCAGCCGGGCTGAAGCAGTTCGGTACGGAAGCCGCCGGCCGCCTGCTCGCCGATCCCGACGAACTCAATCGCGTCTTGCAGAATTTACCGGAATCCTGGCCGCGAAAGAATATGGAAATCGTGCTCCGCGTGCGAATCATAGGCCATACACCTGGGCGCCCCGAGGTCGTGGCCAGCCATCTCTGGTAAGCTCAGCGTTTCACTACAAACGGAATGTCGATCCTGCCGAATTGGTGCCCCGTTCGCGCGTCAACGAGATCGGCCGAGAGAGTGGCTTGCCCGGCGCCCTCCGGCACTTGCGGAAAGTAAAGGAAGCCCTCCACGCGCCCGCCGCTGTTCAGCACTCCTTCGGGAATTGCCTTGCGCACCATATCCTCGGTGGGCAGCGCCACGGGAGTTTGCGTGTAGTAGGTTGTGTAGTACGGAAAATCCCAGGCATACGGCCCGTACCAGGGACCGAAGCCGGGATACCAGGGCCCGTAGTATGGCGTCAGGCCGTAGCCGTACCAGCCATAGTATGGACGAGTCACTGCAACCGACTCGCCCGGCACGTTGCCGCTGATCTTCCTTGGCTGCAGTGCGGCGGCGGTGAAGCGCAGGCCGCTGGTCAGGGTGAAATCCTTGTAGCGGATCCGTAATGGGCGTCCGCTGTTATTCGTGATCTCGACTTTGATCGGCGCGATTGCGGCATCGAGATTCGCCGGCTCACCCGACCACGCTTTCCCGTCCGCGTCCACTTGGACGCCGGCTGCTTGCGCCACAGCCACTTCCTTCTTGTCCGCGAGAGTTCGTGCTGTGGGGGCGGGTAGTAACCGGGTTTTTGAGGCGCATCCGGCGCCTATCAGAGCCAGCACAAGAGCGATGCCGGCCGCGCCGGGCATGTACTGCATAAATCCCCTCTGAGCGGGTCTAAGCTGCGGAGCCTTCTATTGAGGTTGCGGACGCCTGCTCCGGACCGAATCCCCGCTTCCGTTTGTAAGCATACCCCCATGCGTGGTGATCCAGAACTACCCGCAACTTAGATTTCGCCTCCATCTGCATGATACCGACCGCCGAGAGGCGGATCAAATTGAGTACTGTAAGTAACGTGACCGCGTGAAAACAAATCGGTACGAGGGGCTTTGCGCTGTGTAAATGCTTTTGCAATCTCCGGCGCAAGCTGTATGATTGAGTCACAGGACCGTAAAGCTGCATGAGCGCTCTAAGGAATTTGTGGCGCGAGGATGACGGGCAGGATGTCGTGGAATACACGTTGCTGCTCGCATTTGTTGTCATAACAAGTGCTGCCCTCCTGCTCACAAACCAGGAAGCCATCAACGCCATCTGGGTGACGACGAACAACAACCTGTCCGCTGCCCAGTCGGTGATTCAGTAGCCCTCCCTTCCCGCCCGCTTTGCTTCCGGCGCGGTTGGATTTAGCCGGATCTCTTGCGTTACCATGGCTGATTCAACGACCGCTGTATGGCCGGGATCAGGACCATCGGCATAATTTCCAAACCGAACGCCCCCAGGGCGGCGGAGATCGTTCCGGATCTGCTGGAGTGGCTCCGCGTGCGCGGGTTCGCGGTGCGGTTGGACGAGGTGTCGGCGGGCTACGCGGACGGTCGCAAGGGCCTGCCCCGCCACGAGGTGCCCGAGGGCTGCGACCTCATGATCGTGCTCGGGGGCGACGGCACGCTGCTGTCCGCGGCGCGCGCGCTCGCCGGGCGCCAGATCCCCGTGTTCCCGGTGAACTTGGGCGGGCTCGGCTTCCTCACCGCCATCTCTCCCGGAGAGATCTACCCGGAACTGGAGCGTGTCTTCCGCGGCGAGCTTCGCATCGGCCGCCGCCGCATGCTGCGCGGGCAGCTCATCCGCGCCGGGCGGTGTGTTTCCGAGTACGAGGCGCTGAACGACGTGGTGGTGGCCAAGGGCTCTTTCGCCCGCATCATCGATCTCGACGCTCATGTGGACGGGCATTTCATGTGCGCCTACAAAGCCGACGGCCTGATCGTCTGCACGCCCACCGGTTCGACCGCCTATTCCCTCTCGGCCGGCGGGCCGATCATGTTTCCGCAGGTCGCCGCGCTTTGCATCACGCCTATATCGCCGCACATGCTGACCAACCGGCCGGTCATCGTGCCCGATACAAGCGTGATCACGCTTGAGAACCGCGCTGAGGACGATACCGCTCACCTGACTGTCGACGGGCAGGTCGGCGAACAGCTCAAATCCGGCGACCGCATCGTAGCCAGCCGCTCTCCCCATATTCTTCAGCTCATCCGGCCGCCGAGGGCGCATTTCTTCGACGTGCTCCGCGAAAAGCTGAAGTGGGGAGAGCGATGAAGCGGCTCTCGCTCACCGCCTGGATCTTCATCGGGATGGCGGCGGGCATTGCGCTGGGGGCCGCGGCGCCCTCGCTGGCCGTTAAGCTGTCTCCACTCAGCAACATCTTTCTTCGCCTGATCAAATCGATCATCGCTCCGTTGATCTTCGGGACGCTGGTGTACGGCATTGCGGGCGCGGGCAATCTGAGAGCGATGGGACGCATCGGCCTGAAAGCGATCGTCTATTTCGAGATCGTCACGACGATCGCGCTGTTTCTCGGCCTCGCCGCCGTGAACCTGGTCCGGCCGGGCGAAGGCATGAAACTGGAGCGGACGGCCTCGGAACTGGCTCTGCCGGAGGCCCAACAATCGCTTGCCGCGATGCTGGAGCATGTTTTTCCGGCCAGCATCATCGAGGCCATGGCCCGAGGCGAGGTGCTGCAAATCGTCGTGTTCGCACTTCTGTTCGGAGCGGCGTGCGCCGCCGTGGGCAGCAAGGCTCAGAGAGTGGTGGACTTCTGCGGCTCGCTCTCGGAAGTCATGTTTCAGTACACCCGCTACGTGATGTACCTGGCGCCGTTCGGCGTAGGCGCGGCGATGGCGGTGACGGTGGGCGGCAAGGGCTTTTCGGTGCTGGTGGGGCTGGGAAAACTGGTCCTGACGATGTACGCCGCCCAGATTATCTTCGTGGTGGGCGTGCTCGGGCCGGTGATGATGATCCTGCGCATTCCGGTGCGCCGGTTCGTTCGCGCGGCCCGCGAACCGTTCCTGATCGCCTTCTCCACCGCTTCGAGCGAAGCCGCCCTGCCGCGCGCGCTCGAGAACATGGAGCGGTTCGGCGTCCCCAAGCACATTGTGGCCTTTGTTATCCCGACCGGCTACAGCTTCAATCTAGACGGCAGCACGTTGTATCTTTCGCTTGCCGCGGTGTTCGTGGCGCAAGCCGCGGGCGTAGAGCTTTCCTTAAGCCAGCAATTGCTGATGATGCTGACGCTGATGCTCACCAGCAAGGGAGTGGCCGGGGTGCCCCGGGCGTCGCTGGTGATTTTGGCCGGCACGCTCGCTACGTTCCATTTGCCGCTGGAAGGGGCAGCGGTTCTGCTGGGCATAGACGCCGTCATGGACATGGCGCGCACTTCGGTGAACGTGTTGGGCAACTGCCTGGCCACCGCGGTGGTGGGCAAGTGGGAAGGCCACAGCTTCGACGGAGTCGCAGACGAAACCGCGGCCGTTACGGAATAGCGCCTTCAGGCTCCGGCCGGTTTGGCGATCCCGAGCTTCGCGTACCAGGGCTTGGCGTGCTTGATGGCCTCGTTCACCGCGTTGATGTTCCGCACGCCTTCGGTTTTCAACCACTCCTCGAGCGCCGCAACGCCGCCCTTGGCATAGACCGGGATGCCATCCTTCCACGTGGCGCGGCCGCAAAGCACGCCGGAGAAATCCGAACCGGCCTCGACAGCCATCTTGAGCGACTCCACGAACTGTTCGTTGTCTACTCCGGCGCTCAGGTAGATGAACGGCTTGGTGGCCGCAGCCGCCGCGCGCCGGAAGTGCTCCAGCGCCTCCTTGCGCGAGTATGCCGCCTGTCCTTTGAACACCACGCTGCCCTCGGTGTACTGGGCGTTGATCGGCACCTCGACCTTGAGCACGTCCACCTTGTATTGCGGCTTGGTGAACTCCTGCATGCTGCGGGTCACGATTTCGGGTTTCAGCTTCGCGTACTCCAGCCCCTTTTCGTCGCCGCCCTTGTGATCGTATCCGACAAACTCGAGGAAAAAGGGGATGTCGTAAGCTTCGCACTCGGCGCCGATCCGTTCGACGAATGCATGCTTCACGTCGTTGATGCGCGGATCCTCGAACGGCGTGTAGTAGATGAGCACTTTCACCGCATCGGCGCCCCAGTCCACGATGCGTTTCACGGAGACGTGATCGAGCAGGTCGGGCAGGCGTCCCGGCTGCGTGTTGTCGTAGCCGCTTTTCTCATAGGCGAGCAGCAGTCCGGCGTTTTTGCTGCGTGCCTTGGCGGCTTCGAGTCCGAATTCGGGATCGAGCAGGATGGCGCTGGCGTGCGGCGTAAGGATCTTAGTGACGGCCTTCTTGAACTCGGCCATCATCTGGGCGGTGATCGCCTTCTTCTCCACCCCCTTGGCCTGTGCGAGTCCCTTCTGAAGACTGCCGCGCTGGTCCATTGCAGCCGCGGCGATGATCCCGGCGTCGTTCGCCAGGGCCTTCATTTTGGTCAATTTGCCTTGGGAAAGTGACACGTGAGCCCCCCTTGATCGCGATTGTATCATCGAGGCCTGCGGCGGAGAGGCGATGGGTGACGAACCACGCCACCCATCGCTTGGAAAGAACTAACTAGACGGCCGCAGCTGCGTACCGCTCGGCCATAACGGAAAGCGGAATCGGCTCGTAATCGCCGGCGTGGCCGGCCTGTCCGAAGGCGATCATGCGCTCCATCACGACCTTCTTCATCGCCTCGCGGGCGGGCTTCAGGTAGGCGCGCGGATCGAACTCTTCGGGATGTTCCATGAACACCTTGCGGATGGCGCCGGTGATGGCCAGGCGGTTGTCGGTATCCACGTTGATCTTGCGGACGCCGTTGCGGATGCCGAGCTGGATTTCCTCGATCGGCACGCCCCAGGTCGGCTTCAGTTTTCCGCCGTACTGGTTGACGATGTCCTGGAGTTCCTTCGGGACGCTCGAGGAGCCGTGCATCACCAGGTGGGTGTTCGGGATCCGCTTGTGGATCTCGATCAGGCGGTCCATCCGGAGAGTTTCGCCGGTCGGCTTCTTGGTGAACTTGTAAGCGCCGTGGCTGGTGCCGATGGCGACGGCGAGCGCATCGACGCCCGTCAGCTTCACAAACTCCTCGGCCTGGTCCGGATCGGTGAGGTGCGATAGCCCGTCGAGGCCAGCGCCGTGACCGTCCTCGATGCCACCGAGACAGCCGATCTCGCCTTCCACGGTGACGCCCTTGGCGTGCGCCATCTCAACAACTTCCCGCGTGACTTTCACGTTGTACTCAAAGGTCGACGGCGTCTTGCCGTCGGGCATGAGCGAGCCGTCCATCATGACGCTGGTAAAGCCCATCTCGATGGCGGACTTGCAGGTCTCGACGCTGTTGCCGTGATCCAGGTGCAGAACGACCGGGATCTCCGGATAGATTTCGGTGGCGGCGATCATCAGGTGATACAGGAACCTGTCGTGCGCGTACTTGCGCGCGCCACGGCTGGCTTGAATAATGACCGGCGACTTGGTTTCCCGGGCTGCTTCCATAATGGCCTGGATCTGCTCCAGGTTGTTGACGTTGAACGCGCCAACGCCATACCCGCCCTTGGCTGCCTCGTCGAGGACCTGTCGCATGGGGACTAGCGGCATTGCGTATTTCTCCTTGGTGAAAAATAAAGCGTCGGAAGAGGACCTACGGCCCTAATAGTGCTTGAACTACGAGCGTATCACATGTGTGAACGGCCGTGGGCGGGACTCAGGAGTCCACGATCCGCCCGTCGAACATGTGAACGATGCGGTGCCCGTAGGCGGCCACGTTCGGATCGTGCGTAATCATCAGCACAGTCTGGTTCATCCGCTCGTTCAAGTCGCGGAGCACACTGAGCACCGCCGCCGAATTCTTCGAATCCAGGTTCCCGGTCGGCTCGTCGGCCAGCAGCAGCGCGGGATGGTTCACGATGGCGCGGGCGATCGCCACCCGCTGCTGTTCGCCGCCCGAGAGCGCCCGCGGCTTGTGATGCAACCGGTGGCTGATTCCGAGCAGCTCCAGCACTTCGCGGAACTTCTCGTCGTGCGCCATGTCTTTGCCCGCGATGTGTCTTGCGATCGCGATATTGTCGGCCGCGCTCAGGGTCGGCAGCAGGTTGTATTTCTGGAAGACGAAGCCGACCATGCGCCGCCGCAGCGCGGTGCGCTCGGCGTCGCTCATGCGCGAAAGGTCCTGGCCGTCGATCAGCACTTCTCCCGCGGTCGGCGGCGTCAGCCCGCCCAAAATATGAAACAGCGTGGATTTTCCCGATCCCGAAGGCCCCACCACGCACACGAATTCGCCGCGCTGGACCGTAAGGTTCACCCCTCGCAGCGCCTCTACATCCACGTCGCCGGCACGGTAGACCTTCCGCAGATTGCGGACTTCGACGATGGGCTTACTCATAGGCGAGCGCCTCGATGGCGTCCTGCCGCGCCGCCCGCCATCCCGGGTATGCCGTTCCCAGCAACGCGCCGGCGAGCGCGATAGCCGTTGCAATGGGCCACCAGCCCGGCACGATGAGCTGCGAGAGCGAGGCCGGCACGAACGTCATCACCAGCCACCGCGTCCCGTAGGAAAACACGATCCCCAGCAGGGATCCCAGTATGGCCAGTAAAACGGTTTCGCGGAACAGAATACTCAGCACGAACCCGGGTGTGGCCCCCAAGGCTTTCAAAACGCCGATCTCGCGCGTGCGTTCCAGCACCGAGGTGTACATCGAAAGGAACACCACGAGAAAACCGACCACGACGGAGAGCCCGATAATTACATAGATGAAAGCCCTTAACCCGGGAACGTTATCCACCGAGAGCAACGAGAGCAATTCCGGCATCGAGTAGATCTGAAAGCCTTCGAGCTTGGACTTGAGGTCCTTGATCACGGCATCCGTGTTCGCGGGGTCGTCCACTGTCACGTAAATCTGGCTGATGCGGTCCGTATTGCTCGTGGCTTGCTGAAGAACCTTCAAGGGAACGACCAGCCGCGCAAGCCGTCCTTCCTCTATGATGCCTGAAATGCGCCATTCCCTGTTCAGCAGGTTCACTTTCGAGTTGGGCCGCAGGTTATTCTGCCGGGCGTAATAGCGGTCCACGAGGATCTCGTCGGGTTCCATGGGAGGCCGCCCTTCGATGTAGCGGAAACCGCCGCTCATGCGGTTGAACCCATCCAGGTCGATGCCGGTGATCGTTGTCAGGCCGCTCACCGGGTGGTTCATCGATCCGACGGCCATCTTCACGTGGGGCTGGCGCTGCACCCAGGCAACGTACTTTTCCGACAGCGGCGCCGAAGTCAGGCTGAGCACCGAGCTGCCCGGCGGCCGGATTATAATGTCCGCGCCCACCCCCTTGGCGCGCTGCTGCGAGTCGGCCAGCATGCCATAGCTCAGCCCGACGATGGTGAGCATCAGCGTGACCTCGATGCCCACCGCCAGAATACTGAGCGCCGTCCGCACCGGCCGGAATTTCAGGTTTTCAATGACGAGTTTGTTGACCAATTCCCTATCTTATTCGAATGTAGCTGCCCTATGTGGCGGGGCGAAAACACCGGCCGGGGTGGCCTTTTCTTGGCCGTTTTGGGGGCGTACCATGCTCGCATGAGGCGAAGGACATTTCTGGGCGGCGCGGCCGCTCTTCTCGCGCAACCTCCGGAAAAGATTATCGACACCCACACGCACTTCTACGATCCGGCTCGCCCGCAAGGAGTTCCGTGGCCGCCGAAAGACGACGCGGTGCTGTACAGAACCACTCTGCCCCCGCGGTATGTGGCCATGGCCGCTCCGCTCGGCATCGTGGGCACGGTGGTGGTCGAGGCCAGCGCCTGGGTCGAGGACAACTACTGGATTCTCGATCTGGCGGAGGAGAACCCCATCATCGTGGGCCTGGTCGGCAACCTGCCGGCCGGCAGGGCCGAATTCCGGGAACACTTCGAGCGGCTCAGAAAAAGGCGGCTGTTCCTGGGTATACGGCTGAACGCGCAGGCGGTTGCCCGCGGCCTGGCGGAGCCGGCGGTGTTTTCGGATATCGAGCGCCTCGCGGGGGCAAACCTCGAACTGGACGTGGTCGGCGGCCCCGCGATGCTCGCCGATGTCGTACGGCTGGCGGACCGCCTCCCCGGCCTGCGCATAGTCATCGATCATTTGCCGTTCGACTGGCCCGCCGATCCGGCCGCGCGCGATGCCGCCCGCGCCGCTCTGCGGGAGCTTGGGAAGCGCCCGCAAGTGTACGCCAAGGTTTCCAACGTACTCCGCCGCAAGGCCCCCACCAGCGCCGGTTTCTACCGCGCGGCGCTCGATGACGTCTGGGACGCCTTTGGCCAGGATCGCGTGATCTACGGCAGCAACTGGCCCGTCAGTGACCTGGTGGCCCCCTATGAGGCGGTGCTCAACGTGGTCCGCGAGTATTTCGCCGGGAAGGGCAGGGAAGCCTCCGAGAAATACTTCTTCGCGAACTCAAAAGCGGCGTACCGGTGGGTAGAGCGATGACCGCATAGCGCGGGGTTGGGGCAGGCTTCCCCAGCGCATACTGGGAGTCGGGGGGCCGGTGCCGGGCAAATGGGATGCGATCGTAGTCGGGTCGGGGCCGAACGGGCTTGCGGCGGCCATCGTGCTCGCGCAGGCGGGGCTGTCCGTGGTGGTGTTCGAGGGCGAGGAGTCTATCGGCGGCGGGACGCGCTCGGCTGCCCTCACGCTGCCCGGCTTCGTCCACGACGTCTGCTCCGCCATCCATCCGCTGGCAGCCGCGTCGCCGTTTTTCCGCACGCTGCCGCTGGAGCGTTACGGACTGGAGTGGATCGAATCCCCCGCCGCCCTAGCCCATCCGTTCGATGACGGAACGGCCGCAGTCCTCGAGCGCTCGCTGGAACGCACTGCCGAAAAGCTGGGTGAGGACGGAGAGTCCTACATCACTCTTATGCGGCCGCTGGTGGAGGACTGGGAGAGACTGCAAGCCTCGGTTCTCGGATCGCTTCGACTCCCCCGGCGCCCGCTGGCCCTGGCGCGCTTCGGGTTGCAAGCGCTTCGTTCGGCTTCCGGGCTGGCCGCCGGCCTCTTCCGCAGAGAGCGGGCCCGGGCGCTGCTGGCCGGCCTGGCGGCGCACAGCATGCTGCCGCTCGCAAAGCCGCTCACGGCGGGATTCGGACTGGGACTCGGCCTTCTCGCGCACGTGGTGGGCTGGCCCCTGGCGCGCGGCGGATCCCAGAAAATCGCGGATGCGCTGGCCGCGCATCTTCGTTCGCTGGGAGGCGAGATCGTGACCGGAACTCAGGTGCGCTCGATCGACGAGTTGCCGCCGGCGCGCGCGATCCTGTGCGATCTCTCGCCGCGCCCGTTGCTGCGCATCGCAGGCCATAGATTCCCGGCGTGGTATCGAAAAAAGCTGCTTTGCTACCGTTACGGTCCGGGGGGGTACAAAGTGGACTGGGCGCTGGACGGCCCGATCCCGTGGCGGGCCGAAGAGTGCCTGCGCGCCGCCACGGTGCATCTCGGCGGCACGCTGGAGGAGATCGCCCTCTCCGAGCGCGAGGTGTGGGCGGGGAGCCCTCCCAAACGGCCATTCGTGCTGCTTGCTCAGCAAAGCCTGTTCGACTCCACGCGCGCTCCCGGCGGGGCGCAGACCGCCTGGGCCTACTGCCACGTGCCGAACGGCTCCCGCGCGGACATGCTGGAACGAATCGAAAACCAGATCGAGCGGTTTGCCCCGGGGTTTCGCCGCCGCGTTCTGGCCCGAAGCGTCATGACTCCGGCGGAAATCGAGCGGCGCAACGCAAATTTCGCCGGCGGCGACATCGCCGGCGGTGCGGCAACCGTGCGGCAGTTTTTCCTGCGCCCTACCCGAATGCTGTACTCAACGCCGGTGAAGGGCCTGTACCTGTGCTCCGCATCGACGCCGCCCGGCGTGGGCGTGCACGGCATGTGCGGATACTTCGCAGCGCGCAGAGTCCTGGCGGCCATCTGACGTGACGGCGTTCACGCTATGATCTGAAGGCGTATGCCGTGTCCTTATCCGGTATTGACTGCTGAAGAAGCGGCGGCGATGATCACTCCCGGGCAGACGGTGGGCTTCGGCGGCTTCACCGTGTCGGGTTTTCCAAAAGCAATCTCGGTGGCGCTGGGGGAGCGCGCGGCGCAAAGCGATTTCCGGATCCGGGGCTTCTGCGTGACCAGCGGCCCCACCGTGGAAACCGCGCTGGCCGGAGTGTTGAGTTTCCGGTGCCCCTACCAGGCGAATGCGCGGACGCGGGCGCTGATCAATTCGGGCGAAGTGGAATTCCTGGATGTTCACCTTTCCCACCTCACCCAGGCGCTGCGCTACGGCTTTCTGGGGCCGATGCACTGGGCGATTGTCGAGGCGGCTGATATCACGCCCGATGGCGGCATCGTCTTGACTTCGGGCGTGGGGGCGGCGCCCACCTTTTGCGCGGTTGCGGAGCGCATTCTGATCGAATTGAACCGCTGCCAGCCGGCCGCGCTGCACGGCATGCATGACATTTACTCACCGGCGGATCCCCCGCACCGGCGCGAAATCCCGATTTACCGGCCATCGGACCGGATCGGCGAAACCCTGCTTCGGGTCGATCCGGCGAAGATCGCCGGAGTCGTGGAGTCCGAACGGGAGGACGATGGCGTGGTGTTCGATCCGCCCTCGGACATCACCCGGCGCATCGGCTGGAACGTGGCCGAATTTCTGGCGCGTGAACTCCGCGCCGGGCGCATTCCCCCCGGGTTCCTGCCGGTGCAGTCGGGGGTCGGCGACGTGGCGAACAGCGTGCTCGAAGCGATCGGCGATCATCCCGAGATCCCGGCCTTTGAGATGTACACGGAGGTGGTCCAGGACGCTGTCGTCCGCCTGATGATGGCCGGGCGCGTCCGGTTTGCAAGCTGCTGCTCGCTGACCGTCAGCAGCGAGATGCGGCGGGAGGTGTACGGCAACCTGGACTGGTTCCGTTCCAGGATGGTGTTGCGGCCGCAGGAGATCACCAATCACCCGGAGGTCGTGCGGCGGCTCGGCATCATTTCCCTGAACACGGCGCTCGAAGTGGATATCTTCGGCAACGTGAACAGCACGCACGTCTTGGGCAGCCACATGATGAACGGCATCGGTGGCTCAGGCGATTTCACGCGAAATGCCTACCTTTCGATCTTCACCTGCCCGTCGACGGCGAAAGGGGGCCGGATCAGTTGCATAGTCCCGATGACGACCCACACGGACCACAGCGAGCACTCGGTGCAGGTGATCGCAACGGAGTGGGGCGTGGCAGACCTGCGCGGGCAGCCGCCGCGAAAACGAGCCTCGCTCATCATCGAAAACTGCGCGCACCCCGACTACCGGGATGCGCTGCGCGCCTACCTGCGATTTGCCGCGGACGGGCACACACCTCACACGCTGGATGAGGCGTTCAGTTTCCACCAGCGCTACATTCGTACCGGAGATATGCGGCTGGGGCGGGCTGCGGTCCAGAAATGAGAGGACGCAGCTCGGTTCAGAGCCCGGTTGCGGCTGGGGGTTCCACGGCCGGGTCGGATTCGCAGCCGTAGCCGAGGCTCTCCGAAATGGCGGCGGCCGTTCGCTTCAATTCCGCGGCGAGCGCGGGGATGTTTTCCGGCGTGACCTGGCTCGTCGTGCCCATCACGCTGATGGCGGCTACGACCCTGCCTTCGGAGTTGAGCACCGGAGCGCCCAGGCAGCGGCTGCCGATATCGGCTTCCTCGTCGTCGATCGAGTAGCCGTTCTTGCGGGTGCGGGCGAGCTCCTCGAACAGCTTGCGGGGGGAGACGATGGTGTTCTCGTTCAACCTCGGGAAGGCGTGATCGCGAACGATGCGGTTCAGGTCTTCCTCGGGCAGCCAGGCGATGAGGGCTTTTCCCAGCGCGGAGCAGTTCACTTCCAGGCTCTTGCCTAGCCAGGTGGATACCCGGAAGACTCCGGTGGGAACCATCTGCTCGATGAGCACCGCCTGGTCGTGCGCGAGGATGGCCATGTGCGCCGTGAGCCCGGTGCGCCTCACCAGATTGCGTAGGTAGGGTTTGGCCACCTCCCGCAATCCGACGCCTCCCAGCGCCAGGTTCATGAGGGAGAAGACCTTGGCCCCGAAATGATACCGGCCCCGGGCGGTTCCGCGCTGGATATAACCGCAGCGCTCGAGCGTGACGAGCAGGCAGTGCATCGAGCTGCGGGGCAGCTTGAGCTTTTGGGTAAGCTCGGTGAGGCTGAGGCCGCTTCGCGACTGGGCGATCTCTTCCAGCACGGCCATGGCCCGCTGGACGGCCGGCAAGGAAGGCGTCTTGAGGTTCTTCAAGGCCAAGGCTCATTTTACACAATAAATCCAACCTATTGGAGCCTCGGCTCGAAACTCCCTTTTCCGGATTGAACCTGGCTCCCGCCTACCGTATGATGCGAATGCGCGAAGTGTGTGTCCCCGGACGGGACAAAAGCGTATCTAACCGGAAAAAGGACACCTCGAGGGAATGAGATGGGCGGCAGGCCGTTCGCCTGGCCATATCTCGTTTTCCTGGCGTAGTTGGATACCATTCAAGTTAGAGGTTTTGGAGCAGGAGGCGCCATGCAGAGGCGGCAGTTCCTGGGGGCCGTGCTCGGCTTCCCGATGATCGTTCCCGCGCGCGCTCTCGGGCGGGCGGGCGCGGTCGCGCCCAGCGACAAGATTGTGATGGGTATGATCGGCGTGGGCGGCATGGGCTCAGGCCACGTTCGCGGATTTCTCCAGCAGCCGGATGTTCGCGTGGTGGCAATTTGCGATGTGCGGAAGGAGGCGCGAGACAAGGCCCGGGACATGGTGGATGCCCGCTACGGCGACAAGGGCTGCGCGACGTACAACGACTTCCGCGAGCTGCTGGCGCGCACCGACATCGACGCGGTGATGATCGCAACGCCGGAGCACTGGCACGCGCTGATCGGCATCGAGGCCGCGCGCCGCGGCAAGCACATGTACTACGAGAAGCCGATCGGCGTGAGCGTGGCCGAAGCCAAGGCCATACGCGAGGCGGTGAAGCGCTACGGAGTGGTGTTCCAGTTGGGCACCCAGCAGCGCTCGGACAGGGCCTACCGGCATACGTGTGAGCTGATCCTGAACGGGCGAATCGGCGAGCTGAAGACCGTCATGATTGGTTCGGCGGGAGGGAACCGGGGCCCCAGGATTCCCGAGGAGCCGGCACAAAAACCGCCGGAGGGCTTCGACTACGACATGTGGCTCGGCCCGGCGCCATGGGTGGATTACACTCCCGAGCGCGTGTCGCGCACCTGGATGATGATCCACGACTACGGTCTCGGGTGCCTGAGCGGCGCCTGGGGGATTCACGACGTCGATATCGCCCAGTGGGTCGCCGGATGCGACGATACAACGCCTATCGAAACGGAAGCCACGGGGCTTTTCTATGACGATATCCGCGACGTCGCGTATTCCTGGACGGCCGAGCACAGGTACGCCAACGGCGTCCGGGTGATTCACATGGACCTGGAGACGGCGAAGAAGAGAGCCCAGCAGTTCCATTTCGGCGGGATGGCCAGCGTGATGTTCGGCACGGAGGGCTGGATCTATGTCAGCCGCCAGGGCATGCGCACGCACCCCGAGCGGCTGATGCACGAGATCATCAAGCCCCACGAGAAGAAAGTCATCAAGAGCGACAACCACCGCAGGAATTTCCTTGACGCCATCCGCACGCGGCAGCAGCCGATCTCGAACATCGATGCCGCGGCGCATGGGGAAATGGTGTGCCAGCAGGCCGATATCGCCATGAGGCTCGGGCGCAAGCTGCGGTGGGATCCGGTGAAGGAAGAATTTGTCGATGACCCCGAGGCGAACCGTATGCTGGCGCGCTCGATGCGGAGTCCGTGGCGGTTGTGAGAACGTGCGGCCCGTCACCGGAGCGAGCATCACAGGGGCATGAAGGGAGGGAGTGTGCCATGAAAATCAGCCGAAGGGAGTTTTTGGCGTTTCCGGCGTTGATCCCGGCCACGGCCCTCGGCAAGAACGGCGCCGTAGCGCCGAGTGAACGCGTTGTCACCGCCTGCATCGGCACGGGATGGCAGGGCGGCAACAACGTCAACAGCATTCTCGAGGAGCCGGGCGCGCAACTCGTGGCCGTTTGCGACATCGACGCCAATCATCTGAAACAGGCGCTCGAAACGGTGAACGCCAAATACGGCAACAAGGACTGCGTCGCTTACCGCAATTACGAGGAAGTGCTCGAGCGCAAGGACATCGACGCGGTGGTGCTCTCCGTGCCGGACCACTGGCACGGCATCCTTTCGGTGGCCGCCGCGCGGGCGGGTAAGGACATCTACGGAGAAAAGCCGCTGGCGCACAACTTCGCCGAGGGCGTGGCGATTCGCGATGCCGTGGCGCGCTACGGGCGCGTCTGGCAGACGGGGAGCTGGCAGCGGTCGGTGAGCCAGTTCCGGTTCGCCTGCGAACTGGTGCTGAACGGGCGCATCGGCAAGGTGAGCAAGGTGGAAGTAGCGCTTCCCGGCGGCTTGCTGGATTGGGACAAGACGGCGCACCTGGACAAGCCGTCTCCGCCTCCGCCGGAACTCGATTGGGACCGTTGGCTCGGTCCTGCCCCGTGGGCGCCCTATTGTCCGGCGCGAGTGCACAAGACCTGGCGCTGGAACCTCGACTACGGCGGCGGGTTGTTGATGGACTGGATCGGTCATCACATCGATATCGCGCACTGGGGCCTCGGGCTGGACAATTCCGGACCGGTGGAAGTCGAGGGGACCGGCGAGTTCGAAAAGGTAAACAGCGTGTGGAATGCGCCGGCGAAATTCCGCGTTTTTGCGAAATACCCCTCCGGCGTGACGATGCAAGTCTCAGGCGGCTACCCGGATTTCAATTTCAAGCTCGGAACGAAATGGATCGGCGATGAGGGGTGGATCTGGGTGGACCGGGCCGGCATCGATGCCCATCCGAAGAGCCTGCTGACGGCCAAACTGCGTCCCAGCGAGATTCATTTGGAACGGTCTCCGGGCCACCACCGGCAATTTCTGGAATGCGTGAAGACGAGGCGCCGGACGTTGACGCCGGCCGATGTCGCGCTGAGATCCGCGACTCCCGGATACCTGGGGCTCATCTCCATTCTGCTGGGCCGCAAAATCAGGTGGGATCCCGTGAACGAGAAAATCATCGGCGATCCCGAAGCGGAGCGCATGCTATCGCGGCCGATGCGCAGCCCGTGGCGCATTTGATCCAGAGGAAGGTCACATGAGAACGGCAGTATTTATTGTTTGGTTATTGACTGCAGCCCTGGTGGTTCCGTCCGCCGGGCAGGAAGCGGGCGGCCCGCCGTCCATGAGTTTCGATGAGGCGCTGGCCAAACTTGCAACCTATGAAGTGGGTCACGACCGCGCCGCTCTGATAAGCCTCCAAGCCATCGTCTATAGGGAATCGGCGTCTCCTGAAAAGAGAAAGACGATGGAGACCGCCTTCATCAAGTTCCTGGAATCCAACGCCACGCGGGCGGGCAAAGACCAGGTCTGCCGTCACCTGATGCTCATCGGTTCCACCGCCTCGGTCCCGGTGTTGACGAAGATGCTGGGCTCGGAAGAGACGGCCGACATGGCGCGGTATGCGCTGGAGCGGATTCCCGGCGCGGCTGTGGACAAAGCGCTGAGATCGATGCTGCCGAAAACCAAAGGCAGGGTGCAGGTCGGGATCATTAACACGCTGGGGCAGCGCAAGGACAACCTGGCGGTTCCGGCTCTGAGAACGCTGGTAACCGGCTCCGATGCTGCCGTTGCCGCGGCTGCCGCCGCAGCTCTGGGCGATATTGGCACGCCCCAGGCGGCGAAGGCCCTGGCCGACGTCCGGTTGAAGACCTCGGGCGCCGTGCGTGCGGAGGCCGATGACGCGTACCTGCGCGCGGCGGACGCCCTGGTGGCGCGCGGAGACAAGAAGGGCGCATTCGCGATCTACAAGCAACTGAGCGCGCCCGGAGAGCCGGAGATGATTCGCATCGGTGCGCTGCGCGGGCTGGCTGTGTCGGGCGGCAAAGATGCCGTGCCGCTGCTGGCCGAAGCGCTGAAGGCGGCCGAGCCCGCAGTGCAGGCGCAGGCGATTCGCCAGCTCGCCACGATTCAGGGCCCTGAAGTGACGAAACTGCTCAGCGAGCGCATGAGCAGCGCGGACGCGCTGGCGAGAGTGCGCATTCTTGCGGCCTTGTCGGACCGCGGCGATGCCGCGGCGCAGCCGGTGTTCGTGAACGCGCTCAAGGACAGCACGCTGGAAGTCCGTCTGGCCGCGCTCGAGGGCATGGGGCGGCTCGGCGGCCGGCCGGCTGTAAGAATCCTGGCGGAAACGGCCGCGACGGCAACTGAAGCCGCGGAGCAGAACGCCGCCCGCGAAGCGCTCAACCGCCTCACTGGCGAGGGCGTGGATGAAGCCGTGGTCGCCGGCATTCCGGAAGGCGACGCCAAGGTGAGAGTGGAACTGATGCGGGCGGCGGCGGCGCGTGGGACTTCGGCCGCGACTCCGGCGCTCCTTCAGGCCGCCCGGGATCCCGACCGCACCGTCCGCCGGGAGGCGCTGCGGGCGCTGCGCGACACCGCCGCGCCGTCCGACGCCGAGGCGATCATCGCGGTGCTCAGAACCGCGCAAAGTGCGGACCGCCGTGAGGCCGAGCGGGCGCTTTCCGCAGTCTTAGCCCGCTCCGAGTCGGCGCCGGTGGCCCCGGTGATCTCGGCCTACCAGAGTGAAACAAACACTGCCGTCCGTGCATCACTGCTTCAGGTAATGGCGCAGATGGGCAGGGAGGAGTCGCTCCCGGTGCTCCGCAGCGCGCTCAAGGACAGCAGCGACGAGATCCGCCGGGCGGGCATCTTGGCCCTGAGCGAGTGGCCGACCCCGGCGCCGATGCCGGACCTGCTCGCGATTGCAAAGGGAGATTCCAACCCGGCATTCCAGATCCTGGCGCTGCGCGGGTACATCCGGCTCGTCGGGCTGCCGGCCGCCGGCCGCTCCGCAAGCGCGACGGCGGCTCTGCTCGAGGAAGCAATGTCGCTGGCGAAACAGCCGGACGAGAAGAAGGCTGTACTGGCGCTGCTTCCCAAGTTCCCTTGTCCCGAATCGCTGAAAATCGCCGAGGCGGCGATGAAGGACGCGTCCGTGGCGAACGAAGCCAAGCTGGCCGCCGACAGGGTGCGGCGGTCGCTCGCTCAGCGCTAGTAACGGAATAATAGTCATTTGGGCTGCGCTGCCAGCTTCCCTTACATAGGGGGAGGCAAGGCCCGGCCCGAGGAGCACAATCGGTATGCAGTTGATCCGCAGTGGAATTTTCGCGGCCGCCGCGCTGGCGCTTTGCCTGGCCGCGGCGCCGGTTGAGGCGCAGACCGGCGGCCTGGAACCCATCCCGCTGGTGCTGCCCAAGCCGATGTTCGAGGGCACACCGGAGAACATTAAGGTCCCGAATCTGGAAAAGCCGCTGGGCAAACCGCGGCCTCCGTTCCTGGCGCCGGCCGGCACGGTGAACGTGGCGCTGAACAAGCCTGTAACGTGCAGCGGCCCCGACCCGACCGTCGGCGACCTCGAGATGATAACGGACGGCGATAAAGAGGGCGGCGACGGCAGTTACGTCGAACTCGCCCCCGGCCTTCAGAGGGTGACGATCGATCTCGAAGCCAAACACACGATTTACGCCGTGGTGATCTGGCACTTCCACAAGCAGGCGCGTGTGTACAACGACGTCATCGTTCAGGTGGCCGACGATCCCGATTTCATCACCAACGTCCGCACGATCTTCAACAACGATCACGACAACAGCGCCGGAATGGGCATTGGCAAGGACCTCAACTACATTGAAACAGCCGAGGGCAAGCTGATCGACGCCAAGGGAGTCGAGGCGCGGTACGTCCGGCTGATCAGCAACGGCAACAACGTGAACGCCCTCAATCACTACGTCGAAGTCGAGGTCTACGGCAAGCCGGTGCAATGAAATACGCATGGGCGGCCGCGCTTCTCGGGATACTGAGCGTGGCCGCCGCCCTGCGGCTCCCCCACCTGGCGGACCGCCCGATGCACGCCGACGAAGCGGTGCTCGCCGATAAGTTCGGCACGCTGCTGGAAACCGGCGTTTACGACTACGATCCCCGCGACTATCACGGCCCGGTTCTGCTTTACGCGACGCTGGTTCCCTCCTGGCTGCGGGGCATCCGTACATACGTGGATCTCGATGAGCAGGCGCTGCGCATCGTGCCGGTCTTCTTCGGACTGCTGCTCGTGGCGATGCCGCTGCTTCTGGCGTGGGGGGTGGGGCGCGCGGAGGCGCTGGCGGCGGCGGGGCTGACGGCCGTCTCGCCGGCGATCGTTTACTATAGCCGCTATTACATCCCGGAGATGCTGCTGGTCTGCTTTCTCCTGGGTGTGATCGCGTTTGGATATCTGTACGCCCGCACCGGGCGGGCGCGCTGGGCCATCCTTGCCGGCAGTTGTCTGGGGCTGGCGTTCGCCGCGAAAGAGACCGCGGCGCTGGCCGTGCTCGCAATGGCCGCCGCGCTGGCGCTTACGACCCGCAAGCTCGGCGACTATCGCGTGCTGGCGCTCGGTGTAGGCGCGGCCCTGGTGGTTTTCGTCCTGGCGATCACGTCGTTTTTCAGGGAGCCCGGCGCCGCCGTGGAATACATCCGGTCTTTTGCCGGCTACCTGGGCCGCGGATTCGGTCGCGGCCCGCACGTTCACCCGTGGCACTACTACGCCGGGCTGATGCTGCGCTCCGAGGCGCTTGTGGTAGTCCTGGCCGCAGTGGGAGCGGCTGTGGCGTTGAAGCGCCGGGACGCCCGGCTGTTGCGGTTTCTGCTCTGGTATACGGCGGTCTTACTTGTTCTGTACTCGGTGATTCCTTACAAGACGCCGTGGTGCGTTCTCAGCCCGCTGAGCGGAATGCTGCTGCTTGCGGGCGCGGGTATGGTTGCGCTCTTCCGTTGGCGCAAGGTTGTGTTCGCCGTGGTGGCCGCCGCCGGCATATTGCAAATGTATGCCGTTGGAAGCAGTCCCTACGTGTACTCGCAGACCAGCAGGGACGTATACGAGATCCGCTCCCGCCTGGAAGCGCTTGCCGCGGCGCACCCGGAAGGGCGCGCCATGCCGGTGGCGGTTTTCAGCAGCGAGAACCTCTGGCCTTTGCCGTGGTATTTGCGGTCGTTCACCTCGATCCAGTGGTGGACCGGCGTGCCGCGGCAGAAACCGGATGCGCCCGTGCTGCTGGTTTCGCCCGCGATGGAGCCCGCGTTGCAGCGCGCCCTCTATGAAACCCCTCCCCCAGGCGAGCGCGAGCTTTACATGAGTATTTTCGACCGCTACATCGAGCTCCGCCCGCAGGTGGAGCTCCGCGGCTACGCAGCCAAGAGCCTGTGGGACAGGGCCGGGCTCTAAACAAGCTGGCGGCTTAGAAGTGGAATCCGCCGCCGCAGATCAGTACCTCACCGGTCACGTAATCGGAAAGCGGGGAACAGAAGAACAGGACGGCGCCGGCCGCCTCCTCGGGCGTTCCGAGCCTGCCGAGGGGGCAAGCCGTCTTCATCATTTCCAGCATCTTCTCCTGCACGCCGATGCGGATTTTGCGCCCCTTCATCTCGATCGCCGACGTTTCCGTCCACGGCTGAACCATGCGGGTTTCGATAAGCCCGAAGCCCACGCAGTTCACGTTGATGTTATAGCGCCCCCACTCCTTGGCCAGCGTCTTGGTCAATCCGATTACTCCGGCTTTACCCGACGAGTATCCCACCTGGCCTGGATTGCCGTCCGTGCCCGCTATCGAAGTGATGTTGACTACCTTGCGCATCACCCTGCGGCCTTCCGCGATCTCCTTTTTGGCCGCCTCGCGGAGGAAAGCGGAAGCCGCCCGCAGGATGCGGAACGGCGCCACGAGGTGGATGTCCAGCATCGCCTGGAACTGCTCGTCGGTTGTCTTCTGGATCACGGAGTCCCAACTGTAGCCTGCGTTGTTGACGACGATATCCAGGCCGCCGAAGCGATCCAGCGTCGTCTTCACCAGCTTGTCGGGGAACTCCGGAGCGGTCAAATCGCCGGTCAGGTGCTCGGCCGTGCCGCCCGCCTGCCGGATGCGCGACTCCGTTTCGCACGCCGCATCCTCGTCAATGTCGTTTACGAGAACGGACGCTCCGGTTGCCGACAGCTTCTCCGCGATTGCCCTTCCAATGCCGCGCCCCGAACCAGTAACGATCGCAACTTTGCCTTCCAAACTGAACGGTGGTTTCATGTGCGCGCAAAATGGCCCGGGGGTGCGCACTCCACCGCGTCAGCTTCCTGCCGGCAGAGCGCGCATGTCCCGGGGCCGCGTGCGCCGGACCTATGCCTGCCCTGCCACGGCCCGGCGCGGTTCTAACTCCGCCCTCAACCGGCGCTGTATATAGGCGTGGTAGTCGAACCGGTGTTCGCAATATTGCCGGAGAATCTCATCCTCATCTCCGGTTTCCGGCTCCACGCTGCGCTTGATTGTCTCCTCTGCCATGCCATCCCCCTTTCCCCGGTGTGTGATTTTGAAACCTGAACCGGAGCCGCCTCTCTCACTCGCTATCCTCTTCGATCAGGGTTTGGATGTAGATCAGCGTTTCCAAACCAGGATCGTGGCTGGGGTCGTGCGCCTCCAGCCTTGATAGCGGCAGGTAGCGGAACCTCTGGATGACCATCCCCTCGGCATCCTGCTCAAGATTTGGGTATTCTTTGAGTCCGGTTGCTGCTCCAGCCATCACTTCAGCTCCTCTTCAGTGAAGTATAACTCAGGATAAAATTTTGTTAATTGACTTAATATATTAAAAGTTGTGTGAAAAAATCCGGCGTCTGATGGGTTGCGGCAGGCGAAATGCGATCTGTTGATTTTTCCCCGTCAACTTACTCATAACTCAGAGCGGCGACGGCGTCCTGCCGTGCGGCGGCGATCCCCGGGTAGAGGGCCCCGAGCAGCACGCCGCCCAGGGTGATGAGGGCCACGATGGGCCACCACTCGACGGCGATCGCCATCGTCAGCGAAGCGGGCACGAGGATGTGAATCAGCCAGCGCGCGCCGAAACTCAAGGCGATGCCCACGATCACGCCCGCCACTCCCAGCACCAGCGCTTCCGCCACGACCACGCCCGCGATGTACCACTGCGACGCGCCAAGGGACTTCAGAATCCCGATTTCTCTTGTGCGGTGCGACACGGCCATGTGCATCGAAAGCCAAATCACGATAAATCCGATCACTACGCCAATGGCCGAGAGCACATCGATGAAGGTTTGGAGCCCGGGCACATTACTTACCGTGAACAGCGAAGTGAACTCCTCCATCGAGTAGATCGGATAGCCGGGTAGCAGGCGGCGGAGCGAGGCGATCACCCGGGGCGCATTCGCCGGGTCGTCCAGCTTGAGGAAGATCTGCGTCACCCGGCCCCGGCTGCCCGTCAGCTCCTGAAGGACGTCCAGAAGCAGGATGAGGTGCGAAAGTTTCCCGGGCTCCACCACCCCGGCCACCCGCCAGTTCCGGTTGAGCAGCGAAATGGTTCCGCCGGCGTGGAGCTGGTGCTGGCGGGCGTAATAATCGTCGATGATGATGTCATTTGGACTCTGAAATGGTCCGCCTTCGAGAAAGATAAACCCGCCGCTCATGCGATTGAAATCTTGGATATTTACGCCGGCAATGTAAGTAAACCCCGAGATACTGAAATTCAAAGCGCCCATCGCCTGCGCTACGTGGGGTTCCTCTTCGAGCCGGGCGGCCAGCTCCTCCGGCAGCGGCGCGCCGGTGAGTGACAGCGCCGAACTGCCCGGAGGCCGCACCAGCACATCGGCGCCGATGCCCCGCGCCCGCCTGGCGGATTCATCGAGCATTCCCTGGCTGAGCCCCACCAGGGACAGGATCAGGGTGACAGGAACGCCGATCAGCAGAATGCTAAGGAAGGTACGAAGCGGCCGGTCGCGCAAATTTTCCGCCACGAGCTTGTGGGTCATACGGCCTCTGGGAGGACGCCGGACTCATTCGTCGCGCGCGTGTACTTCGGCGGGCGGCGCGGTGGCTTCCACGGCGGTGAACGGCTCCAGAATGCGGTACTTGTGCGTCGCCCCTTTCGGCACGATCCAGGAATCTCCCGGCTCCAGCCGGACGGTCTGACCCTCGCTCTCCAGCTCGGCGCGCCCGCTCAGGACGTAGCCCACCGTCTCATAATTGCGCGTGGTGGCGGGCTTGTCGGCTCCGGGCTGCTCCTGCCACAGCCGCATGGAAACGGATTTCCCGCCGGCAAGGTACTTCTGCCCCTGCTTACCCACGGGCGAAGTGCGCGAGTCGATCTTCTTGACGGTTGTATCCCCCATCTCGCCCCCCTTTACCTCCACCTTAACGCGGCATCCGGCCGGATGGGGAAATCGGGCCGGTTCGAGAAAAGGAACCGGTTCTCCTCGCAAGTTCGGCAGGAAGCGATGCGTTTTCGGTGTTTACGGCCCGTTGGTCGATTGTGCCTTGCGCCTGCTCCTCCCAACGGAATATTGTTGAGTGTTGGACTGCAATTCAAGGAGCTAACGGCCATGGAATTCCAATCTTCACGCAGGCGGTTCCTCGCCGGGCTGGGTGCGCCGGCCATCGCCGGATTCGGCGCGCAACAGCAGCCAACCATGCCCATGCGTACCCTGGGCAAGACCGGACTGAAAGTGGCGGTGCTCGGCTTTGGGTGCATGACCACTTCGGACCCCGCCGTCATCACGCGCGCCGCCGATGCCGGCATCAACCATTTCGACACCGCGCGCAGTTACCAGAACGGCAACAACGAGCGCATGGTCGGCGCGGCTCTGAAAGGAAAGCGGAAGCAGGTCATTTTGTCGAGCAAGTCCGGCGCGACGACGAAAAAGGAAGCGCTCGCCCACCTGGACACGAGCCTCAAGGAATTGCAGACCGACTACCTCGACATCTGGTACCTGCACAACAAGAACACTCCCGAAGAAGTCACGGACGAGCTGCTCGAAGCGCAAGACGAGGCGAAAAAGGCCGGCAAGATCCGCTGGGCCGGAGTGAGCACCCACTTCAACATGGACAAGATGCTCGAGCACCTCGTGAAGCGCGGCCGCACCGACGTTGTGCTCACCACCTACAACTTCACCATGAAGCCCGAAATCGGGCGGGCCATCGAGATGGCGCGCAAGGCGGGCATGGGCATCGTGGCCATGAAGGTGCTGGCCGGCGGTTTTGCCCGGATTCGCCGCGGCGACCGGCTGTATGGCGTGAATCCCGATGCGCTCACCAACACGCTGAAGCAGGAAGGCGCGATGTCGGCTGCTATCCGGTGGGCGCTGAAGAACCAGTCGGTCGACACCGCCATCGTGTGCATGACCGATTTCGATCAGCTCGAGGAGAACCTGCGCGCCGCTGCGCAGCCCTACACCTCCGCCGACGAGAAGTTGCTAGCCGCGCAGCTCGCCTCCATCCGCCCCTTGTACTGCAGCATGTGCGGGGAGTGCGGAGGAGTGTGCGCGAAGGGCGCTCCGGTGAGCGACACGCTCCGCATCCTCACCTACGCGGAAGGCTACGGCAACTTCGCCCTGGCGCGGGAGCGGTTTTTGGAGCTGCCGGAGGACGCCCGTGCGGTCCGCTGCCGCGACTGCGCGTCCTGCACGGTCCAATGCCCCAACGGAGTGGACGTGCGGGGCCGGTTGATTCGCGCCCAGGAACTGCTGGCGTAAATTCCGCGGCGGTTTTCCATCGCACCCCAGGGGGGAGTACCCGCTCCCTGTACACAAAAGCTGCATCCTGGCGTTGAAAAATATGCTCCAGTAGGAGTATGACCTGTCGCCGGTGCGCTCTCCCTCGGCCCGCTATGACATGGGCGCCCAGTACTGCCGTTTGGTGTCCAGCGGAGGGGGGCAGTTTGCTCGAGGGGACAATGTCCTATACTCTATAGAGATATAGAGATTCGACGAAGCTCTATAGAGTTTTGGGACTTTTTGAGACTCAGGAGGAGAGACGAATGTTTTTTGCGGATAACTCACTTTCGATCGGCCGTACCCCGTTGGTTAAACTAAACCGCACCGTGGACGGCTCAAAGGCAACGGTTCTGGCGAAAATCGAGGGGCGCAACCCGGCGTACTCGGTAAAATGCCGCATCGGCGCCGCCATGGTCTGGGACGCGGAGAAGCGGGGCGTGTTGAAACCCGGCATGGAGCTTGTGGAGCCGACGAGCGGGAACACCGGTATCGCGCTGGCCTTTGTGGCCGCGGCGCGCGGATATCCCTTGACTCTCACCATGCCGGACACCATGTCTTTGGAGCGGCGCAAGCTCATCAAAGCCTTCGGCGCCAAGCTGGTCCTCACGGACGGCGCACTGGGTATGAAGGGCGCGATCGCCAAGGCCGAGGAAATCAAGGCCAGCGACCCGAACCGCTATCTGATCCTTCAGCAATTCAAGAACCCGGCCAACCCCGACATCCACTTCCGAACTACCGGGCCGGAGATCTGGGAAGACACCGAAGGCAAGATCGACGTGCTGGTGAGCGGTGTAGGGACGGGCGGCACTCTCACCGGGGTATCGCGCTACATCAAGTGCGAAAAGAACAAGAAGATTGAGACGGTGGCGGTGGAGCCGGCGGCAAGCCCGGTAATCACGCAGACGTTGAAAGGAGAACCGGTTAAGCCGGGGCCGCACAAGATTCAAGGGATCGGGGCGGGCTTCATTCCCGACACGCTCGACCTTTCGATGGTAGACCGCGTCGAGCAGGTCACCAACGAAGAAGCCATCGAGATGGCGCGGCGGCTGGCCAGAGAGGAAGGCATCATCAGCGGCATTTCCTCGGGCGCGGCGGTGGTGGCGGCGCGCCGGCTCGCGCTTCAGCCGGAATACGCGGGTAAGACGATTGTGGCCGTGCTGCCCGACTCCGGCGAGCGCTATCTCAGCAGCATCCTTTTTGAAGGATTGGTTTAGAGATACCGGTCGCGCACGCGCGGCATGCCACTCGCGCGGATAGCTGTTGCGGCATCAGTGCCGCACTCCATGCGCATGGAGCCGCTGGTGCAATCGTTCGCGCGCATCCGCGCAAACTTTGAGGATGCGCGCGAACTGTTCGGGGTCGTCGGGGCGCGTGGCCAGCGTCCGCAGCCAGGCTTCCGACGCGTCAATCAGGGTCAGCATGTAAGCTGCCGCGTCCGGGGAGAACAATTCGCGCCCGGGCATGGTCAGATAGATGGGCGACGTATGCGCCTGAATGCCAAACGGCCAGGCGGTTTGCGCGCCCAGCTTTGATGCGCAGCGGGCGGCGATCCATGCCGGTCCCGTGACCTTGATGGTTTCTCTCAGCTCCATTTGGCGGGCGCCCGCGGCTTCCTCGCGCGACGCCACCACGCGGCCGTTCATCACCACTTGCAGCCTGTGAACCGGCACCGCGCTGATTACCGACGCGCGCACTTCTACGGAGCCGCCTCCGGCCGGAATGCGAATCTCGTCGCCGGGAACGCGCCCGTCCGCCTCGAAAGCGATCAGCGGGCCCGTGGTCATGAACGTGCGGCCGGCGCGGACGGCTTTCGCCCAGCTCTCAAAGGAAAGCTCGTCGCCGCCGATGTGCGCGTAGGTACGGTTCGCGCCAGCGGGCATGCTGGCGCTCATCTTGTCCGTCCCGCCGACCACCGGCAGCCGGTAGCCGCAATTCAGATAGCGATACCAGTCCAGAAAGCGGGCCGTATTGGTGTGCTCGCCGTAGGGGTAGACCTCAACCGCGTCGATCTTGCCCAGCGCGATATCGGCCGCGAGTTCCCCATTCGGATACGGGAAGTGGACCGCGATGGCGAGGCCCTCGCGTTCGCGGGACTCGTCCGCCCAGCCCGCCAGCGAGTTGTGGACCGGATCTCCCAGGTAGCTTTCGCCGGGTCCCGCCGCGGACATGGGAAACACCTGCGCGCCGTGCAGCGCGAGATGCCCGAGCAGGTGCTGCCGGTTTTCCGTGCCCATCCAGACCATGGCCTCGCCGTCGCGCGAGCGCACGTGGCCGTGATAGAGGTCTCCGACGTTGGTGAACAGGTCGCGCCACTGCGCCGCCAGCAGGTTGATGGCGTTCAAACCCTCGGCGTGGGCTTCCAGCAGCGCGGTGGACGGCGAAAGGAAATGGACGTGGCTATCGGCCGAAATCCAACCCCGGGACCGCCAGTCCGCAATGCGCTTGATCTCGAGCCGCAGTTCGCGCTGGCCCGGTTGGATATCGATCCGGCGCCGCACAGCTTCGTACTCGAAGCCGCGGCTTAACTCCACATACACCTCGCCGACCGGCAGCTCGACCTGGAACGTGCCATCGATATAGGCGAAGGAATCGCCGCCGAGCGCAAGGTCGGCGCCGTAGTCCTGAAACCACCCGCGGTTGATTTCGGTGCGATGCCCGTACGGCGGAATGTAGCGGCCCTCGCGCGAGCGGAAGGCGATCCGCACGGGAACGGGCCGGCCGGTGGCGGCGTCCACGACCTGCCCGTGCAGCCAGGTTTTGCGCTGCTCGAGAAACTCGATGCGGGCGCCTCGCGCCTGCTCCGCGGGGATGCCGCTCTCGGTGGCGCGCGAGAGCTCGAACGTATACCGCCGTCCCGACTTGCTATCGGTCAGCGCCAGGGTGGCCTCCGGGCTTGCCGTGATTTCCAGGTAGAGTTCCCTCGCGGATGTCACGCGGCGCTGCCGCTCGCCGCGGCCCGGCGTGGCGGATTTCAGCCACTCGTCGGGACGGAACTCCGGCAGCGCGTACGTGCGCGCAACCACGCCGAGATCCACCTCCGCCTTCCATTGCGAAGGATTGACCGCCTCGGGCAGCGTCACCCGGTAGAGCTTCAGCCGCTCCCGCCGCAGCGGGTGCTCACGCCCGTGGTAGAGGGTGACGCCGCAGATGGCCACCAGATCGTCGGCCGCGGATTCAAACCGTATGGCGCGGATCGCCCGCTCGGGCTCGGGATTCTCCAGCGCGCTGATCCAGATGATCGCGGGGTTGCCCATCGGATAGCAGTTGTCCCAGACCGTGGTTTGCAACTCGCCCCATAACGCCATCGCGTTGAATAGCGAGTCGGTGAGCTTCACCGGTTCGTGCTTTACGTGTGTCAGCGCGGTGAAGCTGAGGCGCCCCCAGGAGATTGACGGCGAGTTCACTTCGAAGCGGCGGCGGATCGGCAGTGGGTTGCTGGCGCCGTTCTCGTATACGAACACCACGCGGGCCAGCAACTGCCCGACCTTCTCCGCGACGTCCGTGTCGAGCGGCGGTGTTTCGTTTTCGTCCCAGTTGCAAAACGCCGCCAGGCAGAGGAAACCCGCCTTCGCTCCGCCCGCGGGCACCTCCACGGCACGGCTGCCGCGCGCGCCCAGAAGGACCAGGTTCTTCGTCGTCACGCCCTCGCCGCCCAGCAGGAAGGGAATGCCCTGAAAATTCTGGCGGCCCGAAGGCGTGCGCACCAGGCCGTCGCGCTGCGAACCGGCAAGCCGGCGCCACCGGTCATTCGCCCCGAAATCCTGCGCCGAAGCGTTGAAAACGGACCCGAGATCCAGCGGGCTGAATTTGCCTGGCGCTTCGAATGGCGCTCCCGGCGCGGATGGCGCCGCCGCTGCGAGCGCGAGCACAGGAGTTTCCATGAGGGTCCTTCTAGTCAGAGTCATCGGGTTGTTTCCACCTTCCCAGCTTCGAAGTTTACGCCATGTTCCCTACGCGCGATTCTATTAGAAAGACCCGTGGTAACGCTAGTTCAGATCGAATCCGGCGACCGGCGCCTGCTGGACGCCGTCTCCGCGGCGATGGCCGAAGCGGCGCGCCGCAGCGGAGAGTGGCTCGCTTGCCGGCCGGGCTGTACGCAGTGCTGCATCGGCCCGTTCGGCATCACTCAACTCGACGCCCTGCGGCTGCGCAAGGGGCTGCTCGCTTTAGAGGCCGCCGATCCGGAACGCGCCGCGCGCGTGCGCGCCCGCGCGAAAGCCTATGTCGCCGAAATAGCCCCGCAATATCCGGGCAATCCTGCCACGGGCGAGCTGTATGACGAAGACAGCCTCCCGCCTTCGATGGATGACGTCCCCTGCCCAGCGCTCGACCCGGAGACCGGGCTTTGCGATCTCTACGAAGCCCGTCCCATCACCTGCCGCGCCTTCGGACCGGTGACACGGGCGGCCGACGAAGTGTTCGCGGCCTGCGAGCTCTGCTACCACGGGGCGACGGACGAACAGATGGCTCAGTGCGCCGTGGACATCGATCCGGAAGGCCTCGAAGCCGGTCTGCTGGCCGCACTCGAAGCGGACGGCGTGAGCGGGTTAACCATCGTTGCCTATCCGCTAGCGCAGGAATAGGCTGAGGTAAGCGCCTGCTCGTGGCGCGCCGGTGGCCCCGTTACAATGGTGTCGTTCACACATCGAGGCTGGCAGGAATGGCGTCACCTTACACAGCGGGCCACGCTGCGCTCGGCCACGGCGCGTCGCTGCTGAACATGGCCGGGCACGGCGCCGGCGCGATCATCTTCGCCATTTTTCTTTTCCTGCTTGCCCGCGACCGCACCGGGGCCCGCCCCAGCGGCAACCTCCTCGCTATGGCCGCCGCCGCCCTGGCGTTCGCCTGGAACCTCGGCGCGCTGGCGCTCATCGCCATGCCGCCCGGCCATCCACTCCTGAGCGACGTTGTAGGAACGATTGCTTTCAGCAGCCTCAGCCTGCTGGCGCCGGTACTGCTGCATCTTTCACTCGGTCACCGCTGCCGCCTCGCCATCGCCGGGTACGCAACCGGCGCCGTCGCCGCCCTTCTACATCTCGCTGAAATCGTTTTCGCCCGGTCGGAGCTTCATGTGTACGCGCTCGGGCTTATGTCCGTCGGGCTCGGGGGAGTCACTTTAGCTTCCGCCGTCCACCTTGCCCGTTTGCCGGGCGGGGAACGGGAAGGAGTTGTTCGCCGCCTGCTCGGCGCCGGCGTGCTGTTCGTTTTCGTGGGGACCTACGTTCACATCGCCCTCGAGCAGGGCGCGCACACCTGGTCCCATGAACTCGTCCTCCACCACGCCAGTATTCCTCTCGCCCTGTTCATCATTCTTCACAACCACCGCTTCGTCTTACTCGACGCCCTTGTCCGTTTCTGCGCGAATTTCGTGCTGGCCGCCCTTTTCGCCTTCCTCTGCCTGCGGCTTATACGCGCGGAGTTCCTTGCGAATTCCGTTGCCGGGGAAGGCGGTTTCGTTCTTGCCGTCTGCCTTCTTTTTCTGCTGTTTGTGCTCGCGCGCAGCCGCCTCCAGGGGTGGATGACGCGGATCGTCTTCCGCCGCGGCGACTCCGCCGCGCTTGCCGCCGAGCTCCGCTCCGCTTCCGGCTTCAAGGATGAAGCCGCCTATCTCGACTGGGCTACCGGCCGCATCGCCGCTTTCATGCACGCGGAAAGAATTCCGGCCGGTGACGCCGCTCCCGCGCTCTCCGCCGACGTGGCCGATCCGCGCGAGGCCCTTCGCCTCGGCCGCCGCCGCGGCGGACAGCCCTACATGAGCGAGGACCTCCAGCTTCTCCGCGAGTTCGCCTCCATCGTCGCGGAACGCGCCCAGGCGATACGCGAAGCCGAGCTGCGCCGCCTCGCCGCCAATGCCGAACTCCGCGCGTTGCAGGCCCAGATCAACCCTCACTTCCTCTTCAACGCGCTGAACACGCTCTACGGATTGATCCCCGGACAGGCTGCCGACGCGCGCCGGACCGTCCTCAACCTCGCCGATATCTTCCGCTACTTCCTCAAGAACGAGAACACGACCATCCCGCTTGAGGAGGAGCTGCGCATCGTGGACGCCTACCTGCAAATCGAGACGCTGCGCCTTGGCGGCCGCCTGCGCACGGAAATACACGCCGACCCCGCCGCGCTTCGGGTTCCGATTCCGATCCTGTCCATCCAGCCGCTGGTTGAGAACGCCGTGAAGCACGGCATTGCTCCGCATGCTGCCGGAGGATCGGTGTGTTTGGAAGCCCGCCTCAGCGGCGGCAATCTCACCGTCACGGTCCGCGATACCGGCGCTGGTTTTCGCGCCGCCGGACAGGCGCTCAGCAACGGCATGGGCGTTGGTCTGGAAAACGTCGAGCGCCGGCTCAAGCTCGCCTACGGCCCGGACGCGGGCCTGCGTATCGAGAGCGTTCCCGGCGCCACGGAAGTGAGTTTTACGATTCCGGTGGCACAGCCGGCGGAGGCCGCGCGATGAGAGTGCTGATTGCGGACGACGAGCCGCTGGCCCGGCGCATCCTGCGCGAGCACCTTGCGGAGTTCCCCTGGGTTGACGTTGTCGCCGAAGCCGCCACTGGAGCCGAGGCCGTCGAACGCATTCTGGAATTCGAGCCGGACGTGGCTCTTCTCGACCTCCGCATGCCGGAACTGGACGGCCTTTCCGCGGTCCGCTCGCTGCCTGGCGCGCGCATGCCGCTCATCATTTTCGTGACGGCTTATGAACAGCACGCGCTGGACGCCTTCAACGTCGGCGCAGTCGATTACCTTCTGAAGCCGGTGCGCGCCGAACGCCTCAAAGAGGCTTTGGAAAGGGCGCGCGCCAGGCTGCAACCGCCGCCCGCCGCGCCCGGCGCGCGTCCCGCGCTCCGCAAGATCATTGGCCGCGCCGGAGCGGAGCTGCACGTGTTCGATCCCGCCGAGGTGATCGCCTTCGTCGCTGAAGGCGAGCTCGTCTACGTCGTTACGACCACGGGGAGGTTTCTGGCCACCCACTCGCTCCGCCGCCTGGAAGCCGGACTGCTGCCTCCGGTCTTCCGCCGCGTCCGCCGGCAGGTGATCGTCAACATGGATCACATCCGCACGATTGCGCCGCTTACCAGCAAGCGCTGGCTGATCAGGCTTTCCAACGGCATGGAAGTCATTGCCAGCAAGAGAATGGCCGGCGCCATTCGCGAACTCGCGTAGCCAACAGGAAGCGGCATGTGCCCGGTCCGTGGGCGGGCAGCTTTTTCGCGCCGGAACTCGGGGGCCGCCGAGTCGCCCGGTGTGATACTTTTCCCACATGGCCCGAACGACCCGCAGACGGTTCTTGACCTCCGCGGGAGCGGCGGCTGCCGCGCCGGCTGCCTCGTCCGCCCCGCAAGCCCAACGCCGCTATACCCGGACCACTTTCGCTCCCACCGGAGCGCCCCGGAGACTCAGCGAGAACCTCTGGCTTTTCGAAGACACCTGCAACGTCTACGTGATCCGCGACGGCTCCTCGGCCGTGTTGATCGACTTCGGTTCCGGTAAAATCCTCGACCATTTGCCCGGCCTCGGCATTTCGAAAGTCAACTGGATCCTTCACACGCACCATCACCGCGACCAGTGCCAGGGAGACTGGAAGGCGGTCGAGCGCCGCATCCCCATCGCCGTCCCCGCGCACGAGGCGCATTTGTTTGCCGACGCCGAAAATTTCTGGCGCAACCGCCGTGTCTTCCACCTCTATTACGTGCGCAACGATTTCAACACGATCACCGAAAACATTCCCGTTGCGCGCAAGCTCGAAGATTACACGACGTTCCGCTGGAACCGGACCGAATTCTTCATCCTGCCCGCGCCGGGGCACACCCTCGGCTCCATCGCGCTGCTGGCCACAATCGACGGCAGCCTCGCCGCGTTCACGGGCGACCTCATCTACGCGCCCGGCAAGATCCTGAACCTGTACGATACGCAGATCAACTACGGCGGCGCGGAAGGAGTCGATCACGGCATCTATTCGTTGGCGCGCCTGCGCGAGCGCAAGCCCAGCCTTCTATGCCCTTCCCATGGCGAGCCTATGCGCGACCCCGAGCCCGCCATCTCGGAAACGATCCGCAGGCTTTCGGCGTATTACCGCTTCCAAGTAGGCGAACCCAGCGAGACCTTCCGCCCCTTCCCTGTGAGCCGGCACCTCATCGCCCACCATCTCACCAACGCTTCGTTCTACGCCATCATCAGCTCGAGCGGGAAAGCCATGTTCGTCGACTACGGCTCAGCCTCGAACATGCACTTCTCCACCTTTGAGCGGGCCACCGCCGCCACGGACCGCATCCGCTTCGTCGAGCACAACATCGAGGAACTCAAGCGCACTTACGGGCTGAAATCGATCGACGTGGCCATCCCCAGCCACATGCATGACGATCACATCAACGGCTTTCCGCACCTCATGCGGAACTACGGCACGCAGATCTGGTGCTACGAAAACATGGTTGACGTTTTTCAGAACCCGCGCGGATACAACCTCGGCTGCATCCTCGGCGAGCCCATCAAGATTTCGCGCACCTTCCGCCACGGCGAGAGATTCCGCTGGGAGGAGTTCGAGTTCGAGATCACGCATTCGCCGGGCCACACCGAGTACCAGATGGCCATGTACGTCACCATCGACGGCAAGCGCGTCGCCTTCACCGGAGACGCCTTCTTTGAGAATCCGCGCCGCGACGGCACGCTCCGCCACAACCTCATCTTCCGCAACCACGTCGAGAACGACAGCCATTTGAAGTCCATCCGCAACCTCATCGAACACGAACCAGAAATCATCTGCCCCGGCCATGGCAGACCCTACGCCGTGGACCGCGCCACGCTGCTCGCTACCGAAAAGAAGCTCACCCGCCAGCAGCAGTTCTTCTTCGACCTGCTCCCCGAAGGCGAAACGAATTTCGGTCTCGATCCGAGTTGGGTGAGCATCTATCCGTACCAGATCGTGCTCCGCGCCGGAGAATCGCGGCGGATCGAAGTGCGCGTTCAAAACTACCGCGCGGCGCCGATGAAACTCGAGATCGCGCTGGTCGCGCCCGCGGAATGGAAAATCGTGCCGGACGTGCTGCGCTTCGAAGCGCCCGCGGGAGGAAAGGCCGCGCGCACGCTGACTCTCTCCGTCCCGCGAAACTGGGAGGCGCCCGGACCCCGCTTCGCCATCGCCGCCGACGTCGTGAGCGACGGCCGCTACCTCGGGCAGATCACCGAAGCCATTGTCGAACTAGCGGGTTAACGGCGCATACCCTTCGTCCGGAGGCGGCCTTTGGGCCGCCAGTTACGCTGGTGCGTTACAATTGACAACGCATCTGCATGGAGACCATTGGCCGATACCAGATCCTCGGCGAGCTGGGACGCGGTGCCATGGGCATCGTCTACCGCGCACTTGACCCGGCCATCAACCGCCCGGTTGCGATCAAGACGATCAAGCTTGCCGAGTTCACGGATGAAGCCGAACGCGAGCGCCTTCGCGACCGCCTCTTCCGCGAGGCACAATCCGCCGGCATCCTGTCTCACCCGAATATCGTTACCGTCTACGATGTCGGCGAGCAGGGCGATGTCACGTACATCGCGATGGAGTTCGTCAATGGCCCCAGCCTCGAGAAGGTGCTGCTGAATCCGGAGCCGCTCGAGCCGCAAAAGGTGATCAGCATCCTCCAGCAGACCGCCGCCGCGCTGGATTTTGCCCACAAAAAGGGCATCGTCCACCGCGATATCAAGCCCGCCAACATCATGCTCGACGAGGAGGGCGTGGCCAAGATCACTGACTTCGGCGTCGCCAAGATCACCGAGTCCCAGCAGATGACCCAGACCGGGACGGTGCTCGGCACCCCGAATTACATGTCCCCAGAGCAGGTGCAGGGCAAGCCGGTAGACGGGCGAGCGGACCAGTTTTCCCTAGCCGTTGCCGCTTACGAGATGCTCACCGGCGAAAAACCGTTTGCCGCCGAGCAGCTCACCACGGTGCTCTACAAAATCGTTTCCGAGGAGCCGATTCCCCCGCAACACCTCAATCCTTCGCTGGGCTGGGCTGTCGCCATGGTGCTGGGCCGCGCGATGTCGAAGGACCCCGCCAAGCGCTACCCAACCTGCACCGAGTTCATCAACGCTCTCGAAGCCGCCCTGAATACCAAGAAAGGGTGGAAGCCCATTCCGCGCGGGGCGAGCCAGAATCTGCCCACCCAAGTTGTCAGCGCTCCCATCGGCCTCGCTGCCACGCAGCGCGCCGATACGGTGGAGGCGCCGCGCAGGAAACTTGTCTGGCAGATACTTGGCGCCGCTGTTGCGGCGCTCGTGGTGGTTGGTGTGATCTTCGTCGGGGCCAACCGCTGGTTTTCGCAAGACTACCTCGAGCAGGAGGCAGCGAGCCCGCTCCCGCCCGAGGTCGCCATGCCCCGGACGGAATCGAAGCCCCCGCCGATGCCTCCCGCGCCGGCCCCCGCTCCCTCTCTCGACAGCGTGGCGCCCGCAGAACCGCCCGCGGCTGCCGAAACACCGGTGGCGGAAGAGCCCAAACCTGCCGCCGCTAGCGGAACACCGGTGGTGGAAGAGCGGAAACCTGCCGCCGCTCCGCCCGTAACGCAGTCCAAGCCCGCGCCGGCCGTAACACAGTCCAGGCCCGCGGCCGAGTCCCCGGTGGAGCACCAGCCGCTTCAGATCGTCACCAGTCCGCCGGGCGCCGATGTGATTCTCGACGACGACCCCTCGAAAACCTGCAAGACGCCCTGTTCCTTCGACGTGGTCCCCGGCCGCCACACGCTCGTCATCACCATGGACGGCTACCGCCGCGAGCTGCGCATCGCCGAGGTCGGCCAGCGCCCTCAGGAACTGTTCGTGAACCTCATCCGCGCGATGGGCGTGGTGATGATCTCTACCGACATTCCCGGCGCGCAGATCCTGATCGATGGAAAGCTCATCCCGGAAAGGACCCCGGCAAAATTATCGCTTCCTGCGGGCAGATACATCGTTAGTGTCGTCAAGGATGGCCGCCGCGCCGATCAGGAAATCCACGTGAAGGACGGCTCGCTGCTCAACTTCTCGCTTCAGCTCAACCCCTAGCCCGGCTGCGCGCCAGGCGCCATCTCTCGAAAAACGGCTGTAGCAGCAGCACCCAGACGAATCCGGCCGCGCCCAGTTTCGGGTGAAGCGTTCCCAGCGCCAGCGCCAGCGCCGCCGCCGCTGGAATTATGCGCAACCGCGAAGTGATCTTCGCCAGCAGATCCAAATCCGCCTCGGGATCCACCATGTACTTCCGCCTGGCGTAATGCCAGTGCCAGTTCGCCATGATGCCGAGCGCCAGCACATTCCCGAAGTAGCACGGATACACAAGCGGCTGATCGGGAAAGCGGCCCAGCATCCCCGCGGAGAAGGGAAGCCCCGCCACGAACATCAGGAAAACGATATTGATCCAGATGAGAACGTGGTCGGTGTGCCGGATGAAGTGAAAGGTCAGATGTTGCAGATACCAGAACACGCCCGCCAGCAGAAACGTGCCCCCGAAGACCACTATGGAGGGCGCCATCGCGCCGATCGCCTCCAGCAGCCTTCCGGATTCCGCGCCGGCGGGCAGTTGGGGGATCTGGATCTGAATGGCAAGTAGCCCCATCGCGACGGCAAAAACGCCATCGCTCAGCGACTGGGTGCGCGACTTTCCCAGCGGGACGCTGTTCACGCTAGCGCGGCGCCCGCCCATCGTTCTCATAGCCACCGCGAAAGTGACTAGCCTACCAGATCACGCGGTCCGAGGCACCCGTGTGCCGGCGTCAACGGAATACACGTATTCACGCGTCCACCGCCGCCGTGGCGCGCCGCGCTTGCTCATGAGCACCTGATAAACTCCGATGGTTCCTTCTTCGAAGCTCAGCGCCGAACCCGCCAGCCATATCCGCCAAACGCGAAACGCCTGCTCGTCCACCAGTTTCAGCGCCGCTTCCCGGTTCGCCTCCAGCCGTTCCTCCCAGAGCCGGCACGTAAGCGCGTAATGCGGGCGCAGGTTCTCCACGTCGAGCACCTCGAAGCCGCTTTCCTCGGCCGCCCGGATCATTTCGTGCAGATGCATGAGTTGCCCGCCGGGAAAGACGTGACGGCGCACGAACAGGCTCGCTCCGTCGTCGCGCACGCCTTCAGCCCGCGCGATAGCGTGGTTCAGAAACAGTCCCGCCGGAGCCAGCAGGTCCCGAATCTTGCCAAAGTACTCCCGGGCGCGGCGCGGCCCTACGTGCTCGAACATCCCGACCGAGGCGATTTTGTCGTACTCGCCCGTGAGGTTCCGGTAATCGCAGTCGAGCACTTGCGCTCGCCCTTCCAGCCTCGCTCTGGCATAGGCGTACTGCGCGCCGCTCAGCGTGCAGCCCGTGGCCACCGCGCCGTACTCGGCCGCCGCATGCCCGATCAGCGCGCCCCATCCGCATCCCACGTCCAGAAAGCGTTCGCCCGGCTGCAGATCGAGTTTCCGGCAGATATGGTCCAGCTTGGCAAGCTGGGCTTCCTCCAGCGTAGCGTCCTCCGACCGGAAGTAAGCGCACGAATACACCATGCGCGGGTCGAGGAACAGTTGGTAGAACTCGTTCGAGCGGTCGTAGTGAAAGCGGATGTTTTCTGCGGTGCGGGCCTTGCTCTGAATGGCGGTTTCAATCGCCGCTGCGCAGCGCGCGACTGCCCAGCTCAGCCTTCTTCGCAAGCCGCTGCGGGGCTGCCACCCTTTGTACTGGATTGCGGCTTTGAGATCGCCCTTAACGTCGAACCTGCCTTGGGTGAACGCGATCCCCGCCGAATAAGCATCGCTCGCCAGCAGCCATTCCAGCTGGTTCCGGTCCGTAACGCAAAACGTGAAGAGCGGAACCCCCTCCCCGTACCTCTGTTCGGTTCCATCGCTGAAAACCACGCTCCAGGCGGGCTCCCCCATACCCCAGAAATAGAGCAGCAGCCTGGTGGAATCAATATGGGTCCTTGAACTGTCTGAATTGCGCGCCCGGCGGAGCCGCTCACGTGCGCGGTCCCTCCAGCCCGCGCAGCACGCCGAATTCGGAGCGGCGATCGAGCTCCGATCAGCCCCAGAGGTCCACTGTGTTAACCGGCTTGCCTTGAAGTTTCAGGTAGTAAAACAGTTGACTTTTGTGCATTGCGAGATGCTGGATCATCTGAAGCAGGTGCCGGCCCAGTGCGTATTCTTCGTCCGGCGCCCAGGGAGCCGCTACCTGCTTGTTGGCCAGATCGTGTTCGCCCGCTTTATCGATCATCTGGAGCGCGAGCGCCTTGTCCTCCAACAGCAGCTTCCTGGCTTCCTCGACGCTGCCGATCGTCGGCATCTTTTCCGCGGGCGGCAGCTGTTGCTCCGGAGGCAGATCTTCGAACTTCACGCCCGGCGGCAATCCCCAATCGCCGGTGACGAAGCTCTTGAACGCGGCGCCGCAGGCATTGGTGAGGTGCATGAGGAGCTGGCCGGTAGTCATCCAATTGCTGCCGCTTTGCGGCTTCCATTCCAGACTGTTCGGGTCTACTTTGTCCAGAAGCTTCAACGTCGCCGAATAAGTGGTTTCGACTTCATCCTTCAACAGTTGAGTCCAGGTCAAGGCGCTGCTCCTTTCCCGCTCCCGCCACGATTATACCGGCGTTCTCTTTCAGCAGTTTGGCATGCGAAAATAGAACTTCGCTGCCGGACGGCCAGCCGCTCGTTCCCTTGCGAATCCTCTGGCGGGCGCTGCCGGGATCACGAACCGGCACGAGTCTCATGCCGTGGCGGGCGGCATGTCCCTGCGTGCGCCCAATCCTCAGCAGGCGATCTGGCAGAGGAATCGGGGAGTGTGCAGGCTTATCTCCCGCCATATTGAAGGAGAACAGTACAAAATGCCGCTTGAAAACGCAATTACGGAAACCGCCATTTCGAAAGCAATCGTTGAGAGTTACTATCGCAAGCTGGCGGACCGGATCGAGAGTGATGTGATTATCGCAGGCGCCGGGCCTTCCGGCCTCGTTGCCGCCTCTTGTCTTGCAGGCGCGGGCAAGCGGGTCACGATCATCGAAAAGAGGCTGAGCCCCGGCGGCGGCATCTGGGGCGGCGCGATGGGAATGAACCAGGTCGTCGTGCAGAAGGAGGCGCTTCCGATTCTCGAAGCTGCATGCATCCGGTTTGTTCCTCAAGACGGGTTGTACGTCGCGGATGCGGCGGAACTGGCCTGCGGCCTTTGCATCCAGGCGCTCCGCGCGGGGGCGGTCCTGCTGAATCTGGTGACGTTGGAGGACCTCTGCGTGCGCGACAACAGGGTGACGGGAATCGTGGCCAACCGCACGACAATCGCTGGCGCCCTGCCGGTGGATCCGCTCGTGCTATCCGCCGGCGCGGTGATCGATGCGACCGGGCACGATGCGGCCGCGGTCCAACACCTTCGCAAGCGGGGGCTTCTGGATGCGGCGCTTGCGCCAGGAGAGGGACCGATGTACGCAGCCGCGGGAGAGTCGTTTGTTGTCGAGCGGGTGGCTGAGGTCTATCCCGGGTTGTGGGTTACCGGAATGAGCGTGTGCACCACGTTTGGAGGGCCGCGCATGGGGCCGATCTTCGGCGGTATGCTGCTATCCGGCAAGCGCGTTGCCGAAATGATCCTGGCGAGGTGAGCGCGAATCGAGGATAAGAATGAGCCTTGCGGAAGTTGCGGAAGCCCGTTTTCAGGAAGGGTACTCGTGCTCCCAATCCGTGTTTTCGGCTTTGGCCGGGCCGTGGGGCATCGATGCCGCCGTGGCGCTGAAAGTCGCGGCGGCCTTCGGCGGCGGGATGGCGCGCTCCGCCGGGACGTGCGGCTGCGTGACCGGAGCCCTCATGGCGATCGGCCTCGCCCAGCGCAGCATCAGCCCGGCGGAGAATCGTACCGAAAAGGAAAAAACTTACGAAGCGGCCCGGCAATTCATGCGCGCGTTTAAAGAGCGGAACGGCTCCTTGCTCTGCTCTGAACTGCTGGGCTGTAACATCAGCACACCCGAAGGCATCGCGCAGGCCAGGCAGGAGAAGCTTTTCGGTACGCGATGCCCCAAGTTCGTGCGGGACGCCGTGGAGATCGTTCAGGAGATGACCGCCGCCGGCACGCTATCGCCTCCGGCGGTCTCCGGGGCCTGAGGGTTTTGCAAGCGCCGCCGGAACGTACTCAAGCACAGGATCTACAATCAGAAAGCGATGGAACGAACCGCACTGCGCACCCGAATCGAGCATCTGCTGGCGATCGACCGGGACGCGAAGCCCAAAGTATATCTTCAAGTCTTTGATTCCGCCGAAGTCCTCAGTTTCAACTACGCTTTGGAACTGCTCTTGTCAGCCGGAATCGCCACGTTCGGCCTGGTGTTGGACAGCCCAGCGGTCGTGATCGGCGCGATGCTGATTTCTCCGCTGATGGGCCCTATTCTTGCCGGCGGGTTGGCGCTTGCGGCGGCGGACCTCTACCTGGGGATCAAATCTTTGCTCAGCATTGTCTTGAGCTCGGTGTCCGCTATCCTGTTCGCGGCCACGCTGGTATGGCTGCTTCCCTTCCAGTCACCCACGCATGAAATTCTCGCCCGCACGCAGCCGAATTTGCTTGATCTCGGCATCGCGCTTTTTTCCGGGCTTGCCGGTTCCATTGTGGTGTGCCGCGGCGGCCATGGCGGCGGTGTCACAGCGCTGCCCGGCGTGGCGATCGCGGTAGCCCTTATGCCTCCTCTGTGCACGGTTGGGTTTGGGGTTGGCAGCGGCTTCGACTGGCCCATTATCCGCGGCGCCGGGTTGCTGTTCCTGACCAACCTGGCCGCGATCATGGCGAGCGCTTTTGTTGTGTTCTACGCCGTCCGAATGGATGCGCCTGAACTGCGCATGAGAATCGATTATTCGATTCTGGAGCACGCTTCCTCGGACAGGCTTTACCGCCTGCTGACGAAGACCCGCCTTGCTCGCGCGTTCGGTGACATCGGCAAGCTGCACTGGCGCGTGCTGATGCTGGTTGCCGTTCTTGTCGCGTTGTTCATTCCCCTGCGGCAGTCTCTGTTTCAGTTGAGAGAAGAGACGATTGCCCGGACAGCCGCAAACGAGGCCGTGCGGCTGATGGCATCTCCGGGGATGATCTTCACCCAGCAGCTCGATGTGACGCCTGAGCGGGTCATCCTGCGCATGATCGTGACCGACACCGTGCCCGAAGAGAAGATTCGGGAAGCGGAGAAACTCCTGCTCCGCCGTACGGGGAAGGACGTCACAGTGGCGGTCCGCAAGGTGGCCAGCGAGGAGGAACTGGCCATGCTCCGGGAGCGGGTTCGCACTCCGCCGCCTCCTCCTCAGCCGCGAGACTTGAACTCCATGCGGGCAGAGTTGATCGCGCGGGTTGAACAGCCGCTGAAGGAGGTCTGGCCGGCCGATCTGGCGCCGATGGTTTCCTTTGAAGTTGGGTTTACCGCCGAGGAGCTTCTCTTGCGGGTCCGGTACAAAGCGGAAAAGCCGCTCGATCCCGCGGTGGAAGCTGTGCTCGGCCAGGCGCTGCAAACCCGGCTGAAGGAGCCCACCCTGCGGCTCCTTTTGGAGCACGAAGCGCCTCCAAAAACCAACACTGGACGCAGAATCAGGAAATAGCTCGCCCCGGCGCCGTGCGGCTCACTTTTTCTGGGAAGTCTGTTCGCGGGCGCTGACGGTGGGCCAGGCCGGGTGTTCGCGGACGGCCTTCCACTCCTTCTCGAATCGCCTTCGCTGGCGTTCCGGGAGCTTATCGACCTCCGCCTCGAACTCCTGGGCCAGGTGCGGCGAGCACCACCCGGTGGCGATCTTCATGGAGATCACAACGAGTTTGCGCGCCAGTTCCTGCGGAAGCTTGCCCTCCAGCGCATCCAACTGCTTCAGCAAGTCTTTCCTGCTCGCCTCTTCTTCAGACGGCTGATCCGCTTCGGCGCCTTGTTGGGCGTCTTGCGCCGGCGAAACCGGCATCGCAGCGCACGGCAGGATGAGGGCGGCCGCAATGGCGGCCGCCGCCAATTTCGGCAAAAAAGATCGGAAATCTACGCTCAATTCACCACCAGACTACCCCGGCAGCGCCGGGAATGTCCAGCGGACCGTGTCAGCCCGGTCAGCTCTTGAATTCCACCAGATAGTAGATTGCCCGGTCTCTGCCGGTGTCGATTTGAAACTCCGAAAGCCTGGCCGAGGGGTTTACGGCCAGCGGGGTCGTACCGGGGCGACGCCGCCCGTCGTGATCCAGCGGATGGACCTCGCAGCGCCCGGAGCGCCGGATTTTGATGGTGGCCCGCACGGGCTCGATCAGCACCGGCGGGTTGCCGCGCTCCACGACTCTCCCCGCCGCCGTGACCTTCATGCCTGTGTTCGCCGTGCGCGCGATCGCCTGCACCAGCAGCGAACCGGCCTTGGCGATCGGCTGCGTCTTATCCAGGCTCGTCACGTAGACCAGGGCGAACGGGGTTTCGACGGTGATTGTTACGTCGGAAAGCGCGTGCTCGCGGCCCGAGGCAAACCCTACCACACCCTGCGTTCCCGCCGTGTTGATGGTGAAGAAGCCGCGGTCGCTGTAATCCCACACGAGCTGCCCCGTTTCCGAGCGCACTACTTTGCGTTGCTCGTCCAGATAGCGGCTCAGATCGGGAGGCACGGTGCGGGTAGGTTTTTCCACAAAATCCACCACCACCCGGCCAACGGCGAGCGCCGCGGGGGGCACCGTTCCGCTGAACTCCTTCACGTCGCCCCGCTGCCGGACTTGGTCCTGGAATCCCAGGCGGCCGCTCTGCAAGTCCGCAAGCGCCACCGACCGGGTGGAAATGACTCGTCCTTCCCGAACATCCCCGCGGAGAACCATGCGCGAGAGAACGGGATACTGACCAATGTCGGCGGGCGCGTCCACGTTGTACTCCCGCAGCCCGGCGTTCAGGACGTCAAAATCGCTGGCGAACTCGCAGGAGAGGTCCCAACCCTGCAGACCCATTCCGTAGGCGGCGATAATGGCCGGCGCCTCGGCCTGCCAGGGATTGCCCAGCGTGCTCTTCCATTCCGAAATGCCGAACGGACGATTGGCCACCTGCTGCATGCCGGCGCCGAAGATGCCCGAGCCCGGCGCGCTCACCATCGCCCGCATGCCGCCCGAGTAGTTGTGCCGGTCCACGATGCCCACTTTGGCATCTGAGAGCAGGTTGTAGTAGTGGCTGATGCCACTACCGGCCTGCCAGCACGAGCCGACAATCGCGCCCCGGTAGCCGGTCGCGCGGATGGCTTCCACGAACCTCGAATAGAACTCGTTCTGCTTTTCGTGCAGGAACGCGCAGTTGTCGAGCACGCGCTGGGGCGGCGTCTTACCCTGCCGGACGGCGGCCAGCACCTGGCCGGACATCTCGGTGTTGGCGTACGCCGCGATGTTGCCCTTCTCCAGCGACTCGCCGGGAGCGAGCGCGCCCTCGCCCCAGGCAGCGACGAGCTTCGCCTCCGTTCCGTACTTCTTCCGCAGCCACTCGGAGAACTGGCTGTGGAACATCCGCTTGTAGGTGGGGCACCTGTCCAGGTGTACCTGGGTGTGGCCCCAGAAGATATCGTCTTCGTTTTGAAGCTCGATGTAGGCCAGCGAGGGGTCCTCCGCATAGCGCTTGCCCGTCACCGTGTTTACGCGATTCAGCATGTTCACGGTCAGGCCGATGCTGAGGTCCTGGAGGTCGCGGGCGAAGTTGACCAGGCCGATCGTGCTGCGCCGCAGGTGCGCCCACGGCAGGTTCGCATTCATGATTTCGTCATAGGCGGCGACCCGGTCGCGGTCCGCCGGCGTGAGCCGGTGCCCGTAGATGTGCGACCAGGCGGTGTAAATGCCGCGTTTGGCGAGCCCTGCGCAGAAGTAATCCCAGTTGCGCGCCAGCGGCTCCATCAACTTGAGCGAGTCCGCCGGATCGCCGATTCCTTCGCGGCCGCCGGGCCAGGTGAACTTGTGCATCCGCAGAATGTTGATGCCGTACTTGGCCAGTTTGTCCGCGTAGCGGTCGGCCCATTCTTTCGGCATGCCGACGCGCGCGTTGCACACGTTCGTGCCCCAGAATTTAACGGGCGTGCCGTCCTCAAACACAAGCCGGTCACCGCGGACCTGAACAAAGCCGTGCTTGCCCGCTGGGCGGTCTAACCAGTCCGCCATCCCGATTACACTCGGTCCGGTGAAATCGTTCTCGGGTTCGAAGGGGAACCAGTCCGGCTGTGCCGTCCAGCCCCCCTGATCTTGGGCCAGCGCCCCGAAAACTGCCAATGAAGACAATATGAAAGACCTACGCTCCATGGGGACATTATCGTATGACTCTGGGCGGGGCATTCTACACTAAGGGGGATGCGCTCGGTCCTTCTGGTGGAAGACGATCCCGACCAACTGGAGGTAAGAAGCCTGCTGTTCGAGGCGGCCGGCCATCGTGTACAGGCCGCGTCGAGCGCCGCCGCTGCCCACGAGGCGTTCTGCCGGTCTGAACCGGACGTCGTGGTGATGGATCTGCGGCTGCCCCGGATGGAGGACGGACTCGAGTTGATCCGGTGGCTGCGCGAGCGCTCGCAAGCCGCGCATATTATCGTGCTCTCCGGATGGGCCTCGGATTTCGCCGGACTGCCTGAACGCGCCCTGGTGAATCACTGCCTCGCCAAGCCGGTGAGCTCGCGCCAGCTCCTCGATCTGATTGGATAACTTGGATAACAGGCTCTCGCAAGCGGGGGCCGCGCTCCATCTGATATTCTGACAGAGACGGGCCACTCCTTCTGCCATGCTGTACAACCGATACCAAAGCACTGGCTACTACACAAGCTATTTCCCGCCGGGCGTGAAGTGGCTGCTGATCGTGAACATCGCAACGTTCGTGGTGAACTACTTTGCGATCGTTCTCTTCAACACGGATCCCTTCCGCGTGTTCGGGCTGGTGCCGTATCAGGTGCTGAGTTACGGCTTTCTCTGGCAGGTGGTCAGCTACATGTTCCTGCACGGCGGTTTCGGCCACATCCTGTTCAACATGCTGGCGTTGTGGATGTTCGGGGCCGACCTGGAGCGGGATTGGGGCACGCGGCAGTTCCTGAAATACTACTTCTACTGCGGCATTGCCGCCGGTGTGTGCGTGATCGCCTCGGGCATTCTGTTTCACCAGATGGGGGCGCGCACCATCGGCTCCTCGGGCGCCATTTTCGGGCTGCTGCTGGCTTTCGGCGTTCTCTATCCGGACCGCACCGTGCTGTTGAGCTTCCTGTTCCCGATCAAGGCGAAATACTTCGTCATGATCATCGGGGTGATTGCCTTCATGGGTTCGTTCCGCGTGAACACGGGGGTCAGCGACATCGCTCATCTGGGCGGGCTGGTGTTCGGCTACATCTACCTGAAAACCGGCATGCTGCGAGCGAAATACAGCTCCCGGCCGCGCCGGGCCGGCTGGTTCGCGTCATTGCACCGCCAGTACCAGGACTGGAAAATACAGCGCGCCCGCAGGAAGTTCCAGGTTTACATGCGAAAACACCGCTCCGACGACGACCGCTGGGTGAATTGACCGGTGCGCCCGGTACGCCGTCGAGCTTAGCGCTTCTTGAGTTCCGCACTGGGCCTGTCGTCCGCTTCCAGATCTCCTAACGCATACTGGATTCCCGCAAGCAGGTGCTCGAGCAGCGGCGCGTTCCAGAAGATCGAGGCGTTGTGCCCCAGCCCGAAATAGAACACGCGCCCCTTCCCATGGCGCTTGATCCAGGACATGGGGAAATCCTTGTCCTGCTGCCGAACGGGCAGGAAGCGTCCCCGCCGGGAGGGCGGCGTTTTTTCCACGTCGATGCTGAACAGCACGTGCAGGCGGTCCCGGAACGAGGGTTCCTGCAACTGAAAAGCCTGGTCCGTGACTTCGAATCCGCGGCCCTTGAAGGCGGCATTTATCGGGCTGTCCGGGTCGTCAAGCTTCATGACCATGAGCTCGTTATTCCAGGGATGGCCGCCGTTTTCCGTGCCGCCGAGCATCTGGCCGAACTCCGGCCACTGATCGTATCGCGGATATTGGACGAACGTAGCGATGGCGTCGTGGATTCCGATCAGCCCTTTCCCTCCGGCGACGAAGTCGAGCAGCGATCGCCTCAGTTCCGGGTCCTCGAACAGCACGCCGGTGGTGTTGTTGAAGCAGACAGCGTCGAACTGGCGGATCTTGTCCGGCCGGAACATCTCGACGTCGTTGCTGAAGACGGTCTCGAAGGCGCCCGTGCGTTTCCCCATTGCCTCAAGGGCATAGTTCGAAGCGGGATGCACGTTCCAGGCTCCCCCGCGCACGACATTTCCGTCCCGCACGGAAAGGTTGATTACCAGAATGCGCCGGGGCTGTTTCGGTTTGGCGGGCGCTTTGGCGGGAAGCGCGGCATCGATCGACTGTTTCTGCTCCGGCGGCAGCGGGGGTAGCGGGGGCAGCTCCTGAGCTTGCAACAGGCCGAAGCAAAAAACATAAGAAAACAGTAGAAGAACGCGATTCATTGTGACTCCCTGTTCGATCGGCCTCGCGGCCGCGGTGCACCAAAGCATTCCAGCGGCGCGAGGCTCAACGCTTGCCATTACATCACAGGGAGATTCCGAAAGCGAGGGGAGCGGATGGGTCCAGAAGCGGCGGAGTGGATGGGCCCGGGGGAAGCGAGGGGGAATGCGCGCCGGCCGCCCGACGGGCCTCTGCACTTGAAACCCATCGAGCGGCCGGACTTCGCGCGTGGTCAGGTCACTGCCGCTGAGCTACCAAATCAGCTTCATGCGCACCTGCACCTGCCGGGGATAGCCGTTGCCGATCCAGGCCTGGCTCGGAAACTGCGTCCCGAAGTTCGAGTCGGTCGGTGTGGTGTTGAAGTGGTTATCGCGCCCGTAATAGTAGTGGTTGAGCACGTTGAACGCCTCCAGGCCCAGTTGCAGCCGGAAACGCTCGGTGATGGTTGTGGTCTTGTTCAGCGATGCGTCGAACGTGAGCATCGGCTGCTTGCGGATCTGCCCGCTGCGGTACGGCGTCATGCGGGGGGCGTAGTCGGCCGTCATGAGCCACGCGTAATTGGAGAAGTCTTCCCCGCAGCCGGATGCCAGGCTGTAGGCCATCGGCTCGATGCGGCCGTCGTTGAACTGCCGCAGTACGCAGTTGTTCCAGCCGACCACCTGGTGGGCCTTCCAGTCCACCTTGCCTGTCCAGCGGCCGCCGATCGTTCGCGGGTCTTTCAACTGGATCACGTTGCCCGGCAAATTGTTCGGTTCACCGGAAGCCCAGTTGAAGAAGCCCGTGATCTCCCAGCCGCTGATCAGCTTCGAGACGACGCCCGTCGTTCCGGCGCCGAAACGCTGGTTGCGGCCGAACGGCAGGTCGTAGACCGCCGTTGCTTTGAACCAGTGCGGGCGGTCGTTGAAGTACAGACCCCGCTGCTCGACATTGTTGAACGGATCGTTGTAGCCCCAGCTCTCGACCGTCTTGCTCAGCGAGTAATTGGCAAGGAAGGTGAGGCCGCGGCCGAACCGGTGGTTGTAGTTGATCTGGAGCGAGTTATACCAGAACCGGCTGCCGTTGCGGCCCTGCTCGGTCATATCCCCGCTGAACTGCGGGAACGGACGGGCAAGCTGATATCGCGACAGAGTCGCGGCGGTATAGAAGCTGGTGCCCTGGAACGCTGGGACGTTCCGGAACGGGTTAGGCAGCGCCTGGTTGCAGTAAACCGGATCGCCGCCTTCCAACAAGTTGCAGCTCTTGCGGAATTCCGCCGAAGGAATGTTGAACGCCTTTTCGTTGTTGGCGTCGACGGTCCGGGTGCCCACGTAACTCGCTTCCACGGTAGCCGCCTGGGTGAGCTGATACTGCCACCCCACAGAGAAGGAGTGGAGCTTCGGAGTGACGAAGCTGGGGTTAAACCAGCTCGTGTTTTGCCCCACGTAGGTCAGGAGACCGCGGGAAGCGCCCGGCGGCACGTTGATGCCGTCCGGGAAGGGGTTTCCGAGATTGACGATCGGAGTCCGGTTGCCGTCAATGCTGTAAACCGACGGCGTGCTCGTGCTGAAACCGACGAACTTCAAATAGTCGTTATTCGGGTTCAGGTAGTAAAGGCCGTAGCCGCCGCGCAAGACCAGTTTCGAGGTGAGCTGGTAGGCGGCGCCGATACGAGGCTGGAAGTTATTCAAGTCGCGGTCGCCGACGATCCTGGGCAGGCCGTCCACGCCGGCGAATCTTAGCCCCCCTTTCAGGTCCCTCAGTTGCGGATACTGGTCCAGCATCTCAGCGGGAATCTGGCTGGCCACCGGGTTGGGCGCGTTCCGGTCGAAGCCGCGGTTTATGCGGTTCCACTTCTCGTCCGGAGGACCGTTGTAATCCCAGCGCAAGCCCAGGTTCAGGGTCAGCCTGCGGGTCACCTTCCAGTCGTCCTGAATATACGGCGCGATGTACCACTGCCGGGTGAACGGATACAGCGGGTAGTTCGAGGAGGCATTCACAATGCCGAGCAGGAACGAGGCGTAGCCGTCCCCCGAAGTCTCCTCCCCCTGGTTATACAACCGCTGGGTCCACCGCGTCTGGCCCTGGAAGTAAAGGATGTTACCGCTGTTTTGCTGGATGTAGTGGATGCGGCGGATGTCGACACCCATCTTCACCGTATGGCTGCCCGCCACCTTGGTTACATTGCCCATCAGCGCGTAGTTGTTAGTGATGTTGATCGACTGATACCGGCCCAGCGGCGCGTAGCCGTTCTCGAATTCCCAGCGTCCGAAGTAGGTCGGGCCGGGGAGCTGGCTGATAAGCGAGGGGGGCAACCCGAGCGAGGTCAAATCGAAGTTCTCGTTGCCGCGCCCGAAGCCTTTTTCGATAAAGCGGTTATACGCTCCGCGCACGTTCACGACCAGGGTCGGCGAAAGCGATCCGACCCAGTCCAGCACGTAGGCATCGTTGATGCGCTGGAAAGGCTGCTGGCCGTCCATGCCGGGACCCTCGCAGATGCCGTTAATGCACCGGTCCTCGGTCCGGTCGTTCGAGGCGTGCCGGATGAAAGCCCGGTGCTTGTCGCCAAAATTCCAGTCGAACTTCAGAATCAGGTTGTAGAAATCGTCGGTTGCCGCGTACTCCGGATTCAGCAGGTTCTGCATCGAGTACCGTTGACCCGGAGTTTTCGCATTCGGCATCGGCATGTACTTGGTCACCTCCCTGGCGACCGGGTGGATCATGCTTTCAGGGATCCTGTTGTTGGGGAACGGTTCGCGAATCGGGTCTCCGTTTGCATCAAACCGGCTCGTAAACGGGTTGTAAATGATGATTGGCCGGCCGTCCGCGGTGGTCAGCTTGCTGAAGTCGCCTTCCCGCATCTCCGGCTCGGGAAACGAGTTGCGGAGGAACTGCGGCCATTCCTCGTAGTAATTTTCGAAGCTGCCCAGGAAAAAGGCTTTTACGTTGGAGTCCTTCTTAAGAAGCTTGGGGAAGTAAAGGGGCCCGCCCAACTGAACGCCGTACTGATGCAGCTTGTGGTCCGGGCGCTCCTCCCCTATCGCATTGTTTTGGAACGTGTTAGCGTCTAATGCTTTGGTTCGGTAGAACTCCCAGGCAGCTCCGTGCAGCTCCTGCGTTCCGCTTTTCAGGATGACGTTGAAGATGCCGCCGCCGGTATGCCCGTACTGGGCGTCGTAGGAGTTCGACTGCACATTGAACTCCTGCACCGCGTCCACGATGGGCACGTAGGCGATGTTGTTACCGCCCGCCTGAGCATTGTTGGGCGCGCCGTCCAGCAGAAACTCGTTGTTGGACTGCCGGCCGCCGTTCACCGACCACTCGGCGATGGCGCCGTTGTCGAACGGCCGCTGCCAGATGGCCGCACCGCGGAAGGTGACGCCCGCCATCATCGAGCCGAGCATAAACGGATTCCGGCTGTTGAGCGGCAGCTCGGCTACCTGAACGGTGTTGACGACGCCGCCGCGGCTGGCCGTCTGGGTCTCCAGCAGCGCCGCTTCAGCAGTGACGCTGACCGATTCGGTAACCTCGCCGACCTCCAGTGTTACATCGATGCCGGCGATCCTGCCAACTTCCAAAGTGATATTCTCACGGATGAACTGCTTGAACCCCTGCGCCGTTACTGTCAGTCTGTACTGGCCAGGACGGAGAAAGGGAATTGTGTAAGCTCCCGAAGCATCCGTGACTGCGGTTGCGGTTTCGTTAGTCGCTACGTTTACGGCCTGTATGTTGGCGCCGGGAACGGCGGCGTTAGTAGGGTCGTAAACGTGACCGGAAATCGTGGCGCGGAACTCCTGCCCAAATAGGAGGGAGGGAAGGAGAAGACACGCCACACCCAAGCACTTGGTCAGCTTCATAGCCCCTTCCTTTATAGTTGAGTTGAGAACCCACCATCTGCGAGGGACTCCTTGCCCCTTCGCAACTCACCGTTGCTGGTAGGACAGGCTATTATAATCCGGTTTAAGCCTGACACGCAAGATACAAGTTAATAAAATTTACAATTCGGCAGTGTGGCTTAACTGGCAAACCTTACAGTAGAGTAAAGCAACCGCTGTCAGGTACACGCAAAAATTCACTTTCGGTAACCCAAGTTCTTACATAACAGGCGGGTATCACCGTTTCCAAACTCTATAGAGAATAGGGAGTAGTCTCGGATTTCAGGGGGTCCGGATCGCGGTGCGGCTTTACTGATGTAACGGTAGGGTGATACTGCCTACTGTTAGTGTTCAGGTCAGGATGCTGCCAATTCGGTTTCTTACTTCAAACTGTCCCTACTTACGTCTTGTCGCAGCCCCCACCCCTGAGTGCTGTCGCCCCCCTACAGCCCCCTCGTTCGAGGCGGGGCACACCCGGGCTGGACTGAAGAGACTGCCGGCGGGCCATCTCCGCCCTGACCACCACTCTGCAGGTGTTGACCGTTCCCGCCGGCTGTTAACAAAGTGCGACAATCGTCAGACAGCAAACGATTCGCGTTACGCTGGAATTAGAGAGGCTATTTCAGGCATGTTAATCCGAAAAGAAGATGCGCTTGAGTATCATTCGAGTCCCACGCCGGGGAAAATCTCGGTCACCCCTACCAAGGCCTGCCGCACCCAGCGCGACTTGAGCATGGCTTACACGCCAGGGGTCGCGGTGCCTTGTAAGGAGATCGAGCGCGATCCTACGCTGGCCTATAAGTACACCGCCAAAGGCAACCTGGTCGCCGTCGTGACCAACGGCACTGCCGTCCTCGGGCTCGGCAATATAGGCGCCCAGGCCAGCAAACCCGTCATGGAAGGCAAGGGCGTTTTGTTCAAGCGCTTTGCCGATATCGATGTTTTCGATATCGAATTGGCCACCACCGATCCGGAGAAAATCATCCTTGCCTGCCAGCTCCTGGAGCCCACCTTCGGCGGCATCAATCTCGAAGACATCAAAGCCCCGGAGTGCTTTGAGATCGAGGAAGAGCTCAAGCGCACCATGAAGATTCCGGTATTCCACGACGACCAGCACGGCACGGCCATCATCTCCGGCGCAGCCCTGCTCAACGCCCTGGAGATTGTCGGGAAGCGCATCGAAGAGGTGAGGATGGTGATCAACGGAGCGGGGGCCAGCGCCATCTCTTGCGCGGAGCATTACATACGCCTTGGCCTGCGGCGCGAAAACATTCTGATGTGCGACTCCAAGGGGGTCTTGTATAAAGGCCGCGAGGAAGGCATGAACAAGTACAAAGCGCGGTTTGTACAGGACACGAGCGCCCGCACCCTGGCCGACGCCATGCGCGGCGCGGACGTCTTTGTCGGCCTCTCCCGCGCAGACTGCGTCACGGCCGAGATGTTGAAGACCATGGCGCGCGATCCGATCGTGCTGGCGTTGGCCAATCCCGATCCCGAGATTCCCTACGACGTGGCCATCCGGGCGCGCCCCGACGTGATCATGTGCACCGGCCGGTCGGACTATCCCAACCAGGTCAACAACGTTCTCGGATTTCCCTTCATCTTCCGCGGCGCCCTCGATGTCCGCGCCACAGCCATCAACGACGAGATGAAGCTCGCGGCTACGCGCGCGCTCGCCGCTCTGGCCAAGGAGGACGTGCCCGATTCGGTGCGGGCCGCCTACGGCGTGGACCACATGGAGTTCGGCCGCGACTACATCATTCCCAAGCCGTTCGATCCCCGCGTGCTCATTTGGGAATCGGCGGCGGTCGCCAAGGCGGCCATGGACAGCGGGGTCGCCCAGCAGCCCATCGATTTGGAGGAATACAAGGAGCAGCTCGAGCGGCGTCTCGGCCGCGCCCGCGAGGTGATGCGCATCATGATCCACAAGGCGCAGCGCCGTCCGATGCGCGTTGTTTTCCCCGAAGGCGAGGAGACCAAAATTCTCCGGGCATGCCAGATTCTGCTCGATGAGAAAATCGCCCACCCGATTCTGCTCGGCTCCGAGTCAGTCATCCGCCAGCGCATTGCCGAGTGCCGCCTCAACCTCGAGGGCGTCACCATCATCGATGTCCACACATCACCCGATCGCCAGCGCTACGCGGAAGAGCTCTACCGCCTGCGCAACCGCAAGGGGCTTACGCTGAGCGAGGCGCACGAGGCCATGCTTCAGCGCAACGTTTTCGGTTCGATGATGGTGCGCCTCGGCGACGCCGACGCCCTGGTCAGCGGCCTGACCCAGCACTACCCCGATACCATTCGCCCCGCGCTACAGGTCGTTTCGGTGCGCGAAGGCCTGCACAAGGTCTCCGGCGTTTACATGCTCATTACGCCCAAGGGTCAGGTGTATTTCCTCGCCGATTGCACGGTGAATATCGAGCCGACGTCGGAGGACCTCGCCGAAATCGCCCTGTGCACCGCCGAGACGGCGCGGCGATTCAACGTGGAGCCGCGCGTCGCCATGCTTTCTTTTTCCAACTTTGGAAGCACGCGCCACCCGCTCGCCGAGAAGGTGCGCCGCGCGGTCGAAATCGTCCGCCAGCGCGAGCCTTCCCTCATCATCGACGGCGAGATGCAGGCCGACACCGCCGTGGTGCCCGAGATCCTGGCCGAAACCTACCCCTTCGCCGCGATCAAGGGCGGCGCGAATGTACTGGTGTTTCCGGACCTGGAAGCCGGCAACATCGCCTACAAGCTGCTGGCGCGCATCGGGGGCTGTGAAGTGATTGGCCCCATTCTGATGGGAATGTCGAAACCCGTGCACGTATTGCAGCGTGGCGCCGAGGTCAACGACATCGTCAACGTCGCCGCCATCGCTGTCGTGGACGCCCAGGAATCTCAGGGCGCGGGCCAGGCACGGCCCGCCGCTACCACTTGACCGGCTCGCCCGGCTTCAGCGTCCAGACTTCGGTTTCGCGCTGGTCTTTGATCAGCTCGGCCAGTTGCTCGGGCCGCCCGCTCAGCGCGGGGAACGTTCCGAAATGCATGGGAATGATTTTTCGCGGCTTGAGCATGCAGCAGGCCAGCGCCGCCTCTTTCGGACCCATCACAAAGAGATCGCCGATGGGAAGAATCGCCAGCTCGGGATGATAGAGCTGCTCGATGAGGGCCATGTCGGAGAACACGCCGGTGTCGCCGGCGAAGTACAGCGAGCGGTTGTCCGGAAAACGGAGCACGTAGCCGCAAGCCTCGCCGCCGTAGACCATGTGGTCTCCGTCCTTGATGCCGCAACTGTGCACCGCGTGGGTCATTGTTACCGTTACCGCTCCGACTTTCTGAGAGCCGCCCTTGTTCATCGGGTTAAGCTGGCCCACGCCCTTGGACCCGAGCCACTCGCACGTTTCGTAGATCGCCACCACCTGCGGAGAGTACTTTTTCGCAAGCGCCACGGCATCGTGGATGTGATCGAAATGCCCGTGCGTGATCATGATCGTGTCGATGCGCGAGAACGAGTGATTTGCGGGATACGATGGGTTCCCCTCGATCCACGGATCCATCAGGATGACTTCGCCCGATTCCAGCCGGAACTGGAAGGTGCCGTGCCCAAGCCAGGTAATCTCCACCATGTGCAATTATTCTCCTCTCCCAGATGATAGCGGATCGTGGAGTGTGGAAAGCGGTGTTTCTCTACAGCCCGTCGCCGTACCTTGCCACTCCCGGAATCGTGACCGGCAGCTTCCCGCGAAATGGTATCTCGCCGAAGAGAGCTCTTACGGCCGCCCGTTCGCAGGGAGGCGCCGGGCTATACGCGGCGACATACGCGGCTACACGTGGAAAGCTGCGCGCCAGGTACGGATTCCCCAGCGCGATCAGCGCGACCGGCGGCCCGCCCGCGATCAGCGTCTCGAGTAGCTTCGGATAGCCTCCCGCCAGCACGGCGCCGCCGCGATATGATGCGACGGAGGCGAACGCCGCCACCACGACCGCCCGCGCACTCTTCACAGCCTCGATCGCACTATCGAACTCCGCCTGCGAGGCGCCCGGTTCGAGCACCACGAGCGAGGCGTCCGGCGCCCGCTTTCTGACCTCCGCCGCGAACACTTGGCCCTGCTCGCCGCGGGCGGATTCCCGCAGAACCACGAAAGCGGTCCCGGCGGCGTTTACCGGCAAGAGCGAGCCCTCGTTCTTCACCAGCGTCATGGCGCGCTCGGCGATCTCGTCCACGCGCGCGATGTCCTCCGGCCGGTCAAGCGCGTCCATCATGGCTTCCGGATCGACGTACTTCTTCCGGTGCAGATTCACCCGCATCTTCGCCGTCAAGATGCGGCGGACGCTTTCGTCAAGCCGCCGGCGGCTGATCGCGCCTCGTTCCACGGCCCGCACGATGCCCGCAATCGCCCGCTCGGGATTCGCCGGCATGATCAACACGTCAGCGCCCGCCTGAATGGCCTTCACCGCCGCTTCGGCTGCGTTCCAATGATTCGTGATGCCCTTCATGTTGAGGGCGTCGGTTGCGATCAAACCGCCGAAACCAAGTTTTTCCCGCAAGAGGCCTGTCAGGACCGCGCGCGACAGTGTCGAGGGAATCTTGGGAGAGTCCAGTGCCGGAACCGCGATGTGCGCCGCCATGACGGGATCCACGCCTGCGGCGATCGCCGCCCGAAACGGCGCCAGTTCCACCGCATTCAGCCGTTTGCTATCCGCGTTCAGCACCGCCAGGGCGAGATGCGTGTCCGTGTCCGTATCGCCTTGTCCGGGGAAGTGCTTTACGGTCACCAGAACCGGGTCCGGAGCGGAATGCGCACCTTCGATAAAGGCCCGCACATGCGCCGCTACCTCTTCGGGATTCTCGCTGTAGGAACGTATGTTGATGACCGGGTTTTCCGGATTATTGTTTACATCCGCAACCGGCGCGAGAATCCACGGCACTCCCAGCGCCCGTGCCTGCCGCGCCGTTGTCTCTCCGGCGAAGCGGCTCAATTCGGGATCGCGCGCCGCCGCGAACGCCATATTGTGCGGGAACTTCGTCTCGGATACGACGCGCATGGAAACGCCGCGCTCGAAATCGCTGGCCACAAGGAGCGGGACCCTCGCCTCTCGCTGCACACGGTTCAGGAAAGCGGCCATGGCACGCGGCTCGGCGCGTTGCACCGAGCCGTCCCTCACACGGTTCACCAGCACGAGCCCGCCCACGCGCAGATCCCTCACCCAGCGGAGATACTTCCTGTACTCCGCCGACCCTGTGTTCAGCGCTTCTCCGTAAAAGGGAACAAATACGAGCTGAGCCGCCTTGTCGCGGATACTCATCGAGCGCATCCACGAACTGACGGGAGAGGACTGCGGCGCCTTGACCGGACGGCTTTGCCGCGCCTTTTGCGCGGCGAAACACGTCGCCCACACTAACAGAACGGCAATGGAAGTTCGGGTGAAGTTCAATGCACTAGTCTTACGTCAGCGCGCCTGGCGCTTCGCCTTCACACGAGCGCGCTGGCGAGCCGGCGGCTTTTTCTGAGCACCCTGCCGCAAGAGCCGGTTTACGCAGCGCACAAGCTGCGCCACCTCGTTCGCGCTCTTGGGTATCACCGCATCCGCGCCGGTGTTCTCTTCAGTCATTCCGAGCGCGTCCGCATAGCCGGAGATCAGGATGATCTGTGCGTCCGCGGTTCGTTCGCGGATGCGGCGGATCAGTTCGAGCCCGTTCATCTTCGGCATCTTGTAATCCGTGATGACGAGATCGAATTTGCCGGCGCCATACAACTCGAGCGCCGTACTCCCCTCCGATGCGGTGGTAATGTGATACCCAAGTTCCTCTAGTACCGACTTACGAGCAACCAGCCCCAATCGGTTGTCGTCGACCAAGAGAATATGCGCGGAAGGACCGGCGGTTCGAGTGTCCCAGTCTGACATGGTGAAAAGCGAAATTAACAGAGCGCGTAGTCCTCTGTCAACGAACTCGTAACGATCTGGAAAATAGCAAGATCAAATTCTTGACTTTTTCGCAAAAAAGGACATTCTTCTCCGCGGGCGCGTTTTTGGGGCCCTACTCCACCTCGCGCGGCGCGGTGTAACCGTTCTTGGCGATGATCTGGTACTTGATGGGCTTGTTCTTCTGATCCGTGATGCGCAGCGGTTCGCCGGTGGCCGGGTTGACCAGTTCGACCTTGATCTTGCGGAACTTGCCATCACGCGCCTGGTTCGTCGGGTTGTAGGTCAGCACGTACTGGCGCCGCAGCGCGTCCGATATGGCCTGGAAAATGGCGGGGAATTCGCCGTAAAAGCGCGGAATAAAGGCCATTCCGCCGGTTTCCTTGGCGAAAGTACGCAAGGCATTGTTCGCTTGAAGCGCATCCAGCCGGGCGATCGGGCCCATATAGCCGTGCGCATCGTACCACTGGCGGATCGCTTCTCCGATTCCGATTGCGTAAATCGGAACGCCGGCCTCCTGAAGTATTTTGCGCGTCTTATCGAACGTGAGCTTGCTGAAAGTGTCGTAGCCGGAGGCGATCAGCACGATGGCTTTGCGGCCCTCGATGTCCGACATGCGCTGAGCGGTCTCGGCCACCGCGTCATACATGTTCGATTCCGAGTAGGCTGCGATCTGAAGCCGGCGCATGGCCTCGTAAGCTTCGCGCTTGTCTTGGGAGAAATCCGAAAGGATTTCCGTCCGCAAGTCGAAGGCGACCACCGCGACGTAATCTTCCGGCTTGAGCGTTTCGAGGAATCCGTAGGCGGCTGTCAGCGTTTGATACCACGTTTCGGTCCAGTAGCTCTGCCACAGATTGCTGAATTCGATCACCATGGCCACCGTCATCGGGGCTTCGCCCTGGCTGAATTCCTTGATCTGCTGCGGCACGTTGTCTTCGAGGATGCGGAAGTACTCGCGCGGAATGTTTGGGATAAACTGCCCCTTGTTATCCAGCACCGCCACATCCACCGTTACCGTGGTGACGTCGCTCCTGAAACTCGGCACGCCCTCCGGCAACTGCTGGTCCTTCTTGCCGAATCTCGAAGGGATCTTGGGCCCTTCGGGCGTTTCCGCCGGTTCGCTCTTCTTGCTGCGCGGCTTGGCGACCGTTTCGCTACCCTCCTTGCGAGGGCCCTGCTGCGCAGTGAGTGTAAACAATCCGGCGCAAAGGCTTACCGCCAAAATTAGCGCGATTTTCATTGACGTCTTCATGGCCGCCTCTAAACCGAGACTCTACCAAAGATTTGGATGCGCCGGGGAAAAGGTATGTTTCAGGCTGATTGGGTCTTAATCGCGCGGATGGCCGCGCCCGCCGGCATCCCTGCGCCGCCAGATCACTCCGAGCGGGCCCGGAGGCGGCCGCGGGCCAGCCGGATCTCAAGAGCCGACCCGGGCGGAACTTCGGCGGGATCCTTCACAATTCGTTTCGATTCGTCCTGGACGATTGCATAACCGCGCTCGAGAACGCGCAGCGGGCTGAGCTGGTTAAGCTGGGCGGTGAGCCCTTCCAGGCGGCCGCGGCCCGCATCGAGGCGGCTGCGGATGGCCTGCGCGGCGGCGGATTCCGCAATCTCCAGGCGGCGGCGGGTGCGGGCGAAGCGCAGGCGCAAATCCAGCGCGGTCAGGCGGGCGTCGAGGTCGCGCAGGCGGGCGCGCCGCGCGTCGATCACCGCGCGCACCGTATTGCGCAGAATGTAATCGAGTTCGTCGATTCGCTGAAGGGCGCGTCCGATGCGGCGGTGGAGCAGGGAACTGGCGCGCTCGATGCCGCGGAGGTGGAGCTGGCGGGCCGCCTCGGCCAGCCGGTAGCGCAGCGCCTGGCGCAGCTTCGAGACGCAGCCGTCAATGCGCTCGAAGACGTGCTCCCGTTGTACGACCACAAGCTCGGCGGCGGCTGAAGGCGTCGGGGCGCGGAGGTCCGCCACGAAATCGGCAATCGTGACGTCAGTCTCGTGCCCGATGGCGGAAATGACCGGGACGGAACAGGCGGCGATGGCGCGCGCGACCGCCTCCTCGTTGAACGTCCAGAGGTCTTCGAGCGAACCGCCGCCGCGGGCGACGATCAGCACGTCGGGCCAGCCCGAGTTGCTGAAGTACTCGATGCCGCGGCAGACTTCCTCGACCGATCCCTCGCCCTGAACCTGGGCGGGATAGATGCGGATGTGGAGGCCCGGGAAGCGGCGGCTAAGGATGTTGAGCATATCCTGAATGACGGCGCCGGCCAGCGAGGTCACGATCCCGATGCGGGACGGGAATTTTGGGATGGGCCGTTTGCGCGCGGCTTCGAACAGGCCCTCGGCGGCCAGTTTCGCCTTGAGCTGTTCGAAGGCGAACTGCAGAGCGCCGCGGCCCTGGGGTTCCAAATGCTCGACCAGCAGTTGGTACTCGCCGCGCACCTCGTAGACATCGATGCGCCCGCGGGCGATCACGGCGACTCCGTCCTGCGGCTTGAACTTGAGATAGCGGGCCGTGGAGCGGAAGCAGACGCAGCGCAACTGGGCGTCCTGCTCCTTGAGGGTGAAGTAGTAGTGCCCGCTGGCGGCAAGGCGCGTGCCCGAGATTTCGCCCGTGACCCAGACGTCGCCGAACTCGCGGCCGAGCAGGCTGCTGATCGCGGCGTTCAGCTCGGAGACGCTGTAGGTTTTTCGGGCGGGTTCAAAAGAAAACGCGATCTGTTCCACTCGGTTTGATGTTTCCTGTTGACGCGGGAATCTCCTTCCGCTATTCTAGAAAACAATTGCGGTTGCGGCATCCCCACCCTAAGTCTACCCACCCACGGGAGGATGAATGAGCCCTAAAGAAGTATTGGAATTTGCAAAGAAAAACGATGCCAAGCAAGTCGACCTGCGCTTCGCCGACATCCCCGGCCTGTGGCATCACGTATCGTACCCGATCACCCAGTTGAGCGAGGAGTCGTTCGAAGAAGGCTTCGGCTTCGACGGATCGAGCATCCGTGCCTGGGCGGCCATCAGCGAGAGCGACATGCTGCTGATACCCGATCCGAACACGGCGTTCATGGATCCGTTTGCCGAAGTACCCACGCTGGTGATGACCAGCGATGTGGTCGACCCCATCACGCACCAGCACTACGAGCGGGATCCGCGTTGGATCGCCAAGAAAGCCGAGATGTACCTGGCGAATTCCGGCATCGCCGACACGGCTTACTTTGGCGCCGAGGCTGAGTTCTTCATCTTCGACAACATCCGGTTCGATCAGAACCAGCACTGCGGATTTTACTTCATCGACGCCGAGGAAGGCCGCTGGAATTCGGGGCGGGAGAAGGACAATCTGGGATACCGGCCGCGCTACAAGGAAGGCTATTTCCCCGTGCCGCCGACCGATCATTACCAGGACCTGCGCAGCGAGATGGTGCAGACCATGCTCCGCTGCGGCCTGACTGTGGAATGCCATCACCACGAAGTGGCGACGGGTGGGCAGGCTGAGATCGACCTGAAGTTCGATTCGCTGGTCAGATCCGCCGATGCAATCCTGCTTTACAAATACTGCATCCGCAATGTGGCGAACCAGTACGGCAAGACGGTGACGTTCATGCCGAAGCCGATCTTCGGCGATAACGGGAGCGGGATGCACTGCCACCAGAGCCTGTGGAAAGACGGGCAGCCGTTGTTTGCGGGGGACTGCTACGCGGGGCTGAGCCAGTTGGCGCTGTGGTACATCGGCGGGCTGCTGAAGCACGCGCGGGCGCTGTCGGCGATCATCGCCCCGACGACGAACAGCTACAAGCGCCTGGTGCCGGGCTATGAAGCGCCGGTGAACCTGGCGTACTCGCGGCGCAACCGTTCGGCGGCGGTCCGTATTCCGATGTACTCCTCGAACCCGAAGGCAAAGCGCATCGAGTTCCGCCCGCCGGATCCCTCGGCCAACCCCTACCTCGCTTTCGCGGCGATGATGATGGCCGGACTGGACGGCGTGCTGAACAAGATCAATCCCGGTGAGCCGCTCGACAAGGACATCTACGACCTGTCTCCGGAGGAGCTGCGGGATGTTCCGGCGATGCCGGCGTCGCTGGACGAGGCGCTGACCTGCCTCGAAGAGGACCACGGCTTCCTGATGAAAGGCGACGTGTTCACCGAGGAGATGATCGAAGCGTACATCGACTACAAGCGCAAGAACGAGGCTGAGGCAGTACGGCTGCGCCCGCATCCGTACGAGTTCGCGCTATACTACGACATCTAACCTGCCAGGTTAGCTTCGTTTTACTGTTCTTGAGAGAGCGGGCCGGGTCTGCCCCGGCCCGCGAGTTAAACATTGCAAGGCACCATACTTCAAATCAACCTTTCCCCGGGCGGACTGCCCAAGCGGCCGGTCCCGGAGGCGTTCTTGACCCCGCTCGGATTTGAGGGGGACTCGGTCGCGCATCCGGAGGTTCACGGAGGCCCGCTGCAGGCCGTTCTTCTGATTACGGCGGAGGGCATCGACGAACTGGTTGCCCGCGGCTATCCCTTGTTCTACGGCGCGCTGGGCGAAAACCTGACCACGCGCGGACTGGACAGGCGCATGCTCCGCGGCGGGCAGCGGTTCCGGATCGGAGAAGCGATCGTGGAGCTTACAAGGCTGCGCCGGGCCTGCAAGAGCCTCGACGTGTACTCCCCGCAATTGAAAACCGAGATCTACGAAAAGGACATGCAGCCGGGCCATCCGGCCTGGGGACTGAGCGGCTTCTATGCGGCGGTGCTGAAGCCCGGCTGGGTTCGCGCGGGCGACCCGATTGTGCTCGCGGAGATTGCGGTCTAGCGGCGGGCTATAATCTCTATGCCGGATCACTATGCGGGCACTCCTCAAAGAGGTCGAGTTCCGCGACCCCGAGCGCGCTGCCGCTAATGTGCAGAACCTTTGCGAGCACGTTTCGGAGGACCTGCAGGCGCGGCTTTACGCGCTGGTGAGGGCCTGCGCCGATCCGGACGACGCTCTGCACTTCTTCGACCGCTTGCAGCGCGAGCAGCCCGACGCCTTTCATCGCCTCACCGGGTCGAACGCCGCTCTCCAGGTGCTGGTCGCGGTCTTTTCCCACAGCCGGTTCCTTTCCGAGGCGATACTGGTTCATCCCGAGTGGGTGGATGAACTCGTCGCGAGCGGCGACCTTTACAGGGTGCTGACTGCGGAGGACTACGCGGAGCGGCTGGAAGCCGAACTCCAGGCCGAGGGCAGCCGCGTTCCCACACCGCTCTCGATCGCCGTGTTCCGGCGTCGCCAGATCCTGCGCATTCTGGCGCGCGATGTGATGGGGCTTGGCACGCTGCCGGAAACCACCGAAGAGCTATCGAGCCTCGCGGATGCGGTCCTCGACGTCTGTTACCGGCGCATCAGCGAACAGTTGGCCGCGCGCTACGGCCGGCCCACGGACGCGGGTTTCTCCATCATCTCGCTCGGAAAGCTGGGGGGAAAAGAGCTCAACTACAGTTCGGACATCGACCTGATGTTCATTTACGGGAGCAACGGCGAAACCCCCGGACCGCAGCGAATTTCAAACAAGGAATTTTACAAGAAGGTCGCCAACCAGCTTACCGATCTGCTTTCCACCTATACCAGCGCGGGCACGCCGTACCGGGTGGACTTGCGCCTGAGGCCGGACGGCCGCCTCGGCGAAGTCTGCATGTCGCTCGAGGGAGCGAAAAGCTACTACCAGAGCCGGGCGCGCGACTGGGAATTGCAGATGCTGATCAAGGCCCGGGTGTCGGCCGGTGAGCGGCAGCCGGGTGAGGAGCTGCTGGAATTCGTCGACCCGCTGATTTATTCGAGCACGCTCGACTTTTCGGTTGTGGAGGAGGCGTCGGCGACGCGGGAGCGGATCGGCGAAAAGCTGGCTGCCCGCCGCAGCGCTTCTCGCGGTTTCAATATCAAGCTGGCGCCCGGCGGGATTCGCGATATCGAGTTCCTGGTGCAGTGTCTCCAGCGGTTGCACGGCGGCCGGGAAAAATGGGTGCGGCACGGCGGAACGCTGCTGGCGCTGTTCCGGCTGCGCGACAAGGACCTGCTTTCCGACACCGAGTACTCGCGGCTGGCCTCGGCTTATCAGTTCCTGCGGACGCTGGAGCACCGGCTGCAAATTTACGACGACCGCCAGACCCATCTACTGCCCAACCGGAAGGAAATCCTCGACGTGTTGGCCCGCGAGATGCCGGCGGCGCAGATCGGCGCCGCGCCTTCCGCGGACCTCCTGCTCCGCCAGGTGAATCAACACCTGGAGGAAGTGCAGGAGATCTACGAGCGCGTCATCCACGCCCAGCAGCCGATTTACTACGGCCCGCCCGCGCCTGCGCAAGCGCCCGAGCCGCCGCTGGAGCCGCGGCTGCAGGTCGAGGAACCGGGTCCCCAGGAACCTGCCAGCAACCTGGTCCGATTTCTGGATCAGTGCGCGCCGAACCTTGCGGGCACGCTCTCCCGGGTGAACCTGCGCCGCGGGCGCACCTATTTCGAGCACTTTCTGGAGCGCATCGTGCACCGGCCGGAGTGGATGGAGTGGATGAACACGGACTCCACCCTGGCCAGGCACGTCATCGACATCTTCGAACACAGCCCGTATCTCGCCGAGCAGCTCATACGAACGCCGGAGCTGATCGCTGAAGTTCGCGCGATGCGCGAGGACTCCCGGCCGGATGTGCCCTATCAGGACGTGATCCCCGAGCTGGACGACGCCACCGAGCTGCGCCGCTTCTTCCGCCGGGAGATGTTCCGCATACAGTGTGAGAGCATCTGCCTCGAAACTCCGATCTTCACCACGCTGGAGCGCACTTCGGAACTGGCGGATGCGGTCATCCGCGCGACGTACCGCATGGCCGTGGCTGAGGTCGCCGCGAAGCATCCGCCTGCCTCTCCGGATTACGCACCGTCCGAGCAGATGATGGTGATCACGATGGGGCGGCTCGGGATGCGTGAGTTCGACATGGGGTCGGACGCGGACCTGGTTTTTGTCATCCCGGATGAGGACGTCCGGGAACTTATGTTCTGGACGCGCGTAGCCGAGCGGATGATCAGCATCATCAGCGCGTACACCGGCGACGGCGTGATGTTCGCGGTGGACACGCGGCTCAGACCGAACGGCCGCGAAGGCGCGCTGGTGCAGCCCGTGTCCAGCTACAAGGATTACTTCGCCACTACCGCCCAGGCGTGGGAAGGCATCACCTACATGAAGACCCGCGCGGTGGCGGGCGACATCGAGCGTGGCACGCGCTTCTTGAACGAATTGCAGGAAGTGAACTGGCGCCGCTACGGGCAGAGCTGGCGCTCGCGCCGGCAGCTCATGCAGATGCGGATGAAGCTGGAAAAGGAGCAGGGCGGCGGAAATCCTCTCAAGGCGGGGCAGGGCGGATACTACGACATCGATTTCGCGCTGATGTATCTGCGCTTGAAAGGGGCCGGCATTTTCTTCAAGGTGTTGAACACGCCGGCGCGCATCGACGTCATCGAGAAGATGGGCCACCTGGAAAGGCAGGATGCGGATTTCCTCCGCGACGCCGCCACCTTCTACCGCGCGCTGGACCACGGCCTCCGGGTGTTGAGCGGGCACACGGAAGGCGACCTGCCCGCCGCCGGATCGCAACTGGAAATGCTCACCTCACTCGTGCAGCGCTGGACGCCGGATCACCTGCACGACCAGCCGCTCGATCTGGAACTGGCTCAGATTCAAACGCGCACGCGGGAGTTTTTTGACCGGCTATTCAAGTCTGCGGCTGTTTCATAATCCACGCGCCGCTGCGCGCTTTTCCCATTAAAAGCTCGCGAATTCGCGAGTAGCACGCCGCCGCGGGATCCGTGCTAGCATCTGGTTAATCGCACACAGGAGGGGCACTCGATGGCGGCAACGGTTCTATGTGTGGACGACGATCCCCTTGTGCTCGGAGTGACTCGATTGGCATTGGAGCGGCGGGGTTATCACGTCCTGACGGCTACTACAGGCGCAGAGGCGCTTTCCATGTTGAGACAGGCGGGGGAGGAGATCGCGCTTGTTCTGCTGGACTGGCGCCTCGAGGATTTGGACGGCGAGGACGTGCTTCTCAGTATCAAACAGATCAGTTCACGCGTTAAGGTGCTGGTCACCAGCGGAGATGGAAGCCCGGCGGCGCTTCTCACCGAATCCGGCGGGCCGGCCGCCGGCTTTTTGGAGAAGCCCTACAGTCCGGCTCAACTCCTTCGCTCCGTGCAGCGTGTTCTCGGACAGGAGACGCAGACGGCGGCGGCTTGAGCATTTCGCACTACCGGCATGTGCTCAATATACCCAACGGGCGGTTGGACGCCATGCAAGCGGCCAGGCAACCCCGGCGTGCTAAACTGGCTGCAAACAGAGGGCGACGACACAAATGGCTTCCACCGTCTGGAAAGGGTACATCACGTTTGGACTGCTGTCCGTTCCCGTCCGCCTGTTCGCGGCGGCGCGCAGCGAGCGGATCAGTTTCAACCAGCTTCACAAGGAATGCAAATCGCGAATCCGCCAGTGGCTGTACTGTCCGGTGTGCGACCGCAAGGTTGAGCGCGAGGAGATCGTTAAGGGATACGAGTACGAAAAGGACCGCTACGTCCTGATCGACGACGATGACCTGGAGAAGATCGCGCCCGAATCGGCCCGGACGATGGAGATCCTTGAGTTCGTGAAGGCGCAGGAGATCCCCTCGCTGTTTTTCGACACTTCGTACTACGTCGTGCCGGAAGAGCCGGGCCGCAAGGCCTATCACCTGCTGGTCGAAACGATGCGCGCCTCCGGATACGCGGCTTTGGCGAAGGTGGCCATGCACCAGCGGGAGCACCTCGTGATTATGCAGCCGCACGGCAACGGCCTGACGCTGCATACGATGTATTACGCCGAAGAGGTGCGCCAGGTGGCCGAATACGGGCAGCCCTCCGATGTCGAGGTGAAGCCGCAGGAAGTGGAGCTGGCCAAACGCCTCGTGGAAACCCTTGCCGCGCCCTTTGATCCCTCCAAGTACCGCGATGAATACCAGCACAGGGTGCGGGAGATGTTAGAGACCAAGCGGCAGGGTCTGGAAGTGACGCCCGCGACCGCACCGCGCTTAGCGCCGGTGGTCGACCTGATGGAAGCTTTGCAGAAAAGCCTGGCGGCTCTGCCCCGCAAGCCGGCGAAACCCGCCGCCGAAGTGCGCGCTATCGATGAAGCCGCCCCGGCTCCCGCGCCAAGGAAACGCTCCGCGAAGAAAGCCTCAGCGTGAACCGGGGAGTTCAGTTTTCGAGAGGCTCGCCGATCTGGACCAGCGAGATGTGGGTGACGCCGCCCTGCTCCCGAATCGCGATTACCGTCTGATACCCGCCTTCGGAGTGCCGCATTTCGACGCGGCCGTCGCGCATGGTGAAACTCCAGTCCGGCAGTTCCTGGCGATAGAAGGCGCTGACGTTCGCAACGGAATCGGCGGTCGTGTAATCGGCCGCTGAGACGTTGAAGTTCTTTTCGTCGCCGAGCTGAAACTCCAAATTGACAGTTTTCCCTTCACCGGGAGCGACCGCCGCGCCGGGGTAGACCGGGAGGCCGAGGCGCCGGAGATCGTCCGGGCTGCCGGCCTCGCGAACGCGCATCGAGCCGACCGGGGTTTCGAAACGCACCACTTTCCCGCGCTCCGAAGACGATTCCTCGACGCGGACGTGGCGCGCCATAAACAGGCCGAGGAAGATGGACGCGCCCACGAACAGGATGGCCAGAACGACGAAGGCGGCGAGTACACCGGCCAGAACACCGCCCCGCCTCCGGTTTTCAAGGCGCAATTCGCTAGCTCCTCCCATCAGTCAGTATAGTTCCTGAGGCAATTCACAGAAGTGAGCTACCGGCTCTTGCGGCGCAGTGCTGCGCCGGCGGCAATCGCGAATCCGCTCGCGCACAGCAGCAGCCAGGTACGGTGCGTGGTCATCCATAGCTGGGTACTGCGCTCTTGAGCCCTGGCGCTGAAGGCTCCGCGCGCCGCGAAATCTCCCCTCACCGGTTCGAAGAGGTTGTCAGGCCTGTCCGGAGCGACAGGCTCACCGGTCTGCTGCGACTTGTAGCCTGTTCTGGCCAGGTATCTGTCGAGCAGACCCGGGGCGATCTTGTTCCCGATGATCGAGACAACGGTCGGCCACCCTACGTAAACCTCCCTGCGCCGGTTGGCGGCAGCCCAAACCACCGCCTCGGCCCCCACCTCCGGCTGATATACCGGAGGCACGGGCTGGGGGTGATTCGGCAGGCGCGACCGGCACCAGTCGAACTGCGGTGTGTTCAGTGCCGGCATCTGCACCATCGTGATGTGAACCCGGCTGCCATTGTGGAGCAGCTCGGTTCGAACCGAACCGGTGAAGGCGCGGATGGCGGCCTTCGCCCCGCAGTAGGGCGCCTGAAGCGGAATGGAGCGGTAGGCGAGAGCCGAGCCCACCTGGACGATCACGCCGTCATCGCGCGGCGCCATGCGCTTGAGAGCGGCCATGGTCCCGTAAACCGTGCCCAGATAAGTGACCTCGGTGGCTCTCCGGTATTCCTCGGGCTTGATCTCGGAAAACGGGGAAAAGACCGTGACCATGGCGTTATTGACCCATATATCGATCGGGCCGAATGCTCGCTCCACGGCTTCCGCCGCAGCCTCCACCTGGCCGGCATCGGCCACATCGGTTGGCAGCGCGAGCGCCGCGCCCCCGGCCGCCTCAACTTCGCGGCGCGCCGCCTCGAGGCGAGCGTTGTCGCGCCCGAACAGGCCGATGCGGGCCTTGTCTTTCGCGAACCGCCTGGCGATCGCTCGACCCAGTCCGGCTCCGGCCCCGGTTACGACTACCACTTTCGGTTTGTCAGGCATGCTTTGACCGGTTCATCACCCAGTAGAGTGCGCCTCCCGCCAGCAGGGCGCCGGCTGCGAGCCCGAGAAGCCTGCCGTTCGCCGCCGGACCGAGGTCCTCCAGGTATTCCCGTTCGGGGTAGTCGTGGCAGGGGCCTTGGGCGCCCTCGCGCAGCGCCATCTGGAGAACCTGCGCCAGATGAAGCGCCCTGCGGTCTGTGAGCTGCTCGATCTGCTCGCGGCAACTGAAACCGTCGGCGATGATCAAGGTGTCCTTCGCGGCATTCCGCACCGCGGGCAGAAGAACCCGCTCGCCGCACTTTACCGAAATGTCGTACTTGGAGGACTCGAAACCGAAACTGCCGGCCATGCCGCAACAGCCTGAATCCAGAATTTCAAAATCGAGGCCGATCGCCTTCATCAGCTTCTCGTCCGCGTCCATTTTCATGATTGCCTTGTGATGGCAATGTCCGTGGACGACGGCTTTGCGATGAAAGGACGGTGGACGGTAGCCCTGCGCGTTGTTAAGAAATTCGGAAAGCGTGAATGTCTGTTGTGCAAGCCGGCCGGCGTCGATGTCTTCAGGAAACAGGTTGCGCAGCTCGTCGCGGAACACGACTACGCAGCTCGGTTCCAGGCCCACCATCGGAGTGCCGTCGTGAATCGCCGGGCGCAAGGTTTCAAGAGTCGTGGCCAGCATACGTTCGGCCGTGTCCAGCATGCCGAAATCGTAAAGCGGGCGCCCGCAGCAGAGATCTTTGCGCGGAACCAGCACGTGATATCCGGCCGCTTCGAGCACTTCAACTGCGGCTTGTGCCGTCCGCGGGTGGAAGTAGTTATTGAAGGTGTCCGGCCAGAGGATCACTTTGGGTCCGCCGGCGTTCTTCGGCGTGTGGGTTCGGAACCATTCCTTGAACGTTCGCGTCGCGAATTTCGGCATGCTGCGGCGCTGGGAAATTCCTCCCGCCGCCTTGATGAGGTTAGCCAGCCCCGGAGTCCGCGTGGCCAGATTGGCGAGGCGGGGGACTTTCGAGGCGAGCCGCGCCCAGTACATGATGAGGCCCATGGAATAGGCGTGGCGGGGGCGGAGCCGGCCCTCGTAGTAGTGAGAAAGGAACTCCGCTTTGTAGCTCGCCATATCGACGTTGACCGGGCACTCGCCTTTGCAGCCCTTGCACGAGAGGCAGAGGTCCAGCGACTCGAAGACGTGGCGGCTCTTCCAGCCTTCGGTGATCAGCTCGCCCTGAAGCATCTCAAACAGCATGCGCGAGCGGCCGCGCGTGGAGTGCTCCTCTTCGTGGGTCACCATGTAGCTCGGGCACATCGTGCCGCCTTCTCCCCGCCTGCACTTGCCGACTCCCACGCAGCGATCAACCGCGCCACTCCATCCGCCTTCTTCCGGAAAGTGAAAATGCGTCTCTAGAACCGGCGGGCTGTAATCGGCGCCGTGCCTGAGGTTTTCGTCGATACGGTAAGGATGGACGACCTTGCCCGGATTCATCCGGTTTTGAGGGTCCCATATCGCCTTGAATTGCTCGAAGGCCCGAATGATCTCGGGGCCGAACATCATCGGCAACAACTCGGCGCGGGACTGCCCGTCGCCGTGCTCGCCGGAGAGCGAACCGCCCATGCTGATGACAAGCTCCGCCGCCTCGTGCATGAATCGCCGGTAGTTTGCGATGCCGGCGGCGGTTTTCAAGTCGAAATTGATGCGGGTATGAATGCAGCCCTGGCCGAAATGGCCATAGAGCGCGCCCACGTAGCCGTGCCGGTTGTACAAGTTGCGCAGTGCGCGGAGGTAGCGCCCCAGGTTTTCGGGCGGCACCGCGGAATCCTCCCAGCCTTCCCAGGTGACCGGATCGCCCGGGACGAACGCGGTAGCGCCCAGTCCGGACTCGCGAATCTCCCAGACAAGCCTTTCCTGCCGGAGATCATCGTAGAGCTTCATCGAGGGCGGGTTCGTCTCCCGTCTCAGCCGCGACATGAGAGCTTGCGCTTTCCCGTCGGCATCGGCCCGGTTCTCTCCCCCGAACTCCACCAGGAGCCATCCCTTGCCTTCCGGCAGAAACGGAAGATCCCCCATGTGCAGGCCCTTTTTTCTCATGTTCTCGACGAGATAGTCGTCGATGCCTTCGAGCCCGATCGGGGCGGCCTCCCGAATCTCCATGATGTGATCGGCGGCCTCGTACACCGAGGGATAACCGAGAGCGAGCAGGCTGCGATGCCGGGGCCAGGGAACCAGCCGCAGCTTCGCCTCCAGGATCAGCACGAGCGTCGACTCGCTGCCGATCAGAGCTTTGGCTAGGTCGAAGCCTTTTTCAGGCAAAAGGTAAGGCAGGTTGTATCCGGAAACCCGGCGCGGGATATCGGGGAAGCGCGCGCGAATCAGATCGGCGTACTCATCCCGAAGCCGCTTCATGCCCGCGTAAATTTCGCTACGGCGGCTGCCCTCGGAGATGATGCGCCCCAGTTCGTCTTCGCCGGTCTTGCCAACCCACATGCGGAGGCCGTCATAAGTGAGGATTTCGAGTTCGTCGGTGTTGTCGTCGGTTTTCCCGCCCATGATCGAGTGGATCCCGCAGGAGTTGTTCCCCATCATGCCGCCCAGCGTGCAGTGGTTGTGGGTGGCGGGATCGGGAGCGAAGGTGAGGTCGTGGCGGTTCGCCTGGCGGCGCAAATCGTCCAGAACGACTCCCGGCTCCACCCGCGCCGTTCTGCCGGCGGGGTCCAAATCCAGAACGCGGCGCATGTATTTCGAGCAGTCGATGACGACGGCGGCGTTGCAGCACTGCCCGGCCAGACTCGTGCCTCCCCCGCGGGCAAGAATCGGGGCATCGAATTCGCGGCAAACCGCGACCGTTTCAATGATGTCTTCCTTGTCGCGAACGACCACGACTCCAATTGGCGCCTGGCGGTAGTTGGAGCCATCCGTAGAGTAGAGCGCCCGGCTGCCCGGATCGAAACGGACCTCCCCTTTGACCCTCTTTCGCAGTTCTCGCGCGAGGTCCCCGGCGTAGGCAGGTTGCCTGTCATCGGGGCGCATGCGGCTCGGGCCGGGCACGTTGTCCAGCCGCCCGGCAGGCTTTACCGTTACCAAGCTCGCCATCGTTCCCTCCTAGCTGTTTCCGTAGATCCGATATCCAGCTGCATCCGTATGCTTCAGCTCCAAACCCAGTCCGGGACGGGTGAGATCGGGGCGCAGCATCCCATTGGCCGGCCGCGGCGCGCCATCGAACAAAAGTTGCTCGATGCGGGCGTGATCGTAAAAGTACTCGACGTTGCAGCCGGGCAGCGCCGCGCAGCACAGAGGAGTGTGCAGAGAGGGCGCCGTATGGGCCGAGAAGCGCACGGAGTGCGAGGCTGCCAGCGCCGCCGCCCGCATGAACTCGGTGATTCCCGCGCATCGCGTCGCGTCCGCCTGCAAAACGTCCACAGCGCCCGCTTCCAGCATGCGCCGGAAGTAGACGAGGTCGTAGCCGTACTCGCCGGCGGCAATGTCGAGCCCCGGAGGCCCCTGGTCGCGTATCAGCCGCAGCCCTTCCAGATCGTCCGACGATACCGGCTCCTCGAACCAGGTTGCGCCCGCTTCGGCAAAGCTTTCCGCCATCCTGAGCGCCTGCTTGCGCGAGTACGCTCCGTTGGCATCCACGTAGAGGCGAACCTCCGCGCCGATTGCCTGGCGCGCTGCCGCGACGCGCGCGGCGTCTTCTTCGGGGCGCGAACCCACCTTCATCTTCACCGCGCCAAAGCCCTGCTCCGCCCAGCGGCTTAGCTGCTCCTGAAGCTGCTTGATGGAGTAGGAAGTGAATCCTCCGCTGCCGTAGGCTTCTACGCTCTCGTGTGCCTGGCCGAGCAGCCTGGCCAACGGGAGGCCGAGCAGCCGGGACTTGAGATCCCAGAGGGCGATATCGATTGCCGCGGTCGCCATCGAACAGATGCCTGGCCGGCCAAGGTTCCGGATGCGGCCCACCAGCGCCGCCCACACGGCAGCGATATCGAACGCATCGCGCCCCACGACCGCATCCTTCAGCGAATCGATCAGCACGGCCGTGGCCGGATCCGCGTAGGTGTATCCCAGCCCCGGGCAGCCCGCCGCTTCGAGTTCCACGACGACCGCTGTGGTCTTGCTCCAGGCGAACGTACCGTCCGACTCGGGAACCTCCGTCGGAATGTCGTAAGCCGAAACGTTCACCGGCTGATGGCCGCGTCCGGCCTGGCGCTGGCGCCCATGAGTCTTTCTGAATCGCGCCGGCAATGCCCCCCGGAACTGCCGGCAGCACGTGTTGGCTACCTCCATGATCGCATACCGCTCCTGCCGAGGCTGTATCATGCGGATAAGGTTGTATTACCGCGGTTCCGCCTTTCACTGGGGCTCCCTATGTCGTACCCCATCGAAGATTACGCGATGATTGGCGACTGCCAGACCGCGGCTCTGATCTGCCGCAACGGTTCCATCGACTGGCTCTGCCTGCCCCGCTTCGACTCTCCCGCCTGCTTCGCGGCTCTGCTGGGTAATTCCGAACACGGCCGCTGGCTGATCGCGCCGGAGGTCGAAGTAAAGCGGGTCCGGCGCCGCTACCGCGAAGACACACTGATTCTGGAGACCACGTTTGAGACTGCCGCCGGCGTCGTGAACCTGATCGACTTCATGCCGCCGAGGGCGGAGGGCGCCGACTTGGTGCGCATCGTCGAGGGCGTTAGCGGCGCCGTGCCGATGCACATGGAACTCGTCATCCGCTTCGATTACGGTCGCGTGGTGCCCTGGGTGAGCGGCACCCGGGAAGGCATCCATGCCACCGCCGGTCCGGACACCTTGCACCTGCGCAGCGACCTGTCCGCCAAAGGCCGGGATTTCCGGACGGTCGCAAGCTTTACTGTGCAGGCAGGGCAGAGGCTCGCATCGGAGCTGTTGTGGACGCCCACCTACGGTGCGGCGGCCCTCCCGAAATTCGATCCGGAGCATACGCTGCAGGTCACCGAGCAGTGGTGGAAGGAGTGGTCCGGCAAGAGCGCATACAAGGGCCGCTGGCGCGAAGCCGTTCAGCGCTCGCTGATTACGCTCAAGGCGCTCACGTATTCTTCGACCGGGGGCCTGGTTGCGGCGCCCACAACATCTCTGCCGGAGCTTCCCGGCAGTGTCAGGAACTGGGACTATCGTTACTGCTGGTTGAGAGACGCGGCCTTTACACTCGATGCGCTCCTAGCGGGCGGCTATCGCGAAGAGGCGCGCGCCTGGCGCGAGTGGCTGGTTAACTCGGTGGCGGGCTCGCCTGCGCAAATGCAAATCATGTACGGAGTGGGCGGGGAGCGCAGGCTGGCTGAATGGGAAGTGGACTGGCTTCCCGGGTACGCAAACTCTTCACCGGTGCGAATCGGCAACGCCGCCTTCGTGCAGCGCCAGCTCGACATTTTTGGCGAGGTCATGGAGGCTCTCTACCAGACTCTGGAGAGCGGGCTGCACCCGGATCAGAACGCCTGGCACATAGCGCGCGAGCTGCTCGATTACGTGGAAGAGGTCTGGACGCAGCCGGATGAGGGTATTTGGGAGATGCGCTCTCCGCAGCAGCACCACACGCACTCCAAGGTGATGTGCTGGGTGGCGCTCGACAGAGCTGTGAAAGCAGTCGAGCGGCACGGCGTTCCCGGCGACGTCCGGAAGTGGCGCGAACTGCGGGACCGCATTCGTCAGGACGTGCTGGACAAAGGTTTCAATGCGTCGGTAAACGCCTTCGTGCAGTCTTACGGCTCCACGGAACCGGACGCAAGCCTGTTGTTGCTGCCGTTGGTAAAATTCCTGCCCGCCGGCGACCCGCGCATGCTCGGGACGGTCCGGTTTATCGAGCGGCACTTGCTCCGGGACGGCTTCGTCGCGCGCTACCGGCCCGGTGTCAATGGGCTCCCGCCGAGCGAAAGCATGTTCATCCTTTGCACGTTCTGGTATGCCAACAATTTGGCGCTCCAGGGCCGTGGCGAGGAGGCGCGCGCCATCTTCGAGCGGCTGCTTGAGATTCGCAACGATGTCGGATTGCTCTCCGAGGATTACGACCCGGCGCAGCGCCGCTTGTTGGGCAACTTTCCCCAGGCGTTCTCGCACGTGGGATTAATCAATACCGCGCGGATTCTGGATCAACAACAACAGGAAAGCAAAGCATAGGAAGGAAAGGAAACGGAGGGGTGGGTCTGCTAAGGCCCGCCGGACTATAAGCCGGTTTCTGTACCCTTGCGGGCGGCAGTCATTCATCTAGGCCAGGCATTACTGCCAGGCTCAAGCGACCTACCCGAGAGTCAAACGGAGCGGGCCACTCCTCCTCTCCTATTTGGTCTTGCTCCGCGTGGGGTTTACCCTGCCAGCCGGATTACTCCGGCCGCGGTGCGCTCTTACCGCACCTTTTCACCCTTACCGGACGGAAACCGCCCGGCGGTATGTTTTCTGTGGCACTTTCCGTGAAACCCGCTTTGAGCGGATTCCCCCGGCCGTTAGCCGGCACGCTGCCCTTTGGAGACCGGACTTTCCTCCCCCGTGTGGGGGCGACTGCCCGTCCGGCAGGCCTATCATTAAGTATAGCTTATCTTTGAAACATCCTTTACATGCAAACATTTAGCGCCACCCGCGCTTGCGAACGCGGCGCACACGCCTGTATTCTGGATACAAGGCATTAAGAGAAGTTGATCTGATGTGCGCCACCGCTCCACCGGGATGGCGCTGGAACGATGGCGGAATTTCGCCAGTTGGAGGAGACTATGCAAGTTCACAAAACTCTTGTTCTGCTAGCTGCTTTATGCCTCTGTGCTGCGCTCCTTTCTGCGCAGGGACTGACTACCACGGCAACCAAGGACGATTGGGAAGAGATTAATTTCGAGTTCAACTCGGCAATTTTGTCCGATGGCTATCCCAGTCTGCTCAGGCTTGCCGAGTTGCTGAAAGCGAATCCTGACTACCGAGTGCGGCTCGAAGGCAACACCGATTGGGTGGGATCGGACAGCTATAACGACAGGCTTTCGAGGCGGCGCGCCGAAGCGGTCAGGGATTTTCTGGTCAAGTATGGCGCCAGTGCCAGCCAGATCACCATCGAGGCGCGCGGAAAGCGGGCTCCCAAGGTCGATAACCGGACCCGGGAAGGCCGCTTCATGAACCGGCGCGTTACCATGACCGTAACCGACGGGCAGGGGCGGACCGTGTCCGCCGGCGGCGTCGGCGACGCCATCAGAGCGATGCAGGCGCTTGAGAAAAAGCAGGAGGAATGCTGCCAGGAAATTCTCAGGCGTCTCGACAAGCTCGATGAAATTCTGGCCGCTCTCAAGGATCTGAAAGCCGAAAACGAGAAGCTGAAGCAGGACGTGGCGGCGCTCCAGCAGGCTCAGTCCGGCATCCAGAAGCAGGTGGCCGAACTGCCCAAGCCGCCTGAGAGGGCCGAACTCCAACAGATGATGACCCAGACAGCGACCGACGCCATCAACCGCGCCAAGCCGCCGCGCTTTGCGTTGCTTGGGTTGAACATCGGCCCCACCCTGGCTGACACCTTCCGCCCGGGCTTCGATCGCGACATCAAGTTGTCGAACGCGGGCAACATCACCTTCACCGGGAAGGGCCGCTACTTCGCGCCGTTCGGCAGGACGGAAACCATGGCGGTGCAGGCCGAAGCCGAATACCTGTACTTCCCGGGCCGGCAGGAGGGGCAGTTCGACATCGGTCTCGTGAATCGCTGGAGAAGTATGCAGCTCGGTCTCTTCAACAGCATGAAGCACGTGCACATCAGCGATCTCGGCGCCGGCGGCACGCTCGGCCAGGGAGTGCTGACGGCGGACTACCTGTTCAAGTACGGCCGTGTCGGCGTGTTCGGCACGAAGTCGTATCTTAGCGATCGCGTGCTGGCGCGGACTCCGGTGCAGACCGCGTCCGGGCTGATCAACTTCAACGTTTTCGATGAGACGATTCTGCGGGCCGTCGATCAGGTCGGCGGAAGCACGTCGCTCGGCCTGTGGAAAGACGCGTACCTGGACGCCAACCTCGGTGCGCTGTTCCGCAAGGGCGGCGAGAATCGTGCCGGCGCCATGGTCCGCCTGGTGCAGCCGATCAACTCGATGTGGGCGTTCACCGTGGAAGCGGGCCTGAACCCGACCATGGTCGGGCCCACCAACGACGGGCGCATCGTTTTCGGTCTGCAACTCGGAAACTGGCTGAGCCCGAAGCAGTATACGGCCGTCGAGCACGCCGTGCCGATGGAGATCCCGCGCGTGCGGTATGAATTGCTGACCAGGCGCGTGCGGACGGGCAACGGCGCCCCGGTGGCAAATGCGGGACCCGACCAGATCGGCGTGGCGGCCGGAACCATCACGCTGGACGGCTCCGGTTCATTCGATCCGGACGGCGACACCCTCACCTATCAGTGGACCCAGATCGCCGGGCCTTCGGTGACTCTGTCTAATCCCACTTCCGTGACGACGACCTTCACAGCGGAAGCCGGGCAGACCTACGCGTTCCGGCTTACGGTGAAAGATCCCCAGGGCGCGCAGTCAGCGGCGCGCGTCACCGTGACCACGAGGGGGTCCCAGGCGCAGCCGGCCATCGTGAGCTTCCTGGCCAACCCGACGACCATCGCGCCGGGGCAGGCAGCCGTGCTGATCTGGCAGACGCAGAACGCCGATCAGGTGACCATCAGCGGCATCGGCGAAGTGGCCCTGAGTGGCAGCACGTCCGTATCGCCCTCGGAAACCACCACTTACACGTTAACGGCGACCAATTCGGAAGGGCAGACGACGGCTACGGTGACGATCACCGTTACCGGCGCCGTGCCCGGGCAGTTGCCCGTGATCGCCTCTTTCACGGCGAACCCGTCTGAGATCCCCGCGGGCGGCACCTCGACACTGAGCTGGCAAACGCAGAATGCCGACCAGGTGACTATCAGCGGGATCGGTCCGGTGGCGACCAGCGGCAGCGTAAACGTATCGCCTGCCCAAACCACGACTTACACTCTGATCGCGACCAACAGCACCGGGCAGACGACGGCCTCGGTGACGGTGACCGTGACCGGGGCGCAGCAGGCCCGAATTCTCTCGTTCACGGGAACCCCGACAACGATAACGGCCGGCGAGATGGTGCTGCTTTCCTGGCAGACCGAGGGCGCTGTCTCGGCGAGCATCAGCCCCGGAGTCGGCGCGGTGGCGGTGAACGGGTCGGTGCAGGTGCAGCCGGCCACAACCACCACCTATACGCTGACGGTGCAGGGCGCCGGCAGCGACACGGCAACCGCGACCGTGACGATCACCGTGAACCCCGCTGTGCAGCCGCCGGTGGCTAACGCCGGTCCGAACCGGATCGTGGACGTAATGCAGGTCCCGTTGAATGCGGGCGCATCCACCGATCCGAACGGGCTGCCGCTGACCTTCTCCTGGGTTGCGGACCACCCGGGTGTGACGCTGATCAACCCGAATACCGCGACCCCCATCGCGCACCTGCCGAATCAGGACGGGGCCTATACCTTCACCGTGACGGTCACCAACAGCGAGGGCCTGAGCAGCTCGGCATCGGTCACGATCACCCTGATCCGTCCGGCGGTAACGCCGTAAACGGCACACGGCTGTTTTTTCGGGACGGCGGCATCCCGGCCGCCGTCCCGCGTTTCGGCCGCGTTTTTCGCTAGAATCGAATTGAAACAGCCCCGCATGCCTTTGCAGCCCGCGGAGAAGCCGCACAACATGATTGCTATCTATCCGGGGTCATTCGACCCCATCACGAACGGCCACCTTGACTTGATCGAGCGTGGCGCCAAGCTCTGCGACCGCCTGATCGTCGCGGTCCTGCGCAACCAACACAAGCAACCGTTCTTCACCGCCGCCGAGCGCATGGAGATGTTGCGCGAGGTCGTGGGCGAGAACCCACGCATCGAGGTGGATTCGTTCGACGGCCTGCTGGTGGATTACGCCCGGCGGAAGCAGGCCAGCATCATCATACGCGGCATCCGCGCTATTTCCGATTACGAGTACGAGCTGCAGATGGCTCTGATGAACCGGCGGCTCTGCCCGAGTATCGAAACCGTTTTTCTCATGGCCAGCGAAGCGTACTCGTTCGTTAGCTCGAAGCTGGTCAAGGAAGTGTTCCGCCTCGGCGGCGACGTGGCGAACATGGTGCCGCCTTCCGTGGAGGCGCGCCTCAGAGAGCGTGTTCCGAGAGGCGTGTAATCAGCGCATGCTGCAGGCGGCGGACCTGGCGGACAGAATATCGCGGATCAGCGTCTCCACCACGATGCGCGTAGCGGCTGCCGCGGAGAGCCTGCGCCGCGCCGGCGAGGACGTGGTGGACTTGGGGCCCGGCGAGCCGGATTTTCCCACTCCCGCCAACATCAAGGAGGCCGCGGTCCGCGCCATCGAAGAGGATTTCACCCGGTATACGGCCGCCAGCGGCATTCCGGAGCTGAAAGAGGCGGTGTGCGACCGTCACGCGGCCGACTTCAATACGCGCTACTCGCCTTCGGAGTGCGTCATCTCCGTGGGCGGCAAGCACGTGGTGTTCAACGTCATCCAGGTGCTTGTGAATCCGGGCGACGAGGTCATCATCCCGGTTCCGTACTGGGTCACGTTCCGCGACGTGGTCGCCTACGCCGGCGGCAAATGCGTCTTCGCCCCCACGGACGAAAAACAGGGGTTCCGGCTGACCGCCTCGCTCATCGAGCCGTACCTCACCAGCCGCACGAAGGTTCTGATTGTGAATTCGCCGTCAAACCCGAGCGGCGCGGTGATCGATCCCGAGGAGTTTGAGCGCATTCTGAGCCTCACTTCGCGCCGCGGCATCTACCTGCTTACGGACGAATGCTACTGCCATTTCGTCTACGGCGGCGCGCCGTACTCCGTCGCTTCCGCCCCAGGAGCAAAGGCGACGGTGATTGTCGCCGGCTCGCTATCGAAAACCTACGCGATGACCGGCTGGCGCATTGGTTTTGGCCTGGGTCCGCAGCCCATTATTGAGGCGGTGGCCAAGCTCCAGAGCCATTCCACGTCGAACCCGAATTCGGTGGCTCAGAAGGCCGGCGTGGAAGCGTTGCGTGGCCCGCAGGATTCCATCCGGATCATGCTTGCCGAATACCGGCGGCGGCGCGAATTCGTGCTCCGCCGGTTGAAGGCAATCCCGGGCATCTCGTGCGCGGAGCCGATGGGGGCCTTTTACGTTTATCCGAATATCGGGGCGGCGCTCGGCCGCAACGGCATCGAGAACACCGCGCAGTTTGCCGAACGGCTGTTGCAGGAGCAGCAGGTCGCCGTCGTGCCGGGCGAGGCCTTCGGCACCAGCTCCCACATCAGGATCTCTTACGCCACCTCCATGCACGAGCTGGAACGCGGTCTGGACCGCATCCAAACTTTTCTTGCGGGCCTAGTGCAATAAGTCCGCCACTTCCCGGCAGGAACTCGGACTCCGCTTGGACCGCATGGAAAATTCCTTGCCGGCCTGACGCAATAAGCCCGCAACCCCTGTCAGGAACTCGAACGCGGCCTGGAGCGCATCCAAGACTCTTCTTGCCGGTTTAACGCAATAAGTACTCCACCCCCCCTTGCAGAAACTGGACCGCGGCTTGGAACCCAGACAAAAATTTCTTGCCGGCGTGAGGCAATAAGGCCTCTGCCGCCCGCCCCTCACGCGGACTTGCTGGTCTTGGGGCCCGGGCCAAGAATACGGAAAGCAACCACCTCGGCGTCCTTCGCGATACCCTCGACCATGCTTGACTTCAGAAGGACCTCGAAGTAGGGGAGTTCCCCGCCGTTGCGGCTGGTAATCATCCGCATAAGCTGCTTGTAAGTGGCGGGGTTAGTCACGTGTTCTGCCGCCGTTTCCGTGGCTTGCCCCGTGGTTCCCGCAATGATGAGGATATTGCCGCTGCGCCGCAGGTTCGGAACAAATGCAATCACGCTGTACACTACCGAACGGTCGCCTCCCTCAGTGGGGGGGTACACCGGATGTTCGCCGGGTAAAGGCGATTTGTTCCGAACGTAAGCCGTGTTTTTCAGCTCGTCCCACTCCACCCGAAAGTTAAGCTGCTGATCGAACAGGGCGTTCCAGGGATTCGATTGAACGCTTCCCACAATGATCGCATTGCCGCTGGTGAAATCGTGGATCTGGACCGTTTTTGCCGTGCGGATCGAGATCCTGTCCCAGTCCGAAGTGACGCTCTGGAGGCGGCCGACCAGACGAACGTCGGCAAGATCGGTCCACGTCCATGCCGGAAGCAAGCTGAGTATTCTTTCCGCATCCTTTCCCAACACGGCTCCGGGCGGGGCGTAGCGGCGCCTGGCGTAATCATCCAGGGAGAGAGGGCGGCGCAGAAGTGCCTGGGCCATAACCAGCGTCGAGTCGGCGCAGACAATCAGAGTCTTCTCGTTGGGATTGAAGATGGCGGGCCACAGCGGTGACCAGTCCGGCGCCCGAGGGCCCCCCGCCGTCCAAAGTCCGGCTACAAACCCGATGCCAAGCAGGGCGATGGCAGCGGCCGCGATGGGGGCGATCCGGTACCGCCTCCCGTGCGCCGGTATAGCGGCTGCCGCCGGCGTCCCGCTATCGCTAAGTTTGCGTGGAAGAAAAACCGGGATATAGGAACCTTTGGGAATACTAATGATAATCGGTTCATCCCTTCCCTCGGAGTTGAAATACTCATCAAGGCGTTGTCGAAGGCGCCGGATTTGGACGCGGACGACGTTGTCCTCTCCCGGGTTGTAATCGGGCTTGCGGAGGAAAACGTTACAACCGATCAGTTGCTCGCGAAGATCGTCGGGGCGGTTGAGCAACGCGCGTTCACAAAGGTAAAGCAAAAGCTGTCTGAGACGAGGCGAATTTTGGAAACACGCGCTGGCGGATATCCTTTGCACGAGAATCCAGGAGGGATTATCGGCGAGCGCGTCGCGTTCGATGTCAGCTACGTCGGTACCCACGTGCCCCTTGCTGGGCGTGGCCGTCAGGCTGGGGTCCACGGCCTGCCGCTGGTTGCTTGTACTCCGCATCTGTTTGCAAAAGCTAACTTGTCCCAGTGACTTCCCTGTGACATCTCTTGAGGAAGCCGTTGACAGTATGCCATTTTTCCCTGGGAGTTACAAGTAAAGGGGAGAAGTCTGAATAAGGGGGTTGTTAAAACGGTTGCAGAGACTTCTAGTCAAGGGTGAAGTGCGCCTTAAGTTTTCGACCTTTTGGAGGAAAAAGCTATGAAAGTGGGATTGTTCGCCCGCTGCTTCCTCGTGCTGGTCATACTGGCCGCCGCTGCCTCAGCACAGGATTTCCGTGCGACGCTGACCGGTATCGTAACCGATCCGAGCGGCGCGGCGATTCCGGGGGCGACAGTCAGGGCTATCAATGTCAGCACAAACACGGTTAAAGAAGTCCAAACCACCAACATAGGGAATTACACAATTCCCTATCTGGATCCGGGTACCTACAGAGTCGAGGCGTCCGCCCCGGGTTTTCAAACTCTTATCCGGGAAAATATCGTGCTTCGCGTGGCGGATAAAGTAAACTTGCCGCTGGAAATGGCGGTCGGTCAAACGACGGAATCCGTTACCGTTACAGCCGCCCAGGCCCTGGTCGAAACGGCCTCGGCGGATCGGGGCCTGGTTTTCGACCCGATTAAAACGCAGCAGTTCCCGCTCAACGGACGCCAGACGTACATGCTGATGTCGCTGACGCCGGGGGTGATTTTCACCCAGGAAAGGTTCGGACCGGGCGGATTTTCCGGAACCCGCGGCTGGGACGTAAATAACGCTTATAAAATCAACGGCGCTCGCACGGGCCAGAACCTGTTCCTTTTAAACGGCGCCCCGATCAGCGACAAGGACGGCAACTGGCAGTTGGCCCCGAACGTCGAGGCTGTCCAGGAATTCAAGGTGATGACCAACACCTATGATGCCTCCTACGGGCGATTCGGCGGGGGTGTGGTCAATACCACCATTCGCGGGGGTACCAACGAATGGCACGGCGACGTGTTCGATTATTTTCGCAACACCGTACTCGACGCTAACAGGACGGAAAACAAGCAGATCAATCAGAAGCGTCCGGCGCACAACCAGCATCAGTTCGGCGGCGTCGTGGGCGGACCGCTCCGGCGGGATAAGGACTTCATTTTCTTCAGCTTCGAAGGTTGGCGCGAAGTCCAGCCGGCTTCCGTGATTTCCAGCGTTCCGGCCCCTGGGCTGGCCGACGGCCAGCACTTCACGGAATACGGATACAAGATTTACGATCCGATGACCTCCAAGCCGTGCGCTCCGCCGGCGGATTGCAGAGGGTCGGCCTACATTCGCGATCCCTTCCCGAACAACGTCATCCCGAAGAGCAGGATCAGCCCGGTGGGTGCCGAGGTCCTGAAGTATTATCCGCAGGCGAACGGCCCTGACCCGCGGGCCATCAGCAGCAACTACTACGCGAACACCAACGGCCGCTACCGCTACGATCAGCCGATGGGCCGCTGGGACCACAACATCAGTGATAACCACAAGTTTTACGTCCTGGTGACGTACCAGCACGGCAAGGAGTACCGGAACTCCACCGGTTTTCCTCCGCCGGCCGGCAGCGGCGACATCAACTCGCAGCGCACGAACCAGAATTACATCACCGCCTGGAACCACGTACTGAATCCGACCACTGTGCTGGACGTCCGCGGTTCCTTCGGGCGGTTCACTTCGTGGTTTCCCCGCTACACGGATTATGATTTCACGGTGGATAAGCTGGGCATGACGCACATGCCACACGCTCCCACGAATCCCAAGGCCACCGTGCCGCGGTTCTGCCTGGACGGCCTGACCTGTCTGTTCGCCGGCGGCAACGCGGGAGAGTGGAACACTTACAACCAGTGGAACTTTGCGCCCAGCCTGATGATCACCCGGGGCAGCCACACTATCCGTACCGGTTTTGAGTTGAACTATGTTGCACAAGCTTACGGGAATCGCGCCTACTCGAACGGCTACTTCAACTTCAACCGGGATTGGACCCGGCAGCTCTCGGGGTACAATCAAGGCACTTACGACGGCAGTTCCGTCGCCAGCCTGCTGCTCGGCTATCCCGCCAACGGCCAGGTTGACTGGAACGACAATCCCTATCGCACCCGCCCCTACTACGCCGGTTACATCCAGGACGACTGGAAGGTGGCCCGCAACCTGACCTTGAACCTCGGGCTCCGCTATGACGTCCAGATCCCCTGGGTGGAACGCTGGAACCGCTCCAACCGGGGGTTCGATTTGACGACGAAAAATCCTCTCAGCGACGCGGTGCTCGAGAACTGGAAGAAAATCAAGGAGGAGTACGACGCGACCAACCCGAAGTACCCGTTCCCGGACGCGCCTCCGGTGCTCACGGGCGGCTACTTGTTTGCCGGAGTCAACGGGCAGCCCCGGCGTCTCTACGACACCGACTGGACGAATATCGGCCCTCGTGTGGGCGTGGCCTGGCAGGTGGTGCCCGGGACGGTAATCCGCGCCGGCGGCGGCATCTACTACCAGTCGCCGACCCAGAACAACACCACGACCGGCTTTGCCATAACCACGAATTATCTGAGCTCGATTGACGGTATGACGCCGAGCGCCGGTCTCAACCTGACCGGGCCTTACTCGTTGGTCGATCCGTTCCCTGCTGGCATTCTGGAGCCCACCGGCGCTGGCGATGGCCTGCTGACGAATATCGGCCGGGGAGTCAGTTGGGATCCTCCGAGGTTCAAAATCCCACGGACCTACCAGTATTCGTTCGGCATCCAGCAGCAATTGCCGGGCAATATTCTCGCGGAGGTCTCCTACGCGGGCAATTACCAGATCTATGTCAATCTCGGAACGAACTACAACGAGATGTCGTTGTATCACTTCAACAGGGCGTACCAGGACACCACGTACGCGAGCACCCAGATCCCGAACCCGTTCTACGGCATCCTGCCTCAGAACGGCGGGCAGGGGCAAAATCCAACAATTGCCCGCAGCCAACTGCTCCGGCCGAACCCCATTTTCCAGGGGATGACAGACAACCTCACGCAGTGGGGTTGGTACCGTAACGACGCGTTGCAGACGAAGATTGAAAAGCGGGTGCTGGGCGGAGAGAGCACCGGCATTTTGACCTGGGTGCTGTCCTATACGTTCTCCAAGGGGTTCGAGGCGAACCACCGTTTGCAGAACTGGAACCTCGAGGAGCCGCTGGTCAAGGAGCTTGATTATCAGGACAAGCCCCACATGCTGTCCTTCAGCGGCGTCTACGACCTGCCGATCGGCAGGGGCCGCAAGTACCTCAATTCCATCAACCCAATGGTGCGCCAGCTTATCAGCGGCTGGCAGACCGTCTGGATCTACACTTACACTTCCGGATATCCGACGAGCTGGCCGGACCTCGTGAACTACTGCGGCGAGTGGCACGCAAAGAAACAGACCCGCTATTCGTGGTTCAACAACGACAAGTCGTGCTACGCAACGCGTCAGAGCTATACGCTGCGGGTTCTCCCGGACCGCTTCCCGGACATCCGCAACCCGGCGACCAAGCAGTTGAACTTCGCTCTGGAGAAAACAACTCACATCAACGAGCGATATCGCTTCGTGATTCGAGGCGAGGCATTTAACCTCACAAACACCCCCGGCTACGCCGGACCGGACACCTCCTTCAGCAGCGACCGGTTCGGCAGACTGCCGGACAACCAGCAGAACTGGCCGCGGCTCGTTCAACTGTCGGCTAAGTTCTACTTCTAACCTGGAAGGCGCAGCCTGAGGGTCTGCCCGGGAGCCGCTGGGCTTCCGGGCGGATCCTCTAATGAAACGAGGGCGCCGCCCGCGAAGCGGCGCCTAACCCATCCCAAGTTCGTCCGCGCGCTCGAGAGGCGTTCCGCACTGGCGGCAAATCACGGCTAGGCAATCGCCGCACACCAAAGGATCATCGACCTGCCGCGCGCATTTCGGGCAGTAGAGTTCCCCCGGCTCTTCCATACCCCTCATCGTAGCCGCTTTGCGCTACTCGTTCCGGAGAACAAGCACGGGGTCCACCAGGGTAGCGCGCCGCGCGGGGATATAGCTGGCCAGCAGCCCGATGGCAAGGAACAGGACCGGCCCGGCGGTGAAGGTGGCCAGATCGGCTGCCGTCACGCCAAACAGCAGATGGGACATCAGCCGCGTGAGCGCCAGCGCACCCGTCAGCCCGATCGCAATGCCGCAGGCGGCCAGCGCCAGGCCTTGCCCGACCACGCTCGCCAGGATCTCGGAACGGCCCGCTCCCAACGTCGTTCGCACCCCGATCTCGCGCGTCCGCCAGTTCACCAGATACGAAAGCACGCCGTAAATCCCGATCGCGGCCAGCACGAGCGCGCATCCGGCAAAACAGGCGAGTATCAACATTTGCAGCCGGCGCTGGAAGACCTCCCGGTCCAGGATCTCCTCCATGGTTCCCGTGTTGGTGATTGGCTGGGATGGCAGGCGGGGGGCGTTCTCTCTCAGATGCAAGCTGCAATATCATAGCGGACATGCGATCTCACGAACGCCGGCAAGGAATCATGCGCGCGCCCCGCCTGGTGTGGGATGCTCTCGTCCGCGGGCGTTATGCGTTCGTCTATGACCGCATGCCCATGGTTGCGTCCGGGATGTCCTGGCGGAAGCGGCTCAACCTGCTCCGGTCTGGCTTCAACCTGCTCCACAGGCGGGTGAAGCCCTGGAGCATGCCGCTGCACATGCAGTTCGAGCTAACCAACTACTGCAACCTGCGGTGCCCGGTGTGCCCGGCGGGAACGCGCTCGGTGCGCCGTCCGGCGGCGGCGATGGATGTGGATCTGTTCCGGCGCGTCTGGGACGAGGTTGGCCCCTATCTTTTGACCGCGTCTCTCTGGGCCTGGGGTGAACCCACCTTCCATCCGCGGCTGAAGGAAATCTTGCGTGCGGCCCGGATGCACGGCGTGATCACTCTGTTTTCCACCAACGGGCAACAGCTCAATCACGAGCGCGTGCTGGAAGCCCTCATCGAGGAACCACCCGATTACCTGCTGGTCGCTCTTGACGGCCTGACGGACCAGACGAATTCCGTTTACCGGGTTGGAGCGAGGATGAGCCCGATTCTGGAAGGCGTGAGGCGTCTGGCGGAGATGAAACGCCGGCGCGGGCAGAGCGCGCCGCTCCTCAATATGCGGTTTATCGTGATGCGGCACAACGAGCACGAAGCCCAGGAGGTCATGGAGTTCGCTAGAGAGCACGAGTTCGAGCTGTTGTCTTTGAGGGACGTGTGCACCTATGTCGAACCAGCCCACGATCCGGACGTCGGCCGCCGGTTGCGGCCCGACCGCGTTGCCACTGAGCCGGGCGGAACGTTCTACTGCCTGCATCCGTTCTGGTTTCCCACCCTGTTTGCCGACGGGACGGTGGTGCTGTGCGAACAGGACTATAACGCGGAACTGGCGTTGGGACGCGTTGAAGGCGATGTGTCGTTTACGGACCTCTGGAAGAGCGAGAAAGCGGCCCGGCTACGGCGGCTCATCAGGGACCGGATGTCGGAGGTCGGCTTCTGCCACAACTGTCCCTACAAGGACCACCCGGTGTCGGACTTCAACTCGAATGTCTACGTACTGGCTGAGGGAGTAAGCGCGCAATGACATCCAAAAATGCGATCCGGCTGGGAATCATCGGGTGCGGGCGCGTGGCCTGGGAGCGCCACTTGCCGGCGCTGTCGCGTGTGCCCGAGTTTCGCGTGACGGCGGCGGCGGATTGCGACGCAGAGCGGAGCCGCGCTCTGGCCGGTTGTTTCAAAGGCGCGCGGAATTTTGCCGATTACCGCGCTGTTCTGGAATTGGAGGATGTGGACGCGGTTGCGATTCTGACGCCCACCATGTCGCATGCCGAGATCGGACTGGCGGCGCTGGATGCAGGCAAGCACGTGTTCATGGAAAAGCCCCTGGCTATGAACCTGGAGCAGTGCGACCGGCTCATTGCCCGCGCCGCGGACTCGCCGTGCAGGATCGTCGTCGGGTTCAACCTGCGGTGGCACCGCCTTGTCCGGCGCGCCCGCGAGTTCCTCAGCACGGGCGCCCTGGGCCGCTTCAAGGCAATCCGCAGCGTTTACACGCACAACCGTACCGGCGAAAACGCTCCCGACTGGCACCGGGAACTGAAGCTCGGAGGCGGAGTGACGCTGAACGAAGCCGTGCATCACTTCGACCTGTGGCGATACTTCACCGGCAGCGATGTGGAGGAGATCCACGCCTGGGCGGCGCCGTCGAAGCGCTACGAAGAGGAAACCAGCGTTGTGGCGGCGCGTTTGTCGGGCGGGGTGCTTGCCACCGGCGTCTTCTCCATGGGGAGCGCTCCAAACAGCGAAGTCGAAATTTTCGGCGAGAACGGCCGGCTCTGCATCTCGCTTTACCGCTTCGACGGCTTGGAATTTTTCCCTTTTGCGGTCTATCCGGGGAACCTCACGGACAGGTTTAAGAAAGCAGTCCGCGCGCTGGGCGAACTGTGCGAAGTATTGCCGCTTCTCGCGCGGGGCGGAATCTTCCAGGCCACGTTTGAGGGTATCTGGCGGCACTTCGCCGGCTGCGTCCTCAACGGTCAGCCGAGCGAGTGCAGGCTGGAAGACGGAAAGAGGAGTCTGGAAGCCGCCCTCGCAGCCATCTGTTCGGAGCGGACAGGCGCGCCGGTTTCGATCAGCACCTTGCAGTCGAGCCATGGGCACGCCCGCAACTGACGGCATAGACTTCACGATCATTGTGCCCACGCGGGACCGCCCTGCCCAGCTTGCGGCGTGCCTCCGCGCGCTGGCGGATTTGCGCTACCCGCGATCCAGGTTCGAGGTCATAGTGGTCGACGACGGGAGCAGGGAACTGGTGGAACCCGTCGTGGAGCAAGTGCGCGGGCAGATTCAGATCAGCGTACAGAAGCAACGTGGATCGGGGCCGGCCGCAGCCCGCAATCTCGGCGCCGCTTGCGCGCGGGGCAAATACCTGGCCTTCGCGGACGATGACTGCGCGCCGGAGCCGGACTGGCTGGATCGGCTTGCGGCGCGTCTTGCGGAAGCGCCGAACGCAGCCGTCGGCGGCAGAACGATCAACGGGCTGGAGAACAACGTTTTTTCCGCCGCGAGCCAGGCGCTCCTCAGCTATCTTTACGAGTACTTCAACAACGACCCCACTAAGCCCTGGTTCCTGGCGACGTGCAATTTCGCGCTCGACGCGAAGATCTTTCACTCCGTAGGCGGCTTCGAACGTTCCTATCCCTGCGCGGCGGGCGAGGACCGCGATCTCAGCGACCGGCTGCGCCTCAAGGGACACCCCATGGCGTACGCGCCGGACGCGGTGGTGCGCCACCGGCATCCGCTGACGCTGGCGAGTTTCTGGACTCAACACTTCCGCTACGGGCGGGGCGCACGGATTTACCGGCGCGAGCACCGGAAGCGCTGGGGGAGCGATGTCCGCTTCGAGCCTCTGCGTTTCTACTGGGGGATGCTGAGCTGGCCGCTGCGGCAGGAAGGCCTTCGGGCGCCGCTGGTGGTGTCTGCCCTGATGGCGCTGAGCCAGGCGGCGAATGCCGCTGGATTCTTCTGGGAGTGGTGGAACGAAAAGCGCGGCCGTTCGCACGCCGAACGCCGTTGAACTACGCAGAGGCGGCCTTGGCGATATCGCGGTGTGTGGCCTTCACTTTGAAGCCGAAGCGCGCCAGGCGCTTCCGCATCTCATCCGCGATCATCACAGAGCGGTGCTGACCTCCGGTACAGCCGAATGCGATGGTGAGATAGCTCTTGCCTTCACTGATGTAGTGGGGAATCAGGTAAACGAGCAGGTCGGAGATGCGCTGGATGAACTCGGTAGTCTGCGGGAACGAGCGGATGTAGCGGGCCACCGACGGGTGGCGTCCGCTCAGCTTCTTGAACTGCGGGATATAGTTCGGGTTGGGCAGAAACCGGACATCGAAAACCAGGTCGCTGTCCGGAGGAACGCCGTAGCGGTAGCCGAAGCTGGTGACGTAGACGAGAAGCTTCGACTGCTCCCGTTCCCCTCGGAACTTCTCGGCGATGATATCGCGCAGCTCGTGAACGTTGAATTTCGATGTGCTGACGATGTGGTCCGCCAGCGCGCGGATAGGCGCGAGCGCCTGGCGTTCGGCTTTGATGCTGCGGGCCACCGAGCGTTCCGTGCCGAGAGGGTGCGGGCGGCGCGTTTCGCTGTACCGGCGCATCAGCGTTTCGTCATCCGCCTCCAAAAACAAAAGCGTGGTGCGAATCTTGCGGCGGATCCGCTCATAGATTTCGGGGAAACGCTGGAGGCCCTCGCCTTCCCGGATATCGACTACAAGGGCGGCCTGGGAGATGCCGGGAGATGCTTTGGTTAACTCGGCGAACTTGGGAATCAGGTCGATCGGCAGGTTATCGACCGAGTAATAACCCAAGTCCTCCAGGCACTTCAAAACGGTTCCTTTGCCGGATCCGCTCAGACCTGTAATGATGACCAGCTCCGGGGATGCCGGCCGGGCGGAGGACTCTCTGGTGCGGTTCACGCCTGGATCAGGTCAAAATTGCCGTCGCGCCGGCGCACGAGCACGGAAACCCGACCCGATTCCGCGTCGTGATAAACGACATAATTGCGGCCCTCGATCGCCAGCAGCGCCTCATCGAGCGTCATGGGCTTTTGGCCGGCGTGGTGGTTTACGCGAAACACCTGGGGAGCAGCCGCGGTTTCGGTCTCAGACTCCTCTGCCGCCTCCGCTTCGGCCTCGGCTCCGGCCGGGGCTTCAAGCTCGGTCTCCGGTTTGGGGCCGCGATGGCTGTCGCGCACGCGCTCGCGCAGCCGGAGGATTTGCTTTTCGAGTTTCTCCAGCGCCAATCCCATCGCCGAGTAGGTGTCGGCGGCGGAGCCGACGCCGACCAGGTCGCGATCCTGGTAGCGAACGGTAATTTCGGCGTGGTTTAAATGCCGTTCCTGGCTCAGGATGACGCGCGCTTCCCGTTCCCCTTTGCGCGCGTCGAGGAGTTTGGCCAGCTTGGCGAATTTTGCCTCGATTTTTCTGTTTTCAGCGGGCGTCAGACCTTCGGGTTTTCCCGTGTACGTGATCTTCATCGCTTCTCCGATTCCCCGGTTCAGGCGCGCACGCGCCTCTGGTGCGTTGACGGGATTTTCATGTCCTCTCGGTACTTCGCCACCGTGCGGCGGGTCACCTGGATGCCGGCGCTTCGCAGGCGGGCGGTGACCTGCTCGTCGGTGAGCGGGTGGGCAGGGTCCTCTTCCTCGATCATCTTCTTCACCATGCGCTTGACGATCAGCAGCGGAGTTGTGCTGCCGGAGGGTCCCTGCACGGCTTCCGAGAAGAAATAGCGCAGTTCGAAAACACCCTGCGGCGTGTGGGCGTACTTGTTCGCCACGGCGCGGCTGACCGTGGAAGGATGTACGCCGATCTCCTCGGCGATTTCCTTGATCATCATCGGCTTGAGGGCGTCGATGCCACGGTCCAGGAACTCGGTCTGGCGCCGCACAATCGCCTGGCACACGCGCAGTATCGTCTGCTTCCGCTGCTCGATGTTTTTCATGAGCTGGAGCGCGGAGGCGTAGCGCTCCTTGACGTAATTGCGAACTTCCTTGCTCGGTTCCTGGCTGCGGTCGAGCATGCGGCGGTATTGGGCGTTGAGCCGCAACTGCGGCAGATCGTCGTCATTGAGCTGGATGACGTACTGGTCGCCATCCTTGAAGATGTGGATGTCGGGCTCCACCTGGCGGGCGCCCGGTCCGGAGTAGCGAAGACCCGGCCGCGGGTTGAGGTGGCGGATCACCTCCAGCGCGATCTGGATGTGTTCCATCGGGCGGCCGAGCGCGCGCGCCAGTTCCCGCGACTGGCGAAGCTCCACCATCTTCAGATGGTCGGACACAATCTGCCACGCTACGCCGCCGCGGCCGTTCCGGCTCTCCAATTGGAGCAGCAGGCACTCGCGCACGTCGCGCGCCCCGACGCCGGCCGGATCGAGTTTTTGCACCTCGCGCAGAGCGGCTTCCAGGTCCTGCAGCGAATACTCACCGGAGGCGGCAATCTCTTCGAGCGACGTGGTCAGATAGCCGCTCTCATCCAGGTTGCCGATGATGGCGTCGGCCGCGTCGCGCACGCTGCCCGACAGCGGAACCATGCTGAGCTGCGACCGCAGATAGTCACCCAGCGTGACCGGAGCCGAAAGGAACGTCTCAAACGAAGGCTTCTCGACTTGCTCCGACGACGGGCTCTTGTAGCCCGGATCGAGGTATTCGTCAAAAAACGAGCCGAAATCGATTTCCTCGAAGGGGTCGGCGGCTTTTGTCTCGATCGGTTCGATCGGTTCCCCCGCGTCGGCGGCTTCCGATGCGGGCAACCCGCCGGCCAGCGAGGGCGCGTCGCTCTCCAGGTCCGCGAGGGGGTCGGCGGCTCCATCGACAGTGGCCGCTTCGAGGATGGACTGGTCGGCCGGTTCGGCGACCCGCTCGGCCTCCAGAAGTTGCTGAAGCTCCTCAGGGCTCAGTTCCTCGCCGGCGTCGTCCCCCGCCTCCTCGAGCACCGGGTTCTGAGCGATCTCCTGGGCTATCATCTCGCGCAGTTCAAGGCGGTTCATCTGCAGAACCGTAACCATCTGGACCAGCCCAGGGGTCAAGATCTGCTTCTGCGCGACCTTTAACTGCAGCCTCGGCGACAGCAAGCTCATCTGCTCCTCATCATAACAAACAGGGCATCAGTCAGCGCACAAGAGAATCATCCACAGCCACTTGCGCGGGGGCGGGAAGATGTTAAAAACGCTGGCTTACCCAGGTGGCCCCTGGAGTGCGTTCCGGCTACACGGCGCCCACGTCCAGACTATCGCCGAGGTAGACGCGCTTGACTTCGGGATCGCAACTTAGCGCTTCGGGGCTGCCTGCGCGGAAGATCTTGCCGTTGTTAATGATGTAGGCGCGGTCGGTAACGGCCAGGGTTTCCCGCACGTTGTGGTCGGTGACCAGGATGCCGATGCCGTTGCGCCGGAGGTCGAAGACGATGCGCTGGATCTCCCGGACCTGTATGGGATCGATGCCGGAAAACGGCTCATCCAGCAGCAGAAAACTTGGCTGGATGGCCAGCGAACGGGCGATCTCAACACGGCGCCGCTCGCCGCCCGAAAGCGCGTAGCCCTTGTTGTTGCGCACCTTCTCCAGCCCGAGTTGCTCGATGAGCTGTCCCATGCGGGCGCGGCGCTCGCCGTTGGTCAGCGGCAGCGTCTCCAGGATCGCCATCAAGTTCTCTTCCACCGTCAATTTGCGGAACACCGACGGCTCCTGCGGAAGATAGCTGATGCCGCGCCGCGCGCGCTGGTACATCGCCATATAGGTGATCTCTTCGTCGTCCAGGATGATGCGGCCCGAATCCGGGCTGATCAGCCCCACAATCATGTAGAACGACGTGGTCTTGCCGGCGCCGTTCGGGCCCAGGAGACCCACTACTTCACCCTGCTCGATATAAATCGACAGGCCATCCACCACACGGCGCCGCCGGTAGGTCTTGCTGATTTCCTCGGTTTGGAGTTTTCGCATGCGCGGGCTTCTAACGCCGTTTGATCAGCGTTTTGACGGGCTCCTCCTCGATTCCATTCACGAGCAGCTTATCGTTATCGGCCCAGTAGGTCAACTCGCGGCCTTTCGTGTACCCGCGGGCGCTGTCCACCAGCGTGGGGTTGCCTCTGTTGAGGACTACCTTTTGCTCGGCGGCGAAATACTCGGCATGCTCGCTGGTCCCGGTCAGGGTGCGGCGGCTTGCGTTGCGGACGATCTCCACCGCCCCGTCCGCGAAGGCGCGGTCCAGCGAGGAGCCGGCGCCGCTCTCATTGAACCACGCGCGGATTTCCGAGGCTTTCACCTCGAAGCCGGGACGCGTGAGCCGGGCGCCGCCGGTGTAGTGGGCCAGGCGTTCGGCCTCGGTGTGAACCAGGTTCTGCGCCGTGACTTCAAGGAATACTGCGGCCGGTTTCGCCTTTGCTTCCTTTTTCTGCTCGGCGGTTTGCCGCTCAAGGAACCGCGTGCGCACGTTTCCTTGCGCGGTGAGGCGGCGGCTGGCGCGGTCGATATCGAGGCTGTCCGCCCAGATGTGGTTAGCGCCCTGCCAAAGGGTTACGCCGCCCTCGTAGTGGATCTTTCGATTGCGCTCCGTGGTCGTCATGCGCGCCGCACGCGCGTTTAAAGGCTCCTCCTGCGACAGTACCGGCGAAGACGCGCCCTTTTTCTCGGGCAGCCGCATGGATACGACGTTGCCCTCGGCCAGCACATCGCCCGATTTCTGGTCCAGCGTGATGCGGTCGGCGGCGGTCGAACCGGTGGAGTCCCAGACGCGGGCGGCCTGTTCGAGAACAACCATGCCGCGCGCCTCTTCGAGTACGGCGCGGTAGGCGAGGGCCCTGCGGTCGCCTTCCTCGTAGCGGAAGTCGTTCCACTGCTCGAGCCGGGCAAGCTGGCCGGTCTTGGGGTCGAAGTCGGCGCGGAACTCGTTGCTCCAGGTCAGCACGGGGGGATCGGGCGGCCGCTTGTCGCCTGGCGGGCGCGGCGGGGGATCGGTCCTGGTGGCCGCCTTGTATGCGCTGACGGATTCGATGCGGTTTTCCGGGCCGTAGCGTATGGTAATTCGCTCCGCATCGAGCGTGCGCCGCCGCTGCCCCTGGTGGTTCGGGAGGAACTCCAGGTGTCCCGGGGCGTGCGTTTCGACCGTGGCCACTTCGCGGCCCCCCTCCCGCATGGTGATCACGATCGCCTCGCTACGCAGCCGGCGCGTTTCCGGCGGCTGCACGCCCTTGCGCGGGAGGGGCACGGACTCCATCGACGCATTGCCCATGGCCAGGGCTCTCCTGAGCACGCTTTCGCCCGCGGCCGTATTGAAGTCGAGCTCCACGCGGTCGGCGGTGGTGCCGGTTCGCGCTGAATCCGACGTTGCGGTCATGCGGGCGTTGCGGCTGCCGACCAGTTTCTCGATCTCGCCGCCCGCATCCAGAAGCATCAGCAGTTCGTCGGCGGCGTACTCGATTTTGCGGTTGGGATAAACTGCCGAGCCGCGCGCCTGTTTGCCCTCGATCTTCCGGATCATGCCCTCTTCGAGCGTCACCACCGAGTTGGTGGCGTTCAGCTCAACTCCCTCGCGAGTAAAACGCGACCACGCCGGGAGCAGCACGAGCGAGTCCGCCTCCCGGTAAATCAGTTCCTGGGCTTCGAGCTTCATGGGCCGGGTTTGCGGCCCGGCGCCGTGCCAGTGGAGCTCGACCTCGCTCTTCAAAATCAGCTCGCGGTACGTCGGATTGTAGGCCGCGCCCACAGCCTTACCCCCGCCGAAATCGAACGTGAAGCCGACCTCGCGATCGGTGCTCACGACGCTTGTCTTGACGTCGAAACTGACGCCGGAACTGCCGATGGCAAGCAGGCGTCCCGGGGGCGCTCCATCGGCGGGCATGCCCATGCTGATCTCGACCTCGCCCTCGGAGTACAGCGTCTCGGTGACCTGGTCGAACTGGGCGCGCGCGCAGCTTATCCGGTCGAACGTGTTGCCGTCGGGCTTGAACAAACGGATCTCGACGTTGTCGAGTTCCAGCCGGCTGGGCTCGTTCAACTGCCGGAAGTCGCGGGCACGGACTTCGTAGACGATGCGGCCGCCCTGGTCCTTCGTCAACACCCAGTCGGTGGCGACAGTGGTGGTGTCGAGCGGAAGGGATTTAGGCGGCTTGGGCGCCTCGCGCGACAGGGTAGACTTCTGGCGGTACCACGAAGCTCCGACCGCGCCAAGCATCAGGACGAAGGCCAGGAGCAGCAGAACGCGCGTGCTCCGCAACATCTTCACTTCAGGATAGCGCGGTGCGGGGTGCACGCCGTGACGTTCGATTCGCCAGCTCTAATATGCGCCGCGCCCGCCGAGAACGACCTTGACCGTCTTTAACAGTACGCCGAAATCGACAAGCGGCGTCCAGTTACGGATGTACCTGGAATCAAGCTCCACCCGCTCGCGGTAGGTCGTATCGTTCCTTCCGGAAACCTGCCACAGCCCGGTCAGTCCTGGCCGTACCCGCGAGTAAAGCGCAAAGGCAGCGCCGTACTTGGGGATTTCGGCCTCGACGATGGGCCGCGGTCCGACCATGCTCATGTCGCCCCGCAGCACGTTCCAGAGCTGAGGCAGTTCATCCAGGCTTGTCTTTCGTAAGAAGCGTCCGACGCGGGTCACCCGCGGATCGTTGCGCAGCTTGTGTTTCAAATGCCATTCCACAGCCATGCCGGGATGTGCTCTTAAGTATTCCTCGAGCACTTCGTCGGCGTTAGTGATCATGGAACGGAACTTCCACAGCCGGAACCGCCGGTTCCCTTTGCCGATCCTTGTATGGGTGAAGAACACGGGGCCGCGCGAATCGATGACGATCGCCGCGGCGATTAGCAGGCCGGCAGGCAATGCAATCAGCCCCAGCAGCAGCGCGAAGATCACGTCGAAGACTCGCTTGAGCCGCTGGAATTCCGGGCGGAGGAGTCCCGTTCGCTGTTGAATTACCAGGGCAGGCGCCCCATATACTGGAGCCGGTCTTACTAACGTGCTCATGCTGAATACCGCTTCCGCGCCGAGGGGAATCTATCTTTCAACGTATCATAGAGAGCGACCGTTTTATCGAACATCCCCTCGAAACGGAATCTCTCCTCGTATATCCGACGTGCAGCGGTACCGAGTAGTTGCCTCTCTGAAGCACTTTTTATCAACTTCCCCAGCGCCGCCGACATCGCGCCCGGATCCCGCCGCGGCACGAGGTATCCGCTGACGCCGTTGGCGACCGCCTCCCTGACGCCCCCGACATCCGAAGCCACCACCGGCAGCCCGGCCCGCATGGCCTCCAGGATGCTCCGGGGAAATCCCTCCGAGGTCGAAGATAGAGCGAAAATTTGCGCGCGCGCCAGGGCGGCTGCGGGGTCAATTTGGTATCCCGACCAGCGGATGCGCGCGCCGATGCCCAGTTTCGCGGCGACGTTGCGGACGTTGTCCTCCAACGGCCCGTCGCCCACTAGCTCCAGTTCCCAATCCGCTTCCCGCAGCGCCGCCAGCGCCTCCAGCAGCGTATGGTGGTCCTTGGGCGGTTCGAATCGCGCGACGCAGATGATGCGCACCGGCCGCGCCCCGGGTTCGGCCCGGAGAGCAGGCGGGACGTCGCGCACCCCGTTGTAAATCAAGTGGAGTCTTTCCGGGCTTGCGATTCGCCGTTTCAGCGCCAGCTCCCGTTCAAACTGCGACACGCAGACAATTCCGCCCGCCCACCGCGCCGCGGCTCTCTCCGCAATCGCGAATAGCGGCCCCCGGAGCCTGCCCATGCGGTCCTCAAAGGGCCAGCCGTGCGGAGTATAAAGGACCGGCAGGCCCAACCGCGCGCAGGCCGCGCGGCCGATCCATCCGGCTTTGGCCGTATGGGTGGAAACAAGCTCCGGCCGGTACTCTTCAAGCGCTTCCGCCAGCTCGTAATAGGCCCGCGCATCGCGGTACGGGTTCACCGCGCGTTGGAGGAATGCGAGCGGGCGGAAGGGAACGCCCGCGCATTTCAGCAGCCCTGTTACCGGCCCTTCGCCTCCGGAAAACACCATGACCTCGTGCCCGCGCGATAACATCTCGCGGGCCATGTCGCGCACGTGGATGCTGGCGCCTCCAACGGCATCGGCACGAGTTATGACGTAGGCGATTCTCATGGTTCCAGTCAGGCCGGCTTGCGGGATACGAGCACCAGGAAGGCGAGCTTGCGGAACAACGCCGCCGCCGCACCCGGCGCGCCCGGCAAATCGAGCAGCCGCTCCAGCGGCGCAAGCGAACGCCGGTCGCGCAGCCGGTAGCGTATGTAGTCGGGCTCGCGCAGTTCCGTCTGGAAGTAACGCCCGAACGCCGCAAAAATTTCTTTACGGCTGCGGTAATACGTGTACGTGTCGATCCACTTCAGCTTGTCGGCGGCCCACTGCCGCCGCGTCGGCGCCTGCTCCTTCCACGTGCCGGCGCCCAGCGACCGCAGCGCCCAGGTGTACAGGAACCGCGCGCGTGAATCCTTCTTAAACCAGTGGGCGAACGGGATCCCGATGTGGCCTTCGCGGAACACGTCGCGCGAAGGGAAGATGCTGAGCACGGTTCCGCCCGGTTTCAGCACGCGGTTCAACTCGCACAAAACGGCGTCGAGGTCCTCCACGTGCTCCATAACCTGGTTGTTGGTAATCAAATCGAAATACGAATCGGGAAACGGCAGCTTTCCGTCTTGAATCTCCAGAATCGCGGAGCCGAGCAGCCCGGAGCGTTCCGCTTCCGCGCGCGCATTCGATCCGCTATAGAAAACGTCCGCGCCAACGATATCCAGGCCCGCCGCGCGCCCTGCGATCACCACCGCTCCCGCGCCGCAGCCGAACTCGAGAATCTTCGCGCCGGGCCGGGCGCACGCGAATCGTTTCGCGAAATCCAGCATGAAACGGTTCGTGACGTCCATGGGCAGTCTCCCATCCTAACCGACCAAGGTGAGTAGCTGGGTGTAGAGGCGCTCCCACCGCAGCACCACCGCCCGGATATCGAAGTTTGCCGCCGCGTGATCGCGCGCCGCCTGGCCCATCCGGCTGCGCTCTTCTGCCGTCATGCGGACGATGCGCCGCATCGCGTTTGCGAACGCCGTTGCATCGCCGGGAGGCACAACGAATCCCGTGCGGCCGTCGATCACTACGTCCTCCACGCCGCCTACCGCCGTCGCCACCGCAGGCAGGCCGCTCGCCGCCGCTTCGAGCAGCGTCATCGGAAGGCCTTCAATCACGGAGCTGAGCAGGTAGCCGTCGCAAGCCTTCATCAGCTCCGGGACGTCGCTGCGCAGGCCCAGGAAGCGCACGTTGGCGCGGAGGTCTGCTGCGAGCGCGCGCAGTTCCGCCTCCTGCGGTCCCTCGCCCGCAATCCACAGCAGCCCTTCACCCTGCGCAGCGAACGCGCGCAGCATCGTGTGGTAGTCCTTCTTCCACATCAGCCGCCCAACGGCGAGCCAGACGAATTCGCTGCCAACGCCGAGTTCGCGGCGCACCCTTTCCCGCGTCTCGCGGTCGGGCGCAAAGCGCGCGGTGTCCACGCCGTTCGGAACCACGACGCCTTTCCTTCCGGACGTGCGGCAGACCCTTGTCGTGACGTCCGCAAGGGGATTGGTAAGGTTGTAGACGGCTTCGCGCAGGCGCGCCCCGCCGCCGGAACGGCTGCTATCGATTGCGCTGTGGATCGTCGAAATCACCACCGGAACCGGACAGAACAGGCGCACTACCCGCCCCAGCAGATTCGCGTGGAACATGTGGCAGTGCAGCACCTGCGGCCTCAATTTTCCAAGCAGCGCCACGAGCCGCGCGAATCCCAGCGGATTGGGCACTCCGGGTTGCATCCCCAGGGAATACACAGGAACGCGGCATGCCGCCAGTTCTTCTTCGAAAGCCGACGGCGGCAGCATAGAGATCACGCTCACATCCCAGCCTCTCCGCCGCAGGCCGCGCGCCAGTTCCACAACCTGCGTTTCCGCCCCGCCACGGGCCAGGTTCGTCGAGAGCATCACGATGCGTGTCGTCATAGCGCCGCTTTCCATACCCGCTCGAAAAGTGCCGCATAAGACGATGCCATGACCGAGGCATCGAACCGCGTCGAGGCTGCCCGCGCCGCTTCTCCCAGTTCACGCCGGCGCTGCGGATTCCGGATCAGGCATTCCAGCGCCTGCGCCAGCGCTTGAATGTCACCCGGCGGCACAAGCAGGCCGGTGACGCCGTCTTCCACGATTTCGGGGACGCCGCCCACCGCTGTCGCCACCACCGGCAGGCCCGTGGCCATGGCCTCCATCAGCGACAGCGGGTGGCCTTCCCAATCAGAAGCCAGCGCGAACGCATCGCAGGCGTTCAGAAGCTCGGGTATGTCCGTCCGCACACCGAGCAAGCTGACCTGCCCGCCGACACCCAACTGCGCGGCCCGCCGGCGCGCCTCTTCCATCAGGCTGCCCTCGCCCGCCATCAGCAGGCGGCAGCGGACATCGCCTGCCGCCGCGGCCGCGAATGCTTCGATTAGCCCCAGCGGGTTCTTCTGCGGGTCCAGCCGGGCCGCCGACAAAACGAGGATTTCGTCCTCGCCGAAGCCGTTCGCCGCCCGCCACGGCAGGCGCGCCTCGGGCCGCTGAAACGCGCCGGTCTCGATGCCGTTGGGGATGAGCTCCGGCTCGACGCCGTAGACTTCCCGAACGGTGCGCGCCACCTCGCCCGCGATCGCCACCGGCGTGACCCTGCGGCGGAACGCGTAGCGGTGGATCATCCTGCCCGGCCAGTCCGCCTCCCGCTCGGCTAGATTGTGTACGGTATGCACCATCGCCGTGCCGCGCCGCGCAAAGATCGGCAGCGCATAGCGGAGGACGTAAGAGTGCGTATGGACGACGTGCGGCCGAAACTCCTTCCGTAGCGCCGCAAGCCTGGGGTACATGCGCGGATCGAAGCCGCGCCGCTTCCCCAGGTGCCGCACGGCAACCCCGCCTCTCTCCAGCGCCGGCTCGAGCCCGTTCGGAAAGGCATCGTATAGAGACGCCACCAGGGTTTCGAAGCGGCGGCCATCCAGCCGGCAGGCAAGCGATACAACCATGTTTTCCGCGCCGGCGCGCTTGAGTGTCGGGATGATTTCGAGTACGCGGATCTTCATGCGCGCTTGCAGTCCTGCCGGAACGCCGTTGCCCACTGGGTCATGATGAGCGCGAAGATCAGCCAGCTTGGCTTGCGGTGCTCCCAGGTCAGCGTCGAAACCCCCGTGGCCCACACCGCCAGCATCACCGCCCACAGCACGCGTTCGATAAACGGCATCATCCAGACAAACACCGCCAGCGTGGCGAGCATCGCCCCGTACAGCGCCAGCCCGATCATTCCGGTTTCCACCAGCACCGAAAGAAACGTGTTGTGCGCGACGTACTCGTGCCCTTCGATGGCGGGCCTGCCGAGCGCGGGCCGCACGGCCTCGGGATAAGCGGCCGCGCCGGCGCCGGCCAGCGGGTACTGTTTCAGCGTCTTGAGTCCCGCTTTCCAGATCCTGGTGCGGTTGTGCAGCGTGCCCTGCGTCAGTTCGTTAGGCAGGGTTGCAAGGCGCTCCCGCGATGCCGAAGGCGCAAGGCGGAAGGTGCCGAGCAGCAGCACTCCCAGCAGCAGTACGCCCGCGACGCGCTGCGGCCGGTCCGATTGCCTCCAGGTGAATATGACGAAGCAGAACGCCAGAAAGGCGCCGATCAGCGCCGTCCGTGAGGCCGCCAGCAGAATGGCCGCGATCGCCGGCAGCACGGCCGCGCGGTACATCCAGGGCCATATGCCCCGGCTGCGCGACGCCAGATAAAACGCCATTGGAATGGAAAGCGCCACCGTGAGTGCAAGATCGTTCGGGTCGAAGCCCGGGGCGGCGTAGCGGCGGTAATAGGTTTGAAGGTTTTGCACGTAGCGCGCCAGCGTGGCCAAGGAAGCCAGCACGGCGCCAGCCACGTAAGCCTGCATGAGTTGCGGCGGCCGTTCTTCCACGCGCGCCTGGTCCCAAACCAGCCACACCATGGCGAGCAGTTGCACGAAGGTCCAGCCGCGCGCGGCGGTTGCCTCCGGGGCGAGGCTCCAGAAGTAAGTCGCGCAGGACCACGCAACGAACGCTCCCGCCAGGACGAACGCCAGGTTCGGCGCCCGCGTCCATTTCCGCCGGATCGCGGCCAGCAGGCCTGCCGCCAGCGCCACCATGCCCAGGAACCGCGAAATTGTTCCGATGCCGGGCACCCAGACGCTCTTTTCCCACGGAATCGAGAACACGAAAAGGCACAGCAGCAGCCACGCGGCGCTCTCCAACGGATCGAATTGCCGGCGTGCGTTCACGCCGCAGCCTCCGCTGGCGCTTGCAGTTTCAGCATGGTTCGCGAAAGAACCCAGACCGCGCCTCCGATCTGTACGCAGGCGGCCAGGGCCACCGCCGCCGGTGCGCCGTGCAGCCCGATGGCCGGAATCAGGATCCAGCTCGCCGCCGCCGCCGTTGCCGCCGTCGCCGCCAGCAGCGGCATCTGCGGCGCGAACGCGCGCGCGCTGGTCATGATGTATCCCAGCATGGCGCCGGTATAGCTAAGTACGCTTGCGCCCATCACCGCCACGAACAGGCCGTTGTACGCCGCGTACTCGGGACGGTACAAGAGGCTCAGCACGAAGCCGCCCAGCAACGCCGCTCCCGCCACGCCCGCCGCTCCGAGCGCCGCGCTCAGCCCGAGCAGCCGCAACGAGAGGCCGCGGAACCGCCGCAGGTCGCGCTCGGCGAAATAGCGCGCCAGCCGCGGCGTGGCGGACTGCCCCAGCGCGTTGATGACCATCGCGCCTGCGGTCATGAACGAAGCGACGGCCGCGAAAGCGCCCAGCTCGCGCGTGCCGAGCTTGGCTTCGATGGCGTAACGGGGCACGTTGGCCGTCAGCGAAACCAGCATCAGCGAGACGCCGAGCGGCAGCGCCGTACGGAAAATTGCCCACCGCGCGCTGATGCCCGCGCTACCGCGCTCCTCGCCCGCAGTGCCCCGCGGGCGGTCATACGCCGCCAGGACCGCCAGCCGCGCCAGCACCAGCGCCGCCACCGACCAAAGCAGGCTGCGCGTCAGCCAGAGCGTGATCCCAAGCGCCGCCGCCGAGGTAACGCCGCGCGCGATCATCGACCGGGCGATCTGATCCATGCGCTCCCGCCGCTGCATTAAGGCGTAGTAAAGGTCGCTCACGTTTTCCGCGCCTAGCGCAAGTCCCATCAGGATGATCGCCGCCTGCACCGTGCCGCCGTAGCCGGAAAGAAGCGCGATCGCGGCAATTACAGCGAGGGAAACCGCGGTTGCCCCGAGCCGGACCGCCAAATAGTCGCGGAACGGATAGCACCGCTTGATGTCCGTCGCCAATACCGCGCGCAGGTTCAAGTGCGACAGCATGGCCGGCGGCGCCGCTATGGCGACGGCGAGCGCGTACTGTCCCAGCATCTCCCCCCCGCCCAGCTTGGCCAGCAGGCTCAGGATGGCCCACTGTCCGGCGCCGTATACCGTGTTTCCCGCGATTGTCCAGGCGAAGTTTCCACGGAGCGAGGGAGGGCGCGTGCCGCCGGGCAGCGCATCCAATGAGACTTCTGCATTCACTTCTTCCCATTCTAGTGGGTCTGGGGGCCTCTCCCCGCGGCAGCCGGCTCTCCGGACGCACTCGACTTCTAATTCCGGCCGGTGTACGTTTATCCTGAATTGATGCGTTTGCTGTTTGTGTTGATTGCGGCGGCGGCGTGGGGCCAGACACTTTCCGTCCAACAGGGGGAAGTGATCCGGCTGCGTGGGCCCGCCGGCGCCGTGCAAGCGCGCATGAACGACCAGACTGTTCCCCTGTTCGCCCAGGAGGACGGGAGCCTGCTGGGACTAATGCCCGTGCCCGCGACAACGCCGCCGGGCAACTACAGCCTGGAGATGCTGGGAGCGGATGGCGCCGTGCTGCAAACCCGGGACGTCGTTGTACGGGACGCCAGGTTCCCGAAGCAGAACATCATCCTTGGCAAGGCAGTGGCGGAGCTGAAACCCTCGCCGGGGGAGATGGAGAGCATCGCCACATTCCGGAAAAACCTCAGCAAGGAGCGCTACTGGGACGAGCCGCTGGTTGCTCCGGTCTCTGGCTGTATCAGTTCGCCTTTCGGCGTGCAGCGGTTGTACAACGGCAAGCCGAGCGGAAGTTATCACACCGGCGTGGACCAGAGATCGCCGGCTGGGCATCCGGTGCGCGCGGCGGCGGGCGGCGTGGTGAAGATGGCCCGCATGTGGAATGTTCATGGCGGCACGGTGGGGATCGATCACGGCCAGGGACTTCAAACGATCTACCTGCACCTATCGAAGTTTGCGGTCAAGGAGGGCGCGGTGGTGAAGAAGGGCGACGTGATCGGATACGTGGGGTCCACCGGGCGCTCTACCGCACCGCACCTGCACTGGGGCCTCTATGCCCATGGCGTGCCCGTAGACCCGCGGCAGTGGGTGGCGCTTAAGCCTTGCCCGCCACGCGCACCCGCGCCTAAGAAGAAATAGAAGGCCGCCCATTAAGGCCGCGTGTACTTCGAGGCGCTCACGCGCTGCGGCGCTGGTAGGCTAGACCGCTATCGTAGCGGTCGGCTACATCGGCAATGCGGCCGTCGAAAATCCACTCCAGCGCGCGCTCCCCGTTAAACGCCTCGGCGCGGCGGCGGATCACCTGCGGCAGGCGGTCGGGCCGGAACAGCCACAGCATGCGGTCCAGCGCGCCGTCCGCCGAAACCAGCCGGGCGAAAGTGAGTTCGGGAATCTCGGCTGCGCCGGACTCCCACGCGCGCACGTCCTCCCCGGTTGCGCCGAACATCGTTCCGAGATCCTCCTGGCTCAGGTCGAGACAGGTCCGCAAGCGGTCGAGGATAGCCAAAGCCTTTTGCTGCTTTTGGGCTCTCTCCATAGCATCCCCTCGTCCCAGTGTGACACAGGCGAAATAGTAAAGATATCGCGGGATGCCACCCGTCAGACTTCTTCGAATTCCAGTTGATCTCCCGGCTGGGTTCCCGTGGCTTCCGCCGTGCCCGCGGGAAGTTCGAGCACGGAATGCGCGCTCAGACACAAGGCGATCCTCCCGCGCGGCATGTTCGCACGGATCTTGAGCACCTTGCGTTTGCGGTCGAGAAAAAGCACGTCAATGGGAAATTTCATGCCGAAGGTGTGAACGCCTTCGCAGGGGACGATCCAAAGCCCTTCGCCGGCGGGAAGGCTCGTGTGCTTCAACAGGCCGGTGCGGCGTTTCCTGCTGGTATCGGCGACGTCGGCCGCGCAAGCCAGTTCCGCGCCGCGTGTGATGTTGCGAATGCGGAGCGCCATAGCTGCTATTCGATCACCATGACTTCGTGGTCCAGCACGGAGGCGACCTCGATGACGAGCTGGCCGCCTTCCCTCGCCGGCGTAAGCTCTTTGCCCGCGACGAGGAACCGGACCCGCCGCCCGGCAACGCCTTCGGGCGTCCGCAGCCTGACGGCGAACGGCCCCACGGGAATCAGCTCGTCTATGGGCGCGCGCCAAGAGCCCGCGCTGGTGAGGTTGACCAGGTGGAAAATGACGCGGCCGGGCTGCGTATAGAGGTTGCAATCGATCAGGCCGCGGCCTGTGACCGTGAGCGGGATGCTGTCACCTGCGATCCAGCGGACGATGTTGGCCAGCAGATCGCCGTGGTCGGGCAGGTTGTCGCGCGCGAAGCGGCGGTCGATGTCCGCTGGAAGAAAAGCCACGCGGCGGTTCAAAACAAGGCCTGGAATATTTGTTTTCGGCTCGCGCATCCACGCGGTTTCGGGCGGGTAGACGGGGAATGGCGGCACGAAAGTCAGCGGCACAATTACGCCCGGGTCTGTCTTGAGCGGGGCGAGCATGCCGCCGAACGGCAGGATATCCGTTTCGTCGAATCCTTTGAGGACGGCGTGGCGCTGGCCTGCGGGTGAGGGTTCGTCGCCGGCTTTGGGTCCCCATACGCGCGCGCGCAGTTCGGGCGTGAGCCGCAAATAGGTGTGGAACGATCGCGAGGCCCAGCTTCGCTCGGGCATCCCGGCGGCGTGCGCTCCGAACAGACCGGCGAGCGCGTAGTCGGGGCGCGGGTCGCCGTATTCATTGAACAGGCTGGTCGTGCCGGTGGCAATCAGGCCCCCGCCATTGGCGACAAAGCGGCGCACCGCGTCGCACTGGGCATCGGACATCGCCCCGATGTTCGGCAAAATGAGCACCTGGATCTCGCGGCCGTGCCGGTCGATGTTGTCGATGTGGATCGGGACGTAGGGGATGCGCGCCCGCACCAGCGCGTGCATCATGCCGCGGTAAGGCGCATCCACCATGTCGGCGGCCTCGTCACGGCCGTAAAAATCGGTGTTCCGCTGCGACCACACCAGACCCACGCTGGCCATGGGGCGGCGGTTCACCAGATACTGCTCGTTGGCTTCGTGCCATTGCATGACGGGCGCGGCGGTCCGGTAGGCCCGCCGGTCCTCGTGATACGCGCCCACGTGATGCCACCACGGCTGAATTCCCCCGGCGAAGCCTTCCAGCATCCACATGCGGGCCTCCGCGGCGGGTTTGGCTGCGACGCGGAAAGCATTGCGGCCGGCCTGGTACATCGCCATGCTTTCCGGGATGAGCTTGCCCCAGCCGAGGACCCCGTGGATGAGCTTGCCCGTATCGGCGTTCTGCTGGAAGCCGCCGGCGTCCGAGCGGGTCTGATGGTCCAGCATGATGATTTCGGCGCGCTCGCAAATGGCTTTGAGGTCGCGGAAAGACGCCGCCTGTCCGGAAATGGAGCCGCTGTTCATGCCGGCCCAGATGCAATCGGGCCCTCCGGCGGCCTTCGTGGTGCGGTTGTTGAGATCCCAGATCTCCAGGCGGCGCGCGTAGCTCCACTCGATCCACTGGCGGTAAACGGGATCGTTCCAGTCGCGCTTTTTCGGCAGCGCGGCGCCGGTCTTGTCGCGGAATTTGCGGGCGCAGTTGTCGCAGTAGCAGATGCTGTCTCTGCCTAGCCCGGCCCAACTGTTGTCGGTGACGCCTTCGGGATGGGAGCGCTCGATAATCTCGGTGAGGACTGCCGGCAGGTACTCGTCGTAATAGGGACTGTTGATGCAGGCGATGTACTTATCGGCCGCGCGGTAGGGTGCGCCGGAAGCGTCGCGCGCGAACCAGTCCGGATGGGCCTTGAAAAACTCTTCGGAGGCGCGGTTGGAATCCATGCGGGCGAGGACGGCGAGGCCGTCGTCGTGGGCGGCTTTGACGAGTTCGCCGTAAAGGTCGCGGCCTCCCAGAAATTGAGCGCGGTAGTGAAGAGGAAACTTGCTCGGGTAATAGGCCACGATGCCGCCCGCGTTGATGATTACACCCTGCACGCGCGTGCGCTTCCAGTATTCGCGCCACCAGGCGATGTCGTAGCGCGTTGGGTCGCGCTCGGTGATGTTGGTCTGGCCCCAGCGGTAGCAACGCCGGTACCAGGGCGTTCCGGAGGCGGGCTTTTGCGCCGGCGCTGCGGCGGCGGCCAGCGTCTGCGCCAGGAATTCGCGTCGGGTTTCCATCATTCAGCCTCTCGCGTTGTGCCGTTCTGAAACCTGCTTCGGATCAGTATACTGTGAGCATTGCTGCAAGCTGCAATTCGGAGTGGGAGCAAACTATGGGACCAACGGCGAAGCGATGGATAGCTGTGGGAGCGATTGTGCTGGCGGCAACGTCCACTCTGGCGGCACAGCGATTCGGGCGGCGCCGGCCGGCAATGACGAATCCGCCGGTTGCGGAAACCGAAGCGGAAAAAAGGATCCTGTCGGTGCTGGAGAGCGCATGGAATGAGGGTAACGTCTACCTTCAGGTGCCGGCCGAAAGCGGCAGGCTACTGCGCCTGCTCACCGAAGCCACGAACGCGAAGAACGTGGTTGAGATCGGCACTTCGACCGGCTATTCCGGACTCTGGTTCTGCCTCGCTCTTCAGAAAACGGGCGGCCGCCTGACTACCTTCGAAATCGACCGCGGGCGCGCGGCCATGGCCCGGAAACATTTTGAGCAAGCGGGCGTGGACGGGATCGTTACGATTGTCGAAGGCGACGCCCACGAGACCATCAGCCGCGTGAAGGATAGCGTGGACATCCTGTTTCTGGACGCCGACAAGGAGGGCTATCTGGATTACTTCAACAAGCTGTACCCGCTCGTGCGTCCGGGAGGCCTGATCGTGGCCGATAACGTCGGCATGGCGCCTGATTACATGCGGGCCGTGACCACCAACCCGAAACTGGATACCGTCTTCTTCGGCGATCTGTCCGTGACTTTGAAAAAGCGCTGAACAAAAGGGTCCGGCTCGGGATATAATCCGGCAATGAGACGCCGCGAATTCGTTCAGGGTACTCTTCTCGGCGCGGGCGCGTTCGCCCGCGTTGTACACGCAGCTCCGCCTCGCGCGAACGACCTTATCACACTCGGCCCGGACAAGGTGAGACTGTCGCGGCTCGCCCAAGGTACGGGCACAAAAGGGTATTCCAAGAGTACGAATCAGACCCGGCAGTTGGGGTTGCAGGGACTGGCCGACCTGCTGAAGTTCGGCTTCGACAACGGCATTACGTTTTGGGATACGGCCGACGCCTACGGCAGCCATCCGCACGTAAGGGAAGCGCTGAAGAGCGTGCCGCGCGAAAAGGTCGTCATCATGACCAAGACGCTCGCCCGGACTGAGGCCCAGATGCGGGAGGCCCTCGACCGGTTTCGCACGGAACTTGGAACCGACTATCTGGACATCGTGCTGCTCCACGCCATGATGCGGGAGAACTGGCCGGAACAGTGCAAGGGCGCGATGGAGTATCTTGCGGAGGCGCGCGAGAAGAAGATCGTTCGCACGCACGGCATCTCCTGCCACTCGCTGGCCGCACTGCGCACCGGCGCCAAGACGCCTTGGGTGCATGTGGTCCTGGCGCGGATCAACCCCGCCGGCGTGATGATGGACGCCGACCCGAAAACCGTCATTCCCGTCCTGCAAGAGTACAAGGCGGCGGGCAAGGGCGTGATCGGGATGAAAATTTTCGGGGAAGGCCAGTTGCGCGACCGGCCGGACGAGATGCTGCGGTTCGTTCTCGGGCTGGACTGCGTCGATTGCTTTACCATCGGCGCGGAAAACCGCCAAGAGATGGCCGACTTGATCAAACGTATTCCAAACGCGGTGTGACTTGAGGCGGGATCCGGAATTCTTCGGCGATCAGGAACTGGCGCTCATCTACATCGCCAAGCGCCTGAAAGAAGCCCTCAAACTGGAGGCCCAACTGACTGAGGCCGGCGTCGACTATCATGTCGAGGCCGACAAGTACGCTGGCGGCATCATTTTCCGCACCGAGCGGGTCGGCGCGTTCTTTTACGTCGCGCAGCAGGATGTGGAAGCGGCGCGGGCCGTGCTGGTCCGTCACGGATACATCCCCTACGAAGAGAAGTGAGGCGCCGGCCGGCCTCCGGCGCCTTGCACACCCGTGATATTCTCATCAACCATGGACCGCAGACATTTCCTTCAGGCCGGCGCGGCGGCTGCCGTCGCACCGCGCGAAACCCGCCCTGCGGCGCCCCCCCGCAAGGCCCTGATGAAGGCCGGAACGCAGCACAACGACTCCGACGAGGTGCTCCGCGTGATGGCCGCTTTCGGCGTCAACCACATCTGCAGCCGTCTGCCCTCGGCCAAGTTCGACGAGAACTGGTCGGTCGAAGGTCTCCTGAAGCTCCGCGAGCGGGTTGAGTCGCACGGCATCAAGCTCGAGATGGTGCCGCTGCCGCTCAGTTCCGTTTACATCACCCGGGCGGAGAATCCGAACATCATGCTGGGGAAAAGCCCCGAGCGCGACCGCGAGATCGACACTATCTGCCAGATGATCCGGAACGTCTCCAGGGCGGGCATCCCCGCGGTGAAGTACAACTTGAACATCTTGGGTGTCCCGCGGACCGACCCCACACCGGGACGAGGCGGCGCCCTCTACAGCACCTTCGTCTACAGCAAGGCCAAACAGGACCCGCCGCTCACCGAGGCAGGGCGCGTCAGCGAGGAGGATGCCTGGGAGCGCATCACTTACTTCCTGGAACGCGTGATCCCCGTCGCCGAGGAGTATAAGGTCAAGATGGCGTGCCATCCGCACGACCCGCCCATGCCGCGCAAAACCGGTTTTCGCGGCGTCAACTGCGTGCTCGGCAGCGTGGACGGCCTCAAACGCTTCATCGACATCGTGCCCAGCGATTACCACGGCCTGAACTTCTGCCAGGGTACGATCTGCGAAATGCTCGAAGATCCCAACCGCGAAATCGCCGACATCATCCGGTACTTCGGCAAACGCCGAAAGATCTTCAACGTCCACTTCCGCAACATCAGCGGGAAATTCTTGGACTTCCGGGAAACATTTCCGGATGATGGCGACGTCAATATGATTCAGTGCATGCGCGTCTATAAAGAAGTTGGTTACGACGGCATGATTATGCCCGACCACGTGCCCCGCATTCAAAACGATCCGGGCGGTCGCCAGGCTTTCGCTTTTTGCTTTGGCTACATACAAGCCTTGATTCAATTGGTTAGTCAAGAACCTTAGGTACGAAGTGGTTAAAAAATAACGACAAGCGGGTCTGATATGCTCTCTCAGCAAAATGCACGCCCTCATCTTGTTCCGATGCGCTGGCCCGCCGAATGGCGCGACCCCGCATTATTGGAACTGCTAACAGGAACCCCAATCAACTGCCTGGTGTCCACCGGAGAGGAGGCGCCTGCTCCGGCTGTCCTCGAAAAAGCCAAACAGGCCGGGCTTACGTTCGTCCAGGCGGGGAACTCGCCCGCGGTTGCCTGGACCGAACGGGCCGACGCGCCTTGGGACGGCTCGCAATCCGTGCTGGCGATCACCGACGGCGTCTGGCCCGGAGTCCAGCGGCGTTCCCGCGAGGAAGCCGGTCCGACGGGGGCGCCGTGGATCGATTCCAACGGCTGGATGATTCAACTGTGCCGCGCGCTGGCGCAGAACAAGGACATCTGGGTCGCCGCGGAGCCGCCGGAGGACGCGAATAATTTACGGGCTGCGGTTTACCAGCTTGCAGTGGCAGACGCGGAGGCCCACGGCGCCCGGTGGGTCATCTCGCTTGACAAGCAGTGGTGCGACGGACTGGCCAAAAAGACTCCGGCCTTAATGGACGGTTGGAAGACGATTACGGCCGCATTGCGGTTCTTCGACGCGCACAGGGATTGGGCCGCGTACAAGCCGTTGGGCGCGCTCGGTGTCGTCTCGGATTTCCATGGCCCGAACGAGTTCCTTGCCGGCGAGGTGCTCAACCTGTCGTCGCGGCGCAGTCTCCCGTACCGCATTTTTATCAAGTCGCGCGCCGTGGCCGCCTCGTTCGCAGGGCTGAAGGCGATTGTTTATCCCGACGAGCAGGCGCCCGATGCGGCCCTGATGAAGAAACTGCTGGACTTCGTGAACGAGGGCGGGCTGCTGATGGTCCCGGCGAATTTCCCTGCGCCGAAGGGCACTCCGCTGGGCAGCGATGTCTACGGCCGCTATGACCTGCGGCAAGTGGGAAAGGGACGCATCGCCGTGGCCAAGGAGGAATCGCAGGATCCGTGGCTGATCGCCGCCGACGCCCAACTGCTGATGAGCCACAAAAACGACCTGGTGCGATTTTTTAACACGGGCACCCTCAACTGCTACTACACCGCGTCGGCCGACGGCAAAAAGTCGCTGCTTCAGATCATCAACTACGCGATGCGCCCGTCCAACAATCTGGTTTCTGCGTCATTTACGAGGCGTTTCCGCGCGGCGCGCCTCTGGAAGCTGGAGGACGGAACGGCGCAGCCGCTCGAGCTGTTCCCGACCGAGGACGGCGGCATGGAAGTCCACATCCCAGCATTCAATGTGTATGCTGCCATAGAATTGGATAGTTAGAGGGGCACGGAGAATCGACATGACGACACAGATCACTCGCAGAGAACTCCTGGCCGGTCTGGGCGCTGCGCTGGCGGTAAAGCAGCCTGCCCGGGCAGCCGCGCCTGCTTCGCCCGTTGCCGTCGCCAAGTGCAAGAGCTACGGCTCCGAGCTGCTCCCCACACTGGAGCGCATGTTCGATCAGCTCGGCGGCATGGGGAGACTGGTGAAGGGCAAGACGGTCACGATCAAGATCAACCTTACCGGAGACGTGAACTACCGCTTGGGTTACCGCCCGGCCGAGCTTGCGCACTGGACGCATCCGCGCGTGACCGCTGCCGTTACACACTTGCTGGGCAAAGCGGGAGCGAGGCGCATCCGCATCGTCGAGTGCCCCTGGTCCACCGCGGATCCGCTCGAAGAGGTAATGCTCCAGGCGAACTGGTCTCCTTCGATGTTCCTTAGCGCCGCGCCGCGGGTGGAATTCGAGAACACCAACTGGCTGGGCAGCGGGAAGAAGTATGTGCGGGTGTTTCCTCCACACGGTGGCTACATCTACAAGTCGTACGAACTGAACCACTGCTACGAGGACACCGACGTCTTCGTGTCGATCGCCAAGATGAAGGAGCATGCCACCACGGGCGTGACTCTCTCGATGAAGAACTGCTTCGGCATTACGCCATGCACGATCTACGGCACTGGCGCTAGAGACCAGGGCGAGCCGACCAAGTTCCCGCAGGGTGGCCGCGAAGTGTTCCATCGCGGCCGCTGGCAGCCGCCGGGAAATCCCGAAATCGACCCCAACTCGCCGCGGGACGACGGATATCGCGTGCCGCGGATTGTAGCCGACCTGGTAGCCGCGCGTCCGATTCATCTGGCGGTGGTGGAAGGGATAGAATCGATGGGCGGCGGCGAGGGGCCCTGGATCCGCGGTTCGTACCCGAACAGCCCTGGGCTGCTGGTCGCGGGACTCAATCCCGTGTGCACCGACGCGGTCTGTACAGCCCTGATGGGCTTCGATCCGATGGCCGATCGCGGCACGGCGCCCTTCGAAAAGTGCGATAGCACACTGCGCCTGGCTGAGGAACTCGGGGTTGGCACGCGCGACCTTAGCCGCATTGAGGTGATCGGCACACCGATTCGTGAGGCCGTGTATCCGTTCCGGCAGAAGGGACAGCCGGCGCGCGGCCGCAGCTAGACGAAGTACCTTTCAGAGGGTCAGTCCGCCGTCCACCGTGAGGACTTGGCCCGTAGTGTAATTGTCCGGCTCAAGGAAAAACCTCACCGCGCGGGCGACATCCAGCGCCTCGCCGAAGCGCGGGATCGCGCCTTCGTTCAGATAACGGTCATACTTGCCCGAGGCGATGCTCGCCAGGGCCATGCCCGCCCGATTTACGCCCGGACAGACCACGTTGACGCGGATGTTGGCTCCCCGGCACTCCTTCGCCAGAACGCGGGCAGCCGAGATGAGCGCGGACTTCTGCGAAGCGTACGCGGTGGAGCCCGAAAAAACCGCCACCGCCTGCATGGTTCCGATCAGAACGATGGCGCCGGGCGTGCCCGAAACTCGCATCCGCTCGGCGGCCTCCCGCGCCAGTAGAACGGGACCGAGAAAATTCAGCTCGAAGGAACGGCGCATGGCCCCTTCCAGGGCGGCGGGATCGGCGGCGCGCGCCGGATCGCCCGTGAACACCACCAGTCCATAGAGGTCCGGGGCGGCGTCCAAAAGGCGTTTGCGGTCCGGCGAGGAAGTCAGGTCGGCCGCGACGGTTTTCGCAATTTCCGAGAGGGCCTCGGCCGCATTGGCGTTGTTCAAGTAACCGGCGACGACGGTTGCGCCCTCGGCCGCCAGCAGCCGCGCGGTTTCCGACCCGAGCCCGCCCGTTCCGCCGGCGAGCACGATCTGTTTTCCCCGCAGCGAGCTAAACAATGGCGCCTCCGCGCCGGCGGCACGAGGCGGCAGGCGCCGGCAAACTTGCAGAGCCGTATTGGAAGTAAGCCGGTTTCAACGTTCTCAGTATGCCAGAATGACGTTAGCGGAGCGAATGATGGAAGTTTACCTGCTTAGGCATGGTGAGGCGGAGGAGTCGTTCCGTATCCCGGACGAGGAGCGTTCGCTGACGCCGGCGGGCAGGCGGGGGCTCGGAGACGTGCTCTTGCGGGCACGCGCCGCCGGGGCAGGGGCCTCGCTGATCCTTGCGAGCCCCCTGCGACGCGCCGTCGAGACGGCGGAACTGGCGGCGGAGATCCTGGGAACCCACGCGCGAATCCTCACGACAGACGCCCTCCGGCCGGACGCCGTGCCGGCGGAGGTCTGGGACGCCATCCGCACTAATAGTGGGGAAAATCAAATCCTACTGGCGGGACACGAACCCCTGTTGAGCCAGGCGATCGCGTTCTTGCTGGGAGCGCCCGCGGCGCAGATCGACATGAGAAAGGGCAGCCTCGCCCGGGTGGATATCGACCAGTTCGGCTCCGAACCGCGGGGCGTACTTCGCTGGCTGATTACGCCGCAACTGGCGGCCCAGGCTTGACTTGGGACGCGGTTTGGCGTAGACAGGGCAGGAGGAGTTTGCGGCATGCTGCGTTTGGGCAGGCGCGACGAGCCCGAAGATGACGAGAAGCGCGTCGTCTATCTGGAATTCATAGCCGCCGCAGCGATTCTTGCCATCGTCGTCCTGGTGCTGTTCATGGTGTTCAGCTTCCGGCCGTCATAGCTGCCGTTGCGGCTCTGCCGGGGCGCACCATTGTTCTATACCCCCGCTCATGCTCTGGCAGAGGCGGACGCCTCGCTGCCGCAGCCATTGCGCGGCACGCAGGCTTCGGACTCCGTGCTGGCAATAGAGGACGAGCCGGCCTCGCTCCGCTTTCTCCTTCAGAGACGGCAACGCCTGGGGAATCGTGCCCAGCGGAATCAGTTCGGCCCCATCGATGCGGCGCCGCGCATACTCGTGCGGTTCGCGGACATCCACGAGCGATACGGGTTCTCCCGCCTCCAGCATTCTCTTCAATTCCAGCGGGCTGATTTCGATTGGCAGTTCCTCCACAGACCCTCCTTTGCGAAATTATGTTCCCACAGCGCCGGTCACGCGCCGCCCGCCCGCTCGAAACCTCTTGAAAAACCGGATCTTACGGACGACAAGAATTCCGTGACTCCAAATTCCTAACGCCCACATCCTGTCAGAGTCTAATGAGTCGGATGGAAGACAACGACGCAGACGCCGTAGAGCGGGTACGCCGCGGTTCCACCGAAGCATTTCGCGAGCTCGTCGAGCGGCACAGCCGCACCGTCTTCCGTCTGGCATATCGCATGACCGGTAATGAACAAGATGCAGAAGACATGGTGCAGGAAACATTTCTCCGGGCGTACCGGCAGCTTAACCGGTTCGACTCGCGGGCGAAGTTCAGCACCTGGCTGTACGTGATCGCAGCGAATTGCTCGCTGGATCTGATCCGGGCGCGCAAGCGGAGGCAAGAGTCCGAGGCGGAGGTTGCGCCGCCGGAGTTTCGGGCGGAGGGGCCGTCGCCGGAGCGCCTCGCGCAGAGCCGCGAGATCCGCGAACGGCTCGCCGCCGCGATGGACGAACTGAGCGATCTCGAGCGCACTGCTTTCGTGATGCGGCATTTTGAGGGCGTCCCGATTGAGGAGATCGCGCGTGCGCTCGGCCGCCCCAACGGGGCCGCGCGCCACAGCGTGTTCCGCGCCGTGGAAAAACTTCGCCGCGCACTCGAGCCGGTAATGAGCACCAGGCAATGAGACATCTTACGGAAGAGCAACTGGTTTGGTTTTACTACGGAGAAGAGGAGGGCCACGCGGCCGCGGAACAGCATTTGGCCGCGTGCACGGAATGCCGGGCCTCCTATGCCGAACTCGAGCGCAGCCTGAACCTCATCGGGGAGGCGATGCCGGCGGCGGAGCGCGACGAGAACTATGGGGCGCGGGTCTGGGCGCGGCTGCCGCTGGAAGAGAAGCAGGCCTCAAGCGGCTTCCTGGCCGGACTGTTCGCGCCGCGCCGGTGGGCGTTGGCGGGAGCGATGGCCGCCCTCTTAACGGCGGCGTTTCTGGTGGGGCGGTTCCGGCCGTATTCGCCGCCGCAATCCAACATTGCCTTGCCGGCGCCGCAGGTCCGGGAACGCGTGCTGCTGGTGGCTGTTGGCGATCACCTGGACCGCTCGCAGATGGTTCTGCTCGAAATCGTGAACAGCGAGCCGGACGCCGAGGTGGACATCTCCGCCGAGCAGCAGAGCGCGCGGGAACTGGTTTCGGCCAACCGCATTTTCCGGCAGACAGCCGCGCAAGCCGGCAACGCAGCCGTAGAGCGGGTACTCGACGAACTCGAGCGCGTCCTGCTGGAGATCGCCAACGGGCCTTCGCGCCTCTCGCCGGACGAATTCGAAGGGCTGAAGAGGCGGGTGGCGGCCCAGGAGATTCTGTTCAAGGTCCGCGTCATCGACTCCCGCATCAGGGAGAAAGCGATTCCGAGGAGTTCATAAATGCGCAGGAAATTATTGACGTATTCGTTGTTTGCGGCGCTGGCGATGCCCGCGGGCGCGCAGCCGGTTGGCTGGCACGGATTTCTGGCCGAATCGCAGGCTCGCTCCGATCCGAACTATGAGCGAGGCCAGGCCGCCCTCCGCGAGAACCAGTGGGACAAGGCGCTCGAAATTTTCGGTGCAATCCCGAAAGATAGCCCGCGGGGCGATGCCGCGCTTTACTGGAAAGCCTACGCATTGAACAAGCTCGGACGGCGGGAGGAAGCACTTGCCGCTACCGCCGATCTGCGGAATTCATTTCCGAATTCGCGCTGGGCGAACGACGCCCGCGCTCTCGAAGTGGAGATCCGGCAGGCGAGCGGCCAGCCCGTTCCTCCGGAGGCGGAAAGCAACGACGACCTCAAGCTGCTGGCGATCAACAGTCTCATGACCACCGATCCGGAGCGCGCAATCCCGTTGCTGGAGAAGGTTCTTCGGAGCACGGCTTCGCCGAAGGTCAAAGAGCGGGCGCTCTTCGTGCTGATGCAGAGCGGATCGCCGCGAGCCCGCGAGATCGTGGCGCAGTTCGCGCGCACCGGCGCCGACCCCGCGCTGCAAATGGTTGCGATTCGGAACCTCGGCTTGTTCGGCGGCAGCGCGAGCCGCCAGACGCTGGTTGAGATCTACGCATCGTCAAACGACGTAAAGGTGAAAAAGCAGATCCTGAGGTCGTTCATGCTTGCCGGGGACCGCGACCAGATTGTGGCGGTCGCCAGGCAGGAAAAGAACACCGATCTGCGCGCCGAGGCCGTGCGCATGCTCGGAATCTCCGGCGGCGTCCAGCAACTCGCGGATCTGTACAAGTCGGAATCCACCGCGGAAGGCAAAAAGGCGATCATCGAGGCGCTGTTTCTGGCCGGCGCGGCGGACCGCCTGGGTGAACTGGCCCGCAACGAGAAAGACACCAACGCCCGCCTGGAAACCATCCGGCGCCTCGGCCTGATGGGTAGCCGGACTGCATCCGACCTGACGGCGATCTATGCGAGCGACCCGGATAAGAACGTTAAGAAAGCCGTGCTGCGCGGGTTGTTTCTCCAGGCGAACGCCCCCGCTCTCGTTGAGATCGCGCGCAAGGAAACCGACCCCGAGCTGAAGAAGGAAGCCGTCCACCGGCTCTCTCTAATGAACTCCAAAGAAGCGTCCGAATTCATGGCGGAGATTTTGAACCAATAAACGCCCTGCGGCTCCGATTCGCTTTGATTCGTCTGCTCGCGCCCGCGTAGTGAGTCCCGCCGGGAGCCTGCAAGTCCTCGCTTCGCTTGTGCACTCAGCCGAACAGCGCCGCTAACACCTCGCCTGCTATATAATTCTCCCTTTGCTGTTGTGTACCTGAAGGGAGGTTCTTGTGAAACTCTTTCAAGGCCGGTTGCGGTGGGCCCTCATTTTTTGGATGTTCCTCATCAGCGCGATTGCCTATCTGGATCGCGTCAACATTTCGATAGCCGGGCAAGCCATACAACAGGATTTCAACCTGGACGACGTCCAGCTCGGCTGGGTTTTTAGCGCCTTCGTTCTTGGTTATGCTTTGTTCCAAGTGCCTGGGGGACGCATGGCCGATCGTTTGGGTCCCCGGCGCATTCTGCTGCTGGCCGTAATCTGGTGGGGCATTTTCACCAGCCTCACCGCCGCGACGCCGCCAACTATCGGCTTCGCCGTGGCCCTCCTCATCTCAATGCGATTCCTGCTCGGTGTCGGGGAAGCCGTGGTGTACCCGGCCTCCAACAGCCTGGTCGCAAGGTGGATTCCGTCCGCGGAGCGCGGCATCGCAAATGGCCTGATTTTTGCGGGTGTCGGCGCGGGCGCCGGCGTTACGCCGCCGCTGATCACCTGGATTCTGGTGAACTGGGGATGGCACGTTTCCTTTTATGTCAGCGCGCTGATCGGGTTGGTTGCCGGCTTCATCTGGTACTGGCTCGCGCGCGACAATCCGGATCAACATCCTTGGATAACGCAAAAGGAGCTGGAGCACATCAAGGCCGGTCTGCCTCCAGTTTCCAAAGCGGCGCGTGGCAAGCAGGGACTTCCCATGAAGACGATGCTGACCAGCAAGAATTTGTTGTCGGTCAGCTTCGCCTACTCCGCTTACGGCTACGTGGCGTACATCTTTTTCACCTGGTTCTTCATCTACCTGAGCCGCGTGCGAGGGCTTGACTTGAAGTCGAGCGCGTTCTACGGGATGCTGCCGTTCATCGCCATGGCGACCTGCTCGCCTCTTGGCGGAGCGATTGCCGACGCTCTGACGAAGAAGTACGGCAGCCGGATCGGCCGGTGCGTGATTGGGGTTGTCGGGATGGGATTCGCGGCCGTGTTCCTGGCGCTTGCCACCCAGGTTTCCAGCGCCGTACTGGCCAGCTTTGTGCTGGCGGGTGGCGCAGGGTGCTTGTACCTGTCGCAGAGTTCCTTCTGGGCGGTCACGGCCGATATCGCCGGGCCCTCCGCCGGCTCGGTCTCCGGCATGATGAACATGTGCAACCAGATTTGCGGCGCCATCACCGCGTCCCTGACTCCTTGGATCGCCAACAACTACGGCTGGACGGCTTCCTTCCTGACAGCCGCTGCGATCTGCGGTTTGGGGGCGCTGGCCTGGCTGTTCGTGAATCCCGCTGTTCGCATCGGCGAGGAAAAGGCCTAAGGCGGATTTAGCTTCGCGGTAGCTGCCCGCCTTTCGCGTCCGCTTCCAGCGAGGAGCAGAGACTCGCGCCTGCTCTGAATCGCTGATAGGCTGACCGAGGGAACGATGAACAATCTGGCGAAAGGCGGGCGAACCCCGGTTGATGTCCGCCGGCTGACCGCGTTTGCGGCCCGGCACTACGGCCAGGACCCTGGCCGTTTGCGCATCACGGTGCAGGAACTGCGCGGCGGGCTCTGTGCTTCCGTGATGCGCGCCCGGGTTCGTTTCCTCGATCCGGAGCGGCGGCCGCGAACGGCTGTTTTCGTGATCAAGCGCGTGGCCGGCGGCGACATACGGGAACTCGGAGCCTACCGGTCGCTCGCTGGAAGCCCCTGCGCGCGGATCGCGCCCCAACTTCTCGGCGCCGAGCAGACGCGCTCGGGCTGCGTGAATCTTTACCTCGAATACATCCCGTCCTTCCACCCCTGGCCGTGGGCGGATGTGAAGGCTTCCGAGCTCGTGCTCAAGCGGCTCGCCACCGTACACGAGGCCCTCGCTCCCGAAAAGGTCCCGGAATGGGATTACGACGCCGAGCTTCAGGAGTCGGCGGGCACAACGCTGGAGATTCTGGAAGAGGCGGCGCTTTTGGCCGATTTCACCCCGGTTCGCCGCTTTCTGCCCTCGGTGCGGCGGCTCGCAGCCGCGTTGCCCGCTCTGCGTGCCCAACTGGTGAACCGGAGGTGGCCGCGCGTTGCCCTTCACGGAGACGCACACACCGGGAACGCCATCATCCGGCGCCAGGGCCGGAGTCATTCTGCCGTGCTGCTGGACTGGAGCCGCATCCGCCTGGGCTCCGCCCTCGAGGACGTCTGCTCGTGGCTTCAGTCGATCAGTTTCTGGGAGCCCGAACCGAAGCGCCGCCACGATACGCTGTTCCGGAAGTACCTGACCAGCCGCGGCATGCCCGACGAGCTCACGCCGGAGCTTCGCGAACTGTACTGGCTCGCCGGGGCGTCGAACGCCTTTGCGGGCGCCCTTCGATATCACGTGGTCCGGATGGGTTCGGCGGCCACCCGCGCGGAGAGGACGATGGCGTCCGCCGCCGTCAGAGACTGGCTGCGCATCCTGGCGCGCGCCGATGCGTGCTGGAGCTAACCGTCTACTGCAAGCGGCCCCAGGTGGCTGCGGTCGTCGTAGCGCCGCACCGTGGGCGAACCGCCGTTCCAGTCGATCTCCGTGATGCTCGCATAGCCGGGACGGAAATCTTCCCACCGCGCCGCGCTCACGCCGGCAAGCGCTCCCAGGACCTGGCTGATCACCCCCGCGTGCGTAAATATCAGCACGCGCTCCTGTTTGTGATTCGCCGCGATGGCGCTCACCGCCTCAAGCACGCGCCGGCGAAACTGCCGGTAGGACTCGCCGCCCAGCCAGTTGAAATCCTCGTCGTTCTGAGCGAGGTTGCGGCGCCAGAGTTCCGGATGGCGCGCCCGGATCTCCTCCAGCGGCCTTCCGTCGAGCACGCCGCAATTAATCTCGCGGAGCGAGTCGGCCGGCAGGGGCTCCAGCGGCGCCGCCCGGGCCGTTTCCGCCGCCCGCCTCAACGTGCTGGAGTAGACCGCCGATGCCGTCGGCTCCATCCGCAACCATTCCCGCAGGCGTTCGGTCTGCGCGCAGCCCAAAGGAGTCAGAGGGACGTCATACCATCCGCATAAACGCGCGGCGCTGCCTGTCCCCGAATCGCACGCCGCATGGCGGATAAAGACCAGAGTCGCCATCCCCGCACCCCGTACTTCTACTCCTATTATCGCGGGCTCCGGGCGCGGTTTACGAGCGGTATACGAATACGGATATTCCGAGCCCTTAGTCTGCGTTATACTTCCAGAGAACGGGCGCGCGAACCCGCCGCTCGATTGCATCCGAGTCTTCATCTGCAGAGCTACCGCTTGGCCGGGGAAGAGCAGTGATGGTGTGTGCATGCGGAACTGTTTTGTCGTGATCTTCATCCTGGCGGGCTGCTCTTGCGCAGCGCAGGAGCCCGTGGGCCAAAACCACAGCCCGTCGTTCGAATTCGGCTTTGAGCAGCGCGTTCGCAACGAAAACTGGAACAACATCCTCGACTACAGCAGCGCCCAGGACGACGAGCGCCAGCAGATCCGCTACCGCACGCGCGTCTGGATGAAAGCGCCACTGGCCTCCACGGTAGACCTCTTCGTGGGCTTGAACCAGGAAACGAATCAGAAGATCGGCATGGCGAACCGCTTCGACGAAGTGATCTTCGAAAACGCCTACCTGGACTTCAAGCGCCTCTTTGTCGACGGCCTCTCGCTGCGGGTAGGACGGCAGAACCTCATGCGGGGCGAGGGCTTTTTACTGTTCGAAGGCACCTCCGGCGACGGCTCGCGCGGCATTTACTTCAACGCGGCTCGCCTGGCTTACTCGCGAAAGAAGTCCACTATTGAGCTGATCGGAATTTTAAATCCAACTTACGACCGCTTCTTACCTCGCATACACGATCAGCACAAACTTCTCCAGGAATGGAACGAACAGGCGCTCGGCGTTTATTACACCGATGCGAACCTGAAGAACACGGGCATCGAGGCGTACTACTTCTTAAAGAAGGAAGTCAACGACGTCCGCCCGGCCGCGAACCCGCAATTCCAACCGGACCGCCGTATCAGTACGTTGGGGGCCAGGGTGGTCCGGGAGATTTCTCCCGGCTGGCGCGCAACCGGGGAGTTTGCGGGCCAGTGGGGTGTGCAGCACCCTTCGACAAGCGTGCGAGGCTGGGCCGGCTACGGCTATTTGAGACGCACGTTCCAGCACGCATGGAAACCGTACTTACAGGCAGGTTACTGGGGTTTCTCCGGAGACGATCCGGTCACCGCGGACCGGGTGGAAGGGTGGGACCCGCTCTTCTCGCGCTGGCCAAAATGGAGCGAGTTGTATCTTTACAGCCTGGTGAGAGAACGTGGAGTGGCTTACTGGACTAATCTGGGCATGTGGCAGGGGGAAGCCGGATTCTATCCGCACCGAAAACTGGAGTGCAGGCTGACTTACTACCGCATGGGCGCTTTTCATCCCTTCCGCGGCGACCAGAGCGTCTTCGGCGACGGAACCCGGCGCGGCGACAATATCCAGGCGCGCCTCGATTTTATACTGAATCCGAACTGGCGGGGTCACGTTTTGTATGAAGAGCACCTTCCGGGCAGTTTTTACCGAATGCAGAATAAGGGGTACTTTCTCCGCTTTGAACTGAGTTTCCTCATTCGCGCGACGCCTGCGGCCGAAAGCGTGAAGAACATCCTGCGCTTTGATTGAGAGCCCCGCCTGAGCCTGCTACACAGCACCTCCGGCTTACGTCCGATGATAGACTGAATGAAGATTCGCCGCCGGGGCCGGGGAAGTCCCTCCTTGCACCTACCTGTTAGGGCGGCATCACCGAAGCGACGCACAGTAAACACGAATGCTTACTGCTGTTGCCTCCGGGTTTATCCTAGCCATCCTTGTAGCGCTGGTTCGCAGAATCAGCAGCCCGGCCGCGGGGTGGTTCCTGGCAGCGCTTCCCGCTTGTCTCGCCGCGTACTTCTCTTCGCAGGCATCCAGGGTCTGGCGAGGCGGCCCGATCCTCGAACACCACACCTGGGCACCCGGGATGGGAGTCGCTCTGGACTTCCGCTTGGACGGCTTGAGCCTGCTGTTTGCGCTGTTAATTACGGTGATCGGCGCGTTTGTGCTCGTATACAGCGGAAAATACCTGCGCGACCGCGCCCGGCTTGGCCGCCTTTACGGGCTGCTGCTATTTTTCATGGCCTCCATGCTGGGGCTCGTGCTCGCCGGCAACCTGCTGCTGCTGTACGTGTTTTGGGAGCTTACCAGCATCAGTTCTTACCTGTTGATCGGCTTTGAGAATCAGCGCGCCGCAGCGCGGAGCGCGGCTCTTCAGGCGCTGCTGGTTACGGTGTTGGGGGGACTCTGCCTGCTGGCGGGCATTGTTCTGCTGGGGAATATCGGCGGCAGCTTCGAAATCACCGCACTGCTTGCCCAGGGCGATGCGATCCGGGCGCACGCGCTCTATCCCGCGGCGTTAAGTCTCATTCTGATCGGCGCTTTCACTAAGTCGGCGCAGTTCCCGTTTCATTTCTGGCTGCCCAAAGCAATGGAGGCGCCCACCCCGGTCAGCGCGTACCTGCATGCGGCGACGATGGTGAAGGCCGGCGTGTACCTGCTGGCGCGGCTCAACCCGGCGCTGGGCGGCACCACCGCGTGGACAGCGGCTTTGGTAGCGGTCGGGGTGGTCACGATGGTGGGCGGAGCGGTTCTTGCGCTGAATAAGACGGACCTCAAACAAATCCTTGCTTACTCAACGGTCAGCGTGCTTGGGATGCTTGTCTTTCTAATCGGCCTCGGCACGCCGCTTGCGTTCCAGGCAATGGCCGTCTACCTGGTTGCGCACGGGCTTTACAAGGGCGCTCTCTTTCTGGTAGCGGGCGCCGTCGAGCATGAGACGGGCACGCGCGACATCGGTAAGCTGGGTGCGCTCTTCAAGTCCATGCCGGTTACCGCGAGCGCGAGTGTGCTCGCCGCGCTTTCCATGGCGGGGCTGCCGCCTATGCTGGGTTTTACCGGCAAGGAACTGCTCTACGAATCGGCTTTGCATGCGCCAGTGCACGCCGGCCTGCTGACCACGGCGGCTGTCGCAGCCGGAGCGCTGCTGTTTATTCTGGCGGCGGCGGCCGGTTTTGGGCCGTTCTTTGGTGGAGGGCGCCACTCCGGCGCGGATGTCCATGAGGCGCCTTCCGCCCTCTGGATCGGTCCGCTTGTACTCGCTACGGGCGGGCTTGTGTTGGGTTTGGCGCCTGCCCTGATGAACGCCGCGGTGCGTTCGGCAACGCTCGCAGTCGCGCCCGCGGCAGCAACGCCCGTCGATTTGGCCCTTTTCCACGGCTTGAGCCCCGCGCTGGTGCTCAGCGCCGTCTCGGCCGGAGGCGGACTCGCGCTCTACTCGCTGCACGGGCGCCTCATCGTGGCGGGAGATGGGCTCAAGCCGCTTGCGCAATGGGGGCCGGCAAGCATTTACGATCGGGCAGTCGGGGCGCTGAACCGGATCGCCGTTACCCAGACGGGGCTGCTGCAAACCGGATACCTGCGCCATTACATGCAGATGGTGATCGTCACCACCGTCGCTCTCGTGATCGCCGGAATCGTTCGCTGGGCGGCGCTGCCGCAGATGGTCGGGCCAGTCGGCCCCCAGTTTCACGAAGCGGTACTTGCGGTAGCGATCATCATCGCGACGATTTTCGCCGTCCGAAGCACTTCGAGGCTCGCCGCCGTGGCCGCTCTCGGCGTGGTGGGAATCGGCGTGTCGCTGATCTTTGCGCTGTTTGGCGCGCCGGACCTGGCAATGACGCAACTCACGGTCGAGAGCCTGATCGTCATCCTGCTGGTCCTGGTGATGTACCACCTGCCCGATTTCGGCGTGTTCGGGCCGAGGCGCTACCGGCTGCGCAACCTGATCGTCTCGGCGGCGGGCGGGATCACCATGACCCTGCTGGTGCTGACGGCGGCTTCGGTTCAGTACGCACCGCCGATCTCCACTTACTACGTCGAGAACAGCTACACGCAGGCGCATGGCCGCAACATAGTGAACGTAATCATCACGGACTTCCGCGCGCTCGACACGCTGGGCGAGACGACGGTTGTGGCCGCCTCGGCGGCCGGCGTATGGGCGATCCTGCGCCTCCGGTCCAGAAAGGGGTTTTTCAAATGACCTCCGGAATTCTGCGCACCACCAGCCGCCTGCTCAAGCCCCTGTTGTTGATCTTCTCGATCATCGTGCTGCTGCGCGGGCCCAACGCTCCGGGGGGAGGGTTTGTGGGCGGCCTGCTTGCCGCCGCCGCATTTGCGCTTCAGGCGATCAGCACGGACGTTGCCTCTGCGCGCCGGGGGCTGCACGTCAGCCCGCAAGTCCTGATGGGCGCTGGACTGGCTCTGGCGACGCTGAGCGGGACAGTGGGCCTGCTTGCCGGTAGACCGTTTCTCACGGCGCAGTCCGTGGCGATCGCCCTTCCGTGGGGCGGGGAGTTGAGGCTTGGGACGGCGCTCGCTTTCGATGCCAGCGTGTATCTGGTCGTCCTTGGCGCCGTGGCCCTCATCATACTCACGCTGGCGGAGGAGTGAAATGACGCTGTTGCTCGCAGTTGTGATCGGCGTGCTTTACGCGGGCGGCCTCTACATGATGCTGCGCCGGAGCCTGGGGACCCTGATCATCGGGCTGGCGCTTCTGAGCCACGCCGCGAATCTGCTGATCTTTACCGTGAGCGGGCTGGCGCGCGGAAGACCTCCGCTGCTGCCGGATAACGGTGTGCCGGCCGGGCCCGTCTCCGATCCGCTGCCGCAGGCGCTGATCCTCACGGCGATCGTGATCGGTTTCGGCGTGCTCGCGTTTACCCTCACACTGATGCACAGGACCTACCAGATAACGGGCAGCGAGGACATCGACGAGTTGCGGAGCACTGAATAGATGGGCGTCCTCCTGACCCTTCCCATTCTGATCCCGCTGTTCACCGCCGCATTGTGCCTGCTGGCGTGGCGCTGGTGGAGAGTCCAGCGCGTACTCGGGTTGGTGAGCGCCTTCGCCCTTCTCTGCGCGGCCGCTGCGCTGCTTTACCGCGTGCGGACGGAGGGGATTCAGGCCGTTCAGATCGGCGCCTGGCCCGCCCCGTATGGAATCTCCCTGGTGGCGGACTTGTTCTCGGCCATGATGGTCATGATCACCGGCATACTCGGCGCGGCCGTTGCGGTCTACTCGGCCGGCTCGTTGGACAAGGCGCGACAGTCGTTCGGCTACTACCCGCTCTATCACGTGCTGCTGATGGGCGTTTGCGGAGCTTTCCTTACCGGCGACATTTTCAACCTCTACGTGTGGTTCGAAGTGATGCTGATGGCTTCGTTCGTCCTGCTGGCGCTCGGCGGCGGGCAGGGGCAGATCGAAGGTGCGCTCAAGTACGTCACGTTGAACCTGATGGCTTCGTCGGTGTTTCTGGCCGCGGTCGGGCTCCTCTACAGCGTTGCGGGAACCCTGAACATGGCGGACCTGGCGCGAAAGCTCCGCCACGCGCCCGAGCCCGGCATCGTGACGGTGCTGGCGATGCTTTTCCTGGTGGCGTTCGGGACAAAGGCCGCCACCTTCCCGTTGTTCTTCTGGCTGCCCGCTTCCTACCACACGCCGCCCGTGGCGGTTTCGGCGATCTTTGCCGGCCTGCTCACCAAGGTCGGCGTTTACGCGCTGATCCGTGTATTCACCCTGATCTTCGTCCGCGATGACGTTTATGTCCACACGCTGATCCTGGTGATCGCCGGGCTGACGATGGTAACCGGCGTTCTGGGCGCCATCGCTCAGAATGAATTCCGCCGGCTCTTGTCCTTCCACATCGTCAGCCAGATCGGGTACATGATTATGGGGCTGGCTCTGTTCACGCCGCTTGGGCTGGCCGGTTCGGTGCTGTTTATTATCCACAACATTCTCGCCAAGTCGAATCTCTTTCTGGTCAGCGGCCTGGCGCAGCGTTTCGGCGGGACTTTCGACCTGAAGAAGCTGGGCGGGCTCTATGAGGAGCACCCGGCGCTTGCCGTGCTTTTCCTTGTTCCTGCGCTGTCGCTGGCCGGGTTGCCGCCGTTTGTCGGCTTCTTCGCGAAACTGTTGCTGATCAAGGCGGGCCTGGAAGCCGGTTCTTACGTGATCGTGGCGGTGGCGCTCGGCGTCAGCCTGCTCACGCTTTTCTCCATGATGAAAATCTGGACGGAGGTTTTCTGGAAGCCCGCGCCGCAGCGCCATCCAGCGGTGCGGCGGCGTGCGGGAGCCGGGCTGTGGGCATCAACCGCCTCGCTTGCCGCGCTGACGTTGGCGCTTGGAATCGCGGCCGGCCCGGCTTTCGATTTATCGCGCGACGCGGCCGCGCAGTTAGTCAATCCGCAGAGTTACATCGACGCTGTGTCGAGGGCTCACAGATGAAGCGCGTGCTGCTCAGACTGGCGTACCTGCTGGAGTTCATCGGCTTCTTTCACTGGCAACTGGTGCTGGCCAACTTGCGCCTCGCCCGCGAGGTGCTCGGCCCCGTTTCGCGGCTGCACCCCGGAGTCGTCGCCATCCCGCTGGAGCTGACCGGCGACGGAGAGGTCACCGTGCTGTCCAACATCGTCACCCTGACGCCAGGCACGCTCAGCCTGGACGTCTCCTCCGACGACAAAGTCCTGTACGTGCATGTGGCGAACATCAGCGACGTCGAGGACGTGCGAAGAGACATCAAAGAGGGGTTCGAACGCCGGATCCGGAGGGTTTTCGGATGACGCCGTTCGCCGAGGGAATTGCCGCGAGCGCCGCAGGCGCCGCTATCGTCCTTCTGAGCATTGCGGTCGTGCTTGCGCTGATTCGGCTCATTCTGGGGCCCGGGCTCCCCGACCGCGTAGTGGCGCTCGATTTGATGTCAACGCTGGCGGTCGGCGTGATCGGCGCTTACTGCGTTGTCACGAACGAGAGCTCGATTCTGGACGCGGCGCTGATCGTCGCCCTGGTGGCGTTTCTCGGGACCGTGGCCTTCGCCAGTTTTCTGGAGCGAGGACGGCGTCGATGAGTTCGGTGATAGCCGGTTTCTTTCTTCTGGTGGGCGCGGCTTTCATGTTGCTGGCGGCCCTGGGCGTGCTGCGGATGCCTGACCTGTTCATGCGGATGCAGGCGACCAGCAAGGCGACCACTCTCGGCGTTGGCTGTCTCATGCTGGGCGTCGCCATCCACTTCGGCGATCTCGGGACCGTTCTCCGCGCCTGCGCCATCGTCGCGCTTTTCTTCGTCACCGCGCCGATCGCCGCGCACGTCATCGCACGGGCCGCGTATTTCCTGGGCGCCGTGATGTGGAACCAAACCATCATCGACGAGCTGCGCGGCCGCTACGACGAGCGCTCGCACCGCCTGAAGAGCGATCCCGGCGGTTCATCGTAGCCTCCTGCCGGGATCGCGAGTAATCCAAGGAACAAAGCCCGCCCCGGCATCGTACACCGGAAGAGGTTCCGGCTATTATGCCAACTCATCACACGATGCTATTGCGGTTTGCGTTCATCGCAACTGCGCTCGCTCTGCTGTCAGTCGCGGTGCTCGATGGACCCCTGGCGCTAATGCTGGCGTCCGTTCCCGAAGAGGTCAGGGATGCTATCAATCAGGGCGTGCGCCTGTGCGAGTGGCTGTTCGGCTTTCCCGTTTCGCCGTATTTATACGGCGCACTGCTGGTCGCAGCCGGAATTGCCGCGAGAAAAAGATCCCCAGCGGTTGCCCGCGCGCTGGTCTTCATCGGACTGGCGCACCTGACTACCCGACTTGTGGCCGGCGTGATGAAGCCTCCGTTTTCACGGTTTCGGCCGTACGAAGCCCTCGCCGGCGGCATCTGGCAGGATACGTGGTTCACGCCAGTGGGGAACTCTTTCCCGTCCGGCCACGCCGCCCATTTCTGGAGCCTTTTCTTTCCGCTGGCCGTGCTTTTTCCGCGGTACTGGCTTCCCCTGGCCGTCCTGCCCGTGCTGATTTCAGCGGCACGAGTCGTGGTGAACCACCACTATCTCAGCGACGTCGCTGCGTCCGTTGCAGTCGCCGCGTCGATCACGTGGGCGTATTTCAGGATCATTCTTGCGCGTGGCCGGAAGAGCTTGATCTCGTTTCCGCCGCAGCTGGGCGCGGCTCGAGACGCGGCCAACCGGCGAGCGTCTCGAAGCGCCGGCTCGTAAGCTAGGCCGATGGCAACGCGTCCACGAATTCAGCCATGCGCTTGCGCATCGCCTCGTCCGGCAGGCGTCCCACGGCGCCGCCGAGATTGTCCAGCATGTTCTTCGGCTGGCTCGTTGCGGGAGTGACCGCGGTGACCGCCGGATGCCCCAGCACATACTTCAGGAAGAACTGCGCCCAGCTCTTGGCGTCGAACTCTGCCGCCCAGTCCGGCAGCGGGCGGTCGCCTACGCGGCGGAACAGCCGGGTGCGGCCGAACGGCACGTATACGAGCACGCCGATCTTTCTCTCCCGGGCAAGCGGGAGAATGGCCTCCTCGGCATCGCGGTTGTCCACGGCGTAGTCCACCCCGATGAAATCCAGCGGCTCATTCCTCATCGTTTCGAGGAGCAGCGGATACTGGTTCTTCGAAGTCGAGGTCACGCCGATGTACCGCACGCGCCCGGCGCTCTTCAATTCCTTGAGGATGCTAAGCTGCGTGGGAAGATCGGCCAGGTTGTGGACCTGTATGAGATCGATCTTCGCCTTCTTAATCCGGCTGAAAGAAGTCTCGATCTGAGCCCGCGCGGCGGCCGGGTCGGCTTTCCCCTGCCGCGCGACGTTCACCTTGGTGGCCCAGAAGATCTTGTCCGTGAAGCCCTCTTCCTGGGCGATGCGGCCCGCCACTTCTTCGGAAGCGCCATAGGCGGGGGCCGTGTCGAAGACGGAGCCGCCGTTTTGGACCAGTGTACGCAGAACCGCCCTGAGCGCGCTTACGTCCTCGGACCGGGCCACTCGCGAAAAGGTGGCTGAGCTGCCCAGCCCGACCACAGGCAGGGCTTCCCCGCTGGATGGGACTTGCCTCGTAATCAGGCGTTGCTGTGCGAACAGTTTTTCCGCGTACAGCGCCGAAGCGCCCGCGGTGAGCTTCAACCAATTGCGGCGAGTCATTTCAGACATGGGTTATCTTCCTCCGGCGGCGGCTGTAACGATGCGTATCAAGCGAGTTCCGGGAGACCAGCCGGCCGCTTCTTGTCTCTGATGGCGCCCGCCATTTTTTCCTGTCGGCGGCCGAGCCACCAGGCATTGCCGGCCCAGGCCAGCGCAATCGGCACCGCGGTCCACGCGATAGCGCCCGCGCCAAGCCCGAGCAGAGTAATCAAGCTCGACGACCAGGCGCCAACCTGATCGCCGAGACGGTAAACCACGGTATCGATAAAGTTCTTCGTCTTGTACTTGTCTTCGCGGCTGACCACCGTGAAGAGCACTTCGCGTGTCGGCCGCGCAAACACGAAATTTCCCGCCCGCCGAAGCGCCGTGAACCCGACGACGACGGCGGCCGTGGGCATCATGCCGAGCAGCAGGAACCCCGCGGCGGTCAGGGCGGGCACGAAGGTGAGCGTGATCGCCACCCCGGCTCGCGTCATCGTCCGGCCTGTCAGGAAGCACTGGCCCCCGAGCGTAAGCACGTTCACCAGCAGATCGACGCGCGCGAAGAAGACCGTGCGCGCGGCGCGGTCCGCGAAGGTACGGTCAACGATTTCGGCCTGCTGGAAGTAGAGGAACGTGGAGAGGACCGTGTACAGGAGCATGTACACGCAAATGCCGAGCAGATAAGGGGAACGCAGCGCGTTGGTAAGGCCGGCCATCACGCTTCCGCCGATGGGGGTCTCCGGGCCGGCGCCGCTCATGGATGCGGCGGGAGTGTGCAGCACCGGCTGCAACCGGCCCAGCCGCCGCGCCGAAAATACGCCCACCTCCAGGAGCCCGATCGCGATCAGAAGCAGCGCCGGGACGCCGAGGCTGCGCACCGCAGCGGCGGTCACGCTCGACCCGAGAATTCCGCCGACGGTTGCCGCGGCGGCGATGAAGCCGAACAGCCGCTTCGCCTGGCCGCTGGTGAACAGATCCACCATGAAGGCCCAGAACACGGAAACCACGAAAAGGTTAAAAACGGAGGTCCAGATGAAGAATGCCCGTCCGGTCCAAATGTTGGCGCTACCGGTAGTGGTTTGAAAAAGAACCAGAAACACGAGCAGGTTCAGCATGAAGAACCGGTACGTGATGGCGATGAAGCGCATCCGGGGCAACCGCCTGACCAGGGCGCCGAAAGGCGGGTTCAGGGCCATCATGGCGAGCAGCGTGCCCGTGAAGAGCCAGGAGAGATTGGCGACGCCTCCCGCCACCCCGGCCTCGTCCCGGATCGGCCGGATGATGTAGTAAGCGCTGAAAACGGAGAAGAGGTAAAGCCATGCCCAGGCGACTCTACGCCCCTCGCCCGGATGGATCAGCACCACCCGGCCAAGAAGTCCCCGGCGGGGCGGGGAAGGGGCAAAGCTCTCCTGTGGCGGTTCTGGCGTCAACGGCTGCACTAAGAAAAAGATGCAGGAGAGCGGCCAATAGGCTCGCTCAAATGCGCCCGGCCCGGTGCCGGAGACGTAAATTCTGCGGCTTGCGAACCGAAACGGTGCCGGTTCGGAAGGCGGCCGGGACGCCTGCGCGGCGCGTTGCTTTTGGGTTACTCTATATACCCCCGCAGCCGGATGTCGCGCGAAGAGCTTCCGATAAATACTTCACGGCGGCCCTCGCCGGGGGCCCAGGCGTGCTGTTCCGATGACCAGACCGAGAGGGCGCGCGAACCCAGGTGAATCGTTACATCACGGCGCTCGCCTTTTGCAAGTTCAATCCGCTCAAACCCGGCCAGCCACCGCGGCGGCCTGTTTGCGGCCTGACGCTCCGGCGGGCCCAGGTACAATTGCGCCACCTCGGCGCCCTTGACGTCGCCGGCATTTCGCAATGAGAAGGTAACACTGACGCCGTCACCCCGCTGGATCACCCGCAAATCGGAATACTCGAAACGGGTGTAGGACAGGCCATGGCCGAACGGGAACAAAGGTTCGATCCCCTGTTGGTCATACCATCGATAGCCGACGGCCAAACCTTCGGAGAAAACCACTTTGGGCGGATTCGGGTCCACTCCGGCTATGCCCGCGGGCGCCGGCGGGGCCCACCGCTCGGGATGACCGGGGGCGCGCGCCGGTGTGTCCTGCAACCTGACTGGAAAGGTCACCGGAAGTTTTCCGCTGGGGTTCGCCCTGCCCAACAGCAGGTTCGCCGTGGCCCAACCGCCCTCCTGTCCGGGGTACCACATCAGCAGAATCGCCTTCACGCTTTCCTTCCACGGCATCGCGACCGGAGCGCCGGCATGCAAAACCACAATCGTGCGGGGATTCACCGCGGCAATCCGGCTGATCAGTTCGTCCTGCTCCTCGGGCAAGGACAGAGAAGACCCCGCCTCGTGCCAGGCGAAGACAACAGCGGCGCGCGCCGCCGCCGCGGCCTTGACCGCCTCCTCCCGTTGCTTGCGCCGGTGCGCCGGGCTCGCCCAGGCAAACCGGATGCGAAACGGAGACCTTCCGGCCGAAAGGGCCCTGAACTCGATCTTGTGCGAGCCCGGTGTGAGGTGAATCGCGGCGCGCGCGTTGTCCAGGCCGTCCGCCGTCGGCAGCAGGCTGGACCACGGCCTTTGCACGGCTCCGAAACCGCGGAAGCCGCGTGAGCGGACCACCGGGCGCCCGTCAATCAGCACTTCGCCGCCGCTCCCGCCATCCGCTCCGACCGCGGTTTGAACCATGAAGACGTACTCGCCTTCCTCCTCGACCGCCAGCGTGCCCGACCAGGTAAACTCTGAGCCCGGCTGAAGAGCGCCGGAGCCGGAAAAATCCATTTCTCGAACCGGATGCGTCGTAGAGGAGAGCTCGGGCGCGCCCAGCGGCTCGCCTGCCAAATCGTTCCCCACGAAGTAGCGAATTTTCGCGCCGGGGGCGGACCTGCGCAGAGCGTCCAGCGCAGAGATCAGCCGCGATGAAAAGCCGGAGCCGCGCTCAGTCTGATAACCAGTTACCGGCTGCCGCGCGGTAGGCCCAACCACAACCAACGATTCCAGATCGTTCCGCGACAGCGGCAGGGCGTTGCCGTCATTCTTGAGCAGCACCGCGCCCTTTTCCGCGATCTCTCGGGCGATCTCGGCGTGAGCCGCGACGTCGATCGCGCCAGTTGAGGAAGCCGGACCGCGTTTCAGCAAACCGAAGCGATCCATTTGCCGGAGTATGCGAGTGACAGCCGCATCGATCGCGGAAACGGGGATTTGCCCTTGGCGCACAGCTTCCTCAAGCGGCTTCCCGAAGTGCGGTCCTCCCCTGCCGAGCACCTCGCGCCCGGGCATCTCCATATCGACTCCACCCAGCAGGGCCTGCGGGCGCCGCAGAGCGCCCCAATCGCTGGTGATAAATCCCAAAAAGCCCCACTCCCCGCGCAGAATCCGGTTCTGGATCTCGTCGTTCTCGCAGGCGGAAACGCCGTTGACGCGGTTGTAGGCGCACATCGCGGAAGCCACTCCCGCACGTACCGCGGCCTCGAACGGCGGCAGGTAAATCTCCCGGAGGGTTTGCTCGTCGATGTAGACGCTATCCGGCCCGTTGTAAGCCGCAAGGTGCTTCACCTGCGCCATCACGCCTTGACTCTGGACGCCCTCAATGTACGCGGCTCCCAGGCGGGCGTTGAGCAGGGGATCCTCGCCCAGCGTCGCATGGTTCCGCCGGAACAGCGGATCGCGGACGATGTTCACGTAGGGCGCCAGCAGCACGTCCTGCCGCAGCGCTCGCGCTTCGCGTCCCAAGACCTCGCCGTAGCGCCGCGCGGCTGCGGCGTCAAACGTGGCCGCCAGCAGAACGGGCGCCGGCATGGCGGTAGCTTCCCGGTCGACATTGACGCCGGGCGGCCCGTCCGCCAGACGCATCGGCGGAATCCCAAGCCGCGGCAGACCGGACCAGTAGCCTGCCTGCCCGAGATTTTCGGGATCGCGGTCGCCGCGCAGCAGGCTGAGCTTCTCTTCGAGAGTCATCTGGCGCACGAGATCCTCGATTTCGGCAGCCGGAGCCCCGGCCGGCCAGCCGCAAACGGCCAGCAGGCAGGCAACGGCTTGTAAGATTAGCGATCGGGTGGACATGGGCAAGTGATACTCGAATGCCGCGATACTCGGGGGAAGACGGCCGCGCTGCACGCGGCGGATTTTTCGCAGCGCGGCCTGTTAGGAGGAAACTCGAAGGCTCCTTACCACTCCGGGGCCGGTTTCAAAATATCGAGGCTGAACGGAACCGACGCGATCGTGTTTCCCCACGCCACTTCGAGCTTGCCCGCCACTTTGCCGAAGCTGGTGAGCGTCACCTTAAGCGCTTCGGCCGGCGCGGCGTTCTTTTTCATATCCATAGGCACGCGCCCGAGCACCATCTTCGGGTTCAGCTTGGCGGCCTGCGCTTTCGGCTGCTTGCTGAAAACGAGTTGCCATTCGTTGGCGTCCGGTTCCACGAAAAGCGTGTAGTCGCCCTTCGGAACTGCCAGGCCCTGCACTTCCAGATCCGAGTCCGTATGGAAGAAGGCGGGTTTTCCTGCGATCTGGCCCTGGGATGGCAGCGCGGGGTATTCGATCTTGATGACCTTCCCGCTCATCGTCACCGACGCTTCCTTCAGCCCCGCCGGTTGGGCGGCAACCAGGCCCGCCGTGAGAAGCAGCGCGGCGGCACAGTGGATAACGGATTTCATTGTCTGCCCTCCTTCTTTCTTGGCACACCTTTCGGGTGGCAATCTACGCACTTCACCCAGTGAATATTGTTCTTGCTTTCCGGAGACCGGAAAGTGGTGTCCATCGTTTCGACGTCCAAACCACAGTTTGACATCTTTGGATGGCACTCCGCACATGAGGCCCGCGTTTTCTGGCCGTGCTTCTGGTGGCACGACAGGCAGCTTATGCCTTCGTGTACGCCGATGGGCGTGCGGTCGTCGCCGCTGCCCACCTGCATCCCGGCTTCGGGCGCGTGGCACTGATAGCACAGCGCCTGGCGGCGGTCCGTGCTCATCTTGACCTGACGGTCGCCTTCCAGCATTACGGGCAGCGGCAGATCGGCAACCGGAATCGATTTCCCGCTCCGGCGATCATAAAACGCCAGCGACGGGCGGTGAATCTCCTGTTCCGGTCCGGCTATGCGGCCCTCCACGCCAACTTTCTTGAGCATCGGCCCCTCGCGGTGAATCGCGTGACAAGCCAGGCAGGGGATGCTGGGTTGATCGGCCAGTCCGGCAGGCACGATCCGCCACGGCCCCGTCCGGTCCAGAGGAGCCACCAGGTCCCGTATGCCGCCTTCATAATGCATGCCGTGGCAGCGCAGGCAGTCGTCCATGAGGAGCCGGCCCGTGTTGTGCTCTTTGTCGGTGAAGATGCGCGCGTAGGTGGCGCTGTGCGGACCCGCTTGCCATTGCGCGAATTCCTGCTGATGACAGCTCCGGCAGCGCTCCACGATGGCCGGCACGTCGGCGTTACGAATGCGGATCTGCTCCGGCAAATCCCCTTTCAGGTGGTAGTAGACCCTGCTGGCGTTCTGTAGGTGGAACCCGACGTCGGCCGTGAAAGCTCCGCCGTGGCACTTGGAGCAGGCGATGCCCCGGTGACTGGAGGCGCGCCAGAAATCGTACTGAGAGTTCATCTCGTGACACTTCGTACAGTTGGCGCCTCCGCCAGACTCGTAATACAAAGTCGCTCCGGGAACCAGTAATATAGCGGCAATTAGTCCGGCGCCGGCGAAAGCGGCAATTCTCTTCATACGCGGCCCTTCGTGTTTTTCCAGGTCTTGATCAGGTTATCGGAGGCGTAGTATGCGATCGCCAGAATCGTCAAGACCGGGTTAAATCCGCCGTTGGTGACGTGCACACCTCCATCAACGACGTAAACGTTATCCACATCGTGAATGCGGCAGTATTTATCCACCACCGAAGTCTTCGGATCGTTGCCCATGCGGCACGTGCCCGCCTGGTGCTGGCCGCCGCTCAACCCCGGAGAGGGCTGCCTTCGCCAGGTGCGCCTGGCGCCCGCCTCTTTCAGCCATGCCTCCGCCTTCTGGGTCATGGCGTGCGCGATCTCCATTGTGTGCGGGTGCTTCCCGCCGGACAGCCGCGCGACCGGGATGCCCCAGTGGTCCTTCACCTTCGGATCCACCTGCACTCTGGCGTCGAAGATGGGGATCTCCTGAGTCGGCCCTATGACCACAATGGTTCGCTTGAAGGCATTCCGCATCCACTCCTTGTGAGCCAGGCCCCAGGAAGGCACGTAAGCCGGCGCATAATTGACGACGTGATAGGGTAGCCGTATAAACTCGTTGGCCAGCATGGCGCCGCCCACCAGGCCGGGGTTTCCGTGGTTGTAGTCGCAGATGGCGATCTGGGCGCCGGGCCCGACGTCATCGTACGTATCGAAGTCGAACAGGCCCACCGCGCCGGAATAGGTGTGCCCTTGCAGGTTTCTTCCGACCCAGTCGTAGCGGTTGCCCAGGCCGTTGGGGAAAAGCTTGCTCTTGGAGTTCAGCAGAAGCCGCGCGGACTCGATCGCCCCGCAGCAGATGATGATGAGATCGGCGGTCTGCTCCTGGCGCCGGTCGTTCTCATCGAAATACACGACGCCGCGGGCCCGCCCGTGGTCGTCCACCATAACCTCGCTGACCATGCACTCGGTGCGGAGTTCGCAGTTGCCGGTGGCCAGCGCCATCGGGATGACCGAATTGTGTGTCCCCGTCCTGGCGTCCACTTCGCAGGCGAAACCCACGCACCAGCGGCAGCGCATGCACGCCCCCCTGCCGTTGTAAGGCACCGAGTTGCGCAGCATGGGGATATGGAACGGGTGCAGGCCAAGCCTTTTGGCCGCCGGCTCCAGGATTTCAAATTCCCGGTTCGGCGGCAGGGGCGGCATCGGCAATGGCTTGCGCCGCGGGGCTTTGAAGGGGTTCCCCGAATCGTCTCCGGAAACTCCCATCTCCCATTCGGCTTTTTCGTAATACGGCTCCAGGTCGAAGTAGGTGATGGGCCAGTCCTCGAGCGTGCTTCCTTCCACCGCTCCGTAAATGGACTTCATCCGGAAATCCTGCTCCATGAACCGCCACGCCATGGCGCCGTAGCTGAAGGTGCCTCCGCCCACGCAGGCGGCGTTGTTGCTGTAGCCGCCTTCGCTGGCAAGCACGATGCGCTCGCGGCCCTTCTCGTCCACCAGCACGCGGGGGTTCCGCTCGTCATCCGGGCCGAATGCGTTGCCCAGCACGGTGGTCCGCTGGTTTCTGAGGTCGTCCTTGCGGCAGTCGGCGGCGGAGTAGGATTTCCCGCGCTCCAGCAACACGACACTCAGGCCGGCCGTGGCAAGTTCTTTGGCGACGACGCCGCCCCCGGCGCCGGATCCCACTACGACTGCATTGACATGCTTTAAAGCCATCAGCTCACCCTGCTTTCCTTGTCGAGGCGTGCGCGCCCGCGCACCGGTGGCGACGCCAGAGCCAGCATCTTCCAGCTCACCCACTCGCGATTGCCGCCGTGGCGGGGATCGCCGTAATAGCCCTGCATGGTGTGATTGCGGATCAGCGCGAAGAACGCCGGGTCCTTCTCCTCGATCGTGGTCAGCACCTCGATCTGCTGTTGCGGCTCCAGCTCCGTGAAGCGCTTGCCGAAGGTCTCGCGGCTGACGGCCTCGACGTTCGCGACGCCCTTGCGATAGGCGGCGCGGTGTTTCTTGTAGTGCCTCGTCAGTTGCAGATCGATGAAGTTCACCACTCCGGCCTGCGAAGCGCCCGGGAAATCGTCCGCCGGGATAATCTGCTCGCAGATGGCATCCACGGTGCGCGCTTCCTCTTCGGTGAAGAACCGCCAATGGGGACCGCCTCCCGTGCGCCCGCAGGAGATGAGCAGTCCGGATGCACTCGCCGCAAGTCCGATCTTGAGGAACTTGCGGCGCTTTACAGTTTTTCGACCAGTAGACATGTGCTATCCCACTCGCGAGCTGCGGCGGCATGCGGTGTCGAAGCAGGGAAGTAATTCGCGGCGTTCACTACCGCGGCAGAGCGGGCTCAACATCAATTCCAGGGGTTCACGAGCTTCCCCGGTGCCGCCACAGACTCTTGTGTCTTCAATCAGGATGTGGAACCGTAACGCATTGTCCAGTAAGCGTTCTCTTTTACCTCATCTTTTAAGTACGGAAACAGGCCCACGCAGACCAAATCGATCGGCTTTATGCTGTCGAACGCCAGCTTGAAAGCAGCCTCGATGTTGCTCACCCGCCCGGCAGCCAGGATCTTGAAGGCGACGCATGGTTTTTTCGTTTGCCGGAAGACCTTGTACATCCGCGGCGGATCGCCCCGCAGATACACTTCCTGGACATCTTCGGGGAGTTCGCCCGACATGAGCCGCTCGAGTTCCTCCTGGGTGCGCCGCCGGTTGTAGGCGCAGCCGGCGTAGAAGTCCACGTCCCAGCCCTGTTCCTCCACCAGCGCGAGCACTTCCGGGATATGGCTGCCGACCCCGACCATCTCGACGCCCAAATCGCGCAGCTTCTTACAGTAGTCGCGGATTGTGTTCAGTTGGTTGCGGCGATACGCGGTGTCCACGCGTTCGCCTATCACCCAGACGCCCGCCGGCTTGATGGTCTTCACCATTTCGGTCGGATCGTCCTGATATGCCTGAGCGACGATGTGCATCTTGCCGCCTTCCGCCACGTAGCGTTCCCATTCGGCGTAAAGGCGTCCGGCATGGACGTAGTTGAAGCAGTTGATGCCGAAACTCTCGCACCGCTTCAACACTTCGGCGACTTTCCCCGACCGGTACCACTGTCTCATCACGCCGTCGAAGGTGCGATTGAGGTGCGAGGTGCCGTTGAAGGGGTTGCACCCGATCATGAACCGGCTCAATTCATACTTGCCGAATTTCACCTTCGGGACTTTAATCTCAGAATCCGGAACGGCATCGATGGGGTTCCTGGCTCCCCTCCGGACCTGAGCGAATGACAGGGAAGACGCGCTGCTGAATCCGGCTCCGAGCGCGGCCGTGGTCTGCAGGAAACTCCGTCTCGTCTTCGGCATCGGGGCCTCTTGTTCGTTCGAGATCAAAGGCGTCGTCAGACATCAGCGACGCCGGCCGTCGCATATTCCATCTGCATTCCACTGGCACTAGTGGAACGCACGACTCAACTCGCCAAACACCAAGTCACAGATCTTAACACCCGAAACACTCAGGTTTCCAACCCTTGTGTTTGTTTCCACTTCCAAAGAAGCAGTGAATGGCTCTTTGCCGGAAACAGCGCTTCAGGGTGCGTTCTCCTCCCGGCTGATTCGGGCAGGCCTGTTCCGCCGTTCTTTGAAACGACACAATCCGCGCCGTTCCAGATCGGAGTTTAGCACCCTGCTCCTGGCCCGGAGCGGTGATTACGGTACGTTGTTACCGTCGCCTGGGCAACCGTGTTTCCGCGGGACAGGAGTGGATCATCCGCAGCCAATCTGTTGTCCAAAAGCGGCTTATCAGGTGTTAATACGTCTTTGTTACGTGGCAGGCGCGGGCGCAATTTGGCGTGCCTTCGATGGCCGCCGGCGAGGTCCGCACAGGGCTCTTGAAGGGGTGGATGTGTTGAAATCAGCATCAACTTTCGGGACGAGCGCCGCCTCCGGGCAGAGTTCCCTGTTCCAAACGCCACAGAATTCCCTCGCAGCCAGAGGGGTTTCCAAGAAAGTTGTTACCGTATCAACTCCGATAATGGCATGGACCTTCGCCACGCTAGGGGGATTGTCACCAGCAATGGACGGCCAGGATGCGGGGCGGCCCGGTTTCCCCATTGATGATCCGGGTGGAGAACACCGCTTGCACGTTCTTCGCTTGCCAGCCTTTGGGGGCAGCCGCCGCGAGCAGCGCCATGGACCTCGCGTCGGTCAGGAACTCGCGGGAGGCCAGGGTGCCGTAGTAGGCGATTCCCGAGGCCACTACGATGTACTGCCGCGTCGCTGGCTCAAAGTATCGCGTGACGATGCCGTAGTCCTCGTTGAAGGAGGAGTGCGGGGCTTCAGCATCGATCGCCCATCGCTGGGCCGGGTTCTGCTGGTCCTCGATGTAGTAGATGGATGAGTCCAGGCTCCAGGCGTACCGGAAGCGCAGAGAGCGCGTGAACCGGAGGATCCACTCGTTGTTGTATCCGCCGATCAGTACCGCCGGACGTCTTCTTAACTCCGCGAGCGTGGTCTCTCCCGCCCGGAGGGGAATCGGCGTTTTTCCATTGGCGCGGAGAAAGCTCGCCAGGTCGGCGAGAGTCAGCGCATCGGCCCACGCCACTCTGTGCTGGCGAATGATATCGAGTATGCTGGGCGGCTTCTCAGGATCGTTCTGCGAGACGGCTCTGGGCAGTCCTCCTCCGACGCAGATCAGCACGGAGTCGGACGATTGCCACACGGGCTGCCAAAATTCCTCCAGCGGGCTATCCTTCCATGCGTCAACCAGGAGCAGGCCGGCCGCCACCAGGGCGATTCCGGCGGCAACGTATGGCAGAATTCCGAACCGCTTCCAGATGCCGGGCTGCCGGCGAGCCGCAACCGGCGGCGCGGTGGCGTCATCAGAAACAGTCTCTTCAGCGCGGGCATTCTCCGGTTTCTGCGGTGGCGGCGCGGCAGGGGCTGCCTCGGGCTCGGCCGGCGCCGGCGGCTTACGAAACTCCGGCACGTAGGAACCAACCGGCAGCTCGATGCGAATTTCGTTTTCGTGCCCCGGTTCCTCGTAGTATTGGGCGAGGCGCCGCCGCACCTGCCCCGCCGTCATGCGAACAACCGGGTCGGCGCTCGTGTCATAGGACGGATCCCGCCCGAAGACCTCAACCCCTAGCGTTCTCTCTTTGAGTTCTTCGGTGCGCCCCTCAAGCGCGCGAGTCACTACGTGACGCAGGAAATTGGGATACCGGCGGCTGATCCTGAATTGCGGGGTTGCGAGGATGCGCTCCAACTGGGCGCGTATGGCCTCCTGCTCTTCGGGTGTCACGTGAGGCCACCGCTTGAAATTGGTTTAGTCGGGCCAAGACCTCTTGGAGCGCCGATCAACTCCATGGAGTGCGTTGAAGAGTATACATTATCCTCCGGAAACGTATCAACCAGGGTTTCCGGTTTTCCGCGCGTAAAAAGTCCGCCGTATGTTACACATTCCCAATACGTTACTGGTTGCCCGCGGCGTGAAAGTCTCGCCGGCGGCAGCGGGACCGAAGACACAGAATAACGCTCACCGATCCACTATGATGGCGCTCATTGGTTTGGCAGTTCGTTGAAAGGTAGTAACTTATTGGATAGTCATACCTCATACCTCGTACCTCTACGCCGTTGACCGCCGATACGAATGTCTGTAGAATAAGCGATGTGCCGAACCCAGTCGAAAGCGCTCCTGTGAAAACTCCACGTGCAAAACCGCGTTTCCGGGCGCTGGGCTCCAAAAGCGGCCTCGTTCATCGCGTTGTGGAGGCGATTGAAAAAGAGATCGTGGAAGGGCGCCTTCCCTTGGGCGCCAGCCTCCCTCCCGAAAGAGAGTTTTCCGAGCGCTTGGGGGTCAGCCGGACGGTCGTCCGGGAAGCCGTCCGCATCCTCGTGACGAGGGGTTTGCTACAGACTCGCCATGGCGTGGGGACCACCGTGCGGGCGCTGACGCCTGAACAGGTGACCACTCCGCTAACGCTGTACATGCGCACCTGCGGCTCGGCAGTCACCATCGAGCATCTGCACCAGGTGCGGATGATGCTGGAGGTAGGCATCGCCATCCTGGCCGCCGAACAGGCCACGGAGGAGGACATACAGGACCTCCGCAGGATCTTTGCCGAAATGGAAGAGGTAGCGGCCGACCCGCAGCAGTTCGCCGCAAAGGACGCCGAGTTTCACCGCCGCATCGCCGAGGCTACTCATAACCCGCTGTTGACGTTGCTGCTGGACTCCGTCCGCGACCTGATGTCGGAAGTCCGGACGCGCGTGGGGCAGCGGCCCGGCCTGTTCGAGCGGGTAATGCCGACCCATCTCCGCGTCCTGGAATGCATCGCTTCGCGCGATTCCGAGGGCGCCGGCACGGCAATGCGCGAGCATCTCAACATCGCGCTGAGTATCCAAAGGGAACTGACTCAAGATCAGCAGTGAGGTAGCCGGCGCGTCCTAGGCGCTCAGGATTTTTTCATGGGATCTGGCGGGTCCCAGAGGGGTCCGCCGATCATCGTCTCCTCAGCCTCGCGGATTAGACCGAGCGAAATGTCGTGGCGCCCTCCTTCGTACGGGGTGTTCAGCCAGGCATCCAGAATATCCAGCGCCTCAAATACGCCGGTGATCTTCCCTCCCAAGCACAAGATGTTGGAGTCGTTGTGGGCGCGGGTGAGCCTTCCCATATAGGTGCTGGTGCAGAGCGAGGCGCGAATTCCTTTGTACTTGTTGGCAATGATGCTCATTCCGATGCCTGTGGAACAGATGAGAATGCCGCGGCGCGCCCGCCCTTCGGCCACCGCCCGGGCGACCAGCGACGCGTAGTACGGATAGCGCACGATTTCGGTGGAGTCCGAACCCACGTTCCGGACTTGCACGCCCAACTCGCGAAGATGTTCAACAACAGCGAGCTTCAGTTCATAGCCGCCGTGATCGTTTCCGATCCAGATGTCGTCCATAGTCCTATGATTTCACCTCGGAAGTGACTTTTACCGGCTCGATCTTCCCGACGAGCAGCAAAATGATCAAGAAAGACGCCGGATGCATCAAGCCCGCGATGAGAAAAACCGGCGTGTAGCTCTGGTAATGGGTAAGCAGCATACCCACCAGGCCGCTGAACAGCATCGCTCCGAAGGAACCGACAGCGCCCATCAAGCCGGAGACGGAGCCCACCACCTTCGAAGGGAACATATCGACGGCCAGAGTCTGCATGATCGTCGACCAGAACTGATGGCCAAAGAGCGCCATGCTGAAGAAGACGATGGCGAGGCTCAACGGGGAGGCGGTGATCAGCAGCGACACCGGCATAATCGCCGCGCTTATCGCCAGCGTGACTTTGCGCGACCGGTTGATCGAGAAACCGCGGCGGATCAGAAAGCTCGACAGCCAGCCGCCGATAAAACTGCCGGCTCCGGCGAAAGCGTAGGGAATCCACGCGTAGTAGCCGATTTGCTTGATGTCGAGACCGCGGACGTCGCCAAGATACTTGGGAAGCCAGAAAATGAAAAAGTACCAGGCGCAATCGGAAAGGAACTTCGCGCCGAGCAAGCCCCAGACCTTACGGAAGCGGAACAACTCGATCCAGCGCGGGGCGGGCCCTTCGTCAACAAAGTCGAGGGGGCGGGAAGACTTGAGGTAGTCGCGTTCGGCGGCCGTGATCAACTTGTGCCTGCCGGGCAGATCGTAGACGAAAAGCCAGATGACAGCCCAGAGGATGCCCGCCGCTCCCGTCAGGAAAAAGACCCATCTCCATCCGAGCCACAGCACCACTGCCGCGATCAACGGCGGCGCGATGACAGCGCCCACGCTGGAGCCGGTGTTGAAAATACCGAAGGCAAACGAACGTTCCTTGGGAGGAAACCATTCCGAGACTGCTTTCGCCGAGCCGGGAAAGCCGCCCCCTTCACCGAGGCCGAGAAGAAAGCGGGCGGCGCCGAGGCCGAAAGCGCTGTTCACCAGGCCGTGAAGAACTGTCGCCGCCGACCACCAGATGATCATAATGGCATAGCCGAGCCGGGTGCCCAGCCAGTCCATGATCCTCCCGCCGCCTGCATACATGACGCCGTAGGCGAGCAGAAAAAGCATCTGAAGGTTGGCGTACTGCTGATCCGTGATCGGGATCGTTTTCTGGACTTCCGTAATGACGACCGGCAGGCTTTGCCGGTCGAGGTAGTTGAGCGCGGTAGCCGCCGCCAGCAAGCCGGCGATCCACCACCGGAGGTTGCTTATGCGCATCCGGGCCTCGTCTGGGCAAGCCGGCCGAGCATCGTCGAAAGATACTCCGCCGCCTGTTTGGCTGCGGAGACGGGATCGGGCTTGGGCAGGATCTCGGCCGTGATATAGCCGTCGTAGCCGATGTCAGTCAAGATCTGAAAGATCTCTTCAAAGCGAAGCTGACCCCAACCCGGCGCCAGCCGGTTGTTGTCGGCAACGTGAACATAGGCGACGAACTCCTTGCCAGCCTCGAAGGCACCGCGGAAGGAGGACTCCTCAATGTTCATGTGAAAAAGATCGGGCATCAGCTTCAGGCACGATCTGCCGGATGCCTTGATGGTCTCGAGAACCTCGGCGCAGGTGTTGAGGAAGTTGATTTCGTACCGGTTCACCGGCTCCACGATCAACTCCACGTTCAAAGGCTCGGCAACGGCAGCGCAGCGCTCGAGACAGGACATAAAGCGGGAGCGGGCGAGTTCCGGCGTGTCGCCGTCATGGATGAAGCCCCGTACCCGGCCGATATTGACTTTGGCTCCGAGTTCCGCAGCAAGAACGACCAGGCCGCTGATGCGCGCCACGGCCGCTTGGCGGATCTCTTCATCGGGATGTGTGAAATAGAGGTGGTCCGCCGCGAAGACCTGGCCAGAGGAGATGCAGGGGACCTCCATGCCGGTTGCGGCAAGCCATCCCTTCAGAGCGGCAAGATCAACCTGAGAAGCGTCGCGCAGGGCGAGTTCCACGCCGTCATAGCCGAGGTCGGCGGCACGCTCAATCGAGCGCTTGAGGTCGTCGCGGAATACGACAAAGGTGGACGGGGGAGCGTCTGCCGGCGCGATCGCGATTCCAAGCTTCATCACTAACCTTCCTTTACAAGCGCTTTGGCACGGTTTTCGATGTGTTCGGCCGATATCCCGTACTTCTTCAGAAGCTCCATATAATCGCCGGATTCGGGGAACGTGTCTTCGATGCCTATAAAGTCCATTCTGGCGGGAGCCAGCCGGCCAAGGGTTTCCGCCACCGCTCCGGCAAGGCCGCCGTGGATCGAGTGTTCCTCGACGGTGAGCACGCGACGGGTCTTAGCTGCCGAGCGGGCCAGCGCCTCGGCGTCGATGGGTTTCAGCGTGGACACCTCCAGCAAATCCACGGAGATGCCGGACGCCGCAAGCCTGTCGGCGGCTTCGATCGCCATGAACGTGGGAACGCCACAGACCGCGATGGTGAGATCGCTGCCATCGCGGAGCTTGCGGATCTTCCCAATCTCCAAAGGAGGGCTGCCTTCGAACAGGACCGGCGTCGGGTTGCGGGAAAGACGAATGTAAACGGGGCCTTCCATGAGGAGCGCGGCTTCCAGAGCCTGCCTGACCTCGATAACATCCGCCGGCACGACAACCGTCATGTTGGGCATCGCCCGCACTACAGCCAGATCGGCGATGGACTGATGGCTGGCGCCGTCATAGGAATCGGAAAGGCCTCCGTATCCGGCAGCGAAAATGACCGGAAGCTTGCCGTAGCAGATGGTGTTGCGGATCGGATCGCCCGCCTTCAGCGTGAGAAAGATAGCGAACGTGCTCGCTACCGGGCGCAGGCCGCATGTGGCCATTCCGGCCGCAATGTCCACCATGTTGGCTTCGGCGACTCCAACATTGAAGAAGCGTTCCGGATAGGCTTTGCCGAACGCAGCCGTTCGCGTGCTGGAGGAGACGTCCGCATCCAGCACAACCATATCGGGGAACCGGGGAGCGAGTTCCAGCAGGGCGTCGCCCAGGGCGTCGCGCATGGCGGCTTGCGTGACGGTCATAGCTTCGCCTCCAGTTCCGCCAGCGTCGCCTCCAGCTCGGGGCGCCCGCGCGCGTAAGACTCCGCGTCGATCGGCGAGCCGTGCCAGTAAGCGTTGTCCTCCATGAACGATACGCCGCGGCCCTTGTGCGTCGTATAGATGACCGCCACCGGCCACTGGGACTGGCAGCGGATCCAGGTGAACGAATCGAGGATTTCGCCCACACAGTGGCCGTTGTAAATGGTGGGCGCCACGTTCCAGTTGAAAGCGCGAAGTTTATCCGGAAGCGGATCGAGCGGCATGATTTCCTGGCTCGGTCCGTCCAGTTGAACCTTGTTGTAGTCGATCAGCATGACAAGCCGTTCCGGGCGGAACTTGGCGGCGCTCATGATGGCTTCCCAGGTTTGGCCTTCGTTGAGATCGCCCTCACCCACCAGGACGTAGGTCCAGTAGCTCTTTTTGAGAACGCGGGCGGCAAGAGCCATACCCACAGCGACCGAAACGCCGTGCCCAAGCGCGCCGGTGGACATGTCGACGCCGGGGGTCTTCACCATACAGGGATGGCCCTGCAGACGGCTGTTGAGCCGGCGAAAGGATTTCAATTCCTCCACCGGCAGGAAGCCGCGCCACGCAAGCACCGTATACAGCATGCACGAGGCGTGCCCCTTGCTGAGCACCAGGCGGTCGCGGTCAGCCCAGCGCGGTTCCTCGGGCTTGACGTTCATGGCGTCGAAGTACAGCGACACCAGGAGTTCGGCGGCCGAAGACGCACCGCCCCAGTGCCCAGTACCTCGCTCGTGCAGGACATCAAATACGGACAAGCGGAAGTACTGAGCCAGGTACTGAAGCTGCGCTGCCTTGCGAGACCTGTTTTTCTCGGCCAGAACGGACGGGATATCGAGCTTCATTTCGAGGCCACCACGGCTTTCCGCCAATAGGCGCAACTGGAGAGCTTGTCGGCTAGCTGCGTAACTTGATAAAGGCGGATTTCGACCTCCTGCCCGCTGAACTTGGAAAGATCCACGCTGATCTGTTGCCAGTCTCCGCGGCCTCGGGAAGCGGGACCTTCGATCACGCGGTCGAGCAGGCGTGCATTGTTCACGAACACGTCGAGGCGCCAGGCGCGGTTGCCGTCGGCAGCGACTTCCAGCTCCAGGACAGGGGCGGCGCCCAGCTTCACCTTGCGGCGCAGCAGCAACCCGCGGTATTCGTCACGCGGGAAGGTGACGAGAACGTCGCCGTTGAGGTGTGTCCCACCGCACGAGCCGCCGAGTCCGGCGCGCTCCAGCGTCCATGCCGGGTCCCAAAACTTCGTGAACTCCGCAGGGCTGAACGTTTCGGCCGGCTGGGTAACAACAGGCCGGTAGGGGACTCTGATTTCGCCGTTGACGATCTTGCCTTCGCCGCGGGTGGTAATCATCTTCTGCCCGAGAGCGGCAATGCGGCGGGCAATATCGGAAATGCTTTCATCGACGGGCGGGGTCAGAGCGACGGGGCCCATCTTGTCGCCTTGGATCCGGTCCTGCAACGCCGCGATAAGGTCTTGCGGAAGGGCTTTGGTCCCCTTCATGGCTCCGACCACTGCTCCGGCGTTGGCCGCGTTGCAGTCGGCGTCGGAAAAATCCGCGGCGCGGAAGGCAAGATTGATGGTTTTCAGATAATCGCCTTCGCCGAACCAGACGCTGGCGGCAACCAGCCCGCCGTTTGCGACCGCATTGTTCATCGCGGGGTACTCGATACGCCAGCGATCTTCGATGGCGCGGAAAACTTCTTCGGGGCTGGCGCCCTTTTCGGCCATGGCAATCACCATGTCTATGCACTGGCGATAGGGCGAGGAGGGATGAATGAGGCGAGCGGCCTGCCGGACGATGGTTTTCGGATCGGACTCGCGGAACGCCAGGCTGACCATGCCCGCGACGAACACGCCGCCATCGGTTCCGACCGCGTATCCGTTAATATGGCCGTACTCGCGGGCCAGCTTTCCAGCCAGGTTGGGGTCCCCAGGCGCGATCAATCCATAGGTATCGCCGCTGAACTGAGGCCCGATCGTCCACCACAGCCGGTTATAACGCGGGTGGCCCGCCTGGCTGCCGGGAACGCCTTTGGCGAGCTGCATGCGCGTCTGGGCGCTGGAGCCCCAGGAACCTGCGGAGTTCTCCTTCCACTGCTCGCCGAGTTGATCGAGCGTCATGTTAACGCCGTACTTCTCGAAGGCGCGCAGGGCTACGAGTTCGTAGTAATAATCGTCATCCACCGGAGCGGTCTTGAAGCGTCTGGGGATACGGTCCACCATGACCAGGGGGCTGGAGGCCGCCTTTCCCTCGAACTCAAAACCGGCAAGCGTGCCGATGATCTGGCCGAGCCAGGCCGCATGGACGCGATCCTGGTATTCGGCAAGGCTCAGTCTTAGTGGTTTCTGGGCAAAAAGTATTCCGGCGGAAAACAGAGTTGCGGAGAGGATTGTGGCTAACCGGCGTCCCGAGTTCGACATAGGCGCCCATTATGATCTGAGCTGGCTGGAAAGTCAAGATGGCTGTCAGAACCCTATGAAAATGAATGCAGTTGCTCTGTGGTAGAAGATCATACCTCTTACCTCTGGGAAGGATATGAGACTTGACCTCCCGCGCCGCCGGGCCGTATAGTTTATTATCGCGTTTCACATCATCTGCTGTTAACATGGCCACGATCAAGGAAGTCGCCAAGCGCGCTCGCGTATCGGTAGGCACCGTTTCCAATGTCATGAGCGGAGCGGTGTCGGTCAGCGCCGCCCTGCGTGAACGGGTTGAGCGAGCCGCGCGGGAGCTTAGTTACCAGCCGAACCATGTTGCCCGCAGCCTGAAATCCCGCAAGACCCAGACCCTCGGGATGGTGATCTCCGATATCACGAATCCCTTTTTCCCGCTGATGGTTCGAGGCGCGGAGGATGCGGCCGTCAAGCGGGGATACCTGTTGAACATTTTCAATACGGACGACCATGTGGAGCGCGAGCAGACGGTGTTCGCCATGCTGCGAGTCCGGCGGGTTGACGGCGTGCTGGCGGTCGTAGCGCCCCACAGCAGCAAGCCGGCACACTTGCAGCAGATGATTGACGCGGGCACTCCCCTGGTCTGCCTGGACCGCCTGCCGCCCGGCTTGCAGGTCGACGCCGTCGTGGTGGACAACGCCAAGGGCGCGGCGATGTGCGTGCGCCATCTGCTCTCGATGGGACACAGGCTGATCGGGATGATTTCCGGCTCCTCCGCGTTGCAGACCGCCAGGGAGCGCGTGAACGGTTATCGCAAGGCGCTGTCGGAGGCAGGCATCCCGTTCAACCCCGACCTGCTGCGCGAAGGCGATTTTCGGCTCGAAAGCGGCTACCGGCTGGCGAAGGACTTGATCCTGGGCAACCCCCGGCCCACGGTGCTGTTCGTCGCCAACGGGTTGATGGGGATGGGCGCGATCAAGGCGATTCAGGAGATGGGTCTCCGCTGCCCGGAGGATGTGGCAATCGCGGTCTTCGACGACGTGCCGGGCGCCGACATCTTCCGCCCGCAACTCACGGTCGTCTCGCAGCCGGCGTACGAGATCGGCTACCGCGGCGCCGAGTTGCTCATCCAGCGGATCACCGGCGAGATCAAGTCCACAAAGCCGGTCAGTGTGGTGCTCGAGCCCGAGCTGAAGGTTCGGGAATCGACTCTCGGCGTGCGTTACACCGCGCAGCCGATTCCCAACCCCGTTGCGCAGCTATAGCGTAGCCAGTCCGATCAGCATCAGCCCGCCGGCGTATCCCGCGAACATGATGACGATCAGCGGCGTGGTTCCTCGCGGGGCCCCGGCGAACTCCTTCCAGATGAATACGCCCCAGATGGCGGCCACCAGCGTTGCTCCCTGGCCGAGCGCGTAGGAAATCGCCGGTCCCGCCACGCCCGAGGCGAGGATGTTCACGCTGAGCGCGAGCATCCAGATCAAGCCGCCGAGGAAGCCCAGCGAGTGCAGTCTCGCGGTGCCTTTGAAGTAGTCGCCGTAAGTCAGTCCGCCGGCTTTCATGAAGACGGTGTTCACTACAAAGTTGCTGGCCAGCAGTCCGATGGCGAAGAACACCAGCGCCGTATAGGGCGTCAGATACCCCGGTTCGATCACTCCGGCGTCGAGGCTCGGTGAGATTGCCTTCGCAAGCTGAGGATAAAAGAACCCCATCAGGCAGCCGGCGACTACGGCAAACATCACGCCGCGCGCCCAGCCGCCTCCGGACTGCCTCGGCAGCTTGCTGTAGGCGAGCGCGGAAACCACCATCGCCGAAACGACAAGGGCAACGCCGGCGAACAAAAGTACTGCGCTCCCTTTCGGCGCCTGCAAATAGCTCGCTACCGTACCGATGACGAGCGCGAGACCGACACCGACTGGAAATGCAACCGACATCCCGGCGGCGTCAATCGCCACCACCAGCAGGATGTTGGAAATATTGAACAGCACGCCGCTGAAGACCGCCCGCCAAAGCGGCCCTGCATCGGCCTGGCCGAGGTTCGCCAGCGCGGGCATCCCCGCGTCGCCAAAACTCCCAAGAGTGAACATCAGCACGAGGCTGAGCGCGAACACGCCGATTGCGTAATCCCAGTAATAAAGCGGGAACTGCCATTTATCCTTCCCGGCGAGTTTCTGGGTGTTGGCCCACGATCCCCAGCCGAGCATGGTGATGACGCAGAAAAAAATGGCGAGTCCAAGATTCTCGACGACAAACATACAAATGGCTCCTTACCGGGCCGCCGCGGGCCCGGTCTTCTGCTTCAAAAATGCCTCGACCTCATTCCTGCTAGGAACGGAACTTTGCGCTCCCGGACGCGTGACCGAAATCGCCGCCGCGGCGCTGGCAAAGACGGCCGCATCCACCAAACCCTTTCCCTCTGCGAGCGCGACGGCGAAACCGGCGTTAAAAACGTCGCCCGCCGCCGTGCTGTCGACAGCCGTCACCGGGAACGCGGGCACGGACTCGCACATATTCGCATTCGCGATGAGACAGCCGAGGCTTCCGAGCTTCACCACGACGGTTTTCGGCCCCAGGGACAGCAGTTCACGCGCTACTTCAGCGGCATCCTCGAATCCGCGTGGCTCGCAACCGGGACGGCCCAGCAGTGCCGCCGCCTCGGTCTGATTCGGCGTGAGGAAATCGACGCTGGAGAGCACATCACGCGAAAGAGATTGTGCCGGCGCCGGGTCGAGGATGGTGGTCGCCCCGGCGGCGCGCGCCTTCGAGAGCGCAGCCGCTACCGTCGGCAACGGAATCTCGAGCTGGCAGAGCAGCAGATCGCCGCTCTGGAGCGAGTCCAGCTTGGAGAGCGCAATGTCAACGTCCAGCGTTGCGTTTGCGCCCGGGGAGATCACGATCGAGTTCTCCCCATCCGGCAGCACGTAAATCGACGCGCAGCCGGTTGGGCGCGCGGAGACTCCGATGCGGGAGGTGTCGACACCGTTCGCGGCCAGGCTCTCGATCAGCTTCGCGGCGAAGGGATCGCTGCCAACCTGGGCGATCATCACCGCTTTGCCCCCCAGTTTGGCGGCGGCGCACGCCTGGTTGGCCCCCTTTCCTCCGGGGTGCAAGGCAAGATCGCCGCCGGTCAGCGTCTCTCCTTCTCGCGGGAGGCGCGGGAGCGGCAGCACCAAATCCATATTCGCGCTGCCAAGGACGATTATGTTTCGGTGTGTCATAGTCTCAGCTCTAGCGGAACACAATCAAGCTATCGATTCCGATGTCGGCGCCCTTGGAACCGGGGTACGGCTCGCCCCGGACCACCAGGCGCACCGTGTGTTTCGTATCTTCGAGGCCAAACGCGTGCCACACGCTCTCCCCGTTCCGGGTAGTTTCCTCGTCCGGGTACACGTCCACGGTCCGGTCGAGCTTCCCGTCGAGATACACGTCGGCCTTGCCTCCGGTGGGCAGATACGGGCCGACCAAGACAGCTCCCGTGCCCTCGAAGGTGATGGAGACCTCGGCGCCTTTTTCACCGCTCACCTTTCGCTCAAAGGTCCGCCGCGCCTTGACGGTGCTCGTGGTCCACTTGCCCTTCCATGTCCAGCGCGGGTCGCCGGTGTCGATTTGCTCGACCGGTGAACCGTAATCATCCCAAATTTCGAGCGGCACGGGTGTGGCAGGTTGTGTCCTGACGATCAGAGTGTCGCCCTCGACGCGGCCTCCCGCGCGCTCCACCATGGCGACGGCGCGCTTCACCGTGCTCTCGATGATGGAATTGAACGAATAATCCGTGTACCGGAATTTCTCGTCGGCGACCGCGGCGATACCCGATTTCCACTCGTCGGGGATATTGTTATAGCCCAGAACGACGCCGAGTATTCCGGCTGCGCTGGACGGGTTGCAGTCGGAGTCCTGGCCGCAGCGCGTGCTGATTTTGATTGTCTTACCCATGTCGGAGTCGCCGTACAGAAGGCCAAGCGCAATGTAGGCGCCGTTGAGCTTGGCGTCGATGTTGAACGGCTGCATGGCTCCCTCCGGGCAGGGCTCGCGCTTGTTCCATTTCTCCTCGATGCGGTTCCATACCTCGATCCAGTCGGATGTCTGCTTCGACCAGGCGAGGACATCGGTGATTAGCTGCGCATATGGGCTTTCTGCCGGCAAGCAGGCCAGTCCGGTCTCGACGATTTTCCGCGGGTCTTTTTCGAAAAACGCCGCGGCGTACATGCACGATACGAAAACCCCGCCGTAGATTCCGTCGCCGTAATTCATGACGCGTCCGACTCTCAGGGCGAGGTCGTTGGAAGCCTGGAAGAGGCCGGGGCTCATCAGGCCGATGAAGTCGGCTTCGATCTGGAAGTCAATATCGTTGGCATGAATGTTGTACTTCGGCGTTCCGGAGAGTGTGGCGGGAACGCCCCGCTTGAGGGCGCGCCTGGCAGCCAGGTTGGCGTGCCACAGCGCGTACTTGCTATCGCGAAACATGGCCCCGAAGTCTTCGGTTGTGGCGTCCAGACCCTTCTCGTCAAGCACCTTGGCGAAAGTCATCTCGACGTAGAGGTCGTCCTGGCGGATTGCATTGCGCACTCGTTGCGGGTTCCATTCGGGTAGCTGGTCTTCGGGAATAATTTGGTTGAGGTAGCGGAACTCGGTCGGCGCGCCGTAGCTGACGCCGATCATCTGGCCGGCCCAGCCTCCGGCGATCTTGTCTCTTAGCTCGGCGAGCGAAATACTCTGGGTATCCTTTGGTCTCTGCGCGGCGAGGAAATAAGCCAGAACCAGAACGGCGGCGGCCAGAACGGCGGCGAGGTAGATCTTCTTGCGGGCCATCTGAGTCAGTGCTCCTTAGATGAAATTGTTGGATCGGTTCAGATCCTGTCCGAACCATACTGTCACCGCCCGCCGGTGGTGTCAAGAGCCGGATGCGGATGCAAGCATTGGTTTTGACCCCTGCAGCTTACTTTTTTTGCAGGATTCGGCCACGAAACCCGAGGTTCTACTCTGCCTTGACGGTGTCTGATTCGTGTGATATACCTTGCGCTTGAGAGATGAACCGTTTCAGGAGGTATCAATGCCTAGAAAATTAAGCGCCGTTGGCCTTGTGCTTGCGGCCAGTCTGATGGCATCCGCCGCCTGGGCGCAGTTCACGCTGCGCAGCAACATCACCGGGCTGATCACGGACCCGTCCGACTCGATTATTCCGAATGTCACCGTGACCCTGACCGATCTCGATCGGAATCAGACCTTCACGACTCAAACCAACGAGGCGGGTCTATACCTGTTCTCCAACGTGAATCCGGGGCGCTATCAGGTCAGCGTGGAGCCGTCCGGCTTCCGCAGGGCCGTCTCCGCTGTGTTGGAAGTCACGGCCCAGCAGACCGTGCGCGTCGATCTTAAACTTGAGCTCGGCGACGTCACGCAAGTAGTCGAGGTCAGTTCAACAGCGTCGGCGTTGCAGACCGAACAGAATCAAATCGGCCAGACGATCCAGCGCTCCCTGGTGGAAGCGCTGCCGGTGAAAGGCCGGAACTTCACCAGTTTCGCGGCCTTGAGCCCGAACCTCACCGCTTACCCGCGCGGCAATAACGCCGGGACGTGGTCGGTCGGCGGGCACCACCTGATCGGCGGGGCCAACGTCGTCGCCGGCGGCGGCGGCGACAACGGCTTTTACATGAACGGCGTGAACATCAACGACAACTGGGTTGGAGGGGTCAGCTACGCGCCGTCGATGGAGGCCGTTGCGGAAGTGAAAGTTGACGTGGCCGGCTTTTCGGCCGCTAACGGGCGCGACATCTCGACGGTCCAGGTGCAGACGCGCGGCGGCGGGAACCAGTTCCACGGCACGCTGTTTGACTACTTCCAGAACAGCGGGCTGAACGCGTGGAATGCGTTCTCCAAGCTGACTGCGGCGCCGGGCCAGAAGAAGAGCGTACTCCAGCGCAACCAGTACGGCGCAAACTTCAGCGGTCCGGTCGTGGTTCCGAAGCTGTATGACGGGCGCGACAGGGCGTTTTTCTTCGTGAACTATGAAGGCACGATCGAGCGCCGCGGCGGCGCCAGCGCGCTGTACCGGGTGCCGACCGAAGCCGAGCGGCAGGGAGATTTCAGCGCTTACCTGACTCGTTTCCCCGGCGATCCGAACTACGTGCTGTGGGATCCTTTCTCGACCGTGATCGATGAAAACGGGCAGAGCATCCGCCAGCCGATTCCGAATAACGATCTGCGCAACATCGCCGCGCCGATACACCCCGACGCGAAGGCGATGCTTGCCATGTTCCCCATGCCGAACGGATACTCCAACCCGTTTGACCCGAGCGATCTCAGGAACTACCGTACTTTCGCCGCTGGCGGGCAGGACAATTACCGCTTGGACATGCGGTTCGACTATCGCCTGAGCGATAACGACAACGTTTACGTCAACGTTTCGCGGTCCAAGGGCCTCGACCTCAACAGCGGTGGGCTGATTCCCGAGCTGGCAGCCAGCGTTGAAGACAGATCGTACCTGGTGACTGTAAACTACGCGCGTATTTTCACTCCCTCGTTGACCAACGAGTTCGTCTTCGCCACTGGAAAAGGCACCATGTACAACGTTGACGGGGACGTTCGCTCCTATATGAGCAAGGCGGACACCCTGAGGAACAAGTTCTTCAAAAACCTGGGAGAGCCCGGCAAGGACTTTGGATACCACGCAATCTATCTCAGCGGCCGTTCCTGGCCGACCATCGGACACGAAGAAGTGTTCATGTCATCCAACCCGACGCTCCAGTTCTCCGACAACGTGAGCTGGATCAAGGGCAGCCATTCAATGAAGTTCGGTTTCAACTTCTTCAACAAGAAGCAGGCCGACTGGGTATACGTCCGTGCGGTAAGATTCAACAATCGTTTCACCCGCGCCGGCAGCGTCGATCAGAGCCGCGGCGGGGACGCGATGGCATCGTTTCTGCTCGGCTTGCCGACGTCAATCAGCCAGCGGTACCGCTTCGTCGGCGGCTCGCCCGATCTGAACTTTGCCTTTCCCTACTGGGGCTTCTTTGCGGAAGACAGATGGCAGGTCACGCCGAGGCTGACGCTGAGCCTTGGCTTGCGGTACGATCTCTCAATTCCGCTTTACTCTCCGACCCGGTACGGCTCGGCGATCGTTGATACCAGCGTGCCGGGATGGGAGCTGGCCATTCCCGGAAGGGCGGACGGCGTGCCGCTGCACTATGTGCCGGCGGACAAGAACAACTTCGCGCCCCGGGTCAGCCTCGCTTACCGCCTGCGTGAAGACCTGGTTGCCAGAGCCAGCTACGGCATTTTCTACCAGGCCGGCATCTCGCTGGTCGGCAGCAGAATGGATAGCGCATACGGCTCCGTTCCCGGATTTGTCGGCGACTACTACGACAATGCCCGCTACGGCATTCACGACGACATCCCGTATCTGACGTTCTCGGATATCTTCCCCCAGCCGGCTGAAGTCGAGGTGGGACGCTATCCCATCAGCAGCGGACCGGGCCGGGGCATTTTCGATTACCCGGCCGACATTATGTTCAGCGATAAGAAATCGGGAACGGTTCCCTATTATCAGCGGTACATGCTGGAGATTCAGAAGAGCCTGAACCAGGGCGTCGTGCTGAGCGCGTCGTACCTGGGCGGCAGAGGCGTGAAACTGCCGTATTACTGGAACATCAACGCTCCGGAATACCGCACCGGCTGGCCCTCTGAGGACGCCTATAATCAGGCGCGTCCCAACAACACCGGGCGCTTCGGAGACGTCAATGTCATTCGCCATGGGTTGAACTCCTTCTACAACAGCGCGACGATCAAGCTCGAGGGCAGGCTGGCCGAAAACCTTCAGCTCATAAGCCACTACACCTTCTCCAAGACCGTAGCCGACCGGTCGCCGTTCGCGGCCGAGGCTTTCGGCTTCGACACCTCGTACTGGCACTGGAACCGCCGTCTTGGCCGGGGTGAAGCGCAGTTCTCGCATCCACACCGGTTCGTCACGGCGCTGAGTTTCCAGACGCCCTGGGGCGCCTCGATGGGCAGAGTGGCCAAAACGCTCCTCTGGGGCTGGAACGTCAACGCGATCACGACCTTCGAATCGGGCGATGCCCTGACTGTCTACAACGGCGTAACCAGCGCGCGCGACTGGGAGCCCAATATGCCTAACGTTTCCGGAAACCCGAACCTCCCGCGCGGGGAACGGACGCCCGGGCGGTTCTTCAACACCGCCGTGTTCTCGGCCCCGCCGCAGGATGTGAAAGGCAACGCGGGCGTTGGCATACTCCGCGGTCCCGGCATCAACAACTGGGACATTTCGTTTGGGAAGACCTTTGAGGCCAGGGAAAGGCTGAAATTCGAGTTCCGCGCGGAACTCTTCAATGCATTCAACCATTCGCAATGGGCATCCATTGACACCTGGTACACCGACTCCTCGACCTCGAGATTCGGTCAGGTGACAAGCGCTAGGGAACCACGCATAGTGCAGCTGGGCCTGCGCATTCTCTTCTGATCCGGTTCTGACCCGGTGATCCGGCGGGCAGGCCGTGTTTCTTCGGCCTGCCCCCGGTTTTTTTGTGATGTCCTGTCCCGCCTTCCTGCCTCACGTTTCTTCCATCCTGCCGGGCTTGGCCTTTTCTCCACGCCGCGAAGAAATGGCGCCGCCAGAAGCCCGCCGATTATCTGAGCCTCCTTCGCCGCCTACCTGGCGGGCCGCATCGAAAACGGACCCGGAAGGCCATCCGGTCCGGTAAGCAGGCTGATTCACGTTATCCCACATGGGCAGACGCGTGTCTCATCAGCAGACAGGCTATGGCTTCCGCAATTTCAACAACTATCGGTTGAGGGTTAGGATAATGTGTGGGTGACGGTCAGCAGCGGGGTGCCCCCATTAATGGCGTAGAGCCTAGAGCTGTAAAGCCGCCCTGCTCAACCAAAAAGCCAATGTACACAACAGGCTTGCGGTGGGGTGGGTGACGGGATTCGAACCCGCGACATTCGGAACCACAATCCGACGCTCTACCAACTGAGCTACACCCACCGCGAAAAGGGGGAACAGAGTCAGTTTAACATAGGCTCCCGGCGGAGTAGGCGCGGGAGCACGAACTATTTCAGCCCAGCCTGCTTCCAGAGCTCATCGACCCGCCGCTGCACCTCCGGCGTCATGCGGATCACCTCCGGCCAGGGCCGCGTGAAACCCTCCTCCGGCCACTTGCGCGTGGCGTCCACGCCCATCTTCGAGCCGTAGTTCGGCAGCCGGCTGGCGTGGTCGAGCGAATCCACGGGGCCCATGACGAACTCGATGTCGCGCTGCGGGTCGATGTTGTTGAGCGCCTTCCAGGCGACCTCGCGGACGTTCTGCACGTCCACGTCCTCGTCCACCACCACGATGCACTTGCTGAACATCGCTTGGCCCATGCCCCAGATGGCGTGCATCACCTTGCGCGCGTGGCCGGGATACGACTTGCGTATCGAAACCAGCAACAGGTTGTGGAACACGCCCTCGGCCGGCATACACATATCGCGAACCTCGGGCAGTTGCAGGCGCATGAGCGGCAGGAAAATGCGCTCGACCGCCTTGCCCATGTAGTAATCCTCCATCGGCGGCGGGCCGACGATCGTGGCCGCGTAAATCGGCTTCTTCCGCTGCGTGATGCAGGTGACGTGGAAGACCGGGTAGTCGTCCGCGAGCGAATAGAAACCCGTATGATCGCCGAACGGCCCTTCGCGGCGCAGCTCGCCGAGCTCGACGTAGCCTTCCAGAACGATCTCCGCCGCTGCGGGCACTTCCAGGTCCGACGTCTCGCACTTCACCATCTCGACGGGGCGGGAGCGCAGGAAACCGGCGAACAGCATTTCGTCGACGTCGGGGGGCAGCGGCAGGATGGCGGAGAACATCGTGGCGGGATCCGCGCCGATGGCGACCGCGACGTCCATGCGCGTCTTTTTGCCCTCCTTGGCCAGGCGCCGGTAGTGCTCCGCGCCGTGCTTGTGCGTCTGCCAGTGCATGCCCGCGGTGCGCTCGTCGTAGATCTGCATCCGGTACATGCCGCAGTTGCGCTTGCCGGTTTCCGGGTGCCGCGAAAACACGAGCGGCAGGGTGATGAAGCGGCCGGCGTCCTCCGGCCAGCACTTGAGAATCGGGTAATCGAACAGCGAAAAATTATCGCGCCGGATCACTTCCTTGCACGGGCCGCTGGAGACGCTCTTGGGAAAGAACGAACCCACTTCGGCGAGCCGCGGCAGCATCTTCAGTTTGCCCATAAGCCCCTCGGGCGCCTTCATCTCGAGGAGGCTCTGTATGCGCGCGGCGATCTCGTCGAGGGACGAAACGCCAAGGGCCAACTCCATGCGGCGCGTGCTCGCGAACGCATTGATAAGGACCGGGACGTCGGAGCCCTTCGGCTTTTCGAACAGAAGCGCCGGGCCGCCCCGCTTGACGGCGCGATCGGCAAATTCGGTGATTTCCAGTTCCGGATCGACCTCGACGCGGACGCGGCTGAGTTCGCGCTCCTGCTCCAGCTTCTGAATGAATTCGCGCAAGTCGGCGTAAGACATATGGCTTCAAACGTCCAGCTTCTATTATGATTGATGTTTGTTTTGACGCCTGGAGATGAAATGACAGATCGCATTGCTTTTGTTACGGGCGCCAGCCGCGGCATCGGCCGTGCAATCGCCCTCACCCTGGCCAAGGCCGGCGCCAGGGTGGTTGTCGCCTCGAACGAGCCGGAGAACAACGAGAAGGTCGCGGCGGAGATCCGCGAGGCCGGCGGGCAAGCCGTCACGGTTTTCCTCGACCTCACTTCCCCGGATTCCATCAAGCAGGCATTCGGAGACATTCTGAAGCAGTTCGAGCGCGTCGACATACTGGTCAACAACGCCGGAATCACGAAGGACAACCTGGCGCTCCGCATGAAAAAGGAGGACTGGGACCTGGTGCTCTCCATCAACCTGACCGGCGCGTTTCTCGCGTCGCAGCAGGTGATCCCGGGGATGATGAAAGCGCGCTGGGGCCGCATCATTAACATCGCGTCGGTGGTGGGCCAGTCGGGGAATCCGGGCCAGGCCAACTACGTGGCTTCGAAGGCCGGCATCATCGGGCTGACCAAGACGCTGGCCCAGGAACTCGGCAGCCGCAACATCACCGTGAACGCTGTGGCGCCGGGATTCATCGAGACCGACATGACCGCCAGGCTCACGGAGGAGCAGCGCGCCGCGATGCTGGCGAAAGTGCCGTTGAAGCGCGGCGGGCAGCCTCAAGACGTCGCCAATGCTGTGAAATTTTTGGCCAGCGACGACGCGGCTTACATCACCGGCCACGTGCTCGCCGTCAACGGCGGAATGTATATGTAGGTCGTGATCGACGAGTTTCTCGAGCTTCTACGCGGCGCCCGCATGTACGATCTGGCGCAGCCGTGGTTCGTGGGGATGCCTCACTATCCCTCGCATCCCCCGTTTCTGTTCAGCCTTTCCAAGAAGCACGGAGACTACGTTGGGCCGGGCGGGGTCAGCTCGGCTTCGGAAGCAATCGCGCTCGGCGGGCACGTGGGCACGCACATCGACGCGCTCTGCCATTACTCGTGCGGCGGCATGCTGCACGGCGGAGTCCCAGCCGAAGGGGTGCAGTCCTACTCCGAGGGTCTGCGGCACCTCTCGATCGACACCGTGGGGCTGGTGCTGCGGCGCGGCGTGCTGCTCGATATCGCCGGGCTGGAAGGGGTCGAGGCGCTGCCCGTCGACTACACGATCACGCCGGAGTGCCTCGATGCCGCCGTGCGGGCGCAGGGCGTCGAGATCAGGCGCGGCGATGTCGTCCTGCTCCGAACGGGTTGGGGGCGGTTTTGGAACGAGCCGGCCCGCTACATCGCGGAAGTGCGCGGGCCCGGACCGGAAGCCGAGGGCGCGCGCTGGCTGAGCGAGCGCGGCATATACGCCGCGGGTTCGGATACAGTTTCGTTTGAGCGCGTCCCGGCGCCCTCGATGCCGGTCCACGTACACCTGCTGGTGGAAAGCGGCATCCACATCATCGAATCGCTCAACCTGGAAGAGGTGGCGCGCGAGCGCGTCTACACGTTTCTGTTCGTCGCCGCGCCCCTGAAGATTCGCGGAGGCACCGGTTCGCCGCTGAGGCCGTTCGCGGTGGCGCCGTGAGGCTTGCTTTTCTTACTGCCACGCCCCTCGATGTCATCCGCGGTAGCGGAACCTTCAGCGGCATATCCACGCTGGCGCGCGCTCTCCGGAAACTTGGCTGCGAGATTCACTTCTTCACGCCGGAAGTGCGCCTGCCGGTGTTCACGCTGGAACGGCTGTGGTTCAACGAACAGCTCCGGCGGCGCGATTTCAGCGGCTTCGACGCGGTCGTCGGCTTCGATATGGATGGATACCGCGTGCGCAGCGGCCGCCCGCATGTCGCCTCCATCAAGGGCGTGATTGCCGACGAGGCGCGCTTCGAGCGCGGGCTTACGCGCCGCACCATGCTGATTCAGGCGGCGTGCGAGCGCGCTCACGTGCACCGCGCCGGTGCGGTCATAACCACCAGCCGGTACGCGGCCGGGCGCATCCGGGAGCTGTACGGGCTCGCCAAAGAGCCGCAAGTGGTTCCGGAACTGATCGATCTCGACCTGTGGCGCGAGCTGTTCGCCCGCAATCCCGCCGCTCCCGATCCCCGCCGCTTCACCGTGCTTACAGTATGCCGGTTCTACCGGCGCAAGCGCCTCAACGTGCTGCTCGAAGCCGCGGCACGGCTGCGCGGGCGCGTTCCCGAACTCGAACTCCGGATCGTGGGAGGAGGACCCGAGCGGCGGCGGCTGCACCGCTTGGCGCGCGAAGCCGGACTGGGCGAGACCGTGCGCTGGCTCGGCGACGTTCCGCAGGACGTTCTGGCCCGCGAGTATCAGAGCTGCGACGTGTTCTGTCTGCCCAGCGTGCAGGAGGGTTTCGGCATCGTGTTCCTGGAGGCGATGGCTGCGGGAAAGCCAATCGTGGCTGCGCGCGCGGCCGCTGCGCCGGAAGTTGTGCCGCATGGGCTGCTTGTGGAGCCGGAGAATGCCGGGGCGCTGGCGGACGCCCTCTTCCAGTTGCGCAACGACGGCCGGATGCGCGCCGCCCTGGCCGAGGCCGGCCTGGAAACCGTGCGCCAGTACGACGCCCCGCGGGTGGCGCGGTTGTTCCTGGATGCCCTCGGCGCCGCGGCCGAATAAGCCGTTATACACGGCATAGAAACTTTCGATTGGACGCCTGCCGAAGTTGTCTCTTACTCTCGAAGCATGAGCGCCCCGACAGGAACAACTGCCGAGCCGCATCTTGCGCTCCTGCACCGGACCAGCCGGATTGTCAGTTCCGGCATGAGCCTTCGCGAAATGCTGCAGGCTCTGATCGAGCTGGTTGTCGAGGCCACCCGCTGCGACGCCTGTCTCGTCTATCTGCCCGACTTCGCCACCGGCGAGGTCGTGCTGGAAGCCTCGCAGTTGCCTCACAAGGCCGAGATCGGAACGCTGCGGATGAAGTTGGGGGAGGGCATCGCCGGCTGGGTCGCGGAGCACAAGTCCGTGGTCGCGCTTTCGAGTGGCGCGTTCAACGATCCCCGGTTTAAAAAATTTCCGTCGCTCGTCGAGGACAGCTACGAAGCGCTGGTCTCGGTTCCGATCATCTCCAGAGGCGCCGTGATTGGCGTGATGAATGTGCATCACAAGCTGCCGCACGAGCACTCGCCGGCGGAGATCGGCGTCCTGACCTTTTTGGGCGAGCAGATGGGAGGGGCAATCGAGCGCTGGCGGCTGGTGGAGGAGAATGCCCGCCTCCAGCGTACCGCCGGCGAGATCAGGCGCCGCCTGGAGGACCGCACGATCATAGAGCGCGCCAAAGGCATTCTCCAGCAAAAATTTCAGTTGACCGAGCCTGAGGCCTACCTGCGCCTGCGCAATGAGAGCCGCCGGCGCCGCCGCCCCATGCGGGAACTGGCGGAAGCCGTTCTGCTGGCTGAGGGTCTGAAGCCGCGCGAGACCGAGTAGTCCCGCTCTCCTCTGGCCCCGGAATTGCTCAATACTTTCAGGGGCTGGCGCGAGCCATGGGACGCCTCGGACGCTACTTCAAGTACCTCAAAACCACGATCGAGGAATTCATCGCCGACGACTGCTCGACGATGGCGGCCGCCCTGGCTTTCTACACCGTGATCTCGCTGCCCGCGATTCTGCTGATCCTTGTCGCGGTGGTTGGGATTGTTTTCGGCCGTGCGGCCGTGGAGGGCGAGATACAGCAGCAGATACAGGGCTTCATCGGGCCCGGCGCGGCGCAGCAGGTGCAAACCATCATTCAGCGGCAGAGCGAAAACACTTCCGGGACCGTGCTGGGGCTGGTTTTCGGTGGCCTCGCGCTGCTGTTCAGCGCTACGACCGCGTTCGCACAGCTCCAGTCCGCGCTGAACAAGACCTGGGAAGTGCAGCCGGATCCGGAAGCCGGCGTCAAAAATTTCCTGCTCAAGCGGCTTTGGTCGTTTATCATGCTGCTCGGAATCGGCGTTCTGCTGTTTGCCTCGCTGGCCCTCAGCGCGCTTCTGCCCGCGCTCGAAAGTGTGGCCGGCTTTATGCCCTTTTCCGGGACGCTCTCCCGGGTCCTCTACGCGCTGGTTTCCTTCGCCGTATTTGTTGTTCTGTTCGCCGCGATTTACAAGGTGCTGCCCGACACGCAGATCGCCTGGAGGGAAGTCTGGGTGGGGGCGATTACAACCGCGGTGCTGTTTGTAATCGGCCGCTACCTGATCGGCATGTATCTCGCGAATAGCGCGAGGACGAGCGCCTACGGTGCCGCGGGGTCGCTGATCCTCATCGTGCTGTGGGTCTATTACGCGTCGATGATCCTGCTGCTCGGCGCCGAGTTCACCCAGGTTTGGGCGAGGGAACGCGGGAGGCGGATCCAGCCGGCCGAAGGCGCCATCCGCACCGAAGAGCGGCCCCGCAAAGCTGCTTAAGCTTGCAGCGGACGGCCCGCGCCGCGCATCCAAGCAACTAATGCTGATCCGTAAACCGCCCCAAATCCGCGCCAGCGAGATTACGCCCAAGCACGTCTACCTCAACCGCCGGAAGTTCCTGGCGGTTCCGGCGCTGGCGGCCTTTCCGGGCCTTGCTCCGGCGGGCGTCAGGCTGGCGGACGTCCGGAAAAGCCCGTTCAGCACGGACGAGAAAATTACGCCCTACCAGCACGCCACTCATTACAACAACTTCTATGAGTTCGGCACCGGCAAGGAGCAGCCGGCGGAGCTGGCGAAGAACCTGCGTATATCGCCGTGGGCGATTTCGGTCGAAGGCCACGTCGCCCGCCCCAGGGTCTTCGATTTCGACGACATTATGAAACTCGCGCCGCTTGAGGAGCGCATCTACCGGCTTCGCTGCGTGGAGGGCTGGTCGATGGTCATTCCGTGGATCGGATACCCGCTGAATGCCCTCATCAGGCAGGTGGAGCCCACCTCCAAAGCGAAATACGTCGCCTTTGAGAGCCTGTACGATTCGAAACAGATGCCGGCGGCGCGTTGGGCCGGCATCCCGTTCCCGTATGTGGAAGGTTTACGGATGGACGAGGCCATGCACCCGCTGACGCTGCTCTGCGTCGGCATGTACGGGGAAACGTTGCCGAATCAGAGCGGCGCTCCCGTGCGCCTGGTCGTGCCCTGGAAGTACGGGTTCAAGAGCATCAAGTCCATCGTCAAAATCAAGTTCACGGAAAAGCAGCCGCCGACCACCTGGAGCCGCGCCAACCCGCAGGAGTACGGTTTCTACTCGAACGTGAATCCGCAGGTCGATCACCCGCGCTGGAGCCAGGCGAAAGAGCGCCGCCTGGGCGAGTTCTTCAAACGGAATACCCTGATGTTTAACGGCTACGGCGATCAAGTGGCTCAGCTCTATGCCGGCATGGACCTCCGCAAGTATTACTAAACCGCTTGTTTTCGCGCTCTGCCTTTCGCCACTGGGCGCGCTGGTCTGGCGGGGGTTTCATGACGGGCTCGGCGCGAATCCAATCGAGTTCATCACTCACGCCACCGGCGACTGGACGCTGCGGTTCCTGCTGATCACGCTAGCCGTGACGCCCGCGCGCAGGCTGCTGGGGATGCCCGGGCTGATCCGGTATCGCAGGATGCTCGGCCTGTTTGCGTTCTTCTACGGATGCCTGCATTTCATCACGTATCTCTGGCTGGACAAGTTTTTTGATCTGCACGAGATTGCCGTCGACATCGGAAAACGCCCGTTCATCACCGCCGGCTTTGCGGCTTTCGTAATGCTGATACCGCTGGCGATGACGTCGACAAACAACTGGGTGCGGCGGCTGGGCGGAAAGCGATGGCAGAGGCTGCACCGGCTCATTTACGTGAGCGCCGCGGCCGGCTGCCTGCATTACTACTGGCTGGTGAAATCGGATGTGCGGGCGCCGCTTGCCTACGCCGCCGTTCTTGCGCTTCTGCTGGCTGCGCGAATGATCGCCAGGCGTCCCTCCAGGCCCGCGGCACGCGGAAAAGAATCGCCGGCGACTTCCGCGGCCACGCCGCGGTGAGCGGCTACGCCTTCAGCCACGGCTTGAGCGCGGCGAAATTGAACTCGATCTCCGCGATGGCCTCCGGCGTGAGCGAAATCTCGCGCTGCCGCGAGACCGTGGTCTTGAACACGCCGCGCTTCTTCATCAGGTACTGAAACGTACCGGGGATCTGCGAATCCAGGTTCACCAGCAGCATCAGCTTGGAGAACGCATCGAGCGCCGCTTCTTTCTTGTTCGCGTGATAAAGGTCCCAGATGCTCACGTAAACGTCCGCGAGCGGCGCTCCGGGGCACGTGCCGTCGCAGCCGAGCCGGAGTTCGTACGTCCATCCCTTGCCATGATTCCCGCTGAAGACGCCCCGGATCGGCGGCCGGTGCTTCGTCAGTTGGATCATGCGCGGGATGATGGGAGCGTGCTCCTCCTTCACGTAAGCGAGGTTAGGGAACTCGCGCGCCATCTCCACGAGGACTTCAATGGACGGGCTGATACCGCGCGCGCCGCCGCTCGTCTGCACGAATATGGGCCGTTTCGTTACGCGCGCCAGGGACCGGTAGTATTCGCGGAAGTCGTCGATCGTTTTGGCCTCGGTGGGCGGGATGGCGATCATCGCGTCGGGGCCGAGTGTCTCCGCGTAGCGGGCGTATTCCAGCATCGCCTCGGTGTTCGGACCCTGTACGCCGAGCACGAGCGCCGGGCGGCGTCCCCTGGCGGCTTTGGCGAGCAGCTCCATCCCGCGCATGCGCTCTTCTTTGCTCAACAGCCAGTACTCGCTCGCCAGTTGCGGCCACACGTACCCGTGGACGCCGCAGCGGCCGAGAAACTCGACTTCGCGGACGAGGTCCTCCCAGTCAACCTCCTTTTTCTCGGTGAACGGAGTGGCCATGATCGGAAACACGCCGCGGATGGGCTTGGCGGCGCTCTGGGGGCGGGCGGCAGAAGCGGCAAACACAAGCAGCAGTTCACGCCGGGTGCAGGCGGCAGTCATCCAATCCCTCCTGGGCTCGCAGCGCGGCCGGGAATCAACGCCGCCGCGAACTCCGGCAAACACGATATCAAAAGCCGGAACACAGCGGCGCCTGGGCCTGTTCGCACTCATTCTTCGTACGCTTGCATGCGGTCGATCAGATCGAAGACAAACTGGCGGTCCTCGGCGGAAATCGCGAAGAAGTCCACAGCCGCCGTCAGGGTCAGAACGCCGCCGCTCTTCAGTTCAATCGTCTTGGAGATCGCGGGAACGCTTTTCGTGGCGGTGGCGGCGCGGCGTTTCCCCTGGCCTCGGCCGCGGATTTTGGCCCGCAGCAGGGCCGAAAGCGGCAGTCCGGCGTATTGCGCGGCCTGTAGAAAGAACGAGACGGCTTTCCGGTGCGTGGCGCCGTTCAACCCGTATTGCCGCATGGCGTCATCGAGCTGGCGCGGGGAAGCGCGCGAGAGATCGAGGCGGATCAGGTCGGCATAGCTGGTTTCGAGCAAGCGGCGCAGCAGCGCGCGCCGATTGTCCTTGCGGGCAATGAGTTCCCTCAGTTCGGGAGTGGGGAACTGGTTTTCATCCATCAGGCCCAGGAACCGGAAAGCGCCGAGCAGTTGGCCCTGAATGGCGCCGGAGTAGGAGGGCCAGACGGAGCGGTCAAGCTGGTTGGGGCAGCCGCGCTCGAGGGTTTCAATCGCGGTGAGGAAGGTGCGGAAAGGCACATACGGCACGGGGTGAACGGCGATCCGCATACGTATACTGTTTGCTATACCACAATCAATTCCATTTGCGGACTCGTGCGGACTTTTTTTGGTGTGGTGAGCGGGGGCGGCTAGAATTGGACGAGGGGAAGGAGATGCTCCGGCGCGTGGGGCACTATATTTTGGGGCTGCAAAGCACCTAGCCCTTTATAGAGTATCTGAGGTGCTTTACTTTTGCTCCCATTCCGGTTTAGGATGGTCTCAACCCCCCCGAGTGCCGGGCCCGTGTTGGGCCGGGTAAAACTTTTCCGTTTTGGAGATTGCGACTTTGCTGAGACTCAAGCGCGTCGAGATGCAGGGGTTCAAGTCGTTCCCGGACCGGACCGAGCTCCGCTTCAACGGCTCGGGGATCGCCGCCATCGTTGGCCCGAACGGCTGTGGGAAATCCAACATCGCGGATGCCATCAACTGGGTGCTGGGCGAGCAGTCGGCGAAAAGCCTCCGCGGCGCGCGCATGGAGGACGTGATCTTCGCCGGAACGCGCGACCGCAAACCGGTAGGACTGGCTTCGGTGACCATCACCCTGGTGGATCCCGGTTTCCACTTCGCCGAGCTGGCCGCCAAGGCCAACGGCGGGGCGAACGGCAGTGTGAACGGCGCTGTGAACGGCAGTGTGAACGGCAAGGCCAACGGCGCCGTCAACGGCAAGGGCGCCGCGCAAGGTGAACGGGAAATCACCATTACGCGCCGGCTGTTCCGCTCGGGGGAGAGTGAATACCTCATCGACGGGCGCGCGGCCCGCCTCCGCGACATCCAGGACATCTTCATGGGCACGGGGCTGGGGCCGGAATCCTACGCCATCATCGAGCAGGGGCGCATCGGGCAACTTCTCAGCTCCCGCCCGCAGGACCGCCGCGCCGTGATCGAGGAGGCCGCGGGGATATCGAAGTTCAAGGCTCGGCGCCGGCTCGCAGAGGCCAGGCTGGAGGGCGCCAAGCACAACCTGGAACGCGTCTTCGACATCCTGGAGGAAGTCGGGCGGCAGGTGAACTCACTGAAGCGGCAGGCATCCAAGGCCCGCCGGTACGAAGAGTTGAAGGCGGAGATGGACGCCCAGTTGCGGCGCGTGCTGGCGGCGCGCCACCAGGCGTTGGAGCGGGAGGCGGCCAAGATCGCGCTCGATCTGAACTCCGCAACGGCGGCTTGCGAGGCACTCTCGGCCGAAGCCGCACAAAAGGAACAGGAATACAGCCGCTCGCAGGCGGAAGGCTACCAGACCGAAGAGCAACTGAGGGAAGCTCGCAAGAGGCTGGCTGAGCTGGACCTGGAGCTTGAGCGAACCCGCGGGCGGCTCGACTATCAAGCGAAGCAGATCGCTTCGATCGAGCAGCGGCTGGCGCAGGGCGAAACCGAATCGCAGCAAATCGAAAGCCGCGCCGTCCGCGTGCGCGAGGAACTGGAGGCCCACCGCCAGACTGTGGCCGAGCGGGACCGGCAGACTGCCGAGGCCCGCGAGCGGCTCCAGGCCAAGGCGAAAGAACGCGACGCGCTTCAGGCTTCGCTCGGCGAGCGCGAGCGGGGGCTCGAATCCTCGCGACAGGCCGTGCTGCGGCTGCTGGGCGAGGCCGGAGCGCTGAGGAACCAGCTCGCGCAGATCGACGCCTACATGGCCGCGCTCGACCGCGATGCCGCCAAGGCGCAGAAGGAAGAGCAGACCGCCTCGGCCGACATCGAGTGGCTCACCGCGTCGAAAAACGAGCTGACGGCCAAGCGCGCCGCGCGGCAGATGGAACTGGAATCCACCGCCGAACAGCGGCGCCGGGTGGAGGGCGAACTGGCCGAGAGGAAAAAGGAACTCAGCGAGGCGCGCCGCCAGCTCGAAGCGGCTAGGGCGGAGTTTTCCCGCCTGAAAGCGCGCCGCGATTCGCTCGAAGAGATCCTCTCGCACCGCGCCTACACCACCGATTCGGTCAAGCGGCTGTTCAGTGCGATCGAGCGCGGGCAGGCCAAGGAGCTGCGCCCGATCGGCGTGCTGGCCGATTTCGTCGAGGTGGAACCCGCCTATGAAAAAGCGGCCGAAGAGTTCCTGCACGACGAACTCGAATACATTGTCGTGAAGGACTGGCAGCAGGCCGAGTGCGGCATCGAGGTGATGCGCAGCAGCCTGGAAGGGCGCGCCACGTTCCTGGTTCATCCGGAGAAGGGAACTGAACCCGCGGCGGCGCAGCCGGCCGAGCCGCCTGCCGGAACCGCCGCGCGCCTGAGCGACGTCCTGCGGCTGACTAACGGATTCAGCAATACGGCCCTCCAGTGTTTGCCGCGCGTTTCCCGGTGCTTCCTGGTGAACGACCGCGCGGAGGCTCAGCGGCTCGCGCTCGAATACCCGGACCTGTACTTCCTCCTCCCGGACGGCGTCTGCTATCACGGGCACGCCGTGAGCGGCGGAAAGAAGAGCTCCAGCGGTCCGCTGGCTTTGAAACGGGAGCTGCGGGAGACCACGGCGCTCGTGCAGGCGCGGCAGAAGGTCCTTGAAGAGACCGCGGCCCGCATCCAGAACCTGGAGCGCGAAATTGCCCGCCTGGAGCAGGAAATCGAGCGCCTTCGCAGCGCGCAGCAGGCTCAGGAGCGCGAAACTCTGGCTCTCGATCACGAAATGCGCAAGGTCGCCGAAGAGTTGAACCGCGCGAACTCGCGGCTCTCGGTGGCGCGGCTGGAGCTGGACCGCCTGTCGAAAGAGCGCCAGCGCTCCGCGGAGAGGCGCCAGCAGAACCAGGCTGCGGTGGAGGAAAAAGAGCGCGCCAGAACCGAACTGGAGCAGGCGCTCGAAGCCGCGCGCAACGAACTCGAAGGCCTGAAATCCGCGGCGACGCGCGCCGGCGAGGAGCACTCCGCCCTCCGCGCCGAACTGGCGGGCCTTGAGGAGCGGCAGCGCGCCGACCGCGCCACGCTGGCCCGTCTGGAATCGCAGATCCAGGAGTTGGCGAAGCGCGGCAAGGAGATCGCGGCCGACCTCGAGCGTCTCGGCGTCGAGCGCGCTCGGCTGCTCGCCAACAATATCGAACTGGATGAGCGCGCCGCCGTGCTGGCCGATACGAAAGCGCGCACCGAAGCGGAGGTCGCCGGGCTGGCCGAACAGGAGGTCAAACTGCGCGCCGCCCTGGCCGGCCTCGAAGAATCGCTGAAGCAGTTGCGGGCCAACCTGCAAGCCGCGCAGGAGAACCGCTCGCATATCGAAGTGGAGCTGGTGAAGCGCCAGACCGAACTGAAGTTCCTCGATGAGACTTGCCGCAACGAACTCGGCATACCGATCGCGGAGCTTGGGTCCGATAGCGAGCCGCCTCTGGACGCCGAAGGGCTGGCCGAAATCGAAAACAAGTTCCAGGAGCTCAAGCGGCGCATCGAGGCGCTCGGCCCGGTGAACCCGGAAGCCCTCTCCGAGTACCAGCTTGCGCAGCAGCGGTACGACTTCCTGAACACCCAGCGGCAGGACCTGCTCGATTCCATCCGCGATCTCGAGAAGGTGATTCAGGAGATCGATGTCGAATCGAAGAAGCGGTTCAACGAGGCTTTCACCGCCATCAACAACCACTTCCGCGAGCTTTTTGCGACGCTGTTCAACGGCGGCACGGGCGAGATGCGGCTCACCGACGAGGCGAACGTGAACGAGTCGGGCATCGACATCGTCGCCTCGCCTCCGGGGAAGCGGCTTCAGAACGTGCTGCTGCTCTCGGGCGGAGAGAAGGCCCTTACGGCGCTTGCGCTGCTGATGGCGATTTTCAAGTATCAGCCGAGCCCGTTCTGCATCCTCGACGAGGTGGATGCGCCGCTCGACGATCCGAACATCGCGCGGCTCACGCGCTTGATCCGCGAAATGTCACAGCAAACGCAGTTCATCCTGATTACGCACTCCAAGCGCACCATGGAGGCTGCCGAGGCGCTCTACGGCGTTACGATGCAGGAGCCGGGCGTTTCCAAGCTGGTGTCCGTCAAGTTCAATCCGACGCCGCCGCCTCCGCCGCAGCAGCCGCAGCAGCAGATCGCGACGGTATAGAATTCGCGTCCCGGCGCTGCACCGCTACCGCGCCGGCTTAAGGATCTTGATGTTCGCGGGCAGGGTGAACAACTCGTCGGGGAGCCCTTTGTTCACCTCGACGCTGTCGGCGTACATCTCGAAGATCTTCCGGCCGTTCCGGAGCCGCTGCACATCGTACGGCCACTGTATGCCGCCGACGTCGCGGTACTTCGAGTAGATGGTCACCTCCTCGAAGCGCTCGCGGGTTTTGGGGTCGCGGCGCACATAAAGCTGGCGCACGGGCAGATGCGTCGAGCGGTTCAGGTACACCGTGACGGTGCGGTTGTCGGCGTCCGTGATGCTCACGATCTCCACCGGCATGTTGTCCACGAAGTCCGTTCCCTGGTGTTCGATGATCAGTCCCGGTTCGTCGAGCCGCTGCCGGAGGATGTAGAAGATGTTGTGCAGAGTCGAGTCGCGGAACCGGTCGAGAGTATCCTGCGGCACCGGGCGTGCCCCGCGGAACGTAATCTCGTGGCCCTTCCCATCGGCAAACAGTACCGCGCCGTAGCGCTCCTCTTTTCCGAACGACTGGCGCTCGCTGATGAGGAGTTGGCCCGGCTCCGGCGGCTCCGCGCGCTTCAAATAGCGGGTGTAGATGGTGGCGATGGAAAGTCCGGAAAGCTCCTCGCGATAGAACGAGTACGCCCGCCCGGTTTCCACGCGGTCCTGCATGGAGAGGAAGCGGTCCCCGCCGAGCGCGGCGAGCGCTTCGTCGATTGCCCGCTTTCCGAGCTCCTGCTTCGTTTGGGCGAAAGCCGCTATTCCCGATAATGCCAGCAGCAGAAAGACTCTCACGCCTGTAGGATAAATCGGCGCTCCGCCGGTCTGCCACCTTCCGAACCCCGTCCGGGAACTCCTCCCTCACTTTCCCGGGCGGCGCGCCGCGGAACTGAAGGCGCGCGTTAACGCTTTCACTAAAATGAATTTGGATGCTCTCGCTGCCCCTGCTGCTCGCCGCTGCCTTGATCATCCCGCGCGAACCGCCGCTATCGCGCGGCTTCCAGCACTTCTACAATCTGCGCTGCGAGGAAGCGATCGCGGAATTCACCCGCGAGACGCAAGAGCAACCCACCGATCCCCGCGTTTTCAACCACCTCGCCCAGGCAATCCTTTACCGGGACATGTACCGCGCCGGGGCGCTCGAAAGCGAACTGGTGACTGGGGCGAATCCTTTTCTGCGGCGGCCGAAGGTGGAAGCCAGTCCCGAGGACCAGCGCATGTTCGACAGCGCGATCGCGCGCGCGATTCAGCTCGCCCAGGCGCGCCTCAAGGAAAACCCCGCGGATACCGAGGCGCTGTACACCCTTGGGGTCTCTTATGGCCTGCGGGCCAACTACGACTTCCTGGTGCGTAAAGCCTGGAAAGACGCGCTGCGCAACGCCACCAACGCGCGGAAGTATCACGAGCGCGTACTCAGACTCGACCCCGGCCAAATCGACGCGATGCTTGTGCCGGCGGTGCACAACTATGTTGTCGGCAGCTTGCCGTGGCATTGGAGAGTGCTCGGATTCCTGGCCGGAATTCGCGGCGGCAAGGAGGAAGGCATCCGGGGTCTGGAACTGGTGGCGCAAAAAGGCGTGGGGAATTCAATTGACGCGAAGATCCTTCTCTGCGCCGTATACCGGCGCGAGCGCCAGCCGCAGAAGGCTATCCCGCTGCTCCAGGAGATGATCCGGCGCTTCCCGCAGAATTACCTTTTTCAAATGGAGCTGGCGCAGATGTACAGCGATCTCGGCGACCTGGAGAAAGCGCTGGCCCCGCTGCGCCGGTTGAAGCAACTGAAGCTCCGCAATCCCGGCGCATTTCCCACGCTGAAGCTCGAAAAAATCCTCTTTGCCGAAGGAAACATCCAGTTCTGGTACAACGACCTCGATGCCGCACTGGCCAATATGAAGAAGGCGGCCGCGAGCGCCGATGATCTCGACCTCAACACCGGCGTGCTCGCCTGGATGCGTCTGGGGCAGATCTACGATCTCAAAGGGCAGCGCGCTCTTGCCGTGGAGGCATATCGCCGTGCGGCGGCATTCGCGCCCGAGTCCGACGCAGCGAAAGAATCGCGGGGCTACCTGTCCTCGCCGTTCCGGAGAAAAAAAACAAACTGACCCCCGCGTCCTTCGCCCTGGCGGACTACGCAGCTCCGAACAGCCCGCATCGGTTCGTCACGATTAATCGATCGTGACTTTCACCGGCTGCTCGATCAGCTTCGGCTCCTTGCCCTTGGTGAGAATCATCAGGGCGAGGCGTCCCGGCTTGACGTTCTCTGGCACTTTGAACTTCAGCGCCGTCGCTTCCTGCCCTTCGATAACCACCTCGACATCGTTCTTTCCGTCCGTCAGATAAACCTTGGCCACGTTCGCCGCGTCAAGGTTTTCTCCCGTAACGGTCAGCACATCACCGGCTTTCGCATTAACCGGCTCGACCGACTTCATTTGCGGCATTCCGGACTGCGCCTGAAGACAAGTCGAGGCAATAAAAAGCACGAGAAGCAACGGTGCGATATAAGACATTCTCATCTTCAAAAAACAGCCTCCAACAAAATGCTATTCCCGACGAAACAGGAATGCAAGCGTGTTCATTGGGGGGCTTTCTCGGCTGTCCGGGGACTACTGCGGCGTGGCTGCCGGCGGCGTTCGATCGCCGCGCCCGGCGCGCTGTTGCGGACCGGAAAATCGTTGAAACAGCTCCAGGTTCGCTCTTGCCTCCGCAGGGCGGCCTTCCTTATCCAGCACGATTCCCCGGAGCTGGAAGATGCGGGGAAAACTCAACGAGAGGACCGGGTGCTCGCCAACAGGCTCGGGGATCGGGTTGACTGCAAGGAGTTCGCTTGCCTCCTTGATCCGGCCGGTTTCAACCAGCGCCCATGCGAGCGGCACTTCGATGGGGTCCGGAGCGGTGGGCGGGGTCTGATGGTAGATCTCCTTGAGCACCGGCACGGCTGCCTGAAAGTTTTTCGAAAGCAGCAGAGCGTAGGCGAGAGCGTACCGGCGCAACGCGCTTTGGCCCGGCTGCGGGAACGCCTCATCAGCCCGCGCAGCCCATTCGTCCGCTGTCGCGGGCGGCCCGGACAGGAACCGGCACACCGCCGCGAGCGGATGCGAGGGATGGGCGCGCAGCGCGAACTCGCGGGCGCGATCGCGGTCGCCCGCCTCGAGCGCCCAGAGCGACAACTGCACCGCGGCAAGCGTGGCGAGCTGAGAATGGGGCGGCCCTGCGGCTTTCTCGAGCCGCTCGATGGCTTCCCGGCGGCGCCCGGTGAGGTAATCCCACTGGGCGATTCGATAGGGCAGGAGCGCATCCTGCTGTTGCTGCCGCGCCTGCACAAACCGCTCGAAGTTCGCGCGCGCGCCCTGAAGGTCGCCGGCCATCAGTCTTGCCCAGGCGGCTTTGTACAACTCCGCGCCGGAAAGGAATGCGGGGTCTTTGTCGTAAGCCTCAAGGTAATACTGTTCGGCTTCCGCAAAGCGTCCCAGGTAGAAGTGCACGTCGCCAAGCGAGTCAAGCGGGTTGGCCTCGCGCGGCCGGAGTTTGCGGTACCTGGTGAGCGCCTTCTTTGCGGCTTCGAGATTGCGCGCGTAGGCGTGGGCGTATCCGGCTTCGTTGAGCAAGGCCGCGTTGCCGGGGTCGCGCTCGAGCGCCTGCTCGTACCATTGCACGGCATTGGTATAGGAGCGCGCCGCGAGGTCCATCTGGGCCAGGGTGCGGTAAAGGGAAACGTCGGCCGGCGTGGCGCGCACCATTTCGACAAGCGCCCGGCGCCGCGCGGCGCTATCGCCATTGAGCGCAGCCGCCAGCACCCCGAGACGCGCCCGTTCCACGGCGGGAATGCGGCTGCCTCTCCTCGCGGCGGAGGCGATCACCTGTTGCGCCCCGGCGCGATCGCCGTGCGAGGCCAGCCGCTGCGCCCAACTGACGTAGGCCGCGCCGAAATCGGGGTCGGCCGCGACGGCGCGCTCAAAACCATCGCTCGCGCCTTCGAGCCCTTCCAGCCACGCCCGCAGCGCCGCCTGGTCTCTCGTGGGCAAAGGACGCGCATCGGGATCGATCTGCCGCGCAAGCGAGGCCGCAATTTCCAGAATTGCCTCGCGAGGGCCGGCGGCTGAAATGGTTTTTTCGGCGCGGTTCGCGGCCAAGTCCTGGAGGACGCCCTCGACGCGCAGACTGCCGCCCGCCTCCGAAAAATAGCCCTGAAGAACGGCGCCGGCGCCCGACCCCGGAACGTCCCGCAAAGACTTCAGCGAGAGCGGAGCGATGCGCGGAACTCCGGTGAGCTGCACCGTGAGGAGTTCGGAGAAGGCGCTGCTTGCCCAGTCAAGCTGCGGATCGGCGGAGAGATTTTCCAACGGAAGTATCGCGATTTTTCGCGCCGCCGGCTGCTGTTTCGAGCACGACGCAAACGCGAGGCACAGGACGGCTACACAGACAAGCGGATCCCGTGCCCTAGAGAACACGGTATTCCGTTGCCATTATCTCTTGGAACTCGGCAAGCTCCTGCAAACTGGCGAACTCGGGTTCTTCCGTGAATTGCTTCTTGTCCTTGAAGCCTTCCTCGAGCGCTTTGCGGATGTACAGCAGGGCGCGGTCCGTCACGCCTGCCTGGGCGTAGATCTTGGCAAGGTAGTAGTGAAACTTCGCGCGCTCCTCGATGTTGCGTTCCTGCAACATCACGCCGTAGGTGCTCCTGCGCTCGAAGACCTCGGGATCGAGCGCGAGCGCCTGTGCGTACGCTTCGGCCGCCTCCTTGTATTTCTTCCGTGCGAAGAGGGCGGTGCCGAGGTTGCTATAGATGGACGCGGCCTGCGGGTTCAGTTTGAGCGCTTTCTTGTACTGGTTTACCGCGCGCCGGTAACTTCTCTTCGCATAGTGGATGGTGCCCAGGTTGTTGACAGCTTCGGGATAACGCTTATCCTTCTTGATGGCCCGTTCGTAAAACTTTTTGGCCGTGTCGAGGTTGTTCATCTGGTGATGGGCAATGCCGATTTTATTGAGGATGACGGCGGTCTGCGGGCACTTGCTGTATTCTTCGATGGCCTCGCGGTACATCTTGCGGGCCATGAAGATGTCGCCCCGTTTTTCGGGCGTCAACGGTTCGAGCGGTGGCGGCGGAGGGGCGAGCGTTGGGGGGGTGGCCTCCTCTGCGGTGGCAGGGGCGGCTGGCGCCTGAGCCATCGCTGCCGGCAAAGCCAGAAGAAGAGCGCCGGCAACGAGTAAAAGTGTCTTCGAAGACATGCCTGCCTCCAGCTACGTACGACTTATAAACTTATTTAAACACATCAAGTAGCCGTCCGAAAAAGCCTTTCTTTTTCTTTTGCGGCTCTTCCGGAGGCGTGGCTTTTGCCTGTTCCGCCGGCGGCGTCTGGGCCGCGGCGGCGCGGGCGGTGGTGCGCTGTGGGGGCTCGACGCGGGGTGGGGCGGCGGGCGGCTGCGGGGGCGGCGGTGGGAGTTCCCATGATGCCACCCGGGTGCCGCCCGTCCCGCCGTGCAGGCGGCAGATCTCTACGGGTTCCGTGCCCGAAATGAACACCTCGGGCCGCGTCGTGGGGCAGGCTGCCGTTGCCAGTTGCCCGGTTGCCGGATCGATCTCGACGGTGACGACCCCGTCCGGCGCCACGAAATCGGTCACGTTGCGGTACTCGCGGTATTGATGGGCCCGCTTCATGAACTCGGTCCAGATCGGCAGCGCGGAACGCGCGCCCTCCAATCCGAGTTCGCGATTATCGTCGAAGCCGACCCACACCGCGCAGATGAGTTTGGAGGTGAAGCCGACGAACCAGCCGTCATGCGAAGTGCCCGTCTTGCCCGCGGCGGGCAGCGTGAAGCCGCGCGCGCGGACGGAAGCGCCGGTGCCGGTCCTCAGTACTTCCTGCATGAGGTTGGTCATGATGTAGGCAACGCGCGGATCGAGAACCTGGGTGCGCTCGGGCTTGTGCGTATAGACAACCTCGCCCTGCTGGTTGCGAATCAAGCTGATCCAGTTCGGTTTGACGTACACGCCGCCGGTCGGCCAGATGGTGTACGCCGCGGCCACTTCAATCGGGGTGACTTCGTACGCGCCGAGCGCAATCGCGGGCGTCGGCCGGATATTGAGATTCATCCCCGCGCGCTTGGCCAGGTTCTCCACGGTTTCATAGCCCACCTGTTCGGCGAGCTTGACCGTCGGGATGTTCAGCGACTTCGAGAGCGCCTGCCGCAGCGTCACCACTCCGTGAAATTCGTTCTTGTAATTCGACGGTGAGTAGGGCTTGTCGTCAAACCAGAACGTGGTCGGCTCATCGAGGATCGTCGAGGCCGGCGTGAAGATCGCGGGTCCGCCCTCGATTGCCGTGTTGAGCGCCGCCGCAAAGACGAACGGCTTGAAAGCGGATCCGGGCTGGCGTTTCGCCAGGGCCCGGTTCAATTGACTGACGCCGTAATTGCGCCCGCCGATGAGCGCCTTGATCGCGCCGGTCTCCGGGTCGATCGCCACCAGCGCGCACTGCGCGTGCGGCGGCGTCTCCCCCTTACGCCAGCGCCGGCGGCTCAGCATCTTATCCACCTCCTCCATGCCGAGGCGGACCGCTTCCGAAGCCGCGCGCTGCAGATTGAGGTCGATCGTCGTGTAAACGCGATAGGTGCTCTTCTGAAAATCGTGATCGGCGAACTCGCTTTGCAACTGGTCGTTGACCAGGTCGACAAAGTAGGGCGCCTCCGTGGACTCCATTTCGGCCGGCGCCAGCACCAGCGGAGCCGCAATCGCTTCCTTATACTGCTCGTCGGTGATGAACCCGTTTTCGCGCATCAGGTAGAGCACCACGTTGCGGCGGTCGCGGGCGCGCTGCGGGTGGCGGTAGGGGTTACGGAAACTCGGCTGCTGGATGAGGCCGGCGAGCGTGGCGGCTTCCGGCAGCGTCAAATGCCTGATGTCCTTGCCGAAATAGGCGCGGGCGGCTTCGCCAAAGCCGTGAATGGAAAAGCTGCCGCGCCTGCCGAGCGGCACCTGGTTGGCGTAATACTCGAAGATTTCCTCCTTCGACAGCCGCTGCTCCAGGTGCAGCGTGATCAGGACTTCGGCCGCCTTCCGCCGCCAGGTCTTGGACGGGTTCAGCCAGAACATGCGCGCGAGCTGCATGCTCAGCGTGGAGGCGCCGGCCGCCTTGCGGGTTTCCTTGAGATCCTGATACGCCACCTTGATCACGCGCAGCGGATCGAAGCCCGCGTGCTGGAAGAAGCGCTTATCTTCGGCCGAGAGCACCGCATGCACCAGCACCTGCGGGATGTCGGCAAATCTCACCAGCCGCCGCTTTTCCCGGCTGCTGTCGGTGAGATTGGTGATGAGTTCCGGTTCCAGCAGATATTGCATGCGGTCGGTGTTGTCGCGCAGCGAAATGATGCGGGAAACGCGGTTGTCCGAAAATTTGATTACGCCGGGTTCGTTGTCAAAGTACGAATCGGGGCCGGGAAAGATTTCCAGGGCGCCGTCCAGCCGGAGGTGATACCAGCCCATGCGGTTGGTGTTCGATTCCCCGTAACCGCTGCGGCGCAACTGGCTGATGATCTCTTCCGCGGTGATCTCGTCGCCGACCGTGACCACGCGCGGCGCGGCAAACACCATCGACGTACTTGGGAACGGACCCGACCGAAGCTTCTGGTCGATGAGGCGCGAGTATTTGACGTAGTAGTAGGTGAACGTCGCCATCCCTGCGATGGCGAGCGCCAGGGAGATGCCGACGGCAACCTTCCCGAGGGGGTGCATGAGGAATCGCACCCAAAACGCTTTTCGAGAAAGCTGTATCTTCAGCGCCACTTTGTGTTCATTGTCTCATGAACTCCGTTTACGGGTTACACCCGCAGAAGCCGGGGGCGGGCCCCCGCCGGCGGGTCAGCCGCGGGCGAGATGGCGCAGCAGAAACAGCAGGTTGGCGGGCCGCTCGGCCAGGCGGCGCATGAAATAGGGATACCAGGCCTGCCCGTACGGCACGTAAAGGCGCAGCCGGTAACCCTCCGCTGCGAATTGCCGCTCGAGGTCGCGCCGGATGCCATAGAGCATCTGGAATTCGAAAGCGTCCGGCGCGATCTGCTTGTCGCGGGCAAAACGCTTCGCTTCGGCGATAATCTTTTCGTCGTGGGTGGCGAGAGCAGGGTAGGCGCCGCGTTCGAGCAGCACCTTCATGAGGTGGACGTAGTTCCGGTCCACTTCGCTCTTGGCCTGGAAAGCGGCCGCGGCGGGTTCGAGGTACGCGCCCTTGCAGAGACGCACCGGAATGCCGGCGTCGCACATCCGCTCCACGTCGCGGCCGCTGCGCCGGAGGTAGGCCTGGATGGCGACGCGGACGTTTCCAAACCGCTCGTGAAGATCGAAGACCAGCCGCAGCGTGCGATCGACGTATTCGCTCGATTCCATGTCGATCTCGATCGTCCTGCCGAGCCTGGCAGCTTCTTCGGCCAGGCGCCACACATTGGCCCGGCAGGCGTCGGCGGAAAGATCGAGGCCGAACTGCGTCAGTTTGATCGAAACCGTCGCGTTCGAGCCGAGCTGATCCAGGCGGCGCAGGGCTTCGATATACCCTTCGCACGACGCCTCGGCCTCCGGGAGCGAGGAGACGTTCTCGCCGAGGCGGTCGAGAGTCATCATGATCCCGTCGCGTTCCAGGCGGGAGCCCACCGCCAGTGCGTCGTCCAGCGTTGGGCCCGCGATGAACCGCGCAGTCAGCGGGCGGACGAGGGAGGATGTCTCCATCCACCGGCGCAGCGCTTTTTGCCTGGCCAGAAAAAGCAGGCAGCTTCGCAGGATCATGAGGGGTATCGGGGCCCGGTCTCCTTACTTAGTGTAGTTCGCAAGAACGCATCACCGCAGCAGGATCTTCCCCACGCCGGACGGCTCACTCAGTTCGGATAGCCGATCAGCTTTGATCGCGAAAAGCCATTGTTTCGAATAAGTGAAGGTTAGAACGGGAAAGTATCGTACAGCCAGAGGCTTACCCATTTCATGGTAAGTCAATCATTGACAGCTCTGTCGTGTTCTGTAACAATCCCACACATGACGGTCCGAATCTCCCTAAGTATCTTGCTGACCTGCTTGTGTGCCTTCGGCCAGATTCCAAGCAGCGCTCACACCGATTTGTATTTCCCTCAACTTGCCGATGGAGGTGATGCTGCTCAGCAATGGCAGACAACTTTTACCTTCGTCAACCCATGCCTTTCAGAAGCCAGGGTTCGCTTGTTTCTTTTCGACAACGATGGGAAGCCGCTGGCCATGGATCTCGGAAACGGTTTAGCGGCTGATCACACATTCACTGTGCCCGCCGGTGGCAGCCGAGTGCTCAGGAGCAAAATTGCATCTTCGGCAATCCAGGTGGGCTGGGCAATCGCAAGGAGCAGCGTGCCACTTCAGGCAACCGTTGCTTTCAGAGTGCTCGAAAACGGTGTTGCGCGCCAGGAGATCACTTCTCAACCCACCCTTCCAACATTGGTCTATACTTCGTTTGCGAATCGCGATCTTGGGGTTGCCATCGCAAACGCCTGGTCAGATATGCCTGTTCGCGTCAACGTGGTACTGCTAGATAAGGACGGTGTCTTTGTCGGACAAAGGCAATTTAGCCTTCCGCCGCTGGGACATACCAGTTTCAACCTAATGCAGTACTTCCCCGATCTACCTGACGATTTTTATGGCGTGCTTCAAATCACGTCCGCAAACCCACCCCAGGAAGACTTCGTTGCTTGGACGTTAAATGCGGATAGGGGGATGATCTCGGCGCTTCCTCCAGGTGCCGCTGAATGGCCTGTGTCGCACTGGGAGCGCATACGCCTTGTCTACCGAAGAATCATTGACACTGCTCTACGTCTTGGCGTTCTGCGATATGAACCCGAGCTGATAATTTCCAACGCGCCCGTAATCAATGCGTTTGCGTGGAAGGGCGATCTGATACTAATCAATGTGGCTCTTTCGGAACTGATTAGTGATTCGCCCAGTGAGCTTGCGTTCGCAATTGCTCACGAGGTCGGTCACATCATTCAATGGCAGCTGAATGATCAGAGCGATGACCCAACCAACCCCGAATTCGATGCGGATATCAAAGGGACAATGCTGGCTTTGCTAGCTGGCTACGATCCATATGCTGCGGCAGGTACGCTCGCAAAGTTGAGCATGGCGAGCGGCAGGGCTGGTTTGATTACGCAATTTGGCGAGCAGCTCGCTCCCGATGCTCACAAATCCTTCAATACGCGCCTCGAAAGACTTTATGACACCCTAGTTGCGGTGTGCTCCGAACCAACGGTACAGGACGCGTGCAAAGCATATAAGAGCGTTGTCCATCCGCACTTGCCGCCGGCGGCGCCCTTGAAGGCCGGGTCGCGGCTGAAATAGCGAGGTATACCCGCTATCACTTGCCAAAAGTTGCGGCCGGCGGAGTCAGCTCCGCCGGACGGCGGCCCGCGCGCCTGCAATTACGGCTGGAAGTCGCCCGCGAGTTCCTTCAATTGGGTTTCGGTTAGCGCTTGCTCCGCCCTGAGCTTCGGGTGGTCGACGATGATTCGCGCGCCCTCCAACCAGTGGGCCCGCATCTCCGGCGTGAGCGGGAACTTGATGTACTGGACGGAGCTGAGCCGGTCCGTAGAGATCTGCCGCGTGTCGAAGCGGGCCTTGACCGGCGGGTAGCCGGCGACGGCGAGCCACACGTGATTCTCCAGGCCGAGCAGTCCGCGCAGGGCGACGTCGCGCTCCGCCGGCGTCTCATACTCGATCAGCAGGCTGGCCGAGAGTTCGCCGGGCAGAGGGATCAGTTCGTTGTAAGTGTCCACCTCGTGCCGGATCGCCGCCGGGTCGACGATCCGCTCGATGCGCATCATTTCCTGTATCTGGTAGCGAACCGTTTCGCGGTTCTCGAAAAGAAACGTCAGGTGCTCTCCGACGCGAATCCGCCTGCGGTCCTTGAGCGCCATGATCTGCGGGCGCCAGGTTCTACGCTCGATCTCGTAATCGGCAATGTTTTTGATTTCGTGCAATTCGACGGGGTTCATGACTTCAATTCTTCAACTGGTTTCGGAAAACCACCGGCGCGGTAGGCCCGCGCCAGCACCTGTATGGGATGGATTGGCCGCTTCCCGAGCGCCTGGCCGATCTGAATCGAGGCGAGCGGGCAATCGCTGGCGAAGATTTCCGCTTCCGCATTCGCCATGCCCTCGAACGCCTTCTTGCCGGTCAGCATGGAAAGCGGAAAAAACTCCTTCTTCATCGCCCAGGTGCCGTCGTGCCCTGAACACTGCTCCACCATCCTGACGGTTGTTCCGGGGATGAGCCGCATCAGATCGCGCGAGCGGTAGCCGATGTTCTGCGCGCGCAGGTGGCACGGCAAATGATACGCGATGCGCCCGGGCGTCGACTTGAAGTCGCGGTTGAGCTCGCCGCGCTGCTTGAGCTGGAACAGGTACTCGCATAGATCCATGGTGGCGGCGGCGACTTCGGCCGCTTCCGGCGTGCCTACCAGTTCGGCGTATTCCTTGCGCAGCATGTAGGAACAGGTGGGGTCGATGGCGAGCACCTTTTTCCCGGCCCTGACGTGCGGCAGCAGCGACTCCACGTTCTGCCGCGCCAAACGTTTGGCGAGCTCGACGTCGCCCGATTCCAGGGCGGGCATACCGCAGCAGTTCTGTTTCGGGCAGGTAAGCGCGATGCCGTTTTTCGCGAAGACCTCGATTGCGTCGCGGCCCACCTCCGGTGCGTTGTAGTTCACCGAGCAGGTGTAGAACAGGACGGCCTTCGTCGAATCGCTCTCGGGCCGCGGTTGCTTGCGATGCCACTCCTCGAACGTTTCTCCGTGAAACTCGGGCAGCACCTTTTCGCGGTGTATGCCCAGCACCTTTTCCAGCCCGGCGCGCAACAGCGGCTGGCGGTTCGCCCAGTTCGCCAGCGCCGGCGCCATACCCGCCAGTCTGCCGAGCAGTTCGGGGCGGGAAAGCACGTACGAGCGCAGGCTGCCGCTGCGCTTCTTGCGGCGGATGGCGTTAGCCCGCATGATGAGGCGCGGAAAGTCGAGCTGGAACTCGTGCTTGTCCTCCGGCGTGTAGGGGCACTTGACGTAGCAGATCTTGCACTGGAAGCAGAGGTCGATCACGCGGTCCACATCGGCCGGGGTAAGCTTCCTCACATCGCCGTCGTAGCCGTCGATTGTCTTGAACAGGTCGGGGAAGCTCGGACAGAGATTGAAGCAAAGGCGGCAGCCGTTGCAGATGTCGAAGATGCGCTCGATCTCGGCCTTCAGGCCGGCCTCATTCCAGTACTTCGGATCGCTGGGGCTATAGCACAGGCCGGAAGTGGGTGCGCCTTTAATAATCATGCGGGCGAGCGAAAGCCCGGCAGCGGCGGAATTGCCGGCGTTGCCGGGCTGGTGAAGTCGCGATTACGCGATTGCTTTCAATCCCTGCTGGAAGCGGCCGGCGTGGGACTTTTCCGCCTTGGCCAGAGTCTCGAACCAGTCGGCGATCTCGGCGAATCCCTCTTCGCGGGCCACTTTGGCCATGCCGGGATACATGTCGGTGTACTCGTGGGTTTCGCCGGCGACGGCGGCTTGCAGGTTCGCAGCGGTATCGCCGATCGGAAGACCGGTTGCCGGGTCGCCCACTTCCTTCAGGTAATCCAGGTGGCCGTGCGCGTGGCCGGTTTCCCCATCGGCGGTGTCGCGGAACAGCCCGGCGATCTCCGGGTAGCCTTCCACGTCGGCCTGCTTCGCGAAATACAGATACCGCCGGTTGGCCTGGGATTCCCCGGCAAACGCGATCTTGAGGTTCTCATGCGTCTTGGTGCCCTTGAGTGCTGGCATGATTCCTTCATCCTCCCGTCTGAGTTTTTTTGAAGTTGATTGCGGCAGGGCTGTGGTGTGCATCTGCGCCTCGTGAATTTCGGCTTGCCCTCTCTGATTTGATGCGCGCAGCTCTGGTTGCTGCTCAAGAAAGAATCGATTTTGCACCCGTTAACGTAAACGGGCGCACGACAACTTTCCGGAATGGATTCGGGGACGGGTGACTCTGCGTCTGGTTCTTAAGACAACCGCGCCCGCACCTTCTCGCTGAGCGTTTTTCCGTCCACGCGTTTGCCGGCCAGCTTGGCCTGCGCCGCCTTCATCACAGCGCCCATCTGCTTCAGACTCGTCACGCCGGTTTCGGCCAGCGCCTGCGCGATTGCCTGCTCGATCTCCTCCTCGCTCGCCGGGGCCGGCATGTAGGATTCGATCAGCTTCAGCTCGGCTTCCTCCTGCGCGGCCTGCTCCAGGCGGCCGCCCTTGCGGAACATCTCCGCCGATTCCTTGCGTTGTTTGATCAGCGTATTCAGCACCTGAAGCTCGGCTTTTTCGTCGAGCGGCTTCATCGAATCCACCTGGTGCTTCATCAGCGCGGCCTTGATCATCCGCAGCGCGCTGAGGCGGGATTCGTCCCGGGCCTTCATGGCCTCGGTCATGTCCTGTTGTACCCGGTCAAGGAGCGCCATGACTTTGATATTCTAGTGAATTCACCAGCTTTTATGCACGTCAGAAAACAACGTCTCTTAACGCCGGGGCCAACCCCCCTCTATCCCCGTTCTTTGCAGGCCATGATGGCGTCGGATATCCATCATCGGACTGAGGATTTCCGTACGGTCTACCGCGCTGCCCTCAAGGATTTGAAGGAAGTGCTGGGTACCTCCAACGACGTTCTGGTGTTCTGTTCGTCGGGCACCGGAGCGATGGAGGCCGCCGTTTCGAACCTCTTCTCGCGCGGCGACAAGGTGATCGTCTGTTCGGCCGGCAAGTTCGGCGAACGCTGGGTTGAGATCGCCTCGGCGTTCGGGCTCGACGCTGTCGTGCTTAAGGCCGAATACGGTGACGTAGTCTCCCCCGAGCGCGTGGAACAGGCGCTGGCCGCCAATCCCGGCGCGCGCGGCGTCTTCGTGCAGGCGTCGGAGACATCCACCGGCGCTGCCCATGATGTGCGCGCCATGGCGCAAATCATCGGCAAGACGGAGGCCATCTTCGTCATCGACGCCATCACGGGCATCGGCACCATGCCGCTCGATATCGACGGCTGGGGGCTCGATGTGGTGATCGGCGGCTCGCAGAAGGCCTTCATGATTCCGCCCGGCCTGGCTTTCATGAGCATCAGCCCGAAAGCCTGGCGCTTCGCGGAAACGGCCAACCTGCCGCATTACTATTTCAACCTCAAGAAGGAAAAGAAGAGCGCCGATGCGGGAGAGTCGAGCTGGACACCTTCCACCAGCCTGATCCTCGCCCTCGGAGCCGCGCTCCAATACATCAAGCAGTTCGGCATGGACAAGCTCGTCGAAAACGCCCAACTGCTGGCCCGCGCCACCCGCGAGGCCGCCCTTGCCCTTGGACTGGAGCTGTTCGCGCCCAACTCGCCCGGCTCCTCGGTTACGGCCATTAAAGCCCCCGAGGGAATGGATTCGGGTGTCATTGTCAAGGAGTTTAGGACCCGATTCGGCTCTATCATCGCCAACGGCCAGGGCACGATGAAGGGCAAGATCTTCCGCATCGCCCATCTCGGCTATTTCGATTTCGCCGACCTGTTCGCGGTCATCGCGGAACTGGAACTCATTCTGGCTGCCAACGGGCGCCCCGTCACCTTCGGAACGGGAGTGGCCGCGGTCCAGAAAGTCTACGCCGAAGCGGCGCTGCCTAAAGCGACGGTGGTTTCATAGGAGGCAATCCATGAACATCCTCATCGCTGAACCAATGGCAGCAGCCGGAATCGAGTTGCTGAAGGCTCAACCGGGCTGGAACGTCATGGTTTCCAACCCGAAGGAGTACCAGAACTGTCTCGCGGAGGCGGACGCGCTGATCGTCCGCAGCGCGGTCAAAGTCACCAAAGAGGTGCTCGAGAAGGCGCCCAGACTGCGCGTGATCGGGCGCGCGGGCGTCGGCGTGGATAACGTCGACCTGGATGCGGCCACGGCGGCCGGCGTACTCGTCATGAATACGCCGGGCGGAAACGCCATCTCGGTCGCCGAGCACACGATCGCGCTCATGCTGGCCCTGGCGCGTTCCATTCCGCAGGCCAGCTTTTCCACCAAGTCCGGCAAGTGGGAGAAGAAAAAATTCCTGGGCCACGAGGTCCGGGGCAAGACCCTCGGCATCATCGGCCTGGGCAGCATCGGCCGCGAGGTCGTCCGGCGGGCGCTGGCTTTCGAAATGCGCATTCTGGCCGTTGATCCGTACGTCAACCCGCAGGTCGCGGCCGATCTCGGCGTGGAACTCGTCGAACTCCCGAAACTCCTGGCCGAAAGCGACTACATCTCGCTTCACACGGCGCTTACGCCGGAGACCCGGAAGGTGCTTTCGCGCGAGGCCTTCGAGCAGATGAAGCCCGGCGTCTGCATCATCAACTGTGCTCGCGGCGAAATGATCGACGAGGAGGCGCTGGTCGAGGCCCTGCGCTCGGGCAAGGTCGCGGGCGCCGCGCTTGACGTGTTCAAGCCGGAGCCGCCGCCACCCGATCTGCCGCTGCTCGCCTTCGATAACGTGCTGGCGACGCCCCACATCGCCGGCTCGACCGAAGAGGCGCAGGAAATCGTCGGCCTCCGGATCGCCGAGCAGATCGTCGAGTACCTGAAGAACGGCGTCGCCATCAACGCCGTGAACATGCCGGCGCTGACTCCCGAGCAGTACCGCACCGTGGGCCCCTACATCGGGCTTGCGGAGCGTCTTGGCAGTCTGGCTGCCCAGATCGCCACGGGAAATCCCAAGAGCGTGCGACTTGTTTACTCGGGTAAGATCGGCGACGGCAGCAAGCACCTCATCCGCAATGGTGGCCTCGTCGGCTTGCTGAACCGGTGGCTGTCTCACCGGGCCACGCTGGTAAACGCGATGCAGCTCGCCACGCAGCGTGAGCTGGCCGTCGAGGAACGCCACACGAGCAAGGCCTCCCATGTGGATTCGGTCACCCTGGAGCTGGAGACCGACCTCGGCAGGATCACCGTCGAGGGCGCCCTGGTCCTCGGTAAGCCCCGCCTCATGCAGGTGGACGGCATCTACTGCGAGGCTCCGCTGAGCGGCGACCTCCTGTTCATGAAGAACGAGGACGTGCCTGGGGTCATCGGTCATGTGGGGACCGTGCTCGGACAGAACGGCGTCAATATCGCGAACTTCTCGCTCGGCCGCGGCGATGTCCCGCCTAAGCCGGGCGCGCCGCTGGAAGCTCTGGCTGTGGTGGAGACCGACGGGAGCGTTCCCGAGAGCGTCATCGCCCAGCTCAAGCAGCACCCGGCGGTGAAAGTGGCCCGCGCCGTCCATCTGGGATGAGTGCGGCTGAAGGAACTACGGCGCGCGGTGTACCCGGACGGTGCGGTCACGCGTCACAAATTAAAAGCCGGGAATCCGCGCGCCGGCCTTTGCAACCGTGGTGTGCCTTTGTTAAGATCAGATAGGACGGACGCCCACGAGTTGATCCCCCAAATTCCAACCAACGGAGTTAACACGCTCATCAATGAGTTTTACAGTTTTTCTCGGTAATCTTCCTACCTGGGTGACTGCGGATGACATTCAATCCTGGCTTATGTCGGAATCCCTGGTCGCTGACGCGATCAAGGTGATTCGCAATCCCGAAACTCAGGAATCCAAGGGCTTCGCCTTCATCGACGCGCCGAACCAGGAAGAGATGCAGGCGATCATTCGCCGTTTCGACCGCGCGCCGCTGGAAGGCAAACTGCTTCGCGCCAACCCCGCTCAGCCCCCGAAACCCAAAGGTCAGAGGGCCGATGGCCGGGCGCATGGCAAACGGCATTCTAAGAAAGGTAAGGCCAGCCAGGAGCCCAAGAGCGCCTTCGCCGCCGAACTCGCAAAGGCTCTGTAACCGTAAGATCTGGACCGGTGAGTTGACAGCCTGCGCAGCGCAGCCTGCGGAGGACCCGGTCCCACAGTCCCTCGCAGAACCCTTCGAAGATCTCTGTTATCTGTAATATTCAAACAGCCTGCTCTAAATTTCGTGGTATCCTGCGTCGAATAGTGGTATACTCAACCCGCGGGATAGAAAATTACGGTTTATTAATTTTTATCGCCCACCAGAATTCCTGGCGGGGTAAATCCCGTTATGCCGCCGCGAAGCGGCAGATTAGCTCATACCCTTCCGCCTTGTGGAAGGCAAGACGGGAGTGCCGGCTTGAGCGGGCGATGGGGAGTTCGCACCGTTGGCTTGGGTCAGGCCGGTACAGGGTGAGGCAGGTGTTTGATGACGAATATACTGATTATCCGTGTTTTCTTTGTTTTGCTCCTCGGCTTCGTCGGTTACTTTCTTTCCCCATTTCAGACTGCCGGGGAGTTGACGCTGGCCCAACGGGTCGCCGGGGGATTTGCCGGGCTGGCGGTGGGAATCGGGATCGTCCTGTTTGAGATGCGGGTGCGGGAGGTCAGCCTGAAGCGGCTGATCGGGTCCGCCATCGGCTCTCTGCTGGGCATCATCGGCGCCGTACTGATGGCCGTTGTCTTTCAGTGGGCGCTCCAGCCAAGCAGCCCCGTGCTGCCGTTCCTTCAGATTCTGCTCCTGCTGTGGATGACCTACATCGGTCTCGTGGTGGGAGCGAACAAGGGCGAGCTGCTGAACCTGGCCGCTCTCGGCGGCGTGTTCGGCGGCGAGAAGTCCGGCAAGCAGGCCTTCAAGATCCTGGATACCAGCGTAATCATCGACGGGCGCATCGCCGACATCGCCGAGACCGGTTTTCTTGACGGCACGATCGTGATCCCGCAGTTCGTCCTGCGGGAGTTGCAGTTGGTGGCCGACTCGGCCGACTCCATGAAGCGGAACCGCGGCCGCCGCGGGCTGGACATCCTCCAGCGCATCCAGAAGATGGCCCAGTTGAACGTGCAGATCCTTGAGGACGACTTTCCGCACGTCCGCGACGTGGACATGAAGCTGATCGAGCTGGCGAAGGTCTACGACTGCAAGATCGTGACGAACGACTTCAACCTCAACAAGATGGCGCAGTTGCACGGCGTCGAGGTGCTCAACATCAACGAGCTGGCGAACGCCTTGAAGCCCATCGTTCTGCCGGGCGAGGCCATGCGCGTCTTCATCCTGAAGGAAGGCAAGGAATACAACCAGGGCGTGGCCTACCTGGACGACGGCACGATGGTGGTGGTGGACAACGCCAAGCGGCTGATTTCGAAGACCATCGATATCACCGTGACCAGCGTGCTCCAGACGACCGCCGGAAAGATGATTTTCGGCCGTTTCGACGAGCGGATCCACACCGTTTACGACAAGGCGCAGCCCGAGAAACACGACCGGCGTGAGCAAACGGCCACCGCTTCGGCGCCCCCGAACGGCTAAGGCCCCCACTACAGCTACGGTTAGGGATACAATCAAATCTCGAAGATGAAAGTTGCGGTCATAATCCCCGCGGCGGGGTTCGGCACGCGCATGAGCCGCGGCTCGGCCGAAAAGAGCGGCACCAGCCGCAAACAGTTCATGTTGCTGGATGGATCGCCCATCCTGCTGCAAACGATCAGAAAATTCGTTTCCATCCCCAGGGTGATGAAGATCGTCGTGGCGTTGCGCCCCGAGGACATGGAATGGTTTGACGGGCTGCTCCGGCAGGAGGCGCTGCCGGTCCCCATCCAGCTCGTGGAAGGCGGCGACTCGCGGCAGGCGTCCGTCGAAAACGCGCTGGCCGTCCTGGAACCGGATACCGACCTTGTGGCCGTTCATGACGCCGTACGGCCATTTATCGACCGGGCGACCATTGAGAAGGTGATCGATGAGGCGGCGGAGACCGGAGCCGCCATCGTCGGCATCATCCCGGTGGATACCGTCAAGCAGGTGCGCGGCAACAAGATCCACGGCACGCTCCCCCGCGAGCGGCTGACTCTCGCCCAGACGCCCCAGGTTTTCCGCTACGCCCTTCTGAAAGAAGCCTTCGAGCGCGCGCGAGAGGACGGCTTCATTGGCACGGACGAGTCCAGCCTGGTCGAGCGGCTCGAGAAGGTCGAGGTTTCCGTCGTAGTGGGCAGCGACCGCAACATCAAGATCACCAAGCCTTCCGACATGGACCTGGCCAGGTTGTTCCTGTCCGAGGAGGCAGCCCACACGAAGGCGTCCTAAGTGCCTGAGTATCGTACCGGTATAGGCTGGGACGTGCACCGTCTGGCGCCCGGCAGGCCGCTGATCCTTGGCGGGGTGAGGATTCCGGCCGACGTCGGGCTGGAGGGCCACTCCGACGCCGATGTGCTTTTCCACGCGGTGACTGACGCCCTGCTCGGGGCGGCGGCTCTCGGCGATATCGGCATGCACTTCCCGGATACGGATCCGCGCTGGAAGGGCGCCGACAGTCTGGCTTTTCTCCGGCACGCTTTAGCTCTGGCGGCGGACCGCGGTTTCCGCCTTGTGAATGTGGACTCTACGATCATTCTGGAGCGCCCGAAGCTGAAGGATTACCGGGCGGCCATCCGCGAAAGCCTCGCCGCCGCGCTCGGTCTGGATGTGTCCCGCGTCTCGGTGAAGTTCAAAACCGCCGAGCGGCTGGGTCCGGTGGGAGAGGGTCTTTCCGCCGAAGCGCAGGCTGTTGTGACGCTGGCTCACGGAGACTAGAATTCCCGGGGCGCCACGACGGAACGTGATGTACAATAACGGCTGCGTACAATAGTGTTTGCCAGTGTCATGGTGCCTGTTCTCAATCCCGCGTTCTTTCTGGCGGTTAGCGCTTACGAACAACTAAAGCGGGCGCTGTTCGACAATACGTTCAGCGGTATTCATCAGCTCGAGTGGTTTGACTGGTCGATCCTGATTCCTTACTTCGGCCTCCTCGGCATTCTTTCCATTTACGGTCTTCACCGCTACGAAATCATCCGGACATATTTCAAACACCGGAAGAAGCTGCCGCGGGAGGCTCCCGCCCGCTTCGAGCAGTTGCCGCCGGTTACGATCCAGTTGCCGTTGTACAACGAGCGGTATGTCGTGGAACGGCTGATCGAGAGTGTCTCGAAAATCGAATATCCGCGCGACCTGCTTCAAATCCAGGTGCTGGACGACTCCACCGACGAAACCCATGTGTTCGCCGAGCGCCTGGTGGCGCGATACCGCGCGCAAGGCGTTCCCATCGAGTACCACCATCGCTCGAATCGCGAAGGGTTTAAGGCGGGCGCTCTTCAGGAAGGACTGAAGACGGCCACCGGCGAACTGATCGCCATCTTCGACGCCGACTTCGTGCCGCCGCCCGACTTCCTCATGCGCACCGTGCACTTTTTCACCGACCCGCAGGTGGGCGTCGTGCAGACGCGCTGGAGCTATCTGAACCGCGAATTCAACGTGCTCACCGAGGTTCAGGCCATGTTGCTCGACGGCCATTTCGTGCTCGAGCACGGGGCCCGCTTCGGGCGCGGCCTTTTCTTCAACTTCAACGGCACCGGCGGCATTCTGCGGCGGAAGATGATCGAGGACGCCGGCGGCTGGCAGCACGACACCCTCACCGAGGACTCGGACCTCAGTTACCGCGCGCAGTTGAAGGGTTGGAAATTCGTTTATCTGCCGGGGCTGGACTGTCCGTCGGAACTCCCGGTGGAGATGTACGGTTTCCAGGTCCAGCAGTCGCGCTGGGCCAAGGGCCTCACGCAGACGGCGAAGAAGCTGTTGCCAACCATCTTGCGCGCGAACATCCCCTGGCGGGTGAAGTTCGAAGCCGTGATGCACCTCACCCCGAACATCAGCTACCCCATGATGGTGGTGGTTGCGGCGCTCCTGCTGCCGGTGATGATCGTCCGCTTCTACATGGGCTGGTTCCAGATGGTCTTTCTCGACCTGCCGCTGATCGTGGCCTCGTTCTGGTCGATTTCGGTGTTCTACGTGCTGGCGCAGCGCGAGCTGTATCCGCACCAGTGGAAGCGCTCGATCTTCCTGTTGCCCGCACTGCTGGCGCTCGGCGTGGGCCTCACGGTGATCAATACGCGTGCGGTTTTGGAAGCGCTGCTGGGCGTGAAAACCAGTTTCGTCAGAACACCGAAGTATGCCATAGACGGGCGGCGCGCCAGCGCCGAACCGTCCACCTATCGCCGCAAAAGCGGGCTGCTTCCCTTCATCGAGATTGCGATCGGCACCTATTTCCTCGCGATGGTGCTGTTTGCCATCGACGTGAATAACTTCCTCTCGCTGCCGTTCCTGCTGTTGTTTGTCGCCGGGTATTACTGGGCCGGGTTTGCCACGCTGGCGCAGGAATACCGCGACCGGCTGCGCGCCGCGCGTGCGCGGCGTCTGGCGGTGCAAACGGCCGGCTCCTGATTGCCGCCGAGACGGCTGCTCAACCTCAGACTCACCACTGACGCCTTGCGCCGCAATGGCCTAAAGCTTGATCTTTATACGGCCGATGTCTTAGCATTCAGGACGGTATGCTACCGATTCGAACGTTTAGCGTGATCCCCTCTTTGCCTTCCCGAATTGAGGGATTGCGCCAGGTTGCCTACAACCTGCGTTGGACGTGGGATCACGAAGCCATCGAGCTCTTCCGGCGTCTCGACCGAGACTTGTGGGAAGCCAGCGGCCATAATCCCGTTTATATGCTGGGCGCCATCGACCAGGACAAACTCGAAGAGGCTGCCCGAAACGACGCATTTCTCGCCCACTTGAAGCGCGTCGAGACGCACCTGGAAGCTTACCTCTCCGAGCCGTCGTGGTACGAAAAAAAGTGTTGCCCAGGCCCCGACGGTCCTCTCATCGCTTACTTTTCCGCCGAGTTCGGCTTGACCGAGTGCTTGTCCATTTTCGCGGGCGGCCTGGGGATTCTGGCCGGCGATCACCTGAAGTCGGCCAGCGACCTCGGCGTCCCCCTGGTTGGCGTTGGGTTGCTGTACCAGCAGGGTTACTTCCGCCAGTATCTGAACCAGGCGGGCTGGCAGCAGGAAGAATATCCGGATAATGACTTCCATAACCTCCCGCTCAGTCTGGCCCTGGGGCGGGACAACAAGCCGGTCGTCGTGGAAGTCGATTTTCCGGGCCGGGTAGTGAAGGCCCAGGTGTGGCGCGCGCAGGTAGGCCGTGTATCGCTCTATCTGCTCGATACCAACTTCGCGGGCAATCCCAACCCCGAGGACCGCGACATCACGGACCAGCTCTACGGCGGCGACCGCGAGATGCGGATCCGCCAGGAGATCGTGCTGGGCATCGGCGGTTACCGCGCGCTCGAAGCGCTGGGTCTGGAACCGACCGTATATCACATGAACGAAGGGCACTCGGCCTTCCTGGCCCTGGAGCGCATCCGCAGGCTGATGGAAGTCCGGCGCATGTCCTTCGCCGAGGCGCGCGAGCTCGCCTCCGCCGGGCTGGTGTTCACCACCCACACGCCGGTGGAAGCCGGCCACGATTATTTCTCGCCGGAGTTGATGGAACGCTACTTCGCCAGCTATGCCTCCGCTCTTGGGCTATCCATGCAGGAGTTTCTGGCGCTGGGCCGGGCCAGTGCCACCGACACCGATTTCTGCATGACGGTGCTCGCTCTGCGGCTCGCTTCCTGGCGGAACGGCGTAAGCAGGCTGCACGGCGAGGTCAGCCGGCGGATGTGGCAGCGCCTGTGGCCGGGCGTGCCGGTAGATGAGGTGCCGATCGGCCACATCACCAACGGCGTGCATTTCCGTTCCTGGATTTCCCAGGAAATGAACCAGCTTTACGACCGCTACCTCGGACCGAGCTGGCGCGAGGAACCCGCCAACAGCGACGTCTGGCGCCGGGTCTACTCGATCCCGGCGGAAGAGCTCTGGCGCACGCACGAGCGGCGCCGGGAGCGCCTGGTTTCCTGGGCGCGCGAGCACGTGAGGGCGCAGCGCATCCGCCTCGGAGCGTCGCAGCAGCAAATCGAAGCCGCCGGCGAAGTGCTCGATCCCGATGCGCTGACCATCGGCTTCGCACGGCGCTTTGCGACCTATAAGCGCGCCACGCTGCTGCTCCGCGACTTCGATCGCTTGGTACGCATTCTGAGCGACCCGGCGCGCCCGGTGCAGTTGATCTTTGCCGGCAAGGCCCACCCGCGCGACCAGGCAGGCAAGGAGCTGATCCGGGAAATCGTCAACCTCTCACGCCAGAAGGAACTCGGCCGCCGCATCGTGTTTCTGGAAGACTACGACATGGCGGTGGCGCGTTACCTCGTGCAGGGCGTGGATGTCTGGCTGAACAACCCCTTGCGGCCCCTGGAGGCCAGCGGCACGAGCGGCATGAAAGCCGCCGCTAACGGCGTGCTGAACCTGAGCACGCTGGACGGATGGTGGGACGAGGTCTGGAGCTTTCCAGCCCCGCCCGAAGGAATCGGCTGGGCCATCGGCAAAGGCGAAACCTACGATGACCGGAACTACCAGGACCAGGTCGAAGCGGGGGCGCTCTACGATCTGCTGGAGCGCGAAGTGATCCCCACCTTTTACGACCGCGGACCGGACCGCATCCCGCGCAAGTGGGTCGCGCGCATGAAGGCTTCCATCGCCTCACTCTGCCATTACGTGAACACACACCGGATGGTGAGCGACTACACCACGAAGTTCTACCTGAAGGCGCATGAGCGGTTTCGCAGGTTGGATGCCGGCGGGGGAGCCCAGGCGCGGAGCCTCGCGGCTTTCATCGCCAGGGTGCAGGCGGGCTGGCCACAGGTGCGCATTGAATTGGTCGAGGGTGGCCCGGAGCATACGCTGCCGGTCGGCGCGTGCATGACGGCGCGCGCGCATATCCGCCTCGGCGATCTGTCGCCGGAGGATGTCGCCGTCGAGCTTTACCTGGGCCGTCTGAGTCCCTCGGGAGAGATTGTCGATGCGCGCTGCGAGCCGATGAAACCCGCCGGACGGGATGCCGAGGGCCGCTACGTGTTCGTGGCGCAAGGCGTGCAGTGCTCCCGCAGCGGACTGCACGGGTACACGGTCCGTGTGCGCCCCCACCATCCCGATCTGACGGAGGACTTTCTGCCGGGCCTGATCGCCTGGGCCGAGCCCGAGCGGGTGGGCGCAACCGCGGGGATCTCATAGACGCTCCAGGCGGCGGAGGGGCGGAAGCGAGGCCTGAAAGGCCTCCCCCTGCCCGGGGCTTTCACCGCTGGAGGATGCGGCCGCCTTGCCGGTCAAGATCCGCCCTTCCTCTGTACCGCCTGCTGTAAACAGCATACCGGGGGCTGATGCCGGGCGCGGCCGCCAACACGGCGGCCGATTCCGTTTACAGAAGTGAAGGTGACCATCACTTCAGAGATTAATAGAATTAAATCCGCAACCCTGCACGTTGTCAAGGCCCATTTTTACCGGTTGCACATCTGCTACGCTGGGCGCGTGGCCAGCCTCTACGACCTGGATCCCGGACCGGAAAGTCCCGAACTCGTTCGGATGATTGTGGAAATTCCGAAGCATTCGGGCAACAAGTACGAATACGACCCCGCTCTGGGCGTCTTCCGGCTGGATAGACCGTTGTACTCTCCCATGTTCTACCCGGGCGACTACGGATTCATCCCGGGCACCCTGGCCGATGACGGGGACCCGCTGGACGTGCTGGCGCTGGTGGAACAGCCGAGCTTTACGGGCTGTTTGATCGAGGTGCGGCCGATCGGCGTGCTGAACATGTTGGATCAGGACGAACTCGACCAGAAGGTGCTGGCGGCGCCGAACCGGGACCCCCGGTACGCCCACGTGCGCACCTTCGAGCAGATTTTCCCGCACGTCAGGCGGGAGATCGAGCACTTCTTCGCCATCTACAAAGAACTCGAGAACAAGCGGACGGAAATGCGCGGATGGGAGGGACCGGAGGCAGCGCGCGCGGCCATCCGGCGCAGCCGCGAACGGTACTTGCAAACGCGTTGAGCCGCGCGATGGGCGTTACAGCAGCGCCTTCAACTCCTCTGCGAGGCGGTCGATATCCTGCTGGTTGTTGTAGAAATGCGTTGAAACGCGCAGGTTGTCGTGCCGGGCGGAAACCAGCACGCCGCGCTCCTTGAGTGTTCGGGCCAGTTCCGAAGCGGGCCGGGCGAAGCGCGCCGCTACGATCGGGGATTGGTAGTGCGGCGATTCGTCCGCGCGCAGCCGCGCGCCAAGCGCGCGCAGCCGCTCCCGGAGACAGCCGGCCAGTTCCATCACGCGCCGCTCGATCGCCGCCGGCCCGATCTCCAGAATCATGCGTACGGAGGCCTCCATGGCGTACAGAAGGGGGAACGAAAGCATGCCGCCTTCGTACTTCTCGGACCTTGAAGTAAACTCCGGCGGCCCGTGGTGCAGGCTATCCACCCTGCGCCACGCCCGATGGCTGCGCCAGCCCACCGCGTTCGGCGCAAGCCGCTCCCGCAAGCCCGGCGACACGTAACAGAACGCCGCGCCGTTCGGCGAAAGCAGCCACTTGTACCCGTGAACCGCGTACATGTCCACCTGCACCGCGCGGGCGTCGATCTGAAGCGCACCCAGGCTCTGGGTCCCATCGACGAACAGCACCGCGCCCCGCTCGTGCGCCCGCCGCGCAATCTCCTCCAGCGGAGGGCGGAAGCCGTTCGTGTAATTCACCTCGCTCAAGAGGACCAACCGCGTGCGGCTGTTGATCGCGTCGAGAAAACCCTTCCAGGGGGATTCGATGAACTCGACGCCGCGACTGCGCTTCAGCGCCGGGAAATAGATGCTGTCAGGGAATTCGTTTTCGAAGGTAACGATGCGGTCGCCGGGCCGCAGGTCCAGCCCGTTCATCAGCAGGCTGAGCGCGGCGGTCACGTTCGGCATGAACGCGATATCGGCCGCTTCGGCGTGGATCAGGCGGGCGAGCAGACCGCGCAGGCGGTCCGCGTCGTCGAACCAGTCCAGAAAATCGGCGCAGGCCAGTTCATCGCGCCGTTGGAAATGGCGCGCGACCGCTTCCACCGCCCGAACCGGCATCTGGCCGAAAGTCGCCGTATCGAGAAACGTCCAGCGCGCGAGGGAAGGGAACTCGGCGCGCACCGCGCCCCAGTCAACGTCCTTTCCGCAGGTTACGCTGGGCTCTTTCGGCAATGCGCTGTTCCCTGGCGGCGATATCAGTAGCGCTCAACCCCGCAGGTCAAGCTGCACTCTTTCGGCGACACACCGTGCTGCGTTTGCGGCTTCGACTTCGGCCGTTTGCTTCCCGCGGCGCGTTACCAGCTCCACCTTGCCTTGAGCAAGCTTCTTGCCCACGGTGATGCGGTACGGGATGCCGATCAAATCGGCGTCCTTGAACTTCACGCCGGGCCGCTCGTCGCGGTCGTCCAGCAGCGCGTCGACGCCCGCGTCGAGGCACTCCTGATAAATCTTCTCGGCGGCCTCGCGCTGGGCGGCGTCGCCGAGATTCACCGGCGTGATCACGACGTGGAACGGCGCAATGGCCGTGGGGAGCGCCATCCCGTCGGCATCGGCATACAGCTCGACAGCCGCGGTGAGGATGCGCTCGATGCCGATGCCGTAGCAGCCCATGATAGGCGTCACTTCCTTGCCTTCTGCGTTGAGCACGCGCACGCCCATCGAATCCGAGTACCGGTAGCCGAGCTTGAAAATATGCCCGATCTCGATGGCCTTGCTGAGCGTGATCTCTCCGCCGCACTCCACACAGGCGTCGCCTGAGGCCGCATGGCGCAGGTCGCTGAATTGAGCCTCAAAATCCTCGCCCGGCGTGACGTGGCGCAGGTGGTAGTCGTCCCGGTTCGCGCCGGCGATCATGTTGCGGCGGCCTTCCAGCGCCAGATCGGCCAGAATGCGCATGTTCTTGACGCCGACCGGGCCGAGCGATCCGGCACTGGCTCCAAACCAGTTCACGATCTCTTCCGGGTGCGCGGGGCGGAAGTCGGAGGTCCCGACCGCGGCGGCGAACTTGGTTTCGCTGAGTTGATGGTCGCCGCGCAGCAGCACGAGCACCGGCTCGCCCTTGGCCACCATCACGAGGCTTTTGATCTGCGACGTCTCGGGCAGGTTGGTGAATTCGGCGACTTCGGCAATGGTTTTCCGGCCGGGCGTGTGGAACTCCTCGGGCGAGAGGTCGCCTTCGGGATCCGGCGCTTGCGGCGGCGCGGGGCGGGAAACGGCCTTTTCCAGGTTGGCCGAATAGCCGCACTTGGGGCATTCCACGACCCAGTCCTCGCCGGCCGGAGACTTCACCATGAACTCGTGAGACAGGCTGCCGCCCATCGCGCCCGTGTGCGCCTCCACCGCCAGGTACTGGAGGCCGCAGCGCGAGAAAATGCGGCAGTACGCATCGTAGTGCTTCTGATAGGCTTGATCCAGGCCCGCCGCGTCCATGTCGAACGAGTAGGAGTCCTTCATGATGAACTGCCGCACGCGCATCAGGCCGGAGCGCGGGCGCGGCTCGTCGCGGAACTTGGTCTGGATCTGGTACCAGATCTGGGGGAGCTGCTTGTAGCTGTGCAGCTCGTTGCGCGCGATCACGGTCATGACCTCTTCGTGCGTCATCCCCAGGCAGAGATCGTGCCCGTTGCGGTCCTTCAGCCGGAACATGTCGTTGCCCATGATCTCCCAGCGCCCGGACTCCTGCCATATTTCCGCCGGGTTGAGAGCGGGCAAAAGCATTTCCTGCGCGCCGATGGCGTCCATTTCCTCGCGCACGATCTGGACGATCCGGTTCAGCGAGCGCCGCGCCAGGAACAGATAGTTGTAAATGCCGGCCGCAAGCTGGCGGATATAGCCTGCCCGCAGCAGCAGCTTGTGGCTGATGACTTCAGCCTCGGCGGGGTCTTCCCGCAGAGTGGGGATGAAAAGTCGACTCCAACGCATGATGTGTGTCCAAATGAGGGAAGGTGATCCTTCCGAAGGGGCCGTACTCCCGCCGGTGGCCGGAGGACGCGCAAATAGAATTAAATCTTAGCATGTTAGAATGACTATTCCCCGTCATGACAATTGCCATTGGCGCCGATCACGCCGGATTCGTATTGAAAGAGCAGCTTCGAGAGGTGCTGGAGGCTGCCGGCCACAAGGTGACCGATCGGGGAACGCACTCCGGGGATGCCTGCGACTACCCGGATTTTGCCTTCCTCGTTGCGGACGAAGTGGCCTCCGGCCGGGCCGAACGGGGGATCCTGGTTTGCTCGACCGGCGCGGGAATGTGTATCGCGGCCAATAAAGTGCCCGGCATTCGCGCCGCAGTAGGCGTTTCCGCGGACCAGGTGCGGCTCACCCGCGCTCACAACGACCTGAACCTGCTGACCCTGGGAGCCCGTTACCTGGATTTCGCCGAAGCCCGGCATCTGGTCGAAACATTCCTGAGCACCTCGTTCGATCAGGGGCGCCATTCAAGGCGTTTGGAGAAAATCGCTGCCCGGGAACGGAACGGTTCCGGGACGCTGGAGGAAAAATCGCAATGACCGATCAAGACCGAATGGCCCGCACGCTCGCGGAGGTGGATCCCGAGGTCCACGAAGCGATCCGGAACGAGCTGAACAGGCAAAACTGCCGCCTGGAACTCATAGCGAGTGAGAACTTCACGTCCGGAGCGGTGCTGGAGGCCACCGGCAGCGTCTTCACGAACAAGTACGCCGAGGGCTACCCGGGCAAGCGCTATTACGGGGGCTGCGACTACGTGGACGTGGTGGAGAACCTCGCCCGCGAACGCGCGAAAAAACTTTTCAAGGCCGAGTACGCCAACGTGCAGCCGCACTCCGGCGCGCAGGCCAACATGGCCGCTTATGCCGCCGTGTTGCAGCCGGGCGACACCATCCTGGGCATGAACCTCTCCCACGGCGGGCACCTCACGCACGGCCACCACCTGAACTTTTCGGGGAAGACTTACAACGTGGTGCCCTACGGCGTGCGCCGCGACGACGAGATCATCGACTACGACGAGCTGGCGCGCCTGGCCGATCAGCACAAGCCCAAGCTGATCATCGCGGGCGGATCGGCCTATCCGCGGATCATCGATTTCAAGCGCTTCCGCGAGATTGCCGACTCCGTGGGGGCGATCCTGATGGTCGACATGGCCCACTTTTCGGGCTTGGTGGCGGCGGGACTGCACCCGAATCCGTGCGAGTACGCCGATATCGTAACGTCCACCACTCACAAGACGCTGCGCGGGCCGCGTTCCGGCATGATCCTCTGCCGTGAGAAGTACGGCGCGGCGATCGACAAGGCGGTATTCCCCGGCCTGCAGGGCGGCCCGCTGGTGCACGTGGTCGCGGCCAAGGCGGTTTGTTTCCTCGAGGCCATGCAGCCGGAGTTCGTGGATTACCAGCGCCGCGTGCTCGCCAACGCGAAGGCGCTCGCCTCCGGTCTGGCGGACGCCGGCTTCCGCATCGTCTCCGGCGGCACCGATACGCACCTGCTGCTGGTGGATATCTTCTCCAAGGGCCTGAGAGGCAAGGAAGCCGAAAAGGCGCTCGACGAAGCTTACATCACGGTCAACAAGAACACGATTCCATTCGACGTGAACCCGCCGCTGAACCCCAGTGGCATCCGGTTGGGCAGCCCCGCCGTTACCACACGCGGCTTCGGAGAAGCCGAGATGCGCGAAGTGGCCGCCCTCATCGCCGAAGTCCTGAACAACATTCATTCCGAGGAAACCCGCGCGGCGGTTCGCAGCCGGGTGGCGGCATTGGCCGCGAAATTCCCTCTCTACGCCTGGAAGTTGCACCCGGTGCCCGCCGGAGGTCGCGGCTGAAACCCGGCCCGGGAAGATGGCTCTTCGCATCGTCATCGACGCACGGCGCATCGGCGATTTCGGCATAGGCACGTACATCCGCAACCTGGTTCACGGTCTTGCCGGGCTGGATTCGGAGAACACGTACGTTCTGGTGGTTTCCAGGCCCGATGAACCCGAACTGGCCGGGCTGCCGCCCAACTTCATCCCAACCGTCTACCGGCGTTCCGACAGCCACTGGATGAACCAGTATTCGTGCTACTTCTTCTTCAAGGAACTTGCGCCGGATCTGGTCCATCTTCCGCACGCCGTGGTTCCTTTGCTGATGCCGCGGCCGTACGTGGTCACGATCCATGACATAGGCAGTTTGCTGTTTGCCGAGCGGCGGCACGTGCGCAGGAGCATGCGGATGTACCTGTTCCGCCGGGGCTTGCTCAGGGCCGAGCGGGTAATCGCCGTTTCCGGCGCCACCCGCCGCGACGTTGAGAACATTCTGAACATTCCGCCCGACCGCATCCGCCAGATCTACGACGCGCCCGACCCGCGCTTCATCCGCCAGGACGGCGGCGCCGACCCCGCCGAGCGCCAGCGCATCCTGGAGCGCTACCAGATCAACTATCCGTTCATCCTGTATGCCGGCGCGGTCCGGCCGCAGAAGAACATCCCGCGCCTGGTGGAGGCCTTCGCCGTGCTGCGGGGCGATCTGGAAAACCATCCCATCTACAAGGACCTGCGTCTGATCATCATCGGCGATGAGATATCCAAGTACCCCTCGGTGCGCCGCGCCGTGATCAAGACGCGGGTGGAGGACGTAGTGCGGTTTCTGGGGTTCGTGCCAGTGGACGCGCTGCGTGTGTTCTTCGAGGCCGCCTCCGTTTTCGCCTTCCCGTCTCTTTACGAGGGGTTTGGTTTGCCGCCGCTTGAAGCCATGGCCTCCGGTACGCCCGTGGTCACCTCCAACGTCAGCTCGCTGCCCGAAGTGGTCGGCAACGCGGCCGTGCTGGTGAACCCGGAGAACGTGTTCGACATCGCCCGAGGGCTGCGCGAAGTTCTGGTGGACGAGAGCCTGCGTGCCGAGTTGATTCGCAAGGGGCAACAGCAGGCCCGGCGTTTCAGTTGGTCCCAGACGGCCAGGCAGGTCCTCGAGATCTACCTCGAAGTGGGCCAGTCCCGGAGGCGCGGTTAAGCCAGGCGCTGCGGTGACGTCTTTCTGACATCCAGTGAACGCGGGCGCCGGCTTCCGGGCGCGGCGGCTGGCAGTGTTCGGGGCACAGAAGGTCGAACACCGACATTTTCAAGGTGCGCATGATCCGGTCGGCCATCTCCGGCGAGAGGGTGCGGGCGCCCTTCAGGAGGTTGTGCATGTGCGGCTGGGAAATCCCACTCATTCCGGCTAGTCTTCGTTCCGTGACTTCCCCGTTCTGGATCCGTTTCCGAACTGAATCGAGGAGGCGTCCCCTCAAAGTTTCAAAGTACATACCCGTGTTTCCGCTTTTTGCGCTCCCTATCTCCCTGTGAAATAGGTGGGCCGGGAAAACGGATAATTTCCGATTCTGTGCCTTTTTTAATAAATCGGAAATAAGCCAGGTATTTCCCCCTAAGTCTCTGGAAGATTACTCTTAAACCAGATTAATAGCCTTAATCCAATCTTTTTCTCTTTGAACAACGCCGCTCGCGGTTGACCCTTTTCCGCGCGCCAGTAACCTTGAAGGCAGGTTTTGAGACGCCTCCCCGAGCAGTCGGGAGGCTTTCTTGTGAGGACATCAAGATGGAATGGACCCGATCAGATACAATCGCGCTTGCCAATGTGGCATGCACACAGTGCCATGGAGTCGGACTGCGACTGGGCCGCAAAGGCCGCACGCGCCCGTGCAACTGTGTCTTGCGGGCGATTTTCCGCGCCTGCTACGCCCGTTTCCGGCATTGCGCGACAAAAGAGAAGTACATGAGCCGTATTTCGCTGGACTTCGTCCCCGGTCGGGATAGAACCACATGCTGGGGCCGCAAGGATGAGGAATACATAGCGGACTTTATTCTGGTAAGCCGGCGCACACTGTCCGAGTTTGATTACCAGATTTTTAAATACCATTACCTGCTCGGAGCCGATTGGAAGCTCTGCTGCCGCAAATTGAAGATCGAACGCGGCACCTTTTTTCACGCGGTTTACAGGATTCAGCAGGAACTCGGCCGCGTGTTCCGCGAGCTGGAACCTTACAGCCTGTTCCCGCTCGACGAGTACTTCTACGGCCCGACTCGCCGGGCTGCTCCGAGGCCGGTCTGTGCCGAGGAAACGCCCCGCATTCGCCCGGCGCAGGCGGGCTCCAGGCTCCGCCCGGTCCTGCAAAAATCGGCATAGTCCGCCAGAGTGCGTCCCCCGGGGCCGGCTCCCGGCCGGTCCCGGGCAGTTCCGATTCCTTCCATGTCAACCCGGTATCCAGCCTTCAGTGCGGCCTGGCGAACGTTATTGCAGCGGCACAGGCCGGCCGCCGGCTGCCTTGCTGCGCTGCGCCGCATCCATAAATGCGAAGATTTCCAGGGTTTCCTCGTTCGGAACCGGCGGGACTCCCGTTTGAAAGAACTCCGCGATTTTCTTAATCAGCGGCCCGTATCCGGAGTACATTCGTGGCTTGCTCTGCCGGATTTCGCGGGGACGGAATACGATTGCGCCGTAGTCGCTCGAAGGCCGGATCGCGCGGACGGTCCCAATGCGGCCGTTTTTCCAACGCCCGGTGATCAAATCCGCGTCGGGGGTGGAAATTCGCGAGACTTCCACGCAGCCGGGGCCCATCAATGCGTACAGCATTTCGATGGGATGGATGGCGTACCAGGAGAGATCGAGCGGATGGTGCTCTTCGATCGGGCCGGGGCCCCAGGTGAACGCGCCGGTGGCGTCGGGGGCCGCGAGCGCCGTTACGATTTCCGAGTAGCGCAGGCTCGAACTGCTGAACCAGGGCACGCCGGCCTGCCGCGCGAGGCGGGCGATCTCGCGGGCATCCTCAAGCGTGGCGGCGAGCGGCTTGTCGATAAACATAGGCTTGCGCGCGGCGATGATCTGGCGCGCCTGTTCGAGGTGGACGCGGCCATCCACGGATTCCAGCAGAACGCCATCGACTTTTGCGCACAGGGTGGGAATATCCGCCACGATTTCCACTCCGAATTTCGTGCGAATCTCTTCGGCGAACCGGTCCACGCGCGTGCGGCTGGCCTCGACATCGGGGCTTCCGCCCTTCCACGCCGCCACAACGCGGAAACCGGGGACGTGGTTCGGGTCGGCCGGATCGTTGAAGGCGGCGGTAAAGGCGGGGACGTGGGAGGTGTCGGTTCCCACGATTCCCAGGCGGATCTCGGCGCCGGCCGGGACCAGCGCGAAGAGCAGGAGCAAGCTCACGTGTCGCATAACGGCTAAGATAACTCTTTTGGCGGAGATTTCCCTATCAACCCCGGTGATGTATGTGAAGGGTGTCGGGCCGGCGCGCGCGGCCGCGCTCGAGACCAAGGGTCTGCAAACCGTGGAGGATCTGCTGGCCTACACGCCCTTCCGCTACGAGGACCGGACCAACGTCAAGAGCATCGCCCAACTGGCGCCGGGCGAGGTAGCCACGGTGATCGCCGAGGTGCGGACCGCCCGGCTCGCCGGTTTCCGGCGGCGCGACCTGGGCCTCTTTGAAGCCACCTTCAGCGACGCCTCACGCGAGATCCTCGTGGGCAAGTGGTTTCACGGCGGGTATCTGGCCGGCGTGATCGTTCCCGGGCAGAAAATCGCCTTGTACGGGAAAGTGGAATTCGACAGCTATACGGGCCAGCTTTCGATGCTTCACCCGGAATACGAAATTCTTTCCGAGGACGAAGAGGGTGAAGCGGGCCTGCATGTCGGCCGTATTGTTCCGATATACGAGGGAACGGGCAAGATAACGACGCGAATTTTCCGCCGTCTGATCTGGCGGGTGCTGGAATCGCTGGCGCCTCTTCCCGATCCGCTTCCCGCCTCGATCCGTGCGAAATTGAAGCTGCCCGACCTCTGGAGCGCGATAAACGCCGTCCATTTTCCCGGACCGCAGGAGGATCTCGGGCTGCTGAACAACTTCCGCTCGCCGGCGCAATTCCGGATGATTTTCGAGGAATTTTTCTGGCTTCAGTGCGGTCTGGCGCTGAAGCATAAGCAGGCGCGCTTCAAACGCGGGATCGCATTCGAGCTGAACGCACGCGTCCGGGAGCGCATCAAGGAAATGCTGCCGTTCAAGCCGACCGCCGCGCAGAAACGCGTTTTAGGGGAAATCGCGCGGGACATGGAGTCGCCCGTGCCGATGAACCGGCTGCTGCAAGGCGATGTCGGCAGCGGCAAGACGCTGGTGGCGGCTGAGGCGGCGATCATCGCCATTGAGAACGGTTACCAGGTGGCGATGCTGGCGCCGACGGAAATCCTGGCTACCCAGCACTTCTTGTATCTGAAAAACCTGTTCGCAAAGCTGGGATACACCGTGGCGCTGCTCACCGGGTCGGCGCGCAAAGGGGAAAAGGCGCAGTTCAAGCGGGCGCTGGCGGACGGCTTGATCAAGATCGCGGTAGGGACCCACGCGCTGATCGAAGAGGACGTCGAATTCCAGAGACTCGGGCTGGCCATTGTGGACGAGCAGCACCGCTTCGGGGTGATGCAGCGGCTGAAGCTGATCCGCAAGGGCGTGCACCCGGACGTTCTGGTCATGACCGCGACGCCCATCCCGCGCACGCTCGCACTAACCCTCTACGGCGACCTCGATGTTTCTGTAATCGACGAGCTTCCGCCGGGGCGCAAGCCGGTGGTGACCAGGCACGTGACCGAGGAACGGATCGAGCAGGTCTGGAGTTTTCTCAAGAAGCAGGTGGAAGCGGGCCGGCAGGCCTACGTGGTGTATCCCGTGATCGAAGAATCGGAAGCGCGGGCGATGAAAGCCGCCGAGCAGATGCACCATCACCTTTCGACCGAAGTGTTCCCACAGTTTGAGGTCGGGCTGCTTCACGGACGCATGGCCACGGCGGAAAAGGAAGCGGTGATGGACCGGTTCAAGCGGGGCGAGATCAACATACTGGTCTCGACCACGGTGATCGAGGTGGGCATCGACGTGCCGAACGCCACCGTCATGATCATCGAGCAGGCTGAGCGGTTCGGTTTGTCGCAGCTTCACCAGTTGCGGGGGCGCGTGGGCCGCGGCGCCGAACAGAGCTATTGCGTGCTGGTCACGGGCAAGTTGAACGATGCCGGCCGGGAGCGAATCCGCACCATGGTGGAGTCCAGCGACGGCTTCTACATCGCCGAGATGGACCTGAAGCTGCGCGGGCCGGGCGAGTTTTTCGGCACGAAGCAATCGGGCTTGCCGGCCTTGCGGATTGCCAACATCCTGCGGGACTCGGAAATCCTCGAGATCGCCCGGAGGGAGGCGCAGGACTTCGTCGGCCGGCCGGAAAACGACCCGGAGCTGCGGCAGGCGATGCACTACCTGAAGACACACTGGCAGCGGCGGTACGGGTTAGTGGAGGTCGGGTGAAGCGATGCGCGTGATCGGCGGAGAATTCCGCAGCCGGCGCTTGAAGACGCTGCCCGGCATGAGCCTGCGGCCGACGCCGGACCGCCTGCGGGAAACGCTTTTCGATGTTTTGACGCCGCGCATTGAAGGCGTCACCTTCGCGGATCTTTATGCGGGGTCGGGCGCGGCCGGCATCGAAGCCCTGAGCCGCGGCGCCGCGCGGGCCATCTTTGTGGAAAAGAACCGCGCGGCGGTGGAAGTGATCCGGGAAAACCTGCGATCGCTGGGGATTACACAGCGGGCGCGGGTGATCTGCGGCAAGGCGGTCCCTGTGCTCAGGCGGTTAGCCGCGGATATCGTGTTTCTCGATCCGCCGTACGATCTCGAAAGCGAGTACGAGCAGGCGCTGCGCGCGCTGGGGGAAGCGCCGCCGCCGCTCGTGATCGCGCAGCACACAATCCGGCTAGCGCTCAAGGAGGAGTACGGGAGGCTGCGGCGCGTGCGCCTTTTGAAGCAGGGCGACAATGCCTTGAGCTTTTACGAAGCCCAACCCGGAAGTTCCAGCCGCAATGACTCCGCCCCGACGATCAGCACATAGTCGTCGCTTGTCCGTTCGGATACTCGGATTGAGGCGTCCGGGTTCACGGAATGCGCCTTGACTTCGCCGGCACTCAAGTTGATCAGCAGGGCGCGGTAACGGCCCGCGGGCAGGCTCAGCCGGATCGCGAGGGGCGCCCCGCTGGGAACGCCGATGAAGTGGCTGCCGAAACCATGCACTTTCCGGCTGCGCAGATAGGCGATCCACAGCGGGTTGCGGGCGTCTTTCAACCACGCCAACTGGTATCCGCCCTCGGCCCGAATCGGTCTTTGCACCCTGGCGGCATCCAGAAGGGCGAACTCGTCCAGCGTCATGCCGCGGCCGGTCATGGTGAATGCGATGGGAACGCCCAACTCCAGCGACCGCCGGTAAGCGGCGAAGACCCGCTGGATGTTCTCATCCTGCTGTTTCTGGCGGTTCAACTCAAAGCCGATGAACTCGCCGGGCTTGAATGCGGGGTAACGGCTGTTAGTGTGGAAGCGCTCGTACTCCGCGCCGATTTTCACGACAAGCTTGGGCCGCTCGGGCGAGAAATTGCGGGGCAGAGCCTGAAACACTTTTGCGGGCCAGCGATACTCTTCCAGGAATTCGTTGGTCCATTGCAGGAATCCACCATCACCTCCCAGCAGGCACAGCCAGATCGCATCGCGGTGGCTGAAGCGCTTCAGGTCCATCGGCACAGGGCTGTCGAAGACGCCCCACTCGCCGTAGAAACTCGGGATGACGGCATTCATGATCCGGCTGCTGGCCGCCGCCACCGCCGCGAAGTCGATTGTTGCGTTCTCGCCGCTCAGCCCGGCGTAAGCGTGCGGAGAATAGAAGTCGACGCCCGCAGCGCGGGTCCACTTGAACGGGTCGTAGCCGGTGATGCCGAAGCCCGGGTGGGAGAGGGTGACCGGCATGCGCGGCAGGCGCCGCTTGATGGTCCGCACGATTTCCGCCGTCCAGCGGATCTCGGCATCCTCCGCCGGATACATGAACTGGCGTCCGTTCCAGCCCTGCTCGTTGTAGATTTCCAGGGCGAACACCTGCGGCTCCGCGGCCACCCAGTCCAACGCCTGCTCGAGATACTGTTTCTGGCAGGCCAGCACGTCGGGGTCGGTGAAGTACTCCTTCATCGACACGCTCTTCTTCTCGTGGATGAAACGCGTTTGCGCGGGGGAAAGCCGGGCGAGTTCCGCCTGAGTGTACCGCGGCAGCACCCACCTCTCGATGGCTCGCGCACTTACGTAGCCGGTGCGGCCGGGCTCGGGCAGGATCTGAAGCAGAAAGCGTATGCCGTACGGCCGTGCGATCTTGAAGGCGCGATGAAGTACCTGCTGCAGTTCGGGATTGAGCTTTCCGCAGAGATCCAGTACCTCGTTGCCGACGCGCGCGCGGGGGAAAAGCCGAAGGGCGGTGACCCCGTTGGCGGCTAGCTGTTTGAACCAGCGGTCCATCACCGCGTCGGACGCATCCCACAAATCGATGTGCCCCTGGCCGTCGGTCCGCTGGGCGGTCCAGATGTAGGGCTTTACTTTCTCCAGTTCTTCCGGGGTCAGGTCGATGCGGGAGAGCGGCAGGACATTCCCGTGCAGCCCGCCTAAAGGCACGTACAGCTCTCCAGTCCGGGAGCGCAGCATGCCGTCCCGGCCCACTTGAATCTGGTCCTTGGGGGGTACCGCCTCGGCTGCGCCGGAGCGAGCGGCGAACCCTGAGAGGAACCCCAGTACGGCAAAAACGGCAAACCGTCTTGTTGCCATGGGTGCACCTCGGGCGATTCTACTCCCAAACGGTTCAGAGAGCAGGCGCGAGTCTTACCAGGGCTCGTAGACCAGGAACCGGGAGTTCGACCAGACCGGCGTGCGCCCTTTCAGTGCGTGCTCGGATTTCAGGACGAAGTAGTCGATCCCACGCGCCCGAAACGACGGTACGAGTTCGGGCCTGAATCTGCCCGCGCCGGTGTCTTGCCACCGGTCCTGCCACTCCATGGCAAACTCGCGCATGAAGTTCACCTGGCCCCCGCCTTTCCAGTCCACATAGACGGCGCGCAGGGCCTTGGATCGGAAGATGCCGGGGTATAGTTCGCGCCCGGCGTCCGGGAAGAGGAAGACGGCATCCTGGGACGTATTGGCGCGGGCCCATTCGGCGAGCGAATCGATTTCGGGGGTGTGCAGCCGCGGGTAGTTGACCACGCCTCCGGCCCAGGGGATCAGGAAAAAGGGAAGCAGTGCGGCCGCCGCCCAGGACGCCGTGGCCCACCGGCGCTTTCCAAGCTCCGCCCAAACGGCCACCCCCGCCAGCAGCGCGAGCGCAGGCGCCAGCAGCGTGGCGCGGCCCGGTTCGGTGATCAGGCCCGGAACGTACGTCTTTGTGGGAATCGCGAAGACGAGCGTGAACCACAGGATGGCTTCCCACCAGCGCCGCCGCTCACACGCCCTCACCGCGGCAACCACTGCCATCAGGCTCGCCAGTACCGTCACGAACAACAGCGTGCGGGCGGGCTGGAGCTGGGGAATCAGGATCCACTTCCACTTTTCGAGCAGCAGCCAGGTGGCCGGCATCGAGAGCATGCCAAGAAGCGGTAATCCGATGAGGAAGAACCGCACGTCCTGCGAAACCGAGTCCCGAATCCGCCGGTACGCCAGTAGCGACGCTAACCAGAGCAGCGGGTAATGCAGAAACCACTGCGGCTGCCACATCGAAAGCCAGTTGTACGGGGCGCGCATGCGCTGAAGGCGTTCCAGTTCCGGGTCGACGCGGCCGAAGAGGTTCATCGGCTCGCTTACGCCTGTTTGCAGCCGCGACAGCGCGAAGAGCGCGATCACGCCCACGAGAATCGGAATCAGGCCCAGGATGCGGCGGCGCATGATGGACGGCTTGGAAGGCCACAAAGTAAGGGCGAAGTACACAATCCAGAACGGCAGCACCGACGGCGGGTGATAGAGGAACGCGACGGAGGCGGCGGCGCCCGCGCCGAGGTCGCGCCCATGGGCCGCCAACCCGATTGCCAGCAGGAGCAGTGGCACGGCGAACGCGCGGGGCACCGGTTCGTACTCGATGGAGAGCACGGTGGGTCCGGCGATCGTCGCCCCGAGGGAGAACGTGGCCGCCGCCAGCAGCGCCAGCCGCGTCGATAGCCGCAGCGCGCACGCCAGCAGGAAAATGCCCAGAATTCCCAGCGCCCGGAAAACGAACTGTTCGCCCAGCAGAACGGTCTCCAGGCTAAGGCCGGTCAGGCGGCTCAACACCAGCGCCGACTCGTCGTAGATGGTGAAGGAGGTGTGCGGATGCCGGGCCAGCAGTTCCTGCGCGAAGAGCGCCGGATTCCCGAGGCGCTCCAGGATGGGCATGTAGATCTGCGTGTCCGATTGCAGGAAGGTTCGGCCGGGAAACTGAACGAAGGTGAGCAGCGTGAGGAGAAGGATGGTTGCGCCGGGCCACACGTAGCGCGCGGCCGCGCCCGTCTTCTTCGCGCCGGCCGCTACTGCGCCGGTGTTTTGTCCAATTGCTGCTTGGCCCAAATTCGATCCGGATTCAGCTCCAGTGACTTCGCCAGCGCCTTCCGGGCTTCGGCGTTGCGCTGCGCCTTGCGCAAAGCGATCCCCAGCCAGAGATACGCTTCAGCGGATTTCGGATCGAGCTCAATGGCCTTCTGGAAATCGCGGATGGCCAATTCAACGCCTCCACCGAACGACGCCGGCAGATAGTAGTTGCCGACGCCGCGGGTAAGCCAGGCTTTGGAGGATTTCGGATTGAGCTCGATTGCCCGTTCGATCGATGAACGCGCGCAGTTGCCGTATTTGAGCGCAAGCAGCACGTTCGCCGGAATGACCTGCCCGCAAAGGGCGCCCAGGATGCGGTGATACTCGGAGGAATCCGGCTTGAGCGCGACGGCGCGCTGAGCGGCCTGAATCCCTGCCTCGGCGGCCGCACGGGCCGCGTTCCGGTCCCTCAGTTCCAGCGCGACCTCGGCTACATAGAAGTGCGCTTGGGCCGCTTGGAACTGCGCCTCCGCTGCCTGGGGCTGCTTCTCAGCCGCCGCTGCCGCCTCGCGCGCCAGTTTCTCGAGCGTGGCGCGGTCCTGGCGGTCGCGCGCGGCAAGCAGATCGCCGGCCGGCGCCGCCGGCAGACTGCATGCCAGCGCCAGGCAGATGATCGGAACACGCATCAGTTGTATTTTAGCGCGGGCAAAGCTGCGGCCCTTTCCACCAGGCTCGGCGGGTACTGCGCGGGATCAGATGGGCTCTTCGCGATAGATGAGGTGCAGGATGTTCCCGTCGGCGTCATCGAAAAACGCCAGGCGGGTTCCGTTCACTTCCCGCGGGGGATCGAAGAAGCGGATGCCTTTGGATTCGAGTTGCCCGCAGGCGGCATCGAAATCCGTCACTTCGATGGCCAGATGGCGCAGGCCGGGAGACTTCGCGGTCTGTGCGGCGCGCGGGCCCTCGGCGGGAACGATCTCGATCATCGATCCGTTCGCCGCTTTCAGAAAAATATTGCCTCCGTAGCGGTGGCAGATCACGAAATCGAGAGTGTCAACGTACCATTGCGCGAGCCGCTCGGGGTCTGGAGAAGCAATGGCCGTGTGTTCGATGCCCTTGAACATGGAAAGAGTTTAGCAGTTCGAGAATGCGCTAATACACCTGGAAGCAGAAGACCGTGTTGGAGCCGCTTGGCGAGAGCGAATACTCGCCGTTTTCCAGCCCGAGCCCCTCGTTCACTTCCAGGCGGTACAGTTTGTCCGCCAGGCGCGTTACCGACATCCGCAGCGGGCGGGCGCTTCTCTTGCGGTTGGGCGAAATCGTGACCTGGCGGTTGCCGCCCTTCACCTCCAGGCGGTAGAGTTCGAGCGAGTCCGGCGAGATTTTCTCGGAGAGCAAGAGGAAGATCGGCTCGGCAAGCGGCGTGCGCGCCGGTGAGGTCGAGCCGGCGATCGTGTAGATGTAATCGTCCTTCTTCTTGGTTTCGCTGGCTTCCTGAACTTCGGTTTCGATCAGGTTGTCGGCGTGGACCAGGTAGGGGATATCCGGCTTGGGAGGCCGGGGCCCCTTGTACTCCTCCTGCGCTCCTCCCAGCGCCGGGACAAGAAGCATCGCGGCGACAAAAAGTGCGCTCGGTCTCATATGGTTCCCATTGTACTGCGCGGGGCGGCGCACTCAGGGAGCGGCTAGAAGCTGATGGCCTGCCTTTCCTGGCGGACGATCTGCGGGCCGCGCGCCGCCGCCAGGCGCGCTTCCACCACTTCGAGCAACTGGTCGAGGTCGTCTTCGGAATACGGCCGCATCAGGACATGGGTGTCCGCGCTCAGCAGCCCGCGCGAAAGCTCGTAGTCGTAGCCTTCGCTGAGCAACACGAAGGCAGTTGTCTGGGAGCGAATGCGTTCGGAGAACTCCACCCAGTTCAGGCCCGGCAAACGGACGCCGCAGAACACCACGTCGAAGCGCATCCGCTGCACCAGTTCGATGCCATCTTCGGCGCCGGAGGCGGGAATCACGCGGCAGCCGCGGTTGGTAAGCAGCCGGACCAGCTCCTCTCGCGCGCCCTGGTCCGGCTCGACGATGAGGCAGGTGTAAGGCCGGCCGCTCTTGGTTTCGGCGGCGACTTTGGCGGGCGCGAGCGGCAACTCCAGTTCCAGCCGGCACTCGTCCTCGCCCACCCGCACCAGACGCATCTCGCCGCCGTGGCTGCGCACAATGCCTCGCGATACGCTCTCGCCGGGCACGCCGATGACCGATTCGTGCAGCGGTTCGGACTCCCTGGCCCCCTTCAGCGGGTTCACGCCGAAGCTGATTTCGACAAGGACGCGCCGCGCCATCACGGTCATGCCGATGCTCAATTTCTTCTCCGACGCTTCAGCCAGCGATTGCTCAGCCTGAACAAGCAAGTCGAGGAAAACGCGTTCGAGCTGGCCCTGCGAACCGAGCACATAGACCGGCGCCGGGCACAGTATGTCGCGCACTTCAAAGCCGCGCGCCTCCCATTCCTGCCTGCGGAATTCGATGAGGCTGCGCAGCAGGCTGTTAAGCTCGATGCGTTTGGCCTCCACCCGCTCCGGCTGCATGAAGGAAACCAGGCGGGACACGATTTCCGACGCCTTGCGGGCCTCCTCGGAAATGTCGCGCAAATCGGCCCACATGCCCGCGCCCGGCCTCACGCTGGAGGCCAGCTTTGTGATGTTCTCCAGCGGCTGCCGCAATTCCGACGCCACGCCGGACATGAGCTGCCCGATCGCCGCCAGCTTCTCGCTGCGCGAAAGCTGTTCGCGGATGGATTTCTCTTCCATCAACCGCAGGGCGAGGGCGATCTGGTTGGCCAGATGCTGCGCGAGCACCTTCTCGTCCGGGCTGAAATCGTGCATCGGCTTCTGGTCGAAGATCTCCAGCACGCCCACGAGTTCGGTCTCCGCGAACATGGGCACGAACATCACGGAGCGGGGCAACTCGCCGCGGCGGCCGTCGGGGAAAAACGGGCTGCGATGCGTGTCCGGAATCGTCAGCAGGGCCTGGTTCCGGAAGCAGGCCGCGGCGCCGAGAGGGAGCGAGCCTTCCGGCGGATACACGGGCTGGGAGAACGGACGGCTATCTGCGCCATGCGGCACGCGGTCCAGCGTCTTGGCGGTGCGGTTGTACAGGTAGAGGTGTACGCCGGAGACCTGCAGGACGCCGGGCAGGACCGCGGAAAGTTTCCTGAGAATTTCGGCCGGCGAACCGGCGCCGGTCATCTCCTCGCCAAGCGCGTAAAACGTGCGGACCATGCTGCGCTGCGCGGACATGCGGCGCTCGCGAAGCCACCAGACGCCGAGCGCGAAGATCAGCGCCGCCATCGAGACCGCGAACAGCTCGGGGGAAATCAGCCAGCGCTTTCCGAGCAGCACAATGTTGTCCGCGTCGGGGACGACAACCTGGAACAGCCGGTTGAACGGCGGGAACGAGCAGTACTGGGCGCCGATGCCGGTGACCAGGACCTTATCCCCGACCTCAAAGCGCGCGAGGCGCGACGGCCCGCGGGGCGATCCCGCGGTCGGCAGGAAAACCTTCAGCGGCTTTTCGGGATCGCCGATCATGAGGTATTCCCCGCCGGTGTTCTCGCCTTTTTCGGTGATGCGGCCCTCGACGCTCACCAGCGCTCCCATGTGCGTGAACGAGCGCAGAGCGTTGAGCGTGACCCGGAGCGGAGCGGGCGCGTTTTCCTTGGAGAGGACGCGGACGCCTGAGACCAGCAGCACGGGCAGGCCGGTCCTGCGGCCGACCGTTCCGGTAGCTTCGATCCTGTCTCCTGGCTGAAGCCGCGTGAGTTGCGTGGGAGTTCCTTCGAGCACCAGGCCGCGGCCGGCGCGATCCTGAATCGAAACGTGGGTGTAGAACCCGAAATGGATTGCGGGGGATGCGACCGTGCCCCGGACGGTAACGGCCGAGCCTTCCATCACCGGCGCGTAGTCAGTCGGACGGCGCGCGGATACCGCTTCCAGCGATACCAAGGGCTGAGCAACGGCGGAGCCGCAAAGGAGCGCGGCCGCCGCTATGCCGGCTGCTAGGTGGCTTATCCGACCGGCCTTTGCTTTAAGAGCCACGGTGTTAGCTCCGCCCCCAGAAAATCCCGACGCTACTTTCTCCTGCCGTGCCGGCCGGCTTGGCCGGTCGAGCCCCGGTCCCGACAGGCCGGGGACGATCAATGTGGTCGTTTCTGTGTCCTTGGATCCGCCGCTTCGCGGGCGGTTCAATGCCCTGACGGCGCAGGCACGCCACCCGCCCCAGCATGTGAACCGGATCGTCAGGCGTTCACAGTTCCAGGTCGAAGACCGGACCCGGTCCAGACACAATTCACCTATGAGTTAGAAAAGGCATCATATCACGGTTTTAAGGAAATGTAATCAACTAATTACGTAAAGTTTGTTACAGGAAACAGCCGGTTGGGGAGACGGTCTGCGGCGGGGCGGCCGGATGAGGGACGCGGGCGGCGCGCGCGGCGGGCCGCTGGTTACGGGGTTGGAGCGGCGCTCGTCGAAGGGCGCTTTCGTTGCTGACCAAGGCTGGCCGGCTCAGGATGCTATAATTCCAGCGGGATGGACATCTTCGAGGAGGTGGTGCGGCTCCGCCGGCGGGGACAAAAGTGCGCTCTGGCGACCATCGTTAGCGTCCGCGGCTCCATCCCCAGCTATCAAACCGCCAAACTGCTGGTCCGCGAGGACGGCTCGATGGCCGGAACGATCGGCGGCGGCTGCGTGGAGGCGGAAGTCTGGAACGCGGCCCGCGAGGTGATGGAAACCGGCGAGCCGAAGCACCTGACCTTCAACCTCAACCAGGACGCAGCCTATGACAACGGCCTGATCTGCGGAGGCCAACTGGACGTCTTTGTGGAACCGATCCTTCCCCAGCCCCGGGCGTTTATCTTCGGCGCGGGGCATATCTCCAAGAGCCTTGCGCAGGTAGCCGCGCTGGCCGGTTTCGCCACCGTGGTGATCGACGACCGGGAGTCGTTCGCCAACCGCGAGCGGTTTCCCGACGCCGATGAAGTGATCGCCGCCGCCTACGAGGAAATTTTTCCCCGGCTTGACATTACCGAATCGAGCTATCTGATTATCGTTACGCGCGGGCACCGGGACGATATGCGGGTGCTTCGTTGGGCCGTGGGCACACCGGCGCGCTATATCGCGATGATCGGCAGCAAGCGCAAGGTGATTTCGGTGATCAAGGAACTGGAAAAAGAAGGCATTCCGCGCGCGGCGTTCGAGCGGCTCCATGCGCCGATGGGGCTGGAGATCGGCGCCGTCACGCCGGAGGAGATCGCCATTTCGGTGGCCGCAGAAATGGTGGCTGTGCGGCGCAACGCGGAGTCGAACTGGCGCGCGCTTTCCAAGAGCGTGTTTGCCAATGAGCGCCTGAAAGCGCTCCTGAAGTGAGCCTCGCCGGACTCATCCTCGCGGCCGGCGCTTCCAGCAGAATGGGGCGCCCCAAGCCGCTGCTGGCCTACCGCGGCGAGACGTTTCTGGACCGCCTGATCGGCCTTTTGGGACGCCGCTGCTCCCCGGTGGTGGTTGTGCTGGGGCACGACGCGGAAACGATCCGGGCGGGCTGCCCCCGCGCTGACCAAGCCGTGTTCGTAGTGAACACGGACTGGCGCGAAGGCCAGCTCAGCTCGATGCAGTGCGGCCTGCGCGCGATCCCGGCCGGGGCGGGCGGCGTGCTGTTCACGCCGGTGGATTATCCGGCCATCAGCGCGGAAACCGTGGAAGCTCTTGCGGACCGGTTCGAGCAGGGCGGGGCGCCGCTGGTGATTCCCCGCTACAACGGGCGCCGGGGGCATCCGGTCTGCTGCTCGAGCGAGTTGATCGAGGAGTTCCTGAGTCTTCCGCCCGGCTCGCAAGCCCGGGACGTGGTTCGCCGCCACGCCGCAGAGGCGATCTACGTGGATGTGGATGACCCCGGTGTATTGCTGGACGTGGACGACCCGGAGGCGTACGATAACCTAACTCGGGTTGCGGGACCTCGATGAGCACGCGGAAGAAAACAATCTGGAGGCTGGCGGGCCTGGCTGCCGTGCTGGTTCTGGCCGTCGGGCTGATCCTGCCTTTTGTCGACGCCACGCGTTTCAGCAGCCGTGTGCGTGCCGGACTGGAGGAGGCGCTGGGCCGGCGGGTCGAGGTGGGAAAAGTTCACCTGGACTTGTTCAATGGCCCCGGATTCTCCGCTGAGAACGTCGTCATTCACGAGGACCCGCAAGTTAGCCTCGAACCCTTCGCTTACGTGGAATCCGTCGAAGCGCGCGTGAATTTCATCAGCCTGTGGGCGGGGCGGCTGGAATTCTCGAAGCTGCGGCTGGTGAATCCGCGGGTGAACCTGACGCGGCCCGCGGCCGGAGGCTGGAGTTTTGGCAAGCTGCTGCCCGCTTCCACGGAGGCTGGCAAGGCGGAAGAAATCCGGCTGCCGCAGTTCCAGCTACGGGGCGGCCGGATCAACTTCAAGTCGGGCAACACGAAATCGATCTTCTACATCACCGAAGTTTCGCTGGATGTCGTCCCTCCGGTTTCGCCGGGCGGGGAATGGCGGCTGCGCTTCGAGGGGCAGCCCGCCCGCACGGATAGAAGGGCGCTGGGCTTCGGCTTATTCACGGCGCGCGGGCGCTGGCGCCCGGACCCAACCACGGGCGGCGCCATCGATCTGACGCTCAATCTGGAAAGAAGCTCGCTGGCCGAACTGGTGCGCCTGGTTCACGGGCACGACGTGGGCGTTCACGGACAGGTGGCCTCCAATGCGCGTATGGTGGGGCCGGTTTCCGATATTCGCATCACGGGCCGGATGCAGGTGAGCGACATCCACCGCTGGGACCAGTTGCCGCCTTATGGCGAGGGTTGGGCGTTCGATTACGCCGGCCGCCTGGATCTGGTCTCCCAGACGCTTAATTTGGAAACCGTGCAACCGGAGGGGGAAGCTCCGGCGCCGGTGTCCGTCCGGCTTCGGGCGGTGGGTCACCAGGACAGGCCGGCCTGGGCCGTTCTGGTGTCGATGAACGGACTGCCGCTGGCGCCAGTTCCGAAAATGGCCTACCACATGGGGCAGCCGCTTCCACCGGGCCTGGAACTGGAGGGCGAGTTGAGAGGCGTCGTGGGCTACTCGCCCGATAAAGGGATTCAGGGGACGCTGGTTTCCAAGCGCGCCGAAATCAGGGCGCCGAAGTCGCCGGTACTCCGGTTGGAAAACGCCGAACTCCGGTTCGACGGGCCGCGGGTGGTGGTTTCCTCGACCGCGCTTCGGTTTCCCGCCGACGGATCGCCCGAGGACCAGGCGAGTTTCAAGGCATCGTACACCTGGAGCGACCAGGCGCTGAACGCCGTCATCTCCACGCGGTCCATGAGCGTTCCCGAGCCCGGCACTTCCTGGTCGCGCCTGTTGGGGGCCGTGCCGCTGGTCCAGCACCTGCGTGAGGGCAAGTGGTGGGGCCAGCTCACCTATCGCCAGCAGGGCGGGCTTTCGAGCGGGTGGACGGGTACGGTGCGCGTGGAAGGCACGCGGATTCCGCTGCCCGGTTTCGGCGTCCCGCTGGAGGTGGACCGCGCCCGCATCGTCGTGAAGGACGGGGAAGCATCGCTGGAGGGCTTCAGCGGACGGCTAGGTACATGCGAGATCGCCGGAACGTACCGTTACCGCCCGAACGCTGCTCATCCCCACCAGTTCACGGTCAAAGCGAACGAACTGGATGCGGCGGAGCTGGAGCGGTTGCTCATGCCCGCGCTGCGGCGGGACGAGAGCTTCCTCACCCGAGCGCTGAGGCTGGGCAGGACGCGGGTCCCTGAGTGGCTGGCCGCACTCCGCGCCGAAGGCGTGCTCGAAGCCGGCAAACTGACAGTGGCGCAAAGGCAATTTCCAAAGCTCCGCGCGCGAATCCGCTGGGAAGGCACAACCGTGAATATTCCCGAGATTTCGGCGCGATGGGGCGGAGGCGTCGTGAGCGGCCGGCTCACCGCCAACCTGCGGCGCGCCGTTCCTGTCTACCGCCTGGAAGCCAAGTTCCGGTCCGTCGAGTGGATGGGCGGCGATTGGGACGGGAGCGGCGTGCTGGAAACGTCCGGCACCGGCGCCGAACTGCTGGAAAACCTCAGGGCGGAGGGGACTTTCCAGGGGCGGTCCGTTTCGCTGGATCCAAACACGGAATTCAAATCGTTTTCCGGCGCTTGTTCTCTTGCCACGGCTGGCGGTTTGCCGCGTCTCCAACTGCGGGATCTGGAAGCCATCACCGCCGGGGACTCCTTCAAAGGCCGTGGCGGCACGGGCGAGGACGGGCGGATCCATGTGGAGCTGACCGACGGGCACAAGCAGATGCGCCTGGCGGCTTTCGCTCCATTCCAGCGCGAAGCGGTACTCGCCCATTAAACCCCTGCTGGCCGGCGGAACGTTTTGCTATAAATCGGTAAGGCGGCTTTTTCTCATTGTTTTCATGGAGAATGTACTAGCGATTTTGCTGGCGGGGGGCGCCGGAGAGCGCCTTTACCCGCTCACGCAGCACACCGCGAAACCAGCGGTGCCGTTCGGTGGGATCTACCGGATCATCGATTTCACGCTTTCCAACTGCATCAACTCGGATATCCGCCGGATTCTCGTGCTGACGCAGTACAAGGCCCTCGAGCTGATCCGGCATATCCGGGACGGCTGGACGATCCTGTCTCCCGAACTGGGCGAGTACATCGAGGTGATCCCGCCGATGAAGCGGGTTCACGAGGACTGGTATCTGGGGACCGCTGACGCCGTGTTCCAGAACCTGCAGAGCGTCATTGCGGAGAATCCGGACCACGTGCTGGTGCTCTCGGCCGATCACATCTACAAGATGAACTACCACGAGATGATCGCCTGGCACCGGCAGCACAACGCAGAAATCACCCTGGCGACCATACAGGTTCCGCCCGAAGAGGCCAGCCGCTTCGGGATCGTGGAGATCGACAGCAATCATCGCATCATCGGGTTCGAGGAAAAGCCCCAGCACGACCACCCGGTGCGGTCCCGGTTCAATCCGGCCATGGTCAGCGCTTCGATGGGCGTTTACCTGTTCAACACCAAGGTGATGCTGCGCGCGCTGATGGAGGACGCGGAGGACCCCTCGTCCACCCACGACTTCGGCCGCGACGTACTTCCGCGGTGCATCGAAAAGTCGCGCGTCATCGCGTACGACTTCATCGACCTGAACGACAAGAGCGTGAAGTACTGGCGTGACGTAGGCACCCTGGAGGCCTATTACGACGCCAACATGGACCTGGTTTCCGTCCTGCCCGAGTTCAACCTTTACGATACGCGCTGGCCGATTCGCACCCACTTGCTCCAGCAGCCGCCCGCGAAGTTTGTCTTCGCGCAGGAGGGCCGCCGGATGGGGGTGGCCATCGACTCGATCGTCTCGGGCGGATGCATCATTTCCGGGGGGCGGGTGGTGCGTTCGGTGCTTTCTCCGGGCGTGCGCGTGAACAGCTATTGCGAGGTGGACAGCTCGATCCTGATGCACGAAGTGCACATCGGGCGCTACAGCCGCATTCGCCGCGCCATCATCGGTCCGGGCGTCAGAATACCGGAGTCCAGCGTAATTGGCTATGATCTTCAAGAGGACCGGAAGAAAGGCTACACGGTAACCGACTCCGGCATTGTGGTGATCTGCCAGCAGGACGGAATCTACACCAGGCAGGAACCTTACACGCTCAGGCAATCCGGTTAAGGTACATCGTAGCTGTCAGCGTGGCCCGTATCGTAGCATTCTTTTCAAGGAGCAATAAAAAGACATGGAAATCGTAAAAGTACAAGGGCGAGAAATTCTCGACTCGCGCGGGAATCCGACCGTGGAAGCCGACGTCTGGCTGGCCGACGGGAGCCTGGGGCGGGCGGCGGTCCCCTCGGGCGCATCCACCGGCGAGCACGAAGCAGTGGAACTGAGGGACGGCGACAAGGCCCGCTATCTCGGCAAGGGCACTCAGAAAGCCGTTCAGAACATCAACGAGAAGATCGCTCCGGCGGTCGTGGGGATGGAAGCGATCGCGCAGGCCGCCATCGACCGCACGATGATCCAACTGGACGGCACGCCGAACAAGGGCTGCCTCGGCGCCAACGCCATTCTGGCTGTTTCGATGGCCACCGCGCGGGCGGCGGCGGTATCGCGCGACCTGCCGCTTTACCGCTACCTGGGCGGGGCCGGCGCCTGCGTGCTGCCCGTCCCGATGATGAACATTCTGAACGGCGGCGCTCACGCCGACAATTCGGTGGACGTGCAGGAGTTCATGATCGCCCCTTACGGCGCTTCGAAATTCTCCGAGGCACTGCGCATGGGGGCGGAGATTTTCCACACCCTCAAGAGCGTGCTGAAGAAGGCGGGCTACTCGACCGCGGTCGGCGACGAGGGCGGCTTCGCGCCGAATCTGAAGTCCAACGAAGAGGCGCTTCAGGTGATTCTCGAAGCCATCACCAAGGCAGGATACAAGCCCGGCGAGCAGGTGGGAATCTGCCTCGATCCGGCTTCGAGCGAATTCTACGATGCCGAAAAGCGCAAGTACGTCTTCAAGAAGTCCGATAAGAGCGAGCGGACCGCCGAGCAGATGGTGGAGTTCTGGTCGAACTGGGTGCGGCAGTATCCGATCGTTTCGATCGAAGACGGCATGGCCGAGGACGACTGGGCGGGTTGGAAGCTGCTGACCGAGACTCTCGGCTCCAAGATTCAGCTTGTGGGCGACGACCTGTTCGTCACCAACACCGAGCGGCTGGCCCGCGGAATCCGCGAGGGCGTGGCCAACTCGATCCTCATCAAACTGAATCAGATCGGCAGCGTCTCCGAAACCCTGTCCGCCATGCGCATGGCCGCCGAAGCGGGCTACACGTCCGTGGTTTCTCACCGCTCCGGCGAGACCGAGGACGCCTTCATCGCCGATCTGGCGGTGGCCACCAATGCCGGCCAGATCAAGACCGGTTCGGCCAGCCGGACCGACCGGATCGCAAAGTACAACCAGTTGCTCCGCATCGAGGAGGAACTGGGGGCCGAGGCGCAGTTTGCCGGCAGAAAGGCGTTCAGACAGTAATGTACAAGCTAGTATTAGTCCGACACGGCGAGAGCCAGTGGAATAAGGAGAACCGTTTCACCGGCTGGACGGACGTCGATCTGTCCGAAAAGGGGATCGCCGAGGCGAAGGAAGCGGGCCAGACCCTCAAGGCCCAGGGCTACACCTTCGATCTCGCCTTTACGTCCGTGCTGAAGCGGGCCATCCGTACCCTCTGGATCATTCTGGACGAGATGGACCTCATGTGGATCCCGATCCAGAATTCCTGGCGCCTGAACGAGCGTCATTACGGCGGTCTGCAAGGCCTCAACAAGTCGGAAACGGCCGCCAAGTACGGTGAGCAGCAGGTGAAGATCTGGCGGCGGAGCTACGACATTCCGCCGCCGGCGCTCGAAAAGAGCGATCCCCGCTGGCCGGGCAACGATCCGCGGTACAAGGACCTCAGCGAATCGGAGCTGCCCCTTACGGAGTGCCTGAAGGACACCGTAGCGCGTTTCCTGCCCTACTGGCACGAAACGATTGCGCCGGCAATCAAAGCGGGGAAGAAGGTCATCATTGCGGCTCACGGCAACAGCCTGCGCGCGCTGGTGAAGTACCTGGACAACATTTCCGACCAGGACATCGTCGAACTGAACATCCCCACCGGCATGCCGCTGGTTTACGAACTGGATCAGGACCTCAAGCCGATCAAGAGCTACTATCTCGGCGACCCCGAGAAGGTGAAGGCGGCCATGGAAGCGGTCGCCGCGCAAGGCAAGAAGAAGTAGCGTTTTGCGGGACCGCGACGGGTCTGGCGCCCGGAGCGGTCCCCGCGCTGTTCCTACGGGTTGTAGGGCAGGCGCTTGAGAGGCGGATGACCCTCCAGCGTCTCCCACGCGACGATTTCCTCCAGCTTCCTCTTCTCCTGCTTTCTGGGCCAGCCGTCGGGGACTCCGACCGGCGTGATGCAGATGCGCTGGTATCGTGGCGGAATCGCCAGCACGTCGCGCGTGACCGAATCCGGAATGCCGTCGGTGAGGTAAGCCGTACCGTAGCCAAAGGCGCGGGCGGCGAGCATCAGGTAAGCGGCCGCGATAGGGCCATCGTGCCTCAATGCGTATTCCGCGCAGGCGGACTCGGCGTCGACCAGCACGACTACGTACACAGGGGCGGTGAAATAACCCTCCGTAAATTGGAGAGACCTTTCCTTCCTGGCGTTGAGTTCTTCGGGTTTCAAGTCCCTGTTCTGCGCCGCGAACGATTCGAATTGCTTCTCGATCAGGCTGAGCGTCTGCTTCTTCATGGCCTCGATCTTGGCGCGATCGCGAACAACCAAGAACTTCCAGGGCTGCTGGTTCATGCAGGTGGGGCCGTAGCGCGCGGCATCCAGGATTTGCCGGAGAGCTTCTTCGGGTACGGGGTCGGGCTTGTATCTGCGGACGGTCTGGCGTTGAGAGAATACCGTCAGGAAGTTTTTCATGCCGGCGGCTTCGTCTTGGGCGGGTACAAGGCGGGCTGCCGCGGCGAGAGCGGCGCACAGAATCAGGTTCCTTCGTGTGGGGCTCATGTTCTTGGCCAATGTCTAATACGGAGAAGCGCTTCGGGCAGTTCCGTGTGCCGCGCCTAAGAACACACTTCAAGAAACTCGCCTAAGGTTGTGCCAAAAAAGACTTTGGCCGCCGGCGTCTACGGCTTCTGGTAAGCCGAGTTCGGCACGCCCGGGTTGATCTTCAGCTCGGTGGTGGTCTGCTCGGCGCGCTTCTGGCCGTTCTGGAAGACCTGCGTCTTGAAGGGGAGCTTCACCCCGCTCACCTCGCGGTAATCCGAGTAGATCTCTTCGATTTCTCCGGGAGGTCCCATGAAGGCAGCCGTGTAGACCTTTTTGACGGGCAGCTTGGTCGCCGCATCGAGATAGAGTTTGACCTGGCGTTTTCGCTCCGGGTCGGTTACCGCGACTCCCTCAGCCGGTTTGCCGTCCGCTTCCGACTGGCCGAGCGCCTGGACGGTGAGAGAGCCGCTGTCGAAATTCTGAAGCAGCCAGAGCGTTTCGCGGAAAAGCGAATTGTCGAATTCTTCTTTCTGCGACGCCGGCAGTTCCCGCGTGCCCTGCGGAGTTTGCATCCAGGCCACCTGGCCGTCGTAGCCCTGCACCATCTCGCCCATCGGGGTCTGCATCTTGTTGAGCACCTTGCCGGTGAGGCTCTGCGTCGTCTCGCGCTGCATCGCGATTTCGTTCTCGCCCAGAGAGATGTTCATGCTCCCCGTTTCGGTGTAGTCCTTGACGCTCATGACCGCGGCGCCGCCCATGGCGTCGCGGGCGGCCGCAAGCAGCGCTCTCCCCTTCTTTTCCGCTTCCGGGGTAGCCGCGGCGAGCGGGGTTTGTGCCGGCGCCGGGATGCTGATATCGATGGGTGTCACCTCACCGAGCGCGGTCAGGGGCTGGTCGAAGTCCTTTTCCCTGCCGAGCACGAGGATGGCAAGGTTGTCGGTCTTGAGATATTGCTTTGCCACGCGCAGCACGTCGGCTTTGGTGACCTTTTCGATGTTGTCGCGGTACCGCTGCAAATAGTCGCTGGGATAACCGAAGTACTCGTAGGTCATCAGGCGGCGCACGATCTCGCCGGTGGAGTCGAATTCGAAGGCGAAGCCCTTGAGAATGGCGTCCTTGGCGCGCGCCAGTTCATCGTCTGTGACGTCCTCGGCGAGCTTTTGGATCTCCGCCTTGATGGCGTTGATAATCTTGACTGTCGTTTCCGACTTGGTGGCGCCCGACGCCACGAAATAGCCCGGCCTGTCCCATCCGGCAGCCCACGACGAGCCAACCGAATACGCGAGTCCCTGGTCGGCGCGGACATGGTTCATGAGGCGGGAGGAGAAGCCGCCGCCCAGGATCGTGTTGGCGACGGTCAGCGCGTAATAGTCGGGGTCGTTCCGCTTGCCGCCGATGAAACCCATCAGCACGCGGGACTGGTTCACGTCGTCTTTGTTGATCGCGTAGATGCCCGCCCGGTTGCGTGCGGCCGGATCGATATCCGGCACGGGAGGCTGCGGCCGGCCGCCGCGCGCCCATTTTCCCAGCGTGTTCTCGATTTTCGCCCGCATTTCGGCGGCGTCGAAATCCCCCCAGACGCCCAGGATGACGTTTTCCGGCTGAAAGAACTGCCGGTGGAAAGCGACGAGGTCGTCGCGGGTGATCGAGTCGATGGTGGCGTATTCGGGAACGCGGGCGTAGGGGCTGTCCTTGCCGAACAGAATGCGGCGGAATTCGCGCGAGGCGATCTCGCCCGGATCGTCGTTGCGCCGGGCCACGCTCTCGCGCATACGGATCTTCGCCAGCGTGATCTTATCCTCGGGGAAGGCCGGGTTTTGCAGGATGTCGGCGAGGATGGTGAGGCCGGTGTCAATGTCCTCCTTGAGCACCGAAACTGTGGCGCCGCCGGAATCCTGGCCGATGCCGGTTTCGACAATGGCGCCGAGCCGGTCCAGTTCCTCGTCGAGTTGATCGCCGGGGCGCGAGGCGGTGCCTCCGGTGCGCATCACGGTTCCGGTGATCGAGGCCAGCCCGACCTTGTCCGCGGGTTCCCAGCGCGAGCCCGTGCGCACAAGAGCCGAGACGCTGATCATGGGCAGCTCGTGATCCTCCACCAGGAACACCGTCATCCCGTTGGGAAGCTGGAAGCGCACCGGCTCGGGCACGGTGATCTTGTTCATCGGCGGGAATTTCAGATCCTTGTAGCTGGCGGGGGGCCGGCGGGCTGCGGTCTTCGGCGTCGCAGGCGCGGGTTTAGGGGCCTGCTGGGCGAGCGCAACCGTTGCGAGAACCAGTCCTACGTATAGCCGCTTCTTGATGGATCGCATCGAGTCCCCTCCCTACTTCGCCTGGGCCGTTTCGAGCGGTTCGATTGTGGCCACGGTCAAATTGTTCTTGACGAACACGGTTTTCGCCACGCGCTGTATGTCTTCCGGCGTGACCGCGTTGATCTTGTCGAGCTGGCGGAACAGGTTGCGCCAGTCTCCCGTGAGCACCTCCCAGTCGGCAAGCTGCATCGCCAGCGCGCTGTTGTCGGCGAGGCCGCGGAGCAGATTGGCCCGCGCGCGGCGCTTAACGCCGTCCAGTTCGTCCTGGCTGACCGGCTCGTTCTTGAGCCGTTCGAGTTCCTCGAGGATGGCCTGTTCCGACTCCTCGTTGGTGTGCCCCCGGGCGGGCACCGCAAAAAAGATAAACAGACCGGGGTACTTCTGGCCGGGCAGTCCCGGAAAGCCCTCGGCCTGCACGGCGATCTTGCGGTCCCGCACCAGCGAGCGGTAGAGGCGGGAAGAACGGCCTTCGCTCAACAGGCTGCCGATGACGTCGTAGACAGCCGAGTCGGGGTGGTTGATGTCCGGCTTGTGATAGCCCATCAGCAGGATGCGCTGGGATTGCAGTTCGAGCCGCACGCGGCGCTGCGCGTTCTGAGGCGGCTCCACTGTCCGGATGGGCTCGGGTTTGGGGCCGCTGGGGAGCCGGCCGAAATAAATCTCGGCCAGCCGCCGCATTTCCTGTGCGTCGACGTCGCCCACGATCACCGCGGTCAGATTGCTGGGCCTGTAGTACTTCTTGAAAAACGCCTCGGCATCCGCCCGCGTGATGTTTTCGAGATCGCTCATATGACCCACCACGGGCTCGCCGTACGGATGCGCGATGTAGGCCGCGTGGAGAAATTCCTCAAGCAGCCGGCCGATGGGGTCGTTTTCGGTCCGCATCCGGCGCTCTTCCATCACCACGTCTCGCTCCTTGTAGAACTCGCGCAGAACGGGGTCGCGGAAGCGCTCCGACTCCAGATAGAACCACAGTTCGGCGTAATTTGAGGGGAGGCTGAAGTAGTAACGGGTGGCGTCCCAGCCGGTCGAGGCGTTCAGGCCGCGTCCGCCCGCGCGCTCGACCGCCGTTGCGAACTCGTTCTTCTCGACGAACTTGCCGGCGTACTCCTGCGCGGCGCGGAAGGCCTTTTCGAGTTCCTTTACCTTTTGCGGATCGGCCTTCTGCCCCTTGCGTTTTTCGGCCATGAGCGCGCTAAACGCTTTGTCCACCGCTTCGAGCGCCTGCCGCTCCTTGGCGTAGTCTTTCGTACCAATGGTGCGGGTGCCCTTAAAGGCCATGTGCTCGAAAATGTGCGCGAGGCCCGTGATGCCTTTGGTTTCCTGAGCGGCGCCGACGTCGGCGTAGGTCAGGAAGGAGGCAACCGGCGCGCGGCGGCGTTCGAGCACGAGGAATTTCATTCCGTTTTTCAGCGTAAATTCCGTTACCCGCCGCTCAATATCCTTGAAATTTTCTTCGGCGGCGCGGATGCTTCCCGACGCCAGCAGTGCGAGGACAAGGAGAATACGGACGGAGATTTCCCCGGCAGTTTTCATCAGGAGCCTCCAAATGGTTCTATTACATCACAGTTGTGAATAGGAGGCTGATGAAAGCTGGCGAGCGGGGCGCTGGAAGGGCAGCCGTAAGGCGCCGCCGCCAGCCGGCACATGGAAGCGAGCAGAAAAAGAGATGGCCCCTTGACTATGTTGTACAGCGCAGACCTCGATGCTGCCGCTGAAGCGCTACCGCGAGTTCAAAAACCCGCGGCGGCGGATTCAGAGCATTTCGTTGAGAAGCTCGGGGCGGGGGGAGGGAATTACCACCTTGTTGACGAGCAGCCCTTTTTCGGCCACCACCGCGGCTCCGGCTGCGACCGCGGCTTCCACAGCCGCCACGCTGCCGGTCAGCGTCACGAACGCCTTGCCGCCGAGGGCCATCGCCAGGCGAATCTCGATCAGCTTTACATTGGCCGCCTTCACCGCGGCGTCGGCGCCCTCGATCAGCGACGCCACCGAGAACGACTCGATCGCGCCCAGCGCCTCAAGCGCCTCGACCTTCGTGGTTCCGCTGATGGCCGGAAAAATGGATTCGTGAACGTTCGGAGCGATGAAGCTGTCGATGACCGAAAAATTGCCGGCATTCACGCCCGCATCGATGCTGGCCTTCACCGCGCCCACATCGCCCCGCACCATCACGATGTACTTGCCAGAGCAGATCGAGCGCGCCAGCAGCAGTTCCACGTCGGCGCTCTTCAGCATCGCGTCGCAGACCTGAAAACCCGCCGCGATGCTGCTCAGTTCAATTAACCCGATTGAATTCCTTGCCACTGATTCCTACCCTCTGATCTCCACGAACTCGTCGGTCACCGCTTCCACGACGCCGGCGATGCTGGCGTGAATGTTTGCTCCGAGATCGCTGGCCTCCATGCGGCCGATGAGAGAGCCCTTCTCTACGCGATCCCCGCGCGCGACGACGGGCCGCGCCGGTTTGCCTGCATGCTGCTGGAGCCGGATCCGCACGCGGCCGGGAGTGAAGCCGGTGTTGCGGAACGGGGTCGCGGTCTCATATTCCTCGACTTTCAGCCGCCGCCTGAGCATGGAGAGCGGCACGCGGCGGGCTTCCTTCATCGGATGCACCGTGGGAGGCTTCTGCTGGGTGAACTTGATGCCGGCGGCGCGCTGATCGGCTTTGGCCTTGTCGCATGCCTCGCGGGGGAACAGGTCCTCCGGGCAGGCGTAAAGCGTGCAAAGCCCGCAGGAACAGCAGAGCTGCGCCCACTGGTTCCAGTTTTGGGATCCGGTCAGCGTGAAGCCGAGACTGCGCATGACCTTGTGCGGCATCACCTCGTAGCCCAGCAGGTACCGCGGGCAGAACTCGGTGCAGTAGGAGCACTGGTCGCAGGCGGACTTGCCGATCCGGCTCATCTCCCGCTCCGGCCTTCCCTTGCGGCTGACGAGGAAGTGGTCGCGCGGCAACACGATCAGCCCGGCGGTGGTCTTCGTGACCACGTCTTCCAGGTTCAAGGAGAGCGAGCCCATCATGAGGCCGCTGACGAACATCGCGAACTCCGGCGCCGTAGCGCCGCCCGCCAGTTCGATCAGGTCGCGGAAGCTGGTTCCGATGGGAACCCAGAAGCTCTGCGGCTGGCGCACCGCGCCCGAGATCGAGACGAATTTTTCGGTCACCGGGACGCCCTTGCTGGCGGCGTGGACGTTGTACAGCGTTTCGACGTTATTCACCACGCAGCCGACCTGAAGCGGAATGCCCGCCGGCGGGATCAGCCGCCCGGTAGCCGTGTAGACCAGTTCGTACTCGTCCCCCGAGGGATAGAAGTCGCCCAGAAACACCATGTCGATGGGGCGCGATTTCAAGTGCGGTTCGATCGCCGCGATGGCCTCGGTGTTCTTGGACTTGATGCCGAACTTTCCGCGCTGCGCCCCGGTGGCCTGCATCATCAGGTCCATTCCCGAGACGATCTCCGCCGGAAAATTCTTCATCAGCTCGACGTCTTTGTGGACCAGGGGCTCGCACTCGGCGCCGTTGGCCAGCACGAACTCCACCTTCGAGTTCGCCTTGACGTAGGTGGGGAAGCCCGCGCCGCCGGCGCCGACGACGCCGTTTTCTCTTAACTTCTCGCTCAGCATCAAAAGTATTCCATTATACGCGTGTGCGCCTGTTGACCGCGGAATTTTCCAAAAAAGAACGCGCGGACCTGCTCTGTCCAGAGTATGATGAAGATTAAGGATTAAGAGGGGCGCTTCTCCGGGCCCTCCGAAACAGCTTCGAAATGACGACTCATCCAAAGGGCGTCCGCGCCCGTGTTCTGCTATCGTCCGTGTTCGGACCCTACGCTCAAGACGACGAATTCGGCAGCCGCTCCATCAATCCCATGGAGCTTTATCACAACCAGGTGACGCGCGCCCAGGGCGCCTTTTCCCTGCGCATGTTCCACCGCTCCTGGGGAATCATGATGATCCAGCACAACATCTCGGCGCCCTGCACCGTGCTCGACTTCCCCACGCGCGAGGACTTCGAAAGAGAACTGAAGGAAAACGACTACGACATCGTCGGCATCTCCTCGATCATCGTGAATGTCGGCAAGGTCCGCGAGATGTGCCGCATTGTGCGCCGGCTGGCGCCGAAGGCGGTGATCGTCGTCGGCGGGCACGTCACGGCGATACCCGGCATCCAGTACATGATCGACGCCGACCACATCGTCAAGGGCGACGGCATCTCCTGGATGCGCCGGTATCTCGGCGAGGACGAAAACGCTCCGATCCGCCATCCCCATATCGTTTCCGGCTTCGACGTGCGGGCGCTGGGGATCAAGATTCCGAATCGCCCCGGAGACACGGCAGCGACGATCATCCCGTCGGTGGGCTGTCCCATGGGGTGCAACTTCTGCACCACTTCCGCGTTTTTCGGCGGAAAAGGGAAGATGCTCAACTTCTTCAACAGCGGGGCGGAGCTGTTCGAGGTGATGACGGAGATGGAAGCCGCCATGAAGGTCCGCTCGTTCTTCATCATGGACGAGAATTTTTTGCTCCAGAGAAAACGTTCGATGGAGCTGCTGGATCTCATGAAACGGCATGACAAGAGCTGGGTGTTTTACGTTTTCTCGTCGGCCAACGCGATCCGCAAGTACACCTTCGAGGAGCTCGTCGAGCTGGGCATTTCGTGGATCTGGCTGGGGCTGGAATCGCCGCGTTCGGGCTACGCGAAGCTGAACGGCACGGACACCCGCGAGCTGACGCGCGAAATGCAGAGCCACGGCATCAAGTGCCTCGGCTCCACGATCGTGGGGCTCGAACACCACACGCCCGAGAACATCCGCGAGGAGATCGAGCACGCCATCGCGCACGAGACCGATTTCCACCAGTTCATGCTGTACACGCCGGTGCCGGGGACGCCGCTGTACGAGCAGATGGCCCAGGAGGGCAGGCTGCTGGATGACGTCGATCTGGCGGACATACACGGCCAGTACAAGTTCAATTTCAAGCACGCCGCCATCAGCCGCGACGACTCGAAGAAGTTTCTGGACTGGGCGTTCCGGCGTGACTTCGAGCGCAACGGACCGAGCCTGTACCGGATTTTCCGCACCACGCTGCAGGGCTGGAAGCGGTACAAGAACCACCCGGACCCGCGCATCCGCCGGCGCTTCGAGTTCGAGGTGCGGCAGTTGAAGAATTTTTCGAGCGCCTGCCTGTGGGCGATGGAGCGGAAGCTGCGGCAGACGAACGCGGCGATCAGCGACCAGATCCGCCTGCTGCGCCACGAAGTAGAGAGAGAGTTCGGTGTGTTGAGCCGCCTCGCCGCCGCGCTCGTCGGGCCCGTGCTGTTGTGGACCAGCCGCCTGGAAGAAATGCGCCTCGCCGAAGGCCGCGTCTACGAGCCGCCGACTTTCCTCGAGCGCCGCAACTGGACGTAAGCCCGGAAGCGGGCGGGCGAGGTTCCCCAAGTACGTTTGTGATCCTGTTGAGGCTACTGGAGTCACTGTCCGAGGAGAGGTTTGGTTGTTCCTTTCGACTCTGGTTTTCGTTCGTGCGGCGCTCACACGCACCGCGAACTGGCGGGACCTCTACTCGCTCGGTGCTGTCGCTGGCGTGGGGTCTTTACTTTACCTCGTACGGCGACCATCGAAGTCTTCGCAGTCGTTGGAAGCAATGGGAAAGTCGTGTGTGCTGAGGCGCGCACGCATCCTCTTTTGCGCAAATACTGTGAGGAGGCGGCTCGTCAGTGGACCTGCCGGCCAATGAAGAGGGATGGGCGTCCAGTCGAGTTTGCCGGTCCTATTCGATTCCGGATTAAACGGTGACTGCGAGCCATGCCACGCTAAGACGTCTGGGACGACGCTCCGGAGCAGAGCACGAGCTTCTTTGCTTCCTACTTCCGTGACGGCGTCTTCAGCGTGAACCGCGCCGGGGAGATGGTGAAGTAATCCACGAAGCGCCTGGGCGCCGGTTCCTCCGCCTCGGGGGTGGTCAGCATGCGGGCCAGCTCCCGGAAGCGCTTCCCGAGTTCGCTTGACGCTTCGACCGGCCGCCCTTCCATGAAGGCCCGGTGCACTCCCCGGTAGTCGTTGGGAAGCTCCATGGCCACCGGCAACCCGATCACCTTCTCGATCTCCTCCGTTGGAATGAGCGACCGCTTCTGGGCGCGGTTCAGCAGCAGGCTCACGCGGTCTTCCAGTTCGATGCTGCGCAGGAATTCGAGCCGCTGCCGCGCCAGGTGCAGTGAGGGCAGTTCCTGCGTGCAGACCAGAAAAATCCTTTTCGACTGCTGCATCAACTCCACGGAAAACCTTTCGAAAAGGCCCGACAGATCGGCGCAGATCACCCGGTAGTTCCGCCGCGCGAATTCCAGCAGATACTGTATCTGCCCGGTTTCGATGCGAAAGCCGGGCCGAATATCGCCGGAAGGCAAAATGTCCAGGTTGCCCATCGAATGGACCAGCCTCGGCCACAGCACCTCGTCCAGATGGGCCGAGTGCTCGGCCGCGTCCACAATCGAGCCGGCTTTCTCCAGGCGGAGGAGGAAACCGATCATCCCGCAGTTCAGGTCGAAATCCGCCAGCAGCGTTTTGGAATTCGGCAGGGCGGCGAGCGCCACCGCCGTGTTCAGGGCCACGGTCGAGCAGCCCACGCCGGGTTTCGAGGGCAGGAAGCTGAACAGCAGGTCCGTGGTCTCAATGTGGGGCGGCTTGCGGTCCAGCGCCTGGTGAAGCCGCATGAGCGCGCTCGGCAATTCGTGTATGGTGAGCGGAATCGCAATGTACTCGCGGATCCCGGCGCGCATCAATTCGAGCAGCGTGCTCTGGTCGCAGGTCCGTCCGACGGCCATCACCTGGATGCCGGGCGCGTGCGCTTCGATCTGGGCGGCGGTCCGCAGCGCTTTTTCGAGCGATGTGACGCTGATGAAGAAGATCCGCGGGCAAATCGCGCGGATCATGCGGACGAGGTCGTCCTCAGCCGGATAGTCGCCCAGCCTGCGGACGACGTTGACCTGGCCGATTTCCATCAGCGCGTCGTGCAGCTCAGCAGCCAGCCCGGGTTCGGGCGAGATGATGACGGCAGGAACCATTCCAAGGAGTGATTCGGCGCTCGCTGGTGAAAGTAAGATGGGAATAGGTTCCGAAAAGCAGCCGCAAAACACTTGGCAGGATGCCTCAGGTGAATGAGGGTATTACGGCAGTGCGGTTGACGGCCGCTGTTTATTTCCCGTAGGATGACGGATGACCGCGACTGGTCCAATGGGTAACATCGAAGTCCAAGCACAGCAGGCGCCGGAAATTCCGGACAAGCTGTACTTCCGCATCGGCGAAGCCAGCCGGCTGGTGGGGGTGAAGCCTCACGTGCTGCGATATTGGGAGTCGGAATTCCCAGGCATCGCGCCCAAGAAGTCGGGCACGGGCCACCGGCTGTACCGGCGCAAGGATGTTGAGCTGCTGCTTGAAATCAAACACTTGCTTCACGACAAGCGGTACACCATCGAAGGCGCCCGGCGGCACCTGGAGAACAAGAACAAGTCCGCCAGCCGCGAGCGCTCCCCGAAACCGCAGCAGCAGGGTGAGTTGTTCGGCGCCCCTCTGCCCGCGCTGGACGACGTACGCCGGGAGCTGAATTCGATTCTGGAAATGCTCAAGTAACCGCCGGTGGGCTGTTTCCCGCAAGATGGCGCAGCAGGCGGGTGTTGACCTCGATCCCTTCCAACTGAGTGGCCGCGTGCAGCCGCATGCGGCGAAAAGCCCGGCGCATCTCGGCGGCGATGGCTTCGAGCAGCTCCCAGCGCTCGGCGGCTTCGGAAGGAAGGCCGTCTGGCGCGCGAAGCGGCTGGTAAAGTTCCGCTTCCAAATCTGTCAGCTTGCCCGCTTCCACGGCGGCCAGAATTCGCCGCGCCTCTCCAGCGAGATCGTATGCCTCCATCGTCGCCTCCGAAATGCCCTTATCGGATCCTGCCCCGCCGGTTTTAGGCCATTGTTTTGACGTCAAAACTTCGTCGCGCGCGCCGATATGCCAACAGGAGGCGGAACATGATCCGGTTGACACGGTTGAACCATGGGCCGTTTCTGCTGAATTCCGATCTCATTGAGCACATTGAGATCACGCCAGATACGGTGATCACGCTGACCAATGGCCACCAATTCATGGTCAGGGAAGAGGCCGATGAGGTGGTGCGCCGGATCGTTGAATTCCGCCGCACGGTGAACGCGAACTGTTTTCTGAAGCGCATTTCAGATCCCGTTCACACGGATACGGAAAGTCAGGACCTCGAGTAATGGCCGATCCAGGAAAACCGGCGAACAAAGACTTGCGCGGCAAGCTTGACCTTGCGACCCTGCTCGGGCTGATTTGTGGAGTCGGCGGCATTGTGGCGGGGTTTTCGCTCGAAGGGGGCGTCATCCAGGAACTCCTTCAGCCGACCGCCGCTCTGATCGTCTTCGGCGGAACGCTTGGGGCGGTGATGGTGACCACGCCTTTCCGCGTGCTGAAAAGCGCCGTGGGAGCGCTGGTTTCGGTTTTCATGGAGAGAAATCTCAGCCCGGGCGAGATCGTCGAGGAGATCATCGGCTACGCCACGAAGGCGCGCAAAAACGGCATCGTCTCGCTCGAGCAGGACGCGGAGGCGGTGAAGGACCCGTTCCTTCGCAAGGCGCTGAACCTGGCGGTGGACGGCACCGACCTCCAGGAAATCCGCAAGATGATGGAGCTGGAAATGGTCACCGCGGACCGCCGCGCCGAGAGTTTGGCCAAGGTGTTCGAGTCGGCCGGCGGTTACGCCCCGACCATCGGCATCATCGGCGCCGTGCTGGGGCTGATCCAGGTGATGAAGCACCTGGAAAACATCGACGAGGTGGGCAAGGGCATCGCAGTAGCGTTCGTGGCCACCATCTACGGCGTGGGGTCCGCCAACTTGTTCTTCATCCCGGCGGGGAACAAGATCCGGGCGCGCGCCCAGGCCGCGCAGCAATTGAGAGAACTGATGCTGGAAGGCGTTTCGGGCATCGTCGAGGGCCTGAACCCGAAGCTGATCCGGATCAAGCTGGAAGCTTACGGAGACGCCGAGGCTCAGGGAAGGGCGAAGGCCAGGGCGCAAACTGGAAAGGGCGAGGCCGCCGCAGCCGCGGCGCGGTCCTAGCGGGATAGCCGATCATGGTTCGAAAGAAACCGCAGGGCGGACACGTCAACCTGGAACGCTGGCTGGTCTCCTGGGCCGATTTCATGACGCTGCTGTTTGCGTTCTTCGTCGTGATGTTTGCGTCTGCGCACTCCGACAAGGATAAGGCCAGGCAGGTTTCCGACTCCGTTCGCAGGGCGCTTGCGGAGGGGCACGTGGCCGCTGTGATCGCCGCGATTCTCGGCACTCCCTCGGCCAGTCCCGCTAAGGAAAAGGCCGTCGGCGGGCCGGAAACGAAAGCGGAAGGAGGACCGTACCCCGTAGCCGACCTGTTACCCACCCTGGACTTCCTGACCGCGGAGCTGAAAGACGAGATCAGCGCCGGCAAGCTGCAACTCCGGCTGGAGTCGCGAGGGCTCGTGGTCAGTCTTACGGAAGCGGCGTTCTTCCCGACCGGCCAGGACACGATCAACCCGGCCGGATACGGGAGCATAGGTAAAATCGCCGAAGCCATCCGCAAACTTCCGAACCCGGTGCGCCTGGAAGGGCATACGGATTCCGTGCCCATCCACAACGAGCGCTTCCGGAGTAACTGGGAACTGTCGGTCGCGCGTGGAATTGCCATGCTAAGGCTGCTTGTAGAACGCTTCGGGGTGCCGCAGTCGCAGCTATCGGTGGCGGGCTACGCCGACCAGCGCCCCGCGGGTCCGAACGAAACAGAAGGCGGCCGCGCGCGCAACCGGAGGGTGGACATCGTGATTCTCAGTAAAGCGGCCTACGAATTGGAACCGGGAGTGGAAGCTCGCAAAGCGGCAGCTCACTGACGTCGGCCATTTTCGTAGAACTGGCATCTATCGCGTTGATTTTCCTGCCTTGACGGATTGCCTTCGCATGCCACAGCGATACAATACATGCGGTTCCAATTACGTCTGAAAACAAGTGGGCGAAGGGCAGGCGCCATGGTGAAGCCGAAAACTCTAATTCTGCTTGGTTGCATTATCGGCGGTGTCTTGCTGTCCGGCGCTGTGATCATTTCTGTGTTTACTGTCACCAGGAGCGACTGCCCTCCCGGAAGGACATTGGCTGCGGTGCTCGAAGTGCGGCGGTTGAACTGGCACGTGTCTCGCATACGCCGCCAATCCAGCATCTTGGAGCGGGATGGCGCCCTCGAGCTTTGGAGTACGCCGGAGGGTCAATTTTGGGCCCCGGCGCAGGTATCCGCAGGCCTCCCATTCGTGTTGGCAGAGCAGTTCATGAAAATCTACGGTTCTGGGCGGTTCGCAGTCAGGCCGGGCGATGTTGTCCTGGACTGCGGCGCCGACGTGGGGGACTTCACGCGGCAAGCACTTCAAATGGGAGCGTCAATGGTTGTCGCGATCGAACCCTCTCCCATGAAGCACGTCTGTCTGCAAAGGAACCTGGAGCACGAAATATCCCAAGGCAAAGTGATTGTGTATCCCAAGGGCGTCTGGAACACCGATTCGACGCTCACCCTGTATGTCGACAGTGTGGTTGAGAAACGAAGCGACGACGGGGTGGTTGTTCCCCTGACAACGATCGACAAGCTCGTTTCTGAACTCAATCTACCTCGCGTTGACTTCATCAAGATGGATATCGAGGGGGCGGAAGTACCAGCTCTCCAGGGCGCAGCCGCGACATTGGCGCGTTACCGTCCCAGAATGTCGATCTCTACCGAACATTACCCGGACGATGTTTTCAAAATCACACAGGTCGTGAGAACAGCCGTCCCATCGTATAGGTCTGCCTGCGGGATGTGCGCGTTCATGGCTGGCCGGGTTCGCCCATACGTCATGCATTTCTACTGAAGGATGGCTTGAGGTTAACCACCCCAGCTCTGCCTGGAAGGTGTGGCTTGTGTGGAGGCGCGGGCGGGAATCGAACCCGCGAATAAAGGTTTTGCAGACCTCTGCCTTACCACTTGGCTACCGCGCCAAAGTTGGGTTCAAGTTCATTATCGCAAATCACCGGCTCTCCGCAAAGGGATAATTAGCGGCTGACCCCTTAAAAATGCTCGCGCAGCGCCGCGAATTCCGATTCAAACTGCTCGATCAGTTCCGCGAACTGCTCTCTGATCCCGAGCGGCTCGAGGTGCGCGGCGAGGTCTTCCTCGACCGGCGGCCGCGGCGCCAGGGAGTGGCCCAGGGCGTTGGCCAGCCCGTCGGCCGCATGGACCAGCGTGGCCAGATGGATCTCACCGCCGGCGGCCTCTGCGGGGGCGTGGTGGAACAGGGCCGCCTGCTGAATGGGTTCGGGAAGATTCCAGCGAGCCAGGACCGCGCCCGACAGTTCGGCGTGGCCCGTCCCGGAAGTCTCGGCATCCCAGGGCTCTTCGGGCTCAGAGACCGCCGCCAGCAGCTTCCCAATGTCGTGCAGAAGTCCCGCCACGAAACCGCCCTCCGGGTACGGCACAGGCACTCTCTGCGAAAGCAGGTCGGCCAGCACCGCCGTGGCCGTCGAGTGCAGGTTGAACCGCGCCGTCGACCAGCCCGGCGGGGTGCGCACCTGCGTCCACAGGCGCGAAATGGACATGCCGAGCGCCGCGTTGCGCAGCTTGTTCACGCCCAGGATCGCGACCGCGTGCCGCACCGAGTTGACCGTGCCGCTGAGGCCGTACAGAGCCGAGTTCACCAGCCGGAGCACGTTGCCGGCCAGCACCGTGTCCTTCTCGATCAGATCGGCCACGCGCCCGAAAGAGACGTCCTCTTCGGCAAGCGTGGCGAGCAGCCGGTTCAGAATCGGCGAAAAGGGCGGCAGGCGGTCCAGGTTCCTGAGCGCCTGGGCCGCGCTGAGGCTGCACCCGGGTTCTGCGGAGATCACGTTTGTAACTATCGGCAGCTATGGCAAAAACTTGACCGCGGCGCGGGGTAACATGAGATTCTATGACCGACCAGCCGCCGGCCATTGCCGTGCGCGACCTCAGAAAGTGCTACGGCGGCAAGGCCGCGGTGGACGGCCTCACCCTTACCGTCCCGCGCGGGTGTTTCTTCGGCTTTCTCGGACCGAATGGGGCAGGGAAGACCACCACCATACGGATGCTGATGGGCCTGGCGCCTCCGACGTCCGGCTCGATCGAGATCCTTGGGCTGCCGATGCCCGCCCGCGCCGTCGAGATCAAGCGCAAAATCGGCGTGGTGCCCGATGAATCGGTGCTGTTTGACCGGCTCACGGGGGGCGAATTCCTGGAGTTTGCCGGGCGCATGTACGGGCTGGAGCGCCGCGTGGCCGCCGAGCGCGCCAAAGAGCTGCTGGAGCTTTTCGAACTCCACTCCGCCCCGCGAAAGCTGATCGCGGAGTACTCGAAGGGAATGCGCAAGCGCCTCACCATGGCCGCCGCCCTCATCCACCGCCCCGAAGTGTTCCTGATGGACGAGCCCTTCGAGGGCGTGGACGCCGTGGGGGCGCGGCTCATGAAGGACCTGCTGCTGGATCAGGTGCGGCGCGGCGCCACCATCTTCCTGACCTCGCATGTGCTCGAAGTCGTCGAGCGGCTCTGCGACCGCGTGGCCATCATTCACGAAGGCAAGCTGGTGATGGAGGGCGGGATGGCCGCGCTGCGGAGCGGCTCGGAGACTCTCGAAGACGTCTTTGTAAGGCTGGTCGGCGCGGACCGCGCGGCCGAGCGGCTGGACTGGCTATAGCGCGATGTCTTCCCAGGTCACGGCGATTCTCTGGGCGCAGTGGAGAACGCTGCGCAACCTCCGCCCGGCGGAGGGGCGTTCCGGCCGGGTGATCAGCGTTGCCATGAGCGTGATCTGGTACGGCATGTGGGCCGGCATCGCCGTGGCGATCGGGCTTGCGGCGGCTTCATTTGACCGACTGCGGCTCGAAGCCGCGCTGCCGTGGGGCCTGATGGGGGTTTTCCTTTACTGGCAGCTCGCTCCGCTGATGACCGGCAGCGCGGGCCTGTCCATCGATACGAGGAAGCTGCTGTTGTACCCCGTGCTCCCCGGGCGGCTGTTCACGATGGAGCTGATGCTGCGCGCCGTGGCCGGGCTGGAGATGCTGCTCGTGCTGGCCGGGACGGCGGCGGGCCTGCTCCGGAATCCCGCCGTGCCGTTCTGGGGTCCGCTGCTGGCGCTGCCGCCGTTCATCGCGATGAACCTGTTTGCGGCGGCCGGCATGCGCAGCCTCATTGAGCGCCTGCTGGCCTACAGGCGCGTCCGGGAGGCCGTGGTGCTGCTGGTGGTGCTCACCGCGGCGGCTCCGCAGGTGATCGCCTACTTCGGGGTGCCGCCCGGCATTCTGACCTATTTCAGCGGTCTGCCCGGACCGATCTGGCCCTGGGCGGCCACGGCGCGGATCGCGCTCGGGGAAAACCCGCTGCCGCTTCTGGCGCTGCTCGCCGCGTGGGTGGGCATGGCGTGGGTTTTCGGATCGCGCCAGTTCCGCCGCAGCCTGAATTTTGACCAGGCGGCGGCGTCTGCGGCGGACCGGCGCAACGGCGGCGGCACGCCCTGGTCCGAGACGCTGTACCGTTTGCCCGGCCTGTTCCTCTCCGATCCGGTGGCCGCGCTGCTCGAAAAGGAGCTGCGTTCGCTGGTCCGCACACCGCGGTTCCGCGTGCTGTTCCTGATGGGTTTCTCCTTCGGCGTGCTGATCTGGCTGCCGGTGGTGCACGGTTCCGTTCGGGACGGATCGGGCGGCAACTATCCGGTGCTGATCAGCGTGTACGCGGTCGTGCTGCTCGGAGAGGTGCTCATCTGGAACGTGTTCGGCTTCGACCGCGCCGCCGCGCAGCTCTATTTTTCTTCGCCGGTGCCGTTTGCCAAGGTGCTGGCGGCGAAGAACCTGGCGGGCGCCATTCTCATCGCGCTGGAAATCGCCGCCGTGCTGCTGGTGTGCGCCGCCCTGCGTTTGCCCGTCTCGGCGCCGCGGGTGCTGGAGGCATACGTGGTGTTGCTGGTGCTGTGCGTGTACCTGCTGGCGGCGGGCAATCTCGCGTCGCTGTACTATCCGAGGGCGATGGATCCTGAGAATGCCTGGGGACGGGGCTCGGGAGGCAAGCTCATGCTGTTTCTGCTGGTGAGCCTGCCGCTGTTGAGCATCCCGGTGCTGCTGGCATATGCCGCGCGCCACGCGTTCGACAGTGAGGTGGCTTTCTTCGCCGTGCTGGCGGTGTCGGGCGGCGCCGGCGTTGTCTTATATGGCGTGTCGATGGAAACCGCGGTTCGCCTCGCGGAGCGGCGGAAGGAAGCGTTCTTGGCGGCGCTGGGCGAATCCGCGGGTCCACTGGCATCGGCCTAGCCTTCCAGCCGATTCTCGGGGAGAGCGCGAATTGTTGCCCGGAGTGGCGCGTCCTTTTTCAGGTATGCTGGCGATGGGAGGTGCACTCGGCAGGCGATCTCATGCACGGAACCGCGTCCTTTGGTGAAGCGATCCGCGTGGCGATGGCATCCCTTCGCAGCAGCAAGCTCCGCAGCTTCCTAACGCTGCTCGGCATCATTCTCGCCACCACGACTCTGATCGCGGTAATGTCGGTGATCAACGGCATGAACGTGGTCATTGCGACCCAGGTTTCCGATATGGGCGCCGACGGGTTCTGGGTGCGGCAATACAGCATGATGGGGCAGATCAGCCCCAAGAAGTGGCAGGAGATGATGCGCCGCAACCCGCCGCTCAAGCGCGAGGAGTACGAGTTTCTAAAGGAGCATCTCACGCTGGTCCGCGAACTCGGCATGGAGGCGTCGCGGAGCGTCACCGTGCGCTATGGAAACGAGGCGGTGGACTGGGTGAGCCTCAGCGGCGTGACGCCGAACACGGCGGTGATCAAGAACGTGCAGGCCGCTTCCGGGCGGTTCTTCACGGATTCGGAAAACCGCCGGCGAATGTACGTTGCCTACATCGGCAACGACTTCAAGGAAAAATTCTTTCCCGAAGTGGACCCGGTCGGCAAGACTCTGCAGATTGACGGACTGCCTTTCACGATCGTCGGGGTGGCGAAGGCGCAGGGAACGTTGTTCGGGCAATCCCGGGACAACTTCATCATGATCCCGATCGAGACGTTTTTCAAAATATACGGCTCCCGCAGCGGTCTGGGCTACAATGCCCTGGCGATCGACCAGGAGCACTTCCTCCAGGCGCAGGAGGAGATGCGGATGCTGCTGCGGGTCTACCGTCACCTCAGGCCGAACGAGGAAGACAATTTCGGGATTTTCGGCGCGGATTCGCTGGTGCAGATCTGGCAGCAGCTTACCAGCGTGATCGCCGCGGCGGCGGTAGCGGTGGTTTCGGTGTTCATGGTGGTGGGCGGCGTCGTGATCATGAACATCATGCTGGCGGTCGTGACGGAGCGGACGCACGAGATCGGCATCCGCAAGTCCGTGGGAGCGCGGAAGCAGGACATCCTCAGCCAGTTTCTGGTGGAGTCGTCGACGCTGGCGGCGGCGGGAGGAATCATGGGCGTCCTGCTTGCCTGGGTCATCGCGGTGGTGGTGCGCAACACGGCCGGGGTGCCGATGGAATTGCCGGTGTCGGCCGTAATCGTCGGTGTGGGGCTCTCGACTGTGATCGGGCTGTTTTTCGGGATCTACCCGGCCAAGCGGGCGGCGGAACTGGATCCCATTGAAGCGTTGAGGTCGGAAAAATGAGCGGCTCGGAAATCGTTTCGGCCGCGCGGATGGCGCTGGCCACCATCCTGGAACACAAGATGCGGAGTTTCCTCACCGTGCTCGGAGTCATCATTGGCACGGGCACGGTGATTGCCGTCAGTTCTCTCATCACCGGCGTGGACGCGGTGGTCGCCAACTTCATGGCGAGCCTGGGACCGGACACCGCCATACTGTTCAAGTTCAACATCGGCTTTCGCGGCGCCATGACGCCGGAGGAGTGGAAACGCAAGCCGCTGACCTGGGAAAACGCGCAGGCCATCAAGGAGCGCTGCCCGTCGGTAATCCACGTCAGCGCGTTTTTGTTCAGTCCCAACACGTTCAGCGGGCGCTCGCAGGACCGCGTGAGGTACAAGGGCGAGGAGGTCTACCGCATTCAGTTGGGGGGAACGGATGAATCCTACGTCGCGGGCGGCGCGGAGAGGATGATCTACGGGCGCTTTTTCACCGACGACGAGAGCCGGCGGCGGCGCCCGGTAGTGGTAATCGGCGAGGACGTCCAGAAAGGCCTGTTCCCTACCGGCGATCCGGTTGGGAAATGGATCGACGTGAACGGCCGGTTCTTCGAAGTGATCGGCGTGATGGCGCGCCCGACGGCGTCCCCGCCGGGGCACGAAGACCTGCGCGTCCTGCTGCCGTACTTCACCATGCGCAAAATGTTCCCGCAGGCGAAGGAGCACATGATCATCGTTGTCGCCGAGAAGGGCAAGCTCACGAAGGCGCTCGACGAGGTGCGCGCCGTGCTCCGCCAGGAGCGGCGCGTTCCCTACAACAAGCCGGACGATTTCTGGATGTCCACCGGCCAGCAGATGCTGGAGGATTTCCGCAACATCACGAGCACGGTGGCGGTGGTGATGGTGGTGCTCAGCTCGATCGGCCTGCTGGTGGGCGGCATCGGCGTGATGAACATCATGCTTGTCTCGGTGACCGAGCGGACGCGGGAGATCGGCATCCGCAAGGCAATCGGCGCCAAGAGAACGGACATTGTCGCGCAGTTCCTGACCGAGGCCGTGGTGCTGACAGGTTTAGGCGGGCTGCTCGGGATGTCCTTCGGATGGTTCGTTTCGACCGTCGCGCGGCTCGCGTTTCCCATTCTGCCGACCGCGGTGCCGCTGTGGGCGGCTGCGACGGGTGTTCTGGTCTCCGTGGGGGTAGGGCTGTTCTTCGGGATCTGGCCGGCGGCGAAGGCGGCGCGGCTGGACCCGGTGGTGGCGTTGAGATACGAGTAAAGGCGCGGTATTAGAGGCGCGCGATTTTTGAGGGGGAGCGATGAGGAAATCGATCCTGCTGCTGTTGGCGGCGGCCGCTGCCTTCGCGCAGTACGACCAGTATGGCGGCTGGACAAGACTTAAGGGCCGGAAAACGGGTTTCTTTCACGTCGAGCAGATCGGCGGCAAATGGTGGCTGGTTTCGCCTGAGGGGAATGCGTTCTTCTCGAAAGGCGTGTGCCATGTGGCGCACACGCCCGAGAGTGACTCCTCCCCCCGGCCGCCCGACGTGGCGGCGTGGGCGAAGGAAACCACGCGGCTATTGCGGCTGTGGAACTTCAACACGGTGGGTGCGTGGTCGGTCGAGGAAATGTGGGGCACGGGCCTTGCTTACACGCCGATTCTCGGTCTGGCTGCCGCGGGCTACCGCGATCTGTGGCTGAAGGGCGGCATTCCGGATTACTTCAGCGCCGAATTCCGGGAGGCCGCATTTCGCGCGGCCGAGCGCCAGTGCCGCACGCGCGCCAGCGACCCGTGGTTGCTCGGATACTTCACGGATAACGAACTGCGTTGGGGCGCCGACTGGCGGTCGAAGGAAAGCCTGTTTGACACCTATATGAAGCTCCCGGAGAACGCGCCGGGGCGCAGGAAAGCGGTGGAGTTCCTCAAGTCCCGCGGGCGCACCCCGGAGAGCGCAACCGAGGAAGATAAGGCGGCGTTCCTCGAACTGGCCGCGGCCGAATACGCGCGCGTCTGCCGCGATGCGATCCGCAAGTACGATCCCAATCACATGATCATCGGCTGCCGCTTCGCGGGCTACGCGCCGGAGCCCGTGCTGCGGGGCGTGGGTCCGTACTTCGACGTCATTTCCTACAACAGCTACAACCCGAAAGCGCCGGTGGACGCGCTGGCCCGGATCACGGAACTCACCGGCAAGCCCACCATGATCACCGAGTTCAGCTTCAAGGCGATGGACAGCGGTTTGCCGAACACGAAAGGCGCGGCGAAGCCCGTGGCAACGCAGCAGGACCGCGCCGACGGATTCGCCGCCTATGTCGAAACGCTGGCCGAATCGCCTTCGTGCGTGGGCTTCCACTGGTTCCAGTATCGCGATCAGCCGAAGGAGGGCCGGCGCCTGGACGGCGAAAACAGCAACTACGGCCTGGTGAGGATCGACTTCACGCCCTGGGAAACGCTGACGAAGCGGATGACGGAGGTCAACGCGACCCTGGAGCAGAAGCGGGCGCGGTAAGCACCCTCCTACAGCGGAATATTCCCGTGCTTCTTGCGGGGCATGGTGTCCACTTTGTTCTCCAACATGCGCAGAGCGCGGATCACCTTGGGGCGCGTCTCGTGCGGCTCGATCACATCGTCGATAAAGCCGTGCTCGGCGGCGATGAAGGGGCTCGCGAAACGCTCGCGGAACTCTTCGATTTTCTGGGCGCGCATGGCGTCGGGGTCGGCGGCGGCAGCGATCTCCCGGCGGTACACAATGTTCACCGCGCCTTCGGGTCCCATCACCGCGATCTCCGCGGTCGGGTAGGCGAAGTTGATATCCGTGCGGATGTGTTTCGAGCCCATCACGCAGTAAGCGCCGCCGTACGCCTTGCGCGTAATCACGGTGATTTTTGGCACGGTCGCTTCGGCGTAGGCGTACAGCAGCTTCGCGCCGTGGCGAATGATGCCGCCGAATTCCTGCTCGGTGCCCGGCAGGAATCCTGGCACATCCTCGAACGTGAGAATGGGTATATTGAAGGCATCGCAGAAGCGGACGAACCGCGCGGCCTTGACCGACGAGTTGATATCCAGGCAGCCCGCCAGGTACGCCGGCTGATTCGCGACGATGCCGATGGGCCGCCCGTCCATCCGCGCGAAGCCCACCACGATATTTTTGGCGAAGTGCTCGTGGACTTCTAAGAACCGCCCGTCATCGACCACGCGGAGAATGATCTCCTTGATGTCGTAGGGCAGATTGGATTCGGCGGGCACGATGCTGTCGAGTGCGGGGTCGGCGCGGTCCACCGGATCGGTGCACGGGCGGCGCGGCGGGTCCTCGTGGTTGTTCTGTGGCAGGTAGGAAAGCAGTTCGCGGATCATGCGCAGGCACTCGGCGTCGTCTGCCGCGATGAAGTGCCCCACGCCACTCAGCGTGTTGTGCGTGAGGGGGCCTCCCAGTTGCTCCTTGGTCACGTCCTCGTGCGTCACAGTCTTGATGACGTCGGGGCCGGTGATGAACATGTAGCTGGTGCGGTCCACCATGAAAACGAAATCGGTGAGGGCGGGCGAGTACACGGCGCCGCCGGCGCACGGACCCATGATGGCCGAAATCTGCGGCACGACTCCGCTGGCCAGCGTGTTCCGCAGAAACAGGTCGGCATAGCCGCCTAGCGACAGCACCCCTTCCTGAATGCGCGCGCCGCCCGAATCGTTCAGCCCCACAATGGGCGCGCCGTTGCGCAGCGCGAGGTCCATGATCTTGCAGATCTTGCGCGCATTGGTTTCCGAGACGGCGCCACCGAAAACGGTGAAATCCTGCGCGAAAACGTAGGTGAGCCGGCCGTTCACCAGGCCCCATCCGGTGACTACGCCGTCGCCGTCCACCACCTGATCGGCCATGCCGAAATCGCGGCACCGATGGCGGACCAGCTTGTCCACCTCCTCGAACGTGCCCTCGTCCAGCAGCAGATCGATGCGCTCGCGCGCGGAAAGCTTTCCTTCGGCGTGCTGCCGCTCGCGGCGGCGCTCGCCTCCGCCCGCTTCCGCATTGGCATGACGCCGGCGCACCTCTTCAAGTCGGGAAGACGGCTTTACTGTGTCCATGGATTTCTGTTCGGGAACGGCTTGGCCTCATTGTACGACATAGCCGCTGCGGGCGCGGATCCAGGCGCGGGGATGGCGGCGGCGCGTTTCGGGAGACAGCTCCACCCGGATGCGGCGAAACGAGCCGGTGGCCGCGGTGTCCGGCGCGCGGTATTGGATGCTGTAGCGCGTGCGGATGCTTTCCAGCATGTCGCGGAACGAGTTCCCGGCATTTCGGGCCTTCACGGCCTCGCTGCCCGTCTCCTCCGCGATGCGGAACACGTTCGGCGGCGTGAAATCGGGATTCACATAAACGCCGGGGCGCGGCGGCTTGGGCCTGTCGCCGCCACCCACGACAATCGCGTTGAGCACCGTATCGGCGGCAAGCAGCGCTTCGATCGCCTTTTCGTCCGGCGACAGGTAGTTCAGGCTTGTGTTGTCCGTCACGATGAGGATGGCGCGGCGCCCGCGCACATCCTGCTTCGCCATGTAGGCGGCGGCATCGAGGATGGCGGGATTGATCCGCGTGCCGCTGCCCAGATGATCAGCCCGCACGGCCTGCTTAAGCCCGCCGATCACGCGGGAGCGGTCGTCCGTGAGTTCCTCACGGACCTCTGTGTTTCTGCTGAAAAGCATCAAGCCCACGCGATCGCCGTCATGAAGACCGGCAAGCGCCTCACGGGCGCTGTTGGCCATCTGTTCGAGGTAGCGCCGCATGCTGCCGCTCACATCGAGGAGCAGCAGCACGTCCAGCGGTTCGGATTCGCGGGCGAAGTAGAGAATCTCCTGGGGCTGCCCCTCATCGTAGACGATAAAATCTTCCTTGCTGAGGCCGCTCAACAGGCGCTGTTTCTCGCCCACCTGCACATCCACTCGAACCCGTGCGGTAGTGGCGCGGAACACGGGCGCCTCCTCCTGAACGAACGGCGGGAAGGCCAGTAGTAAGATGGCAAGCAGCCCCATGAAAAACATTATCGTCGGTACCGCGGGGCACATCGATCACGGCAAAACGGCGCTCGTGCGCGCGCTCACCGGGATCGATACGGACCGCCTGGAAGAAGAGAAGCGCCGCGGCATTTCGATCGATCTTGGCTTCGCGCATCTCGACCTGGCGCCCGGGGTGCGCGCCGGCTTCGTGGACGTGCCCGGGCACGAGCGCTTCGTCAAGAACATGCTGGCCGGGGCCGCCGGCATCGACGTGGTGCTGCTGGTGGTGGCCGCCGACGAGTCCATCAAGCCGCAGACGCGCGAGCACTTCGACATCTGCCGGCTGCTCGGGGTACGGAAAGGCCTGATCGCTCTTACGAAAGCCGATCTCGTGGACAAAGAAATCCTCGACCTCGCGCGGCTGGAGGTGGAGGAGTTCGTTAAGGGATCGTTCCTGGAGGGCGCGCCGGTGGTTCCCGTGAGCGCGGTGACGGGAGAGGGTTTGGAAGAGCTGCGCGCGCGCCTGCTCGAACTCGCATTGGCGGCGCCCGCGAAGGACTCCTCGCGCCACTTCCGACTGCCCATCGACCGCGTGTTTTCCATGCGCGGGTTCGGCACGGTGGTGACCGGCACGCTGATTTCCGGCAGCATCGGGAAGGAGCAGGAGGTGGAAGTGCATCCCGGCGGACGGCGGCTCCGCGTGCGCGGGATCCAGGTGCACGGGCAGCCGGCGGACCGCGCTTCGGCCGGGCAGCGGACGGCCCTCAACGTCACCGGGGCCGAACCGAGTGAACTGGCGCGCGGCATGACGCTGGCCGAGCCCGGCTTCTTCCAGGCGGTGCGCGGCATCGATGCCCTGATCGAGCTTTTGCCCGGCGCGAAACCGCTGAAGAACCACGCCCCTGTTCACTTTCACGCCGGGACCGCCGAGGTCGAGGCGCGAGTCCGGCTGCTTGACGGCGCCGAAAGGCTTCCGCCGGGAGAGCGGGCCTACGCGCGGATCGTGCTGCGCGACCCGCTGCTCCTGCTGCCCGGCGATCGCTTTATCATCCGCATGTTCTCGCCCGTCGTGACGATTGGAGGCGGCGTGGTGGCCGATATCACCGGGCATCGTTATCGCCGCGGCGAGAACGCGGCCGCGCGGCTGGACGCGCTGCTGGGCAAGCCCATCGAGGAGGGCGTGCCGCTGCTGGTGCGCGAGTCCAGGTACGGCTTGAGTTTGCCGGATCTGGTGACCCGCACGGGCCTGATGCCGGCTGAAATCGAACAGGCGGCGCGATCTGAACGTCTGGTGGCGATCCGCCGGCCGCAATTGTGGCTGGTGGACCGGGAGTGGTTCGAGGCTGCGCTTGCCCGGATCACCGGCCTGCTCCGGGAATTTCACCGGCAGAATCCGCTGCTCGAGGGAATGCCGAAGCAGGAACTGCGGAGCCGCGAACTGCCGGGCGCGCCGCCGTTCCTGCTCGACGCGATGATCGAACGCGCTCCTAACCTCGTAGCCGAGGGGGAAGTCGTGCGCCTCGCCGCGCACAAAGTAGTGCTGAGAGAGGACGAGGAGCGGGCTGCCGGCGCTATCGAGAAAACGTTTCGCGATGCCGGCCTCGCAGTGCCCGCGGTGAATGAGGTACTGGCGAAATCGGGAGTGGAGCCGTCGCGCGCGCGCAGACTTCTGCAAATGCTGTTGCGGGACGGCCGCCTTGTGAAAGTTTCGGACGATCTTGTCTTTCACCGCTCCGCGATTGACGGCCTGCGCGCGCGCCTGGCCCCGCACAAGGGCGCGCGCATCAGCGTGCCGCAGTTCAAAGACCTCGCAGGCATCTCGCGCAAGTACGCCATTCCTTTGCTCGAATACCTGGATCGCGAACACGTCACACGCCGTGAAGGCGACGAGCGGCTTGTGCTGTAGCGCAGCGCGGGAGGTCAGGAAGAAGCGTCGCGGGCGGCGGCGACGATCAGGCTGAGCAGGCGGCGGAACTCCTCTTCCGTAACCTGGTTTCCCGGCTCATCGGTGTTGACCCGGTGAACCACCACGAGGTCCAGGGACGGAATCACCCAGATGTAGTGCCCGCCGGCGCCGCGCGCGGAAAACGAGTTTCTGGAAACCCACCAGAGGTAGCCGTAGCCCTCGCCGTTGCCGAGATCGGAGTGCGCTTTCGTGCTTTCGCGCACCCACTCGCGCGGCACGATCTGCTGCCCGCGCCACACGCCTCCCCTGAGGTAAAGCAGCCCGAAGCGCGCCAGATCGCGCGCCGTCATGCGAAACGGATAGGCGGGATGTATGGAGTCCGGCCCCCGGAAGTATTCTCCGTCTTCGACGCGGTAGTCCTGCATCCCGAGCGGATCCGCGATCAGCTTCTTGAAGGTTTCGAACAGTTTCGTCCCTGTCTGCCGCTCGAAGATGGTTCCGAGAGCGTTGAAGTCCCAGTTGTTGTAGTAAAAGAACGTGCCGGGAGGATGGCTGCCGCGCGGGGGCCGCGTGGCTTTCATCCACGGTGTTTCGTAAAGCGCGGGATGATAGACGCCGGAGCGCGACTTCAGCAGATCGAGCACGGTAGCCCGCTTCTCAGTGGGAGTGAGCGACGGCTCGTTATCGTCGATATCCAATTCGGCCAGGGTGCTCTTGAGATTGATGCGCCCCGCCGCCACCTCGATGCCGTACAGGGCATTCAGCAGGCTCTTGCGGATGGAGTGGCAGTTGAATTTGCGTGCGGTTTCGCCCCACTCGTCGACTACGGCGCCGTGCTGCAGGATCATCACCGCGGCCGTCTTGATCGTGGCCGAGTAAGCCCGCGCCGCAGCGAGTCCCTCAGCGGACCACTGCGGGCCGCGCGCTCTTTCCCATGTCTCTCCGGGATAGCGGTGCTGCGCGAAGGCGGGCAGCGACGCGGCAGCGAGCGCCAGCGCCGCGCATCCCAGAAAAGCCGTGCTGCGTCCTACCACCTCAAATGGCCGCGACCGCACTCTCCACATCGGGATAGAACCGGAAGACCGTATCGAGCCGCGTCACCCGAAAGCCCTCGCGAACCATGCCGGTGGCTCCGGCCATCACCAGCGCGCCGCCGGCCTGTCCCACTTTCCCGAGGCTGGCGATGCACTTGCCGATGCCCGTGCTGTCGATGTGCGTGACCCCGCTCAAATCCACCACGAATTTGCGCCGGCCTTCCTGCAGCAGGCGCGTGATGAGGTCTTCGACGGCGTTGGCATCGCCGAGCATCATCTTCCCGGCGAGTTCGATCACCACCACGCCGGAGGGCGCTTCCTTATGGGATACTTGGAGTCCCACTGTCTTCATCGGGCTTACCTTCCGGTCAAGACCAGAGTTCTTGATTATACCTGCGGGGCTTCAGTCCGTGTACACTTTTGAAGGCGAGGAGAAACGACGAATGAACCGCCGCAGGCTGATCAAATCCGCTGGTGTAGGAGGACTGTTTATGCTGGCACAGAAGGGTACCCCTGCCGATACTGCCGAGGCGCGCCGCCGCCAACTCTATGGTCTGTTGGGGGACCTTCCGCCGCGAGACCGGCCGATTTACGCCCGCACGGTGTCCGTCGAGAAGCGCCCGAACTTCGTTTTGGAAAAACTGGTCCTCGATCTCAACGGCATCGAGCCTGTGCCGGCGTATTTCATCAAGCCGCACTCGCTGCAAGGCAAGGCGCCAGCCGTTCTCTTCAACCACTGGCACAATGGCGAGTACAAGCTGGGCAAGGACGAGCTGCTGCGGCCGAAGAAAAATCTTCCGTCCTGGGCGGACGCGATCACCGAACTCGGCTACTCGGCGCTATGCATCGATTGCTGGATGTTCGGCGAGCGTTCCACCATCAGCGAAATGGACCTGTTCAAGCTCATGCTCTGGCGGGGCCAGGTGCTGTGGGGCATGATGGTGTACGATTCGCTGCGGGCGACGGATTACCTGCTGACGCGGCCCGAGGTGGACGGCTCGCGGCTGGCCACGCTCGGGATGTCCATGGGAAGCACGATGGCCTGGTGGGTGGCGGCCCTCGACACCCGGTTCAAGGTCTGCGCCGATATCTGCTGCCTGACGGACTTCGACGCGTTGATCGCCACCAAGGGCCTCAGAGGGCACGGCATCTACTACTACGTCCCCTCGCTGCTCAAGTATTTCACTACGGCACAGATCAACGCGCTGATCGCGCCGCGCGCGCACATCGCTGTTGCGGGAGACCGCGACCCGCTGACGCCGCCCGCCGGCCTGGACCGCATCGACCGCGAACTGAAGCAGGTTTACGCCGCCGCGGGCAAACCCGAAAACTGGAAGCTATTGCGCTACGATTGCGGCCACGAGGAACTCCCCGAGATGCGCGGGGAAATCGTGGCCTTTTTGCGGCAGCATCTGTAAGACGGATTGCCGCGCTATTTCGCGGCGGTGGTCACTACGTAATAAGGCGTCGCGGCGGCCGGATCGGGGTGGAACCACCCGCCGTTTTCCGTGCTGAGAACTTCGAAGTAGTACATCAGGTCCCAACGGCCGGAGATGTCTTGAGCGGGTATGGTGAAGGCGCCTTTGGCCCCTTTGTTCTCGATGGTCTTAAATTCGGCGAGCTGGTTGAGGGGGCGGTAGTGCAGCCTCACTGCTTTCACGGAAGTGGCCGGCGTGATGCTCACCGTGAGCGGCAGCGGCTTGCCGGCTACGGCGGTCTTGGGTGGAAGGTGCTGGATGGTGGGACGGCTCACGCGCTTTGGCTCGCGGCGCAGCGGCAGCGGTCCCTGTGAGCGCGGCCCCTTGATAACCAGGCCGCTCACAGTCCATTCGCCCTCGGGGAACACCACGTCCAGATAGCCGTCCTTCGCCTCCAGTTTCTGAGGCAGCGCCGTACCGTCTGGGTGGAGGAAGAAGACGGTATACGTTCCGGCGGGCGCGCGTACGCGAAACGTCTGCGCGCCGCGCCCGTGGATCGCATCGCCATACAGCACGTTCTCCGGAAGCGCCTTTGGATTCCGGGCGACGGCCCGCACTTCGAGGTACGGCGTCAAGGGAAGCGCCTGCGCGCGCCGCTCGCCGTCGCTGACAAAACCATAGCCGGCCTCTTGCGTGTACTTCGTCTCCGGGTCGACGGCGGTGAACCGCGGCGCCACTGTGTTGCGGACTACGAACGGATCCTGCCTGTAGCTGGCGCCCGGCTGCCGCACCGGTCCGCCGAAGTCGAAAGCGAAGTCGAAACGCCCGAACTGTTCGAGCACCTTCCGGCGTTCCTCGATCAGCTTGAGATCGTGCCGCACGTACGGCAGCTTGTCCTTCCAGTGCCCGATGTCGTCGGGGCCGAAGGCCATCTGTTCGGGATACAGGCCGCTCGTGAACTCGGCGAGCTTTTCCCACACCGGTATGGCGGCGGTGATCTCGCGCCGCGCGGTCACCAGGGCCTCGGCGTCGCCGGTTTCGTCAAACCACGCGGTCTCGCACGCGGCAATCTGCTTGTGCGCGTGATAGCGTGCGAGCAGGGCGAGCACTGTGAAGTCCGGCTCCGTCGATTGCCATTCGCGGTGGCCTTCTGGTATCTTTGTCCGCACCTTCGCGACCGCGGCTTCGATCTTCCCGGCGAGGGCGCGCAGGATTTCAGCGGTTTGCTGCGGGGTCTGCTTCGCGGATGCGATGCCTTTCAGCCGGTTGCGCACGGTTTCCGGAATCGAGGCGACGAACCGCCAGTCGCTCGGCTTCACGTCCTTGTAGGCGTCCAGCAGACCGCCGGGGTTGATCTCCGGCCAGATGTACATATTGGGGTCGGCCATGTGCGCGGCCACGATCTCGCCGATCACGGCGCTGGCCGCCTGGTACGCCGCAAGCACATCCGGCGCCGCCTCGCCGAACCGCCGTCTCAACTCCGACATCCAGACCCTCTCAGGCGTTTTGGTGTCGTAGCTCAGCCGTCCCCAGAGCAGATAAAACATCCAGTAGCGCTCGAATTCCCAACGCCAGAACGCACGGTGTTTCTCCGCTTCCGTGAAGATGCCCCAGTTCCCCGGACGGTTCCCGAAACCCTTTTGCGCCAGCGGAGGATCGATCTCAAACCCGGCCGAACCGGAGAGCGTGAACGTGGGCACGGCGCGGCGCACGAAGTCCGGGTCGCCCCACAGCAGCAGCCTGTGCGAACCGAGTGCCCAGACTTCCCAGAAGAAGTCGTAGGGGCGCGGTTTTTCGAGCAGGTTCATGTAGCTGTAATTGGGGAACGTTTCGGCGGGCTGGTACGGGCGGCACAGATCCTCAGCCCAGTACTTCGAAGAAACGCGCAGAGGGACTCCCGCCGCCGTGGCGGCTTCGAGCATTTTTCCGGCCAGCAGCCAGGCGCGCAAGTCGAGCGTGACGCGCCGCCCGGCTTCGCGGATAGCGCGGAATATGTAATCGCGGTAGAACTCCACTTGCTGGTTGTTGGGGATGCCGGATTCCTCATTGGTGCGCAATTGCACACTGCGAATCGCCGGGCACTCAGCCAGTACCTTCTTCAGCGCCGCGTAGCTGTACGGCCCGATGTTTTCCGGCGTCAGCCCTTCTACCGTGGGTTTCATCCACCGCTGGACGTTGTGCTCCCAGATGCCGAGGGTGAAATCGATGCCGTGGTCGGCTGCGGTCTGCGAGATGTAGCGCAGCATTTCCAGGTTGCGCTCGCGCTCCGCAGTGGAGAGGCCCGGCACGCGCACCTGCGGGAAGCCGTCCACCGCGACCCAGTAGGGATACGGCGGCGCGAGGTAATCCGTCTGGTGCGCGAAGACGAGATTGAACCGGTTGAACCGGTTTCGCGCGAGCATGGCGAAGAAATCCTTCCAGTACTCGCGCGAGTAATACCAACCGCTTTCGAGATCGCGGTTGTGAAGGAAATACCGGATGCCGCGGATCGGCGTTGCGGGCTTGCCCGCGGCTGCCACGAGGCGGCCGGTTTCACGGATCTGTTCGGCCGCTTCGAGCAGGCCGTACATCAGTCCCCGGAGGTCGCTTCCTGAAATCAGACCTGGAGCGATGCGGAACGATTCCGGCGCGCCGGGGCCGATTTCCGTCTTGAAGCGGATGGCATTGGGTTTCAGCCCGCGGGCGGCGATCGCGCGTTCCACTTCCGCCATTCCGAACTCGACCGGTCCGGCCGCTGCATGCACCGCGAGCGCGGCGAGGAGAACGACGCTTCTATTCAGCAACGGTCTTCCAGCCCCTTCGCGAAAGATCCCAATAGATCACCGCGCCCGCAAGCGTTCCGGCGCCGGTCAGCGCCGCGCCAGTGAGGGTTTCGCCGAGCAGCAGTTTGCCGACCCCGAACAGCCAGCCGTAGATCAGCAACGCGCCGCAGATCCAGTCGAGGAAATCTCTCCAACCCTCGCCCGAAGGCTTCACATCGGGACAAAGAGCGGCCACGGGTCGCCAGCCGTTCACCGACGGCCGCGTGCGCCGGTAGAAGCTCACCAGCGTGTCCATGTTTTCGGGCCGCGTGAGAAAAGTCACCGCAAGCCAGACCGCGGTGGTGATAGAGATGGTCACGATCATGATCCAGGCGAAATCGCGCGGCGCGTCGCTATCCAGACCGCCGGCGGTTTGCAGGGCAATGGAAACGATGAACGCGGAAACCATCGAACTGACCTCGCTCCAGGCATTGATCCGCCACCAGTACCAGCGCAGAAGCAAGACCAGTCCCGTGCCCGCGCCGGTGACAAGCAGTAGCTTCCAGGCGCCCGCGATGGAATCCAGGTAGAACGTCACCAGCGCCGAAAGAATTGTGATCAGCACCGTGGCGAGCTGCGATGCGCGCACGTAGTGCCGCTCGCCGGCATCTTTCTTGATGAAGCGCTTGTAGAAATCGTTGATGAGGTAGCTGGCGCCCCAGTTGAGCTGTGTGGCGACGGTAGACATGTACGCCGCTGCGAATGCGGCGATCATCAGGCCGAGCAGCGATGCCGGCAACTGGTTCATCATGACGAGAATGTAGCCGGTTTCCGGGTCCTGTAAGCCGGGGTAAAGGATCAGCGACACCAACCCGACCAGAATCCACGGCCACGGGCGAATTGCGTAGTGAGCGATGTTGAACCACAGCGTCGCGAGCAGCGAATGCTTTTCGTCTTTCGCGGAAAACATCCGCTGCGCCACGTACCCGCCGCCGCCCGGTTCGGCGCCCGGATACCACGCCGCCCACCAGTTCATTCCGATGTAAACGAGGAAGGTGATCATCGGCATCCAGGCGGAATCGAGGTCCGGCACGAAGTTGAGCGCCGCGCCCTGCCCGCTTTCGATCAGCTTCGCCTTCATGCCGCCGATGCCGCCCACGGTGCCCACCGCGAACACCGCCAGCACGATCGCCATGCCCATCGCGATGGCGAACTGGAAGAGGTCTGTGACCAGCACGCCCCACAAGCCCGCCAGGGTAGATATCAGCGACGTGACAGCGATCATGCCGAGCACGACCGCCAGCGCCTGAAGCTTGGTGATGCCGAGAATCAGCATCAGGATCTTCACCATCGCCAGGTTCACCCAGCCGAGTACGATGCAGTTGATCGGAATGCCGAGATACACGGCGCGAAACCCGCGCAGGAAAGCCGCGGGCGCGCCCGAGTACCGGATCTCGGCGAACTCGACGTCGGTCATTACGCCAGCGCGGCGCCACAGCCGGGCATAGAAAAACACCGTGAGCACGCCGCCCGCGATGAAGTTCCACCACAGCCAGTTGCCTGCGATGCCGCCGCGCGCGACCAGGCCGGTGACCGCCAGCGGCGTATCCGCGGCGAACGTAGTGGCCACCATCGAGGTGCCGGCCAGCCACCACGGAACATTGCGGCCCGAGAGAAAGAATTCGCCGATACTCTTCTCCGCGCGGGCCTTGTAGTACCAGCCGATCGCCAGGCTGAAGAGGAAATAAAGGCCGACTATCGCCCAGTCGAGCGCGGTGAGTTGCACCTGGAAATTATACAGCCCCGGCCGCGCGCACGTCGCGCAGCACCGCGCACCAGCCGGGGAAACCGCGGCTTGCCGAGTAATCGTCTCTTTCAAACACCAGCGCGGCGTCCACGCGCGCGCCCTGAGACAATTCGCCCAGACGCCCGGCGAAGTTCCAGGCTTTCAACACCAGCGAGTGGTTGTTCTGGCGAAGAACCAGGCGGAGGTGCTTCTCCTTCATCACGCAGGGCGGAGCAGCGACTTCGGCATCCAGCACGGCGAACACCGGCGCCGGATTGCCGCAGCCGAACGGCGCCATCGCCAGCACGTTCTCCACCGCCCGCTCGCTGATTTCTTCCAGCCGGAGCAAAGAATCGATTTCGATCTCGGGGCGAAAATCCTCCGGCGTCAGCCGCGCGGCGGCGTAGGCGTTCAGCCGCTGGCGGAACTCGTCCACGCGGTCCGCGGCCAGAGAGAGCCCGGCGGCCTGCCTGTGCCCGCCGTAGCGGAGGAACAGCTCCGGCATGGATTCCAGCGCCTCCAGAAGATGGAAGTTCGGGATGCTGCGGCCGGATCCCTGGGCGACGCCCTCTTCGGGATCTTCGCTCAGCACGAACACCGGACGGTGAAATTTCTCGACGATGCGGCTGGCGACGATGCCCACCACGCCGCGATGCCAGTCGCGGCCGCAGAACACCAGCGCGGCCTGCGCCTCGGTGACCGGCTGCGCCAGGCACTCATCCAGGATCTCCCGCACGATGGCGTTCTCGGTTTCCTGCCGCTCACGATTCAGGCTATGCAGGCGCTCGGCCAGCTCGCGGGCGTGCACGGGATCGTCTGTGAGCAGCAGGTTCACGATGTCGTTGGCGTCCGCCATGCGGCCGGCGGCGTTCATGCGCGGCGCGATCCGGAAAGCCACCTGTACCGCGGAGGGCGCCTCTCCCGGCTCGAAACCGGCGACGGAAAGCAGCGCGGCAAGCCCTGGGTTGCGCACGGATTGCAGCCCCTCCAGCCCCTTTTTCACGATGATCCGGTTTTCGCCCGTCAGCGGCACGACGTCGGCCACCGTTCCGATCGCCACCAGCTTGAGGAACGATTCGGTGAACCGCCGCAGTTTCGCCTCCGGCCAGCCGAGCGTTGCCAGCAACGCCTGCACGAGCTTGAACGCCACCCCCGCGCCGCAAAGGTTCTTTTCCGGGTAGCCGCAGCCGGGCTGGTTCGGGTTCAGCACAGCGAGCGCGGGCGGAATGTTGCGGTCGGGCAGGTGGTGGTCGGTCACGATCACGTCGATTCCAAGCGAACGCGCGCGGCACACGGCTTCCGCCGCGCGAATGCCCGTATCCACGCTGACAATGAGCTTTGTGCCGGCGGCCGCCGCTGTCTCGATGACCTCCGGGTGCACGCCGTAGCCGTCGCGGAGCCGGTTAGGGATGTAATGCTCGGCGGCGCCGCCCGCCAGCTCGATCGCTTTCTTCAGGATGACGACCGAAATCGTGCCGTCCACGTCGTAATCGCCGTAGAGCAGGATCCTTTCGCGCTTGTCGATGGCGCTCCGCAAGCGCTCGACGGCGGCGCTCATGCCCAGCATCAGGTACGGATCGTGCAGATCGTCGAGGGAAGGATTCAGGAACCGCCGCGCGGCGTCCGGGTCGTCGTATCCGCGAACGGCCAGCACACGCGCAGCGACCGGCGAGATACCCAGGGAAGCGGCGAGCCGCCCGGCGCGATCCGAATCAATTTTGGGGATCAGCCAGCGCGCCGGTCGGTCCATGGGCGGGCGCTAGTTCCTCGAGTAGTAACCGCCCATCGGCTCGTCGTCGTCTTCCTCGTCCGTCATCGCGGCGTCCATCTCTTCCAGCAGGTCGAGATAGTCCTCGTACCACTCGGCGCGGAGATTGAAAAGGTAAACCCGTCCGTTCAGATCGAAAGATAGTTCGAGCGCGCAGGTGAAGCCCTCATATTCGCGCAGTTCGCGGAGCTTGCGCTCCATGGCGCGCTGCTCTTCCACGCTGAAGTCGCACCCTTCCAGCCGTTCGGCTGCTTCGTCCACGTGCGCCTGAGTGAATTCACGATGGTGATAAACGATCAGCGCGACTCCGGCTTTCTTCGCCGCTTCGAGGAATTTCTGATAGGAAGGGTGCCGCTCCGTGTCCCAGGCCACAAAGGAATCCGTGTCGGCCAGCCGCGAGTAGCCATGGAAGACAACGAATCCCTCCTTCTCCAGGTGCCGCAGAACTTCGGTTTTTAGCTCGTCGAGGTTGAGGCTCATTTAACGTTTTGCCAACACGAGGATATCATGTTGCGTGCCCAAGTCACGAGCGGACGGAGTCACAATCGTTTTCGGGCCGATGTAAATCTTTTTCTTGGCTGCGATCGCCTCCCGGACGTCGTTCTCGCAGACGAAATCCGCAATCACGATCTCCGGCGCGGGCGGCAGCGGAGGCGGAGCGGCCGGTTGTTCCGGCGCCGGGGCCGGCGCGGGTTTCGGAGCTGCAATCTGGCACGCGCCAGGGCCTTGCGCGCAAGGGCAGACCGGGGGCGGTGCAACCCGCTTTTTGCTTAAGAAGCGATCCACGACCTGAGCGGCCACAGTGGCGGCGTCAACCGTGTTCACCGGCGCCGTCCGGATGCCGCGCTCAGCCAGGTATCTTTCCACAGCCGCCGCAATCGCCTGGCGGTCGATGCCGCTGGAGACGGGCGCCGCCGCAGCCGGAAGCGGTGCAGGCTTCGCTTCCAGATCTTTGTACTCGGCGGGGATCGGCAGGGCCTCCTCAGCCGTGCGCACCTGGTAAGCCAGGCGCTTGATGTTGATCAGGTGCAGCGGACCGACGTTGTCGCCGGTGACGTTGCCGCCCATGGCGCCGCAGCCAAGCGTCATCGAAGGCTGCAGGAGAGTAGTGATGCCGGTCGAACCGGGAGGCGAAGCCGTGTTGACGAGCACGCGCATTGCCGGCATGCGCTCGGCGAATTCGCGGATCCGGGCTTCGTCTTTGGAGTGGATCACGCAGGTATGGCCCAGCCCTCCGAAGCGCGTCAGCGCCTCGCAGGTGTCCAGGGCGGCGGCATGATCGCGGACGAAATACAGGGCCAGCACCGGCGAGAGCTTTTCCACCGAGAGCGGATGTTCCTTCCCCACGCCCTGGAGCTCGACCACGATGATCGAAGTGTCCTCCGGCACCCTGAAGCCCGCCATTTCGGCGATGCGAGTGGGGGACTGCCCCACACACTCGGGGTTGATCCGGAAGTTGTCCTTCAGCAGGGTTTTTTCGAGCGCGCGCTTCTGCTCCTCATTGCAGAAGAACGCCTTCAGCCGCTTGAGTTCGGCCACTATCGCCGGCTTCAGCGCTTCTTCGGCAACCAGCGCCTGTTCGCTCGAGCACACCGTGCCGTAGTCGAACGCTTTGCCCTCCACCACTTTGGCCACGGCGTCGGCCACATCCGCCGAGCGCTCCAGATAAACCGCGACGTTGCCCGGGCCGACGCCGAAAGCCGGCTTGCCGCTCGAGTAGGCCGCTTTCACCATCGCGTGCCCGCCGGTGGCCAGAATCACCGCGACGCGCTCGTGCCTCATCAGCGCGCGCGTGGATTCCATCGTCGGCTCCGTGATGCACTGGATGATGTCCTCCGGCGCGCCCGCTTTGATGGCCGCCTCGTACATCAGGTCCGCCGCCGCCTTGGTGCACTTGGCCGCGCGGGGATGCGGGCTGATCACAATGGCGTTGCCGGCCTTCAGGGAAATGATCGTCTTGTAGAAGACCGTCGAGGTCGGGTTCGTGGTCGGCAGCACCGCCGCCACGACTCCCACCGGAACACCGTACTCAACGATGCCCTGCTCGGGTATCTCGCGCAGCAGCCCGACGGTCTTCATCCCGCGAATGGACCGCGGCAGCAGGTCGGAGTTCAGCAGGTTCTTGACGATCTTGTCGCGAACGTTGCCGTACCCGGTTTCCTCGACCGCCATTTCGGCCAGCCGCCGGGCATTGGCGCGCCCCGCGGCGCCCATGGCCTCGACGATCGCGTCCACACGCTGCTGGTCGTAGGCGAGGTACTTCAGGAAAGCTGCATACGCTTTTTCTACCTTGACGCGGACTTCCTGCACGGAAGCGGATTCCTTAGCGTGAAGCATGGGGCGAACCGGACCTGCCTAAAAGCTCCACGGCGGCGTCAGCCGTTCTTCTTGGCCGCGGGAAGGATCTTCTCGACTTCTTCGTGCGGGCGCGGAATGACGTGCACGGAGATCAACTCGCCGACTCGGCGGGCGGCGGCTGCTCCGGCGTCGGTGGCAGCCTTTACGGCTCCCACATCACCCCGCACCGTCACGGTTACCAGACCGGAGCCGATGTACTCCTTGCCGACCAGAACCACATTAGCGGCCTTCACCATGGCGTCGGCCGCCTCGATGGCGGCAACGAGTCCTTTAGTTTCTATCATTCCAAGCGCTTCCATTGACTACTCCTGTAGAACCTGTAAACGAGCGTGATTTATCACCCTAACACAAAACGAGCGGGGCGCGCGCGAGCATTGCCGCCTGCGCTCCCCCGCTTATCGCCGCGCCTACACGTCGCAAATCTCGATCGCTTCCGCCAACGATTTCAGCGGGTCGCGAACAGGGCCGTACTCGTGTCCCACATAACCCGTGTAGCCCGCCTCGACGATCGCCTGGGCGATTGCCCGGTAGTTCAACTCCTGCGTGGCGTCGATCTCGTGGCGGCCGGGATTGCCCGCCGTGTGGAAGTGACCGATGTACTGTATGTTGTTGCGGATGGTGCGGATGATATCGCCCTCCATGATTTGCATGTGATAGATGTCGTAGAGCAGCTTCACCCGCGGCGAATTGACGCGCTTGACCACTTCCACGCCCCAGGCCGTGTGGTCGCAGTGGTAGTCGGGGTGGTCCACCTTGCTGTTCAGCAGCTCCATGCAGATCGTCACGCCCTTGTCTTCCGCCTGCGCCTTTACGGAGTTCAGGAACGCGACGCAGTTGTCCATTCCTTCCTCGTCGGACATGCCGCGCCGGTTGCCCGACAGCACAATCACGTTGGGGCAGCCGAATTCCGCGGCCCTGTTGATCATGTCGCGCACGCCGGCTTCGGCTTTGGCATGGTTCGCCTTGGTGTTGATTCCGTCGGTGAGCGAATGGCCCGCCGCGGGCGTAATGGTCGGGATCAGGCCGTACTTCTTGAGGGTAGGCCAGTCATTCGGCCCGATGAGGTCGAGACCTTTCAGACCGAGGCGTGCCGCTTCGCGGCATATGTCTTCGATGGGCATCCTGCGCCCGAAGCAACCGCGAGTTGCCGACTGCTTCAGCCGTCCTTTTCGGGCTATTGGCTGTTGAGCCGTGGCGGTGGCCGCGAGGCCGAGGGTTCCAAGCGCGCCTGTGGCAATAAAAGATCTTCGAGTATTCATGGTCTATATGGTACACCTGAGCTGCCGGCGGGCACCCGCAGGCCCGCGTGCGTTCTCCGTTCACAGAACCGCAAGCGCCCAAGCGGGTGCGGAACTCCCGAGAAGCGCCTGAGGGAGTTGAAGTATACAATCTAATTGTGACGAACCATGCGGATGTGCTGGTCGTCGGGGCGGGGGTGGCTGGTCTTGCGGCGGCAGGTGAGTTCCTCTCCGCTGGGCTCGATGTCCTGATTCTGGAAGCGCGCGACCGTTTGGGCGGGCGCATCTACACCGTTCACGATCCCATGATGGCTGTGCCCGTGGAGCTGGGAGCGGAGTTTGTCCACGGCATGCCGCGCGAAATCTTTGACATCGCGGCGGCGGCGCGCCTGGGCATCTGCGAACTCGACGGGGAAAGCTGGACCTACCGGCGCGGGCGGCTCGTGAGGTCCGCCGAACTGTTCGAGTCGATCGGCCCGGTATTCGAGCAAATGCGCGAAGCCGCCACCTACGACATGTCTTTCCAGGAATTTCTGGACCACGCGGATCTCGATCCCGACACGAAGATCTGGGCCACCAGCTACGTCGAGGGATTCAATGCGGCGCGAAGGGAGCGCATCAGCGTTCTCTCGCTGCTTGAGGACGAGGAGGAAACGCGCCGGGTTCACGGCGACCGTGCCTTCCGCATCTTCTCGGGCTACGATTCCCTGGTGCAGGCGCTGTTGCCAACCGGCCGGGTGCGCTTGCACCTGAATGCGGTGGTGAGCGAGGTGCGGTGGCGTCCCGGGCACGTCGAAGTCATTGCGCATTCCCGCACCGGACATCCCATCGGCCCGTTCAAAGCGGAGCGGGTGTTAGTGACCGTGCCGCTTGGCGTCCTCCAGCAGAACGCCATCCGGTTCGTACCCGAGCCGGCCGAAGCGCTCGCGGCGGCATTGAGACTGGAGATGGGATCGGTGATCCGGGTGACGCTCCGGTTCCGGGAGGCGTTCTGGGAAGATCGCGCGCCCCGCTTGAGCTTTTTGCACTCCCCGGGCCTCGCTTTTCCTACCTGGTGGACGCCGCACCCGGCAATCGCGCCGGTGCTGACGGCCTGGGCCGCCGGACCGAACGGGGAAGCGCTGGCCGGAGCGGACGAGAAAGCCATTGTAGACCTGGCCACATCCACGCTCGAGAAAATCTTCGGCATGGGGCGCGCCCATATCGAAGACCTGCTGGAATACTGGTACATGCACGACTGGCAAACCGACCCGTTCTCCCGCGGCGCCTACAGTTACGTTCCCGTCGGGGCGCTGGATGCGCGAAGGACTCTTGCCGAGCCGATTGAGGGCACGCTGGCCTTCGCTGGAGAGGCAACCTGCCTGGAGGGCGCCGGCGGTTCGGTGCACGGCGCGATTTCAGCGGGGCGGTGGGCCGCACGGCGGTTGCTGGAAAAGCTGGAGTGCGGACAAGCAAGCGGGAGCGGGAACAAAGCATAGCGCTGAATTCTTGCGGCGGAGCGCTGTACACTTGAGACGCGGGCACCGACATGAGAACCATTCTGGTAGTCGACGACGAGCCGATGGCGCTGAAGCTTGTGCAGTCGATTCTCGAAAAGCGTGGCTTCGAGGTCCTGGTTTCAACGAGCCCCACACAGGCTCTGCGGATCTATGAAGCGCAGCGGGAACGCATCAAGCTTCTGATCAGCGACATCGTGATGCCTGAGATGGACGGCACGCGGCTCGCCAGCCTGATCGTAGCGTTGAATCCCGACCTGCCCGTGCTGTTCATGTCGGGTTTCGTCACCGAGCACGAGGTGGAGCAGGCCGGCAGAATCGCGCAGTTTGCTTTCATCCGCAAGCCGTTCCGCCCGGCAACGCTCGTTCAGGCCGTTCAGCGAATGCTCACGGGCGCGGGCGAGACTGCGTGATGCTCCGGCCGGCAGTTACCGGACCTCACACTTTGACGGTGGCCCCGAGCTCCTTGACGACATTGCCCAGCACAGCCCTGGCGTCGCCGAACAGCATCATCGTCTTGTCCATGTAGTAAAGCTCATTGTCGATCCCCGCGAAGCCCGGGCTCATGCTGCGCTTGATCACCATGACGGTGTGCGCCTTGTCCACGTTGAGAATCGGCATGCCGTAAATCGGGCTCTTGGGATCGTTGCGCGCCGCCGGATTGGTCACGTCGTTTGCACCCACCACCAGCGCCACGTCGGCCTGCGCGAAATCCGAGTTGATGTAATCCATCTCGTACAGCTTGTCGTACGGGATGTCGGCTTCGGCGAGCAGCACGTTCATGTGGCCGGGCATGCGGCCGGCGACGGGGTGAATGGCAAAGCGTACGTCGATGCCGCGCTTGGTGAGCAGATCGTAAAGCTCGCGCAGCTTGTGCTGCGCCTGGGCGACGGCCATGCCGTACCCGGGGACGATGATCACCAGGCGCGCCATATCGAGGATCGAGGCGGCGTCTTCCGGAGTGATCGAGCGCACCGGGCGCTGCTCGGCGTGCGCGGCTGCCTTCTGGACCTGTCCGAAGGCTCCGAACAGCACGTTGGTGAACGAGCGGTTCATGGCGCGGCACATGATGATGGAGAGGATGAACCCGGAGGACCCGTCGAGCGTGCCGGCGATGATCAGCAGCTTGTTATCGAGCACGAAGCCCATCGCGGCGGCGGCGAGTCCGGCATAGGAGTTAAGCAGCGCGATGACCGTAGGCATGTCGGCGCCGCCGATGGGGAGGATCAGCAGCACGCCGAAGATCAGCGCGAAGAGGGCGAAGATCGGAAACAGCCAAGTGCGCTCGGGGTGCATGATCAGCATGACGCCCGCCGCCACGGCAGCGCCGAACAGCGCCAGGTTCAGCACGTTCTGGTTGCGGTACACGATGGGCCGCGTGGGCACGATTTCCTGCAACTTGCCGAAGGCCATCAGGCTCCCGGTGAAGGTGAGGAAGCCGAGCAGCGTTTCGAAGACGATCGCGCCCATCACGAAGCCGTGCGGCTGGTGCTGGTAATACTCGGCCGTACCGATGAGCGCGGCGGCGAGCGCCCCGAAGGCGTGCGAGAGCGCGGTCCGCTGCGGGACGGCGGTCATCGGCATGAGATACGCGAGCGGCACGCCGACGGCCGAACCGATCAGGAAGGCGATGAAGATGCCCTGGTAGCTGACCACATCGTGGCGCAGCAGCGTTCCCACGATGGCCAGCAGCATGCCGATCTCGCCGGCCAGCACGCCGCGCCGCGCGGTGGCAGGCGCGCTCATCCACTTGAGCGAGAAAATGAACAGCGCCGCGGCCGCCAGGTAACTGAACTGAAACACGTGTTCGGTGCTCACGGCTTTTCCTGCCCCCGCTTCTTGAACATCTTCAGCATGCGGTCGGTGATCAAAAACCCGCTGACCACGTTGATCGTGGAGGCCGTGACGGCGATAAAGCCGAGCACCTTGCTGAGCGTCGGCGCGTCCTTCTGACCCAAAACGACGATGGCGCCCACCACGGCGATGGCCGAGATGGCGTTGGTCAGCGACATCAGCGGAGTGTGCAGCAGGGGCGACACCCGCCGGATCAGCTCAAAGCCGAGAAACGCGGCGAGCATGAAAACGTATAGCGTGACTTCATCGAATGGCACGAACGGTCTCCTTTCAATGAGCGGCGCTGCCCAGAGCCGACGGCAGCCCGAGGGCTTCACGCACGCGCGGATGCACGACCTCGCCATTCATGGTGAGCAGCGTCTCGCGGATGATCTCGTCTTCCAGCCGCACGGCGATCGAGCCATCCTTGAGCAGGTGCCGCACGAACGCGGCCAGGTTGCGCGCGTACATCTCGCTGGCGTGGTAGGGCACGGTGGAGGCGAGGTTCAGCGGTCCGAGAATCGTAACACCGTTCTCGCTCACGGTCTCACCGGGGCGCGTAAGCTCGCAGTTGCCGCCGCGCTCGGCCGCGAGGTCTACAATCAAAGATCCCGGCGGCATGGCGGCGACCATCTCGCGCGTGATGAGAACGGGCGCGCGCTTCCCGGGAACCGCGGCGGTTGTGATCACCACGTCGTGCTCGCGCAGGACGCCGGTGAGGAACTCGCGCTGGCGGCGGTAGAAATCCTCGCCCATCTCGCGGGCGTAGCCGCCTTTGTCCTCGGCGGCCGCGGTCTCCAGTTCCATCGAGACGAAGCGCGCGCCAACGCTCTCGATCTGCTCCTTGACGGCCGGGCGCACGTCGTACGCGCTCACCACCGCGCCGAGCCGCTTTGCGGTGGCAATCGCCTGGAGCCCGGCGACGCCCGCTCCGAGCACGAATACGCGGGCGGGCGCGATGGTCCCGGCGGCCGTCATCAGCATCGGGAACATGCGCGGCAGGTTGTCGGCGGCGAGGAGAACGGCTTTGTATCCGGCGATAGTGGCCATCGAAGAGAGCGCGTCCATGCTCTGCGCGCGCGTAATGCGCGGGATGAGTTCCATCGCGAAGGTCGTCACTCCGAACGCGGCCAAATCGGCGCACTCGCGGGGGGCTGTGAGCGGTTCACAAAAGCCGATGACAACCTGCCCCGGGCGCAGGAAGGCCAGGTCGGCGCGCCCGGCGTCCGGGTTCGCTCCCAGCGTGCGCACCTGGAGGATCACATCGGCTGCCCGGAAGACCTCTCCGGGGCTGTTCACCAGGCGCGCGCCGTGTTTCTCATACTCGCTGTCGGGAAATCCGGCGGCGGCGCCCGCGCCCCGTTCCACCAGGATTTCGGCCCCGGATTTTAACAGCGGATCCATTGCGCGGGGAACCATCGCCACGCGCCGTTCGCCCGGAAAGGTCTCTTGAAGGACACCGATGGTAATACTCACTCGGATTCGGCTCCAGCCCTCTCTTGAAATGAACGCGGATGGCACCGCGCCTTTTTAAATGGTACCGCACGCTGGATTTTTGCGCGGTTGGAAACAGGTGTGAATTTCCGTTAACCGGTTGTTGCGAGCGCCGCTGCCCGCTGCTCCGTTTTCCCGCGAAATCCGCGCCGAGCTCCTACACTTCAAGCCCGATGGAACGCATCAACTCCAGCGCATTGCTCTTGCGGACCACTCCCTCGCGGAGCAGGTAATCGAACGTGATGTTGCCGTTTTCCAGGTGGTCTTCGAAGTGGACGTTGGCGGCGTGCGGGGCGAGCACGTTCACAATATCCGCGAGCGCAAGGTCGTGGGTCGTCACCAAACCGATCGCGCCGCGCTCGACCAGGCTGCGGATGACGGCCTCTCCCCCGATCCGGCGGTCGTTGGAATTCGTGCCGTGCAGGAGCTCGTCGAGCAGGAACAGAACGGGCCGGGGGCCTTTGGTCAGATCGACCAGAAGCCGCAGGCGTTTGATCTCGGTGTAAAAGCGCGAGGCGCCGGTTTGCAGGGAGTCCAGGGTGCGAATCGAGGCGCCCAGCGCCATCGGAGCGAGGCGGAGGCGGCGCGCGCGAACCGGGGCGCCGGCCAGAGCGAGAACCGTGTTCACCCCGACGGTGCGCAGCAGAGTGCTCTTGCCCGACATGTTCGAGCCGCTCACGATGAGCACGCGCAGGTCGCCGCAGAGCCGGAGGTCGTTGCGCACCAGGCGGCTTGCGGGCACCAGCGGGTGGCCGATGCCTTCGGCTTCGAAGAGCGCCGGGCCCTCCACCAGTTCGGGAAAGACGTCGCCGGGGTGCTCGTATGCATATGCCGCCAGGCTCATCAGCGCTTCCATTTCTCCGGCCGCCGCCAGCCAGCCGCGCACCGACGGGCCGTACTTCTTGCGCCAGGCTTCAATCGCAAAGGCAACCTGCGTGGTCCACAGCAGCGGCGGGCCGATGACGCGCACGGCCACGTTGTCGCGCGAATGGAGCAACTCCATCAGGCGGTTCAGGCGGGCAATCGCCTGGGAAGGGGGGACCCCGCCGGTATCAAGCCCTTTCCGGAGTTCCACCAGCAGCGGGCTGGTGAACCGTTCCCGCTCGAGCCTTTCCAGTATGGCGGCGAACAGCGCAATTCCGTAGGCGGGCTCGCCCACGAGTTCAACCGCGCGGGCGACCTGCGTCCGCCACTTGATGTAGAACAGCGCCTCCACTACCGCAACGCCGAGAAAAAACTCCACCACCCCGAACGCGGCCCAGACGGCGGCGGCCGCCACCGCCAGAATCGAAAGCGCGGCGGCGGTGATTTGCGCGGGCGTGGAATCCATCGTAAGCGGCTGCTCGGCCCAGGCTGAGAATGCGCGAGGGTTGACGGCGGAGCGCAACTCTTCGCCGAGCAGCGCGAGGTCTTCCCGCAAATCGAGCCGGGGGCGGAGTTCGCTTACGGCGGCCTGCCGCGCGCGCGTCGTGCCGGGCTCGGCGGGCTCAAGCAAGTAGCGGGCGAGCGCTTCCTCCCCGGCGCGAAGGCGAGCGGTCGAGAGCAACTGGAACAGGGAGCCCTCTCCGAACAGGTCGAGATCTTCGGCGTACGGATGGGTCTGGTCCCTGAATTCGTCTCCGGTCGCTCCCGTTCCGGCCCAGCGGTCCTCGATGCGCGCCAACCCGCGTTCATAGAAGGCGGCGGCACGCTGGGCGCGCTTGCGGCGGCGAAGCACGATGTCGTGAATGCGGTCGAGAACCAGCAGCACGGCTGCCGGCGCCAGCAGCCACCAGGGCGAAACCCAACCGTAGGAGAAAGCGACCCAGGCTATCGCAACCGCGGCGGCAAACACCGCCACTTTGGCGTTGCCGATGGCGATATGGCGCCGGTCCAGGCGCGCGTAGACGGCGCGGCGTGCCTCCAGCCGGGCCGTATATTCACTTCGCGGATCGTCCGGCAGTTTGGCTTCTGGCACTCTCTTAGAATGATACAGGCGCGCCCCGCTCAATTTGCCTTGCAGGGGCCGGTGGATTCGCGAACCATCAGCACCGGATCGATCAGAATCTCCTGGGATGTCTCGGTGCCGCGGCCCTGCTCGGGCACTAGCGTTTCAAAAATCAGCTTGCCGATCTTCTCGCGCGGGATATGAGCAGTGGTGAGTGTCGGGATGGTGAATTCGGCGAGGGAAATGTTGTCGAACCCGGTGACGGAAACGTCGCCGGGCACCGACAGGCCCTGATCGCGTAGCTCCCTGAGTACTCCGATGGCCATGTAATCGTTGACGCACATGACCGCAGTCGGCCTGAAGCCCGAGGCCAGAATGCGCCGCACCGCCTGGCGCCCGCCGGCGGGGCTATCCGTCTCCACCATGGTGGTGAATTCGATCTCGGGTGTAAGCGCCGCCATCATGTCCACGAAGGACTTCTTGCGGACACTGAGGGGACCGAGGCTGGTGTGATGCCCCACGAAAGCCATCCTGCGGTGGCCCAGGTCGTGCAGGTACCGGGCCATCTTTTCCATGCCTTTGCCGTAGTTCACCCGGATGTTCGTGATGTTGGGTTTGGTAGCGCCAACGTCGTAGACCACAACGGGGATATTCGCGCCGGCCAGTTCGTCCATCAGCGAAGGCTCCATCTCCGACACGATCATCGCCAGACCCGCCGGGCGTCGGCCCATCATGTTGTGGACGCTGGCCAGCAACCGCTGCGGGCGGTAGTCCGTATTCGCCACCACCACTTCGTACTTGTGCCGGTGCGCTTCCGCCTCCAGGGCGCGAAAAATGTCCAGAAAAAAGGGATTTTCCAGGTTGGACACCACCATTCCGAGTGTCCGGTTCTTCCCGCCGGCCAGCGTGCGGGCGTGCAGATTGGGGTGGTAGTTCAGTTCCCGCACCGCCTTGAGCACACGGGCGCGCGTGCTGCTCTTCACGAGCCCGACGTCGTTCAGCACCCGCGACACCGTGGCGGTCGAAACTTTGGCTCTCTTGGCTACATCTTCCAGGTTCATCTCGTGTGCCGGCGCTCCTCGTTCTGGTTTCCCGTTTGATTTCAGCTATGGGAGCGCTTTCAAAAAGATTATGTCACGCAATCGCCTGGCAGGGCACCCCAAAAAAGGGCAGCTTGAAGTCGAATTCCGGCCGGCGCATATTGGGCAATGCCGCTCTCCGAATCCGCGCTAAGTCCTTACGGTATAATGAAGAATCCCTTCATGCAAAAGAACAGCGTAGACCTCAGAAAGACAGTCAACCTGCCGCGAACGGACTTCCCGATGAAGGCCAATCTTCCTCGGAACGAGCCCGGCATCCTCGCCCGCTGGGAGGAGACCAGGCTCTACGAGAGAATCCGCAAACAGAGCGCGGGAAGGCCGGTTTACATCCTGCATGACGGGCCGCCTTACGCCAACAATCGCATTCACTCGGGCACGGCCTTTAACAAAGTTCTGAAGGATTTCATCGTCAAGTCCAAGACAATGGCGGGCTTTGACGCGCCCTTCATCCCCGGTTGGGACTGCCACGGTCTGCCGATCGAGATCCGCGTGGACAGCGAACTCGGGCCCCGCAAAGCGCAAATGACGGTTTCTCAGATCCGCGAGGAGTGCCGCAAGTACGCTTTGAAATGGGTCAACATCCAGCGCGAGGATTTCAAACGGCTGGGAGTTCTGGGGCAATGGGAAAAACCCTATCTCACGATGACCGCCGATTACGAGGCGGCCATCGCGCGCGCGTTCGTCGAGTTTCTCGAAAAGGGCTACGTTTACAAGGGCCTCAAGCCCGTGAACTGGTGTATTCACTGCCGCACCGCGCTGGCCGAGGCCGAGGTGGAATACGAGGAGCACACCAGCCCCTCCATCTGGGTCCGCTTCCCGCTTGTCTCGGATCCCGCCAAGCTGGACGAGGCGCTGGCGGGCCGTACCGTCTACGGGCTGATCTGGACCACCACGCCCTGGACGATTCCCGCCAACATGGCCATCGCCTTCCATCCGAATTATGAGTACGTGGCGGTCGAGGCCAATGGCGGCGTTTACATCGTGGCTGCCGGTCTTTTGGATCAGACCGCGCAGCAGGCGCAGTGGAACACGCCCAAGATTCTGGCGCGCATGAAGGGGGCGCAACTGGAAGGCGCGGTTTTCCGCCATCCCTTCCTGGAACGGGATTCGGTGGGCGTGCTGGCCGACTATGTCACTCTGGATCAGGGTACCGGCGCCGTTCACACCGCGCCCGGCCACGGTCAGGAGGACTACGTAACCGGCCAGAAATACGGCATCGCCACCTACTGCCCGGTGGATGCCGCCGGCCGCTTCTTCCAGGCCGAAGGCGCCGCGGGGACGCTGCCGGAAGCCCTCCTCGGCAAGACGGTTTGGGATGCCAACCCGATCGTCATTGACATCTTGAGGGAGCGTGGAGCGCTCATCGGCTCGCAGTCGCTCAGCCACAGCTATCCCCACTGCTGGCGCTGCCACAACCCGACCATCTTCCGCGCCACCGAGCAGTGGTTCATCGGCATGGAGCGCAACAACCTGCGCGCCCGCGCCCTGGAGGCCATCCGCGAAGTGAAATGGATGCCGGGATGGGGCCAGGAGCGGATCTCGAACATGATCGCCGGGCGGCCGGACTGGTGCATCTCGCGCCAGCGCGTCTGGGGAGTCCCGATCACCGTTTTCTACTGCGAGAAGTGCGGCGAGCCGCTGACCGACCGCAAGATCCTCGACCGTGTGGTGGATCTGTTCGAGCGCGAGACCGCCGACGCCTGGTACAACCGCAGCGCCGCCGAACTCATCGGTCCCGGCGTTGCCTGCGCCCGCTGCGGCGGTTCGGAGTTCCGCAAGGAAAACGACATTCTCGACGTGTGGTTCGACTCGGGTTCGAGCCACCTGGCCGTTCTGAACGAGGCCAACGGCCTGCCCTGGCCCGCGGATCTTTACGTCGAAGGCGGCGACCAGTACCGCGGCTGGTTCCATAGCTCGCTGCTGGTTGGCGTGGGGTTGAAGGGCCGCGCGCCGTACCGCCAATGCGCCACCCACGGCTGGACCCTCGACGAGCACGGCCGCGCGCTTTCCAAATCTCTGGGCAACTTCATCGAGCCGCAGGAACTCATCCAGCAGTACGGCGCGGACGTAGTGAGGCTCTGGGTGGCTTCGGTCGAGTTCACCGACGATATCGTCATCTCGCCGACCATCCTGGCGCGGCTCTCGGAGGCGTACCGCAAGCTGCGCAACACGTTCCGCTACGCACTCGGCAATCTCTCGGATTTCGATCCCGCCACGGACGCCCTGCCCGCGGACAAGCTGCTGGAAATCGACCAGTGGATGCTCGTGCGCACCGAGCAGCTCGTGCGCGATTGCCGGCGCTGGTACGAGGAACTCGCCTTCCACCGCGTCTATCATGCGATCTACGACTTTGCCACCACGGACCTGAGCGCCCTCTACTTCGACGTGCTCAAAGACCGGCTGTACACCGCCGCGCCGCGCTCTCATGCCCGCCGCAGCGCCCAGACCGCGCTCGACCGTATCAACTACGCGCTGGTGCGGCTGGCCGCGCCGCTCATCAGCTTCACCGCCGAGGAAGTCTGGCAGCACATGAAGAAGCCGGCCGACGCGCCCGACAGCGTTCACCTGGCGCTGTTCCCGGAGCCTGAGGAACTCACCGCCGGGCTCGGCGAGGCGCAGCGGAAACGCGCCGCCAACTGGGAGCGCCTGGTCAAGGTGCGCGACAGCGTGTTGAAGAGCCTGGAAACCGCCCGCCAGGAAAAGTTCATCGGGGCGCCCCTAGAAGCCCAGGTTCGCTTGCGGGCAAACGGAGACCTGTATCCCCTGCTGCGGGAGTATGAAAACGAGCTTCCCGGGTTGTTCATCGTTTCCCAGGTGACCGTCGAGCAACACCCAGACGAGGAGCTGCAAGTGGAGATCGGCCGCGCCGCAGGGAACAAGTGCGAGCGCTGCTGGAAGTACACGACCGACACCGGCTGGGATCCGGAGTACCCGACGATTTGCCGGGCCTGCGCGGAGGCGGTTCAGGAGATCGTGAAGACATCGTGACACGGCTGCGAGCGCTATCCTACGGACTGGCCGCGCTGGTGTTCCTGATCGACCGGATCACGAAGATGATCGTTCAGCGAACCATGTCCGTCTGGGATTCGTTCACGGTCATCCCCGGTTTCTTCGACATCATTCACACCGAGAATCCGGGCGCTGCGTTCAGCATGTTTGCTAGCGCGCAGCCGGAGGTGCGTACTTTCGTTTTGGTGGGGCTTTCCGCGGCCGCGGTGGTCCTGATCGGAGTGCTTCTCTGGCAGGCGGGCGGGCGCATGGAAGAGAGCCGGATTTTCCGCTGGGGCCTGGCGCTGATTATGGGCGGCGCCCTCGGCAACCTGTATGACCGCGTGCTGAACGGGAAGGTGACAGACTTCCTGGACCTGTACGTAAACGGTTACCACTGGCCCGCCTTCAATGTGGCCGACAGCGCAATCACTATTGGAGCCGCGCTGGTGCTGCTCGACATGCTTCAATTGTCGAGGCGTCCCGCGCTCAAGACTTAAATGTTTCCTCAGTTATTTCGAATCGGGGATTTTTTCCTCCCGACCTACGGGCTGCTGGTTGCGCTCGGGTTCCTGACGGGCCTCTGGACGGCGTCGCGGCTGGCGGCGAAAAGCGGTCTCGATAAAGAGGCTGTGCTGAACCTCGGCGTCTACACGGCGCTTGGAGGGCTGCTCGGCGCCAAGCTCTTCCTGTTTCTGATGGATCTCGGCTACTACCTTGAGAATCCGTCGGAGATTTTTTCGCTAAGCACTTTGCAGGCCGGGGGGATATTCTTCGGGGGGCTGATTGTCGCCCTGATCGTCGCATTCTGGTACATGCGGCGGAAGAACCTGCCGGGTTTGGCGACGGCCGACGCGTTCGCCCCGGGGATCGCAATCGGCCACGCCCTGGGCCGTGCCGGTTGCTTTGCGGCAGGCTGCTGCTGGGGGATTGAATCGCGCCTGCCGTGGGCTGTGACGTTCACCAACCCCGAGTCCCACCGGTTGTTCGGCGTGCCGCTCGGAATCCCGCTCCACCCGACGCAGCTCTACGAGGCCATTGCCGAAGCCATCATCTTCGTGATTCTGTACCGGCGGTTCCTCCGGCCCCACCAGCCGGGCGCGATTATTGGCCTTTATCTGGTGCTCTATCCCAGCGTGCGCTTTCTGGTCGAGTTCGTGCGCGCGCACGATGCCATGAACCCGCACTTCGGCCCGCTGGTGCTCGAGCAGTGGATCGCCTTGGGGCTGGTGGCGCTCGGCGTGAGGCTCATGACTCGCCGCGAAGGGCCCTCCCCTAAGGAGCCTCGTAAGGGACGCTCACGACTATCGGCCGCCCGGTGAAGGCGCGCCCGATGATCGGAGTGAACAGCCGGAACGGGTAATCGCGCAACGTGAGGACGATGCGGTCTTCGCTGGTCCCCGCATCGAGCCGGGTCACTTCCACCATCGAGTCCGTCAGCCCGAAGACCCCCGAGGAGGCGCCCTCGGGCCTGGTGGGCTGGTTGTACAGGACCATGTTGGTGAAGGCCTCCGGATCGTAGGCGTGCACGGCGCTGTACCGCCCGGCATTGCGAACACGTTCGACCAGGGTCTGGTGGATGAAGAACACCTGCCCCATGTCGAAGATCGCGATCAGGGTGACGACGAGGATGAGAGCCACCAGCGCCGCTTCCACGGCAGCCTGCCCGCGCTCGGTTCCGGTAAAAGCCGGATGCGCCCGGCGGGGCGTTCTATGTGCTCGTCGGCGCATACCTGCCCATGTACCTGAACTCGGCGTACGGTTTTCCGTTCAGCACGAAGGAAAAGAAAACCGCGTGCACGGTGTAGTTCTGGATGGCGACCTTCACCCGGTAGGGAACGTTGCGGTCGAAAGTCACCGTGAGCGCAATGTGCGAGGGCGTCAGTCCGGGAACCACGGCCTGCGAACCACCGGCCGGGTTGCCGTAGACCGCCATATTCCGCACCGCCGTCAGAAATTCGCTCGAAGGTGTGCTTGATGGCGAGTTGTAGGCGCGCAGGGAAGCGTAGCGCGCCGCATCGCGCACCACGGTCTCAAGCGCATTGTAGATGTAAAACGAGTAGCCGAACTGGAACACCCCGCCCAGTACGGAAAACAGCAGCGCGAATGACAGCGCGAACTCGATCGTAACGTTGCCGCGGCGCCTCATTCCACCAGCCTCACCACATAGGCTCCGGGTCCGGCGGCGCCCCCCGTGCGCCCGCCCTGAACGTAGGGACCGATAAATTCCGCGCAGAACGGCTTGTTGCCCCCTTTCTGGTACTCAGAGGGCTCGAGCAGAAAGAACGCCGCGAATCCGACCACGCGGTATTCGGGAAAGCCGTTGTTGATGGCGATGGCAACGACGCGCCGGCCGTTTCCCGCTCCCCGCGCCGCGTACTCGGCGTAAGTGGTCGAGGTAGGGTCCGTGTCCTGGTTCACACGCGCGATCAGCGCATCGCGTTGGGTCGTCATGGAGCCGCCGGTCATCTGGAGCAGATCGCCTAAGCCGATCGGGCGGGTCTGGTAATCGCTCTCGATGGCCGCGCGGATTATGGAGGCGCTCGTTTCCTCGATGTACCCGCGTTCCGACGGGCTGCCTAGTTTTGCGTTGTCGATCCACCGCTGCTCGTCGTCGCCGGGACATACGTTGTCTCCCAGTTTCGGGCTGGAGGGCCAGCGCAGCGTGTATTTTTGGCCGATTTCAAAGCCGAAGTCCGGCGCGTCCGGATCGTGCGCAAGCGGTGAGAACGGCAGTAGGCCCTCGCGGAACTCGGGTTTCGGCACCTGCCCGGCTACGGCTTTGGCGGTTACCGTGGCCACGGTGGCCGAGGAAACAACCGGCAGAAAATACAGCGGGGCCGTGGCCGTCGCTCTCACGCGCGCGTAAGCGTAATTTGTGGCCGGGTTGGGATTCGTCTCCCAGCTACCGCTCGGCGAGGTCGCAAAGTCGACCTGCGTACCGCTGAAGTCCGACGCCCCCAAGTTCCACTTGTTCGTGTTCGCCGAGACCGCGGCCTGTGCGCGGGCGATGCCGGCCGTGGTGCCGTCGAGCTCGAGCGCCGCGGCCAGGGATGCCGAATCGGCAAACGCCTGCATTTCATTCCGGATGATGTAAAGGCGCCCCAGATCCACCGCCAGGCCGAGTATGGCGAGCATTGCGACAACAGAAAGCCCGGCGGTAATCAGCGCGAAACCGCGGTCTTTGGTGCGCATCAGCAAACACTACGGCCGGATCGAGCGGAATTCTTCGTCGAATTACACTGAGGACGGCGGGTAAATATACCTATGCCGGTCTTAGGCAGCCGGTCTCCACAGCCGGCCCCACAGCGCCGGCTTCAGCGGCAGCACCAGAGGCCGCACGGCGCGGCGGCACGCTTCCACCTGATAGGCCGGGGCCAGCGCATAGGCGGCATACACGAGAAACCAGACATACCATGTCGATGCCTCCAGCGCCCTCGGCAGCGCGAAATTCGTCGTCAGCCAGAGGCCGATGTTCCCCACGGAGGTCAGAAAAATGGCTGCGGTGAACGCGCTCCAGCACAGCCCGGTCAGCCCCCAGCCCATGTTGAGGACTGAACGGCGGATCAGGATGGCTTCGGCCAGCAGCAGGCAGAGCAGGGGATCGGTGATGACGGTAATCGCCTCGTGGAAGTTGCCGGTCTTGTTCGGGCCCCAGTAAAGCACCACCTCGTAGATCTGCCACACAGCGAAGCCGGCGACCACGGCGAGCAGGGCCCAGTCCGCCGGGCGGATCCGCGGCAGCAGGCCCGACCGCCTGTAGGTCTTGAGCGCGAACGCCAGCGCGGAAGCCAGAAAAATCATTTGCAGAGGACCGCCAATGGTGAGCCCCCACTCTCGTGCGGCCGCCGCGGGCCATCCGGCGTTTCCCGCAAACGGGTTCAGTCCCCCGGGAATTCCGAGCGCCTGTGAAAGGATGCTCCCCACGGCGTGCGCGGCGGCGCCGAGCGACGCGAGCGACCATACCCGGCGCAGCGGCTCGCCGGGCGAGAACTGCGCCCGCGCAAGCAGGCAGAATCCGAGTTCCGCCAGGCTGAGCGCGATCAGCCATAGCGCTCCGATGTAATCGAAAAAGAGCCGCAACGTGCCTTCGTTACCCGTAGTGACCCACTCAACTGCCGGGAAAACGCCCAGGACCAGGACTGCAAAGGTCAACCCGATGAGAAGCGCCGGCGCCGGCCTGGCCGCCCGGTACAGGAAAGCGTTTCCCATCACATCACCCCCGCATCGAGGCAGGCCCTCGGATCGGCGCCCTTATGGATTTCCGCTACGACAGCCGCGGCGGCCCTCCGGCCAATGAACGTGGTGAGCAGCGGCTCCGCTTTCGCCAGCAGGTCTGTGCCCTGTTCGGAAGCCGGCCCTCCGCCCAGCACGGCCCAGATACGCGAACCGAAGTACACCTCCAGTTGCTCGACGATTTTCTGTTTCAGTTCGGATTCGGTCGAGGACGCCGCGCGGCCGCGTTCCCGAATGGCGGAGAGCACCCGGTCCAAACCATCCCGCGGAGGCGCGCAAAGCCGGCGGAACGCCGCGTCTTCCGCCAGGATGTGCTCCCATTCCTTCGACAGCCGTTCGAGCGCGGCGGAGCACCGGGCGCAGCCCGCAATATGGAGCTGGATCTCGCGCTGCGCAACCGCACTCAACTGCCGGTCGCGGTAGGCAAGCAGAGTCGCTGTGTCAGGATGCATAAGGACACTCCGATTCGGGAACCGGGTAGCCCGCCTGCTCGTTGCCGCTCGCGCCCGGCTTTACGGAGGACTGCCGGAGTTTCTTCTGCGCGCGCGCCAGCAACGCGCCGACGGTGCCGGGCCGCACCTCAAGCACCTCGGCGATTTCCTCGTAGCGCAAACCTTCCGCCCTTAACCGGAAGCATTCGAGTTCCCGCGGGCTGAGCAACTCGCGCAAGGAGCGCACGATCTGTTCGAGCCGGAATTCGGACTCCGGGTCCTGCCGCATATCGGGATAATTGCGCATCTGGGCGAGATCGACTTCCTTGCGCTGCGAAGAAGCTTTCAATTGATCGAGCAGGTAATTGCGCAGCACCCGGAACAGCCACGCCTGCGGCCGCTCGATGCTCCGGTTTCCGCTCCGCGCCATGAAATAGCGCAGAAACGCTTCCTGGAGCGCATCCTGCGCGGCCTCGCGGTTTGCCAGAAGCACGAAAGCGTAGCGGAACATGCCCTCCGCAAACTCGCCGTAGAGCCGGACGACTTCCCGCTCGATCTCCTCGGCGCGGGAGCCTGTTGCTTCCGGCAATGGCGGCATCTGCTTCACTGATTCTAAATCTTAGTACGTTGAAGGGAGAATAATATACTCGCCTTAGTTATCAGGGTACTGTTACCAAGCTGAGTATCGCATAAATTCACACATAAATTTCCGGCTTATTCAAGGCGGCTCGTAAAGAAATTTGCGAGCTGTCTCGTCCTTAAAGCGTAAGGACGCGCGGGTGATCGCCAAATGGCGACAGGGGGATTGGTCTGTGCCCGCGCGCGGTTTGCATGAATCACAAGTCATCGGATGCTCGCCGGCCAACACAGAAAGGGGCAGAGACCCTCGAGATGGCCCTCGTGCTGGTGCCCATGCTCGGTTTTCTGTTCCTGATCATCGACATCGGCTGGGCGGTATTCACCAAGGGAACTTTGCAGCATGCCGTGCGGGAAGGGGTACGGTTCGGGGTTACATCAAGAACCCTGCCCGGCATGGGGCACAGGGACTCGATCCGGAGCGTGGTGGTCGCAAACTCGCTGGGGCTGTTGAAAGGCAAAGAGGATCTGATCCACATTGAGTGGTATTCGCAAAGCGACCTCGGGACGCCGCTTAAGCCCGGCGGAAGCACCCCGATCAACTCCGGCGACAACATCATCGAGGTGTCGGTGGAAGGGTTTGCCCACTCGCCGCTGCTGCCCTTGTATCGCACCGGCGCGCCGCTTTTCTTCACGGCCCGATCGTCGGATCGCATGGAGGCTACGCCGCCCAGCGGGGCGCCTCCCTTGTAGCCGGCCGGAAAGGACGATTGTGGGCACTCGATCGAATGTCGAAAAAGGCGCCGCAGCCATCGAGTTCGCGCTGACGACTCTGGTGTTCTGGGTGCCGCTGCTGCTGGGAACGCTGTTCATTGGCACCAGCCTCATCAAGGCGATTCAGACAGTGCAGGTGGCGCGCGACGTCGGCCATATGTACGCCCGCGCGGTGGATTTTTCCAGGCCGGAATCCGAGGAACTGGTGGTGCGGCTCGCGCTCGGCATGAACATGCGGCCGAAGGGAAGCTCGCCGCCCGGCGACGGCGTGGTGATCCTCACCACCGTGACTTACATCGGCGACGAGCAGTGCGCCCAGATGGGGCTCGTGGGATCGCAGTGCGTGAACCGGAATCAGTGGGTCATGACGCACCGGCTGGTCCTGGGCAACGCCGCGTTGCGCGGGAGCAACTACGGCGATCCCCCTCCGGGCAGCACGGAACCGAACGGCGATATTCTCGCGCCCAAGTACGGCAACGATTCGCGGTTCCGCCTGAAGAATTTCAACCTGCTGCCGGAGCCGCCCTCGGGTGGATTCCCCGCCGGCGGAAGCGCCTATATGGTCGAAGCGTATTTCCGCACCTCGGCTGTCCCTGGTCCCTTCGAGCCGCACGGCACATACGCATGCGCTCTCTTCTGACACGCGGGAGAGCGCTGGCCGCGCGCCGCCGCCGGCCGGGGATCCACGAAAGGAATGCTATGCCCGCCCAATCGCACATATGGAAACGGAAAGGTTCCATCATCCTCTTGAGCGTGATGCTGTTGACGGTGCTGCTGCCCATGGTGGGTCTGGGCATCGACGTCACGATGCTCTACCTCATGAAGGCCAAGCTGTCGTCGGCGGTGGACGGAGGCGCTATCGCCGCGGCGCGGTCCCTGAGCGCCGGCCTCACCTTCGAGGAGCAAAGAGACTCGGCCATCAAGACGGCGGAGCAGTTCGTCCAGGCGAATTTCCCTGACGGATTCTGGGGGGCTTCCGCTCCCAGGCTCTCCGACGGGTCTCTGCAGGTGGAAGTCACCCAGGATATGGCGAGCTACCGCCGCACTCTGGTATCGATTCAGGCCAGAGTGCAGGTGCCGCTGTTGTTCATGCGGATCCTCGGGCACGACTACTCGACCGTGGCGGCCTCGGGCGCGGCCGCACGGCGCGATGTGAGGCTGGTTCTCGTTCTGGACCGGTCCGCTTCCATGTCGGGATACATGAGCGAACTCAGGGCAAACGCAAAGGAGTTCGTGCGGAAGTTCAAACACGGAGACCAGTTGGGTCTGGTCGTCTTCGGCCGCACCGCTCTGGTCGCCTATCCGCCGCGCGATCCCAACAATCCCGACGCCGGTACTGGGCCCGATGAGAACTTCAAGGAGCCCATGCTTTCGCTGATCGATAAGATCCAGTCCGGCTCGAACACCGGGATGGCTGAAGCGCTCTGGCTCGCCTACAAGGAACTGCAAAAGAACCCGCTGAAGAGCGCTCTGAACATGATCGTGCTGTTCACCGACGGACTGCCCAACGGCATCTCGGCGGAATTCAACACACCGGGCAACACCTACATCAGGGGATCGAGTCCCTGCGTGTACAAACAATGGACCGGCGAGTCCACGAAGATCATCGGCGCCATCGCGCAAGGCTCGGGGTTCGCACGCACCGGCAACACCGTAGGAATTTTTGCTCTGGCAAACCGCACCCGGAAAGGTGGTTCGGACATCGAAACCTGGATGTCGAACCCGGACGAACCCGTGGTTCCTGACCCGGCTTCCAGGAACTGCTCGTTTGTGGGCAATCAGAACAACATGAAGAATGATGTCAGCCGGATTCCCCCCACGGATCTCTATGGCAATTCCACCGAACCCAGCATTGATCCCATGACCGGCGATTGGGCGTACAAGACATCCGACATCTACAAGCACCCAGACCGCTGCAATGGCGCCGCCTACGATCCAACCAAGGTAGACTCACCCTGCCAGATCGGGCTGGCTTCCTGGAATGTCGTGGACGATGCCATCAAACGAATACGCGCGGACGGCAAGGCCAACGACCTGATGCCCGTCATCTACGTCATCGGCTTCGACAATGGAAGCGGAGAGAAACCCGATAAGGGTTTGATGGAGCGCATGGCCAACGTCGGGCAGCAGTACGATCCCGATTATCCCGCCGGCAAGTACATAGAATCGGGTCCCGGCGGGATCGGAGCGGCCTTCGCCGAAGTAATGTCCGAGGTCCTGCGGCTGATCAGCTAGCGGGGCGGGCGCTCGCTTCCGGGCCCGCGAAAATGAGAGAATCGTCCTTTACTGACTCGCATGGCCAAAATCTACCCTTTTCAACCCTGGCGGTATACGCCGAAAGCCGGTCCGCTCGACCAGCTCGTCACCCAGCCGTACGACAAGATCACGCCGGAGATGCGCTCGCGCTATCTCGCGCTGAGTCCCTATAATCTCGTCCGCGTGATTTTGGGCGAGCGGAAGCCGTCCGATTCGCCCTCGGATAACGTTTACACGCGCGCCGCGCGGCACATGAGCGACTGGATTGCCGCCGGCATTCTGGAGCAGGACGCCGAACCCGGCTTTTACGCCTACTTTCAGGAATTCGAGTCCCCGGACAGCGGTGAGCGCCTCATCCGCAAGGGATTCATCGGCCTCGGCGCGGTGGAGGACTACGCCGAAGGCACGGTGCACAGGCACGAGCAGACCCTTTCCGGGCCGAAACAGGATCGCCTGGAATTGTTGCGGCATACCCGCGCGCATTTCGGGCAGATTTTCATGCTCTACCCCGACCCGAAGGGCGAAATCGACGCCATTCTCGATGCCGCCTCAGGCGCCCAGCCCGCCGCCTGCGTCACCGACGAGTACGGGGCCGTGCACAAGCTCTGGAAAATTTCCGCTCCGGACGTGATCGCGCGAATTTGCGAGCTGATGGCGGATAAGAAACTGCTCATCGCTGACGGCCACCATCGGTACGAGACCGCGCTCGCGTTCCGGAACGAAAACCCCGGGCTCGAGGGCGCGCGCAAGGTCATGATGACTTTCGTCAACATGCACTCGGATGGTTTGAAAATCCTGGCGACCCACCGCGTGGTCCACGGGTTGAAAACCTTCGATTCCGAAGCCTTCCTGCGGGCCGTGCGGGAAAAATTCCGCGTCGCGCCTTTGGGCTCGTTGGACGAACTGCGGCGCGCCTGGGCGGAGGAACACCAGGATACGATTCGCATCGGCGTTGCCTTGCCTGCCGGGATCCACTTGCTCGACGCTCCCCGCCAGCCCGGCGTCCTCGACGTCAGCTTCCTGCACCAGGAGATGCTCGAAAAGGTGCTCGGGTTGAGTGAAGCGGATATTCGTGAGCAGAAGCATTTGCGGTATATCCGCGGTGTGGAAGCCGCCGTGGACGAGGTGCGGACCGGCGCCGGGCAAGCAGCCTTCCTTTTGGAGCCGGTGCCTGTCAGTGAAGTCGCGCGGATCGCGTTTTCGGGCGGAGTCATGCCCCAGAAATCCACCGACTTCTACCCGAAGCTGCTGTCGGGCTTGACCATCTATCGGATCGAGCAGCCGCGCCCGTCAGCCCATGCTTCTCGGATAGCCGGGGCGGCAGTAGCCTATACTGGTTTCTTCGCCACGTGCGCGGGGGCCGCTGCCCCGCGCAGGCGGGGGCTCGCGGGATGAAACGGGCTGTGCGGGGAAAACTCGCGTTGCGGTCGGTGCTCATCGGCTTGGGCGCGTTCGCGGCGCTGCGTCTGCTGGCGTGGTTCTGGGGGCAAAGGGGACTGGCGACCGAGCCCGACGCGCGCATCTTCGCCGTGTTTGCGCTTACGGCGGTTGCGCTCATCGTCGTCGCTGTCGCGCTGCAAATCCGCCAGATGCTGGTCGAACTCGGCGAAGCGGCGCGCACGTCGGACCGCAAGTTCCGCGACCTGCTAAGCGACGTAGACGCCATAGTATGGGACGCCGACCCCGCAACGTTCCGCTTCCGGTTTGTGAGCCGGCGCGCGAGTGAAATTCTGGGCTACCCGGTGGAGCAATGGCTCGAGGAGCCGGATTTCTGGGTCCGCCGCCTGCATCCGGACGACCGGGACAGCGTGCTAGCCGCCCGCCGGAAACTGGCCCAGACCGGCGGGGACCACCGGCTCGAATACCGCATGATCGCGGCAAATGGCCGCGTGGTCTGGATTCGCGACGACGCCCGCATGGTGCTCCGCGAAAAGGGCCCGGCGCAACTCCGCGGCCTGATGGTGGACATCACCGAGATCAAGCAGGCGCAGCAGGCGCTTGAACAGAGCGAGGCCACCAACCGCGCGCTGCTTGGGGCGATTCCCGATCTCATGATGCGCATCCGCGGCGACGGCACGTGTGTGGCCTGCAAGCCTTCGCGGGATCTCCCTTTCGGGGCAGACCAGACGCCCGTAGTGGGCCGGAATATCGCTGAAATTCTCCCGCCGGAGGCTGCCGCCGAAATCGCCTCGCTGATTCGCCGCGTGATCGAGACCAGGGAGCCGCAGCTTTGTGAGTTGCGGCTGCCGGTCGACGGCGAATTGCGCGACATCGAGAACCGCATCGTGGCCAGCGGAGCGGACGAGGTGCTCGTCCTGGCGCGAGATATCACTGCCCGGAAGCGCGCCGACGAAGCGCTGCGCGCCGCGGAGGCCGAGCTTCGCCGCGTTCTCAGTTCCATCTCCGACTGCATCTGGACCGCCGAGGTGGAGCCCGATGGTTCCGCGCGGTATCTCTACATCTCTCCCGTAATCGAGAAAATTACCGGCCGTCCACCGGAATACTTCATGGACCCGGAGAACTGGTGCGGCCAGGCGCATCCCGAAGACCGGGAGCGGCTCCGCGAGTTCCTGCGCCAAGTGGCGGCGGGCCAGGCGCCCGGCCCCCAGATCGAATACCGCGTGGTGTGGCCCGACGGAACCATCCGCTGGGTGCGCGGCGCCGCAACCGCCAGCCCGCTGGATGGCCGGCGGGTGCGCCTCGACGGAATCGATGCCGACATCACGGCCCACAAGCTGGCCGATGAGGCGCTACGGCAGACCAGCCAGGCGCTGCAAGCCGTCATTCAGGCGTCGCCACTGGCGATCTTCTCGCTCGACCTGGACGGGCGCATTACGAGCTGGAACCCCGCTGCCGTACGCATCTTCGGCTGGACAGAGCAAGAAGCGCTCGGCCGCCCGATCTCCACGCTTCTCCATCAGGCCCCGGCGGTTTTCCGCTCCCGCATCGAGCGTGGTAAACGAGGCGAGATGATGAACGGTGTCGAAGTCACGCAGCGCAGGAAGGACGGCTCGTCCGTCGACCTCACCATCTGGACCGCGCTGCTCCGCGACGCGGACGGCGCGCCCAGCGGCTTCATCACTGTGGCGGCGGATATCAGCGAGCGCAAGCGCCTCGAGGAGCAGCTCCGGCAATCCCAGAAGATGGAGGCCATTGGCCGTCTGGCGGGCGGCGTGGCGCACGACTTCAACAACCTGCTCACCGTGATGAGCGGCTACGGCCACATGCTGCTGGACGATCTCGAAGGCGAGGCCGCCGCGCCGCTGCGGGTGAATGTCCAGGAGATTCTGCGCGCCGTCGAGCGTGCATCCTCTCTGACGAATCAGTTGCTTGCTTTCAGCCGCCGCCAGATCGCCCGGCCGAAGCCGGTCGACTTGACCTTGCTGGTGGCGAACATGGATCGTATGTTGCGGCGGGTCATCGGCGAGCACATTGAACTGGTGGCCGAGCTGAGTCCGGTCTGGACCGTGCGCGCCGACCCCGGACAGATCGAGCAGGTGCTGATGAACCTGATCGTCAACGCGCGCGACGCGATGCCCCGGGGCGGGCGGATCACGGTGCGCACCGAAAACCTGGAGGCCGACAGGAAGTCTGCCCGCGTCCTTGGCATCAAACCCGGCCGCTACGTCAAGCTCTCGGTGATCGACACCGGGCAGGGCATGGACGAGCAAACCAAAGCCCACCTGTTCGAGCCTTTCTTCACCACCAAGAAGCCGGGCAAGGGGACGGGCCTGGGCATGTCGCTCGTTTACGGGATCGTCAAGCAGAGCGGCGGTGAAATTCGGATCGCGAGCGAACCGGGGAAGGGCACAACCGTTGATATCTATCTGAACGCCGTCAAAGGACTCGCCCTGGCAAAGCCGGATTCGCTCGAAACGCCTGAGACGGAGCGCGGCTGTGAGACGGTTCTGCTGGTCGAGGACGAGGACGAGGTCCGCAGGCTCGTGGCGGAGCTGCTCTCCCAGCGCGGATACACGGTGCTGGAGGCATCGCACCCCGACGACGCCGTGCGGATCTGCCGGGAGCACCGCGAGGAGATCCATTTGCTGCTCACCGACGTCGTGATGCCGGGCATGAACGGCCCGGAACTTGCTGAACGGCTGGCCTGGCTGCGGCCCAACATGAAAGTGATCTATATGTCCGGGTATACGGACGATGCCAGGATGGGCAACGGCTTGGAAGCGCTGCTCCTCAAGAAGCCGTTTACGCCTTCCGAACTGGCCAGAAAGATCCGCGAGGTGCTGGATCATGCCGAGGAAGCCGAACCGGCGCCGGAATCCAGCCGCTGATCCGGCCGGGCCGGCTCCCGGCAGCGATTACTATAACGCGGGTGTTTGACACAACCGCCGCCCGTTCGCTAACCTAAGAATCTGCAAGGTAAAGGAGCGGACACTTCTGTCCATGAACACTGAATTCCCCTCCCCGCAGGACGTCAAAAGGGTCTGGCATGTGCTGGATGCCGAGAACGAGCCTCTCGGACGCGTGGCCAGCCAGGCGGCGATGCTTCTGATGGGGAAACACAAGACGATTTATACCCCTTTTCTGGACACGGGCGACCACGTGATCGTGCTGAACGCCGCTAAGGTGCGGCTGACCGGGAAAAAAGAGGACCAGAAGCTCTACCGGCGCCACAGCGGGTACCCGGGCGGGCTGACGGAAGTCAGTGCGCGGAAGGTGCGGGCGACGCGACCGACGCAACTGGTCTACGACGCCATCGCGGGCATGCTCCCGAAAACCAAGCTGGGCAAGCGCATGCTGCGCAAGCTGCGCGTCTACCCGGACGACAAGCATCCGCACCAGGCGCAGAAGCCCGTAGCCTTGCCCGTGGCGAAATGAGGAATAGCGAGAGAGGAATCTGAGTGGCGGCACCAGTACAGTATTTAGGAACGGGCCGGAGGAAGACCGCAGTGGCCCGTATTTTTTTGCGGCCCGGAAAAGGGCAGATTTCCGTTAACGGGCGGCCTTTTGAGGAATACTTCATCACCGAAGCGAGCCGCACCACGGTCCGGCAGCCGTTGCTGGCCACGGAGACGGCGGACCGGTTTGACGTTCTGGTCCGGGTCTGCGGCGGTGGGCTGCAGGGTCAGGCCGGAGCCGCGCGGCTCGGTATAGCGCGCGCACTGGTGGAGTTCAACGCCGAACTGCGTCCCAGGTTGAAGCAGCTCGGATTCTTGACGCGCGATCCCCGCCAGCGCGAGCGGAAGAAGTACGGCCAGAAGGGCGCTCGCAAGCGGTTCCAGTTCTCGAAACGTTAATGAGTTTTTTGCGCGGTGCTTACGGCTTTCCGGCGGGTTTCCCCATCCGCCGGAGCCTGCACGGCGTGAGTAGCAGTCCTTTCCTTCCTTCGGGGAGCACAAATTTCGCTTTGGAACGTGCCCCCGGCAGGTATACCGTTCAACAGAGAAAACAGGAGGCAGTTTGCCGTCAATTTCAATGAGAGAATTGCTCGAAGCGGGCGTTCACTTCGGGCACCAGACCAAGCGCTGGAATCCGAAGATGAAAGAGTATATCTTCGGCGAACGCAACGGAATTTACATTATCGACCTTCAGAAAACCCTGAAGCAGTTCAAAGAGGCGCTGAGATTTGTGGGCGAAATGGCCGCGCAGGGCAAGAACGTTCTGTTCGTCGGCACCAAGCGGCAGGCGCAGGAGGCCATTGCGGAAGAGGCCACCCGCTGCGGCATGTTCTACGTGAACCAGCGGTGGCTCGGCGGCCTGCTGACCAACCACGTCACCATCCAGCGTTCAATCAAGCGGCTGAAAGAGCTGGATACCATGGCGACCGAGGACGGCTATCAGGGCAGGTCGAAGAAAGAAATCACGCGGCTGGAGCGCGAGCGCAAGCATCTTCAGATGAACCTGGCGGGCATCAAGGAGATGCCGGGGCTGCCCGACTTCCTCTTCGTAATCGACTCCAACAAGGAAGAGATCGCGGTCCGCGAGGCGCGCAAGCTGGGAATCCCCGTAGTCGCGGTGGTGGACACCAACTGCGATCCCGACATGGTGGATTATCCGATTCCGGGCAATGACGATGCGCTGCGCGCGATCCGGCTGTTCTCCAGCAAGGTGGCGGATGCGGTCATCGAGGGCCGGGCTCTGGCGACCGAGCAGGACTTCGTTGCCGAAAGCATCGTGAGCGACGAAACGCCGCTCGAGGAGATTCCGGAGAATACGCAGTACTTCGATCCGCGCTACGCCGAGCAGCTTATGTCGGAGAGCATGCCGGACGAGGATTTGCCGTCGGTTTCCCAGCCGCGCAAGGAGGCCGCTCCCGAGACGACTGAAGAAGCGGCGAACGCCGCGCAGAGGGAAGAGAGGCCGTAGACTGCGTCTGGCGCCGGCTGGAATTCCGCCGGCGCGTTCCCCGGTTTTAATTCTCATATTCAGATAGAGGCAGGTGGCGAAATGGCGGAGATTACCGCACAACTAGTGAAAGAATTGCGCGAACGTACGGGCGCTGGAATGATGGATTGCAAGAGCGCCCTGGCGGAAGCCAACGGCGATCTGGCGGAAGCCGAAGTCGTACTGCGCAAGCGTGGTATCGCGGCGGCGGCCAAGAAGGCCACGCGCGCAACGAAGCAGGGCCTTATCGGAAGCTACATTCACCCCGGCGCGCAGCTCGGCGTACTTGTCGAGGTCAACTGCGAATCGGACTTTGTGGCCCGAACGGAAGAGTTCAAGGAACTCGTCCATGACATCGCCATGCAGATCGCCGCAGCCGACCCCCGGTTCATCCGCAAGGAGGACGTGACGCCGGAAGTGCTCGAGAAGGAGCGCGAAATCCAGCGCGCGCGGGCGCTCGCGGAGGGCAAGCCCGAAAAGGTCGTGGACAAGATCGTCGAGGGGCGGTTGAACAAGTTCTACGAAGAAGTCTGCCTGTACGAGCAGCCGTTCATCAAGGACAACACGCTCACCATCGGCCAGTTGATTGCCACGAAGATCGCCAAAATCGGCGAGAATATTTCGGTTTCGCGGTTCTGCCGCTTCAAGCTGGGCGATCAGGCCGGAGCGCAGGGCTCCGAGTCATAGGCCAGGTCCATCGTGGCCAAATACAAGCGCATTTTGCTGAAGCTCAGTGGCCAGGCCCTGGCGGGCGACGCCAATTTCGGAGTTGACGCCGAGCGGGTCCGCGAACTCGCAGGCGAAATCGCGGAGGTTGCCCGGGCCGGCGTCCAGCTTGGTCTCGTCGTGGGCGGCGGGAATTTTTTCCGGGGCGTCGCGGCAGCCGCGAAGGAGATGGACCGCGTCACCGCCGACCACATGGGCATGCTGGCCACCGTCATCAATGCGCTTGCCTTGCAGGACGCGCTCGAACAGCGCGGCGTCCAAACGCGCGTGATGACCGCGATCGAAATGCGGCAGGTCGCCGAGCCGTATATCCGCCGCCGCGCCATCCGCCACCTCGAAAAAGGCCGCCTGGTCATCTTCGCGGCCGGCACCTCGAACCCGTACTTCTCCACGGATACAGCCGCCGCTCTCCGCGCGCTCGAGATTCGAGCCGAGGTCATGGCCAAGGGCACGCGCGTGGACGGCGTCTACGACAAGGACCCGCTCAAGAACGACGACGCGGTGCTGTATCCCGAGATCTCCTACGTGGAGGTGCTTTCCAAGGCGCTCGGCGTGATCGACGGGACCGCGGTGGCCATGTGCCGCGACAACCGTCTTCCCATGATCGTTTTCAACCTCAACGTGCCGGGCAACATCATGCGCGTCGCCATGGGCGAACCCACGGGCACCACGATCCGATAAGCGCATCCGGTATGGCCGCGCTCACGAGTGATTGCGCGGCGTCCTACCGGTATAATGCGATTGACAACACTTTTGTTTGTTATTAGGAAGGTTTCATGAAACCGGCAAACCCCACTGGAGCGAACGTTTTTCAATCCGTCAAAGAGGTGGAGACTCACGCGAAGACCCGCATGGAGAAGGTTCTTTCTGGCCTGCAACATGCGCTGGCAGTAATTCGAACCGGCCGCGCTTCCGTGAGCTTGCTGGATCCCATCAGAGTCGACTACTACGGCACTCCCACACCGCTGAACCAGGTAGCCACCCTGCATGTGCCCGAGCCCTCTCTCATCACGGTCCAGCCCTGGGACGTCACCCAGATCAATGCGATCGAGAAGGCCATCCGGAGTTCTGATCTTGGGTTGAATCCATCGAACGACGGCAAGCTGATCCGGGTTCCGATCCCCCCGCTGACAGCCGAGCGGCGGAAGGAGCTGGTGAAACACCTGCACGCTGTGGCGGAAGAACACCGCGTGGGGTTGCGCAACGTCCGGCGCGATGCGAATGAAGCGATCAAGAAGCTGGCTAAGGACAAGCTGATCAGCGAAGACGACGAGCGCCGGGGACTCGACGAGATCCAGAAGCTGACCGACAGCTACATGCAGAAAGTCGATCAGGCGGCGAAGATCAAAGAGAAGGAAGTCCTGGAACTTTAGGCAGGCACAGCCGCTAGCTGCCTGCGGCAGCCCGCGAGCGTGAGGAAAGGATAACGGCAGGACGCCCCGTTTCCGGAGCGTCCTGCTTTTGAAACTTACCAGCGAGGCTGCCGGCGGGAGCCTCCACCGGAGCCGAAGCGGCGCTGGCCGCCTCCAAACCGTTCCGCCTTGGGACGCGCTTCGTTCACCGTCAGTGCTCTTCCATGCAGTTCCCTGCCGTTTAGCGCCGCGATGGCGCGCTGGGCTTCATCGTCATTCGGCATCTCGACAAAGCCGAAGCCTCTGGCCTGGCCCGTGTCTCGGTCCGTGATGATGCTTGTCCGGTTCACGGTTCCATACTCCTCAAACATGGAGCGAATCTCGCTCTCGGCTGCTCCATAGCTGAGATTTCCAACAAAAATATTCGTCATTTTCTTCCTCTGTCGATTTGAAACGAAGCTAATCGGGATGAACGGCTGGGTTCCCAGATTGGCAGGTCGATCAAATACTTATTCAAGTCTAGCACGGGCGGCCGGGCCCCAGAGCACTTGTCCCGGGCGATCCCCGGTGAGCTTCCCATTCAAGATCACCGGACGGCCGTTCACCAGCACGGCGGAAAATCCCGTTGCGTACTGGTGGGGCTGGAGGAATGTGGCGCGATCGGCGACGGTCTCGGCGTTAAAGACCACCACGTCGGCCTTCATGCCCGGCCGCAGCAGGCCGCGATCCGTAAGCCGCAGCCGGGCCGCGGGCAGGGAAGTCATCTTGCGTACCGCCTCCTCCAGCCGCAGCACTTTTTTCTCCCGCACGTACCGCCCGAGCACGCGCGCAAACGTTCCGTAGCTCCGCGGATGCGGAGAGCCGCTCCCAAAAATGGGAATCTCCCCGTCGGAGGCGATCATCGTGTGCGGCGAGGTCAGGATACGGATTACGTCCTCCTCGGCCATGGCATGGAAAATCGCCTGGCAGCCGCCGCGCGATTGAAGCTCGATGACGGTCTCGGCGGCGTTTTCCATGTTCACGGCAATTCCGCGCGCGGCGAGGATGTCGGCGAGGCTCTTGCCGGTGAGCGAATCGTCGAACCAGCACCTGGAGATGACAACGTTCCTGGGGTCGCCGCCTCCGCGCTCGTTGATGAGGCGGTTGACGATTCCCGCCTTGATTTTGGCGCGCTGGGCGGGATCGGCCAGCCGTTTCATCAGCGCTGCCTGCCCGCCGGCCAGCGCCCACTGCGGAAGCAGCGCCCCCGAAAGTGACGTGCTCGAAGCGGTATAGGGATACTGGTCGATCGTGACGTCCACGCCGCGGGCGCGCGCTTCTTCCACGAGCCTCAGCGTCGTCCGGCTTGCGCCCCAATTCCCCTTGGCGACGATCTTGTGATGGGTGATCTGCGTGGGCAGGCCGCCTTCCTCCCCGATGCGAATGGTTTCGCGGACGCTTTCCACTACCCCGGCGGCTTCGTCGCGCATGTGGGAGATGTGTATGCCGCCCATCCGTCCCGCCACGCGCGCCAGCTCGATGATCTCCTCGGTAGGTGTGTAGTTTCCCGGCACATAGAACAGGCCGGTCGAGATGCCGAAGGCGCCATCCAGCATCGCCTGCCGCATCAGTTCGCGCATCTTCGCCAGTTCGGCGGGTGTGGCGGGCCGCGCCTCGAGCCCCATCACCGCTTCGCGGATCGAACCTTGCCCGGCGAACATCCCGAAATTCACCGCGATAGCGCTGTCGGCCAGCCGGGCGAGAAACGGCCGCAGCGGGATGGGGGAATCGCCGTCCTGGCCTTCGATGACCGTGGTAACGCCTTGCCTTATGTAGTTTTCCGCCGTGGGCACGTCGAAAATGCCGTACCGCGCGTGTGTATGAATATCGATAAATCCGGGGGCCACGTGCATGCCGCGGGCGTCGATGCGCAGCTTCGCGCGGGCGTCTGGCATGCGGCTAACGGCGGCGATCGTATCTCCCTGGACGGCCACGTCGGCGGGAATGGCGGGAGAGCCGGAGCCGTCCAGAATCCGGCCATTCAAAATCAGGACATCGTAGACGGGCGCTGCGGCGGGCGCCTCCGCCGGGAAATTTCTACAAAGGAGGAGGGCAAAAACTACGAACGCCCAACGCATGCAGGCCATTGTAGCGTGTCGAAATGACCTGCACCGTGTCGCGATTCGCCTACTGCCTCACTTTGGGAGAAGAGGAAAGCATTGATAGCAGTAAGCCAACTATCAGAAGCATTGCGAGAATCCCGGCTACAAACATATGCAACCCCCGAACGCCTGGACAGAGTTGCTGCACTTCATGGACCAAACCGGAATTCGCCGCGAAACAGGATGGCGGGCTCCCGATTTGGGCTGCAGGCGTCGCCGCGGCTGGCGGGAGGAGGCTAACGGACGAACGAAGCGTCGAAGGGCCGCGGGTACAGGTCCTTAAGACGGAAGCGCTCGATCCTCCCTTCCAGATTGACCAGGACCACCTCGACATCGCCGCAGAACTCCCATAGGATCTGGCGGCAGGCGCCGCAGGGCGGGGTGAGGACGGCGGTGTCCGCCGCCACGGCGATGCGGGTGAATTGCCGGGCGCCCTCCGAAATCGCTTTGAACACCGCCACCCGTTCGGCGCACATCGTGAGGCCGTAGGTAGCGTTCTCGACGTTGCAGCCGGTGTGGATGCGCCCGGCGGCGTCTTCGAGCGCGGCGCCCACTTTGAAATTTGAAAATGGCGCGTGGGCGCGTTCGCGAGCGGCCAGTGCGGCTTCGACCAGAGCGTCCATGTCAGGCCTCGATACGGGGCAGCAAGGCTTTGAGCAGCTTGACCAGTCTCTCCGCCGCCATTTCGCCGGTTTCGAGCACTTCCTCGTGCGTGATCTTCTTGGGCAGAATGCCCGCCGCCATGTTGGTCACGCAGGCAATGGCGAGCACGCGCGCGCCCATGTGGTTCGCCGCGATAACCTCCTGAACCGTGGACATGCCGACCAGATCGGCGCCGATCGTGCGCAGGTAGCGGATCTCGGCCGGCGTCTCATAGTTGGGGCCCGACACTCCCGCATAAACGCCCTCGGCCAGCGTAAATCCGAGCTCCTCTGCGGTTTGCTTTGCGAGACGCCGCAGGGCGGGGCAGTAGGCTTCCGACATGTCGGGGAAGCGGGGCCCGAGCGCTTCTTCGTTTGGTCCCGTGAGGGGGGTGGCGCCTTGCAGATTGATATGGTCGGAGATGAGCACGAGGTCTCCGCGCGCGTAGGAAGTGCAAATGCCGCCGGCCGCGCACGCAAGCACGAACGTCTGCACGCCGAGCTGTGCCAGCACGCGCACGCCGAAGACGACCTGCCGGGGCGTGTAACCTTCGTACAGGTGCACGCGGCCGGACATCACCGCCACGGGCAGCTCGCCCAGGTAGCCGAACACCAGCTTGCCGGCGTGCCCGGCGGCGGTCGTTTGCGGCCAGTGGGGAATCAAGGGGTACGGAATCTCAATGCGGCCGGTGAGTTCGCTGGCGAACGCGCCCAGCCCGCTCCCGAGCACGACGGCTATTTTCGGCGCGCCCGTGTGAAGCTCTTCCAGGCGGCGCTTCGCTTCCAGAATTTCCTTCACAGCAGCATCCCCGCTATGCAGGCCGACATGAAGTTCGCCATGGTTCCGGCCGCGACCGCCTTCAATCCCAGCCGCGCCAGGTCCGATTTGCGGTTCGGCGCCAGCGCGCCGATGCCGCCGATCTGTATGGCGATCGAGGTCAGATTCGCAAACCCGCACAGCGCGTAGGTGGCGATGGTGAACGACCGCGGATCGAGCTGCGCTTTCATCGGTCCAAGCTGCATGAACGCCACGAACTCGTTCAGCACCAGCCGCGTGCCCAGCAGGTTGCCGATCGCGGAGGCGTCCTTCCAGCTCACGCCCAGCATCCACGCGACGGGCGCGAACAGCATGCCGAAGAGTTTTTCCAGCGTGGGCGGCAGCCATCCCATCCCGGGGAGCGAGTGCGCCCAGCCCAGGATTCCGTTAACCATCGCGATCAGCGCGACAAAGGCGACCAGCATCGCCGCAATGTTCAGCGCCAGGTACAAACCTTCGCCGGCGCCGCGCGCGGCCGCGTCGATTAGGTTGACCCCCGGCTTTTCGATGTGGACTTTTATCTTGCCAGCCGTCTCCGGTTTTTCCGTCTCCGGAATCAGCATCTTGGCCAGCATGAGGGAGGCGGGCGCGGTCATGATCACCGCGGTGAGCAGGTGCTTGACCTCAACCTTCGCGATCATGATGTACGCACCCATCACCGAGCCGGCGACGTGCGCCATCCCGCAGGTCATGACGGTGAACAGTTCCGATTGCGTCAGGTTGGGAAGGAAGGGACGTATGGTCAGCGGCGCTTCGGTTTGTCCCATGAAAATGCTGGCCGCCACGTTCGTGCACTCGGCGCCGCTTGCGCCCATCACCCTATGCATTACAACGGCCATCCCCCGAATCACCCACTGCATGACGCCGAGGTAATACAGAATGGAAAAAAACGAGGCGACGAAAATTACGATGGGGAGCGCCTGGAACGCGAACACCACGCCGAACGGCCCCGTTTTCGTTCCCAGCGGCCCGAAAACGAAGTTGCTGCCCGCCTCCGCGTAGCCGAGCATCGCGTTGACCAGGGTGGAAAGGGCCTCGAAAAACCTTCCGAATCCCGTTCTGAGGACCAGGAACGCGACGCCGACCTGAAGCCCCAGACCCCAAATCAACACGCGCGGTTGAATGGCGCGCCGGTTCTTGGAAAAAAGAAAAGCCGCCGCCAGGATGACCAGCAGTCCGATGATGCCGGTGAAGCGGCCCATTTCCCGCAGGCGCTCAACTGACCGTTTCCAGGATCAGCTCGCGCTCCTCGGGCACATGTGTAGAGATGCGGAATGCGTCTTCGACAAGCTGCGCCGCTTCGTCCAGGCGGTCTTCCTTGGTGTAGTAGATGCGGCAGAGCACCGCGCCGGTGTCCACCTTCTCGCCGACCTTGACTTCGAGGATGACCCCCACCGCGGGGTCGATCGGCGCGTCCATCGTGTCGCGTCCGGCGCCGATCATCGCGGACGCCTGGCCGATGTCTTCGGCCTTGATCTGGCTCACGAAACCCGCGCGCGGTGAGGTGATTTCGCGGACGCCGCTGGCATTCGGCAGCAGGTCGAAGCGGTCGAGCACCTGCGGGTTTCCGCCCTGCGCCTGAATAACTTCCTTGAGCTTGCGGTAGCCGGAACCGTCCAGGAGCTTGCGCTGGGCGATCTCGCGCGCCGCTTCGAGCGAGTCCGCGGCTTTGCCCAGGTGAATCATGCGCGCAGCCAGTTCGAGCGAAAGGCGCGTCAGGTCGTTCGGTCCGGCGCTCTGGAGCGTCTGCGAAACTTCCATGACTTCCAGCGCGTTGCCGATCGCGTAGCCGAGCGGCTGGCTCATATCGGTAATGAGCGCCTGCACCCGCTTGTCCATCCGCCGGCCGATGGCGACCATAATCTGCGCCAGCCGCCGCGCGTCTATCTGCCGCTTCATGAGCGCGCCCGAGCCGACTTTGACGTCCAGCACCAGGGCGTCCAGACCCGCCGCCAGTTTCTTCGACATGATCGAAGACGCGATCAGCGGGATGGATTCCACCGTGGCGGTCGCGTCCCTCAGGCTGTACAGCTTGCCGTCAGCCGGCGCCAGTTCGGCGGACTGTCCGGCGAAGGCCAGCCCTACTTTTTTCAATTGCGCGCGGAACTCGTCGATCGTAAGGTTGGTGCGAAAACCGGGAATGGATTCGAGCTTGTCGAGCGTGCCTCCGGTGTGCCCCAGCCCGCGCCCGGCGATCATGGGGACGACCACCCCGGCGGCGGCGGCAAGCGGAGCCGCGATCAGGCTCGTCTTGTCTCCCACGCCGCCCGTGGAGTGCTTGTCCACCTTCACGCCGGGCACATCGGAGAGATCGAGCGTTCCCCCCGAACGCACCATGCAATCGACCAACGCGGAGACTTCGCGGTCCGACATGCCGGAGAAGTACACCGCCATCAGGAAAGCCGCCATCTGGTAGTCTGGAATCTCGCCGCGTGTGTAGCCCTCAATAATCCAGGCGATTTCCTGGGAGTCCAATTCCTCCCCGTCCCGCTTCCGGTGGATCAAGTCAACAGTTCGCATTGGAAAGACTCAATCTACCATCTTAGGCTTGCGTAAGTAAAGGATTGTGGGCGTAAAACCAATGGCTTACCGGGGGACCCCGATTTCCGGGAGCGGCACCCTGGCCTTGCCGGCGAACACTTCGTCGAAAAGTTCGAGTATGGAGCCATGCACCAGGCCGTTGTCGGCAAGAATGTGCTCGCCCCGCAGCTTTGCGGGCCCGCCGCGCATATCGGTCACTGTCCCGCCCGCTTCCCGGATGAGCAGAATGCCCGCGGCGACGTCCCACGGATTCAGGTTGAACTCCCAGAAGGCGTCCAGCCGGCCGCAGGCGACATAAGCCAGATCGAGGGCGGCCGAACCTGCCCGGCGCACGCCGTGTGTGAACATCGCCATCTGGTAGTAGAAGTGAATGTTCAGGTTGGCATGCCGCTTGCGGCTTGGGAAGCCCGTAGCGACGAGCGTCTCCTCCAGCTTGTCGACTTTCGAAACCCGGATGCGGCGGTGGTTCAAATAAGCGCCCGAGCCGCGTTCGGCGGCGAACATTTCCTGCCGGATGGGATCAAAGATGCAGCCGGCCACGAGTTCGCCAGCCTGCTCGAGCGCCAGGGTGACGTTGAACGCCGGGAACCCGTGGGCGAAGTTCGTTGTGCCATCCAGAGGGTCCACGTACCAGCAGAACTCCGAGCAGCGCTGCTGCCCCGTGCCTTCCTCGGCCACCACCGAATGGGAAGGGAAGTGGGAATGCAGACGCTCTACGACCAACTTTTCCGAGGCGCGGTCCGCCTCGGTCACCAGGTCGTACTCGCCCTTCAACTGGTAGCCGATGCGCCGCTCGAAGTAGTTCGCCAGGAGCGCGCCGGCCTCGCGCGCGATCTCCATCGCGGTTTCCAGGTAGGAAGCCATAGGGAAACCACGATTTTAGCAGAGGGCCGCTGACGGCCATGCTCGCGAGCGTTTTCCGCGCTTACGGAGCCAGATTAATGCTGCGGCTCTCGGCAACCGTGTAGCTCAAGTAGAGCGCGTTGAGGTTGCTGGCCGGCTGGTTCACGCGTTTGTGTCCAACGACGCCCACCTGGAGTTTGCCCGTGCCCGCCGGCAACGCTCCCAGCACCAGGGCCGGGATCCGGAAGGATCCGGCGCTCACCGGCGCCGAGCAGACAAAGCCCGCGCCCGCACCGCCGCCGGGCAAGGTGGAATACCCGGTGATCTGTACGTACTCCGCATCGGGATTGCCGCCCGCCCACGTGATGGTGAGATCCTGCGCTCGCGAAATCGAACCAGGCAGGTTGCCGGTCCAGATCACGCCAGACGATATGTCCATTTCCACGTTGAAGCGGAAGGGCGTCTGTCCCGGAAGCGACGCGTATGTGTTCTCGATCCGCAGAGTCCCGGGATTCAAAAACGGCGGCAGACTGCCTCCACTGAGCGGGCCGTTATACATTCCCGACTGCAACATCAACTGGCGCTGGCTGGTTCCCATTGTGAACGCCAGCGTGTCTCCGTTGGGGAAAACCGTTTGTGGAATCAAGCCCTCCGGCGGCGCGTACGCCGTTCCTCGGAACTGGTCGACTGTGCATGTACCGAGCGACGGCGCCGCAAACACGCCCCGCGAGTTGAGGATTTCGGTGAGCCCGTAGGTGCCGAACCAGCCAATGCCTTCGTCGGTCACTGCATCGCCGCTTTGCACCCGCTTCACCTTGATGGCCCCCAGGGTGACGCTCTTCGACGGGCCCTGCGCCGTGGCGATGTCGGCGTTGTGGAAGCTAAGGGGATCCGAGCAAGGCTGCCCGTCCGGCGAGATCGCCATGCTGACGGTGTTGCTGATCACGCCGCCGGCGGTCCTGACGACCACGGGCACGTGGCACCCGGTTGGGGCGTCGTGGGGAACCACTATGTTGATCTGATCCAGACCCGCGCTACCGGGGCTCCGGCCGTGGTACGCGACATGGGCTGGCCGGCCCCCAACAAAGACCTCGACGGGCGGGAATGTGTCGGTACCGCCAGCGGGTTCCGCATCGTCGCCTGAGATCGCACCCAGGCCCGTGCCCCAGAGCACGACCGTCTGCCCCGGGCGGGCAGGCAAGATCATGGTGTTGAGCGGATATGAGTCATCGCTCAGGAAATTCTGAATCGCCCCGGGGCCGGCGCCGCTGGCGGTGCTGCTGAATATCCCGAAACTTTGCGGCACAAGAGTCAACGTAGCGGGTTCACTCTGGCCTCTCGAGGTCTGAACGCGGACAGAAACGCTCCTGCCGGTAGGCACGCTCGAAGGCATGATCGCTACGATCTGCTCTTTGGAGACATACAACAGCGGCGCGTCAACAACAGACCCTGGGCTGATTTGCACCCTCACCGTGGCTCCCCCCCAGCTTCTCGGCAGCGGGAACTGTACGCGGGCACGCTGGAGCCTTCGTCGATGGTGGCCAGTTCGCGGCCGAAGATCGCGATGATGGATCCGGGGGCGATGCTGGAATTCTGGAGTCCCGAAATGGCAAAGCTGGCGGCATTCACAATACCGCCCTGGTAGATCTCCGGCTGCGCGGAAACCACCAGGTTCGCCAGGCACAACAGGAGTACGAGTCTGAGCATGGCTGTCTTCCGGGACGCGGGATGCGGGCTAGGACAGACAACATCATAACCCGGCAATCCAGGAAGTTGCCAGCGGTTTTCAAGCGGGGGAGGCCTGTTCTTCCTCGTACAGGTACTTGATGTCGTGCTTGTAAATGAACAGGTTGGGCTCGGTCTGGCGTGTCAGGCGAATGAAGGTGTAGTCGTAATACTCGATGGAACCGGTGACCTCGGTGTTGTCGCGCAGCTTGACCCGGACGGGAACCTCGTTGTCGATGAGGTACTTCAGGTAGCGGACTTCCTCAAAGGTTTGCTCCGGAGCTCTTGATTTGCCTTTGCTTTGTGCCTTGCTGCGGGCTTGCTTCTTGGCCTTGCCGCCGCCCTTTTTGCTCTTGGCGCTCACTCTTACTCCTCACGCACGGGTTTCCACCCGCGGTTCTCCTCGGATGTTTCATAATAGCCGCTTCGCGCCAGAACCCGCAAATCCGGGCGGTTTACCTTGATCTGGATCCGGTGGAACCGGTCTTTGGACGGGGGCACGTCTTTCGGGTAGTAGCCGATCAGATACTGCGTGCGCAGGTCGCGGAGGATCTCGGTGAAAGCCTGATCGAGCGCCGGGCCGAGGCTGGGCGCAAACACGCGCCCGCCGGTGTTCTGGGCCATCAGCGTCAGCGCGTTTTCGCCCCCGATGTTGCGTCCCGGGTCGTTGGTGATGGGCATGACGAGGATGGGATAGATCACCGCGTCGGCCATCTGGGCGGCCTCGAGCGCCTGATGGAAGGTCTTTGCGCTCGTGGTGTCGCCCCCATCGGTGATCACTACCAGGACATGCCGTCCCTCTCTTTGCTGCAGGCTCTCGGCGGCAAAGCAGACGGCGTCGTAGAGGCTTGTGCCCCCGCTCCCTTTCAGCCCTTTCAGCTCGCGTTCGAGGCGGTCCAGGCGCCGCGTGAACGGCACAAGCAGCGTGGTGTCGGCGTCGAAGCTGTAAAGCTCGACGGCGTCCTGTGGATTGCCGCTGGCAAACAGCGCGCGCAAAAACCGCGTGACGGATTGCACCTCGTAGCGCAGCTCGATTCCGGTGGAGGAACTGGTGTCGATCAGGATGGCGATCGAAAGCGGCTGCTCGGTGTGGTGCTCGAAAACCGCGATTTCCTGCGGCACGCCGTTGTCGAATATCGAAAAGTCTTCTTTTTGCAGGTTGCCCACGAGTTCGCCGGAGTTCGTTTTCACGGTCGCCAGGATGCGGACCAGCCGCACGTCGACGCGGAAAACGGTCTCCTGATCCTGCGCCGCGCGCGCCGCGCACGCAACAGCAAACGATGCCAGCACTTGCCGCCGCGTCATCATCGGGCGATCACCGAATCGTCCCACTCTCCCTCGACCCAGACTTCGCCGTCCGCGAAGGTCTCTTTCTTCCAGATCGGCACGGTCCGCTTCAGCCGGTCGATGGCCTCCATCGCGGCCTGGAACGCCGCCTTGCGGTGAGGCGCGGCGGCGACGATCGCCACGCTGGTTTCGCCGATCGCGACGCGGCCCAGGCGGTGAACGATGGCCAGCCGCCCGATTTCGTGCGTGCGCGCGATCTCGCAGCCCAACTCGGCCATCACCTTGATCGCCATGGGCTCGTAACATTCGTAGTCCAGGTACTGGGTCGGCCTGCCGCCGGTGTTGTCGCGCGCGACGCCTTCAAACGTCGTCACCGCTCCATCCGACCTCCGCAGAACGCGCCGGGCAAGACCGCGCGTGTCGATCGGCCCGCGCGTGAGGGCGAAGAAATTGCCGTCACGCTCGATGACGTGGGTGAACTCCGGCGCTCCGCCGCTCACCGGCGGCATCAGCGCGACCTCGTCGCCGTCCGAAAGAGGCTCGGTGTCCCTCGAGAACTCCTGGTTGCGCGCCAGCAGGATGCTTTTCCGCATCTCTCCGAGCTTCGGATACAGCCGGGCGTAGTGCTCGAAGACCTGCCCGACCGCGGCCCCGTCGCCGACCTCCAGCGTGTCCTCCGCGGCTCCGACGATGTCCTTTAACATGCCGAAAAACAAGACCTTGACGCGCACGGGCACTTAACTAGCCTATCAGACGGGGCGGATGGCCCGCGCGTTTCGGCCGCGCCGGGCGCCTGGTTTGATGGCTCAGTTTCCGGACGCGTGCCTCAAGTTAGATAAACCCGTCGAGGTCTGCGCGGTTTCGCGGAGTTCGGAAGCTGCGCTCGCAGAGCAGGCCGCCAGGGTTGCCGGCTCACAAACCACGTGCGGCTGGCCGGAAGGATTGAAGCGGCCCGAGATCAGATAGGCGGCACCCGCCGTCGCTGCCACCCAGGGTTGGAGCACAACCAAGGGCGCAACGTATTTCTTGGACCGGACAAGGGACTCGTTCACACCGCGCACTTTGGTGCTCCGGGGCATTCCCGGGACCTGTGGGATTACGAAATGCCGGAGGCCCAGCTCGGGCCGGCGCCGGCCGTACTTCACCAGCGCTTTGGCGGAGTGCTTGGGCGTGGAAATACCAGCGTCCGCGACGAGATTCCGGCCGAGTGCGCCTGGGTAGTAGAAATTGATGATGCCGCGCGCAAAGTCGGCGCAGTTGCGATAGAAAAGGTTGAACCGCCTTTCGTTGTTCTGCGTGTTGAGATGCCGGATCAGGCGTTCATCGTCCTCTCGCGTGGTTGAAATCGCGAAGCCGTAGATGCTGCGGTCATAGGCGGCCCCGGCCAGTTGAGTCCAATCGCCCTTGGGAGTTTCTCCCTCCGGACCATCGGGAACAAGCTCCCGGAGGCGTGCGCGGCGGTACTTGTCCCGCAGATGCGCGACAACCGCCGCATTCGCGAATTCGGGCACGTCCTCCGGCCGCTCCACCGCGTAGAGATAAGGCAACAAAGGCATCGCGATCCAGTCGCGCCCCGCAATCCGGTTGTAGCGGCTGATGACCACGCCGGTTTCTCCGGGCTCGCAAAGCCGGAGCTTTGTGGGCGTTTCCGCGCACACGCCGGACAAATAAATCGAAGCGTGCCCGGTTGGGTTGAAAAAACCGAACTTGCCATACGGCTCGCTGACCAGGAGCGCGACATCCCCGGTCATCCGCGCAGCACTTGCAAGCGCGACGAGCAATAAGATCCCGATCCTCATGTCTGTGCGGTGCGCAGATTCGGGCCACGCCTGGCCCGAAGCTGGCGGGCAGCGTGCCCAAAGCAAGGCCGCATGTGCGGCTCCTGTCTGGCGCACCGAACACCAGTGTAAACGACGCGTGTTACTGCCACAAATTGGGGAAACGCCCTATCCCGCGCGCCAGCGCGCCAGAGGCGCAATCACGGCCCTGCTCGCCATTTCGAGTTCCGCTACGCGAAACGCGCGGCACAGCCCGCCGAACACCGCTACGCCCAGCGGGATACACACGGCGAGTTCCACCAGCCGCGCGAACCGCGTGACGCCCAGCCACCCCTGCAGCCCGTCGCGGCAGAGCACTACAATCGCGCCCATCACCAGCGCCGCGACGCCGATCTTCAGCGTGCTCGCCAGCAGCGCGCGGCCGTGTACGCCGCCGATGCGTTTCCGGATGAGCAAGAACAGGGCCACGGAGGCGAACAGGGAAACGCCCGAAGTGGCCAGCGCCAGGCCCGCGTGGCCGAGCTGCGTCTTGTGCGTGAACGTCCAGGCCACAACGAAGTTGATCAGAATGGAGGCGATGCTCACCAGCGCCGGAATGCGCGCGCTTCCCAGCGCGTAGAATGCGGGCGCCAGCACCTTCACCGCCGCGTAACCGGCCAGCCCGATGGCGTAGTAGGAGAGCGCCACCGCGGTCTGGTGCGTGTCATAAGCCTCGAACTTGCGCCCCTGGTAAATCAGCCCGATCATCGCATTCCCGAGAATGACCAGGCCGATCGAAGAGGGAACCGTGAGCAGCAGAACCGTTCCGAGCGACCGCGAAAGCGTTCTCCTGAACTCGTCGATATTGCCGTTCGCGGCGCTGCGCGAAATCGAAGGCAGCGTGGCGGCGGCGATGGCCACGCCGAACAGCCCGAGCGGAAGCTGCATGAAGCGGAAAGCATACTGAAGCCAGCTCACCGGTCCGTCGAGGCCGCGCAGCGGATCGACGATGGTCGAAGCGAAGTTGGTGTTGACCACCACGTTGACCTGCACGGCCGCGCTGCCGATGATGGCGGGTCCCATCATCCGGATGATGCGCACCAGGCCGGGATGCGACCAGTTCAGGCGGGGCCGGAAACGGAAACCGAGCCGGAACAATGCGGGCAACTGCCAGAGCAGTTGCAAAACGCCGCCCAGCACAACGCCGAACGCCATTCCCGTAATCGCATCGATGCCCAGATGCGGGCCGAGCCAGAAACCGAGTCCCACTCCGAATGCAACCGAACCGATATTGAAGAACGTGGAAGCCAGCGCGGGCACGGCGAACTGGCCGCACGCGTTCAGCACTCCCATCGCCTGCGCCGCCAGCGCCACCACCAGCAGGAACGGGAACATGATTCGGGTCAGCGCGATGGCCAGCTCGAACTTCTCCGGATCCGCTGTTTCCCAGCCGGGAGCGAGCAAGCTCACCAGAAACGGGCTGAACACGGCGCCCAGCACGCAAAGCGCGCCCACAATCAGGATCACCGCCGTGCCGACCAGATTCGACAGCTCGGCAGCCTCGCGCTTGCTCTTCGTCGAGAGGTATTCGGTGAAGGTGGGTACGAAAGCGGAGGAGAGGGCACCCTCTGCGAACAAGTCGCGCGTGAGGTTCGGGATCCGGAAGCCGAGCGAAAAGGCGTCATAGAGGCGGCCGGCGCCGAACAGGTGCGCCATGACGGTCTCGCGCAGCAGGCCGCTCAGACGGCTGAGCAGAACAGCGGCCGAAACCACTCCGGCCGCGCGGACGATCTGCTCGTGGCCCGCGGTTTCGTCGTGGGCGCCTGGCGCGGGCTCACTCACGGCGCGGACGTCCATGCTCCTGGAAGAAATGGGAAAGTGCCGGAAAGCCCTGGCCGGAGTTCACCCCGCAGGAACCTTACCGTGGCGTTTTCGATGGCCGCGCCGCGGAATGCGGCGGCGGAGAGGTCGGTGGCGTGGGCCATGGAAAAGTACCATTATAAGCGCGCGCCCACGCGATCAGCGCGCTCACACGTTCGGCGACATTTTGGCTGAGATCGACCTGGGTCTCGCAGTCTCTTTGCGGACCGGTTTCGGCACAACCTGGGAACAGGCGTTGGTGAGGATGCGCCTCACCTCTTTCTCGTCGAACGGCTGTGCAAGCAGGTCGTAGGCTCCGAGGTTCAGCACCTCCGCCCAGAAAAGATCGTCGGCTGCAGAGCTGGTCACTATGACTGCTGGAAAAACCCCTATTTCGTACGTGAGTTCGATCACGTCCGTCCATACGCCGTCCGGGAGTTTGGCCTCCGTAACCACTACCCGGTACGGCCCATTCGCGAGCTTGTTGCGAGCTTCCTCAATCCGGACTGCATAGTCCAGCCGGAGTGCTGTCGGCGCAAGCATCTCCGAGAGGATCTTGGCATCTGCGGAATTGGGAGAGATGAATAGAACTAAGGGCTCCATACCGCCAGACTCCCAGTAGCGATCCTCGACAATCTTAGCCCGGTATGCCGGATCGGGCAATGGGGGTTAATCTCTGGCGCTGGGGCAACGCCGGAGTCGGCGGCAGCGGAGGGCGGCGGATCGACTTGTGCAAAAGACTTGTGTTCGCACAGGGATTCAGTGGTTTCGTTCCGGCTTCATGACCGCAATATAGCCGAGGTTGCGGTAGAGCTGCTTGTAGTCGAGACCGCAGCCGATCACGAAACGGTCCGGGATTTCGAAACAGCGGAACTCGACGGGAATCTGCACGATGCGGCGCGAGGTCCGGTCGAGCAGCGTGCAGAGCGCCAGCGTGTTGGGTCCGCGGGCCGCCAGCGTTTGCAGCAAATACCGCGCCGTGAACCCAGTATCGACAATGTCCTCGACGAGCAGGACGTCCTCGCCCTCGATCGTGTCGTCGAGGTCCTTGGCGATGCGCACCACGCCGGGCGCGGACGGCTTGGTGGAAAAGCTGGAAATAGACAGGAAATCGATCTTTACCGGAACTTCGATCTTGCGCGCCAGGGCGGTGAGAAAAAAGACCGAACCCTTCAGCACGCCGATCAGCCTGAGTTCACGGCCCCGATACCGCTCGCTGATTTCAGCGGCCACTTCGGCGATGCGCTGCGAAACCTGCTCCTCGGTGTAGAGAATTCTTTCGATTTCCGGAGCGGCCTTATTCATCTAGTATGCTGCCCCTGCCCGCCGCCGGCCGGCTGCGCGGCAAGCCGGTCCGCCAGCCCGTACTTAAAAATCAGGTTCTCGAAATCCTTCTGGTAGAAGACCTGGATGTTTACCTCGGGGTAGAGGCTCCGCAACAACTTTACTTTGCGGTTCTTCTTCGTGACCAGCGACTGCTTCATCGTGGTCAGCTCGACGTAGAGGTCGAACTCGGGCAGATAGAAATCGGGAGTGAAGGCTTCGGTCACCTGGCCGTTCTTGTCCCACTGAATGGGAAAGCTGCGCGGCTCGTATTCCCAGGCGACGCGGTAGAAATCCAGCAGATTGGCGAAGATCTCCTCGCTCGGATGGACGAAAATCCGCTTCTTGAGGCTGACCTTTGCGGGCGGGGAGATGCCGAACTTCGACAGGTTGAGGCGCGCCTGGAACTGTATGTGGGATTCGGCCGCTGCCGACAGGAGTCCTTGCTCGACCAGCCCGCACGCGTTCACGGCGTCGCGGACCACCTCGGCCACTCCCTCGATCTCGAGGCATTCGGTGTTGCAGACCACGTCGAAGAGGTGCGGCGGCGCTGTTGCTTTCCCGAACTTTTTGAGGCGCAGCTCTTTTTGCCGGCGCTCGAGTTCGCGAAGCAGAATACGGGCTGCGGGCCGGTTGATCCGATGCTCGAGCATGAGCGTGCCCAGACGCCGCGACTCCGGAGCGACTACCTGAACCCGCAAAACGCCCGGAAAACTCTTGAATAGCAGTTCCGCGCCGGTGGCGCAGATCACCAGGTGGCGTTCGGTGGCGAGGCGCGCTACGATCGACAGCACGGCATCGGGGTACGCTTTATCCGGAATGGGCTGCTCCGCGCCGTACTCCTCTTCAATCAGGCTTTGAAGACGCGATTCGGTGAGAAGTTCGAAGCCGAGGATCTGCGCAATCTGCCGCGCCGCTTCCTCGTGCCGGCAGCCCGGTTGGCCTGAGATTGTAATCAGCCCCATCGCGGGCTCCGCGCATGGTTTCCAACCATCGATGCCTTTAGTCCCATGATATCGTACCTCCATGGCTGTGTTAGGAATTGACATCGGCGGCACGAAGATTGCCGCGGGAGTTGTGGATGCGGATGCGCGCGTGCTCGAAACGGCAGTGGTGCCGACGCGCGCCTGCGAGGGCTACGCGACGTCTTACGCGCAACTCAAGAGCGTAATCGACAAGTTGCTGCGGGACGGCGTGACGGCCATCGGCATCTGCGCTCCCGGCCCGCTGAACCCGAAAACGGGCGTGGTGATCAACCCGCCGAATCTTCCCGGATGGGTGAACATCCCGCTCGCCGAGCAGATCTCGAAAGAATTCCAGCTCCCCTGCCGTGTGGAGAACGACGCGAACGCGGCGGGACTCGCCGAGTGGCGGTTCGGCGCCGCGCGCGGGTATTCCACGGTTTTCTACGTCACCGTGAGTACCGGAATCGGCACCGGCATCATTCTCGACGGGAAAATTCATCATGGTAAGAACGGGCAGGCGGGCGAGGGCGGCCACGTGACCATCGATTACCGGAGCAGCTCGATCTGCGGCTGCGGCTTGCCCGGCTGCATCGAGGCGCTGGCTTCGGGACCGGCCATCGCCCGGCGGGCAGGAATGCCGCCCGAGGAAGTGGGGCGCGCGGCGGCGTGCGGCGATCCGCGGGCCATCGAGATGCTCGACGAAACCGCGCTGATGCTCGGCGCGTGGCTCGGCAGCGCCATCAGCCTGCTCGACCCGGATATCATCGTGATCGGCGGCGGCGTGGCTCAAATCGGCGAGCCGCTGTTTTCGCGCCTGCGCCGGATCACGCCGGAGCGCAGCATCAACCAGTTCGCCGCCGAGACGCCGATTGTGCCGGCAGCTCTCGGAGCGCAGGTGGGAATCCTGGGCGCCGCCTGCACGGTGCTCTGATCCGGGAAGCGCCCCGGAATGCCCGAAACGGTGCTGGCGGCGTATAGCCCGGTGCGGCGGGCAGCAAAAGTGGATCCCCTGATTGCGCTACGTTGGGAGTAGTGGAAGCCTTTTTCGAAGACTCGGGCAAAGGGGCGGCGGTACGGGGCTTTCTGCACCGGGGATCGTCGGGGGACGGTTTGGTGATCACCCACGGCGCGGGGTCGAACGCCAATGCGCCGCTGCTGGTCAGTCTGGCGGAAACCCTCGCCGGAATGGGATTAACCGTGCTGCGGTGCGACTTGCCGTTCCGCCAGTCGCGGCCCACCGGGCCGCCGCCCTCTTCGGCCGCTCCCCGCGACCGCGAAGGGCTGCGCGCCGCCGTCGCCGCGCTTCGGAAGATCGCCCCGCGCCGCGTGTTTCTCGGCGGGCAGTCCTACGGAGGGCGTCAGGCGACCATCGCCGCGTCCGAAGACCCGGCCCTCGCCGATGCCCTGCTGCTCCTCTCCTATCCGCTGCACGCGCCGCAACGGCCCGCCGCTCTTCGCGCTGAGCACTTCCCCGCGCTGCGAACGCCCGCACTGTTCGTGCATGGCACGCGCGACCCGTTCGGCTCCATCGAGCAGATCCGCGATGCCTTGACGCTGATTCCCGCACGGACCGAACTGCTTGCCGTCGAGGGCGCGGGCCACGACCTCGCCAAAAAGGCCAAGCCGGCCGAGATCGCCGCCGCGTTTCTGAAGTTTATTGAAGCAACGCGCTAGGAAGCGCCGGCCTCGGCGCTCTCTTCACCCAGAATGCGGTAGATGGTGGTGCGGTTGATGCCAAGAATCTTGGCGGCCTTGGCTTTGTTGCCGCCGACGCGCTCAAGGACGCGCCGCACGTGCCGGCGCTCGACTTCTTCCAGCGTCAGCAGATCCTCGTCGGCAGCTTCGGCCGGCGCGCGCCGCAGGTGTTCGGGAAGGTCGTGGATATCGATGATGTCGCCCTTGGCCATCATGCAGGCGCTGCCGAGCACGCTTTTCAGCTCTCGGACGTTGCCGGGCCACGAGTAGCGCGCCAGCAAGAGCTGCGCGCGCGGGGTCAGGCCGCGGATCGTCTTGCCGTACTCGGTCGAGAACTGCCCGAGGAAATGGCGGATCAGCAACGGAAGATCTTCCGGCCGCTCGCACAGGCGCGGCAGTTTGATTTCCACCGTCGAGAGCCGGTAAAAGAGGTCTTCGCGGAACCGCTTCTGCGCCATCAATTCGCGCAAGTCGCGGTTGGTGGCGGCCACGATCCTGAGATCCACGCGGCGCACCGCCGGCGAACCGACGCGCTGGATCTCTCCGTTTTCGATCACGCGCAGCAGCTTGCTTTGCGTGTCCAGCGGCATGTCGCCGATTTCATCGAGAAAGACGGTGCCGCCGTTGGCGTACTCGAACAGGCCCATCTTGTCCTGGGCGGCGCCGGTGAAGGCCCCACGGACATGGCCGAACAGTTCGCTCTCGAACAGCGTTTCCACCACCGCCGAGCAGTTGCACACCACGAGCCGGTTTTCCGCCACCGGGCTGAGCCGGTGGAGCGCCGCCGCGACCAGCTCCTTGCCCGTGCCGGTTGCCCCCGTAATAAGTACCGTCCGGTAGTGCGGCGCGATGCGGCGTATGCGCCGGAAGACATCGAGCATGAGCGGGCTCCGGCCAACAATGCCCTCGAACTGATTGGCGCGGAGCACTTCGCCGTCCAGAAGCGACGCCGTGTAATGCTGCCGGCACTGCTCGATCAGCTTGCCGATCCGCTCGCGCAGCAGCGCTACGGAAAGCGGCTTGGTCCAGTAGTCGCTTGCGCCCTTTTGAATCGCGGCAACGGCCGATTCGGGTGAGTAGTGGCCGGTGATGAGGATCACGTCGGTATCCGGGGAAACCTCGACGATGCGCTCCAGCAATTCCATTCCGCCGATGCCCGGCATCATCAAGTCGATCAGGGCGACTTGAGGCCGGTGCCTCAAGACGAGGTCGACGCCTGTCGAGGGATCGGTGGCGGTGATGATCTCCAGGTCGCGTTCCGCTTTGAGCGCGGCCGTAATCAAGGCGAGGCTGGCGGGGTCGTCATCGATGGCTACTAGCCTGACTCTGAAACCGTCGGCCATGATCACTTCGTTTTCGAGTCCAGAATTTCGGCCACGCGCCTGCGCACGTCCGCGGGGCGGATCGGTTTGGTGATGTAAGCGGTAAAACCCGCCCGGAGCGCGATTTCCTCGGATCCCTGCATTGCGTGCGCGGTGACGGCCACCACCGGCAGCGCGCCGAACCGCGGATCCTCGCGCAAGGCGCGCAGCACAGCGAAGCCGTCCATCACCGGCAATTCAATGTCCAGCAGGACCAGGTCCGGCCTCTCGCCGGCGATAGTCTCCAGCGCCTGGTCCCCCCGGCAAGCTTCAAGTATCTCACGATCCGAATCTCTCAAAACCGCGCGGAGCAATTCTCTGCTGGCGTCGTTGTCGTCAACCACGAGAATCTTTTTCATTCCGCTCCTCGGAGGCGATTCTGCTGGTTGCCGGTCTTGCGGCTGCCGGCAGCGTGAACGTAAAGCGGCTGCCCTTGCCCAATTCACTCTGCACCTCGATTTGTCCGCCGTGCAATTCCACTAACCTCTTCGTGATGGACAATCCGAGACCAGTGCCTTCCTTGACCCCCCTGGTGGTCGTCCCTGCCTGGTAGAACTCCGCGAAGATGGCGTGGTGCTCTCCCGGCGGAATGCCGACTCCGGTGTCGGTGACGGCAATCCAGACATCGCCGCCTTCGGCGCCGGCATCGACCCGCACCCGGCCGCCCTCGGGCGTGAACTTCACCGCATTGCTGAGCAGGTTGTAGAGGATCTGCTTGAAGCGGGTGCGGTCGGCGCATATCTCCAGTTCTGCCGGGACCGAGCTTTCAATCTCCAGCCGCTTGGCTTCGGCCAGCGGCCTGATCACGGCAAGCACCTCCGCCAGCGCGCCGGCGGGCTCAAAATCCTCGAACCGGAGTTCAACACGGCCGGCTTCGATCTTAGAGAGGTCGAGCACGTCGTTGATCAACTCCAAAAGGTGGTTGGCGCCGCGCTGGATGTGCTCGACAAAACTCTTCTGAACCGGGTTGAGGGGGCCTTCGGTTTCCTCAATTAGCAGGTCCGAGAAACCGATGATGGCGTTCATGGGCGTGCGTAGCTCGTGGCTCATGCGGGTGACGAATTCGCTCTTCAGCCGGCTGGCCCGCTCCACTTCCCGGTTGCGCATTTCGAGTTCTTCGTTGAGCGCGGCGAGTTCGGCGGTACGCCTGGCTACGCGCCGCTCGAAATCTTCGTTCAGCTTGCGGATTTTCTCCTCGGCCTTCTTGAGCGAGATCTCTTCGGCCCGCCGCCTATCGATGGCCTTGGCCAGCAGGCCGGCCAGCGATTCGAGGAAATCGAGTTCGCTATCGCTGATCCGGCGGCGGGTTTTCCAGAAAACGCCCAGAACGCCGAACGGCTGCGAAGCCTCGCCGGCGAGGACTGTGACGCCTCCGGCGGCGCCGCAATCGCGCAGCAGGCTGGCGCCGGAAAAACGGGTTTCGTCGCTCAAATCCTCAACTGCCACGGAGGCCTTTCTCAGCAGCGTGTAGCCTGCCTGCGATTTGGCGCCGGCTTCAAATGCCGAGCGGCCGGCAGGCTCTTGCGGCCATCCCGCGCCCGCGCGCAGCACCAGGTCCTGACTGCCGGGGGTGCGTTCCAGGACAGCAGTGAAATCTGCTTTGAGGACCTCGGCGGCCACCGCGGCGGCGCGCTGGAGCAGCGCATCGGGACCATCCCCCTCGAGGGCGCTGCCGGCGAACCGGGCCAGAGCCCGCTGCTGTGCGGTCTGCGCCTCCTGATCCATTCGTTCCAGAGCGAGAGAAATATCGGTGGCGACTTCGCTGAGAATCGAGACGTGATCGCCGTCGATGAGGCCGGGTTCGGCGCCGAACACCGCGAACGTGCCGGCCGTGCGGCCGCGCGAGCGAATGGGGAAAGCGGCGGCGCAGCGGAAGCCGCGGCGCAAAACCTCGTCCCGCCAGGGGAGCACGCGCGGGTCGCTGGCGAGATCGTTGGCAACGAAGCTTCTGCCCTCGCGCAGCGCCATTCCCATCGGACAGGGATTTTCCCCTTCGTGTTCTGTCCTGAGGCACGGGCGGCTGACAAGGTCGTCACCGGCCCCGAAAGAGGCAACCGGAGTCCACTGGCAGGGAGCGTCTGTGAAACCCACCCAGGCCATTTTCAGGCCGCCGCTCTCGACGGTAATGCGGCACACTTCGTGGAGGAGCTTGTCCCGGTCGCGAAGACGCACGATCGCCTCGCTCGCCCCGCTGAGCACGGCGTAAAGGCGGTTGGACCGCATGAGCTTCGCTTCGGAACGGCTGTGCCGGGCGATCTGGTGATTCAAGTGAAAGAAGACGAACAGCAGCACGGAGACGCCCAAGGCCGTCCCCACCAGCAGAGCGTCGCTGGACGCCCTTGCGCTAGCGCGCGCATCGGCAATGCGCCGGCCAATCGCGCCGCGCTCGGCGGTTTCCATATCGTCGATCGCAGCCCGGATCTGATTCATCAGCTCCCGGCCGCGGCCGGTGAAAAGTTCGGGCAGCGCCCCTTTCGCGCCCCTGGATTGTCTGAGCTCGATGACCGTGCGGTGATGGCGCAGTCTTTCTTCAACGAGCGGTTCAAGAGCGCCCATAAAGCGCTTCTGTTCGGCGTGATCCGCCGTCAGGCGCCTCAGGTTCCGGATCGTTTGACCGACCTTGCCCGCCGCCGCGTGGTACGGCTCCAGGTAGGTATCGTCGCCCGAGGCGGCAAAACCGCGCGCGGCGCTTTCCATGTCGGCGAGACTCGTGGCGAGATCGTTCAGTTGCTCGATAATTTCGTAGCTGTGCTCAACCGCGTGCGAAGTACTAATCGCACGGATCAGACTGCGGTAAGCAATTACGCCGATTCCAGCCAGAATGAGTAAGGCCACCGCGAATCCGGCCCGGATGAGCGTTTCTCTTAAAACCCGCATAAAAGGACCCAGCTTCGTTGCCCGACACTCGTTTATCCTACCCGCGGCGTGCCGGAGTCAAGCCGCAGACTCGCCGAAACTCGGGCAAACAGCCTCTCGCTCATTCCGGCCTGTGTTACACTCCTGCTACCACGGAGACCGCCATGAGACGCAGACTCAACTTACTCCTGCTGGCTGCCCTTGCCTGCCTGCTGGCCCCGGCGCAGACGCACGTGACATCTCCCGAAAAGTTTTTCGGGTTTCGGCTCGGCGCCGACCGCAAGATGGCGCGCTGGGACAAAATCGTGGAGTATTTCCGCTTGCTCGAAAAGGAGAGCGGGGGCAAGCTCGCCGTGGTGAATGCCGGGCCGTCCACGGAGGGGAATCCGTTCCTGTTCGTCTTCATCTCGTCGCCGGCGAACATCGCGAGGCTCGAGCACTTCAGGCAAATCAACCTGAAGATCAGCGATCCGCGCGGGCTCACGGAACAGGAGGTCAAGAGACTCGTCGCGGAGGGCCGCGCGGTCATCTGCCAGACGATGAGCCTGCACGCCACCGAAATCGGCGGCACGCAGATGGCGCCCGAACTCGCCTGGGACCTGGTTACGGACAACGGCGAGGACACGCGCCGCATCCTCGACAACGTGATTTTCATCATGGTGCCTTCGTTCAATCCCGACGGCGCAATCATGGTCTACGATTGGTACCAGAAAACGCTCGGCACGGAGTACGAGGGGACCAATCTTCCGTGGCTCTATCACAAGTACGCCGGTCACGATAACAACCGCGACGCGTTTCAAATGAACCTCGTGGAATCGCAGTACGTGGGGAAGCTCCTGTTTCGCGACTGGGTGCCGCAGGCCTATCTCGATCATCACCACATGGGCAGCTACGGGGCGCGAATCTATCTGCCGCCGTACGCCGAGCCGATCCGGCCCCACGCCGACCCGCTGGTCTGGCGCGAAATGAGCTGGTACGGCGCGCACATGGCCTACAAAGCGGAGGAGGCGGGGCAGTCGGGCGTGCTGAATATGGCGCAGTACTCCGGCTGGGGACACTTCGGGTTCCACTGGATCACGCCGTTCCACAACATCGCGGGAATGCTGACGGAATCGGCCACGACGAAGCTGGCGACGCCGATCTTCATTCACCCTGATCAACTGCGCGGCGGCGCGCGCAACCTTCCCTCCTACGAGGTCCAGACCGTCTTTCCGAATCCCTGGCCGGGCGGCTGGTGGAGACTGCGCGATATTATCGACCGGCAAAAAACGTCCGCCTGGGCCCTGCTCGATCTGGCGGCGCGAAACCGCGAGACCGTGCTCTGGAACGCCTACCTGAAAGCGAAGCGGCAGACCGCGCGCGGCGCCGAGGGCAAGCCGGCCGGCTACGTCATCCCCAGCGCCCAGCACGATCCGCTGACCGCTGTGAAACTCGTCAACAAGCTGCTGGACCAAGGCATCGAGATCATGCAGGCGCCTAAAGGGTTCACCACCGCGGGCGGGATGAACTACCCGGCGGGCTCTTGGGTGGTCTCGCTCGCGCAGCCCAAAATGGGCGTGATCCGCTATCTGCTCGGCCGCACGTTCTACCCCGATAACGAGTGGACGCGCAACCGCGACGGTTCCCCGATACGGCCCTACGACATGGCCACCGACACCATGTTCGAGTTCATGGGCGTGCGTGTGGATCCGCTGGAGGAGATCGTCGAGGCCGGGTTGAGAAAGGTGACGTCGCCGGTTGAGCCGGCAGGGTCCGTGGAGCCGGGCCGTGCCGCGGGGTACGCCTTCAGCGGCAGACTGAACGACAGCTTCCGCGCCGCGAACATGTTGCTCGACAAGGGGATCGCGCTGCGCCGCGTGGACAAGTCATCGGAGGGCCTGGAGCCCGGCGATTTCATTGTGGGCACGGCTGCGGGCCTCGACGAAGTCGCGCGGAGCACGGGCGTGAGTTTCAAGGCGCTCGCGCAGCCCCCCGGCGGGAACACACACCCGGTCAAGCGGCTGCGCACCGCCATGTACCAGCGCTACAGGGGCGGAAACATGGACGAGGGTTGGACGCGCCTGGTGCTCGAGCAGTTCGGTTTCCCCTACACCACGTTGAGGGACGCCGAAATCAAAAAAGGCAATTTGAACGCCGCCTATGACGTGATCATCCTGCCGAACGATTCAACCGCGATGATCACCGGCGAGAGCAGCGGCGGATCGCGTGAGGATGAAACTACGCCGCCCGAGTATCGCAGCGGCATCGGCAACGAGGGCGTGGCCGCGATCAAGACGTTTGTCGAAAAGGGCGGGACACTGGTGACGCTCGGCAATGCGAGCCAGTTCGCGATTGACAAGCTGGAACTGAGCGTCCGCAACGCGGTGGCGGGAAGGAGTTCCCGGGAATTCTGGTGCCCCGGCTCGACGCTGCGTACGGTGTTCGACAACTCCCACCCGCTGGCCTATGGGATGCCGCGCGAGGGCCTGGCGGTGTACCTGAGCGGCAACCCTGTGTTTGAAATCATCCCGAACCAGCACAACGAACGCTATGAAGTGATCGCGCGGTATGCCGATCGCGACGTGCTTGAAAGCGGCTGGCTGGTGGGAGAGCAAGTGCTGGCGAAGAAGGCTGCGATGGTGGCGGCGCAGTATAAGAGCGGGCGGGTGGTGATGATCGGGTTCCGCGCCCAGCACCGCGCCCAGACCCACGGCACTTACAAGCTGCTGTTTAATGCCTTACTGCAATAGAGAGCGGTTGCGTTGAAGAGACAGCCGCATCGGAGGCCGGCAGGAAGGAACAGAAGACCACCCCCGATGCGGCGCGCCCGAGCGTTCGGGCTGAGACCCGGCGTCGGCGCGCCCGGTAAGCCACCCACCCGGCGGCGTTGCAACCTGAAGAGGCCCGCGTCCATTTTCCTCTTCCTGGATACCAGGCGCCAGCCGAAACCAAAGTCTCCGGCGGTTCACACTGACGCCCCTAAGACCCTCCACCGGCCGTTTTGACGACACCCTCACTCCAAATCCGCACCGGGAAACTGCCGTCATTGGGCAAGCACCTGCAAATCACCGGGTTGCGTGTCGAGGAAGTGCTTTGTGTCGTTAAAATTGTCTTCCGGCTGTCTTAGAAGAAAACGGAGGCCGGAGTGTATGCCTGGCTTGTCCCGGGCGGCCAGGCTATACCCAGGAACGCAGTAGATTATCAACGGCGATGGCAGAATCGGCGGCGCACAGCGGGATCGGAGAGCTGACCTTAAAAAGCCTTGGTTTGGAGGGCGCTGCGAACCCGCTTCAAGAAGAAACCGAGCGCTTGTATATCGAAGCCCGCGAGGATGTCTACCGCTACCTGTTGACGCTTGGCCTGCATCCTCCGCAGGCGCAGGACACCACGCAGGAAATCTTCCTGCGGCTTTACGTCGCTTTGAAGAAGGGCGAAGCGATCCGGAACACGCGGGCCTGGGTATTCCGCGTGGCTCACAACCTCGGGCTCAACGTCCGGGCGCGCCAGGAGAGCGGTCTGCCCTTTGAGCCGGAGATGGAGTGCTCCATTCCCGCTCCGGGCAGGAACCCGGAGCAGGCGCTGATCGAGCGCGAAAAAATGGCGCGGTTGCGGAACGCGGTCGCAAACCTCTCGGAGCAGCAGAAGATCTGCCTTTTCCTGCGCGCCGAGGGGCTCCGCTACCAGGAGATCGCCGAGGTGCTCGGGGTGGGCACATCAACGGTCGGCGAGTTCCTTCGCCGCGCGATCACAAGATTAAGGAGGGCGAGCAGTGACTAGATTCCATGCGCCCCATCCTGACGGCGGCGAGTTGCTGCGTTTCGCGGACGGCGAGTTGCCGTCGCGGAAGGCGGCGGCCGTGCGCAGCCATCTGGAAGCGTGCTGGAGCTGCCGCACGCAGTTGGAGGAGTTACAAAAAGGGATCGGCGACTACGTGCGGTACCACGAAGCGCTCAAGAGCGAACTGCCCCCGCCGCCGAGGCCCTGGGCCGATCTGCGCAGCCGGATGGAAGCGGAAGACCGCGCGCAGGCGCCCGCTGGGGCGAGGATGCGGCCGGCGAACGCTCCGCGCTGGTGGATTTCCGCCGCAGCCGCCGTCCTGCTGGCCTGCCTGGCGTATTACCGCTTCGGGATGACTCCTTCAGCCAGCGCGGCGGAGCTGCTTCAGAAAGCCGTTGCTTCGGAAAGCTCCTTCAGCGGCCCGCGGCACATCCGGGTGCGGACGCGGTCGCGCTCGTTCACCCGGCCCGCTGTCTACGCCCGCGAAGCCGGAGCGAGTGAGGACTCGCTGAGCGCGCTTTTTGCCTCGGCGAACTACAGTTGGGAAGCCCCGTTGAGTGCGCGTTCCTACGCCTCCTGGCGCGATCAGCTTCCTGAAAAGCGCGACGAGGTGGAGAATGTGCGCGACGGCGGCGCCAGCCTGTACCGGATACGCACCACCACCCCGGCCGGCGCCCTCGCGGAAGCCACCATCACGCTCCGCGCCCGCGATTTCACCCCGGTCAAAGGCACCTTTCAGTTCCGCGACAGCGACTACGTGGAGATCACCGAAGCCGCCGCGCCCGATCCCGAACCGCCCGCGCCGGCCCATGAGATCGCGCGCGCCACTCCTCCCGCGGCGCCCGAGCCTGTGCCATCTGCACCGCCGGCCGCGCCGGGGCCGAGCGAAGAATTGCAGGCCCTCGCGGCGCTTCACCGGATCGGCGCCGACCTCGGAGAGCCGATCGAGCTCACCCGCCGCCCGGACGGAATCTTCGTCACCGGCACCGGCATCGACCCCGCGAGGCAGGAGCAGTTGAGGGCCTCGCTCGCCCACGTGCCCCAGGTGCGCCTGCGATTCCAGGAACCGCGCCCCATGAGCCCAGAGGAAAGCGGCGCGGGCGCGGCCCTGTCCGTGGCCGTCTCCCCGCCGGCGCATGCGGCCGCAATTCAGAACGCCGTGGGCGGGCAACTCGCCTTCGAGGAGTTCAGTAACCGAGCGCTCGATCTGAGCGACGCCGCGATCGCCCGCGCTCACGCACTCGAGAATCTCGCCCGGCGCTTTCCGGCTTCCGAAGAGGCCCGGCTCTCGAAGAGCGACCTGGATCTGCTCGCGGCGCTGCGCGGCGGGCACGCGCGGGCGCTGGCTGCCTCCATCTCCGAACTGGCCGGAATGATGGGTCCGGCGCTCGCGGCCCTTGGCGCTGCCGCCGCCCCGGCGCAGCACGAGACGCTGGCGGGAAGCTGGCAGGAAGCAACCGGGCAGGTCCTTGCTGCAGCCCAGCAAGCTGACCATCTGATTAGCGTCCTGCTTGCCGGCGCAAACACTGATCTGCCGCCCGCCCAGGTTCCGCAACAGCTTGCAGCCGCTCTGAGCCGTCTTCAGGCGCTCTCCGCGGCCTACCGGAACGCTTACGGGGGCGCCGAAGAAGGGCAGCCGTAATGCGGGTCCTGGCGAGTCTCCTGCTTCTGCTGTCGGCGGGACTCAAAGCCCAGGATTTCGCCCAGGTTTTCGGAGTCATCAGAGATTCTTCGGAGGCCGTGGTGCCCGGCGCCGTTGTCACGGCGATGAACCAGGCCACGGGCATCCGCCGCACCTGCCGCTCCAACGACGAGGGCGTCTACATCATCGCTTCGCTCCAGCCCGGTACATACAAGCTGACCGTGCGCAAGGAGGGGTTTCAGACCATCGTCCGCCTCGGCCTGCGGCTCGAAGTCGCCCAGACCGCGCAGGTGGATTTCGTGCTGCAAGTGGGCCCCACCGAGCAGGAGATCACGGTGGACGGCGGTCCCGCGCCGGTGAACCTCGACGACGGCTCGGTCGGGATGGTGATGGGGCGCAAGATGATCGAGGCGCTGCCGCAGGACGGCCGCAACCTGGTCGGGCTGCTCGAACTGACGCCCGGGGTGCTGGTGACGCCTGCCACTTCGGGCGAGGCTGGGCAGTTCACGGCCAACGGCCAGCGCGCCAACGCGAATTACTTCACCCTCGACGGCATCAGCGCCAACACAGGCGTCAGCGGCACCGGGATTCCCGCGCAGTTCAGCAGCGGTTCGCTGCCCGGCATGACGGCGCTGGGCAGCACGCACAACCTGATCTCGATCGAGGCGCTTGAGGAATTCCGCATCGCCACTTCGAGCTTTGCCCCGGAGTTCGGCCGGCTGCCGGGGGCGCAGGTGATCGTCACGAGCCGGTCCGGCACCAACGAATTTCACGGTGCGGCATTCGAAAGCCTGCGCCACGAGGCGCTCGCCGCCAACGACTGGTTCGCCAATGCCGCCGGGCTGCGCCGGGGTGTTCTCCGCTACAACAATTTCGGAGGCGTGCTCGGCGGGCCGCTGCGCCGCAACCGCACGTTCTTCTTCGCCTCCTACGAGGGGCTCCGCCTGAAGCAGCCGCTCACCTGGAGCGCGCCGGTGCCCTCGCACGACTTGCGGCTTCAGGCGCCCGCTGCCGTACAGCCGATTCTGCGCGCGTTTCCCGAACCTAACGGACGCAGCCTGGGCGACGGGCTCGCGGAACTCACTGCCTCCGCATGGCGGCCTTCGCGGCTTGACACCGGCAGCTTCCGGCTCGATCATTCTTTCAGCCCGCGCCTCAACGTATTCGCTCGCTACAGCCGGACGCCCTCGGAAACCGACTCGGGTTACGCACAGATCAACCACTCCGTGTTCCTTTCGGAAAGCATCACCGCCGGAATGACTGCCGTGATCGCCCCGTCGCTCATCAACGAACTGCGGGTGAACACGACGAACACCACCGTGGACGGCGAATGGGTGACGACCAACGAGGGCGGGGCAGTGCCGTTGGATCTTTCGCGGCTTCCGCTGCCGGTGGCGGTGCCGCCCGAAAAATCGTTCTACCAGCTCACGGTCTCCGGCATCGGGCAGCTGATTACTGGCGCAACCGGCAGAAACAGCGAGCGGCAAATCAACGTTGTCAATACGTTCTCGCTGAACCGGGGCCCGCACCAGTTCCGTTTCGGAGGCGATTACCGCCGCCTGCGGCTGCACCGCGGAGGGCCGCCGTACAGCGTCAGCGTCACATTCGAGAGCCTCGCCGACCTGGCGGCGAATCGCGACATGCTCCTGGTATTCTCGGAAGCCGACCGCGTCTCGACCGCCGTGCGCAACATATCGTTCTTCGTTCAGGACACCTGGCGCGTGCGGCCGCGGCTCACCGTCACTTACGGTTCGCGGTGGGAACTGAACCCGTCGTCGCCCTCGGTGCGGAGTTCCGCCGGTCCTGACACCACCGCGCACGACGCCATCGAAGTGCCGGGGCGGGGCGCCTCGCTCTGGCGGATGGGCTATGCGAATTTCGGACCAAGGCTGGGTATCGCTTACGGGTTGACGGCGGAAGGCCGCACGGTGCTGCGCGCCGGAGCGGGCGTCTATTACGACGCGGGCTTCAGCGCTCAGGCCGATGCGGTCAATGGCGCTCCGTTCAACAGCCTGCGCATGTCATTCGGAATGCCCTACGCCGCGCGCTCGGTGTCCATGATGCCGGTGTTGATTCAATACGGCGTTGCTCCCGGCCTGCGCCTGCCCTACTCGGTGGAGTGGAACGTCACCCTGGAACACGGCTTCAGCGGCGGGAGCGCAGCGTCAGTCTCCTATCTTGGTTCGGCCGGACGGGCGCTGCTGCGACGCGAAGTGTACCTGCGGCCGGACATCGCGGCGGTCGAGGTCGCCGTGGCCACCAATCACGGCTCGTCCGATTACAACGCGCTTCAGTTGCAGTACCGGCGGAAGGCAGCCCGCGGATTGCAGGGCATCGTGTCCTATACCTGGTCGCATTCCATCGATACCGTCTCCTGGAGTTCGGCGTTGCTCCTGGTGCATCCGGGCTTCAGTGCGAGAGGCGACCGCGGCTCCTCGAACTTCGACGTGCGCCACTCGCTTGCCGCGGCGTTCGCTTACGATTTCCCGCAATCCCGGTTCAGACTTGCGCGCGGCTGGACGCTCCACGGCATGTTTCGCGCCCGCACAGGCTTCCCCATCGACGTGCTGACGCGGCCCGATGCCTTCGGGCTCAACATGAGCAACGTGGTGCGGCCAGACCTCAACCCGGGCGTGCCCGTGTGGATCGCCGACCCCAACGCGCCCGGTGGCGCACGGCTCAACCAGGCCGCATTCTCGGCTCCCGGCGACCTGGTTCAGGGCAACCTCGGCCGCAACACCATCGGCGGATTCGGCATGCACCAGCTCGATCTCGCTCTGCGGCGCCAGTTCCAACTTTCCGAGCGCGCGGCCGTTCAGTTCCGCCTCGAAGCGTTCAACGCGCTGAATCACCCCAACTTCGGCGATCCGGTGCGTTTCCTCATCAGCCCCCTGTTCGGCAGGCCGGCCTCCATGCTCAACCTGATGCTCGGCAGCGGGACCCCCAGCAGCGGCCTCGCCCCCGCGCTCCAGGTGGGCGGGCCGCGCTCCCTTCAACTGGGTCTGCGCTTCGAGTTCTGACGTCGTCCCCCGCTAGTGTTAGGATGAAAAAATTCCAAATTCCGCTGTTCGGCTGAAAGGAGTGTTCATGGCTGGTTTTGGGTTTTGCCGCTATTTCCTGCTGCTGGCCGCCGCCACCCTGGCTGTGTTTCCGGCGCCGGCTGCGAGCGGCCGCGTGATTGTTTCCCTCGACGGCACGTGGGAGGTGGATGAGAGCATTGGCGCGGACGACATGCCCACGGCGTTCCGCCATCGCGGACCGGTGCCTGGCCTTGCCAACCTCGCCCGTCCGCCGTTTCCGGATGTGGACCTGTTCGACAGCCGCGAATCGCTGCGCCATCCGTTCGTAAAGAGACCGGCGACACCGGAAGCGCTAGCCCACCCCGTGGGGATCCCAAGGCAGAAGCGGAACTACTTCTGGTACCGCACCAGCTTCCGCGTGCCGGAACGGAAACAGATCGCCATCCTCAAGGTCAACAAAGCTCAGTTCGGCACGGCGGTTTGGCTGAACGGCAAAAAGATCGGCGAGCACCTGGGGTGCTTCACCGCCGGCTACTTCGACCTGACCCCGGCCATCAATTGGACCGGCGAGAACCGCTTGGTCGTGCGCATCGGCGCTCACCCGGCCGTTTTGCCCGTCACCGTCCCCGCCGGCACCGATCTGGAAAAGCTGAAATGGACGCCCGGCATCTACGACAGCGTCTCCGTGTTGCTCTCCGACAATCCGGTGATCCGCACCGTGCAGGTGGCGCCACGCATCGGCTCGTCGGAGATCGTGGTGCAGACCGTCATCAGGAACTACGGCGCGAAGCCCGCCCTGTTCGAACTGATCCAGCGGGTGCGCACGTGGAAGGAGCAGCAAATCGTCGCCGAAAGCCGCATGCCGGTCGTGAGCCTCGATGCCGGGGAGGAAAAAACCTGGACCCAGACCATCAAGATCCCCGGAGCCGTCCTCTGGTCTCCCGAAAATCCTTTCCTCTATCAACTGGAGACGAACACCGGCGGCGACCATGTGCTGACGCGCTTTGGCATGCGCGAGTTCCGCTTCGACAGCGCCACCAAGCGCGCCTACCTGAACGGCCAGGTTTATTTCATGCGCGGCTCCAACATCACGCTCCACCGCTTCTTTGAGGACCCCGACTGCGGCGACCTCCCCTGGCGCGAGGAGTGGGTGCGGAAGCTGCTGGTGGAACTCCCGAAGCGCTTCCACTGGAACAGTTTCCGCTTCTGCATCGGCCCGGTGCCCGACTTCTGGCTCGACATTGCCGACGAGGCGGGCCTGCTCATCCAGAACGAGTTCTTCATCTGGACCTATCACGACGAGTGGGATACGGCCGAGGTCGTCAAGCAGTACGCCGAATGGATGCGCGACAACTGGAATCACCCCAGCGTCGTGATCTGGGACGCGCAAAACGAAACCGTTTCGCCCATCTTCGCGGAAAAAATCATCCCGAGTGTGCGCCACCTCGACCTCTCCAACCGGCCCTGGGAAAACGGCTGGAGCCCGCCCGCGGGACCCGACGACCCGGTCGAGCAGCACCCCTATCTCACCAGCTCGCGGCTGGATCTGACGCAGCTCGAAAGGGGCGGCGGCGCAGTCACGGGGGCCAGAGTTCAGGGGCACGCCCAGATCATCAACGAGTACGAGTGGCTGTGGCTCAATCGCGACGGCACGCCCACCACGCTCACCGAGAAAGTCTACGCGTCCGCCCTCGGGAAAGACGCCACACCGCAACAGCGCTTCGAGGAGTACGCCTACTCGCTCGCCGCCATTACGGAGTACTGGCGGGCTCACCGCAACATGGCGGGCGTCCTGTATTTCACTTTTCTTACGGCAAGTTTTCCCGGCGCCTTCACCTCCGATAATTTCCGCGACGTAAAAACCCTGGAGCTGGAACCCCATTTCGCGGACTATATGCCGCACGCCTTCAATCCGCTCGGCGTTTACGTGAATTTCTTCCAGCGGTCGGTGAAGGCCGGCTCGCGGCGAAACTTCCGGATCATCGTGATCAACGACGAATACCGCGCGGCAAGGGGCAAACTCGCCCTGGTAGTGGAAGCGGCCGGCGGCAAGGAAGTGGCGCGTGAGGAGATTCCTCTTTATGTGCCGCCGAACGGGCAGCAGATTTACGATATCCCCCTGGTGCTTCCCTCCACTCCTGGGAAGTACATGCTAAAGGCAATCGCTTCTGCGGATCACAAAAGAGCCGATGAGGCCACCGTCTGCCGACGCCGGCTCAACGTTGTCGCCGCTGAGGCGGCCAAGGCGAAGTAAGCCAAATCAGGAAGGCCGGAACTCAGTATTCTACTCTTCATGGGACTTGCATCCCTTACTGCGAGGCTGGTCCTTGCCCTGGCGGCCTGCCTCATCACGCTGCACGCGCAGGGACTCGAGTACATCAAGGCGCACTACACGAAATACGAGTTCCGCGTGCCTATGCGCGACGGCAAGCGCCTCTTTACCTCCGTCTATGTTCCGAAGGACGGCTCGCGCAAGTACCCGATCATGTTCACGCGGACGCCCTACAGCGTCGCCCCTTACGGCGTGGACAACTACAGGTCCAGCCTCGGTCCTTCCGAAGCCTTCGCGCGCGAGGGCTACATCTTCGTGTACCAGGACGTGCGCGGCCGGGTGCAATCGGAAGGCGAGTTCGTCCATGCCCGTCCCTACCTGCCGGTGAAGCGCGGTCCCGGCGATATCGACGAGAGCACGGACGCCTACGATTCCATCGAGTGGCTGCTGAAGCGCGTGCCCAACCACAACGGGCGCGTGGGGATGTGGGGCATTTCCTACCCGGGCTTTTATACGGTGATGGGCGCGCTGGATGCGCATCCCGCGCTTAAGGCCTGTTCGCCGCAGGCGCCCATCGCGGACTGGTTCATCGGGGACGACTGGCGTCATAACGGCGCGTTTTTCCTGCTGCACGCCTTCTACTTCCTGACCGCGTTCACCAACACCGCCGGCTGGCAAGACTTCGATTACGGCACTCCGGACGGCTACGATTTCTTCCTCCGCTCGGGGCCGCTTGCCGCCATCACCTCCCGCCACTTCAACGGGCGGGTGCCCTTCTGGGAAGAATTGCTGCGCCACGACACGTACGACGAGTTCTGGAAGTCCCGCAACGTCCTGCCGCACCTGGAAAGAATCAAGCCCGCGATGATGACTGTTGGCGGCTGGTTTGACGCCGAGGACCTTTACGGCGCGCTGGCCGTTTACGAATCGATCGAACGCCGCAATCCCGGCCTGCACAACACGCTCGTGATGGGGCCGTGGTTTCACGGCGGATGGGCCCGCTCCGACGGCGACGCGCTGGGCGACGTGCGCTTTGGGCAGAAAACGTCGCTTTATTACCGGGAGAAAATCGAGCTTCCGTTCTTCAATCACTACCTGAACGACAAGGGCGAACTGGATCTGCCCGAGGCCTATGTTTTCGAAACGGGCCGCAACCAGTGGCGGCGGTGCGATGCCTGGCCACCCAAGGAAGCCGTTGAAAAACCTCTTTACCTGCACGCGGGCGGCAAACTCTCCTTCGAGCCGCCGGCTGAATCACGGGCCTCCTTCGACGAATACATCAGCGACCCCGCCAAACCGGTGCCTTTCATCGGATGGCAAAGCACGCGCATGCCGCGCGAGTACATGGTGGCGGACCAGCGCTTCGCCTCCTCGCGCACCGACGTGCTCGTGTATGAAAGCGAGCCGCTGGAGGAGGACGTGACCATCGCGGGCCCGCTGCGGCCCATTCTCTACGTCTCCACCACCGGAACCGATTCGGACTGGGTCGTTAAGCTGATCGACGTTTACCCCGGCAACTATCCCGACAACGACCCCCAGGGGCCCGTTCGCATGGGCGGCTACCAGCAGCTCGTGCGCGGCGAACCTTTCCGCGGCAGGTATCGCAACAGCTTCGAAAAACCTGAGCCGTTTAAGCCCGGCGAGGTCACTCGCATCGAGTTCACCATGCCCGCTGTGTACCATACCTTCCGCAGCGGGCACCGGATCATGGTGCACATTCAAAGCTCGTGGTTCCCGCTGGTGGATCGCAACCCGCAACAGTTCGTGGATATCCACCGCGCCGCTCCAGCCGACTTTCGAAAGGCCACCCAGCGGGTCTATCGCGCGAAGCCGTACCTGTCGTCGATCCGCGTGAATGTGCTGCCATAACGCCCGCGGTGTCAGGCGGGCGTATCCCCGAACTCTTTCTGCAAGCGCGCCAGTTCGGCCTTCAGCTCTTTCACCACGGAGGCGTATGCCGGGTCGTGGTACACGTTGCGCATCTCGCGCGGATCTTTCTCGAGATCGAACAGCTCCCACTCCGGCGGCGTCGCGGGTTCGTTGGCGCCCGCCATCCCGAGCGGCTTCCCGTAGTAGTAGATCAGCTTGTACCGTTTGGTCCGCACGCCGTAGTTGGCGGGAACGTGGTGATCGTTGTCGTTGTGCATCCAGTAGCGGTAATACATTGACGTGCGCCAGTCGCCCGGCGTGCGGCCCTCCAGGTTCGCGCGGAAGCTGCGGCCTTGCATTTCCGCCGGCGGCTTCACCCCCGCATAGTCGAGGAACAGCGGCGCGAAGTCGATGTTGAGGATGATGTCACTGTTCACCGTGCCCGCCTTGATACCCGCGGGATACCGGGCCAGAAACGGCATGCGCAGGCACTCCTCGTACATGAGCCGCTTATCGTAAAGGCCGTGGTCGCCGAGGAAGAAGCCCTGGTCCGAAGTGTAAATGACCAGGGTGTTGTGCGCGATCCCTTCCTCGTCCAGATAGTCGAGCAGGCGGCCGACGGTGTCGTCCACGCTCTGTATGCAGCGCAGGTAGTCCTTGATGTAGTACTGATACGCCCACTTGCGCAGCGCGTCGCCTTCGAGACCCGCGGGGCGGTCCACCTTCAGGTCCCTCTTGGTGTTGTGCTCGCCCACTTTCATCTGCACTGCCGCTACGCAGCGGGCGCGGCCTTCCAAGCGATCGTAGAGGTTATCCGGCTCGGGAATGTTCTGGTTCTCGAAAAGGCGCGCGTACTTAGGGGCCGGTTCCCATGGCCGGTGCGGCGCTTTGTGGTGGCAAAGCAGGAAGAAGGGCTTTTTCCGGTCGCGCTGCTTGAGCCAGTCCAGCGTGAAATCGCCGATGAGGTCGGTGCAGTAACCCTGGTGCTGCTTCTGCTGCCTGCGGTCGATGAACACCGGGTTGTAATACGCCCCCTGGCCCGGCAGAATGTTCCAGTAATCGAACCCGGTCGGATCGGTGTGGAGGTGCCACTTGCCGATGATCGCGGTCTGATAACCGACGTTCCGCAATTCCTTAACGACGTGGTTCCGGCTGCCGTCGAAGCGGTCCGCCAGCGTGTACACGCCGTTCTTGTGGCTGTACTGGCCGGTGAGAATCGCCGCCCGGCTGGGCGTGCAGATCGAGTTTGTGCAGAAGCAGTTGTCCAGCCGGACGCCGCCGGCCGCGATCCGGTCGATGTTCGGTGTGCGGTTGATCCTGCTGCCGTAGGCGGAGATGGCGTGCGAAGCGTGGTCGTCCGCCATGATAAAGAGGATGTTGGGTCTTTCCGCCGCCGCGCCGCGCACTACCGCAGCCGCGCCCAGGCTGCGGAGGAAGTCTCTTCGGGAGTTGCTCGCCATAGCCACCAAGGAAGGATATCCGTTTCCGGGCGGCAGTTCCAGCGCTACTGCGCCCTCTGGCCTTGTCACCGAAATCGGGATCCCGCATCCTATTTGCAAGGAGGAAGTGTGATGATTGGAAGCCAGACGCTTGCTTACGGCTACGCCCGTTCGCTCGACATGCCATTCGACGAGGTTGTGGAACGCGCGCGCGAGGCTTTGAAGGCCCAGGGGTTCGGCGTGCTTTGCGAAATCGACATCAAAGAAAAGCTGCGCGAGAAACTCGGCGTGGAATTCAGGAACTACAAGATTCTCGGAGTCTGCAACCCGCCCCTGGCATACGAGGCCTTGCAGCAGGAGTTGAACCTCGGGCTGCTATTGCCCTGCAACGTCGTGGTTTACGAAGAAGGCGGCCGGACGGTGGCGGCGGCTGTCGATGCGGCAAAGATGATGGAAGTGACCGGGAACCCCGCGCTGGCTCCGACGGCGGAAAAGGCAAACGAACTGCTGAAACGCGCAATCGACGCCATCGGGGCGTAAGGAGCGAAGGTGTCCGACTTTATCCTGATTCTGGTTTTCTTTCTCGCCTACTTTGCCCTGATGCGGTGGGTGCTCCCGCGCCTGGGCATAAGCACTTGAATGGCGGACTCCTGCGGCGCCGGGTCGCGGCGCCAGGCCAAGAAAGCGAACGAAACGGAGCGGCGCAGCGCAAAATAGATGGCCGGGTGCGGGATGTTCGTACCCCCAACCGGTGGAGGCGCTCCGGCGAGGGAGTTCCGCTATAATGTAGTTTCGGTCTTCCCGAGGAGCACGCTAATCCTATGTTTGATCTCTTTCGCAGCCGGGCCAAGGCTGTTCGTTACCTGCTCGGCGCGCTGTTAATGTTGGTGGCCATTTCGATGGTGGTCACCCTGATCCCTGGTTTCGGCACCATTGGCACGCGACAGGAACAGATAGTTGCCGAGATCGGTGAGCGGGTGTTGACTGCCCGCGATGTACAGCAGCGGATCAACATGGCCCAGAGGGCGCAATCCGTTCCTCGGGAAATGTTGCCGGCCCTCGTTCCCCAATTCATCGACTCGATGATCCTCGAGCAGGTGATGGCCTACGAAGCGCAGAGGCTCGGCTTGAACGTCACCCCGGACGAACTGGCGCGCGGCTTGCAGGTCCTCGTTCCCCAGCTCTTCCAAGGCGGGCAGTTCGTCGGCAAGGAGGCATACGCTTCGCTGCTGGCCCAGCAGAACATGACCATTCCCGAGTTTGAGGCGAATGTCCGCTCGGAAATGATGGTTTCGAAGCTCCAGGACCTGGTGGCGCAGAGCGTGGTGGTCACCCCGGCCGAAATCGAGGCCGAGTACAAGAGCAGGAACGAAAAAGTAAAGCTCAGCTACGTCGAGATCAACCCCGAACGGTACCGTTCCGAGGTGTTCGTCTCGCCGGCGGAAATCCGCCAGTACTACGAGACCCGGAAGGCGCAGTACCGCATTCCCGAAAAGCGCTCGATCGATCTCGTGGTGGTTTCCGAAGAGAAGATCGCCAAGACCATCACCATTCCCGAGCCGGAGTTGCGCCAGGCTTACGAAGCCAACAAGGACCAGTACCGGACGCCCGAGCGTGTGCGGGTGCGTCACATCCTCCTGAAGACAACGGATGTCCCCAAGGACCAGGTCCCGCAGATCAAGGCCAAAGCGGAAGAACTGCTGAAGCAGCTCAAAGCGGGCGCCGATTTCGCCGCGCTCGCCACGAAGAACTCTGAAGACCCCGGTTCGGCCACCCGAGGCGGCGACCTTGGCTGGATTGTGCGCGGCCAGACGGTCCCCAACTTCGAATCCACCGCGTTCTCGCTGAAGCCGAACGAGCTGAGCGATGTCATCACGACCGAGTACGGTTTTCATATCATCCAGGTGCTTGAGAAGGAAAACGCGCGCCTGAGGCCGTTCGAAGAGGTGAAGGAGCAACTGGCGCAGGAGCGCAAGAAACAGCGCGTCTTCGAGACTATGCAGCGCCTGGCCGATGAGTCGCGCGACCGCCTGCTGAAGAGCCCCGGCGCGGCGCAACAGATCGCCCAGGAGCTGGGAGTCACCTACGTGCACGTCGAGAAGGCGGGAGCGGGCGACCAGATTCCCGAAGTCGGCGTGAATCCGGACTTCGAGGACACCATCAGGGCGCTTGCCAAGGGCGGCGTGACCCCGGTCTTCGAAGCTCCCGGCAACAAGCTCGCCGTAGCCACGGTGACCGAGATCTTTCCGGCGCGCGACGCCGAGCTTTCCGAAGTGGAGAATCAGATTCGCGCTGAGCTGGTTTCCCAAAAGCTCGTTGTGTTAGTCACTCAAAAGGCGCAGGAGGCCGCCAACAAGGCGAAAGAGTTTAACGGCGACCTGAGGAAGCTGGCGCAGGCTCTGGGGCTCCAGGTCAAGACCACCCAGGAGTTCACCCGTACCGGCGCGGCCGACGGAATCGGCTCGGCGGCGGCTGTATACCAGGCCTTCGAACAGCCGGTGGGCAGCATTTTCGGTCCCGTGACGGTTGAGGACAAGCGGTTCATCTGCAAAGTCGAGAGCAAGACCCCGGCCGATATGAGCAAGCTTGCCGAAAGCCGCGAGGAGTTGATCGCCCAGATCAAAGCGAGAAAAGCTCGGGAGCGCACCGAGCTATTCCAGGATTCCCTGCGGACTGCGTTGATCCGCAGCGGAAAAATCAAAATCCACCAGGACGTAATTAACCGGCTTCTGGATGGCTACCGCAGCTAGCCGGAACCCGTTCGCCCGCGGATACCGCTCATGTTCCATGCGCTCGTAGAGTTTCTGCGCACCCTGACGACTCCGGAGAAGCTGATTGAGCTTCTCACGACAGTTTTCACCGGCTGGCTCGGCTATGCGCTTCTGGTCGGCATCATCTATGCCGAAACGGGGCTGCTGACGGGATTCTTTCTGCCGGGAGATTCCTTCCTCTTCACCGTGGGAGTAGTGGCCGGAGCCGCGCAACTCAACATCTACATTGTGATCCCGCTGCTGATGGCGGCGGGTATCGCCGGCGACAGCACCGGGTATTATCTGGGGCGCCGCACCGGCCAGCACATTTTCAACCGGCCCGACTCGCGCTTTTTCCGGCGCGAGCACCTGCTGCGTTCGAAGGCGTTCTACGAGAAGCACGGGGGCAAGACCATCGTCTACGCCAAGTTCATCCCGATCATTCGCACCTTCGCGCCGTTTCTGGCCGGCGTTTCGGGGATGAACTATCTGCGCTTCCTGGCCTTCAGCGTCACCGGTGTGACCTTATGGGTCTGCGGCATAACCACGGCCGGCGTGCTGCTTGGCAGCGTTCCTTTCGCGCGCCAGAATTTTGACAAGGTGGTTCTGGGAATCATCGCGCTTTCCCTTGTTCCCATCGGCGTGGAAGCGCTGAAAGCCCGCCGCCGGCGGGCCGCCGCAACGCCAGCCGCCGAATCGGGCGACTGACGCCGCGGCCCACACGCGGTCCTGTGGCTTAATCGGGTAGGGTCAGCCTGCGGATCCAGATGTTGCGGAAGCGGACCGGCTGGTTGTGGTCTTGCAGGCTCAGCGGCTCCTCGGCCGGGTGAGGCCTGTACTCCGGTACGCGCCTCCAGACGGTCGTGCCCAGGAACGGGCGGCGGTGATGCACCAGCACGCCGTTGAAGAACACGGTCGCGTACGCCGGCTTCACCACTTTATCCCCCTCGAACCTCGGCGCTTCGAAGATGATGTCGTAGGAGTTCCACTCGCCTTGCGGACGCGCCGGGTTCACCAGCGGCGGCCACACGCCGTAAATTGCCCCAGCGCCGCCGTCGGCGTAGGTGAGGTTTGTGTGCGACTCGAGCACCTGGATTTCGTAGCGCGTCATCAGCTCCACGCCGCTGTTCCCGATATTCTGGCCCGTGCCTCTGGCTTCCTTTGGGATCATCCACTCGATGTGAAGCTGGCAGTCGCCGAATTTCTCTTTGGTGACCAGCCGCCCGGTGCGCGGAACGATTTCGATGTAGCCGTTCTCCACCTTCCACTTAGGCTCCGTCACGCCGCCGCGGCCGCGCGTGACCCACTGCGAAAGGTCTTTTCCATCAAACAGCACGATTGCGTCGGAGGGCGGCGGGACGCTCACGAAGGGAGGGGGTGTGACCTTGACCGGGCGAGGGCGCTCCATGTCGTGAACCTTCCACTTCTGCCCCGGAATCTGCGGGGTGTCCGAGTACCCGCGAATATCGTCTCCAACCATCTCTTGGCGCGGCGGCTTGGGCTTCGAAGCGGCCGGAGGCTGTTGCGCCGCCAGGCCCGCCGCCAGCGCAATGAATATCAGAGTCCTCATGTGTGACGTGAACCTCTGCGCGAGTCTAACATAACCCTCGCCCGGCCAGCATCAGGCCGGATGCTTGCTGGCCGTGTTCGCGTTCCCAGCCCCCGGGCTCCTGAAATGGGGGCACCGGACAGGCCTTCAGGGCCTCTGATCGAGCTGCTAGGAGCGAGCGACATCTCGTGGGTAGTTTGGGTTCTCGATCGCTGGTCCAGTCGGCGGTCAAACCGTAACCGCAAACAATACCACCAGCAGGACTACCACAATCGTCATCGATCGCGCGCAGCATTAAGTGCCGCGGAAAGTGCTCTGACTTGGTTTTATCAAATAATAACTTGTATGTCACCGCCTTATCGGATGAGCACATTTGTCACATATTTAAGTGTTGGCCCAAATTGATCAAGAATTGAGTAGTGTGGCGGCCTTCCTTCATGACCTGCAGAACACCAGTCTCAGAAAGAAACAGGTCTCGGTGCGGAAATGCAGCCGAGTGGGCAGAAACAACGTAGATCCACCAAAGTCCTCCCATCGAGGCACGGTAGCATCGGTGACCTTCACACGTCACTGGCTCGGGCGGATAGACCAGTCGACGGGTGATCTGAAGGAGGGACGGTAGGACAACAATGCAACCGTACTCGTGCGAATTGCCCGGATCGCCTTCCACAAGCATTCGTCGTATCTTGTCAGCGTGCGGACCAAGTTGCGTCTCCTTGAATTCTGGCCGACGCGACACTCCGCAGCGCCAGAGGACAGAAAGCTGGAAGAGCATGAAGGCACGATAGTTGATGTTCGCTACAACTTGCAATCCGGACCGTGCGATATGTGCAACTCCGTTCCACCATTAAACACCTTGGTGGCGTAGTCTTCATAGCGGCTGATCTCAGCTTCGCAATCACTACACAGCAGTAATTCATAGATACCTTTTCTCCGGCGTTGTCTGCGATTCGAGGGCGCGGTGGAAATAATGTCATAGGCGTGCAGCGAATCGTAAACATTCGCGTACATAAATTCTGGAATGATGTGTGATTCCACTAGTCGCTTTTCTTGGCGACAAAGAGCACAGGGATCCGCACAGACATTGTGATTAACCTTGAGACCACTCACAAGCACGGGCATGTGCGTTCTCTCGCGAGCTGTTGCCTCGGCCAGTGGGAGTGAGAGGGGGCGAACGGAGAATATTTCGATTCGGCCGCCCGAAGCATTGGCGCCATTCGCCATATCGTCGTTGAGGCCTCTGTTGCCTGCCGGTAATTGGAACCAGGCGACGCTAGTGCTGTGCGGCTTCCAGAGATACGTGTCGTCCGCCCCTCCTAATGCGCGACGCCAGATCTCGCCATTAAGCTTGAGCCGCATGAAGTCAGTGCTACAGTATGGCGGCTCAACGCACCCATACAGACCCAACTCCCCTCTTCACTCTTGCCCCCTCTTCCCGGCCTCACTTCCTCGCTCCCGCCACATCTCCCTCCTCGCCCTGATGTACAATTGGCCTTCGTATGCTGCGGATTTTACCTGCTATCCTCGCCATCACCCTGCTGGCTCCGGCCGTTCCCGCGCAACAAAAACCCCTGCGCGCGCCGGACGTCCACTGGGAGCCCTCCGAACCCGAAATCGTGGACGCCATGCTGAACCTCGCCGGCGTCCGCAAGGACGATGTCGTCTACGATCTGGGTTGCGGCGACGGCCGGATCGTCATCGAGGCGGCGCGGAAATTCGGGGCCCGCGGCGTCGGCATCGACATCGACCCCGTGAGAATCAAAGAGTCGAAGGAGAACGCCCGCAAGGCTGGTGTCGAGCGGCTGGTGACCTTCCGCAACGAGGACCTGTTCGAGGCCAAAATCGATGACGCAACCGTCGTCATGCTTTACCTGTGGCCCTGGGTCAACCTGAAACTACGTCCCAAACTGCTCCAGGAGTTGAAGCCCGGCACGCGCGTCGTCTCCCACAGCCACGACATGGGCGATTGGAAGCCGGAAAAGGAGATCACTGTCCAGGGCGACAAGATCTATCTCTGGATCATACCGCCCAAGCAGGCGCAGGCACGTTAACGGCAGCCCGGTGGCGCGCGCTGCGCCGCCGGCCCTCAGCCGCCGTCAGTCTTTGCGCGGCCCCTTCCCCTTGTTCTCTTTCTCCTTGTTTTCTTTCTGCTTGCCTGAGTTCCCTGCGGGAGGCTTGAGGAGCTTCTCCAGCTCGCTCGCCTTCTGCTGCTGCTCCGGCGTCAGGAGGTTCCAGAAGCGGTTCATCGCCCGAGCCTTGATAGCGAGTTCCTGAGCCTCGGCCTCGGCATACGCCGTAAGCAGAGCCTGAATTTGGGAGTCGAACTCGGCGGTCGGAGCCTTAATCAACTCCTGAATCTGCTGCCGGATTTTCCCGGCCTCTGTCTCGAGTTGATCTTCTTCGGCCCGGGCGGTTTCCCATATCGCCCGCGCTTGCTCCAATTGCTGGTCGGTCAGGTTCAGAAACTCGGCCAGTCTTTCGAGCTGGGGTGCGCCAAGGCCAAAGCCGCCGAAGCCGCCGAAACCTTTCCCCTTAGCCGCCCCAAGTTGCCTTCCCTGTCCCTGTGCGATGGCAAGCGCGGAGCTGATTGCCGCAACTGCCGCCAGCTTGAAAACCCTCCTCATGTGCATGAGATTCTCCTCTGATCTGTCAACCAGCTTCCCTCCGCACGCCTTCAGGTTCGGTCCTCACCGCCTCAAACCGAAGCGATCAGTTCGATGCCCACCTTTCTCCCCAGGTTGCGCGAATATTTCTTCTCGGTGGCGTTGTTCCAATGCTCGTGAACGCCCAGGCTGGCCGGCGGCGAGCCCGTCTTGGCGGGATCGTAACGAGTGCCGGATTGCGGCTTGCCCACCAGCGCCGCTTCGTGTAGGTAATTGTCCGCGTTGCCCCGCACCTGAGTCGCCTTGGGCTCGGCGCTCAAAATATCCAACCCAACCGAATCGAGCGCCACCGGATCCTGCGACAGTAACAGGCTCGACGCCCACTGCTCGCCGAAGGAAGCGAACCGGAACACGTTGCCTTCGTTGTGTTCGGCCGTGTACAGACCGTCCAGCATGTAGAGGAACGTCTTGCCTCCCAGGTGCCGGTGCGCCATCAAGTCCACAAGGGCGTTGTACGAGCCCATTGCCTGGTTCCGCGAAACGTAGGGATGCAGCGGCACGGGCGTCCAGCCCTGCTCGGGGAAGTACAGAGAGCCGAAGTGGTTTTTCCCGATCAGCGTCACGCCGGCCATCCCGTGAGGCCGGAGCAGCGCCACGTTGATCATGTACTTCGCCTCGGTGACCTGCTGCGGCAGATACGCAACCGGCATCTCCGGCCCGGAGAAATGAATCGGGTTGTTCTTGTCCGGCATAGGCGCGATCCTTCCGCCGAGCCCCTGGTCGTTATTCACCACGAAGCGGACCCGCTGGAAGTTGCGGTCCGGGTTCGCTCTGACCCTCTCCACGATCGGCCCGCCGATGTTGCGCCCCGACGCTACTTCATAGACGACGATGTCTTCGCCCGGCACGCCGGCCACCTCGATGAGTTGCGCAAGCAGCCCGAGGACGACGTGCGGGCTGGGCAAACCATTCTGCGGCGGTCTGGGACGCCGGCCCGCCGGACTCTGCGGCGGCACACCCCACTCCGGCGACCGGTCCTGGTTGCAGTTGATCTTGATGGCGATCTTCTCGCCGCGGCGGTAGCCCGCATTGCCCAGCCTGTGGGTCTGGTTGAAGTGGCGGAACAGGGCGTCCCAGGCCTGCTTGTCGTTTTTCATGCCGGTCCCCTGCTGAAGAAGCCAGGAGATCATGCGGTTTACGGCTCTCTGATCGGTGTGCGCGTCGTCCCACCAGCGCCCGGTCGAGCCGTCCCAACTGGTCGCCTCCGGATCCCGGGCCCAGACCACTCTGCCGGGGTGAATCGCCGTGCTTTCCCCGATCGGGTTATTGGCGCCCTCGCTGGGCTTGAACGGTTCGGGCTGCGCCGCATCGCCCCGCTGCTGCGCGAACGCCTCCTCGCTCATCAGGGGGAGATGGGCCAGGCATGCAGCCGGAGTTGCGGCCAACGATTTCAAAAAGCATCTTCGATGCATGTGCCGGCTCCTTTTCCAGGTCTTCCGGCGCAAGTATACACCCGGAACTTACACTCTGAAATGCAAAATCTTCGCGTGCGAATCCGCGAGCAGCGCGGGCCTGCGGCCCTGGATCTTTTCCTGCCGCCTATTGCGGGATCACCAGTTTCTGTCCCGGCCGGATTACGTCAGGGCTGGACAGCTTGTCCCGGTTGGCTTCGAAAATCCTTGTGTACTGGCTCGCGTCGCCGTAATACGTGCGTGCGATCTTGGACAGAGTGTCCCCCGGCTGGACCGTATGGACCACCGGCTGCGGAGCGGTTGCCCCCGCCGCCTGCGCCCGCGCTGGCTCCGCCTGGGCTGCCACCGTGATATCCGCGGTCAAATCGCCGTACTGCGGATCCACGGCCTTGATCGCGTCCCAGACGCGGTTCTTCGCTTCCTGCGAAGGCGCCACACCGCGGATCAGCAGCTTGCCGCCTTCGATGTGGACGTTCTGCAACCGCACCTGCCGCCGTTCGATCTCCTCGAACACCGGCTGGTATTTCAACTTCAGCGCCTCCAGACGTACATCGGCCATTGGATACCCCTCCTGCATCCATCTAACCGCGCCTGTGCTGGAAGGGCAAGTCAGTCGCCGACGACGGTCACCGTCACCTCGCGCTCACGCGGGCCGCTGTCGAAATCGCAAAGAATGATTTGCTGCCACGTCCCCAGGTACGGCGCGCCGTCGCGCACGGGGAAGCTCTTGCTCGTGCCCATCAAGGCGCTGCGCAGGTGCGCGTAGCCGTTGTCGTCTCCCCAGCGCGCGTTGTGCGCGTACTCGAGGTTCATCGGCGCGATTCGTTCCAGCGCCCGCGCAAGGTCCGCGATCGCCCCCGGCTCGTACTCGATCGTGCTGATGCCAAGCGTTGAGCCGCGGCCCGCCACGTTCACGATCCCGCACCGGATCCCGCTTTCTCCCACAATCCGGCTGACCTGCGGCGTAATATCCAGCACGTCGCACCGCCCTCTCGTAGATACCCGGAATGACTTTGCAAAAGATGCCATCTTGCGTATGATAATAACCGAAACGAAGTATTTCCAAGGAGGTGTCCCATGCCTCTGTACTCATTCGTTTGTCAGGACTGCAAGAAGGAGTTCACGCTCACTCTGAGTTTTGCCGAACTGGAGAGAGGCGAGGCAAAGTGCCCGGAATGCGGCAGCAAAAACGTCCAGCATAAGCTGGAGCCGTTTTTCGCCGTGACTTCGAAAAAGAGCTGACCTTCAGCGCAGGGTGACTACAGTAGCTCCCCAGCCGCCTGCTTCGGGTGGGGCATCACCGTAAGAAAGAACAAAGGGAGTGCGGGCCAGTACCGCCCGCACTATTTCCCTCTGTACTCCGATCCCGCGCCCGTGAATGATACGCAGCGCCTTAAAACCCAGCCGGTGGGCTTCCTCCAGATAGGCTTCTACAACCGCCTTTACGTCGCGCGGCGGCACGCTGTGTAAGTCAAAGACGTCGGTAATCGGAATCCGGAGCGGCTCTTCAGCTTCGTCCAACTTACTCTATCCTCCCGCCTTGAGAGTACGCACGACATTCGCGTTGATGCGCGAGATTTCCGCGACGGCGGCCCAATCCAGATCGCCGTGCCCGTACGCCAGCGCCTGAAGAAAATGGTCCCGCAGGATGCCGGCCAGCGGAAGCGGCGATGCGGAGGACTTGGCCGCCTCCAGCGCCAGCTCGGTATCTTTCAGTCCCAGGCGCAGCGAAAATCCCGCCGGTTCATACCCTCGCTCGGAAATGATCTTGCCATAGCTCTCGATCACCGGGGAATGGATCGTCCCATTAAGCACCTCGAGAAACTTTCGCGCATCGACTCTGTGCTTCTCGACTAACGCGTAGCTCTCGCCTACCGTTTCCAGCATTCCGGCAAGCACAAAGTTAACCGCGATCTTTACCAGGTTGGCCTGCCACGGCTGTTCACCGATTATCGAAACGCCCCTGCCCAGCGCATCCATCACCGGGCGGCAACACTCGATTTGCGAAGGCTCCCCGGCGGCGATGAACAGCAACTTTCTCGCGGCCGCGGCTTCCGGCCTCCCGAACACCGGCGCGGCGACGTAGCCCTGCCCGCGCTCCCCATGCCGCCGCTCCAGTTCTTTCGACATCTCGACGGAAATCGTGCTGCACGAGATATGAATCGCTTCCCGTCCCAGCGATGCGATGGCCGCCCGCTCGCCTTCGAGCACCGCTTCCCGCACAGCCCGGTCGTCGGCCAGCATTGTCACCAGCACCTCGGCTCCGGTGGCCGCCTGCGCCGGCGAATCCGCAACGCGTGCGCCTTCTTTCGCCAGCTCTTCGGCCCGCCCGCGTGTGCGGTTGTACGCCGTTACTTCGTGCCCTGAGCGAAGCAGGTTGCGGGCCATGGGCATGCCCATGAGGCCAAGCCCGATGAATCCGATCTTCATACTGTCCCCCTCCTGCTCCTATTGTCGGCGATGCCGGCGTGTCTGCCCCACCAGAAATGGCGGCCCCGCCTTACGCGAAAATGTAAGCGAACGTGCGCATCGAATTCACGCCTGCGGGAATTTACCTGCCCGCCATCGGCCTCTGGCTCGATCCGGCGGAGCAGCGCGATGCCGCGTGGATCTCTCACGCGCATGGCGATCACGCGCGCGCCCTCCACCGCACAGCCATCGCCACGCCGGAAACTCTCGAGGCTTACGCCATCCGCTTTCCCGAGGCGGAAAACCTGCGGGCGCTCGCCTTCGGCGAATCGCTCGAATTTCGTGGCGCGCGGCTCACTCCGTTCCCGGCAGGCCACATACCCGGCGCCGCCCAGCTTCTCATCGAGTTCGAAGGCGAACGCATCGTTTACACGGGCGATTTCAAACTCCGGACGCCGCTGCTCGGGCCTCAAGCCGTCACGGTCCCCTGCGACCGCCTCATCATGGAATCCACCTTCGGCCTGCCCATCTTTCACTTCCTCTCGCGCGAGGAGGCGCGCGAACGGATCTGCGCCTTCGCTCGTGAATGCTTCGATTGGAACCTGACTCCCGTGTTCCTCGTCCACCCGCTCGGCCGGGGGCAGGAGGTGCTGCACGTGCTCTGCGAGGCCGGCATTCCCACCGCCGTGCACGGTGCGGTGGCGCGGTTCCTTCCGCTTTATGAAAGCCGCGGAACCGGTTTCCCCGGGTGGACGCCATACGAAAGCCTGGACACTCTGAACGGCAAGGCGCTCGTCGCCGTGCATGGTTTCCGCCGCCGGATCGAAGCCAGCGGGCGCAACTTCCGCACCGCCTATGTCTCCGGCTGGGCGGCCCTCGACAACGCGCGCGCCCGCGCTGGCGCCGAGGAGCTCATCCCCTATTCGGACCACGCTGATTTCAACGAACTGCTCTCGTTCGTCGAGGCCGCCGCCCCGCGCGAGATCGACATCGTCCACGGCTACGCGGAGCCATTCGCGCGCATTCTCAACAGCCGCGGCTGGAAGGCCCGCGCGCAGACCGCGCCCTTCGGCCGCGCCGCCGCCATTCGCGAGGCAGACGAGTAATGGACACCCTGGCCGCCGTCTGCGAACGCGTCGCTGCAAACAACAGCCGCCTGCGCAAGGTCAATCTGATCGCGGAATACCTGAAAACGCTCTCCAGCCCCGACCTCGCTCGCGCCGTGCGGTTTCTTTCCGGGAACCCGTTTGCCGGAGCCCGTCCCGCCGTCGGCTATGCGGCACTGGTGGACGCCGCGCGCGCCGTCTTCCAATGGGACCTGGAGATCACGCGCACTTGCCTGCGCGAAGTCGGCGATCTCGGCGAAGGCCTCGCGCTCCTGCTCACCGGCCACACCAGGAACGAGCCCCTGCCGTTGGCCGAAGCGGAGTCCATTTACATGAGCCTCTCATCGGCCCGGCGCCAGGCGGAAAAATTCGAAATCCTGCACGGCTGTTTCGCCCGCTGCCGCCCTCTCACGATCAAGTACTTCGTCAAGGTGATCACCGGAGAGCTGCGCATCGGGCTTCAGGCCAAAATGCTGGAGGAAGCCGTGGCGCTTGCAACCGGCGCGGGGCGCGAAGCCGTGCGCGACGCCCACAACCGTTCGGGCGACCTCGCCCGCGTCGCCCTGGCCGCGCGCGAAGGCCGCCTCGAAGCCATCGAGGCGCGCCTGTTCCACCCCATGGGTTTCATGCTGGCCAAGCCTATAGATTCGCTGGGAGAAATCGAGGACCCGGAAAACTGGGTAATTGAGGATAAGTATGATGGGATTCGCGCTCAGGCGCATTACAGCAATGGGAAGGTGGCCATCTTTACCCGCGGGCTCGCCGAGGCGACCTCCGCTTTCCCCGAAATCGAAAGCGCCTTAAGCGAGCTGCCGGGCAGCGGCCTGCTGGATGGGGAGATCGTGGCCTGGCAGGAGGGCCGCGCGCTTCACTTCAACGTTCTCCAACAGCGGCTCGCGCGCAAGGTGGTGCCGCTGTTTCTGCCGTTTGAAATCCCGGTAGTCTTTATCGCCTACGACATTCTCTACCGCGACGGCCTGCTGTTTGACCGCCCGCTGGAAGAGCGCCGCGCACTGCTCGAAGACGTTTTGAACGGCCGTCCGGAGCCGCTGCTGCTCTCGCCGCAGTATCGCGCCCACAGCGTTGCCGATATCGCCGAGCTGTTCGACGCCGCCCGTGCCCGCGGCAACGAGGGCCTCGTGCTCAAGCGCCGCGGCAGCCTCTATGAATCCGGGCGGCGCAGTGGTCAGTGGGTGAAGTGGAAGCAGCCTTACGCGACGCTCGACGTCGTGATCACCGCCGCCGAGCAGGGGCACGGCAAGCGCGCCACCGTCCTTTCGGATTACACCTTCGCGGTCCGCGCCGGAGACGAGTTCCTCAACGTCGGCAAGGCTTATTCCGGCCTCACCGACGAGGAAATCCGCGAGTTGACCCGCCTGCTCCGTGCCTCCGTGATCGGCCGCTACGGCCCCGTGCTCCTTGTGCGGCCGGAAATCGTGCTGGAAGTCGCCTTCGACGGCATCCAGAAGAGCACGCGCCACAAGAGCGGCTACGCCATGCGATTTCCCCGCATCGTCCGCTGGCGCCGCGATAAGACTCCCGCCGAAATCGACACGCTCGACCGCGTCAAGGCGCTCTATGAAGCCTCAACGGCGCCCCTCAAAAACTACGCACCACCGTCGCGCGGAACGTAGCATTGATCGGATCCACCGTCGCCCCTGAGAAGTTGCACACCCGCACGGAAATCGTGTTCGGCGCGCTCACGCGCATCATCCCGAGCAGTCCCGGCTCGAATGCTTCGGGCCACCCCGGCGCAACTGCGTCGTTCACTGCCGCGCCTGGCAGCGTGAACGTCATGTCGGAAGCGCATCTGCCGTGCTGGATTTCCGGAAAATTGAGCTGCGCGGTTCCCGTGATGTACATCGGCACCAGGGCCGAATCGACGCTCACCGTCGTCCGCCCGCCCGATTCGACCGTCGCTATCCCCGTCCCGGCTGCAATGCCTTTATTGCTCAGCCAGCCGCGCACGTCCCGGCCGCCGTCCGCATCCCATGTGCCGTTTGTCGCCGTCCAGATATAGAGCGGGACCGACTCCGCCGGAAACGCCGTCACGCCCTGCTGCGCCAGGCACCCCTGCGATGTCTTCACCGTTGCATTGTGTCCCACGGCCACCGCGCCGCCGTTGGTGACGTAAACGTAGGCTGTTCCCGATCCCCCGCTGATCGTCGCCGTGCAACTGGTCGTGAACGAGTACACCACGTTGCCGAAGCTCACGTTGCAGGGAGTCGCCGGCGAGCAGTTCGCGCCAATGGTCAGCACCGTCGGCGAGCTTTGCACCACCGCCAGATCGCCGAGCTGCGCCGCCATCCCCGCGCCTCCGCCCGCTCCGCCTGCGCCCGGCCGCCATTCGTTCGCCGCCGAACTCCACACCAGCACCTGGCCGTCCGCCGGCGCGGCGCTCGAAACCCGCCGCGATTGCAGCCCTGTTACGGTGGCGCTCCCGGGATTGCCGCTCAGGTCTCCTCCCAGGCTATGCGTGTGCCCCGCCGCTGCTTTCCCGTCCAGTTGCGCCTGCACGTCCGAGGTCACGTTCGCCAGGTAGCTCAGCTTCGTGTTGTTCACCGACCCGTCCCCGATCTTCGTGGCATCGATCCCGGGAGCGATCTGAGCGTTCACTACCATGCCCGCGATCTGCGAGAACGAGTAATCCCCAACCTGCGCGTCGACGTCGCCCGTGCGGCCGAAGACGCTCCACACGGCTCCTCCCGTTCCCCCGCCTCCGCCGCCGCTCATCTGGGTCCAGGTATTTGGCGCCGTGCAGAAGAACAGATTTTGTCCCGCGGTGGCGTTGGTCTTGAAGAACTGGTCCCCGGGGGTACAGCTGGCAGGCAACGTGGTGCCCGCTTTGGCCGGGGCGGTGCGGTCGGCGCCGGACGCCACCAGGGCGCCCTGGAATGTCTGCGTCGTGCCGCTGGCGAAAACGTTGCTCGCGGTCGTCTGCGCAGCGAACGCTCCGCCCGACCCGTTCACCACGCACCGCCCGCTCTGCGGACTGGCGAATGTCACCGTGATGTCGAACGTCGCCGGGTCCACCGTGATCGAATCGGCTTCCAACCGCCGGCTCGGCGTCCCGCTGTCGTAGCAGTCGACGATCACGTTCGCCGTGCCCAGCCCGTGCGACGCGCCCGGCATGATGACGCTCGTCGCGGACGCGAACGCCTGCGAGTAGTTCGCTCCGCCCGCGGCCGCTGCGGTTGCCGGCTCCCACTGCCCCGCCGTCTCGTTCCACGCCAACACCTGCCCGCCCGCGGGCGCCGTGCTGCTCACCGGTCTCCCCTGGATTCCGGTCACCGTCAGCGCTTCCGGCGCTCCGCTCACGTCTCCGCCCATGCTGCGCCACTCCGGCGCCGTCCCGTCATTCGAGAGCACTTTGCCCGCCTGGCCGGACACCGGAGGCATCCCGCTGGCCCCACCGGTCCCCCCGGCGCCGCTCTGCAGCGTCCACACGTTCTGCGCCGTGCAGGCGTAGAGATTCTGCCCCGGCGTCGCGTCGGTCTTGAAAAACATCTCCCCCACCGCGCAGGATGACGGCAGCGCCGTTCCCGTCCGGACCGGTCTCGTCGAGGCGGCCGCGGAAAAATCAACGTTCTTGCCCTGTGTCCGTAAATCGACTCGCGTTTGGGCGCCCGCGGGACTGGCCGCGCCGGCTGTGAGTACGCATATCGCCAATAGGATTCTCTTCATCTCGGCCTTCTCACTTTTCTCACGCCCAAAGTGTAGGCACAGGCATTTCACGCGGCCGCGCGTCCCAAGTCCCATCTCATTAAAAATAAAGCCGATAAATTCTCCGGGTTATTGTGAATGCCCTCCCGGTTTCGGGCTGCGCGCCGGTGCATAAAGTAAACTGGAATACGGGTAATGTTGTCCTGTATTCCCGCAGTATTTCTTCTTCTCGCTCAGCCCGCCCCGGCCAGCGACCTCGCTGAGCAGGTGAAGACATTCATGCGGGTGTATTCGGCCGTGGAGCGCGAGGCAGCCGACCCCGTCAATCCCGAACAGGCTATCTACGGCGGCGCGATCCCCGGTATGTTGCGCCGCCTGGACCCGCACTCCGTATTCTTCGATCCCGAGCAATTCGACCAGCTCAAGAAACTCCAGGAATCCACCCAAAAGGGCTTTGGCAGCGTGGTCTCCGTGCTGCCCGGGCGCGTGATCGTCCTCCAGGTCCTCCCCGGGACTCCGGCGGCGAAATCCGGCATCGGCCCGGGCGACGAAATCGTTGCGATCAACGGCATCGGCCTCGCCCGGCTTGACATCGAGCAGTTGATCGGACTGCTCAGCCAGACGCGGCAGAAGGAGGCCAGAATCGACGTGCGCCGGCCCGGCAACGCGCGGCTGCTTACCTTCACGCTCACGCCGGAGGAGATGCAGTCGCCCAGCGTCGAGCGCGCTTTCTTCCTGCGGCCCGGCATCGGTTATCTCCGCGTCTCGAGCTTCGACGCGGAAACGGGCAAACAAATTCGCGATGCCATTGAGAAGCTCGGCGGAAGAAAGTTGAGCGGCCTCGTCCTCGATTTAAGGAACAATCCAGGCGGGTTGCTGGCGGCCGCCCTCGAGACGGCGTCGCTGTTCCTGAAGCCGGACCAGGTTCTGCTGACCGTGCGGGGACGGGCGGTGCAGTCCACCGAGGAAAAGGTGCCCGCAACCGCTTCCCCATACGAGTTCCCGATGGCTGTGCTGGTCAACGGGAGAACGGCCAGCGCGGCCGAAATCGTCGCGGGCGCCCTGCAGGATCATGACCGCGCCATTGTCGTCGGCGAGCCGAGTTATGGCAAAGGGCTCGTCGAAAGCGTCTTTCCGCTCTCGGAAGGAACCGGGCTGGCGTTGACGACGGCCTACTATTTCACCCCCAGCGGGCGCTCGATCCAGCGGCCGCTCGAAGGCAGTCAGATCCAGAGTTCGCACATTGCCATGCGGCTCGGCGAGCAGAAAGAGTTCCGCACCGACTCGGGGCGGATTGTGCAGGGAGGCGGCGGCATCCGGCCCGACTACGAGGTCTACCCGCAGCCGATGTCGCGGTTTCGCATGGTGCTCGATGGGACGGGCGCCTTCACGTCCTTTGCCACCGAGTACACCCGCCGCAACGGCCCCGTGGACGAAAACTTTGAAGTCTCCCCGCAGGTGCTCGACGAGTTCCAGGTGTATCTCTCGGAACGCAAGATACGGCCCGGCGTCGCCGAGTGGTCTTCCGAGCGTGAATGGATCACAAACCGTCTGAAGACGGAACTGTTCAACCTGTCATTGGGAGTCGAGCGCGGCGACGAAGTAGAGGCGCAGCGCGACCCCGTCATCCTCACCGCGCTCGAAAAAATGGCAAGCGGGCCGGGCCCGGTCCACACTAACGGGCGAGATTGAAAAACACGGTGATTTCGGTCTCGACCTCGACGGGGTCGCCGTTCAGCAGCGTCGGGCGGTACCGCCACTGCCGCACCGCTTCAACGGCCGCCGGGACTAGCAGCGGATGGCCCTCGATCAGGCTGATCTCCTGAATTCTTCCCTCACGTGGATCACAGCCCGGAGCCGGACCGCGCCCTCGATTCGGGTTTGCCGCGCGAGGGCAGGGTAGCGAGGGACAACGCGGTCGATCAGCTTGGCCTCAACAACATTGCCTCCCAGCGTGATACGCTCCGGCTTGGCCTTCGCGGGCGTCACAACGGGCGCCGGCGGCGGAGGCTCCACCGCCTTAAGCGTGCTGGTCAGAACGCTGCCGACCACACTGTCCGTCCTCAAACCGAGCCCCTCGATGCCACCCACGATGCCGGGGCCGGTGCCATCACCGAAATACTGTGGTGGAGCGGGGTCGACGATCATCCTGGCGCGCGGAGGCATGCTGGCCGGCTCAACGAGCTGGCCCTTTCGGATCTGCCATTGCACGTCGGCCACTTTCACATGCTTCACACCGCCGGGTTCCACCTTCGGTCTCCCCCGGGGCGGTTCGGGCGCGGCCAGCAGAGGCTTGAGCCTCGCCGCCGGCAGTTGATCGAACACGATCAGCGGAATGAGAACCGCGGCGCCGATCGCGGCTGCCTGGCCCACGACCGCCAGGCAGACTGTCCAAATCCGGCGCTTCTTCGGAGCGCCTGCGATGATGCTCTGCTCGAACATCTCCGGCCTCCTCTCTCGCTTACTTAGACACCACGGGAGTTAGTAAGTTCCCGGGAGTCCTGCCTGACAAAGCGGTTCGTTAGCGCAGGAGGTTGATGGTCCCCCGGCATTTCGGGGAACCGCAGGTGCAGGGGACGCGCTCCATTTTCTTGTCGAAACGGTAATCTACGGTGAGTTCTTCTCCCGGACTGATGGCGCGCCGGCTCATGTAGATCACGTGGCCCTTCATCACCATCGAGTAGAGGTTGGGATCGCAGGAATGGTTAATAAGTTCGGCGCCGCTGCCGCCCACGGCCCCATCCACGCACCAGTAACTGTTCAGTTCGAAAAGATAGACCAGCTCCCGCTGGGAACGCCGCTTGATTTCCCGGCGGCTGATCTTTTCGCCGGTATACTCGATCACCTTGCGGCGGGGCGGGATCGGTTCGAGGGCAAATACGCCCCAACGATGGATCGGGGACGGCCTGACTTCCAGGCGGTAGCAGGCATACCGTTCATCTATTCTGGGAACAATAACTACATCAACTACGTTGGCTGTCATTCGGGAAGCAGGCGGAAGAACCCGCCCGCTTCTCTATTCTAAGACGCTTCCGGAGATTATGCGCCGGCTTTTTGTTTCAAGACGCCGACCAGTTCCTCCACCGCGCCCACGCTCTTCCGGAACTGCTCCTGCTCTTCGGCGGTGAGTTTCAGTTCGTAGATTTTCTCTACCCCTCCGGCGCCCAGTTTCACCGGCACCCCGGCGAACACTCCGCGCACTCCGTACTCGCCGTCCAGGTAGGCGGCGCAGGGCAAGACTTTCTTCTTGTCCTTCAGAATCGATTCCACCATCTCGACGGCTGCGGCCGAGGGCGCGTAATAAGCGCTCCCTGTCTTGAGGTACTTGACGATTTCCGCACCGCCGTTCCTGGTGCGCTCGACCAGCCTTTCGATCGTCGCCGCGTCCAGCAGTTCGGTCAGCGGAATGCCCGAGACGCTCGTGAGCCGCACCAGCGGGACCATCGTGTCCCCATGGCCGCCCAGCACCATGGCCGTGACGTTTTCCACCGATACGTCAAGCTCGCGCGCGATAAACGTCCGGAAACGCGCTGTGTCCAGCACTCCGGCCATGCCGACCACTCGGTTCCTCGGAAACTTGGAAACCTGCATGGCCGCCCAGCACATCGCATCCAGCGGGTTCGTCACCACGATCAAAATCGCGTTCGGCGAGTACTTCGCGGCCTGCGCGGTGGCCGTCTTCACGATGTCGTAATTGGCCAGCAGCAGATCGTCGCGGCTCATTCCGGGTTTGCGCGGAAAACCCGCGGTGATCACCACAATGTCGGAGCCGGCGGTCGGCTCATAGTCGTTCGCGCCGGTAATCAGTACGTCATAGCCCTGGACGGGGCCGGACTGCAAAAGGTCAAGCGCCTTGCCTTGCGGTACACCCTCCACGACGTCCACCAGCACAACATCGGCAAGGTCCTTCTCCGCGACGCGGAGCGCACAATTCGCTCCGACGTTCCCAGCGCCGACCACGGTCACTTTTCTTCGCATCTTGACTCCCTCGAAGTAGGTATAAACAAAATCGCCCCATTATAGCGTGCGGGCCGGAGCCCGAAACAAATTTTCTGCGAACGTTTACAATGATTTGGATGCGTTTATCTGGAATTCCTGCCGCTGTGAGCGCGCTGGCCGGTGTGGCCCTCGGATTGGGCGCCTACACATTCGTCTACGCGCGCGGCTTTGCCTACTTCAGCAACGACCCGGCGGCCTGCGCCAACTGCCACGTGATGGCCGAAAACTTCGACTCCTGGCAGCGGGCCAGCCACCATACCGCGGCGACGTGCAACGACTGCCACACGCCCCATCCCTTCGTGCCGAAGTATCTGGCCAAAGCCGAGAACGGCTGGAATCATTCGCTGCGGTTCACGCTCCAAAACTTTCCGGACCCGATCCGGATCCGCCCCGCAAACGCAGAAAAACTGCGGCGGAACTGCCAGCGGTGCCACCAGGAAATGGTTGCCCAGATGCCATCGGAGGATTGCGTGCGCTGCCACTATCGCGTAGGGCATGGCGCAAGGATTTAACCCTATGAGTGCAAAACCCCGGATTTACATTCTGATTGGCGCTGCCGCCGCCGGCGCGGCTTTCGCGGCGGCGATGCTGCTGATGAACATCAGTGAGCGCAAGCAGGAGGCGCGCGAGCGCTACGTGGAAGTAGTCAGGCTCACCGAGGATACGGTGGATCCCGCAGTCTGGGGCAGGAACTTCCCCCGTCAATACGACAGTTTCAAGCGCACCGCCGAGATGACGCCCACCAGGTTCGGCGGCAGCGAGCCCTACTCGCGCCTGGACCGCGATCCGCGCCTCAAACGCATCTTCGCCGGCTACGCCTTCGCCCTGGAATACAAGGAGGAGCGCGGCCACGCTTATTCGCTGCAGGACCAGGACGAAACGGCGCGCACCAGGGAACGGCCGCAGCCCGGCAGTTGCCTCCAGTGCCACGCTTCGGTCATTCCCGCCTACCGCAGGGCGGGCGGCGGCGACGTGCTCAAGGGATTCGAGCTGATCTGCGCCATGCCATTCCGCGAAGCTCGCAAGCTGGTCGAGCACCCGGTCGCCTGCATCGACTGCCACGACCCGAAGACGATGGACCTCCGCGTGACCCGTCCGGGCTTCCTGGCCGGCATCAAGGCGCTGAAGAAATCCCAGGGCATCGACAACTACGATCCGAACACCATGGCCACCCGCCAGGAGATGCGCACGTATGTCTGCGGCCAGTGCCACGTGGAATATTACTTCGCGGGCGAAAAGAAGCTGGTGACCTATCCCTGGGCCGAAGGCCTGAAGGTGGAACAAATCGAGGCCTACTACGACCGCATCGCTTTCAGCGACTGGCAGCACGAGGAAACCGGCGCGCCCGTGCTCAAGGCCCAGCACCCCGAATTTGAGACGTTCAGCCAGGGAATTCACGCGCGCAGCGGAGTGGCCTGCGCGGACTGCCATATGCCTTACATGCGGCAAGGCGCGGTCAAGATCAGCGACCACCACGTGCGCAGCCCACTGCTGAACGTCGAGCGCGCCTGCCTCACCTGCCATCCGGTTTCAGCCGCTGAAATGAAGGCCCGCGCGGAAGCGATTCAGGAGCGCCACGCCGCCCTGCTCGATCGTGCCGAGGACGCCCTGATCGCGCTGCTCGACGACATAAAAGCCGCGCGCGCCGCCGGGGCCAAAGACCAGCAGCTCGCCGAGGCGCTCAAGTTCCATCGCAAAGCGCAGTGGCGGGTCGATTTCGTGAACGCCGAAAACTCTATGGGCTTCCACGCGCCCCAGGAGTCCGCGCGGATCCTCGCCGAGGCGATCGATTACGCCCGGCAGGGCCAGCTCGCGATCAAGCGGTGACGGCCCGCCTTACATTTCCCGGCGGTTTTCGAGGGATTTCGTCAGCGTAACTTCGTCGGCAAACTCCAGGTCGCTGCCGACCGGAATGCCCATCGCGATGCGCGTGACCTTCAGCCCGAGCGGCTTGATCAGCTTGGAAAGGTAAGCGGCGGTGGCCTCGCCTTCCACCGTCGGGTTGGTCGCCAGGATCAGCTCTTGCACCTCACCCGACTGGAGCCGCTCGATCAGGTTCTTGATGCGAAGCTGCTCGGGACCGATGCCCTTGAGCGGCGAGATAGCGCCATGCAGCACGTGGTAGAGGCCGCTGAACTGGCCCGTGCTCTCTATCGGCGCAATGTTGTGCGGTTCTTCCACCACGCAAATCACCGAGCGGTCGCGGTTCGGGTTGCTGCAATACGGGCACAGCTCGCTGTCGCTGATGTTGTTGCAGAGCTGGCACAGGCCGAGCTTGTCTTTGACGTCCAGAACCGCCTGCGCCAGTTGCTCGGCGTCCTCGCGCGGCGCGCGCAGCACGTGAAAAGCGATCCGCTGGGCCGATTTCTGGCCGATGCCCGGCAGGCGCTTGAATTCCCGGATGAGGCGGGCAAGCGGCTCGGCGTACTCCGGCATAGGCTAGAACAGTCCCGGAGGCAGCCCCAGACCGCCCAGCATTCCGCTCATCTTCTGCCGCGATTCCTCGTCCACCTTCTTCGATGCTTCGTTGAACGCGGCCATCACCATGTCCTGAAGCATCTCCACGTCGCCTGCCACTTCGGGGTCGATCTTGACCCCCAGGACGTTTTTCTGACCGTCCATCTTGACCGTGACCATGCCTCCGCCGGCCGAGGCTTCGACGCGGATCTGCGCGATCTCCTGCTGCAGCTTCTCCTGCATCTGCTGGGCCTGCTTCATCATGGCTTGCATGTTACCGGGAATTCTCATAGTGAATCCTTTCATCCCCCTTGGCAGGGTATCACTAAATTTTGAGGTTGCGCACCACGCGTACCTCGGAATCCGGGAACAGCTCGCGGAACCGCTGCACCTCCGGGTGTGCGAGGGCGCGGCGCATGGTTTCGTCGTCGCCGGCGGGCTGCGCCTCCGGCCGCGGTTCCGGTTTTGCCGTGCCGGCGTTCCCGGGCGCGACCTTGATCTTCCATCTTCCGGCCTTGAGGTGTTCGAGCCCCTTCTGAATATCGGCGGACTGCATTGCCAGCATCAAGTTCGGCGGGGTAGTGAACCGGAGCTCTCCCGCCGCTTCCACCATCGCCGACTGCTCGACGGCGTCGGCGGTGAACGCCATGCCGAGTTCGCGTAAGGCCGCTACAAGCCGCTGCTGCAATCCGCCGGGCGCCGGCGCGGGCTTCTCAACCTGAGCCTCGGGCTGCACCTGAGCTGCGGGTTGCGCCTGCGCCTCGTGCCGCGCGGAAGGACCCGTGGATCGCCCGGCTTTCGGCGCCGGGGGCGCAGGCGGAGCAGGCGGCGCGGCGTTGCCAACGCTCGCCAGCGCCTCTTCGATCGGCAGCAGCTTGCCCGCTTCCACCAGCCTCACCAGCCCAAGTTCGGTATGTAGCCTCGGGTTCCAGGAGAACTGCAAATCGCGGAACAGGTCCATGGTGAGCTGGAGGTAGCGCGTCAAATCCTGCTCGGAAAAGGAGGCCGCGATGGATGCAAGCCGCTCGCGCTCCTGGTCCGAGGCGGGCACCAGCCGCGGGTTGTCGCCCGCGATCTTGATCACCAGCAGGTTGCGGAAATAGCGCGCCAGCTCGCGCACGAAATGCTGCAAATGCCGGCCGTTGCGCACCAGGTTGTCCACGATGTCGAGCATGCGCGCGGAATCGCGGTCCGCCAGTGCCTGAGTAATCTGCGCGAGCGTATCCAGCGAGTAAGCGCCGAGCAGCGCTCGGACGTCCTCCGCTTTAAGCACTGTCCCGCAGCAGGCGATGGCCTGGTCCAGCGCGGAAAGCGAGTCGCGAACACTGCCTTCGCCTACCTGCGCCAGCACGGCAAGCGCCTCGTCGTCGGCCTGAATTCCTTCTTGCTCGCAGATCCAGCGCATGTGGGCCGCGATCTCATCGAAGCCCACCGAGCGGAAGCTGAAGTGCTGGCAGCGCGAGGCGATCGTTGCGGGAATCTTGTGCGCCTCGGTGGTGCACAGCACGAAAACGACCCACTCCGGCGGCTCCTCGAGCGTTTTCAACAGGGCGTTGAACGCTTCGCTGGTGATCTGGTGCGCTTCGTCGATGATGAAAACCTTGTATCGGTCGCGCGCGGGGCGGTAGCGCACATTCTCGCGCAGCTCGCGCATCTCGTTGATGCCGCGGTTGGACGCCGCGTCGATCTCGATCACGTCCGGCGCGTTGCCTGCGGCGACTTCCCGGCAGCTCGCGCACGTTCCGCAGGGCGTGTTGGTCGGCCCCTCAACGCAATTCAAACAGCGGGCGAGGATACGGGCCACCGTCGTCTTCCCCGTGCCCCGCTGGCCGGAGAAGATGTACCCGTGCGCGATGCGATTTTGCGCAATGGCGTTCTCCAGCGTGGTGCGGACGTGCTCCTGGTTCACCAACTCGGAGAAAGCCTGCGGCCGGTACTTTCTTGCGAAGACCTGATACATGGAAAAGGGAAGCCGGAATCCTTACCAGGCCCCAGGTGATCCGCGGCACACGAACTACACCGCTACCGTTGCTTCCTTCCGGACCTGGCGGGGTTTGCGGCTGCCCGTTGCACGGAGCCCGGAGCCTGGAATAACCATGCTAGCACGCGCGCGCTCAGCTCACGACAATTCGGTACCGCATCTTCAACGGTTTCCCGGGGAGCAGCGTATACAATTCCAGGCCGGGAAAATTCACGCCCAGAAAGCCGTAGTGGCGCAGGCACCACCCGTTCGGAAACCCGGGGTTGCCGGGGTCGATTTCGATCCGGGCGCGCGCCCGGCGGCCGGCAAACGTGCCCTCCAGTTCGGCCCAGGGGTGCGGAACCATGTCTGTGTCGCGCGGTTCGCGGCCGGCCTCGGTCCGGATCACCGTGTTCTCCCGCGGCGCAAAGCGCAGGCAGAGCCCGCCGTACCCTTTATTCAGGTCCAGCGTGCCGCCGATAGCCACCGGTTCGTCAAGAGCTTCCAGCGTCAGGGTAAGATCGAGCCGGCGGAGGTTCTCCTCGGCCGGATGCACCGCCAGCTCCACGGTCTCCCTCACCAGCGGGCGGCTGCCCACCTCCCAGGCGTTCTCCACTGCAATGCGCGCTCCCGCTGCGCTGGTCTCCCGCGCCAGCCAGCGCACGAATCTCTGGCGGATTCCGCCTTCGGTGATTTCCCACAGGTTGTACGTCTGGCCGCCGGCGATCACGCGCGGCCACATCCAGGAGAGCCCCCGGTGGTGATAGTGGTCGGCCGGGAAATCATCCGTGATGATCGTGCCGCCCGGCGTGTACAGCGGATGGACGTAGCTCGAGCGACGGTAGCGCTCGGGGACGCCCTCCTTGAGCTGCATCCCATAGTTGTAGACCAGCACCGGCGCGCCGCCCTCGCTCAAACGCAGCGCGGAGCCCTGGACATCCTCGATCGTGAACCGGCGCGATGCAGACCGCGCCTGCCGGGGCCGCGCGCTCGCAACCCGCTCCTCATCCACTTCGACCCCCAGGCCCAAACCCGCGGGCAGCAGCGCCGCCCCGTCCTTCACCTCGATGGGCGTTCGCAGGAACGTGCCCTCCAGGAACTGCGGCCCGTTCAGCGCGGCAGGGTATTTCAGATGGTAGGCGCAATAGAGCTGAAGCGATGCGGCCAGCGAGGTATCGGGATCCGTCAGCCCGCTGCCGAGGAACATCAGATTTTCGCGCTCCAGCATTTCCACCTGAAGCCGCGCCTCCCACAGCCCGCCGGTGCGCGCCGGCTTCATCGCCACGCCGTCAAGCAGGCCGAGACGGATGAACTCCGCCAGATCAACGGACGACACTACGCCCTCGTCCATCAGAATCGGCAGCGCCCCCTGCTTCTTCAGATCGCGGTAACCGGTGAGACGGTTCGCGGGAAGCGGCTGCTCCAGAACGTTCACCCCGATATCGGCCAGCTTCGGCGCCACGGCCAGCGCGGTCTCCAGGTCGTAACCGCCGTTGGCGTCGGCCCACAGGAAGGCGTTCGGCGCCAGCTTCCGCACCCGGCGGCAAAGCTCGACATCGAATTTCGGATCGGGCGCGACCTTGACGTTGAAGTGGGAGTAGCCGCGCTTGCGCCCCTCCTCGACGAGCGATTCGATTGCATCCAGTGAGGACGGGTTCACGGTCCAGCTTAGCGGGATACGGTCGAGCGGTTTGCGGCCCCAGAGCGCCGCGGCGCTTTGCCCGCGCAGGCGCCCGGCCAGATCGTGAAGCGCCAGGTCGACGCCCGCCTTGGCGATCGGCATCCCCGTGGAAAACGAGGGCGCGATCGCGCGGTTCATCGCCTGGTGCGCCCCGGCGATATCGAACGGATTGCGGCCTATGAGGACCGGCGCCAGGTATTTTTCCAGTGTCGTCGCCACCGACTCGGGGGTCTCGTAGCTCCAGGTGGGAAGCGGGACACTCTGGCCCCACCCGGCCGCTCCGCTCTCGCATGTGATCTTCACGAAAACGGCGTAGCGCTGGCTGCCCAGGAACTTGAAACGCCCAGCCACCGGATAGGAGACGGGGAAGACATCAACCCTGGTAATGGCCGGGGCGGGAGCGGAGAGCGCCGCGCCGGCGGGCAAGAGCTGGAGAAATCCGCGCCTGGTCACGCGACGATTTTAGCTCGACTTGCGGGCCGGCAAGCCGCTTTTTAGCGAAACGCAGCGGAGCGGATTTCGGCCTGGAGATGCTCGACGACTCTAGCGCGGCGCACGACCCGGCAAGCTGCCTTTCAGCGGAATGCGGCGGAACGGACTTTCCCTGAAAACACTCGACGATCTGGCTCGGCTGAGGAATCGGCAAGCCGCCTCCTAACAATATGTGGCGGAGTGAACTTCCCCATGAAAATAATCGAAATGTCCGGAAGCGCCCTCCCATGCCACTGTGAAACGGTCCGGGATCGTGTGGCCGTCAAACTCGCGCTCGCTGGAGAAAGCGACCGCGTAGGGGATGTGCGCCCACCTGCCCTTCGGCAGGCCGTAGTCTCCCCACCGGAGCATCTCCAGTTTTTTCAAACGCCCATCCGCGCCGACCTTAAGGTGCAAATCGATGCGCTCGCCGCCCACCTCGACCGTGGCGCACGCACCATCGCTGCCCTCCGCCGTCCACGCAACGCCCCACTGCGGCAGCAGCGCATCCGGCAGCAGGACCAGCTCGGCGGCGAAGCGGCCTCGCGCGGACCGCGTGACGTCCGGTCCCGACGCCGTCACGACCGGGATCAGCCCCAGCAGCTTCCATCTCATCTCGCCGGCGCCGTTCGAATAGCGGTCGAATCCGCTGATGCGCAGCAGCCTGCCCACCGAAGCTTTCCAGACAAAGCCCAGCTCCCGGCCGATCGTCTCGGTGCTGTCGACGGGCATCCAGCGGGCCTTCGGAGAGAGCCGCATCCGGGCCTTAATGCGGAGCCTCACGGATCCCGCGATCCGCGCGCCGGGCCGGATGGCGTGCAACAAATAGCGCCGCGCCGGCTCGGGCAGGCCCTCCACCAGTCCGGCATGGAAAACCTCGCCGCCGGACTCGCGCGCCACCGCGCGCATGAGCTCGTCGATTCTCCCCATCATTCGGGCGCCTCGACCGGTGTCTCCAGCAGCGCCCGCTCAGCCGCCTCCAGGATCGGCGCTTGCTGTGCCTCCGCGCTGATCCACAAAAGCTGGCCGGTATTCAGCCAGACGTTCGGTTCCATGCCGTCGGGCGCTTTGAGATCGACCGTTGGCCATACGCCGTTCCCGCCGGCATCGATTACCGTGAACGTGATCCTGTGCCCGGCCGCCGTTCCGGCGCGATAGACCATCCCTTCTTCCAGTAGCATGCAGGCATTGTAAGGCAACGCACTCCGCAGCGGCGGATCTGTCACGCGTCTTGCGCGGCGGCTTATCCGGCTTTTCCGGGGTTTCAGAGGCGCAAACTGCAAGGAGAAATCCCCGGAGCTGTCGCAACTTTCGTGTCGAATGTAATCAAAAGTTAACGTAAGCTCTCGGGTAAGCCGGTAGATGAGGCTGGTCAGGGGTCTATATGCTCCTCTGACGGCAGCATTGGGCAGGGCATAGGCAGCATCGACAACAGGCGAGTGTAACGAGTATTAACACAGGTCAAAAACGATAACAAGTTGTTAACTGACCCAAAAAGAAAGTCTTGACAAGGAAACAGATTTTAAATTTAATTAAAACGAAATCTGTTGGCGGGTGAAGTAAGGGGTCTGTTTTGACCGCAATGGAAAAGAAGACCTGAACTCTCAAGGAGCAGAAATCAGGAAGGAGTGAATGCGCATGAGAGGTATCTGCCTTGCCTTGGCCACGTTGTGTTGCTTTTTTGCAAGCTCACTACACGGCCAAAGCACCTTTGCCACAATCACCGGGGTTGTCCAGGATCCCACCGGAGCAGTTGTGGTGGGCGCCACCATCGAGGCAACCCAAATCGAGAGAAACTACAAATACACTACTACGAGCAACGAAGCGGGCCAGTACACGCTGGCCAACATCCTGGAAGGCACCTATACGGTCGTCGTCAGGGCCGCGGGTTTTCAGGAGTTTAAAGCGGAAAACGTAGTGCTCTCGGCCCGGGACATCCGGCGCGTCGACGCTAACCTGGCATTGGCCTCCTCGTCGACAATCGTTGAGGTCACGGCCGGGGCCACGCTGATTGAAACCGAGTCGGCCCGCATCGTGGATACGCGGAGCCGTGAAGTAATGCGCGCGCTGCCGCTCACGCTGCGCCGCGCGTGGGACTACTTCACGCTCACCCCGCAGTTTGAGCGCACCGGCGGATGGAACCTGCGCCTGGCGGGCGCGGGCGAACTCCAGGCCGAAGCCACCATGGACGGCACCACGCTATCCGGCGCGTGGGGTTCGCCGCTAGGGCCGATGATGGACCGCACGGAACTGGTGCAGGAGATGCGGGTCGACGTGGCGCAGGCCAACGCGGAGTCGCAGACCATGGGCGCCCTCACCCTGATCAGCCGTTCCGGCACCAACGAGTTCCACGGCAACGCGGCCGTGTACTACAGCAACAACGATCTGAACAGCCGCAACCCGTTCAGCCTGACCAAGAACAAGGGCTGGGGGTATCAGTGGGTGTTCGGCGCCGGCGGTCCCATATATCTTCCGAAGGTTTACGAAGGAAGGAACCGAACCTTCTTCTTCTGGAACCTGGAAATCGCTACCGGCCCAACCTCGCCGTTCACCGTACAGCGGGTGGTACCGCTGAACCGCTGGCGGCAGGGGGACTTCTCAACCTATACAGGCGTGATCAGGGATCCCTTGAACAACAACGCGCCGTTTGCGGGTAACGTGATTCCCGCGTCGCGGATTAACCCCGTGGCAAAGATGTACCAGGACATGTTGATCCCGGATCAGAATTACGGCGACCCGGACACGTTGATACCCGGCAGCCCGACTTATCTCCGGACGTATCCGGGCTTCCCGTTCGTGAAACAGCCGACGATGTCCGAGCGCATTGACCACCGGATCTCCGACAAACAATTCTTGTACGGCCGCCTGACGTCGGTCCGGTGGAACTTCAACCAGCCGGAAACGGCTTTCCGCGAACTGACGCCCAAGCGCATACACCAGCGCAATATGGATGCCGTAACGGGGGCGCACACTTATACCATCCGTCCCACGCTCCTCAATGAGTTCCGTTACGGGTTGACCTCTCAGCGGTACCCGCAGACTTCCGCCTGGAAAGGCTACGAGGTTGTCCAGCAACTAGGTTTCATCGGACTGGCGCCCGATATCGGTGAAATCAACGGGCTGCCCAGAGTCAGCTTCCAAAGGAGCGGTGTGGCCAGCGTGAACAGCCCGGCGGAGTGCAATCCGTGCGACCAGCACTATGTGCATTCGTTCAGCGACACAGTAAGCTGGTTCCGCGGCAGGCACGACATGAAGTTCGGCTGGTCGAGCAGCCGCTACCTGATGCAGGAAAGGCGCCAGAGCACGGCGCTGTACGGCGACTTCGTCTTCAGCGGCAATTTCAGCGGCTTGGACTACGCCGACTTCCTGCTGGGCATACCCACGACCATGACCCGTGCGTTCCCGGCGACGCAAGTGAACCGGGTCCGCTGGAATCACGGTTTCTTCTTCCAGGACACCTTCCGGCCGACACCGAAATTGACGTTGACCCTCGGCCTGCGGTGGGATGCGGTGCTGCCCTGGACGGAGCAAAACAACTTCCTGGCCGCCTTTGACGAGAAAACGGGAAAAATCGTGGTTCCCGATGCGGCGCTCAGCAAGGTTAGCCCGCTGATGCCCACCGGTTACATTGACGTTATCGGCGCCAGCGCTGCCGGGTATCCGGCCAACACTCTGGTCAGGTCGGACCTCAACAACTGGCAGCCGCGCCTGGGCTTCGCCTACCGTCCATGGGACAACAACACGGTGTTCCGCGGCGGTTTCGGCCTGGCGTACAACACCGCGCCCCCGGGAGTGTCCACCGGCGCCGTGGTGCCGTTTATCATCAGTGAGCCGTCCTACACCAACCCGCAGGACAACCCCCTCATCTGGCCGGTGGTCTATCCGAGCACCGGCAGCGGAGGGCCTTCGACGGTCAGCATTCCGGGCTCCATCGCAGGCGATATACGGATCCCCCGTGTAATCCAGTACTCGTTCGCCATCGAACATCAGCGCTGGGATACGGGTTTCATGATCGCGTACAACGCCAACGGCACCCGCCACAACACGTACTCCCTGCCGATCAACCGCCCCGTCGCGGATGACCGGCTGTTCATCGAGAAGCCCAGGCCCTTCCCGCTTTATCCGGACATCAGCCGGACCGAGAACGGGGCGGGGCATCAGTATCACGCTCTGACCATTCAGGCTACGCGTAAGTCCAGGGGCGGTCTGTATTATCAGACCTACTTTACCTGGGCCAACGACATGACCGACGAAACCACTCCCGAAGATCCGACGAACCGTCTGCGGGAGAAGGCGCGGCATGACCGCCAGGCCAAGCTGCGCTACTCGGCCAACGCGGTTTGGGAGATCCCGGTCGGACGAGGCCGCAAGTTCATGAGCGATGCGCACTGGCTCGTGAACGGTATTCTCGGCGGCTGGCGGCTGTCCTCGATTGTGGCGCTGGAGAGCGGGCGTCCGCTGACGGTCATGTGGACGGGTCCCGACCCGACCGGTACCCGTTACACCACCAGCTCCACGCGTCCCAACGTGACCATCCGCCCCGATGTTCTGGGCGATTTCACGGTGGACAACCCGAACCAGTACCTGTGGTTTGACAAGACAAAATTCGCGGCGCCGCCGATCGGCCGTTACGGCAACGCGGGGCGCGGCATTCTCATTGGGCCCGGCGTTCGCGTGATGCACAACTCCCTCGCCAAGGAGTTCCCCATCAAGGAGCGCGCCCGGCTGCGGTTTGAAGTGCTCGCCCGCAACACGCTGAACCACCCGAACTGGGGCAACCCCGACACCAACATCTCGAATGCTGGTGCCGGCGGCATTTACAGCGTGCTGGACCTGAACTCGAAGTTCGATGCCGCTACGCCGCGCGAAGTGCAACTGCACATGCGGTTCGAGTGGTAACGCTTCGTTCCTGACGCTTCGGCGGGCCTCGCTTCCGGTCCTTGGCCGGGAGCGAAGCCCGCTTTTTTGTCCCTATCCTCGCTGCCGGGCGGCCGCCAGGTTGTAAGTGAACAGCCAGCGAAGGATGCCGCGGGGCCGCTCGTGAGTGGGATCCGCCTCCAGGCACAGCAGGGCGCCCTTCTTGATCTCCACCAGCGTCCAGGATGCGCCGAGGATGTAGCTCGCGGCGCGGGACAACATGGGTTCGTGGCCGGAGATGAGGATCGAGCGAGAGTCCGCGTGAGAGCGAATTTCCTCCCAGAGCGCCTGCGGCGAGGCCCCGGGAAGCAGCGCTTCGGTGGGAAGGGGAGGACACGTGCATCCGAGGATGGACGCAGCCAGTTCCGCGGTTTCGACCGCCCTGACGTAGGGGCTCGTCAGAATCAGGGCCGGCCTCACCTTGGCGGCGCGCGCGGCGCCGAGAATCACGCGCAGCTTGAGCTTGCCTTTTTCGGTGAGCCGGCGTCTGGAATCGGGGAGGCTGGGCCGCCTGGCCTCGGCGCTTCCATGGCGCAGGAAATACAGCTCCATCAATGCGCCCCGGCCTGCGCGAGATGGCGCCGCGGATCGCTCAGGCCGCTCTTCAGGCAACCGTCCTCGCGCGGAGGTGCTCAGCGCTGCCGCTCCATTTCGCCGAGTTTGCGGACCCGTCTCCGGAAGTCCTCGTCGGTGCTGAACTCCGCGTTGAGATAGGCCGCCAGAATCTCCTCGGCCAGCTTGATGCCGATAATCCAGGCGCCCATGCAGAGCACATTGACGTCGTCGTGCTCGACGCACTGGTGCGCCGAGTAGACGTCGTGGCACAGCGCGGCGCGGATTCCGGTCACCTTGTTGGCTGCGATGCAGGCGCCGACCCCGGTGCCGCACACCATGATCCCGCGCTGCGCCCGCCCGCTTTTCACCTCGTTGCATACGGCGGCCGCGATGTCGGGGAAGTCGACCGGATCCGGCGTGAAGGAGCCGCAGTCCTTCACCGTGTGTCCCCAGGATTTGAGGATTTGAATCACCGGGCCCTTCATCGGGAAGCCCGCATGATCCGAGCCGATCGCCAGCGTCATCGGCTTTTTCGTCCGGGCCGCATACACCTGGGCCGGGCTCATGGCTGACAAAGCCGCCGCTCCCATAAACGTACGCCGTTGAACCTGATTCGCCATCTCGCTCCCTCGATTTTCGAAATATCCGGCCGCGCCCGGAATACCCACGGCGCCCCACAACGCCACGGTTCGGCCAACCTTCAGACCGATGCCGCCCTCCCCGCCCGGGGAGTGCCTTCAGGCCGGAGCGGCGCAGTCTTTTCGGCCGCCCGCGAAAGCAAAAAATCGTGCTTTCGCATTCAAAAACCCGATGCTACCCGCCGCGCTCCCGGCCGTCAACCGGGGCACTAAGAAACAGGATATATTCAAAAGAACCCACTAAGGAGAACCCAGGTGATGCGATTACTCATGTCCGCCGGATTCATGTCCGCAGCCGCGCTGCTCTCGATTGCATTCGCGCAGAATTCCTCCAGAAAAAGCGAAGAGTTCCGCAAGGAGTTTTTGGAGAAATTCCGGCGGACGTCGCTGAACACAACTCCGGGCGACGCGATGATGCTGCGCATACTCGCGGAAAGCAGCGGCGCGAAACGCGGCATCGAAGTCGGGGCGGCCAGCGGGTTCGGCGCCATCAATCTCGGCATCGCCTTCGAGCGGACCGGCGGCCACCTGTACTCGATGGAAATCGATCCGCGCCGGGCGCGCGAGGCCAGGGAGAATCTGGCAAAGGTCGGATTGGAGAAGACCGTCACCGTCCTGGAGGGAGATGCGCTGGAGCTGCTTCCGGCCTTCGACGGAGAAGTGGACTTCCTCTTCATCGACGCGAACAAGAGCGACTACCTGAGGTATCTCAAGGCGATCGAGCCGAAGCTGAAGAAGGGCGCGGTGGTGGTCGCCGATAACACGATCGTCCACGCCCAGGCGATGGCGGATTACCTGGAGTACGTGCAAACCAGCCCGAACTACGATACGGTCACAATCCGGGCGTCCATGGAGAAGAACGACGGGATGACCGTGAGCTATAAGATTCGCTGAGCGGCCCGCCCACTGCCGGGACGAGCGCTGGTATACTGCGAGCTTCGGGAGGAATTAAGACACTTGCGCGTTGGAATCATCGGAACGGGCGCGATCTCGCACAAGCACGCCCAGGCTTACAAGAACATCGGCTACGAGGTTACGGTTTGCACGGACATAAACGAGACCGCCGGGCGCGCGTTTGCCGCCAAGTACGGCGCGGAGTTTGTGCCGAGCTACGAGGAAGTCTGCCGGCATCCGCGGGTGGATTTCGTCGATGTCTGCACGTTTCCCGACTTCCGGCTTCAGCCGCTCCGCCTGTGCGCGCAGTACAAGAAGCACATCCAGGTGCAAAAGCCGATCTCGACGGACCTGGAGACCGCGCGCGAAATGGTGAAGATCGCGCGCGAGGCCGGGATCGTTCTCGGCGTCGTGAGCCAGCACCGCTTCGACGACTCCTGCCAGTTCCTCGACCGGGCCATCCGCGCCGGCAGGTTAGGGAAGATTCTTCAGGCCGACGCCTACGTGAAGTGGTATCGTCCCCCCGAATACTACTCGCGGCCCATCAAAGGCAGTTGGGAAGTCGAGGGCGGCGGCGCGCTGATCAACCAGGCGATTCACCAGGTCGATATCCTGCGCTGGCTGATCGGCCCGGTAAAGGAGCTGTTCGGCTACTGGCAGCTCGGAGCGCTCCACAAGATCCAGTCCGAGGATGTTATCTGCGCCGTGATGAAGTACGCCAATGGAGCGACCGGTGTCATTCAGGCTTCCACCGCGATGTGGCCGGGCTACACCGAGCGCGTCGAGATACACGGCACCAAGGGCGCCGCGATCATCTCGGGCGATAAGCTGACGTCCTGGGACGTGGAGAACGATTCGGGCGAGCCCGCCCCGGTCGAAAAAGAAGTGATGTCCGGTTCGTCCGATCCGATGGCGATCTCGCTCGCGCCGTTTGAACGCCAGTTCCTGGATTTCGGCGAAGCGATCCGGACCGGGCGGAAGCCGCTGGTATCCGGCGAGGAGGGCTGCCAGGCCCTGGAAATCGTGCTCTCGATCTACCGTTCCTGCCGCGAAGGCGCCAAGGTTGTCCTTTGCTGAAGGGAATTCCTCGCGCATGAGTTGGGCAAGGATTAGAGTCCCCGCCTCGAGCGCCAATTTGGGCCCCGGTTTCGACGCTCTCGGCATGGCGCTGAACGTGTATTTGGAGTGCCGGTTCCGCCGGGCGGAAAAGCTTCAGATCAGGGTGTCGGGCCGCGAAACCGAGTGCATCCCGACGGGCGAAGACAACCTGATCTGGCAGACCGCGCAGCGGGTGGCGGCGGACGTGGGCGAGCGGCTCGATCCGGTTGAACTCGAAATCGATAACGGTATCCCCATCGGCAAGGGCCTGGGATCGAGCGCCGCGGCGCTAACCGCGGGTGTGGTGATGGCCAACAGCCTGCTCGGCCTGGGCTGGAAGCCGCTGCGGATCCTCGATGAAGCCGCGCGGATCGAAGGGCACCCGGACAACGTTGCGGCCTGCGTGCTGGGCTCCATCACCGCCAGCGCGATTGACGCCGGCGGAGCGGCGCGCGCCGTGCGGGTGGATCCGCCGCCGCAGCTTGGAGTCGCGGTGGTGGTGCCGGATTTCGACCTGCCGACGACGAAGGCGCGGGCGGTCCTGCCGGATTCCTATAGCCGGGAAGACGCCATCTTCAACGTGCAGCGGGCCGCGCTGCTGATGGCGGCGCTGGCTACGGGAAACCTGAGCGCGTTCCCGACCGCGCTCGAGGACCGGTTTCACCAATCCTACCGCGCCCCGCTCATACCGGGTCTCAAGGAGGTGCTCAAGCTGCGCGCGCCCGGGTTGCTCGGTTGCGTGCTGAGCGGCGCCGGACCTTCGATTCTCGTTTTCTACGAGAAGGGCTTCGAGCAGGTGTGCGAAGTCGTTCGACAGATCTTCTCCTTCCACGGCAGGAGTTCGGAGATCCTCTGGGCGCAGATCGCCTGCAAGGGATACGAACTTACGTAGGGCGCGGCGCTTTGCCGCTGTTTTTGATGCCCATTTACGGGGTTCGGCGCGCCCGTTCATCTGTTATGCTGTGTGATTCGGGAGCGCACCCCAGCCCGCCCTTTTCCCCGCGGGCCGGGGCCGCGCGGCGCCACGCTAATTAATAGGGAGATAAACATGAGCCAGTACAACTTCGGCGTAATCGGGCTTGGAGTAATGGGCCAGAATCTCGCCCTTAATATTGAAAGCAAAGGCTTCTCGGTGGCCGGATTCGACCTCAACGAGGAACAGGCCAAGGCTGCCGCGCGCAAATGGGCGGGCAAGAACATGACGACCGTCAAGTCCATCAAGGAACTGGCCGAGTCGCTGGAGACCCCCCGCCGCATTCTGATGATGGTGCCCGCGGGCAAGCCGGTGGACGCCGTGATACAAGACCTCAAACCGCATCTGCAGCCGGGCGACGTGCTGATCGACGGCGGCAATTCCTTTTTCCAGGACACGGACCGGCGCGGCAAGGAGCTTGAGCCCACCGGAATCCACTACATTGGCACGGGCGTGAGCGGAGGCGAAGAGGGTGCTCTGCGGGGGCCCGCCATTATGCCGGGCGGACCCGAGGAAGCATACCGCAAGGTGGAGCCCATCCTCACCGCCATCGCCGCCAAAACGGAAGACGGCCCCTGCTGCGCCTACATCGGCAAAGGCGGCGCGGGCCACTACGTCAAGATGGTCCACAACGGCATCGAGTACGGCATCATGGAGCTTCTCTCGGAAGCCTACGACATCATGAAGTCGGTACTCGGCCTCTCTGCCCCGCAGATGCATGAGATCTTCGCCGCGTGGAACGAGACGGAGATGAACTCCTACCTGATCGAGATCACCGCGGCGGTGCTCAAGCACATTGATCCCGAGACCGGGAAACCGATCGTCGACGTGATCCTCGACAAAGCCGGCCAGAAGGGAACGGGCAAGTGGACCTCGCAGAACGCGCTCGATCTCGGAATCGCGATTCCGACGATCAACGCCGCGCTCGAAGGCCGCATTCTTTCCGGCATGAAGGACGAGCGCGTGGTCGCGTCGAAGATCCTGACCGGCCCCGCACCGAAATTCGAAGGCAACAGGGACGAGTTCATCGAGACGCTTCGCAAGGCGCTGCGGCTGGCCATCATCACCTGCTACGCACAGGGCTTCTCGCTGATGCGCGAGGCGTCCAAGGAGTACGACTACAATCTGCACTTCTCCGAGATCGCCCGCACGTGGAAGGGCGGCTGCATCATCCGCGCGAAGCTGCTCGATCCGATCAAGCAGGCGTTCGCGGAGAACCCGGACCTGGCAAACTTGATGATCGACAAGCGGTTCAGCCCGATCGTCAACGAGCTGGAAGGCTGCCTGCGCGCGGTTGTGGCGAAGGCGATGGAGTTCGGCGTCCCGGTGCTCGGCTTTGCCGCCTCGCTGGGCTACATCGACGCGTACCGCCGCGAGCGCATGCCCGCGAATCTGCTTCAGGCGCAGCGGGACTATTTCGGCGCGCACAAGTATGAGCGCATCGACAAGCCGCGCGGTCAGATGTTCCACACCGAGTGGCTGGCTTGAGGAGTTAACGGCATGGCAGTGAACAAGAATGTGGTTGTAGCGCAGTCCGGTGGTCCCTCAGTGGTGATCAACAATTCGCTGCGGGGGATCATCGAGACCTGCCGCGAGTTTCCGGACAAGTTCGGCAAGATCTACGGCGGCTGGCACGGCATCGAAGGCGTGCTGCGCGAGGAACTGCTCGACCTCTCCGCCCAGTGCGACGAGGAAATCAAGCTGCTGCGCACCACGCCGGCGGCCGGTTCCATCGGCACCTGCCGCTACAAGCTGAAGGACAAGCAGACCGAGGATTACGAACGCATCGTCGAGGTGTTCAAAGCCCACCAGGTCGGCTATTTCTTCTACATCGGCGGCAACGATTCGATGGACACCGCCAACAAGGTGGCCAAACTCGCCCACGAGCGCGGGCTCGACCTCGTCGCCACCGGCGTCGCGAAGACCATCGACAACGACGTGGGCGACTCCGAGTTCAAGCTCATCGACCACACCCCGGGCTACGGCAGCGTGGCGCGCTACTGGGCGTACTACGTCCAGAACGCCAACGAGGAGAACATGGGCTCCTCGCCTTCCGATCCCGTGCTGGTGATGCAGGCCATGGGCCGGAAGATCGGATTCATACCCGCCGCCGCCCGCCTCGCCGATCCGAACCGCGAGATGCCGCTTCAGATCTACATGCGCGAATCGGGCCTCAGCCTCGCCGAGCTGACCGACTTGGTGAACGATGAACTCAAGCGGAGCGGCCGCTGCATGGTTGTCATCAGCGAGGGCTTCGACGTGGGCGACATCGGCGAGCTGAAGGACGCCTTTGGACACACCACGTTCTCCTCGAGCATGTGGACGGCCGAGCAGATCGTGGTGAACCACCTGAACCGCGTGGGGATCAAGGCGCGCGGCGCGGCTCGCGGCCAGATCTCCGGCACCGATCAGCGCAACGCCATGATCTACGCTTCCACCGTCGACCTGGACGAGGCATACAAGATCGGCCAGAACGCGGTCGTGATCGCGGTGGAGCACGGTTCGGGTTACATGTCCACGCTGCTGCGCCGCCCGGGACTGATTTACAACGTCGATTACGACAAGGTCCCGCTGGAGGTCGTGGCCAACTCCGAGCGCAAGTTCCCGAAGGAGTGGATCGCGCCGAACCGCATCGACGTTACCGACGACTTCGTGCGCTACGCCCGCCCGCTGATCGGCGAGGACTGGGTGAGCGTGCCGGTCGTCAACGGCGTACAGCGCTACACGCGCTTCGAAAAGATTTTTGCGGAGAAGAAACTGCCGGAATACGTGCCCCAGGCGCACCGCACGGAGCCGGTTAAAGCATAGGAGCATTCATGTCTGATCCCCAAGCCCCTTTGAAGAATTTTCAAAAGAAGCACGATTTCCTTGTGGCCATCGATTCCGACGGCTGCGCGTTCGACACGATGGAAATCAAGCACAAAGAGTGCTTTATCCCGAACATCATCAAGTACTGGGATCTTCAGCCGGTATCCAAGTACGCGCGCGCGGCGGCGGAGTTCGTCAACCTCTATTCCAAGTGGCGCGGCATCAACCGGTTCCCCGCTCTCATCATGGTCTTCGACCTGTTGAAGGAATGGCCGGACGTGCAGCGCCGCCACGTGAACATCCCGGTGGCGCAGCCGATCCGCGACTGGATCGCGCGCGAGACCAAGCTGGGCAACCCCACGCTGAAGGCCGAGGTGCAGAAGACGGGCGACCCCGTTCTCACCCAGGCGCTGAAGTGGAGCGAGGCGGTGAACGCGACGATCGCCGACATCGTGCACGACGTGCCGCCCTTCCCGTTCGTGCGCGAGAGCCTCGAAAAAATCTCCGAGTGGGCCGACATCCTGGTTTGCTCGGCGACCCCCGGCGAGGCGCTGATTCGCGAATGGCAGGAGCACGACATCGCGAAGTACGCCACCGTCATCGCCGGACAGGAACTCGGCAGCAAGAAGGAGCACATCGCGCTGGCTTCCAGCGGCCGGTATGACAGCAGCCGCATCCTCATGATCGGCGACGCGCCGGGCGACATGAAAGCCGCGCGCGGCAACAACGCGCGTTTCTTCCCCATCAATCCCGGCTTCGAAGAGAAGTCCTGGGAGCTGTTCTTCTGCGAGGCAGCCGAGAAATTCCGCAACGGCCAATACACGGACGAGTACGAAGCGAACCTGATCGCGGAGTTCGACAAACTGCTGCCCGAGCAGCCGCCTTGGAAGAAGTAGGGCCGGAGAGATCCGGCCCCCGCCGCAACACGAAATGTCCAAAACTGTACACGAACGCGCTGCCTGTGTCAGGCTCCTCCTGATGGACGTGGATGGAGTCCTGACCGACGGCAAACTGTATAATGTCCCCGGCCCGCGGGGTGAAATGGTGGAGACGAAGGGGTTTGATACCCAGGACGGCATCGCCCTCCAGTGGCTGCACTGGAAGGGGATCCAGACCGGCATCATCAGCGGCCGTGTCTCCCCGGCAACCGAGGAGCGGTGCCGGCAATGTCATGTCACTTACATCTGCCAGGGGTATATCGAGAAGATTCCGCTCTATGAGGAGATCCTGGCTAAGTCCGGCTTCACGCCTGGGCAGGTGGCCTATGTCGGCGACGACCTCACGGACGTCGTGATCATGCGCCGGGTGGGCCTCGCCATCGCGCCCGCCAACGCCCGGCCCGAGGTGAAGCGCTGTGCCCACCTTGTGACTGCCGCCGAGGGCGGCCGGGGCGCCATCCGGGAGGTCTGCGAGCTTCTGTTGAAGTCGCAGGGGCACTGGGAGGATCTCCTCCGGAAGTACGAAGTCGATGAGCGAGCCTGAAAGAAATTCGAAAATCGGTCTGCTGGTGCGCGCCGCGGCCGGTCCCGGCGTGTTGCACCAGCTTACCGGCGTGATCGCGCGGCACAACGGCGACATCACGCTAATCGAAATTCTGGAGAACCGCGCGCCGGAATCGCGGATCTACTTTGAAATCGATCTGCCCGGGCAAGCGGAGCCGCTGCTGGAAGAGATTCGGGGGCTGGAAATCGTGCGGCAGGCCACGCAGGTCCAGACCTTCCAGAAAATCTACGGTAAGCGGATCATCATCATCGGCGGCGGCGCGCAGGTGGGGCAGGTGGCTGTCGGTGCGATCTCCGAAGCCGACCGCCACAACATTCGCGGCGAGCACATCTCGGTGGACACGATTCCGCTGGTGGGAGAACAGACACTCGCAGACGCGGTGCGCGCGGCGGCTCGTCTGCCGCGCGCCCGCGCGCTGGTGCTGGCCGGCGCGCTCATGGGAGGGGACATCGCAAACGCGGTCCGCGAGGTCCGGGCCGAGGGCCTGCTGGTAATCAGTTTGAACATGGCCGGCAGCGTGCCCCAGGCAGCCGACCTGGTGGTGACCGATCCTCTGCAGGCCGGCGTCATGGCCGTCATGGCGGTCGCCGAAACCGCCAAGTTCACCGTCAGCCGGCTTAGCCGGAAAATCTTCTAGGACGAAGGCTCCTCGATGTCCAGGTAGCGGTCCGCGGCGACGTTCTCCAGGACCTGGCGCGTGCCGCTCGGCCACACGATCTCGATGCGCCGCGCGGAGGCGTCTTTCCCCAGGCCGAAAAACACCGTCTTGTCGCTGGAGCACGCGTAGCCCGTCGACGTGGTGACGTGGTTCCACTGCTCGCGGCCGGAGGCGCTCACCAGGTGAATGCGCGCCCCGATCGCGTCGCGGTTGCTCTTGCGCCCGGTCAGCCGCAGCGCCAGCCAGTGATTCGGCGCCGGCGAAACGTTGCGGTAGATCACGGCCGGCTCGCCGATTCGGGAAACGGCGATATCCACGCGCCCGTCCCCGTCGAAGTCTCCGAATGCCGCGCCACGGTGCATCGAAACCTCCCGCGGGCAGGCCTGCTCGTCGTGAACGAACGCCGCTCCCACTCCGCGGTTCACCAGCACCATGTTCCGTTGCCGGGACGTGCGGCTGGATAGCAGTTCCGTGTTGTCGTTCACGTCGCCGCAGGCAACGAACAGGTCCTTAAAGCCGTCGTTGTTCAGATCGAAAATGCCCAGGCTCCACCCGCTGTAGGGCAGCGTCAGGCGCCCCAGGCCGCTCGGGTAAGTGACGTCCGCGAACAGGCCGCCTCTCAGCGCGCGGAACAGCGGAAACGTTTCGTTGGCCAGCGCGGAGACAAAGATGTCCTCCTGCCCGTCGTTGTCCACGTCGCGAAAGTCGGCGCCCATGGAGCTCAACGCCCGCCCGTCCTCGTTGAAGGCGACTCCGGCCCGGAGCCCGACCTCCCGGAACCGCCCGCCGCCTTCGTTGTGGAACAGAAAATTCGGTGTCGTGTCGTTGGTCACGAAAACGTCGAGCAGACCGTCGTTGTCGTAGTCGGCGAAGGTGACTGCCATCCCCTTGCCGATGTGGCTGGCGATGCCCGAACTTTCCGAGACGTCCGTAAACGTGCCGTCGCCGTTGTTGTGATACAGAATGTTCGGCAGGCCCTCGTAGTATTTCGGATGGCAGTAGGTGCGCACGTTCCTCGCCAGATCGCCGCAGAACGGCTCCTTTTCCGGAATCCAGGTGACGTAGTTGACCACCAGCAGGTCGAGATGGCCGTCGTTGTCGTAATCGAACCATCCGGCGGAAATTGACCAGGGCCTTTTCGGCCCCGCGATGTGGAGACCGGCTTTGACGGTGACGTCCTCGAACGTCCCGTCGCCGCGGTTGCGGTAAAGAATGTTCCGGTTCACGCCGGCGATGAAGATATCGGTGAAGCCGTCGTTATCGTAATCGGCGGTGGCGACCCCCGTGGCGAAGCCTTCTCCTCTGACGCCGGCCTCGTCGGTGGTGTCGGTAAACGTGCCGTCGCCGTTATTCCGGTAAAGCCGGTTGTAATAGGCCGGGCTCACTTTTTCGAGCTTCGGCTGGAGCGCCCCGTTTACGAAGTAGATGTCGGGCCTTTTGTCGTTGTTGTAGTCGAAAACGGCCACCCCGGACACCATCGTCTCGATCTGGTGCTTTTGGGGCGTGGCGGAATTGTTCAGGACGAACCGGACGCCCGCGCGCGCGGCGATGTCGGTGAGGCGCACGGGGTCGGGCGGCGTGTTCTCCGGAGCGTGCGCGCCGCCCCAGACCGCAATGCCGGCCGCTGCCAGCAGCCACACGGAGCCGCGCCGGAGAAACATGCCGTCCATTGTACCTGCCCACAACGGGCCGGTTCGACCGAGTAAGCTGAAAATGTGGTGTTTCGCAAGCGGTACGTAATCGCCGCTGCCCTCGTTTTGGCCGCCGCGGTGATTTTTTGGCGGCAGAACCCAAAACAGACCGGGCCGGTCCCGCAGGAGACCATTCGCCCTCCTTCTTCCGTTTCGGAGCAGGCAGATACGAAACCGGAGGCTCCGCCGAAACAGGCAGCTCAGCCGGAACCGGCGCCCGCTGCCGAGCCCGAGCCCCCGAAGCCCACGCCGCCCGTGCGTCCGGCGGTCCGTCCCACCCGGCTTCCGAACCCGCCTGAGATTGTCAAAGGCGTGTACTTCACGATGTGGTCGGCGAGCCTCGGCAGCCGCATCGATTACCTGCTGAAACTGCGCAACACCACCGGCCTGAACACGGTGGTAATCGACATCAAGGATTATTCCGGCCGCATCGCCTATCGCGCCGATATCCCCGAGGCGAAGCGATGCGGCGCCCCGCGCCCGGTGATTCGCGACATCGACGGGCTCGTCGACCGCCTGCATCGCGAAGGGATCTACGTCATCGCGCGCCTTACGGTTTTCCAGGACCCAGTCTATGCCGCCGCGCGTCCGGAGCTTGCCGTTCACCGCAAATCGCTGCTGGGCGGCGAGCCGAAGCCCGCGTTGACCCGGGAAACGCTCTGGCTCGACCATAAGGGGCTGGCGTGGATCGACCCGGCAGCGCGCGAAGCCTGGGACTACATCGCCGCGATCGCCACCGAAGCCGCGAGCCACGGTTTCGATGAGCTCAACTTCGACTACGTCCGGTTTCCTTCCGATGGCGACCTGAAGGACATGTATTTTCCCCACTGGGACGGCAAGACGCCCAAGCGCGAGGTGCTGCGCGCCTTTTTCGCGGACCTGCGCAAGAAGCTGTCCGGCATTCCCATTTCGGCCGACCTGTTCGGCCTGGCAACCGTGAATTCGGACGACCTCGGCATCGGACAGATCATCGAGGACAGCTACGCCGGCTTCGATTACGTGTGCCCGATGGTCTACCCCTCCCACTACGCGAAGACGTTCCTTGGCTTCGCGAACCCGGCCGAGCACCCTTACGAAGTGGTCAACTATTCGATGCAGCGCGCGGTGGACAGGCTGGAAGCGCTCAACCTGGACGGAAAGGTGAAACTCCGCCCCTGGCTCCAGGACTTCAGCCTCGGCGCGAAATACGATTCCGCCATGGTCAAGGCGCAGATTCAGGCCGTGCGCGACGCCCTCGGAGACCGCTACGCCGGCTACCTGCTCTGGAGTTCGTCAAACCGCTACACGGCCGAGGCGCTGGAATAGTCTGGGAGAGGTGTTAGCGGACAGGGCGCCAGCCCGGAAGCGCCGGGGTCCAGTATCCCAAGCTAGCGTGTATAACCGCGTTCGGGTAACGATGCCTTGCTTCCTCAGTGAGGCGACCGACAGCCGGTGGAACTCCGCTGGCTGTTGGAGTGGTTCAGCCCGTTTTGAGCTTTGGCCACCTGTTATAGCCTACAGTTGGGTCGTTGGATCGGAACGCCCGTATGAACTCGATCTCCTTTTGATTCACTTCGGCGTCGGTAGCGGTTTCGGACTCCCAGAGGATCTCTTTCCGAATCGTGAAGTCTTTCCGTTGCTCTCTTGTGAAATCGGCTGCGATAAGAGCGGGATCGGCGCTCCCGAAATAGTTGATGCTGTCAGTCAAATCTTTGCCGATGTAGATTTTTCCGTTCGGATACGTGATCTTATAAATGACCTTCATCGGTGTCCTACGCGGGCAGCGTGATTGGGGGAAGTATATCAATGCTTAACTTAGGGCATAGATACAATTGAAGCAACCACCTTGGCTGGAAGCGCTCAACCTGTCCGGCAAGGTGAAACTCCGTCCTTGGCTTCAGGACTTCAGCCTCGGCGCGAAATACGATTCGGACATGGTCAAGGCGCAGATCCAGGCCGTGCGCGACGCCCTCGGAGACCGCTACGCCGGCTACCTGCTCTGGAGTTCGTCAAACCGCTACACGGCCGAGGCGGTGGAATAGCGGGCATTTGTAGGGCGGGCGCGCAGGGGCGCATCCCAGCCTTGCGTCAAAAAGTTTTGCCCCCGGCTCATCATCCAGCCGCCAACTTTTTCGCGTGCGGCGTGCCGAGGTAGGGGAACTCCCTCAAAAAATCAGTGTGCGGCTTGAGGCCCGTGGGTGGGCACTGGTTCTTTGTCAGAAAGGCGATGCGGTGGTTGATCACGTCGTCGGTGAAGACGCGCCCGTTGGGATACTTCGCGGGCTTCGACGGATCGAAGCTCAACACGTCGGGAAGCAGGCGCTCGCTGTCGATCGCGGCAATCGCTTCCTCGCGGCTGTAATTGCCCGTGTGCCCCATCAGGTGCACGAACTGGTCGAGCCATCGCTTGCGGTCGTTGACCGGCTCGCTCGCGTTGTATTCCTCCTTGGTGTCGTCGGTGTTAAAGAAGCTGCTGACGCTCGGATGGCCCGCCCGATCGACGTGAATCAGCCGGCCGCCTCGCCTGACGCTGCACCGCCCCCAGATGTGGAGCTCGGGCCGGGGATTGAGCTCGCTCACCGGCAGCTCGATCACCGTCGAAAACACGTTCGCTTCCGCATTCGAGTCCACGCCGGTCCAGGGAGACTTGCCGCCAAGACGGGGTTCTGTAAAATTCCGTTTGCCGCTGGTGTCGAACAGGTTTTTGATTCCGTCGTAATCGAAAAAGAACGCGTCGCTGCGGCTGCCGGCGAAAAATTTGATGCTGCCCGCGGTCATGATGTTGGGCTCGGGGCCGAACGAGACTTCGCCATCCGAGATGATTTTTTCCCCGACGGCTTCCGGCGAGCGCGACTCGGCCCCTTTCGCCATGAAAACGCTCACGGTCTGCCTGCCGTTTTGTGGCTCTGAGAACACATAGCTGAACGCGATGTCGGTCAGGTAATCGCCGTCGTTGTCGATGTTGACGCGATAGATGGCGCCGGGATGGAGCGCGTCCGCATTGGGATTCGCATTGAGGATGATCACGGTTCTCCCGGCGTCAGTGGGCGACTGAAATGCGTACAGATCGCAGAGATCCAGACGTTGATCGCCCAGCGGCGCGCCGAGACTAAGCCCGGTAAAGTGGTTCGACATTGCCCCTCTCCTTCGTGTTCATCATGATTGACCCGTGCCGATGGCGGCGGCAACCACCTTCAGATCGCCGACGAAGCTGTGCATTGCGGCGCGGCGCGCGGCGTCATCGGGCGCGCGCAGAATCGCCGAAGGATGGAAGGTGGCGATCACGCGCGCGGGCAGCGTGGAAGGAACGAATTCGCCGCGGTGCTGCGTGAGCCGGAACTGCCTGCCGAGCAGCGCCTGCGCGGCGGTGGCTCCCAGGCAGACGATGATTTCCGGTTTCACCAGGTCGATTTCCGCATCCAGCCACGGGCGGCAGGCCGCGATCTCCTGAGCGTTCGGTTTGGCGTGAATGCGGCGCTTCCCCCGGGGCTCCCATTTGAAGTGCTTCACCACGTTGGTGACGTAGGTTTCCCCGCGGTCGATGCCGGCTTCCTCGAGAGCCTTGTCGAGCAGGCGTCCGGCAGGACCGACGAACGGCTTGCCGGCGAGGTCTTCCTCATTGCCGGGCTGTTCGCCGACAAGCATCACGCGGGCGCGGGCGTCGCCGTCGCCGAACACGGTCTGCGTGCCCCGCTCCCACAGGCCGCAGGCCTTGCAGCCCGCCGCCGCCTCGCGCAGCGCGCGCAAGGTGGGCCGTTCCGGGATGAGCGCCGCCGCCATGGATTGCCCCTCTGTCCATAAGTCTAGCGGGCATAGTGTGTGGGTTGACATGCCGGTTTCGCCAGGGCAAAATGGAGTCAACAAGGCGAACAAAAGGCAAAAGGTGAGTTCCTTATGAAATCCCCGGCCGCCCTCAAAGCAGGTATCGAGTCCGCCCTCGGCCCTCATTTCGCCGCTCAGCTCACCTTCCGCGAGCGCCCTCCGCTCCGGTTTGTTTCCAGCGGCGTCGAGGAACTCGATGCGCTCACCGGCGGGCTGCCGCGCGGCGCCATCACGGACCTTTTCGGCCCGGCATCTTCCGGGCGCACAAGCCTGCTGCTTTCGATTTTCGCCGCGGCCACGGCACGCTCCGAGGTCTGCGCGCTGGTGGATGCCAACGATGCGTTCGACCCGGAATCGGCCGCGGCGGCGGGGGTCGATTTGTCCCGGCTGCTGTGGGTGCGGTGCGGGGGCAATCCCGAACACGCGCTGAAAGCAGCGGACCTGTTGGTCCAGGCGGGCGGGTTCGGCTTCATCGCGCTGGATCTGTGCGAGGTGCGGCCGGCCATCGTGCGGCGGATCCCGCTGACAACGTGGTTCCGCCTGCACCGCGCGATCGAAAACACCCCGGCGGTGCTCGTGGTGCTGGAGCGCGAGGCAACCGTGCAGTCCTGCGCGTCGCTGATGCTCGAAATGAAGCAGGAAACAACGGCGTGGAGCGGCGCACCGGGGTGCTCGTTGCTGCTGCGCGGCGCGCGCATGGGGATCGGTACGCGCAAGCCCGTGCGCTCGGAAACCGCCGCGTTCGAAGCGCGCGCGCTGGGGTAAAACATGTTCGCCGCGATTCATGTTCCGGAGATCACGGAACGGCAGCGCCCGCGGCTGGCCGAGTGCGCGTCGGATTTTTCGCCGTACGTCGAGGAGACCGCGCCGGACACCGCAGTGGTGAACATCGCCGGGCTGCTGCGCCTGTTTGAAAACTCGGCGCGCAACGTGGCGGAGGCGATGGCGCGGCGCGCCGCGGAACTGGAGCTGAACGCGAATATCGCCGTGGCGGACAACCCGGATGCGGCCGTGCACGGCGCGCGCTGGTTCCGGGGCGTCACCATGATGGACGCGGAAAAGCTGGCGGGGATCCCTGTGGAGGTCCTGGGCGCACCGGAAGACATCACGGGCACGCTGGCGCTGTGGGGCATCCGCACCTTTGGCGAGTTCGCCGCGCTTCCGGAAGACGGCGTCGCCGAGCGGCTCGGGGCACTGGGAGTCCATTACCAGAAACTGGCGCGCGGGGAGAGCGTGCGGCCGCTCGTGCCGGCGCAGGAAGCGCCGTCCTTCGAGGATTCGTTCGACCTGGAATACCCGCTGGTGCTGCTCGAACCGCTGTCGTTCATTCTGGGGCGGCTGCTCGGGACGGTGTGCGGGCGGCTCGATTCCCACGGGCTGGCTACGCACGAACTGCGGGTTTCCCTGAAGCTCGAAACGGGGACGCACGAGCGCACGCTGCGGCTTCCGTACCCGATGCGCGACGCCAAAACCTTTCTGAAGCTGATCACGCTCGATCTGGAAGCGCATCCGCCGGGCGCGCCGGTGACGGCGGTTTCGATTTCGGCCGAGCCGGTGAACCCGCGCGTCGTGCAGCACGGGCTTTTTCTCCCGAAAGCGCCGGAGCCGCAGAAGCTGGAATTGACGCTGGCGCGGATCGCGAAGCTGGTGGGGGAGGGAAACGTGGGGTCGGCGGAACTGCTGGATACGCACCGGCCGGGCGCGTTCGTGATGAAGCGTTTCGGAAGCGCGAACGGCGCGGCGCGGGCGGGGCGGCGTCCGCGGCTGGCGCTGCGCGTGTTCCGTCCGGCGCTGCGCGCCCAGGTCCAGACGCAGGGCGGGCGTCTGGCGCGGGTGACGGCGCGCGGGATACGCGGCCGCGTGGTGGCGGCGGCGGGACCGTGGCGGACCTCGGGCGACTGGTGGCGCGAAGACGCATGGTCGCGCGACGAGTGGGATGTGGAGTTGAGCGGCGGAGCGCTCTACCGGCTGTATCGCGACCGGCGGAACGGAGCCTGGTTTGTGGAGGGGAGTTATGACTGACAGGGCGGGAGACCTGCCCTACGTCGAACTCCATGCGCGGTCGGCGTTCAGTTTCCTGCGTGGCGCTTCGCTGCCGGAAGAACTGGCTGGCGCGTGCGCGGCGCTGGACATGCCCGCCATGGCGCTCACCGACCGCGACGGCGTCTACGGCTCGCCGCGCTTCCACTTCGCCGCGAAAAAGGCCGGCATCCGCGCGCACGTAGGCGCGGAGGTCACTGCCACGGACGGCACGGTCTACCCGCTGCTGGTCCGCAACCGCACGGGCTATCAGAACCTCTGCCGCCTCATCACGCGCATGAAGCTGCGCGCGAAGAAATACGAAGGTGCGGCGCGGCCGGAGGAAATCGCGGAATACGCCGAAGGTCTCGTCTGCCTCACGGGCGGCGCGGACGGCCCGCTCGCAAAAGCGATTCAGGCCGGCAAGGGGCGGGAGTGCCTGGAGCGGCTTGTCGCGGCGTTCGGCCGCGAAAACGTCTACGCGGAACTCCAGCGGCACATGAACCGCGAGGAGGAAGCGCGCAACCAGGCCGTGGTGGAACTGGCGCGCGCCGCGCGGATCCCGCTGCTTGCCACCAACGGCGTGTGCCATGCCACGGCGGCCGAGCGCGAGATTCTCGACGTGTTCACCGCTATCCGCAACAAGGTGACGCTTGAAACCGCGGGGCGCCTGCTCACCGGTAATGCCGAGCGGTATCTGAAGCCCGCGGCCGAAATGGCGCGGCTGTTCGCCGACCTCCCGGAAGCCATCGCCAACACCGCCGAGCTTTCCTCGCGGCTGGAGTTCGAGCTGACCGACTTGGGCTACGAGTTCCCGAAATACCCCGTGCCGCCGGGCGAAACGATGGACTCGTTTCTGCGCAAGCTGACCGAGGAAGGCGCGCGGCAGCGCTATAGACCGTATCATGAGCGGGCGCGGCGGCAGATCGAGCGCGAACTGGCGCTGATTGAAAAACTGAAGCTTTCGGGTTACTTCCTCATCGTCTGGGACATCGTACGGTTTTGCCGCGAGCAGGGCATTCTGGTGCAGGGGCGCGGCTCGGCCGCTAACAGCGCGGTCTGCTATTCGCTCGGCATCACGGCGGTGGACCCGGTGGGCATGGACCTGCTGTTCGAGCGTTTTCTGAGCGAAGAGCGCGGCGAGTGGCCCGATATCGATCTCGACCTGCCGAGCGGCAGCCAGCGCGAGCGCGTGATCCAGTACGTCTACGAGCGCTACGGACGGCTCGGCGCGGCGATGACGGCGAACGTTATCACATACCGCGGGCGCTCGGCGGCGCGCGAAGTGGGCAAGGCGCTTGGCTTTGAGGAGGGCGTACTGGCGCGCCTCTCCTCGCTCGTGCGCGCCTGGGAGTGGAAGGACCCTGCGGACACCAGCGAACGGCAGTTCCGCGACGCCGGGCTCGACATTACGCACCCGCGCATACGGAAATTTTTGGAGCTTTACCGCGCCGTGCAGGACCTGCCGCGGCACCTCGGGCAGCATTCCGGCGGCATGGTGATCTGCCAGGGACAGCTCGATTCCGTCGTGCCGCTCGAACCCGCCACCATGCCGGGGCGCGTGGTGGTGCAGTGGGACAAGGACGACTGCGCGGACCTCGGGCTGATCAAGGTGGACCTGCTCGGGCTCGGCATGATGGCCGTGCTCGAAGATACCCTCAAGCTGATTCGTGAAACGACGGGCGAGGAAGTGGACCTGGCGCACCTGCCGCCGGACGATCCGGCCACCTACCGCGCGCTCCAGGAGGCCGACACCATCGGCATGTTCCAGGTGGAAAGCCGCGCGCAGCAGGCCACGCTGCCGCGCCTCCGCCCGGCGAAGTTTTACGACCTCGTCGTGCAGGTGGGCATCATCCGGCCGGGGCCGATCGTGGGCAAAATGATTCATCCGTATATCAAGCGGCGGCAGGGGCGCGAGCCGCCCGAGTGCCTGCATCCGTCGCTCGAGCCGGTGCTGAAGCGCACGCTCGGCGTTCCGATTTTTCAGGAGCAGTTGCTGAGGATAGCGATGATCGCAGCCGGCTTCACCGGCGGCGAGGCGGAGGAGCTGCGGCGCGCGTTCAGCCACAAGCGGTCCGAGGCGAAGATGCGCGAAATCGAGGTGCGGCTGCGCAGCGGCATGGAGCGCAACGGCATTACGGGCGAGACGCAGGACACCATTGTGCAGGCCATCACCTCGTTTGCGCTGTACGGGTTTCCCGAGTCGCATGCCGCGAGTTTCGCGCTGCTGGCGTACGCGAGCGCGTATCTGAAGTGCCACTACCTCGGCCCGTTCACCGCGGCGCTGCTGAACAATCAGCCGATGGGGTTTTACCATCCTTCGACGATCATCAAGGACGCGCAGCGGCACGGATTGCGCGTGCTGCCGGTGGATGTGACGCGGTCGGAATGGCTGTGCACGATCGAATCCGGCTGCCTGCGGCTGGGGCTCCTGTACGTGCGCGGGCTGCGGGAGGAGGCCGGCCGGGCGATTGTCGAAGAGCGCAAGCGGAGGCCGTTCACGGACATCGACGATTTGGTGCGGCGCGTGCCCGGGCTGCGCAAGGACGAGCTCACGACGCTGGCCCAGGTGGGCGCGCTGAATAAGCTCGAACGGTCAGACCGCCGCGGCGCGCTCTGGGAATCCAGCCGCGCGATTCAGCCCGCTGGCCCGCTGCTCGAAGCGCTCAAAGGGGACGGCTCCTCCCCGCTGGCGCGGATGACGGATTTCGAGCGCCTCGATGCCGATTACCGCGGCACGGGCGTCACCATCGGGAAGCACCCCATGGCGTTCCGGCGCGAGGAGATGCGGGCGCGCGGGGTCTCAACGGCAATGGAGCTGCGGAGGATGCCCAATGGCCGCGCGGTGCGCGTTGCCGGGTCGGTGATCGTGCGCCAGCGGCCGGCAACCGCGAACGGGTTCGTGTTCCTGAGCCTGGAGGACGAGACCGGAATCGCGAACGTGATCGTTACGCCCAACGTGTTCGAGGCCAACCGGCTGGTCCTGGTGAACGCGCCGTTTCTGTACGTAGAGGGAATCCTGCAAAACGTGGACGGCGTGGTGTCAGTGAAGGCCAGTGTGGTGGAGGCGCTCGCCGCGCCGCAGCCAATCAGCGTGTCCCACGATTTTCATTGAGGCTTTTTGCGGCAGCTTCGGCGTAGCGGCAACCAAACTGGGCTAAAATCGCGTGTGGAAGCTAGTCTTGGCCGGTGCTGGGCCCGGACTTCAAATCCGGCGCGTGGCCCTTCAAGGCGTCACGGGTGGGTTCGACTCCCACTAGCTTCCGCCAGATAGCCCACTCATTCAACAGGATGCGCATCCGCCCATACCACGTCCGGCTGAATTCGCTGGAGATTAGGCAGCATTACAAACGTAGCGGGACTGGTTGCGGTGCGCATCTCGGGCCACAATTCCCTGATGTATCCCGGCAGTTCTGTAGCGTCGGTGGGCAGGTGTTCTAGCGCAACCGCCAGATGGGGCTGAAAACGGGCGATTGTGGTGCGGCCGCCGCGAAGGGCCTGACGCTCGGCCCCCTCGATATCCATTTTGATGAAATCTACGCGCGCGAGCTTAAGGTCACTGACGAGTTGATCGATTGTGGTCAACCGGATTTGAATATGGCTCGTCTCGTATGGCGAGGACAACACAAGGCTGTTCAGCCCGCTTCCCTCGGTAACCACGTTCATTGTTTTTGCTTCTTCGGTGTCCCAAACCCCAAACGGGTAGACGATGACGCGCCCGGCCGCTATCTCTTCTGCAAAAGTGGCGCGGAGGCACTCCACATTCGCCGGAGCGGGCTCGATGGCGACAACCAAACCTGCACCTCGGTCGAGCGCTAGCCTGGTGAACGCGCCGACGTTGGCGCCGCAATCAAGCACGACATCTCCAGGACGGATGCGGGATGTCTTATAAACGTCTTTCTTTCGCTCAATGAAGTTTCCCACTAAGCCGCCAATGTGCTCACTTCTTGGAAGCCAGTATTGGCCGTAGGGTGTGGCAATCAACTTAGCAGTCTCAGTAGTGCGGATGACTCGGCACATGCGAGCTAGTTCTTCTGCACGCCGAGACTCCCGGTCTTTGTTGCGTATCGCTCGAATGCAGTCGATCAAGCTACAGTCTGGCGAAGCCCAGTCTCCGAAGTAGGCCGCACTTCCAAGAACCAGGGGGCGCGTAGGGCCGAACGAGAGGCTTGCATCAATGAGTTTTGGCGCCGCAAGGAACATCAATGACATTGCGCACCACGCGATCACGCAAAGGGGGAGAAGGGAACCGGCGAGGATTCGCTTCACGGTGCTCCTTAGCCGGGAGGATTATACATGAAATCTGCCAGGCTGGAGTCAACCTTCTCAAACGATGCGAAATCAGACCGGCGCCTTGATGCCCGGTTGCCCGCAGGCGCTTACCAGTCGCACGCCCAGCCCGCGCGCTTCACCGCGGGATCATCGAAAAATCGAATCTGCCGAGGTAAATGGGCGCGGAGACCGGCGGATCCGTCTTGGTCATGTCGATGGGGTAGGGCACTGGCGCGTCTGTCGGAAATCCCCAGATGTCGCCGTTTCTCATATCGATCACCACCTTACCTCGCACCTGCCGCGTGCCGTCGGGCTTCCGGAGGTTGACGATGCCCGGTTCGACGTAGAGGTAGGGATAGCCCTGCTGCGCCGAGGCAGGGGTAGGGAAGAGCGCGGGCTGAAACGCGATCGCTGCGAGCAGAATGGCAATCACCGTCAGCACCGCTTTTGTGTACCGGTCCACGCCGGGATGTGTTGCTGGCTTGAATCCCATAGTTCTCCCGCAAAACAAGATTGACGGATTGTGCCGCCGCCCGGTGTACGGGAATGCGCCTAAAAACATATCGGCGCCGGGTGGGTTTATCCACAGGAATTCCACCGCGATCAAGATTCAAATATCTGAAAAACCGCCGAACATCCTTTGTGGAAAACGGCGGATTCCGCACCATTCTGATTGACGGCCGCAGCTCCCCCGGCATATGATGGGCGCCATCTGGGTATGCAAACAATTCTGATCGTCGAGGACGACGCCGCGGTGCGAGGGGTTGTCCGCCACATGTTGGAGGGGCATTACAGGATTCTCGAAGCCGGCGGGGTTCCCCACGCGCTCGAGGTGGCCGCGCGGCACGACGGGCCCATCGACCTCCTGCTGACTGACGTCGTTTTGCCCGAAATGCGCTGCGGACCGCTGGTCGCGCGGCTCAAGGAATCGCGCCCGGACCTCAAAGTGCTCTACATCTCGGGTTATTCCGAAGAGATCGTCTGGCTGAGCGGCATCGAGCCAAGCGAATCGAACTTCATCCGGAAGCCATTCACGCCGGAAGCGCTCCGCGGCAAGGTCCGGCAGTTGCTCGGACGCCGCCGGACGAGGGGCGCCGGCGGCAATTAACGTTTCGCCTGGACGATCGAAAATCACCCCTGCGATTGGCGAGCTTTCCGATCGGCTTCTTATATTTCCGTGTTCTGAAAAGCGCCACCAAAAATCGTTAGCTATCCTCCCCCAAAAGCCGGGCCGATGTTATATCCTGATGTTTAAGGCAGCAATTCGGACAAAGGAACATGAAACTCCGGCGCAGCCCCGGCGCCGGGTCCAGACCCAGGGGAAGGCTTGAGGCCCATCCCGGAAAGGAAACGCCAACATGCCTATGCTCCAGGAACAGGAGTATGTGGACCGGCTTGTCGCCGAATACCAGGGCAGGCCAGGTTCCCTGCTGACCATCCTCGAAAGAGTTCAGGAACGAGCCTCCGGCAAGTATCTCTCGGCCGAAGTGCTGGAATACATCGCGGCTAAGATGAACCTGCCGCTGTCCCAGGTACACAGTGTGGTGACATTTTACGCCCTGTTCAACCTTGAACCGCAGGGCGAAAACACCATCTGCGTCTGCCGGGGTACGGCCTGCCACACGCGCGGGTCGCGCGCGCTGCTGGAGCGCCTGAAACTGGAACTGGGCGTCGTCGATCACAGCGAAGAAGCCGATGCCGCCGATAAGCTCTCCATAACCACCCCGGACCGCAAGTTCACCATCCGCACCGTGGCCTGTTTCGGGCAGTGCGCGCTCGCGCCGGTGGTGGAAATCAATCACCAGATTTTTGGGCACGTGAACGAACGGGCCCTCCGCACTGAAATTGACGAGCTTTCGAAGGGCAAGTAATGCGAATCCAGGACTTGAGTTCGTACAATGCCGTAAGGCAGGCGGGGCTGGACAAACTTCTGCCGCAGAAGCCGCGCATCGCCGTGGGGATGGGCACTTGCGGCACGGGCAACGGAGCCGAGGGGGTTTTCCACGCATTTGCGGATGAAATCGGCCAACGCGGGCTCGACGTGCAACTCGCGCGGGTCGGCTGTTTCGGATTCTGTGCCCAGGAACCGCTGGTGAACGTGTGGCTGCCGGGCCGGCCGCTGGTTGTCCTGCGCCGTGTGCAGCCCAACGACGTGCCCCGGATTTTGGACGACCTCTACCTGGGCCGCATCACCGAATCGCTCGCGCTTTGCAAGATCGAGGAATGGGACCACCTCACCGGCCAGATCCATTACGGCAGGGGCTACCCGGACATTCCGTTGTGGAACGAAATCCCGTTCTTCCGCGGCCAGAAGAAAATCGTGCTGCGCAACTGCGGTTTGATCGCCGCGGACGACATCGAGGAATACATCGCCGTCGGCGGCTACCAGTCGCTCTACAAGGTTTTGATTGACGGCACGCCGGATGCGGCAATCGAGCAGATCAAGGCCGCGAAGCTCCGCGGGCGCGGCGGCGCGGGCTACCCCACCGGGCTGAAGTGGGAGGCGCTGCGGAAAGCCAAGGAAGAGCCGAAATACCTGATCTGCAACGCGGACGAGGGCGATCCCGGCGCGTACATGAACCGCAACGAGATCGAAAGCGACCCGCACTCGCTGCTGGAAGGCATGATCATCGGCGGCTACCTGACGGGCGCGCACGAAGGCATCATTTACGTGCGGGCGGAGTATCCGCTGGCGGTGCACCGGCTCTCGCGCGCCATCGAGCAGGCAAAGCAGTACGGCGTGCTCGGCGAGAACATACTCGGCCGCGGCTTCAACTTTAATATCTCGCTGGTCGAGGGCGCCGGAGCGTTTGTCTGCGGTGAGGAAACCGCGCTGATCGCCTCGCTCGAAGGGCACGCGGGGCGTCCCCGGCCGCGGCCGCCCTTCCCGGCGCAGAAGGGCCTGTACGGTAAACCCACCAACATCAACAACGTCGAGACGTGGTACAACATCGCGCCGATCATAGCCAAGGGCGCCGCGTGGTTCAACGAGACCGGCAGTTCGAAAAGCCCGGGCACCAAGGTGTTCTCGCTCGTGGGCAAGGTGAACAACACCGGCCTGATCGAGATGCCTCTGGGAACGCCGCTGAAGACGTTCGTCTATGACGTCGGCGGGGGCGGCATCAACGGCCGGCAGATCAAGGCCGTGCAGACGGGCGGTCCTTCCGGCGGCTGCATCCCGCAGGACATGTTCGACACCCCCGTCGATTACGAGACGCTCGCCAAGCTCGGCTCCATCATGGGCTCCGGCGGCATGGTGGTGATGGATGAAGACAACTGCATGGTGGACGTCGCGCGGTACTTCATCGAGTTCACCCATTCGGAATCCTGCGGGAAGTGCGTGCCCTGCCGCGTCGGGCTCGACAAGGCGCTGAAAATTCTCAACGCCTTCACCGATGGCAAGGGCACGGAGGCGGACCTGGACAGCCTCGACGAACTGGGCCGCATGATCCGCGACATGTCGCTGTGCGGGCTGGGGCAGACGGCGCCCAATCCGGTCCTCACGACGATGCGGCACTTCCGCCACGAGTTCGAGGACCACATCCGCGCGAACCGCTGCCGCGCCGGTGTCTGCGAGAACCTGGCGCTCTCGCCGTGCGAGAACAGTTGCCCGCTGCACATGAACATCCCGCGTTTCCTCCAGTTGTATAAGGAGGACCGGCTGGAGGAGGCGTTTGAATCGGTAGTGATGGACAACCCGCTGCCGGCTTCCACCGGCCGCGTGTGCCAGCATCCCTGCGAGGACCGCTGCCGCAGGACGAATCTCGACTCCGCCATCAACATCCGCGACGTGCACCGGTACATCGCCGATTCGATCTACGCGTCCGACCGGTACCCGGCCATGATTGAGCGGATCCTGGCGAGGAAACTCGCGCCGACGGGGAAGAAGGTGGGCATTGTGGGCGCCGGCCCGGCAGGGCTCGCCTGCGCGTTCTACCTCTCGCTGCTCGGGCACGAGGCGACCATCTACGACTCCAACGCGGCGGCCGGCGGCATGCTGCGCTATGCGCTGCCGGAATACAGGCTGCCGGAACACGTGTTGGACAAAGAAATCGAGCTGATCGAGCGGTTGGGAGTGAAGTTTGTCTTCAACACCACCGTGGGACGCGACCTCTCGCTGGACGAGCTCGAAGCGCAGTACGACGCCGTCTTCCTGGCGATGGGCACCTGGAAAGAAGCTTCCGCGCGTCTGCCGGGCATCGAACTGCGCGGCGTGATGCCGGCGCTGGGCTTCCTGGAAGCGGTTTCGAAAGGCGAGAAGGTCAATCTCGGCAAGAGAGTGGCCGTGATCGGCGGCGGCAACTCCGCTATCGATTCGGCGCGCACCGCGCTCCGCATGGGCGCGGAAGTCACCGTGATTTACCGCCGCGAGCGCAAGGATATGCCGGCCATCAAGGAAGAAGTCGAGGCGGCGGAGGCCGAAGGCGCGAATTTCGTCTACCTTGCCGCCCCGCACCGCATTGTCGGCACCACCGATGGCCGCGTCAAGGCGATCGAGGTCGTCAAGACGAGGCTCGGCGAGTTTGACACTTCCGGGCGGCGGAAACCCGTGCCGACCGAAGAGATCCAGGTGTTCAAGTGCGACACGGTGATCCTGGCGATCGGCGAGAGGGTGGATGACGCTCTCCCGCGCGCCTCCGGGCTGAAGCTCACCGACTCCGGCACGATCGCGGCGGACCGCTACACCCTGCAGACGAGCCGCCCCAAAGTCTATGCCGGCGGCGACGTGATCAGCGGCGCTGCCAACGTCGTGAATGCGATGGGTTACGGCAAGAAGGCGGCGCGCCTGATCGACCAGCACCTGATGGAAGACAAGCGGATCGCCAAACTCTCACGCAAGTGGGAGTATGACCAGACTCCGCCGGCGAGCCCCAGCAAGGAGCCCCGCCAGTTGCCGGGCCAGCTTGATCCGCTCGAGCGCGTGAAGAGCTTCGCCGAAGTGACCACGGGGCTCACCGCCCTTCAGGTCCTGCACGAAGCCGAACGCTGCCTGCGGTGCGACGTGAAGGCGAATGGAGACTAGCGGCATGCTCGGAAACAGGCATGGCCGCAGCGGGGCAACACGTAATGCCGGATTAGCCGCAACTAGAGGAAGCATTCATGCCTTTGCATAAAGTATCGATCAGAATCGACGGCGAGTATGTGGAAGCGCGGGAAGGCCAGACCATCCTCGAGGTGGCCCGGGCCGCCGGCAAGTACATCCCGACGCTGTGTTACCTCGCCGGGGTATCGCCCTCCGGCGCTTGCCGGTTATGCGTGGTGGAGGTATCGGGCGTCGGGCGCCTCCTTCCCTCTTGCACCACGGCGGTGCAGGACGGAATGTCGGTGACGACGAACTCCGAAAAGCTGGCGCGGTACCGGCGCATGGTGCTCGAGTTCCTGCTGACCGAGCGCAACCATTACTGCTCGGTGTGCGTCTCGAACGGCCACTGCGAATTGCAGTCGATGGCGGCGAAGCTCGGCGTCACGCACGTGCGCTATCCGTACACCTACCCGGCGCTGCCGGTGGACGTCTCGCATCCCAGGTTCGTGCTGGACCACAACCGCTGCATCCTGTGCACGCGCTGCGTCCGGGTGTGCGACGAAGTCGAGGGCGCCCACGTGTGGGACATCGCCTCGCGCGGGATCCGCTCCATGCTGGTGAGCGAATTGAACAAGCCCTGGGGCGAGTCGAAGAGCTGCACGAGTTGCGGCAAATGCGTGCAGGCCTGCCCCACGGGAGCGCTGGCGGAGAAAGGATGGGCGGTCGAAGAGATGACGAAAAGCCACGAGAACATCTCGCGGCTGGCAGTGAAGCGCGGGGTGAGAGTATGAAGAAGGTGAAGGTCGCCACGGTCTGGCTGGACGGCTGCTCGGGATGCCACATGTCTTTCCTCGACATCGACGAGGCCATCGCTGCCGTGGCGCAGAAGATCGACCTGGTGTACGGCCCCCTGGTGGATGCGCAGGAATTCCCGGAGGACGTGGACCTCGTGCTCGTGGAAGGCGCCGTGAGCAGCCAGGAGGACTTGGCCAAGATCCAGCTCATCCGGGAGCGCAGCAAGTACCTTGTCGCGCTCGGCGACTGCGCCGTGACGAGCAACGTGCCGGCCATGCGGAACGCGTTCCCGGTCCGGAAACTGCTCGACCGCGTTTACGTCGAAGGCGCCGAGCAGAATCCCGGCGTGCCGGCCGATGGCGTGCCCAAGCTCCTGAAGCGCGCCGTGCCGGTGCATGAGGCCGTCAAGGTGGACCTGCACGTCCCGGGCTGCCCCCCGGCGGCCGGGACCATTCTCTACGTCCTGAGCGAGCTGCTCGAAGGCCGGATGCCTGACCTCAGCTCGAAAGTAAGGTTTGGATGAGGGCGCGCATGAAGAAGATCACCATCGATCCGGTGACCCGCATCGAGGGTCACGCCAAGATCAGCATTTATCTGAACGAAGACGGCAAGGTTAGCAGCACGCAGTTCCACGTGACGCAGGTGCGCGGCTTCGAGAAGTTTGTCGAGGGTCGGCCCTATTACGAAATGCCGGCGATCACCGCGCGCATCTGCGGCATCTGCCCGGTGAGCCACTTGCTGGCGTCCGCCAAGGCCTGCGACGCCATCATGGCGGTGAAAATTCCCGAAACCGCCGCCCGGCTCAGAGAATTGATGCACTGCGGGCAGTTCGTTCAGTCGCACGCCCTCAGTTTCTTCCACCTGTCCTCGCCGGACATTTTGCTCGGCATGGATTACGATCCTGCCAGGCGCAACCTCCTCGGCGTGCTGGAGAAGCACCCGGATGTGGCGCGGGACGGCATCGCCCTTCGGAAGTTCGGCCAGCAGGTGATCGAGGGACTGGCGAAAGAGCGCATCCATCCGTCGTGGACGGTGCCCGGCGGAGTGAACGCGCCGCTCGATGGCGCCGTGCGCGACCGCATCCTCAAGGAGCTGCCGAACGCGCGCGATATCGCCCGCCGTACGCTCGCCATGTTCAAGGGCGTCCTCGATCAGTTCAAGGAGGAGATCGCGTCCTTCGGAAACGCACCCACCATGTATGCCGGCATGGTGGATGCCGCCGGCAATCTTCAGATCTACGACGGCCGGTTGCGGTTCCGGGATGCCGAGGGCAAGATCCTGCAAGACCAGGTTGCCGCGGCGGACTACAACAAGTTCATCGGGGAGGCGGTGCTGCCGTACTCCTACCTCAAGGCTCCTTATTACAAGCCGGCCGGGTATCCCGACGGAACGTACCGCGTGGGTCCGCTGGCCAGACTGAACGTTGCCGACCGCTGCGGAACGCCCGAAGCCGACCAGGAACTGGAGGAATACCGCCAGCGGTTCGGAACGGTTGTCACCAGCTCGTTCCTCTACCACTATGCGCGCCTGATTGAAATCGTGTACGCGCTCGAGCGCATAGGCGCCCTGCTGGACGACCCGGCAATTCTCTCGACGCACGTCCGCGCGCACGCCGGCGTGAACTCGCTCGAAGGCGTCGGGATGGCCGAAGCGCCGCGCGGTGTCCTCATCCATCACTACAAGGTGGACGAGAAAGGCGCGATCCGCTGGGCGAACCTGATCATCGCCACCGGCCACAACAACCTGGCCATCAACCGCAGCATCGAGCAGGTCAGCCGGCGCTTTGTGGATGGCAAGAAGCTGAAGGAAGGGATGCTGAACCGCGTCTCGGCCGTGGTCCGCGCATACGACCCCTGCCTGAGCTGCTCGACGCACGCCGCTGGACAGCCGGCGCTGGATATCCGCCTGTTTGGACACGACGGAAGCGAACTGGACCGGCTGTCTTCATAGGGACCCCGCCGGTCCTCTCTAACAACGCCGCGCCGCTACAACCGTGACGTCGTCGGCCGGAGGCAAGCCCTCCGTCCACGCCCTCACGGCTTCGTGGACAGCCTGGACGATCCCGGCCGCGGTTTCTCCGCGCTTTTCGAGCAGAAGCGTGTTTAGGCGCTGTGAAAACTCGACCCCGTCCGGATTGCACGCCTCGGCGACGCCGTCGCTGTACAGCAAGAGCACGTCGCCGGATTCCATCGCCCCGCGCCGCTCCTCGTAGCGCATAGTTGGTACGACGCCCAGCACCGGACCGCCGCCGTCGAGTGGAACGATTTCGCCCTCTGCGCGCACCAGCAGCGGCGGGTTGTGGCCCGCATTGCACCAGGCGAGTTCGCCGCTCTTTGGATCGATCACACCATAGAAGAGCGTGACGAAGCGGTTCCGGGGGCAGGTGGCGGCCATGCCGCGGTTCAGCCTGCCCACGAACTCGGCGATGGTGCCGGGAGTCTCTGCCAGCGCCTGCACCTTAGCTTGCAAGGAGGCCATCACGAGCGCCGCCGGCATGCCCTTGCCCGCCACGTCGGCGATACGAGGCCGATGCGGCCGTCCGGAAGAGTCAGGAAATCGTAGTAGTCGCCGCCGACGGTGCGGCAAGGCGCGGTATAGCCCGCCAGGTCCAGCCCCGGCACGGATGGCGCGGCGGAGGGCAGCAGTTGCCGCTGAATCTCCGCGGCCTGCTCCAGTTCGGCCGCCATGAGCCGCTCGGCCTGCTCCACTTCGGCCAAACGCTCGCGTTCGATGCGAATGCCCGCCACGTTCGCCAGTACGGTCAGCAGGTTCAGATCGTCGGTGGTGAACTGGCGGAAGAACTCCGGCGAGTCGACGTAAATCAGCCCGATCACCTTGTCGTCGGTCTGGAGCGGAACGGCCATCAGCGTGCGCACGCTCTGCGCCACGATGCTGTGTCGCTTGCGCAGCGCCTCGTCCAGCGCGGTGTCGCGGACCAGCACGGAGGTTCTGCTTTCGAGCACGCGGTCCCGTACGGCGCTGCTGATCCGCAAACCATCGCCTCGTGAAGCCTGCACCACGAGGCTGCCTTTTTCCACGGTTAGCAGCACTCCCCGGCGCGCGCCTGTGGCCTCCAGGGCGAGGTCCAGAATCACCTGGTAGAGTTCGGGCAGCGGCCTCCGCAGGGTCAGCTCGCGGCCGGCCCGCAGGAGCGTGGTGATCGGGCTGGCCCAGTTTCCAGCGCCGCCGCGGGTGGCCTTCAAACTGGCCGGCTCGCTCTTAAGCAGGCTTTCCAGCGTGGTAGCCGCCGCGAGAACAGTGTTGTCCGCGTCCGGGGCTTCGCCGCCCTCAAAGAATACCGGCTTCTCCTCGTCCCTTTTGCCGGGCTCGTAGATGATTACCACCCGGCTCGCGACGATGCGGTCGCCCGGCCTGAGCCGCCGCTTTTCGGTGAGCCGGGTTCCGTTGATGAAAGTGCCGTTCGTGCTCCCGAGGTCCCGCGCGGTCCAGTGCTCGCCTTCGCGCTCGAAGATCACGTGCTGCCGCGAAAGCCCGGCGTCCTCCGGATAGCAGAGCTCATTGGCGGCCGACCGGCCCAGCGACAGCGAATCGCCGTCGAGCCTGACAATGCGGCTCTTGCCATCAGGAGAGGTGACGGCGAGTTCCCGAACCATATTGGATACTTTATCAGCACGCACGCGGCGGGATTGTTCACGCGAAGGAACCCCCCGGCGAGCGGCTGCGTCGGCTATACAAGGGCCCGCGCTTCATGGGGATGCTACTCTCGCCATGGTTTTTTCTCGCGCTGTGTGTGGTTGTACTGTTTGCTCTCGATTTCTTTCTGATCCCGAGATTCACCCGTGAGGGAAGCCTGCAAAGCGCCATCGTCGAGAGCATTGCCTGGATCGGCGCCGGCGTCGGTTTTTCCCTCTATGTCTGGTGGGCGCTCAAAGGAATGGCGCTCGAATACCTGACCGCCTACGTCATCGAGAAATCCCTGTCCGCCGACAACCTGTTTGTTTTCGCCGCTACGTTCGGCTACTTCCAAATTCCGCACGAGCATCAGCGGCGCGTTCTCATGCTGGGCATTCTCGGGGCGGCTATCCTGCGCGGCGTCTTCATTTTTGCGGGCATTGCCCTCATCGAAGCCGTCGAGTGGATTGTCTACATAATGGGGGCGATTCTCATCGTTACGGGAATTCGCCTCGGAGTGCAGGCCCTCAAGGGCGAGGAAGAAAGACCCGGGGAAAACGCCACCGTTCGCTTCGCGGCCAGGCTGCTCCCGGTTGACCGCGACTACAAAGGGAAACACTTCTGGCATCGCACGCAAAACGGCATCTACATCACGCCGATGCTCCTTGCCTTAGTGGCTATAGAAAGCGCCGACGTCATCTTTGCCGTCGATTCCGTTCCGGCCTTGCTCGCGGTCACGCGCGACCGCTTCATCGCGTATTCCTCCAACGTTTTCGCAATCCTCGGTCTGCGCGCCCTGTACTTCGTGCTGGCCGGGGCGATGCTGCATTTGCCGCTCATCCATCCCGCGCTTGCCGTCATCCTCGTGTCTATCGGAATCAAGTTGACCATCTCGCACCACGTCGCGATCCCCACGTGGCTGCCGCTGATTCTGGTGGGCGTGGTGCTCGCCGCCGCCATCGCCGGTTCCCTCTGGATGAACAGCCGCAAGCGGCCGTCGCTCACTGCGGGCTGACCTGGTTCAAAATACGGCGTGCCGCGTCAAGTCCTCCGGCGCGAAGGATTCCCGGCACGAAGAAATGGCGCGCGAAGTCCTCCTCCGTGCCCTGGAACTTTCCGAGGTCCGCCGTCAACTCCACGCCGATGGGGGCCACGGCGGCGGCGAAAGTGCACCAGACGGCCGCTTTGCCGGCACAGATCAGTTCGGGTTTCTGCTCGTATTTCGTGCTGAGATACTTCAGAGCGGTGAGGATATCCTGGACGCGGAGCGCATCGTCGCTCCGGTTGAACGTCAGGAAGTGCTGGTGCGAGCGGTCGCGCGGCGCCTCCGCAGAGCCGGTCTGGAAAGCATCGATCGCCAGCACGGTGCGCCCCAAGGCGATCGGTTTTCGCGCCCCCTCCCGTTTGCGAGCGGCCGCCGCGCCCTTTTCATCCGCAAGGAGGACCGGCGCCCCGCTGCCGGGGATCAACAAGCCCGGCACGCGGTCGCCTTTACCGGGGCGCGTCAATACGATCAGCTCTCCGCGGTTCTGCGCCGTAACTTCCGCGGGCCACTCGGCGCCGAGGACAAGCCGCAGCCGCTCCTGCAGTTCCGCGATATCGCGCGTCTGCGCGCTCTGAGCTCGCGCCGCTTCCTTCCATTGCCGGAACAGCCCGTCATAATCCAGCGCGTTCTCGGGCAGGCTCCGACCGTTGAGCGCGAGCAGGTCTTGCTGCTTTTCCACCTGGAAGCTGTCCTCGACGATTTTGTCCGCATCGGGCAGGTTGAGTATGCGCCGGCCGAAGAAGCGATACACGGCCTCGCGGCTCTCGCGGTTGTAATTGTGCGGGGCATCGATCTGAACCTGCTCCACCTCGTCCGCCTTCCCGTAGAGGGCGTAGATGCGGCGGATCGCCGGAAATTCCTCCGAGGGCACGTTGCGCGTCCAGTCGCCGGTCGCCGACACTAGCAGCATCGGCCGCGGCGCCATCATGGCGGCGAACTCTACGTTGAAGGTGTCCACACGCAGGTTGGGCGCGTTTTCGCAGACGCAGCCGCCCTGCATGATGGCAGACACCATGTTGACCGGGGCGGACCATTTCACGCGGTCATCCACCGCCGCCAGCAGAAACGTCTGGGTGCCGCCGCCCGAAGCGCCGGTCGCCGCGATGCGCTCCGGGTCCACGTCGCTGAGCGATTGCACAAAGTCCACCGCCCGGATCGAATTCCACAATTGCAGCCCCAGTGGCCCGAACGACCACAACTGCTCGATGCGCCCGCCGAACTTGTGCGGCGTCTGGGTAGTGTCGTTGTACCCGAGCATGTCGTAGGAGAACACAACGTATCCCTGCCGCGCGAAATTGATGCAGCGGCCGGGAACGGAGGTCCGGGACTGGTTTTCCAGGCGCCCGTGGCTCCAGTGCCCGTGCGGCGTGACGATGGCCGGATGCTTCCCGGGACGCAGCGGCCGGTAAAGATTCCCGCCCAGGTAAAAGCCCGGCATGGTTTCAATCAGCACTTTCTCGACGGAGTAGCCATTGCGCTCCAGGCGGCCGAAAATCCTGGGATTCAACGGCGTTTTCTCCGGCATCGGCAGGAGTCCCGCGGCGGAAAGGATCTGTTTGCGGAGCTGCGCCTTGCGCGCCTCCCACTCCGCCAGCGTTCGATACTCCTTCATGGTGAAGTGCGTATTCGTGTTGGGAACCTGTGTATTACGCGCGTCCTGCGCGAAAACAACACACAGCGAGAGCGCCGGAACCAGAAAACGCATATCTCCTCCCAGTTTCCCGGCCATTATAGCCAAGCGCTGCGAATCAACCTTTTCGGGGCCGATTAGCGCCCAGAGATTTCGCTGAGCGCGGCTTCGGCGACCGGCGCGCACCGCGCGCCCGCGCACTCGATGGTTCCTTGAAGGTCGGTGCGCAGGAGTTGGGCCCCAAGCCTGTCGACCAGCCTCAGGACGATCGAGTGCGGATGGCCATAGTCGTTGCCGCGCCCGCAGGAGACCACGATGGTTGCCGGGCGCACGTTAATCAGCACGCCGGAGCTCGTCCCGTTTCCCGAGCCGTGGTGGGCGGCCTTGAGAACGTCCGCGCGCAGCTCGGCGCGATGAAACTTGAAGAGCTGATCCCAGCATTCCAGCTCGCAATCGCCCGGAAACAAATAGCTCGCCGAACCGTAGACGGCTTTCACCACCACGGAGCGGTTGTTGACCGAGTTGCGCAGCGGCTTCGCCTGCGGGTGCAGCACGGTGAGGATCAGCTTCGCGAAGCGCTTTTCGAATCCGGCGGAGACCTTTTGGAGACCGCCGTTGCGCTCGAGGAGACGGCGGAGCTTCGCCTTGTAGTCGAGACCCGAGTACCAGATCTCGTTCACCGGAAAACTCTCAAGTATCGATTCGACGCCTCCCGTGTGATCCGCGTGCGCATGCGTGAGAATCAGCAGGTCGATGCGGCGGATACCCAGTTTGCGCAGCAGGGCCGCCGTCCGGCCGTTCTGGCCCGTATCGATCAGGACCGTCTCGCCCTCAGGAGTGCGTATGAGAGTGGCATCCGCCTGGCCCACGTCCAGGAAGGTAACCGAAACATTTTCTGTCGGCCGTGAATCGGGCGAAGGTGGCCGGACGCCGGCGCAGCCGGCCAGCAGCAAGGCCAGCGCAAACGTAAGTACCGTTTTGTGTTTGAGCATCAGGACGAGTAACGATTATATCCAGAGTAGCGGGAACCGAATCGCGTTTTATACGTCCAGGTATAATGAGAGGTGAACCCTCGCCGTCGATTTTGAGGCCATGACTGAAGAGCGTGCTGCTCCCGGCCATTCCGATCCTCCATTCCGCAGGCGGTCTTCCGTGCTCAGGGCAGCTTTGGGCTGGGCGCGAGACCTGATGCTGTCCGTGGTGATCGCCTTTATCGTGATCATCTTCATTTACCAGCCGGTTAAAGTCGAGGGCACGAGTATGATGCCCACCCTGGTGGATCAGGAACGGATCTTTGTCAATAAGTTCATTTACAGGCTGGGAATAGACGAGATCAAGCGGGGAGACACGATCGTTTTTTGGTTCCCCTTCGATCAGTCCAAGTCGTACATCAAACGGGTGATCGGGATACCGGGCGACACGGTCGCGATCGATCGCGGCACCGTCATCCTGAACGGCAAACCGCTCAAGGAAGACTACGTGCCGCCAGAGTACCGCGACAACTTTTCGATGCCCGAACAACGAGTGAGAGCCAACGAGTACTTCGTCCTCGGCGACCGGCGCAACTCCTCCAACGACAGCCGTACGTGGGGTCTTGTCCCGCGCGAATGCATCTACGGCAAGGCCGTGTTTGTTTACTGGCCTTTGACCCGCATCGGGCCTCTCAAATAGATATTCTCGATTAGCGGCGGTTCACCAGCCACAGGATCAGCGACAGAACCACGCTTAGCAGCAGACTGGTTGCCAGCGGGAAGTAGAATACGGAATTCTTTCCGCGGATGACGATGTCGCCGGGAAGCCGTCCGATTCGAAACGGCAGGCGCGCCCCGAGAGAGAACAGCAGTCCGGCCGCGATCAGGATCACACCAGCGATGATGAGCATTCGGCCGAATCCGGTCATAGTTTCATTTTGACCGACCGCGCCGCGCCTTCTCAATCCATCTGTTAAGCTCACTCCGCCAAGCGGGCTCCCGCGGTACAATCCCCTTTTTACAAAAATGAAACGAATTATTGCTCACCTCATTTGGGCCGCCGTGGCTGTACTGGCGGCGTTCTGTCTTGCTGGCATCGCACTGAATCGTGGCGAGCCGATCAACAGCACCTGGCTGGTTACCGCGGCGGTCTGTACCTACCTGATCGGTTTCCGCTTCTACGCGAAATTCATCGCGGCGCGCGTCATGGCGCTCAACAACAAGCGCGCGACTCCCGCCGAGGTCCTGAGAAACGGCCACGATTTCGAACCGACCAACAAATGGATTCTTTTTGGGCACCACTTTGCCGCCATCGCCGGACCCGGGCCGCTGGTGGGTCCCGTGCTGGCGGCGCAGTTCGGCTACCTGCCCGGCACGCTCTGGATCATCGTGGGCGCGGTGATCGGCGGGGCGGTGCAGGACTTTGTCATCCTGTTCGCCTCGATGCGCCGCAACGGCAAATCGCTCGGTGAGATGGCGCGGGAAGAGATCGGCAAGGTCGGCGGATTCACGGCCATGCTGACGGTGTTGCTCATCATGGTGATTCTGCTGGCAGTGATCGGGCTGGTGGTGGTCAACGCGCTGAAGGGCAGCCCGTGGGGAACGTTCACCATCGCCGCCACCATGCCCATCGCCGTCTTCATGGGCCTGTACCTCCGCTTCTGGCGGCCGGGTAAAGTGCTGGAGTGTTCGGTGATCGGGTTCCTGCTCGTCGTGCTCTCGATTTTCGGCGGGCAGATGGTAGCCGAATCCCCGGCGCTGGCGCCCATTTTCACGTTGTCGGGCATGGCGCTGGCTGTTTCGGTGATCATCTACGGTTTCTTCGCCAGCGCGCTGCCGGTCTGGCTGCTGCTTGCCCCGCGCGACTACCTGAGCACTTTCGTCAAGCTCGGCGTGGTGCTGATGCTCGGCGTGGGCATCCTGTTCGTGCGGCCGGAGCTGCAACTGCCCGCGTTCACGCGGTTCACCGACGGCACCGGCCCCATCTTCGCCGGCAAAATCTTCCCGTTCTGTTTCATCACTATCGCCTGCGGCGCCATCTCGGGCTTCCACTCGCTGATTTCCTCCGGCACCACGCCGAAAATGATTGCCAAGGAGTGGCACGCCTGGCCCATCGGCTACGGCTCGATGCTGCTGGAAAGCTTCGTCGCCATCATGGCGATGATCGCCGCCTGCGCGCTTCAGCCCGGCGTCTACTTTGCGGTGAACTCGCCGGCGGGAATCGTGGGCGACACTCCGCAGGCCGCTGTCGAAACGATCACCTCCTGGGGATTCCCGGTGACCGTGCAGGATATGGACGAGCTGGCTGCCGACGTGGGCGAAGCGACGCTCTTCCATCGCACCGGCGGGGCCCCTTCGCTCGCCCTCGGCATGGCGCACATCTTCGCCCAGACCGGCGGCGGCCGCACCATCCTCGCCTTCTGGTATCACTTCGCCATCATGTTCGAGGCGCTGTTCATCCTCACCATCATCGACGCCGGAACGCGCGTCGGCAGGTTCATGCTCCAGGATTTCATCGGGCACTTTTACAAGCCCTGGGGCCGCACAAGCTGGATGCCCGGCGTCATCGTGACCAGCGCCGCCATCGTGCTTGCCTGGGGCTACTTCCTCATACAAGGGGTGCGAGACCCGCTGGGAGGCATCAACTCGCTCTGGCCGCTGTTCGGGATCGCCAACCAGTTGCTCGCGGCTGTGGCGCTCTGCGTCGCCACAACTATACTGCTCAAGATGCACGGGTTGCGCTACGTCTGGATCACGGCCGTCCCGCTCGTCTGGCTCGTCACCGTCACGTTCAGCGCCGCCTGGCAGAAGATCTTTTCGCCGATCCCGCGCATAGGGTTCCTGGCGCGCGCAGCCGAGTTGCAGAACCTGCTCGATTCGGGCAAAGTGGCGGCGGAAAAGATCGGCGAGACCCAGACCCTGATTTTCAACGAGCGGCTCGACGCCGTCGTGTGCGGCATCTTCGTAATCCTGGTGACGACCATTCTGGTCGATTCCATCCGCGTCTGGACCGGCATCCTGCGCGGCACGCGCGAGGTGAAGCTCACCGAATCACCGTTCGTTCCCTCGCAGCTGGAAACGGAGGCCATATGAAGCATCTGAAACGTTTCGGCGAACTGGTGATGGCTCTGCTGCGCGAGTTGGGAGACGAAAACGCCTACAACCGCCACCTCGCCGCTCACGGCCGCACGCATTCGCGCGCGGAGTGGCAGCGGTTCTCCGACGAGCGCTTCCGGGCCCGGTATATCCGCCCGAAATGCTGTTAGCCTGAATCTATGGGGAGACTCCTGCTGGCTTCGGCGTTGGCTTTGTGCGCCCTTGCGCAGAAGCCTCCCCCCACCAGGACCGATAACGTCAGAGAAGTCATTCACGGCGTCGAAATCGTCGACCCCTACCGCTGGCTCGAGAACCAGGACAGCCCGGAGACGCGCCGGTGGATCGACGCGCAGAACGCATACTCCCGTCCAATTCTGGAAAAGCTGCCCGGACGCGCCCGCATCGCCAAACGCCTTTCGGAGCTGATGGACATCGATGAGGCGGCCGCTCCGCACGTCCGGGGAGGCCGGTACTTCTTTGCCCGCCGCCTCGCCGGCCGGCAGCAGCCCGTCATCTACATGCGCGAGGGCCTGAACGGCCGGGACCAGGTGCTCATCGATCCGGCCCCGCTCAGCCCGGACCACACCGCTTCGGTCACCCTGCTCGACATCTCCGATGACGGCAAGCTGGTGGCCTACGGCATACGCCGCGGCGGCGAAGACGAGGTCACCGTCAGGCTGCTCGACGTCGATACGCGCAAGGAGCTTGCGGATGAGCTGCCGCGCGGCCGCTACGGCATCTCGATCCTCCCAGGCCGCAGCGGCTTCTATTACAGCCGCTTCGAGAAGGCCGGCCCGCGCGTTTACTTCCACGCCATCGGCAAGTCGGCATCCGCGGACACCGTCGTTTTCGGCGAAGGATACGGTCCCGAGAAGGGCATCAGCGCGCGCGTCTCCGAAAACGGCCGCTACCTGCTCATACAGGTGTCCGAGGGCAGCGCGGGCGACCGCTCGGAGATCTGGGTGCAGGACCTCAAGCGCGGCACGCCGCCGGCGCCCATCGTCAAGGGTCTTCAGGGCCGCTTTACCGGGCGCATCGGCGGCGACATGCTCTACCTCGCCACGAACTGGGAGGCGCCCAACGGCCGCGTCCTGGCCGTCGATCTGCGCAACCCCGCCCGCGAGCGCTGGCGCGTCGTTGTTCCCGAGGGCCCCGACGCCATCGACGAGTTCTCCGCGGCGGCCGGGCGCCTGTTCGTCTCCTACCTGCGCAATGCCTCTTCCACGCTGGCCGTCTTCACGCCGGAAGGCAAGCGCCTGCCGGATCTCCCGCTTCCGGGCATCGGCAGCGTAAGCGCCGTTAACGGCACCTGGAGCGGCCGCGAGGCATTCTTCGAGTTCGACTCGTTCCACACGCCCGTCACGATCCTGCGCTACGACGCCGGCACGGGCAAACAGGACGTCTGGTGGAGCCCCAACGTCCGCATCGACCGCGGCAAGCTCGAACTGAAGCAGGTCTGGTACTCCTCTAAGGACGGCACGCGAATCCCCATGTTCCTGCTTCACCGCAAGGGGCTCAAGCTGGACGGGAACAACCCCGTGTTTCTCACCGGCTATGGCGGTTTCGACATCAGCCTCACGCCCGCCTACTCCCCCACCGCGGTGCTATGGGCCGAAAACGGCGGCGTGTTCGCGCAGCCCAACCTGCGCGGCGGAGGCGAGTTCGGCCAGCAATGGCACCGCGCCGGAATGCTGGAGAAGAAGCAGAACGTGTTCGACGATTTCTTTGCCGCGGCCGAGTGGCTGATTCGGAACGGCTACACCAAGCCCCAGCGGTTGGCGATCTCCGGGCGCAGCAACGGCGGCTTGCTCATGGGCGCGGCGATTACGCAGCGGCCGGAACTCTTCGGCGCGGTGGTTTGCGGCTACCCGCTTCTCGACATGTTGCGCTACGACCAGTTCCTGGTTGCGCGCTGGTGGGTGCCGGAGTACGGCTCGGCGAGTGACCCCGCGCAGTTCAAGTACCTCTATGCGTACTCGCCCTATCACCGCGTGCGGCGCGGCGCGAAGTACCCCGCCGTGCTGTTCGTGACCGGCGATGCCGATACCCGGGTCGCCCCGCTGCACGCCCGTAAGATGACCGCGCTGCTTCAGGCGTCGACGGGGTCGGACCGCCCCATCCTGCTGCGGTACGACACGAAGGCGGGACACAGCCGGGGCATGCCCATCGGCAAGCGAATCGAGGATCTGACCGAAGAGCTGGCTTTTCTTTACTGGCAACTGGGGGTGAACCCCTGATTATCCGCACTGAAGCGTAAACAACGGGACTGAAGTTCCGCGATGTATCATTGAGGCATGATGCGCGTACTAGGAATTCCTGAACTGGTCTTCCTTGTCGCCTTGATCGTTCTGGCCGTCATGCTCACGCGCGCGCGAGAGCGTTCAGGGGCAAGGGCGCGCTTTTCCAACCCGGGTGGCTACGAGGCAGGAATCCGGTTCTGCCGCCACTGCGGGAGCTCGCTTGCGCAGCCCCCTGAGGCGCCATTTTGCGCCTTTTGCGGCCGGAAAATCGCGTAATGACGGCGCGCACCGCGCCTCCCACCCGGACTACGGGTTATTCTGAGAGGAGATTCCCTTATGCTGAGGAACAAACTACCTAGCTCAGAGGACCTCGATCCCCAGGAGACCCTCGAGTGGTTGGAAGCTCTGGACGAAGTGATCGATGAGGCCGGTCCGGATCGCGCCTCCTATCTGCTCGAGCGCCTGGCGGACCGGGCGCGAGTGGCCGGGGCCGCTCCCGCCTACAGCGTAAACACCCCTTACATAAACACGATCCCTCCGGAAGAGGAAGTGCCGTATCCCGGCGACCGGGCGATCGAGCGCAGGCTGAAGAGTTTGATCCGCTGGAACGCGCTCGCTATGGTCGTGCGTGCGAACAAGTACGATTCGGGCATCGGCGGCCACATTTCTTCGTACGCGTCGCTGGCCACCTTGCTTGAGGTCGGCTTCAACCACTTCTTCCGCGCTTCCTACGGCGACCAGCCGGGCGACTTAGTTTACTTCCAGGGGCACTCTTCTCCCGGAGTGTATGCACGCGCTTACCTTGAAGGCAGGCTGAACGAAAAACACCTCGAAAACTTCCGTCACGAACTGCGCGATCATCCCGGACTGTCCTCTTATCCCCACCCGTGGCTCATGCCGCACTTCTGGCAGTTCCCGACGGTCTCAATGGGGCTCGGGCCGATTAACGCCATCTACCAGGCCCGGTTCATGCGCTATCTGGAGAACCGCGGCCTGATCGAGCCGACGCCGCGCAAAATCTGGGCTTTTCTGGGCGACGGCGAGACCGACGAGCCCGAAACCACCGGCGCGCTCCGCATCGCCGCCAACGAGAAGCTGGACAACCTGATTTTCGTCGTCAACTGCAATCTCCAGCGGCTCGATGGCCCGGTGCGCGGCAACGGGAAAGTGATCCAGGAACTCGAAGCACTGTTCGCGGGCTGCGGCTGGAACGTCATCAAAGTGATCTGGGGCAGCGATTGGGATGAGTTGCTGGCGCGCGACCGCACGGGGCTGCTGGTCAAGCGCATGAACGAGTGCCTCGACGGAGACTATCAGACTTTGGCCGCGCGGGACGGCGCGTACATTCGCAAGGAGTTTTTTGGAAAGTATCCCGAGCTTCTGGAACTCGTTGCGGATAAGACCGACGAACAGCTCACCAGGCTGCGCCGGGGCGGCCACGATCCGCAGAAAGTCTACAACGCCTACAAGCGGGCGGTCGAGCATAAAGGCGGGCCCACCGTGATCCTTGCCAAAACGATCAAGGGCTACGGGCTGGGCGAAGCGGGCGAGGGCCGCAACATCACCCACCAGCAGAAGAAGCTCAACGAGCAGGAGATGGAGTACTTCTGCCGCCGCTTTGAAATCCCGATCACGGAGGAACGCATCCACACGGTCTCTTTCTACCGGCCTCCGGAAGACTCTCCCGAAATTCGGTATCTGCACCAGAGGCGGAAAGAGCTGGGCGGCTATCTGCCGTCGCGGAATCCGGTGTACACCCCCCTGCCCGCGCCGCCGCTCGAGTATTTCGCCGACACCCTCACCGGGTCGCAGGGGCGTGAAGTGTCCACAACGATGGCGTTTGTCCGCGTCCTCACGCTGCTGCTCCGCCATCCGGAACTGGGCCGTTACGTCATCCCGATCATCCCGGACGAGGCGCGCACCTTCGGCATGGAGTCCCTGTTCCGCCAGATTGGCATTTACGCGAGCCAGGGGCAGCTCTACCGTCCGGTGGACCAGGAGATGTTCCTTTACTACAAGGAATCCAAGAGCGGCCAGATCCTCGAAGAGGGCATTACCGAAGCGGGCGCGATGGCTTCGTTTACCGCCGCGGGCACTTCCTACGCCAACTACAACCTCCCGCTCGTGCCTTTCTACATCTACTACTCGATGTTCGGCTTCCAGCGCGTGGGCGACCTCATGTGGGCGTTTGCCGATGCGCGCGGGAAGGGATTCCTGGTGGGCGCTACCGCGGGCCGGACCACGCTGGCCGGCGAAGGCTTGCAGCACCAGGACGGACACAGCCACCTGCTCATGAGCGTGCTGCCGACGTGCGCGGCCTACGATCCCGCCTATGCCTATGAGATCACCGTCATCGTGCAGGACGGGATCCGGCGCATGTACCAGGAGAACGAGGATCTTTTCTACTACCTGACGGTGTACAACGAGAACTACGCTCAGCCGCCGATGCCCGAAGGAGTGCGCGAAGGCATCCTGAAAGGGATTTACCGCTACCGGCGGGCCGAGAAGGGCAAAGCCGTTGTGCAGTTGTTCGGCAGCGGCCCGATCCTCAATGAAGCCTTGAAGGCGCAGCAGATCCTGGCGGAACGCTACGGCGTGCCGGCCGACGTGTGGAGCGTGACAAGCTACACCGAACTGCGCCGCGAGGCGCTCGAAGTCGAGCGCTGGAATCGGCTGCATCCGGCCGAGCCGGAGCGCCGGCCCTACCTGCTCCAGGTACTCGAGGACGCCGAGGGGCCGATCATCGCCGCCACCGATTACATGAAGGCGGTTGCCGACCAGGTCGCGCCCTGGCTGGCCGGCCGCCTGGTATCACTCGGCACCGACGGCTTCGGCCGCAGCGACAACCGGGAGCACCTCCGCGAGTTCTTCGAAGTGAATGCCTCCTCCATCGCCGCCGCGGCGCTGTCGCGGCTGGCGCGCGAGGGTAAGTTCGATCCCGAGAGGGCCCAGGCGGCCTTTGCCGATCTGGAGGTCGAGCCGCAAGTGGTGAATCCGGCCGTTTCGTGATTGTGCGGAGCGGCTGAAAAGACATGCTTTTCTTCACGGAAGCCGACGTACGCCGGCTGCTGCCCATGCCGGTCGCCATTGCGCAGATGCGGCGGGTTTTCCGCGACTTGGCCTCCGGGAGTGCGCAGAATCAACCCCGGCGGCGCCTGGTGCTGCCGACGGGTTCCGTCCTGCACTCGATGGCGGGCGCATTCGGCCGCTACTTCGGCATCAAGGTATACTCGACCAACCTGCGCTACGGCGCCCACTTTCTGTTCCTGCTGTATTCGGCTGAAGATGCCGCGCCGCTGGCGCTCTTCGAAGCGAACTACCTGGGCCAGATTCGCACCGGCGCGGCTACCGGTTACGCCACCGATCTGCTGGCGCGCGCGGACGCGGATACTCTGGCGGTAATCGGAAGCGGATTTCAGGCGCGGACGCAGGTCGAGGCGGTCCTGAGTGTCCGGCCGGTGCGCGACGTGAGGGTCTGGAGCCGGAAGCAGGAAAACAGGGAGCGGTTCGCGGAGGAGTGCGCTCGCGAACTCGGCGCGCCGGTCCGGCCTGCAGCTTCGGCGGAAGAGGCCGTGCGGGGCGCTGGCATTGTGGTGACCGCGACCAACTCGCGAAACCCGGTGTTCGAGGACCACTGGATTGATCCGGGTACTCACATCAACGCGATCGGATCCAATCAGGCCAATCGCCGCGAGACGCCGCCCGAACTTGTCAGGCGGGCGGACCTTATCGCCGTGGATTCCATCGAGCAGGCGCAGATGGAGGCGGGGGACTTGTTGCTGGCCCTCGATCAGGCGGACTGGCAGCGCGTGAAGGAACTGAAGGACCTCTCTGGCCGGCCCTCCACGCGCTCCATCACACTATTCAAATCGGTTGGTTTGGGAGTGGAAGATGTCGCCGCAGCGGCGTATGTATACGAATCAGCAGGGGAGGGAACCCGGCAACTGCCGGTATTTCACTCCTGAGCGGACATTTGCTGTTCTACTTCGTGCCACGCGCTGATCTTCAGGCGGCGGCAGACCCAGCAAAGCCGTTCGGACGCATGCGGCGGACACTCGGCCCCGCAAACTTCACACTTAGCCGCCCGCGGCAATTTGTCCGGATGGGCGGCGCGCCTGGCTTTGTCCAGGATCTCGCTTGGAACCACCGGTTCGGAAGGCTCGATCCTTTTCCTCCGCATGGAATCAACCTCAGCTTCCACTACAGCATAAGTCGTATCGGCAATGCAAGGTGCTGCCCCGCATGGACGCAATCCTCAAGCCGCAACGTCGTACCGGACGACGGCCGCCGCCTCCAGCGAAGAAGAGCAGCGCGGGCATTTCTGCCCCGGCTTGACGACCATTCTGCGTCCGGAAGCCACAACCTGAGCTTCCACAGTGCGTGTGCAAATGGGGCAGTATGCCCAGCCCTTGAATTCTTTCTGTGCTCTAGCTTTTTGGGCTTCACTCATCGTGTTCTCCCCTTGTCACTGGAATTGACGCAACGACTGCCCGATTGGTTGTCAACTTTTTTGCTGATGTGCTGCCGGCGGCTTTTTTGTCGCTCACTGCCAGAGCGGGTTCAGCTGCCGCGAGATCCGACAGGCGAGATCTTGGATCGCGCGTTTTTTTGGGCCACCTGCTGCCGGAGCGGGTGCAGCCACCCCGACGTCCCTATAAGCGTGATCTCGGATTGTGCGCTGTTTAGTCGCCCGCTGCCGGAGCGGGAGCGGCCACGGCTGCGCGCCGCGCTGCCAGTCTGGCTTTGACGTCTTCCACCAGCGAGTAGCCCACCGGCACTACGAGCAAGGTCAGCAGCAGGCAGAGCGTCTGTCCACCAATGATGGTTACGGCGATGGCCGAGCGCTGGGACGCTCCGGCTCCCACACCCATGGCAGTGGGGATAAGGCCCGCGACGATGGAGAACGTCGTCATGAGGATGGGCCTTAGCCGCACGCGGTTAGCCTCGATAATGGCCTCGCGCAGCGGCACGCCTTGATCCCGCAGCCGGTTCATGTAGTCGATCTGAAGAATGCCGTTCTTTTTCACGATGCCCAGCAGCAGCAGAATCCCCAGTGCGCTGAACAGGTTCAGGCTACGCCCGGTGCCGAGGAGCGAGATCAGCGCGAAGGGAATCGACAGCGGCAGCGTGAGGAGGATGATGAACGGGTGAATCAGGCTTTCGAACTGGGCCGCCAGCACCATGTACATGAAGATCGAGGCCAGCGCGAAGGCAAGCAGCATATTGATTGTTGTCTCCTCCAGGATCTTCACCTGGCCCGAGAAATATAGATCGCAGCCGGCTGGCAGCCCGATGTCATTGATCACGGCGGCTGTCGCCTCGGCCGCCTGGTGCAGGGAGTATCCCGGGGCTACGTTGCCGAACATGCCGATGGCGAATTGCCGGTTGAAGCGCTCGATACGGCTGGGGCCGAGCCCGCGCTTCAGTTCGGCGACGGAATCGAGCCGGATGAGTCCGAGCTTCGCCGAGGGCACCAGAATGCGGCTGAGCACCTCCGGGTCGTCGCGCTGCCCCGGCATCAGCCTCATGGTTACCTGGTACTGTTCGGAGCCTTCCTTGTAGGTGGAGATTTCATCGTCGCCGGACATCAGCAGCCGCACCGCGTTCGAGATATCGGATACGCGTACGCCAAGGTCGGAGGCTTTCGTCCGGTCGATGTGGACCTGCAACTCGGGATCGTTGAGGTTCAGGTTTACCCGGAAATCGCTGACCGAGGGAACCTCCATCATTCTCACGTGGGCCTGCTTAGCAATCTCGACGAGCGGCTCAAGCTCGGGTCCAAGCAGCATCGCCCGGATCGGAGAAAACGTTTCGCGCCCTCCCAGAGTGTTGGGGAACGAAACACGCGGGCGGGCGTAGGCGTAGGGGCGCATCACCGCGCGCACCCGTGCGCCCATCTCCAGAATCGGAGCGCGCTCGCTCTCCGGTTTGAGGAGAATCCCGATGTTGGCGCTGTTGACGCGTCCCGAGTAGCCTTGTGTCGTGGGGATCACGGCAACGACGCCGTCGATCTCCATGATCTTCTTGGCAATCTCCATCGTTACGCGTTCGGTTTCCTCTATCGAAGTGCCTTCGGGCAGCTCGAGTCCCGCGTTGAGTTCATTCTGGTCTTCCTGCGGCATCCAGTCGCGCCCGATGTAGCGGTAGAGGACGAAGGTCGAAAGGAAAGTCACGATGGTGATGCCGACGATCACCCAGCGGTGGTTCAGAGACCAGTTGAGCACGCCCGTGTAGGTCCGGTCGAAGAAACCGCCCCTCTGCACGCCGTGGTGCTTCTCAGACCCTCCGGTCCGCCTTTTCAGAATGCGGGCGCTTAGCGTGGGCGTCAGCGTGAACGCCACCAGCATGGAAACCATGATCGAGAACGCCATCGTCCACCCGAACTGGTTCAGGAAGCGCTTGGCGTAACCGGTCATGAACGCGATCGGCACGAAAATGATGACCAGCGAAAGCGTGGTCGCCATCACCGCCAGGGCGATCTCCTTTGTGGCCTGCACGGCCGCTTGCATCGGAGGCACACCCTTCTCGTCGATGAAGCGGTAGATGTTTTCGAGCACAATGATGGCGTCGTCGATGACTATACCCACCGCCAGCGTCAACCCAAGAAGCGTCATGGAGTTCAAGGTGAAGTCCATGGCGCGCATGAGCGTGAAGGTCGTCACGATGGAGGTGGGTATGGCGATGGAGCTGATCAGCACCGTCCGCAAATCGCGAATAAACAGCCAGACGATGAGGGAGGCGAACAGGCTGCCCAGAATCAGGTGCTCTTCGAGCGCCTTGACCGCGGCCTTGATGAACATGGCCTGCTCTCTCACTACATCGAGCTTCACGCCGGCCGGGAGTTCGTCCTGGAGCGTCTTCAGCCGCTCTTGAATCGCTTCCACCACGCGGACCGTGTTCGTTCCGGTCTGGCGCCGCACCTGGAGGATGACCGCCGGGGTCTTGTTGAAGTAAGCGAAGCTGCGCTGTTCGGTCATCCCGTCCTCGGCGTAGCCGACGTCGCGAATGCGGATCGGCGCGCCGTTGACGTTCTTGATGATGATGTTGTTGAATTCCTCGATGCTCTCGACGCGGCCCATCGTGCGGACGCCGATCTCCGTGGGGCCGCGCACGATGCGCCCGCCAGGCGCTTCCACGTTCTCGGCCCGCAACGCATTCTGGACGTCCTGCGCGGTCAAGTTGTAGCCGCTCAGCTTGTTGATATCCAGGAAGATGTTGATCTGCCGCTGGCGCCCTCCGGTGATATCCACGGCGGCCACTCCGTCCACCGTCTCCATGGCGCGCCGGATCTGCTTATCCGCGATCTCGGTCAGCTCGCGCACCGGACGGTCGCCGCTCACCGCGATGGTTATGATCGGGTCGCTGTCGGGGTCCGCTTTCTGAACCACCGGCGGCAGGATGTTCGGCGGAAGGCGCCGCACTGCGCCCGAAACCTTTTCCCGCACGTCTTCGGTCGCCTCGCCGATATCGCGCTCCAGCACGAACTGGACGATGATGTTCGCGCTGCCCTCGCTGACGTTGGCGCGCAGTTCCTCAATGCCGCTGACCGAGGCGATGGCTTCCTCGAGCGGCATCACCACCTGCGAAGTCATCTCCTCGGGGCTTGCGCCGGGCAGTTGGACCCGGACGAACACGACCGCTGGATCGGTGCGCGGGAACAGGTCCACACCCAGATCAAGGAAACTGAAGATCCCCATCACCGTGAGGAAGAGGATCATCATGGACGCGAAAACAGGGCGCTGAACGCAGATCTCAGAAAGGCGCACGGGACCACTCCTGCCCGCCCGAAATCAACGAGCTGATTATCAGGGCGTGCTTCTCCATTTCAAAGTTACTCTTCATCGTACAATGAATGTTCCTATGAAAACCGCTTTCCTATTTCCCGGTCAAGGCTCCCAATTCGCCGGGATGGGCAGGAGCCTGGCCGAGGCATTCCCTTCCGCCAGAGCCATCTTCGAGGAGGCCGACCGGGCGCTTGGCTTTTCGCTTTCCAGCCTGTGCTTCGAGGGGCCGGAAGAGGCCCTGAAACTGACGGAAAACACTCAGCCTGCCATTCTGACGGTTTCCGTGGCGGCCTTCACGGTTCTACGCGAAAAGGGCTATCAACCCGACTACGTCGCCGGGCACAGCCTGGGCGAGTACTCCGCGCTGGTCGCCGCCGGCAGCCTGAAATTTGCAGACGCCGTGCAACTGGTGCGCAAGCGCGGCCGGTACATGCAGGAGGCGGTGCCGCCGGGTGAGGGCGCGATGGCGGCGCTGCTGCGGCTGCCGGAGGGAAAACTGGATGACATACTTGCCCAAGCCGCTCAGGGGCAAGTAGTTACGGCCGCCAATCTCAACTCGCCCGACCAGGTGGTGATCGCCGGGCATGCCGCCGCCGTCCAGCGCGCCGTCGAGCTGGCCAAGGCCGCGGGCGCGCGCCGCGCGGTGTTGCTCCCCGTGAGCGCCCCCTTCCATTGCCCGCTCATGCTCCCCGCCCAGCAGCGGCTGGCGGTGGACCTCGAGCAGACCGAGTTTTCCGATCTCTGCTGCCCCCTGGTGAACAACGTGCGCGCCGAGGTGATCCGCACCGGGGCGGAGGCTCGCCGGGGATTGATCGACCAGGTCACCAGCCCCGTCCGCTGGACCGAAACCATCCGGCTGCTGGCCGCCAATGGCTGCGGGACCTTTCTGGAAATCGGCCCCGGCGGAGTCCTGAGCGGATTGCTGCGAGGTATCGACCCGGCTCTGAAGGGTCTTCGATTCGGTGAAGCCGAGGATTTGGAGAAGCTGCAAGCGGCCCTTGTTTGAGCCGCCCGGCGCCGGATGGCGCACGCGTTTCGCGCGCCCCGCCCGCGAGCCTCTTGGCTAGAATGGTTTTTTGCATATGCGACTTGCTAAGGTCCTGTATCTCTTACCCGTTGTGCTTTTGCTGGCGGGTTGTAAGAAGGCGCCCCCGGCCAATGTGGCCGCAACCGTAAACGGCCGGCCGATCACCTACGACCAGATCGACCGCATCTACGAAGCGCAGTTTGCCTCCACCGCCGAACGGGCAAGCGACGATCTGATGATGATCCAGAAGCTCGAGATTCTGCGCACGCTGATTGAAAACGAGATTATGCTTCAGCGCGCCGAGAAGCTCGGGCTCATGGCCACCGATTCCGAGGTGGACGCCAAGTTCAACGAGCTGAAAGCTCCCTACACCCAGGAAGAGTTCCAGAAGCAGCTCGAGAAGCGCAAGATGACCGTGGCCGACCTCAAGGAGCAGCTCCGGCGCGACTTGAGCGTGCAGAAACTCATCAACCGCGAGATCACTTCTAAAATCGCCATTACGGACAAGGAAATCACCGATTTCTACAACGCCAACAAGGCCAGCTTCAACCGCCCCGAGCCCACCATTCACCTTGCGCAGATCCTGGTGACCTCTACGCCCGACAGCGGCGCGCGCAACCTGAAAAACGACAAGGCCCAGAACGACCAGGAGGCCAGGAAGAAGATCCAGATGATCGAGGCGCGGCTGCGGCAGGGCGAGGACTTCGCGATGCTGGCGGAGAACTACTCCGAAGACCCTGAGACCACGGCGAACGGCGGCGATCTTGGTTTCCTGCCGCTCTCCGCCTTCGACCAGTCGAGCCCTCAGGTGCGGCAGCTCATCAATTCCTTGCAGCCGGGCCAGATTTCGCCCATCATCCCCACGCCGGGAGCCTACCGCATCCTCAAGGTCTATTCCAAGGAGCCGGCCGGGCAGCGCGATCTCAACGACCCGCGCGTTCAGCAGACGATCCGCGAGGCCCTGCTGGGACGCAAGGACCAGTTGCTGCGCAACGCCTATTATGAAATCGCGCGCGACGAGGCCAAAGTCGTCAATTATTTCGCGATGAACATCGTGGAGAAAAAAGGGAAGTAAACCGGCTTGCCCGGAGCGCCCCGGGGCCTTCGTGCCCAGCCCGTGCCTGGGCTAATCTGAAGGCATATGAGGATCCTGGTACTCGCTCTGGCCGCCGGCGCCCTTCTGGCAGCCCAGCCGGCAAAAGCGCCCACCGTCCAGGAAGCGCGGGAGTTCATGGAAAAAGTCGAGAGCACGCTGCTCGACCTTTCCACGATTTCCGCGCGGGCCGACTGGGTATACTCCACCTACATCAACGAAGACAGCGAAGCCCTTTCCGCGCTGCATAGCGAGCGGCTGATGAACGCCGCCGCGGCGTTCGCCAAGGAAGCCGCGCGCTTCGACAAGCTCACCCTGCCGCCGGAACTGGCGCGCAAGATGAAACTGCTCAAGCTGTCCCTCACCCTGGCGGCGCCGGCCGACCCGAAGGAAAGCCGCGAGCTGGCTGAGATCGTCACCCGGATGCAGGGCATGTACGGGAAGGGCAAGTACTGTCCCGGCGGCGATCAATCGAAGTGCCTCGATATCGAGGCCATCACGAAGATCATGGCCGAGAGCCGGGACCCGGCTGAACTGCTGGACGTCTGGAGGGGGTGGCGCACCATCTCTCCGCCTATGCGGAGCGACTTTACGCGCTACGTGCAGCTTGCCAACAAGGGGGCGCGGGAGCTGGGATTCGCCGACACCGGCGCCATGTGGCGGTCGAAGTACGACATGCCTCCCGATGTGTTCGCGAAAGAGGTGGAACGCCTCTGGGAGCAGGTCAAGCCGCTCTACGTTTCGCTGCACGCTTATGTGCGGCACAAGCTGCGGGAGAAGTACGGCGACATCGTGCCCGCCTCCGGTCCGATCCCGGCGCACCTGCTGGGAAATCCCTGGGCGCAGTCCTGGGAAAACATCTATCCGTTGGTGGCGCCCAAGGAAGCCGACCCCGGCTACGACCTCACCGAAATTCTGAGAAAGCGGAATTTCGACTGGAAACAGATGGTAAAGTACGGCGAGGGCTTTTTCACCTCGCTCGGCTTTGCTCCTCTTCCGCAAACCTTCTGGGAACGCTCGATGTTCGTCAAACCGCGGGACCGCGAAGTCGTGTGCCATGCCAGCGCGTGGAACGTCGACAGCGAGGACGATCTGCGCCTAAAGATGTGCATCGACATTACGGAAGAGGATTTCGTCACCATCCACCACGAACTCGGACACAATTTCTACCAGCGCGCCTACAACAAGCAGCCGTTCCTGTTCCGCGACAGCGCGAACGACGGCTTTCACGAGGCCATCGGCGACACCATCGCGCTCTCGGTCACGCCGGAGTACCTGGTGAAGCTGGGCCTGCTCGACAAAGCTCCGGACCCCTCGAAGGATATCGGCCTGCTGCTCCGGCGCGCCCTCGATAAGGTTGCGTTCCTGCCGTTCGGGCTGCTGATCGACCAATGGCGGTGGGAAGTGTTCTCGGGCGCTATCCCGCCGGAGCGCTACAACCAGGCGTGGTGGGAACTGCGGCGGAAATACCAGGGAGTCGACGCGCCGGTTGCGCGCAGCGAGCAGGACTTCGACCCCGGCGCCAAGTATCACGTCCCGGCGAACGTTCCCTATACGCGCTACTTCCTGGCGCACATTTTGCAGTTCCAGTTCCACCGCGCGCTGGCGCGAGAGGCCGGCTGCACGGGCCCGCTGCACCGCTGTTCGATTTACGGGAATGAGGCGGCCGGCAAGCGCCTGCGCGACATGCTGGAGATGGGGATAAGCCGCCCCTGGCCGGACGCGCTCCAGGCCCTCACCGGGCAGCGCCAGATGGATGCAACCGCCATCCGCGATTACTTCGCGCCGCTCCAGAAGTGGCTCGACGAGCAGAACAAAGGCAAGCCGGTGGGGTGGTAAACAGCGCGATTGTAGCTTTGTTTATCACGCAACGCCAAGAGGCGTGCCCTTGATGTAGGCGACGCCCTTGAACAGCGCCACCAGCTCTCCTTCTTCGTTGGTGACGCGGATCAGGCAGGTGGAAAGCTTGCGAGTGCGGGAGATCTCCTCCGCCACGGCCGTCAGCGTGCCCGAAGCAACCGCCTTGAAGTAAGTGAGATCCGCCTGGCAAGCGACCGCCAGCACGCCGTGCGAATTCGACGCCGCGGCGAAAGCCAGGTCGGCGAGGGTGAACACTGCGCCGCCCTGAACGATCCCCACCGCGTTCAGATGGCGCGGTTCGACCTTCATTTCCGCCTGGGCGAAGCCTGGACGCACTTCGACCACTCTCATCCCGTTCTCTTTGGCAAACTGGTCCCCTTTGAAGAACTGCGCGATCTGCTGCATTTCCATTCCGACAGCGTAGTCCGCTTTGTCGGGTTTCGCAATCAATCCAGGGCGCGGACTCCCACTTCATCCAAATGGGACAGCAGATCCGCCGGATCCTGATAAACGCGAAACGCTCCCGCGCGGGTCAGCTCCTCTTCGCCGTAGCCTCCGGAAAGCACCCCGATGCCGAGGCTTCCCGCGCGGCGGGCGGCCAGCAGGTCCCAAACGCTGTCGCCGACAACAAGCGTGTCCTGTAGCGGAACGGCGAGCCGCCGCGCCGCCGCGATGAACAGGTCGGGATCCGGCTTGGCATAGCGCACTTCGTCGCGGGTGACGATCGGGACTTCAGGGCCGATCTCCAGCATTTCCAGCGAACGCCGCGCGGTTTCGAGCCTGCTGCTGGTCGCCACCGCGTAGGGCACCCGCGACTCGCTCAGCCGGCGCAGCAGCTCGCGGGCTCCGGGCAGGGGCTTGACCTCGTCGCGGTAGCGGACGAACGCGGCGCTGTGCAGCTCTCCGAGGCGCTTTGCCTGCTCTCCGGTGACCCGGTGGCCGATCTCCCGTCCCAGTGCCTGCGCCAGCAGTCCGCCGCTCATGCCGATTCGGCGGTGTATGCGCCAGACCGAGAGCGACAAGCCCACCTTCTCGAGCGCTTCGCGCCACGCCAGCACGTGCTGGTACACGCTGTCGACGAGCGTGCCGTCGAGATCGAAAACGAAGGCCGCCATTCCGGAATTAAGCGGCGGGCCTCAGCCTTTCCGCCTCGGGCAATAATCCCGACCAGTTGCGCAGCCGGAACGCGAGCGCAATCTCCAGGGCTCCGAAGATGATCGCGTAAATACCGACCGCCATTGCGATCGCCACCGCACCGGCCACCGGAGCAGCGAACAGAAACGCTGCCAGCAACACGGAGATCACGCCGCTGGCCACCAGCCGCCATTCTCCCCGGATGTATCTTCTGAGCCGGATCGCAGCCGTGATTTCGGTTATCCCGGTAATCAGGGCCCACGCCGAGATGAGCATCACCAGCGCCAGCCCCGTTATGGCGGGCCAGAAGAATGCAATAATGCCCGCCGCCACGCTCACGATGCCTTCCACCAGAAGACCTCCCCAAGGCTCGTGCTCCCTGGATCTTTTCGCCGCGCCGGCGATAGAGGCAATCCCATGCACCAGCGCAAACGCGCCGAACAGCAGCACCAGCGCCCCGAAGGTTTTTCCCGGCCAGCTAAGCGCCAGGATCCCAAACACGATCGCGGCGATGCCTCGAATCAACATCGACCACCAGTTTCTTGCAATCAGGGTTGGCATCTTTATCCCCTCCGGAAGGTATCCGGTGCAAGCCCGTCGCCAAACCCGGCGCGGCTCAGGCCCGAGTCCGAAGCACGATCTTCCCGAGTACATGTCCCGCGGCCAGGCGTTCGTGCGCCTTTGCCGCATCGCCGAGCGGGTACTCCGCCGCGATCGGAACCTGCAACCCGGCTTCCTCCACCGCCCGGGTGAGGCGGGAGAACTGCTCCACGCCGGGCTCCCCGTTGTAAGTCGTGACACGCAGTCCTTGTCTCGGTTTCGGCTCGGGTTCCACTCCGTTCGGATATGCCAGACGGCCGCCGTCTCTCATGGCGTCGAGACAACGTTCCAAGCCTGCGCCGCCCGCCAGCGCAAGCAGATTGGACACGCCGCCGGGCGCAACGCGGCGAATCTCCGCGGCCAGATCCTCGCGCCGCCCGTCGAGTGCTTCATCCGCTCCCAGGCGGCGCACGAACTCGACTCCGTCTTCCCCCGTAGCCGTCGCAATCACTCTCGCGCCGCGCAGTTTGGCGAACTGAACGGCAAGGCTGCCCACGCCGCCCCCGGCGCCGTGAATGAGGACCGTTTCTCCCGGCTGAATCCGCAGCGCGTCGTCGAGGCCCTGCAAAGCCGTGAGGCCGGTGGTCGGGATTGCGCCGGCGCGCAGCAAATCGAGGTTTTTCGGAATGGGCGCCGCCTGTTCCTCCTTCACCACCACGTACTCCGCATAGAAGCCGCCTTTGGGATTCGCGAAGCCGTACGCGTACACCTGATCTCCCTCGCGCAGGCGCTCGACGCCCGGCCCAACCGCGGCCACCGTTCCGGCGCCGTCGCTGCCCAGCACGAGCGGGAACTCCGTGTGGCCGGTGGGAGACCACCCGGCGCGCATCGCCGCATCCCAACTGCCGACTCCCGCGGTGTCGAGAGCGATCAGCACCTCTCCCTCTGCCGGCTCCGGGACCGGCACCGAATGGATTCGCAGCACCTCGGGGCCCCCGAAGCGGTCGATCGCCGCCGCACGCATGGTTGTTTGCCGCACTCTGAATGCCTCCTGCCGTTCCGCGTGCAGGTTACGCGCCAAACCGGGCGCGGTGTCCCTGCCGCGTGCCGGTCTCGGTTACGATGGTATTTAGTTCCTCAAATCGTTGAGGCGCGGCAAGGTTTTTCCAGTAATCCTCCGGATTTACACCCCGCGTCAAGCGCTGGAGCGCGAATGCACGAGCTGTCCATCGCCATGAACATTGTCGAAATCGCTGAAGAGGAGGCGAAGCAACGGGGTGTCGAGGTGAGCGCGGTTTACCTCAAGCTGGGCCCGCTCTCCGGCGTGGTGAAGGACGCTCTGATTTCCGCTTACGAAATGGCAGTCTGCGGCACTTCGCTTGAGGGTTCGCGGCTGGTTGTGGAGGAGGTCCCTGTAGTCGTGTTTTGCCCCCGGTGCCGCGAGAAGCGGTCGCCCCGGTCGTTCCAGTGGCTTTGCTGTCCGGAGTGCGACACGCCGGCGCCGGAGGTTGTACAGGGCGCCGAGCTTCAGATTACGGCATTGGAGGTAAAGGATGAGACGTGAACCGCGGATCATCGAGGTGCGGCAGAACGTCCTGAAGCGGAACGATTTGCTTGCGCGCGAGTTGCGGCGGGAATTCCGCGAGGCCGGCGTCGGCGTGGTAAGCCTCGTTTCCAGCCCCGGCTCCGGCAAGACTGCCCTGCTCGAACGCACGCTCACCCTGCTTCAGCCGCGCTTCCGCGTGGCCGCGCTGGTCGGCGATCTCGCGACTGAGAACGACGCCGCCCGCCTCGCCCGCAGCAAGGCGCCCGTGAAGCAGATCATCACCGGAACGGTGTGCCACCTCGATGCCGAGATGGTCCGCAAGGCGCTCGACGGCTGGAAGCTCGCCGACTTCGAGCTGCTGTTCATCGAAAACGTGGGCAACCTGGTGTGCCCGGCCTCTTACGATCTTGGCGAGGACATGCGGGTGGTGCTCATGTCGGTGACCGAAGGCGAGGACAAGCCGCTCAAGTACCCGACTATTTTCCACGGCGCGGACCTCGCCGTCATCACCAAAGCGGATCTCGCCGCGGCGGTCGAGTTCGACTGGGACGCCGCCACGCGCAACATTCAGGCCGTGCGGCCCGGACTTCCCATCCTCCGCGTATCCGCCAAGACCGGAGAAGGAATGGACGCCTGGCTCGAAAAGCTCGCCGGCCTTCGCTAGTCGCCGAACGGACGCGTGGAAACCGCCGCAATCTTCAGCTTTGAGCCGGGCCGGCCGGCGGCTCGGGCTTGATGGTTTCCTTCACCTTCCGCGCAAGCTGCCTGACGGTGAACGGCTTGGTCAGGAACTCCACCGCCTGCCCGGCGTACCGCTCGTGCGGCACTTCACCGAGCCCGCTGCAAATGATCAGCGGAATATCAGGCATGATTCTCCGAATACCGGCCAGAGTTTCCAATTCATCGGTGTCCGGAATCTCGGCATCGAACAGCACGACACGGATGTTTTCGGACTCTTGCCGCATGAGCTCGAGCGCTTCCTGGCCATCCTTCGCCAGCAGCACGCGGTAGCCGTACTGTTCGAGCGCTGCTTTGCTGAAGTTTCTGATCAGTTCCTCGTCGTCAACCACCAGGACCGTCCCGGCGCCCTGCAAGTCCTCTCGGCTCAGGTCCTCGGGAAGCGATGCATGTACGGTTTCGTCAACGCAAAACAGGACTCGGAAAGAGGTCCCCCGGCCGGGAGCGCTGCGTACCTGCACGATTCCCCTGTGCTGCCGCACAATGCCCAGAACAGCCGCCAGCCCGAGTCCTCTGCCGGTGAACTTCGTCGTGAAGAACGGGTCGAAGATTTTCCGTTTTGTCTCTTCGTCCATTCCCGGGCCGTTGTCCACCACTTCCAGAAACACGAACTCGCCGGGAACCACTTTCTGCCCGGGAGTCAGGTCCGGCAGCCTTTCTCCGGTCACGGCCTGCCTGCCGGTCCTTACCTCGACGATGCCCCCGCCGCTGCCAGTCGCTTCAACGGCGTTGATGATCAAATTCGTCACAACCTGCTGCAACTGGCTGCGATCGGCTAACAGCAGAGGGAGATGGCTGTCGAGATATAGCCGGAGCTGCACATTGTGGGGAATCGAGACGTGAATCAGCCTGCACGCCTTCACGACTTCCTCGGACAGATCTAGCCGTTCCAAATAGAACCGGCCCTTTCCCGCATAGGCCAGGAGCTGCTGCGTCAATTGAGCGGCGCGTTCCCCGGCGCTGATTATGCCTTCGAGAGTGGGCCTGTGAAAATCGTCATCGGCGAGAGACTCCAGCACAAGGCTGGCGCTTCCTATAACCCCCGTAAGCAAATTGTTGAAGTCGTGAGCTATCCCGGACGCGAGATAACCGATCGCTTCCATCTTCTGCACATACCGCAGCTCTTCCTCAATGCGTTTCTTCTCGGTTACGTCCTCAATCGCCAGCAGTATGCGGTCCTCGCGTTCGAACCGGCGCGCATTCAGGAGCAGAACGCGCCGGCCCGCGGAGGGCGCCTCGTATTCCAGCTCGTAATCCTCTATCACCCGGTTCTGGGGGAGGGCTTCCTCAAGCATCGCCCGTAGCCTGGGAACATTGAATTGCCCGTTGCCCAGTTCGTAAAGGTAGCGATCCTTGACCGCATCCGGCTCCAATCCGAATACCCGGTAGAACGCCGGGTTTACCCTGAGCACCCGAAGGTCCGGCCCGAGGACCGCGAGCGGGCCGCGAACCGTGTCAATGGTAGCCTCCGCGAACTCGCGGGCTCTGTCGAGTTCCGCATTGCGCACCTGGAGTTCCTGGTTGATGGTGGTCAGCTCTTCGTTGGCTGCCTCGAGTTCCTCCTTGGAACTCTCCAGCTCTTGATTCAGGCTCTGCAACTCCTCGTTTGGGGCGACAACTTCCTCGTTCGCTGCCTCGTGCTCGCTGATGACGGACTCAAGGTGCGTGCGGCTGGAAGCCAGTTGCCTTTGAAGGTGGGCGATGCGCGATTCGTACTTGCGTATGTCCGCCTGACCGGCGGACCCGGCCGGCAAATCCATCTCGCCGCGCCGCTCGAACACGATCAGGAAATGGTCCCGCTCCGGCTCGAGCGGCGTCACTTCCACACTGAACTCTTCAGAGAATGAGCCCTCACCGAGCCTCAGCTCGCCAATGCGGATCGATTCGCCTGTTTCACTTGCCGTCCGGACCGCATTCTTCAATTCCTCCGCCCTGGTCTTCCTAAGTTCATCCAGGATCTTCCCGCTCTCCATGCCGGAAGAGGGCGTCCGGACACCGGCGTGTCCAACCGGATCGAGATCGCGATTGACGACCACTCGCGGAGGGCCATACCGCTCCACAAGGATCCGGTCCGCCTGGGCGCATAGATCGAGCCTGCGCCCGAAACGCGGCTCCCGGGCGAGCACTTCCTCCTTTGCGTCCCCATACGCTGGGGCCGGATATCTCGCGCACTCCTGTCTCACATAGAGCCTTGCTTTCTTATCCACCGGTGCGAACAACTCGGGGAAGGACGCCGCGGATTCGGATTTTCCCAACAGCAGAAAACCGCCCGGATTCAAGGCGAAATGGAACCGCAGGAATACGTCCTCCTGCACGGACTCCAGGTAGATGAGCAAATTCCGGCAACTGATCAGGTCCATGCGCGCCAACGGCGGATCGTTCAGCAGATCGTGCCGCGAGAAAATGCACGCGTCGCGGAGCCTTCTGCTCACCTGATGCTCTCTCCCGGTGCGTACAAAGAAACGCGACAGGCGCTCCTGGGAGATATCCCCGGCGATGTTTTCAGGGTATCTGCCCCGGCGGGCCTTCTCGATGGCGGACTCGTTCACGTCGGTGGCAAAAACCTGCACGGGCACGCGGCTTTGCAATTGCTCGGCCGTTTCCAGGAAACTGATGGCGATCGAGTAGGCTTCCTCCCCGCTTGAGCAGCCCGGCACCCAGATCCTGACGGGTTGACCGGGCGGAGTGCTCCGGATCAGCGCCGGAAACACGTGCGTGCTCAAGGCCTCAAATCCTTCCGGGTCGCGGAAGAAACGCGTGACGCGGATCAGAATATCCTGCGCCAGGGATTGCGCCTCTTCCGGGTTCTCTTTGAGATGCCGCAAGTAGTCGCCGAGGTCCTTTCTCCTCAGCAGGCCGAGCCGGCGCAGCAACCGCCGCTTCACAGTGGTCTGGCGGTAGCGGCTGAAGTCGATGCCGGTATGCTCCCGTATCAGGTCGAGAACAGCGCGAAAATCCTTTTCGGAATGAGGGAAGTGAGGTTCAAGGTTCGGAATGCCGCGGCTGACCAGGTGGGGCTCGGCGGCGATTCTGGCCAGTTCCGCCGCGATCCCCTCGGGCGGCAGCACGAAGTCGGCGCAGCCCGTGGCGACGGCGCTGCGAGGCATGCCGTCGAATTTTGCCGTCTGCGGGGCCTGCACGAGGACGATGCCGCCCTCTTCGGAAATCGCTTGCACCCCCAGCGTTCCGTCCGACCCCGTTCCCGACAAGATCACCGCGATCGCCCGCTCCTGCTGGCTCAGGGCGAGCGAGCGGAGGAAGGAATCCACCGCCGTCGCCGCGGCCGCCCTCGGCCCCAGCGTGAGCGTGAGGCCGGAAATCGTCATCGTGGTGTTGGGCGGAATCACGTACACGCGGTTTGGCGAAAGCACCTCGCCGTCCTCGGCGAAGGTCACCGGCATCACTGTCTCCCGGGAAAGCAGTTGAGCCAACCTGCTTTCGTGAGTGGGATCCAAATGCTGGATGAAAACAAACGCCATGCCCGTCTGCGCGGGGAGGCGTCTGAGCAGGGCCGTGAAGGCTTCGAGTCCTCCGGCAGATGCTCCCACCGCTACGACGGGGAAATTCCGTCCGGTTGCGCCGGAACTGCGGCTCGCCGCCGTTGATGGCGGCTCTTCCTCTTCGGCGGGTGGCATGGCTTTTCTTGACCCGCTGCGATATTACCACCTGACGTGAGTGGCAGCGTGTGTCCAAGCAAGAGTGCTCGGAGACGCGCGGGTTTTCGTTAAGGTCGCCTCAGAATCATAGTCCGGGCGGCGCCTGAGCACAAGGGGTTTTTCGCAAAATAAACTTCAATTTCTGGAAAGAATGGCTAGAAATTGCCTGCTCGCAGCGAAAAAGCCACCGGCTGGACGATAAATCTCTCCACCAGGTCGTACACGGCCTGATGCTGGCGGTGATAGCCATCGCCTCCGCCCACGGTGGAAGTCGTCGCCACGACAAGATCGAGAGACGGGATCACAAAGATGTACTGCCCGCCCGATCCCCAGGCGAAATACACCGGCGTGTCCGCCATCATGCCGATCCACCACCCATAGCCGTAAAGCTGTTCGCTGATGGAGGACCGCCCCCGCGGGATGAAAGAGGCGTCGATCCACGATGCGGGAACCACCTGCTTTCCGCCCGCCACGCCGCGGTTGGCGTACAACTCGCCGAAGCGAATCATCTGCCGGGGCGTCATGGACATTTCATTGCCGCCGAAATAGATTCCTTGCGGGTCGCGGGTCCACTGGGCCAGCGTGATGCCCAGCGGTTTGCCCAAAGCTTCTTGCGCGAACGCCCACGTGGACTTTCCGGTGACTTTCGTCAGAATGGCGGAAAGCAGATGGGTGTTTCCGGTGCTGTACTCCACGCGTTCTCCAGGGGCAGCGATCAGGGGGCGCTCCAGAACATAGCGCACCCAGTTCGGGCTCCGCACCCAGGCGCCGTAATAGGGGCCGCTGGTGGATTGCAGCCCCGAGCGCATGGTCAGCAGATCTTCGATCGTGATCTTTCGTTTCCGCGGGTCCACGTTGGGGCGGGCCAGCTCCGGAAAGTACGGCGCGATCGGCGCATCCACGCCCGGCAGAAGCCCGCGCGCGATTGCGATTCCCGTGAGAGCCGAGATCACGCTCTTGGACACCGACTTGACGTTGGCATGGGTTGTTGCCCGCGCGCCGTGGAAATAGCGTTCCAGAATCAAGTCTCCGCGCCGGCTCACCAGCAGGCTGCGGATCCTGGGTAGTTTGGTGGCGGCCTGAACGGCCTCGCGGAAGTCGGGCGGCTGTGCGCTTCCGGCCTGCCCCCACGCGGGCGCGGCCACAAACCAGGCCACAGACAACACGGGGGCACAGCGCAGCAAGCAGCTCAGCATTGGGGTTCATTGTAGCGCGGCTGTGCGGCTGGCAAGACCTTGGAAGACGCTCCCGCCAGAACTCTTAAAGTTTTAGTTGACACCAGCCTCGGACCGGTGTACAAATGAAATTGAGCAAGTCTTAAAGATTTAAGAGTTCCTGCGCACGATGCCCCGAAGACCATCGCAAACCCTGACCGAAGCCGAGCTTCCCGTCATGGAGGTCCTCTGGGAGAAAGGCGCGGCCACCGTTAGCGAGGTTGTCGAGGCTCTCCCCAGGGGCAAGCCCGTCGCCTACAACACCGTCCTCACGATGTTGAGAATTTTGGAACGGAAAGGCTATGTGCGGCATACCAAAGATAAGCGGGCGTTTGTCTATCGACCGGTGGTGGATCGCGGTCAGGCCAGCCGCAGCGCAGTCCGGCACCTCTTGAGCCGTTTCTTTAACAATTCACCGGAACTGCTGGTGCAGAACTTGCTTGAAGACAAAGACATCGACGAGGCCGAATTGGACCGCTTGAGGAAACTGATCGGGAGCGAATAAGGAGGCACGATGGCGCACTGGGTAGCAGCAACGTTGCCGGGCCCGGTCCTGAACGGAATTCTGACGGGGACGGTTCTGGCCGGGCTGGTCTGGCTCATGTTGCGCCTCTTCCCGCGGATCAGCGCCGCGACGCGGTATGCCGTGTGGATGGCCGCGCTGCTGGCCGTCGCGAGCCTGCCGGTGCTGATGTTGCGGATCCCGAGCGGTTCGGTGCAGGGAAACGCTGGTTTGGACGCCGCGCCGGCGAGGGCGCTCCTGACGCTGCCTGCGCCCGGCCCCGCGGCTCTCTGGCTGCTCGGCGCGTGGGGGAGCATCACCGCGCTTCTGCTCCTGCGCCTCGCCTGGAGTTACCGGCGGGTGCTTGGCCTGAAGCGCCGCGCACGGCCGCTCGGCGGCCGGCATCTCAGGCAGTTCGAGGAAGTGCTGAAAGCCTACGGCGGCTCGCGCCGGGTGCGGCTCTGCGTCTCGCGCGAGGTGGGCGTCCCGATGGCGGCTGGGCTTTTCAAACCCGTCATCCTGATCCCCGAGGCGCTTCTGGACAGCCTCTCGGATGACGAGTTCCGGCAGGTGCTGATTCACGAACTGGCGCACATACGCCGGTGGGACGACTGGACCAATTTTGTGCAGAAACTCGCCGAGGCGGTGTTCTTTTTCAACCCGGCGGTTTTGTGGATCGCCAGGCGGCTGAACCTGGAGCGCGAAATCGCCTGCGACGACTGGGTGGTTTCCATGACCGGCGCGGCGCGGCCTTATGCAGCCTGTCTTGCCCGGCTGATCGACCTGGGTGTTTGCGCGCGGCCGCAACTGGCGCACGGCGTTGTCACGCGGAAACGGCAGATTTCGCACCGCATCGAATCGTTGATGAGCCGGAAGCGCAGGGGTAACCCGCGGACTTCGCCCGCCGGCGTGGTGGCGATGTCGGGAGCGCTGGCAGCGCTCGCGGTTCTGGCTGCGCATTTCGCACCGGTCGCGGTGGCGGAACCCGCCATCGACGCGCTGCCTTCAGCCGTTGCGCCGATAGCGCCGGTCGAGATCGCGTATCAGGCGCCGCCACCGCCGCGTCCGGCCAGGCAAGCCGTTCCCAAGCGCAGGCCGAAGCAGGAGGTGGCCGTCAAACGGGAAGCGCCTTCTCCGGCGCGGCATGAGCTGGCAACGGCGCCGCGGGCTGCTCACGAGTTGGCGGCAGCGCCGCCAACGGCGGTAGTGGGTTATATGGTCGTTGAGCAGTGGACGGCCGTCGCGTCCCGTGACGCGGCGGGCGCTTTTTGCGTCCTTTACGTTGGACAAGATCTATACGTTGGACAAGATTCAAAAGGCGGGGCAGGGCGAAGCTGGATCAGGATTATCTGGACAACCCCGGAGCCTTCGCCATTGCCCGACGGCCGGACATAATTCGGATTGTTAAAGTCTGAGATGGATGGCGGCAGGGCGCGCCAGTTATATGCGCCCGGCAGCCGCCCCGAGGGGAAGGAGAGAGAAATGAAATTCGCTGAGAATCGGAAAGGCCTGGCCATCGTTCTCATTGCCGGCCTTTTGCTGGGAGTGGTAACGATTGCCGGATTCGGATACCGCACCGTGTCCGCGGCCGCTCCGGATGCAGAGGAGCTGACAATTCCGAATCCGGTCCAGCTTTCCAGCGCGTTTTCGAAAATCGCTAAGGAAGTCGAGTCCTCGGTCGTTCAGGTCGAGAGCACCATCGAAGGGAGGAGCTCCAGGCGCGGCGGCGAGGATCTTCTGCCGTTTGAAGAGCGGACCCCCGACCTGTTCCGCCGCTTCTTCGGCGACTCGCCGTTCGGTTCGATGCCTCAGCAACCGCGCCGCAGGATGTCTACTGGCTCGGGTTTCATCGTGGACAGCAAGGGCTACATCCTGACGAACCACCACGTCATTGACGGCGCCAGCCGCGTGAAGGTGCGGCTCACGAACGACCCCACGGAGTATGTCGCCACGGTGGTCGGGACAGATCCCGAGCTTGACCTGGCGGTTCTGAAAATCGATGCAGGCAAGCCGCTCAAGCCCGTGAAGATCGGCAACTCGGATGCCGTTCAGGTCGGCGATTGGGCGATTGCCATCGGCGCGCCGTTCGGGCTCGAAGCCACCGTGACCGCCGGCATCATCAGCGCCAAGGGACGCGCCATCGGGGACGAGGAGCATCAGCTCCAGCGCTTCCTGCAAACCGACGCCGCTATTAACCCCGGCAACAGCGGCGGGCCGCTGCTCGATATCAAGGGGCAGGCAATCGGCGTCAATACCATGATCGCCACTGCCACCGGCGCCTTCCAGGGTGTGGGATTTGCACTGCCCATTAACATGGCCGTGAATTCCTACAACCAGATCATCAAGACCGGCCGGGTTTCGCGCGGCGCCATCGGCATCAAATTCAACCGCGAGCAGAGGCCGGAGTTGCTGAAGGTCTACGGCGGCGGGGATTCGGGAGTGTTCGTCACCGAAGTAACACCGGGCACTCCAGCCGAGGCAGCCGGCATGCGCCAGGGCGACATCATCGTTTCCTACAACAACAAGCCGGTGAAGGATGGCGACGATCTCGTCAACATGGTTTCCCAGACTCCGGTCGGAACCAGCGTGCCCGTTACCGTCCTTCGCGACGGCAAGCCGATCACGATGACGCTTAAGATCGGCGACCGTCAGGAAATCATCGCCGGCGACACGCAGCGCCGCAGGCCCGGCTCGGCGAGCACCGAGGGCGAGAATAAAGCCGTCAAGTTCGGCATCTCTGTCCGCGCCCTCAGCCCGGCCGAACGCCGGGAGGCGAACTTCCACGAGAACGGCGTGCTGGTGACCGATGTTGACCCGGACTCCTTTGCCGAGGACCTGGGGATTCGCCGCGGCGACATCATCTCGGCCGTGAACCGCCAGGAGGTGACCTCGCCCGAGGACCTCAGGCGGATCGCGAGCGGACTGAAGCCGGGCGATCCGGTTGCCTTTAAGGTGATGCGGAACGCTGCTGCGCTCGGGCTCCGCGGGCGCGGCGCACCGGAGTGGCAGGCGTTCTTCGTAGCCGGCACTCTCCCTCGAAATTGACACCCCTTGGGGAGCGGGCCACGCGTGATGAGCGTGGCCCGTTCGCATCTCCTCTCTCGCGAACCCGGGTCCACCGCTGCTGACCCAACTGAAACGCCCTCTTTTTCGGCAGCGTATAGATGGTAGGCGGGCATCCGTCCGCGTAAGGGGGGCGCATGCAATACAAGACCCTGTACGCCGCGCTGGGCGTTCTGCTGGTCACAGCGGCCTGCGCGTCGCGCAGGGCGGGAGAGCCTCTCAAGCCCGGTTTCAATCTCTTTAGCAAGCAGCAGGACATTCAACTCGGCCAGGAAGCGGCCGCGCAGGTGAACCGGGAATTCCAGGTGGTTCAGAACCAGTGGCTGCAAGACTACATTGACCGGGTCGGCCGCAGGCTGGCGGCCAGCCCGTCGGCGGCGCAGTCGGGTTTTCCCTTCAGCTTTACCCTCCTGAACGCCAAGGAAGTCAACGCCTTTGCGCTGCCGGGCGGTCCGACCTTCGTTTTCACGGGCCTGATCGAGGCGACGGAAACCGAAGGCGAGCTGGCCGGCGTGCTGGCGCACGAGATTGCGCACGTGGTTCTGCGTCACGGCACCAACCAGGTATCGAAAGCCACCCTGATTCAACTGCCGGCCGAGGTTGCCGGCGTCGCAGTCGGGCAGGGTACGATAGGGCAGATCGTGCAGCTCGGGTTGGGAGTCGGACTGAACGGTCTGTTCCTCAGCTATTCGCGCGAGGCGGAGAACCAGGCCGACGCGTTGGGGGCGCACATCATGGCGGAGGCGGGGTACAACCCCATCGAAATGGCCAGGTTCTTCGAAAAACTCGAAGCCAGGGGAGGCCCCGGCGTGCCGCAGTTTTTGTCGAGCCATCCCAGTCCGGGGAACCGCGTCAAGGCGGTGGAGGCGGAAATCCAAACGATGCCGCCGCGGATGTACGGCTTCAACACCGGCCAGTTCCAGCAGGCGAGGCAGCTTGTGGCGCAGTTGCCACCTCCGCCCCGGCAGCAGGCAGTCCGATGAAACGGTTGATTCGGACATTAGCGTCTCTGGCCGTGCTCGTCATGCCGGTCCTTGCCGGCCAGGTTGAAGAGGGGCGCGGCTGGCGCCGGGTGAACGAACCCGGCTACATCCCCTCCGAACTGACCATCCCGGCCGGCACCCTCATCTCGGCGCGCCTGGACCAAATGCTGTCCTCCGACCTGAACGAGCCCGGCGACGCCTTCTCCGCCACACTGGTGCAGCCGGTCGTGGTGGACGGCATTGTCGTGGCCAACCGGGGACAGATCGTCGCGGGGCGGGTCGTGGAGGTCCAAAAGGCGGGCCGCGTGAGCGGCGTTTCGCGCCTTGCTGTCGAGCTTACCGAACTGACTCTGGCGGACGGCCGCCAGACGCCCATCCAGACACGCCTCATCAGCGCGCGCGGGCCGGGTTCGACCGGCAGGGACGCCGCTGCGATCGCCGGAACGGCGGGGCTCGGCGCGCTCATTGGGGGCGCGGCGGAAGGCGGGCTGGGGGCGGGCATCGGCGCCGCAGCGGGCGCTGCCGCGGGCGGAATCGGCGTGCTGCTGACGCGGGGCCGTCCCACGGTGCTCCATCCGGAATCGGTGCTCACCTTCCGGACCGAATATCCGGTGACGATATCAACGGCACACGCGCCCCTGGCCTTCCGCTATGTCACGCCCGAGGACTACGGACGCGCCTATGAACCGGAGCGCGCCCGCGTGCGCTACTACGATTACCTCGATTACCTTCCTCCTCCGCCGCCCAGAATCTACGTCGTTCCGCCGCCGTACGCGTACGTTTATCCGGCTCCGTTTCCGTATTACTGGTGGCGGCCGTGGCCCTATCGCCCGCGCTTTTACGGACCGCGTTTCGGTTTCGGATTCGGGTTCTTCTACGGACGCAGGTGGTGAACGGGTGTTGAGCGGCTTTCCGAGCCGGCGGTGGCGGCGCCGCGTCCAGTGCCCTGATCGGTCGTCATTCCGATGCGGAGTTTCTTCATCCTGTACAGCAGGCCCTTGTAGTCGATATTGAGCATTTCGGCGGCCCGGCGGCGGTTCCATTGCGTTTCGTTGAGCGTCTGCAGAATCGTCCGGGCTTCTTCCAGGTTTCGCGCCTTTTCCACCTCGTCGAGCGGCGATGCGCGATACCTTCCGCCTTTGCGCTGCCCGGTTGCTGCCGGGACCACCGTAGCCAGATGGACCTTTTGCCACAGTTCCTCGGCCACCGCGTCCGGCTCGCGGAAGACCAGGTACTTCCGCATCATGTTCTCAAGCTCGCGGATATTGCCCGGCCAGTGGTACGCCATCAGCGCTTCTTTCAGCCGCGGCGTCAACTCGGGCGGCGGCTCCCCGTGCGCCGCGTGCTTTTCCAGGAAGAGCCGCGCCAGAGGCACGATCTCGTCCTTGCGCTCCCTGAGCGGCGGAATCGCGAGGCTGATCACGTTGAGGCGGTAGAAGAGGTCTTCGCGGAAGCGGCCTTCCTGCACGGCCCGCTCCAGGTCGCAGTGTGTCGCCGCCAGAATGCGCACGTCCACGCGAATTGTTTCGCGCCCGCCCAGGCGTTGAAACTCGCCGTCTTGCAACACGTGGAGCAGCTTCGCCTGGAGCTTGAAGTCCATGTCGCCGATTTCGTCGAGCAGGATCGTGCCGCCATCGGCTGTTTCGAACTTGCCAGGCGTCGATTTCAGGGCGCCCGTGAAGGCCCCGCGCTCGTAGCCGAACAGCTCGCTCTCGAGAAGCTCCAGCGGCACGGCGGCGCAGTTGATTTTCAGCAGGGGTTTTTGCGCGCGCGGTGACCGGGCATGAATTTCGCGTGCCAGGACCTCTTTGCCGACGCCCGTTTCGCCGCGCAGCACTACCGGAACGTCCGAAAGCGCGATCCGGTCAAGCGCCTGCGCGATGCTCCGCATCGTGGGGTTTTCCGCCTCGAGCGGTGCGATCCGGGCGGGCTTCGGTGCCCGGGCTGCTGTGGCGCCGCGGACGGCCTCGATAAGCCCTCCGTGCGTGAGCGGTTTGGCTAGGAAGTCCACCGCCCCGCAGCGCATGACCCGCACTACCGCTTCCGGGGCAGGGTTACCCGAAAACACGATCACAGGCAGATCCGGGCGGGCGCAGCGCACCCGGCGCAGAGTTTCCACCCCGTCCTTGAGGGGATCCGGGATGTCCACCAGCACCGCCGCGAGTTTGCGGTCCGCCGCCGACACTGCGGCTGTGAGGTCCTCACCCTCGCGGACGACTTTGACCTCGAATCCTTCAAAGCGGAGCGCCATTTCGAGGAAGTTCGCCACTTCAACTTCGCGCTCCGCCAAAACAACCGTCTTGCCGTTCGATGTATACACGCGTAGCGCTCCGGGGGAAGGTATTCACAATCGTAACGGATCGAGCCTCGCCCGCAAAGGGGTGTTCTGTCCACCCAGTACCCCACCGGGGAGGGGGCGATGAATGGGGGAAAGCCGGACAACCACATGAAAACAGGCGTCAACCCGTTCTAGTCAAGAATTTAGAACGCGAGTGCTACCACCAGTCGTATTCCCGGCCGCGGTACTAAACACCGATCGCGGAGAGGGCGCCAAACGTGGGCTGCGTCACTTGGGAGGGGGCGAGGATTCCGAAAGCAGCTCGTCCGCGAGGTATTGCTGGGCGTATAAGGCCGTGCCGAGGCGGTCCTGCATCCCGAGCTTGGCATGCAGGCTCCGTATGTGCCACCGGACCGTCTCGTGACTGATGGAGAGGTGCTGCGCGATGGCGCGGTTCTTGTATCCCCGGGCGATGAGCTTGAGAATGTCCCTTTCCCGGGGCGTGAGTTTAGGTGAACGGGTTGCCACGAGCAACTGCTGGAGGATCCTGGTGAGCAGGCGCCGCTCGAGCCACAACTCGCCTCGGGCCGCGGCCCGCACCGCCTTCTTCAGGACTTGCGGCGGCGCGTCCTCGCGAACGAAGCCCATGCAGCCCAGCCGGACCCAGCCCTGTATCACGCGGTCGTCCTGGGGGGGCGAGCAGACCAGGACCTGGATTGAGCGCCCAAAGTCGACAAGGGCGGCGAATTCGGCCGGCTCCATCTGCGAAACAAACGTTTCGTCGGCCAGAACCACGCAGGGCGCCATGCGCTGGCACTGACTTACGACCTGCTCGAGGGAGTCGCCGCCCTCAATCAGGAGAAATCCCTCGCGCTGCGACAGGCAGCGCCGGAGGCCTTTCCGCTTGGAAAGCTTGGGGCTAGCGACCACGACGGGCGTCAGCGGAACTTGGGTGGCGGGCTCTGGGCCGCCGGTTAAGGTAGTCTCTTCGGGCAAGTCGCTCCTCCAAGCCACGCTCGGAACCCTCTGCTTCGGGCTTAGGAATTAACCGCTAACGCGGTTCCCAGAAACCATCCCCCAACTGCGGGGAAATCAACTCCAGTATAGTACCTGAATGAGGGGGATTGATCTCTGAAATTCGATAATATTTGCTTTAGTATACGAGCCTGGTACTAGTATTTTGTTTAAGGTACTGGATCGTTTTTTTACCGCCGGACGTAAAGAAAATCCGTTTTGCCTCGTACACAACCGCCCGGGGTGGCTTCGGACCCGCCGGGCGGGGAAATTGCAACCGGGGAGGCGTGTCCGTGGTACGCGGACCTGCGGCATAAGAGCTACACATCCTCATAACCCTCTCTCCCGAAAAGCGGATAAGCTGCGGGGTGGCTGGCTTGTAAGTGCCCGAAAATTAAACTACTATTGTGAACAGGAGGTACTCGCGGCGGCTGGAAACCCACGTGCTAGGGAAAGGCGTGGGAACGTGTCGAACGCCGAAGGTGTGGTGTAGGCAGGCTTGGTCATGAGAGGACTCAAACTGCAGTTCACGAACGCGCTGCTAATGGTCCTCACCGTGGCGGCGGTGATCTCTGCCGCCATCAATTTCCAGCAACAGAAGAAATTCCGCCTGCCCGACGACGGCGTCACATGGACGGAGCGGGACGCTGGCGTGGAAGCCCTTCACGTTGCACCCGGCAGCCCCGCGGCCAATGCCGGCATCCGGACCGGGGATACCCTTCTGAAAATCGCCGGCACCCCCATCCAAAAGGCCACCGACGTAAGCCGCGCGCTGGTAAGGCTTGGCTCCTGGAACAAAGCCGCTTACCGGCTGCGCCGCAACGGCGTGGAGTTCGAGACCACGCTGGTGGTGGGGCAAAGCCATCGCGACTACCCGGCGCTGTATTACCAGTACATCGTGGGCCTGGCCTACCTGGGCATCGGCCTGTTCGTATTTTTCCGCCGCGGCTCCGCCCCCAAGGCGGTCCACTTTTACGTGCTGTGCCTGGCCTCGTTCGTGCTCACCACCTTCCACTACACCGGCAAGCTGAACAACTTCGATAAGGTGATGTACTTCGGCAACGTGGCGGCCGGGCTGTTTGCGCCGACAATCTTTGTCCATTTCTGCTTGGCGTTTCCGGAGCGGCGCGGATGGTGGCGGCGGCGGCTGGCGGTGGCGCTTCTCTATCTGCCCGCTTCGCTGCTGTTGCTTGTGAACCTGGGAATCAGTTCGGGCCGGTTGCTGGTTGGCATCCCCGGCGTTGAACTCAGGTGGCTGCTGGACCGCGTGTGGATCGCCTTCCTGACGGGCATGTACCTTCTGGGTGCGGTCGTTTTGACCCGGGCTTATCGCAAAGCCGAGGATGCCATCGTGCGCAAGCAGATCACCTGGCTGCGGAACGGCGCAATCGCCGGCGTGGCGCCCTTTGCCATCTTCTACTCGGTTCCCTACCTGCTTGGCGTGGCGCCCACCGTTTGGATGAACCTGGCGGTGTTCTCGCTGCTGCTGGTGCCACTGACCTGGGCGTACGCGATCGTGCGGTACCGCCTGATGGACGTGGACATCATCTTCCAGCAGGGCTACGTCTACACGCTGGCCACCATTTGCGTGCTGGGCGTCTTTTACGGGCTGATCTTCTGGCTGGGCGACTTCGAAGGTCTGGGGCCCACCTCGACGGGCATTCTGATTCTGTTCGCGGCGTTCATCTTCCAGCCGATCCGGGACTGGATCCGGGAGCAACTCGACCGCTACGTGTTCTACAAGGACCGCTACGATTACCGGGTCACGCTGGTTGAGTTCGCGCGGGAGCTGAGCTCGGAAACGGACCTCGACGCGATGCTGCAGGCCGTTTCCGACCGCCTGATCCGCACGCTTTCCATCCAGCGGCTGGCTTTCTTCCTGAGCGACGAAAGCGAGACCCGGTTCGAGCTGAAGCGCGCCTTCGGATCGGATCTGAAGCCGGCGCACCTGGGCGAGGTGCCGCTCGATCTCAGCTTCCTGACCTCGGACGGCTCGAAACAGTATTTCTTCTTCGAGCGGACGCGCCACCTTCTGGACGTGGTGACCGAGAACTGGCCGCCTTCGGTCCGGCAGACCATCGCCGAACTGGACTTCACCTACTACATGCCGTGCACCGTCCGGGGCCGCACTATAGCCTGGATCGGCGTGAGCCGGAATGACAAGGGCGACTTCCTCACCAGCGACGACATCGAGCTGCTGATCACCGTCTGCGGCTACATCGGGATCGCGGTCGAGAACGCGCGGCTCTACAGCTCGCTCGAACGCCGCATGGAAGCCTACGAGCGGTTGAAAGAATACAGCGAAAACATCGTCGAATCCATCAACGTAGGCATCCTGACCGTGGATCTGGACGACCGCGTGGAAAGCTGGAACGCGCAGCTCGAACAGCTTACCGGGATCGAGCGGACCGATGCCATCGGGCGGCGGCTGGAGGAGCTGTTCCCGGCGGAACTGGTGGAGCAGTTCAGCGCCACGCGGGGAGAGAGCGGCATTCATCACATCTACCGCTTCGAGCTGCATTCCCGGCAGGCTCCGAAGGTGATCCCGATGCCGGCGGGCAATGGCGCCAATGGCGGCGGGCGGCGCGAGCAGGAGGAGGCGGCCCGTGAGACGGTGGTCAACATCGCAGTGGCTCCGCTGGTCAGCAGGGACCTCCAGCAGATCGGCCGCCTGATCATCTTCGACGACATCACCGAGCGTGACCAACTGGAGCGCAAGCTGGTGCAGGCCGACAAGCTCAGTTCGATCGGCCTGCTGGCCGCCGGCGTGGCGCACGAAGTCAACACGCCGCTGGCGGTGATTTCCACTTACGCGCAAATGCTCGCCAAGCAGGTGTCGGGAGACGAGCAGAAGTCACGGCTGCTCGACAAGATCGCCAAGCAAACCTTCCGCGCGAGCGAAATCGTCAACTCGCTGCTGAACTTTTCGCGAACCTCACCAACGACGTTCGATGAACTCGACTTGAATCGCGTCATTCAGGAAAGCCTTGTGCTGATCCAGCATCAGTTGGAAAAGGCTGGAATCAAGGTACAATTAGAACTGGACCCGCGGCTTCCCTCGATAAAAGGGAACTTCGGGAAGCTGCAGCAAGTTTTCTTGAACCTGTTCCTGAATGCGCGGGATGCGATGGGGGCCGGCGGAACCTTGACGGTCCGCACGCGGCTCTCGGAGGAAACGGCGGATATAGAAGTGATCGATACCGGCCATGGGATCCAGCCTGAAAACCTCTCACGCATCTTCGACCCGTTCTTCACGACCAAAGCGGTCCGCAAAGGAACCGGGCTGGGACTTTCGGTCACTTACGGCATCGTGCGTGAGCACAACGGAGTGATCGAGGTGGACAGCCAGCCCGGAGAGGGTACGCGATTCCGGCTAGAGTTCCCGCTGGCGAGGAAAGCGGTACATGCCTGAAAGCGTAGGCGAAACGCCGGCCACTAAAGGAAAAATACTCATCATCGACGACGAGGCGGACATCCGGGAGAGCCTCGAAGCTCTGCTTGTGTACGAGGGCGGCTACTCGGTGGATCTGGCCTCGAACGCGGCCGAGGGCTTGGCCGCGATCGAGGCGCGGGAATACGACCTCGTGCTGCTCGACCTGATGATGCCGGACCGCTCCGGCATGGAAGTTCTGCGCGAGGTGCGCGAGCGCGACCGCGAGCTGCCGATCTACATGATCACCGCCTATGGCTCGACGCAGGTGGCAGTCGATGCGCTGAAAGCCGGCGCGACCGACTATTTCCAGAAGCCGTGGGAGAACGACAAGCTGCTGGTTGAGATCGACCGGATCATCACCAAGCGCCGGCTCGAGCGGGAGAACACACAGCTCAAGCGCACGCTGAAGCAGCGGTACAGCTTCCCGAACATCGTGGGCAAGAGCGAGCGCATGGTGCGGATTCTGGACCTGGTGAGCCAGGTGGCGCCGAGCCGCTCCACCATCCTGATCACCGGCGAGACGGGCACCGGGAAGGAACTGATCGCCAAAGCCATTCATGCCAACTCGCCGCGCGCCGACCAGATGTTCATCGCGGTGAACAGCGGCTCGCTGCCTCCCGAGTTGCTGGAATCCACGCTGTTCGGCCACGTGAAGGGCTCCTTCACCGGCGCCATCGCGTCGCGCAAGGGGTACTTCGAAATCGCCAACAAGGGCACGATTTTCTTCGACGAAGTGGGCACCATCGGGATGGAGACGCAGACCAAGCTGCTGCGCGTCATCCAGGAGCGCGAGTTCATGCCGCTTGGGTCCACCGAGGTGGTGCGTGTCGACGTGCGCATCCTGGCGGCGACCAACGCCGATTTGCGCAAGCTGGTGGAGGAGGGGCGGTTCCGTGAGGACCTCTACTACCGGCTGAACGTCATCAACATCAACCTGCCGCCTCTGCGCGAGCGCAAGGAAGACATTCCCCTGCTGGTGGAACACTTTTTTAACAAGTACTGCCAGGAAAACGAAAAATTCCTGGATGCGAACGGCAAATCCGTGCTGAGATTCGAGCCGGAAGCCATGCAGTTGCTCATGGAGCACAACTGGCCGGGGAACGTGCGTGAACTGGAGAACGTGGTGGAGCGCGCGGTCGTGCTGGCTTCGCAGCCCACGGTGACCGTGGACGTGCTGCCCGAGTATCTGCTGCACGCGGGCGGCATACGGCTGCGCAGGGACGACGGCGGCGGGCTGCCCCCGGACGCCTCACTGTTTGAGATCGTGGCCGATTTCGAGCGGCGGGTGATTCTGGAGAAGCTCGAAGCCACCAACTGGAGCCAGACAGAGGCCGCCGAGATCCTGCACGTTCCGCTCTCCACCCTGAATCAGAAAATCAAGCGGCTCAACATCGAGATTCGCCGCAAGTCAGACCTGGCAAAGGCGGAAAAGTCGAGCTAAAGCCCGTTCCGCGCACGTTTTTGTAAACTTCCCACGCAGTCGCTGTTGTTCACCATGCACGTCGGGCTGAAGCCGCTCTGCAGATTTTTACAACCCCCTCCGGCAGCGTCGTTGTACGATGGTTCCACATGACCAAACTGGGACTTTCCACTGTAGTTCTGTTCGCTGCCGCAATGCTTGCACAGGCTCAGACGGACAAAGTAGCGCGGGGTAAGTACCTCGCCGAGAACGTCGCCATGTGTGGCGACTGCCATACTGAGCACCTCGCCAATGGCATGCCGAACGTGGCCAAACAGTTGAGGGGCGCACTGCTGCCGTTCAAGCCGGTTGTGAGCATGCCCTGGGCGCCGATGGCGCCCGACCTGACTCCGCGGGGCGTCATATGGCAGACTTTCGGCGAAGCGGGTCTGGTGAAATTTCTTCAGACCGGCCTGAACCCGAACGGAAAGCAGCCGAATCCACCGATGCCGCCATATAGGCTCAGCCGCGAGGATGCCGAAGCCATCGTGGCGTACCTGAAGACGCTGCGGTAATTCCCAGGCTTACGCGCAATTACTCCCCGTGTGCCGGGCTCGTCTTGCCGCCTCACCGCGCTATACTGACTGGTTCCTGTGTACGCAGCTTCGGTACTGATTGCTTTGTGCCTGATTCTGGCTGGCTGTTCGGGCGCTCCGGAGGAGTTTCCGCCTCCGCTGCAACGGCAGATGCCGGAACCAGTTAAAAAGCCGCACGGCCCCTTCGTCAATATGAATGACGAAAACGCGGACGAGTATATTGTCCGCGACATACAGCCCTACATCGAAGGTACCGGCTGGCGCTGGACGCGTGAGTTCCCTGAACTCCGGTTCGTTCTAAACCGCACAGAAGGGCTGAAATTCACGATGGATTTCGCCTTTCCCGAATTCAATTTCAATCAGACAGGCCCGGTGACGCTTTCGTTTTTTGTGAACCGAAAACTGCTGGACAAGGTGCGGTATGAGACGCCCGGCGACAAACGGTATGAGAAGCCGGTGCCGGCGGCGTGGCTGAAACCGGGGCCGTTCACCGTGGTGCGCATCGTGGTGGATCCGCCATGGGTCTCGCCGCGGGACGGCGTCCGGCTGGGATTCGTGCTGCACCGGGCGGGTTTCGTGGAGTGATGCAGGTCTTCTACATACTACTCGGCGCGGTGCTGACGGTTGCGGTGTCCACCGCGATGGGCAAGCTCCTGCTGGCGGCGCTCGGCCTGCGTTTCCGGCGCGAGGAAGACCACATATTCTCGTTCGTGACGGGCTCCGCGTGCCTGAGTCTGCTGGTATTCGCGCTGGCGGCGACCCACCTGGCGCGGAAGGGCGTGTTCCTCGCGCTGGGAGTGGCGGCGATCGGAGCTGCCGTTGCCGCCGCGCGCCGCCGCCCGCCGCTGATCGAAAAACCGCTGCCCGCGCTGCCGCGGTACTGGAAGATACTGGCGGGCGCTCTGTTCGCTCTGTTCACGTACCCGTATTTCTTCAACGCGCTGGCGCCGGAGACAAGCCCGGACGGCGCCGCCTACCACCTGGGGCTGGTCTCGCGCTATCTGCGCGCTCACGGATTCTACCGCATCACCACCAACATGTATGCCTACCTTTCGCAGGGCACCGAGATGCTGTACCTGTATGCCTTCGCGTTCGGCCGGCATTCGTCGACGGCGCTGGTACACTTCGCGTTCCTGCTGACGCTGCCGATGGCGATGCTGTCGTACGCGCGGCGCTTCGGCTTTCCCGTTGCGGGAATGGTCGCGGCGCTGCTGGTGTACCTCTGCCCGATCGTCGGCTTTGACGGCACCACGGCTTACATCGACGTCGCGGTGGCGTGCGTGGTCTTCGTCCTGTTTTACCTGCTCCAGATCTGGGACCAGGAGCGCACGACGGCGCTGCTCATCCCCATCGGCCTGCTGGCGGGTTTCGCGTACGCAATGAAGTACACGGCTTTTCTCGCCGTGCCGTATGCGCTCGGGTTTGTGGGCTGGAAGCTGCTGCGCGCCCGAAAGCCGTTCATCAGACCGCTCGCGGTGACCGCGGCCTGCGCACTGGTGATGATTCTGCCCTGGGTGATCAAGAACTGGGTCTGGGTGGACAACCCGTTCGCGCCGTTTTTCAACAAGTATTTCCCGAACCGTTACGTTCACATCACCTTCGAGCAGGAATACCGGAAGCAACTGGAGAACTGGAACGGCGTCACAGATAAATGGACGATTCCGGTCGAGGCGGCTGTGAAGGGGGGCAAATTGCAGGGTGTCCTGGGGCCGGTGTTTCTCCTGTTCCCGCTGGCTCTTCTGGCGCTGCGGCGGAAGCAGGGAAGGCAACTGGTGTTGGCGGCAGTGGTGTTCACGCTGACCTATCCCTCCAACATCGGGACACGCTTTCTGATTCCGATGCTGCCGTTTCTCGCGCTGTCGCTGGGCGTTGCGGTCGAGAACTGGAAAGGCGCCGGAGTCGCGCTGGTGTTGTTTCATGCCCTGACTTCCTGGCCTTCGCTGATGACAAAGTACTGCGACGAGTGGGCGATGCGGATTTACCAGATACCCGTGCGCGCTGCGCTCCGCCTGCAGAACGAGGAGGAATACCTGAGGCAGCGGCTCGGAACAAGCTACGAAATGGGCCGCCTGATCGAGAGGGTGGTGCCGCCGGATTCCAAGGTGCTGTGCTATGACGGGCCCCCGCAGGCGTACTGCTCGCGCGATATTCTGGTCGGCTATCAGGGGGCATTCAATCAGAACATGGTGGACCTGCTGAGCGCGCCGCTGATCGGCGACTGGCTGCCCACGCGCCGTCTCGTCTTCCGTTTTGGCGCGCGGGTATTGCGCCGGCTGCGCGTAGTCCAGACCGCGGGCGGATTTTCGGAGAGCTGGAGCGTAAATGAATTTCGCGTCTTTCGCGGAGACACCGAGCTGCCGCGCGAAAACCAGTGGCGTCTGAGCGCCCGCCCGAACACCTGGGAGGTGCAGGCGGCCTTCGACGGGAATCCGCTGAGCCGCTGGCGGAGTTGGGAGCCGCTGTTTCCCGGCATGTGGGTGCAAGTGGATTTCGGCAGGCCGGAAACAGTGGACCGCGTTGTGATCGACGCCTCACCCGATCACCATAACGTGCAGCTTGTTCTGGAGGGGCAGGTGCAGGCGGGAGCGCCGTGGGAGAGACTGGCCGGCCCGCCCGAGATGCTTGGCGTGCCTCCCCCGGCCAACGCGCGCCGCATCGCCACGGCGGAACTGAAGTGGAACGGCATCGAATACATCCTGATCCAAGACGACAAGGACCAGAAGGAACTGGCCAAAGACATACGCGAGCGCGCGGATCAGTGGGGCCTCACGCTGGTCGGCTCCGCGGGCAGCGAGTGGCTGTACCGGATCGACTGACATGCGGCTGTTCCTGGGAGTGGACGGCGGGCAAACTTCCACCACCGCTCTGATTGGCGAGGAGACGGGGCGCGTGCTCGGAGCGGGCGTAGGAGGGCCCTGCAACCACGTAGGCGCGGCCGGGGGACGGGAGAAGTTCACGCGCGCCATTAAAGAGAGCGTCGGCGAGGCGTGCCGCCGGGCGTCGCTCGATCCGGCATCGGTCCGGTTCGAAGCCGCCTGCCTGGGATTCAGCGGCGGCCCGGAGGATAAACGCGAACTCCTCCGCGAGCTGCTGAGAACCGAGCGGCTGATTGTGACCACCGACGCGCTGATTGCGCTCTCCGGCGCGACGGCCGGTGAGCCGGGCATCATCACGATTGCCGGCACGGGATCGATCGCCTACGGCCGCGACGCTTCCGGGCGCACGGCGCGGGCGGGCGGCTGGGGCTATGTGTTTGGCGACGAGGGCGGGGCTTTCGATATCGTCCGCCAGGCGCTGCGGGCCGCGCTGCGGTTCGAGGAAGGCTGGGGGCCCGCCACCACGCTTCATTCCGCGCTGCTGGCCGCCACGGGCGCGTCCTCGGCCAACGATCTTCTCCACCGCTTCTACACCACGGAGTTCCCCCGGCCGCGCATCGCCTCCTACGCCAGGCTGGTGGACGCGGAGGCGGCCAAAGGCGATGCTGCCGCAGCCGATATCTTGAGGAACGCCGCGAAAGAGCTGGCGGCGATCACGATGGCCGTACACACGCGGCTGTTCCGGCCAGGGGAACGCGTGCGGGCGGCCTACATCGGCGGGGTGTTCCGCAGCGCGATTCTGCTCGACGCCTACCGCGGCCTGCTCGAAATGGAGGTCGCGTCTCCGGCTTACGGGCCGGCCGCCGGGGCGCTGATCGAGGCCTACCGGGCCGCCGGACTTTCGGCGCCGCTATCCAACTTGCCGGAATTCAAGACGTAAGGCGCCGGTCCTTTTTCCCGGCGTTGGGAGGGGGTTTTCTCCTACAATTTAAGGTTATGCCAAAACTTTCCATTCGCAATCTGGATCTCCGCGGAAAGCGGATCTTCATGAGAGTCGATTTCAATGTTCCGCTCGCTCCGGGCGGGAAGGAGATCACCAGCGACAAGCGGATTCGCGCCTCACTACCCACGATCAAGTATGCGTTAGAGCAGGGCGCGCAACTCGTGCTGGCCAGCCATCTCGGCCGGCCCAAAGGAAAGCCGAATCCCGAGATGAGCCTGAAGCCGGTCGCGGCGCGCCTTCAGGAGCTTCTCGGCCAACCGGTCGTGATGGCCCCCGACTGCATCGGGCCCGAAGTGGACCAGCTCAAGGCCGGCAACCATCCCGTGGTTCTGCTCGAAAACCTGCGCTTCCATCCGGAAGAGGAGAAGAACGATGCGGAGTTCGCGCGCGCTCTGGCCGCCGGCTGCGATTACTACGTCAACGACGCGTTCGGGACCGCGCACCGCGCGCACGCTTCCACGGTCGGGATTACAAAGCACGTGGCGAAATCGGCCGCCGGGCTGCTGATGGAAAAGGAACTCGACTACCTCGGCCGCGTGACGAACAATCCGCCGCGGCCCTGCATCGGCATCCTCGGAGGCGCCAAGGTGTCCGACAAGATCGAGGTAATCGAGAACCTGCTGAAGTTCGTCGATCAGCTCATGATCGGCGGCGCCATGGCGTATACGTTCCTGCGTGCGCAAGGGCGGCCTACGGGCAAGTCGCTGGTCGAAGAGGATAAGATCGACCTGGCGAAATCGCTGCTGGAGAAGTCTTCCAAGCTGAAGCTTCCGGTCGATCACGTGGTGACGGCGGAACTCAAGGAAGGCGCCCCCTACGAAGAAGTGGAAACGATCCCGGAGACAATGATCGGCGTGGATATCGGGCCGAAAACGAGGGAGATATATGCCGCTGCGATCGCGACGGCGAAGAGCATCATCTGGAACGGCCCCATGGGCGTTTTCGAAAAGCCTCCGTTCGACCGCGGGACCGTGGCGATCGCCAAGGCGGTGGCCGATTCGGGCGCGCTGTCCGTGGTGGGAGGCGGCGACTCGGAAAAGGCGGTGAAGGCTGCCGGAGTGGCGGACAAGATCTCCCACATCTCCACCGGAGGAGGCGCTTCGCTCGAGTACCTGTCCGGCATCGAACTGCCCGGCGTGGCTGCGCTTTCCGACAACTAAAAGATTTTGATTCCGGAAGGGGCGAAACGCGGGTTTCGCCCCGGCCTTCCTCTTTTGTGGTACATTCCCTTCCATGAAACCGTTTGCAGTGTGTCTTGCCGCGCTTTTCATTACCTCCGCTTACGGCCAGGTGTTCGTCTTCTCCAAGGAAGAGATGATCAAGTACACGGCCAAGAACCCGTTCGACAGGTTTGAGGACGGCCGTCCGAAAGTGCCCGACTCCATTCTCGAAAAGTTCAAGGAGCTTTCGGCCGAGGACATCTGGTCGGTCTTGCCCCGCCATGGTTTCCGGTTGCAGTACGAAGACGGATGGAAGATTCTCCACCCCGGCAAAAAGCTGATCGGCCGCGCGGTGACAGCGCAGTTCATGCCGGCGCGTCCCGACGTGATGCAAACGGCCGAAGCCGAAGCTAAGGCCCGCGGCATGCAAGGGCGCGCGCAGAATCAGCGGGTGATCGACACGCTACAGCCTGGAGATGTGCTGGTAGTGGACGCGTTTGGCAACATGGACGCCGGCGGAATCATCGGCGACAATCTGGCCTTTTACATCATGACCGCGACGAAGACCCCCAGCGGGCTGGGAGGCTTCGTAATCGACGGCGCGATCCGCGACCTGGAAGGCATCGTTCAGCTCGACGTGTCCGGCTACTTCCGCGGAGCCCATCCGAACGCCATCCGCGACCTTATGCTTACGGCGTACAACACGCCCATACGCATCGGGCGGGCGACGGTCATGCCCGGGGACATCGTGTTCGGCGACCGGGAGGGCATCTACTTCATACCGCCTCAGTTCGCCCAGGAGATTCTTGACAGGGCGGAAGAGACGCGCGTCCACGACGAGTGGACCAAAATGAAGCTCGGCACGGGGAAATACAAATCGAGCGAAATCTACGGCAGTCCTACCGACCCCGAACTCAAAAAGGAATATCAGGAGTACCGCAAGAAGCGCCTCGGCAGGTAGTAGCCGTGGTTGAGAATTCCCGATGAAAACACAACCATTCGCTCTGATGGTTTACCGTCGCTATCTGGACGGTGAAACCGTCGAGGAACTCGCCGCCGGGTTGGGTATCCCGGCGGAGCGAATCGAGCAGCGCATTCGCGTGGGGGCGCTCCTTCAGGAAAGGCTGAACGCCAGCGGGAAGGTGACGCCCCTTCCGCTTGAAGCGGACTGAGGGTAAGCCGGGCGCACAGGCCGCGGCTTCATCCCGTCTTCAACGCCTGAGCCTTCTCGGCCAGAGCCGGGACGGCGGCGGCAAGGACGTCTTCAATGCGCTCGGCGAAGATGAACTCGATATCCCGGCGCACTTCGTCGGGCAGATCGGGAAGATCCTTCTCGTTGGCGCGCGGCAAAATGATACGGGTCACGCCGGCCCGGCGCGCCGCCAGCACCTTCTCCTTGATGCCCCCGACCGGAAGCACCAGCCCGGTCAGGGTGATCTCGCCCGTCATGGCCGTATCCGGCCGGGCGGGAGCCTGCATGTAGAGCGACGCCATGGCGGTCGCCATCGTGATGCCGGCCGATGGGCCGTCCTTCGGGATGGCTCCGGCGGGCACGTGGATGTGCAGACCGGAATCCTTGAAGACCGCGGCATCGATCCCGAATTCCTCGGCGTGGGACCAGATGTAGCTCTGAGCCGCCCGGGCGGATTCCTGCATCACCTCGCCGAGCTGGCCAGTGATGGTGAGCCCCTTACCGCCGGGGAGCAGTGTCGCTTCGACATAGAGCACATCGCCGCCGGTTTCCGTCCAGGCCAACCCGGTCGCCACCCCGGGCGGCAGCTCCTTACGCAGCTCTTCCTTGGAGAACACGTAAGGGCCGAGCATCTCCGGCAAATCGTCCGGGCGCACCGCGACGGGCTCGGTTTTCCCCTCGGCGTAGCGCAGCGCCACTTTGCGCGCAACCCGGCCGATGTTGCGTTCGAGTTGCCGGAGCCCGGCCTCGCGCGTGTAGCGCGAGATGATTGTCCGCAGCGTGTCGTCGCTGAACGAGCACTGCTCGGGCGTCAGGCCGGCCTCCTTGAGCTGGCGGGGAATCAGGTAGCGGTTGGCGATCTGGATCTTTTCCTCCTCGCTGTAGCCGGGCAGCCGGAGCACTTCCATGCGGTCCAGCAGCGGCCGCGGAATGGTGTCCAGGGTGTTCGCCGTAGTGATGAAGAAGACCTGCGACAGGTCGAAGGGCAGGTCGAGGTAATTATCGCGGAAACTCTTGTTTTGTTCGGGATCGAGGATTTCGAGCAGCGCGGCGGCGGGATCGCCGCGGAAGTCGCGCCCGAGCTTGTCCACCTCGTCCAGCATCAGCACCGGGTTCTTCGAACCTCCGCGCCGGATGGCCTGGATAATGCGTCCGGGCATCGCGCCGATGTACGTGCGGCGGTGGCCGCGCAGTTCCGCTTCATCGTGCAGGCCGCCGAGACTCATGCGCTCGAACTTGCGGCCCAGAGCGCGGGCGATGGATTGCCCGAGCGACGTCTTGCCCACTCCCGGCGGGCCGAAGAAGCACAAGATCGGCGCCTTGGCCTCGGGGTTGAGCTTCAGCACTCCCAGGTGCTCCAGAATGCGCTCTTTGACCTCCTTCAGATCGAAGTGGTCTTCGTCGAGCACCTGCCGCGCCCGCGCCAGATCGAGGTTGTCCTCGGTCGTGGTGTTCCAGGGCAGCTCAACGACGTAGTCGAGGTAGGTCCGGATCACCTGGTAATCCGGCGCACCCGGCGGGAGCCGCTCCAGGCGCGACAGTTCACGCTGCGCTTCCTTTGCCACCTCTTCGGGCAACTGGAGCTTCTCCAGCCGCTCGCGCAGCATTTCGACTTCGGCCTGCTGCGGATCCTTCTCCCCCAGTTCCTGCTGGATGGCGCGCAACTGCTGGCGAAGGAAATACTCGCGCTGCTGTTTGGTCATCTCGCTCTGCGCTTCGCTGGCGATCTTGTTGCGCAGCTCGAGAACCTGGATCTCGTTTGTGAGGAACTTGTGCATCATGCGGAGCGCCTCGCCCGGGGTGGCGGCCTCGAGCAGGGCCTGCTCCTTGCTGAGTTCGAGGCTCATCATCGAGCCGAGAAGGTAGGCCAGACGAACCGGGTCGTCGGTGGAAGAGAGGAACTGGCTCACTTCGACCGGAAGGCTAGGCTGGGCGAGCTGGATGGCGCGTCCGGCGAGCTCGATAACCGCCCGGTGCAGCGCCTGCACCTCCGGCGTCTTTTCGTCCGGAAGCGGATACGGCCGCACGCGCGCCGTCAGGTACGGCTGACTTTGCTCCAGGCGGAGGATCACGACGCGCTCCACACCGAGCACGATCAGCTCCATGTGGTTCTCGCTCTGCCGCGCCATCTTCTTGATGATCGCCCTGGTTCCGATGTTGTAGAGGTCCTCGAACTGCGGCTCTTCCTTCGAGGAATCGCGTTGCGCGACGATCACCATCTCCTTGCCTTCGGTCGCGAGAACCGCCTCCACCGCTGCGCGGGAGGAAGGCCGGCCCACAGAGAGCGGCATCAACAAATTCGGAAAAAGCACGCTGTTTTTCAGCGGCAAGAGCGGCAGTACCTGAACGTCTTCCGAATTACTCATCAGCCCTCCGAAACACGCACGATCAGGATGCCATCACGGCCTTCCAGCGAGACGTGCGGATTCGCGAACTCGCACGGCAGCGAGATTGTTCGTTCAAAGCGGTTGTATGAGATCTCCATCGAGTAATACGATCCCGCTTCCTCGGCCAAAAGATCGCGGCGGACGCCGCTGACCCTGATCAGGCATCCCTGAACTTCGACATGAACGTCTTCCGGGCGGACACCGGCCAGGTCGAACTTCAGCAGCCAGCCGTTGGGGGTCCGGTAAACGTCCACTGACGGGCGCCAGTACGTTCGCTCCTCGGACTGGAGCGACGGGAAAAAGAATGCCGGCAGTTGTTTTGGCCGATCCATCTCGTCATTCCTGATTGTATCGCCCGGCCTGCCCCCGCGGAAGTCAGAAGCGCAGGAACGCGCCTATCCCTCCGGCCGCCTCGAGCCTGGCGGCAGCGGGACCGCGCACATTCTCTACCAGGCCACCGGAATACACGACGCGCTCCGCCGCCCTGGAGATCACGTCCGGAATTTCACGCGTGTTCCCGCCGCAGTACTGGCATGGGGTTACGCCGCCGCCCTCGAACAGCGTCCCGCAATTCGTGCATTGCCGGCCGGCAATCGTGCGGCCGTGCGCATACAGCAGCCGCATGATTCTCCCCATCCGCAGCGCCTCCAGGACCGGCCCGGCCCCCACCACGGCCTGCGCACCTTTCGCGGCCTGAGTGATCATCCGCTCCACCATGGCGGATTCCGCGGCGCGCTCGATGTCTCCCTCCACCCGCTGCATTTCCGCCAGAATCTCGTGTTCGGTCGCCTCCATCGGCAAAGGAAGGGAAGCGACGACGAGTTGCTGCAAGCGCTTCGGAAGCAGCGCCTGGAACTCGCGGGTCACCTCGTGGGGGCCCGCCAGCACGAGGCGGTCGAACGGACGGCGGGCGGCAATCTCCTCCAGCTCCGCGACGACTTCCTTCATATGGTGCTGCGCGTGCTCCTCGTCCTTGCGCTGGATGTTCGCCTGCGAACGCGCGCTCTCGTTGCCCGGCGACTTGATGTGTTTGATCTTGTTTTCCGAGGAGATCTCGCGCCGTTCCTCGATTTCCCTGAGCATGATTGTGAACAGGCGGGCCTGCTCCCGGCTGACCAGCACAACGCCGTAGCGCTCGTGTTCGTCCATAGCTTCGATCAGCGGCCGCAAGTAGGGCCGCTCATCCCAGCGCACCTCGGTCTCCACTCCGACCTTGAGGTCGCGCTGCCAGAAAAAGCCGTCGGAAGCGTCGCAAAAGAGCGCCAGCGCTCGCCCCTGGGGCTGGTAAGACGCCACCGCCTGCATCACTCGCTGCGAGTCCTCGGCAAACTCCCGGCGCAGTTTCTCGCCATCGAGTTGCTGCTCAATCGACCGGAGCCGCGCCTTTAGCGCCGCCGTGAACCCGCGATTCAGGTTGGCCGCCTGGGACTGGTCTACATTCAGATAAACGCTCAGGACGCGCCCGTCCGGCCGGAATTCCCTCTGGAGCAAGTCTTCCAGTTCAGTCCTGGCAATCGGCATGGACGCCCCCCCTAAATTCATCATAGACCGTGGGAACCGGCGCGGCGGGACGGGCGGAAAGCGGGCGGCGGGCGGAGCGGCCGCCCGCCGCGGGAAAGTGATCCGCGTTTAGCGGTTTACCGGAGCGGGAAGCTCCACCAGGAAGATGTCCTGGCGGCCATGCTTTTCGTAGGGGTCCCAGCCCAGCTTGCGCTCCCAGTTGGAGGTGAACAGGTACCAGCGGCCGTTCTGGGACACGTTTCCGCGCGGGGTATCCCAGAAGTTGCCGTCGGTGATGCTGCGGTGGTGGGCAAAACGCCAGACCGTGCCCGAGCCGTCGGTCGCCACGGCGATGATCTCATCGTCCAGGGCGCGCCACGGCTTGTCTGCGTGTTTCCTCTCGCGGTAGTGCGACCCTACGATCGGCACCAGCACGTCCGGGCGCGCGTTGTTCCACGAGAAGTGGCCGCCCGTGATCGGCAGATGAGGCGTCGGAAGATTCGCCGGGTCGATCAGAAACCTGATCTCCGAGACGTGCGCCGGATCGAGCGGCCGGATCGCATACTGCACCTCTTCGTAGAACTGAGGATTGCCGCCTACGTAGCCCGACTCGTTTACCCGGACGCCGAAGCCGGAGGCATCGTGCCCGCTCCAGCGGTTCGTAATCTCCGCCACTTCGCCCGTGTCCACGTCCCAGACAGCCCACTCCGAGGTGTTCGGCTTGCGCCCCACTCCCTTGCCGATCACTACGTACCGGCCGGAACGGTCGATATAAGCGCTGTGGATGCCGAAGCCGAGTTGAATCCGCGTGGGACGGCCATCGACCCGCGATCTCATGGTGTCCAGCAAATGGTACCGGCCGGTGTTGCGGTCGAGTACGGCCACATAGGGGTGCGTGTCCTGCTTGTCTCCGAAAGCCATGCAAATGCGGCTGTCGTCGTCGCTGACCGAGGGTGTATACGACCCCTGCGCTCCCGGGACGACCGCGGCCGCATCGAAGACCGTGGTCGCCTGATTTGTGTTGATGTCGTACTCCTGAACCTTCACGCCGGAACGCTGGTAGATGATGTTCGGCCTGCGATAGCTGAACGGACCGGGCTCGGGAAGAATCAGGCCGCCGTTCGGATTATTCGTGTCGCCGACCCGGGAAACGGCCATGCGCTCCGGATCGAGCCGGAACAGGAGAATTCCGCCGCGGCCATGCACCCAGAACATCGTGCTGTCGGCGTTCCAGTTGTTCACGAACGAGCCCGAAGGCGTGCGGAACGAGGCGTCGGGGTAGTTCGGCTGCGTCTGCCAGTCGGTGACCCTCAGAATGCGGGTTCCGAAAGTCGGGTCGTGAATCACCGTACCGGAAAGGCCCATCGTGGGGACCGGCGGCTTGGGCCGGGGCTGCATGTCCGTCACGGCGTTGTACGTGACGGGCGCGGGCTCGGTGCCCGGGGCTGCCGCCACGGCAACGGCGGCAAGAACCGCCAGACCAAACAAAACTGTCATCAACCGTTTCAAAAGCATTGGGTGATTGGTACTCCTTGGAATCGCATGCGGCCTGCCGGGCCGCTATGCGCTAATCAGCACAAGCCGGAGGAGGGACGGGAATAGCGCTCGGATAGAACTAATAGAACTACGGGAGCAATTCCGGTGTGCATAGTACTCACCTTTTGACAGTACTAGAACCAGAAATCCCTTTCTAGCCCGCATTAAAGGGTTGTACATACCTCTTTAGGGGTTAGAGGCTACCCCCATCTAGGGGTAGACGTACTAGGAGATCCATTTGCATCCACCGGCTGTTCAGGATCTAATACAAATATAGGGCTATCGCAAGCCTATGGCCGCGGGACTCCGCGGTCAGGGGGACCGTCGCGCCCGAGGGGATGTCCGAGGGTCGGGCAGCGCCGCAGGGGGCGGTCCTGAGTCCGAGGGGCATAGACGAGAAGCCGGGCCGCACTTCGTGACACAGGGGGACTGCCGGCCGGATTCCGAAAGAGGAGCCAATGAGAGTCAACACTGGGAACAAAGAACAAAAGATCAACATGGGGATCGGGGCGGCGGCTGCCGCCGCAGCGATTTTCCTGCCGCTCAGGTACAAGTGGAAGGGCATTCTGTCAGCCGTGGCAGCGACCTCTCTGCTCACCGGGGCAACCGGGCACTCGCCGATCAAGCGCCTGGTCCGCCGGTAGCTGCCGTTTTCCGGGTGCGGCGGCCCGGACGGGACGCCGCATTCCGGTTTTATTCCCGGCTCTACAGCTTTCCCGGCGCGCAGCCGATGAGTGAAACGTGCTCCTGCTGACTTTTGCCTTGTTGCAGCTTGTGGACTTCGCGACGACGCTCGTCGGGCTGAGTTTGGGCGCCAGCGAGGCCAGCCCGCTGGTCCGGTTCCTGCTGGCGTCGGGATTAGGACCGGTGCTGAGCGTCGGGGGATCCAAACTCGTCGCTTTCGCGCTGGCGGGCGCCTGTCTGTTTCTCCAACGGCGCCACGTGATCCGCTGGATCAATTACTGGTACGCCGCCCTGGGCGCCTGGAACATTTTCATCATCGTCAGGCTCGCCACCGTCGCATAGTGCCGCACGGGCAAACGCCCGGCCGCGTTTCTCTCCGCGACAGCCGCACGGGGCCGCGCTCCGCTCCACTACAATGGTCTAAATTGTCGAATCGAAGTGGTGTGCGGCTGAAGCTGATCGCGTGCGAAATTCTTTATCGTGAGATCTGCGCGGCGGTGTCGCGGTCGCCCAACAAAGTGGACGTGGAGTTTCTGCCCAAGGGGCTGCACGACATGGCCACAGCCGGCATGTGCGAGCGGCTGCAGGCGGCGCTCGACGCGGTGGACGAATCGCAATACGATGCCGTGGCGCTGGGCTATGCTTTGTGCGGCACCGGGCTCGTGGGACTCACCGCGCGCGGTCTTCCGGTTGCCTTGCCGCGCGCACACGACTGCATCACGCTGTTCCTCGGCAGCAAGGAGCGCTACCTCGACTATTTCAACAGCCATCCCGGCGTTTACTTCAAGACTACCGGCTGGATCGAGCGCGGGCAGGGGCTCGAACAGTTGAATTCCCCCGCGCTGCGCGACAAGACCGGCATCGGGTATGTCTTCGAAGACCTGGTGGCGAAGTACGGCGAAGACAACGCGCGTTATCTCTGGGAGAAGCTGGGGAACCTAACGCGGAACTACGGGCAATTCACGTTCATCGAGATGGGCGTCGAGCCGGACGACCGCTTCGAGCGCGAAACCCGCAAGGAGGCTGCGCGCCGCAACTGGAAATTCGAAAAAATCCAGGGGGACATGACGCTGATCCGGCGCCTTGTGGATGCCGAGTGGGATTCGGACGATTTCCTCGTCTTGCAACCGGGCTGGCGCGTAGTGGCGCGCTACGACGGCAGCATTGTCGGAGCGGAGAAGGCTCAATGAACGGACGGGAACGAGTTCTTGCGATGTTTGATGGAGCGCCGGTCGATCACCTGCCGCTCATGCCGATCACCATGATGTTCGCGGCGGACCGCTGCGGCGTGAAATACCGCGACTATGCCGTGAACCATCGCGTGCTGGTGGAAGCGCAGATCCGCACCGCGGAGGAGTTCGGTTTCGACCACGTTTCGGCCATCTCCGACCCGGCGCGCGAGGTGGCGGACCTCGGGGGAGAGATCGCCTGGTTCGAGGATCAGCCGCCCGCCATCGTCGAGAGCGGCGTGGTGCTGCGCGAAAAGGCGGCGCTGGCGCGGCTGAAGCCGCCGGACCCGCTTGGCGGCGGCCGCATGCACGACCGGGTCTGCGCCGTCGCCCTGCTGAAGCAGAGGACGGCCGGGCAACTGATGGTCGAGGGCTGGGTGGAAGGCCCGTGCGCGATGGGGGCCGACCTGCGCGGCATCAACACGCTCATGACGGACTTCGTGGACGACCCGGCCTTTATCCGCGACCTGTTCGCCTTCGCGGTGGAGATGGAACTGGCGTTCGCCCGTGCGCAGGTGGAAGCGGGCGCGGATGTGATCGGCGTAGGCGACGCGGCCGCTTCGCTGGTAGGGCCGGCCATCTACGAAGAGTTCGTCTGGCCTTACGAAAAGAAACTCGTGGACGGCATACGGGCGATGGGGGCGCGCGTGCGCCTGCACATCTGCGGGAGAACGCGGAAGCTGTTTGCCGGAATGGGACGCGTCGGCGCTGACATGGTGGACCTGGACTGGATGGCGCCGGTGGGCGAGGCGCGCGAGAAGATGGGCCCCCAGCAGGTGCTTTCCGGAAACATCGATCCGGTGAGCGTGTTGTGCAAGGGTACTCCGGAGAGCGTCGCGGCGGCTATCGAGGAGTGCCACCGGCAGGCCGGCCCGCGCTACATCGTGAATGCCGGCTGCGAGGTTGTGAGAAACACTCCGCTTGAAAACCTGCGCGCTCTTTGCGAGTACGCGCGCGCACATTGAACCTGTTCCGCGGCGGTTGCGTATGGTCTTTTGAGGACCGAGCCGTGCTGACGTTCATTCTGTGGCTGATTCTGCTGGTTCTGTGCTGGCCGCTTGCGCTGCTGGCGCTGGTGCTCTACCCGGTGGTGTGGCTGTTGCTGCTGCCGTTCCGGCTACTCGGGATCGCGGTCGGGGGAGTGCTCCAGCTTGTGTGGGCGGTTGTGACGCTGCCCGCGCGCGTGCTGCGGGGACTGGCGCGCGTAGGCACTCGCTTCCCGAGAACTGCTTGAGTGATTCGGACCAAAACCTACTCGCACTGACTAATCTCGCCAGCTATTATGGGGAATGCACAGATTTTGGGCGGCAGCCGCCCTGCTCTTGTTAGCCGCGGCCGGACTGCCGGGACAGAACGCCAACGGAACCCCCGCGATCCATCAGGCCCTTGAGAGGCTCTACAGCTTCGATTTCGCGGGCACTCACCGGATTCTTGACCGGCATCTCACGGAAAAACCCGATGACCCGCTGGGCTACATGGTCCGTGCCTCCGCGTACCTGTTTTCGGAGCTGCACCGGCTGGGTATTCTGGAGGCGGAATTCTTCGTTGACGACGAGCGGATCACGGCCAAGAAGAAAGGCCGCCCCGACGAAGAGGTGAAGCGGGCGATGCAGGAAGCGCTCGCGCAGGCGAGGCGGCACGCCGAGGTCCGGCTGGAGGCCAATCCGCGGGACGAGGACGCGCTGTTCACGATGTCCGCGGTGTCGGGCATCGAAACCGACTACGCGGCGCTGGTTGAGAAGCGGCAACTCGGGAGCCTCGCCTATGCCCGGCAGTCACAAAAATTTGCCGTGCGCCTGCTCGATCAAAACCCGCACTATTACGATGCCTACCTGACCGCCGGCGTGAGCGAGTACCTGGTCGGTTCGATGCCCTTCTTCATGCGCTGGTTTGCGCGCTTCGACCGCGTGAAGGGGAGCAAGAAGCAAGCGGTCGAGAACCTGAAACTAGTGGCCCAATCCGGGACTTACCTGAGGCCCTTCGCGAAGATTCTGCTGTCCATCATCTATCTGCGCGAGAAGCGCCCGGAGGAAAGCGAGCGGATGCTGCGCGAGTTCGCGTGCGAGTATCCGGACAATCCGCTCATCCGGCGGGAACTCGCCCGTCTCGAACGGCGGCACTGATCCGCGCTCAATTCCACCGCGGTTTTTCGGAAAAGGGCTGCGTCCGGCCGAATTTCAAATCGTACAGCCGCCGGTGCGTCTGGCGGGCGGCGCGCACGAGATCCGGGTACGGCAGGTCCAGCACGTTGATGAACCCGTAGTTGAGCCGCTCCTGGTCGCTCGGCCGGCCGGTCGGCAAATCGTCCACCATCTGAAACCAGTGCGTGCCGATGATGTTGGGATCGGCGGCGGCCTTTTCGACGTAGTAGCGGTAAGCCTTGGCGCGTTCGGCCTGGTCGCGGACTTTATGTCCGAAATAGAACAGGCCTTGCAGCCCGCGCCCCGGCGCGGCGGCGGTAAACTCGCCGATCATCACCGGCCGGCCGGATACTTCGGCGTACTCGCGGACCATCTCGGGATCGGGCGCGAATGACGTCGAGTAGATGTTGATGCTGAAGACGTCAAACAGCGCGCTCATCTCCGCCCAGCGGCGGTTGGGGCGCTCGGCGAAACGGATTCCGAGCACCAGGTGGTTGGGGTCGTGCTTCCGTATGGCGCGCGTAATGGTCTCGAAGTACTGCCGCGCGCACGTGTAGAGAAACTCGCTCTTGATGCGCTCGGCTTCGGAGGGATTCTCTGCCAGAAGAGCTTTGAGCTTATCCTTGGTGGCCGACGGTTCGGGATCGTCCAGCAGCATGTCCGGCCAGGATTTCAGCGCTCCGAAGCTGCGCGCCCAGTGCGGCTCGTTGCCGATGAACCAGCCGATGAGGTTGGGGTCGTTCTTCAGCGGCTCGCACTGGCGCTTCGCGGCGGCGTCCACGTTGGCCTCGAACTCCTTGGAAAACACATCGGGGAAATCGTAGGGGAACGGGAATGTCTTGCGCGTTGTCCAGCCGTACAGCGGGAGAACGTACGGCATGCCGCTGCGCGTGGCGAGGTCTTGGTCCGACCAGTTAGCGATGGTGTTGAAGCCCCAGTCCTTCAGCCGCGCGATGATGTGGCGCTCCCACTTTTCCTGCCAGCCTTCGCCGAACCGTTTCATGATGTTGGCGACGTAAAAGGAAACGTGGCGGCCGGGAGTGAGCCAGGCCGGGCCGGGCGGCGGCAGCTCCTCAAACAGAAACCGGCGGCCGGTGACGTCGGTGGCGAAGCTGCCCTGATCCCATCCAACCAGGTCCATTCCGGCCGAGTAAAACGGGTGGCCGTGCGGGTCGATCAACACCCAGCGGCCGTCGATTTTCTCCGTGCGGAAAAAGCCAGTGGCGCGCAGCGTGCGGCTCTCATCGCCGCCGAGCGGACAGAAGGGGAACCGTGCGCCTTCGAGCCGGTCCGCTTCCCAGAGCCGCCGCAAATCGGCGTCGTTGTGCGCCTTGTCCGGCCAGTTCTCGGCGATCCACTGGCCGTAGCGGTCGATCAGCGGTTTCCTGTCGATGATGTCGTCCTTGGGCACGTCTTTCACGAGCGTGAAGTTGTAGAGCGTGAACTGCGACGGCTGGTTGGGATACCGCATGCGGAAGACCACCTCTTCGACCCTATCGAATGAGAAGAGGCGCTGCGGCCAGACCTTGAAGCCGAGCGGCCGGAGCGGCGTCATCTCGCGGGTTTGGGTGAAGGCGTCGAAGGGGATTACGCCGCGGATGCGGATGCCGGGCAGCGGCTCGGTGATGAACAGCTTCGTCTGGCCGCGGGCTGAAAAGCCTATGGCGACGGGTTCCAGGCTGCTCGCGAAGAATGTGTAATCGATGGCCTTGTACTGCGACCAGTCCGTGGGCCAGCCCACCTGCGCCACGGGAATGCGCACCTCGGTCTCGCCCGCCGTGTACTGGAACGTGATGGTGAGGCTTTTGTCGAAGAAGACCGAGGCTTCCTTGCGCTGGAAGCGGTCGAGGCTGGCGGGCTCAAGCCGCGCCAGCAGATCGATCTGAGCGTGCGCCGCGCTCCCAAGCAGCGCCAGGTTCGCCAGCAAAGCGAGCATCCTCATTGCGTCCTCCGGAGAACTTTGTACTCGAACGGTTTCAGCGTGAGAACCGCGGGCGCCGGGGTGTTTGCCAGCAGATCGAAGTATCCGGCGCCGGGCTTGATGGTAACGGTTTCGTTCTCGTGGTTGAGCACGAAGTAGTAATGGTTGCGGCCCTTGCTTCGCCGCGTCACCTCCACCGCCGCGGGCACTCCATCCATGAGAGGCTTGAGGCCGTATTGCGCGGCATAGCGGCGAATCAACTCGCGCGCCGCTTCCAGGTTGAAGAATGACGCGTAGTAGACGGCGCGGCCCTTGCCGGCGCGGTTCTCGGTCACCGCCGGCGTGCCTTTCATGTAGTCCTGATCCCAGACGGCTACCGGCGTGGCTTTCGTCGTCTTCAGGACGTCAGCGAAAACGTTCACAGGCACGAGCGCGCCGTCTTCGAACCGGATTGCGTTCTTCCCGCGCGAAGGCGGCTGGTAACATTGAAAGTCGATCACCTCAACCCCAAACAGGTCGTTCACCAGAATGGGCTTGACGTGCGGCGTCATTCCGTTGTCGCGGTCCTTCGCCGCGCTGTGGGCCGACATGATGAACGTGCCGCCCTGCTCGACGAACTTGCGGATTTTGAGCGCGAGATCCGGGTCCATGAGAATCAACTGCGGGCCGAAGATGATCTTGTAGCGGTTGAAATCCGCGTGCCGGCCGATGAAATCAATGTTGTACCGGGCTTCGGAGGCGGCCCGGAAAAGGTGATCGAACGAGGCGCCGACGTTCACTTCGGAAGTGAAGTACTGATAGTCGTAAACCCACTCGGCGTCGAAATCTTTCAGCACCGCGATATCGGACACCAGGCGCGAGCCGAGAATTTCCTTGGCGATCCTGCCTATATCGGCGCCTTCCTTTTTGAATTCCTCGTAGCGGGCGCGGGGAACGTCGTCATGTTCGAGAACGCCGCTCCAGTATTCCTCCGCGCCTTTCCGTGCGGTGCGCCAGCGGAAGTGGACCATTCCGTCGGCGCCGTGCGCAATCGCCTGAAATGCCCACAGGCTCATTTCGCCGGGGCGCGGGGTGCGGAGCAGGTAGGCCTGCCCGCCCGGTCCGGTCTGCTGCTCCATGATCATGAAGCGGTCGTGGAAACTGCGCGCCATGGTAAGCTTTGAGCCCACCGGGAAGCGCGGCTCGTTGTTAAAGCAGGGATAGTTGTCGAACGCGAAGATGTCCAGGTCGCGGCTCATCAAGTAGTAATCGATGTTCTTGAAATAGCCGTTGTGGGTGATGAAGTCGTTGGGCCGGTATTTCCGGATAATCTCGACCTGGTCCCGCTGATAGGACCTCACCGAATCGGAAATGAAGCGCTTGAATTCGAGCATGAGCGCGGGATTGTGATATGCCGGGGCGGGGAAGGGAAGGTCGATTTGCCCCCACTGCGTGTACCACTGGCTCCAGAAGGCGTTGCCCCAGCGTTCATTGAGGGACTGCAAATCTTGGTACTTCTCCCGCAGCCATTCGCGGAACGCCGCGCGGCAACTGTCGCTGTAGCACTCGCTGATGTGGCAGTTGAACTCGTTATCGATCTGCCATCCGATGACGTGGGGATTGTCCTTGAAGTGCGCCGCCATCTCCTCGACGATTCTCTTGGAGAGCCGCCGGTAGACGGGCGAGTTGTAGCAGTAGTGGCGCCGGGTTTGATCGTCCGCGGGGCGGCCGTTCGAGTACACCGCGAGCGTCTCGGGATACTTCGACGTCAGCCATTTCGGGGGCGCGGCGGTGGGCGTGCCGAGGATGGTCTTGATGCCGTATTTGGCCATCACGGCGATGGCGCGGTCGAACAGGCTGAAATCGAAGACGCCCTCGCGGGGCTCCATGAGGTACCAGGCGAACTCACCGATGCGCACCACGTTGACGCCGGCTTCCTTCATCAACTTGGCGTCGCGCTCCCAGCTCTTTTCCGGCCAGTGCTCGGGATAGTAAGCGACGCCATACAGGAACTCGTTGTAGCGCGGCGCGGCAAGCGCGGACACCGTAAGCAAAAGAGAAAAGGCCAGCACACGCATGCCGAAGATTGTATCTCGCCTAAAACCACGCAAAAACGCCGGCGCTCGCCTGAAGAAGCGCGCGTGTTCCCAGCGTGACCGGCTCCGGGCTCAACGGCGTCCGGACCGGGCTGTTGCCATAGAAGATCACGGTGCTGCCGAAATCGAACCGCGCGCCGACGTGCCGCTGTGAATAGAACGCGATGACCCCGCCGATGTCGAGATTGGGCTTGGTGCCGATTCCGGGGCGATCCGCAGTGGCGTCGTAGCTCGAAAACCCCGGTCGGACCTTGGCGAAGATACCCATGGGACCGAGGATCACCCCGGCGCGCGCGCCGGCAAGCACCTGCGTTAGCGGAAACCCGGCCTGTGCTCCGCCGATGGGGTACCGGTTCACTTCCGCATCCAGGGAGACGAAGCGAGTCAGCCGGAGCGTGAAGCGCCCGCCGCCACCGACAGGTTTTTCGTACAGCGCGGCCTGGTCGATGGTGCTGAGATGGACGCCCGCCTCGATGCGGGGCGGCGGTTCCTGGGCGTACGCCGCGATGAATGCGAACAACAGGACAACGGATCTCATTCAAACGATGGTAGCCGGACCCCTGGGGCGATTGTCATGAAAGCGTCACGCGAGGGGCCGATTTTTTGCCTATGCAAGCGCTCACAGTCGGATATAATCGTCCAACGTGGATCTTGCTATGGGCGTTCTGATTTTGCAGGCCGGGCGCAGCCAATTGATGAGCCTCAGCGCAATCGACGTGGCCATCATCGCCATCTATTTCGCCTTCGTGCTGGGGATCGGTTTCTACCTGAAGCGCTTCACGCGATCGGGTGAAGACTTTTTCCTGGCCGGGCGCGAGATGACCGCCTGGGTCGCCGGGCTGAGCTTTCTGGCGGCGAACCTCGGTTCGCTGGAGTTGATGGGCTGGGCGGCGGCAGCCTACCAGTACGGCATTCTCGCGACCCACTGGTACTGGATCGGCGCTATCCCGGCGATGCTCTTCCTGGGCATCGTAATGATGCCGTTCTACTACATCTCGAAGACGCACTCTGTGCCGGGATATCTGAAGCTGCGATACGGCGAGTCGACGCGCGCCCTGTCGGCCGTTACCTTTGCCCTCATGACCGTGCTGATGTCGGGTATCAACATGTATTCGATGGCGCTCGTGCTGAAGGTCGTGCTGGGCTGGGACATACACTTTTCGATCTGGGTGGCGTCGCTCACCGTGGCGGTTTATGTCGCCCTGGGAGGCCTGCTTTCGGCGATTTTCAATGAAGTGCTCCAGTTCGTGCTGATTTGGCTGGGCGCGATGCTCGTCCCGATTCTCGGTTTGATTGAAGCGGGCGGCTGGAGCGGCATGGTCCAGAAGATCGGCGAACGCTGGAGCGGCGATTACACCCACTTGTGGCGCACATTGGGTTCGTTTTCCGACAATCCCATGGGGATCCACTGGACCGGTATCGTGCTCGGCCTCGGCTGGGTGATTTCGTTCGGCTACTGGACGACGGATTTCCTTGTCGTCCAGCGCGTGCTCGCGGCCAAGGACCTGCACGCGGCCAAGCTCGCTCCCATCATCGGCGCCGCCTTCAAGATGATGGTGCCATTCATCGTGATTCTGCCCGGCTTGCTGGGCCTGGCGCTGCTGCCGATGAATCTCACGGGCGAGGCGGAGGCTGTCGCCACCGGCGGCCACAGTTACAACGAAGTGCTGCCGCTGATGCTGGCGCGCTACTGCGGTCCGGGCTTGCTGGGGCTAGGGATCACGGCGCTGATCGCCGGGTTCATGTCTGGGATGGCGGGCAACGTAAGCGCGTTCGCCACCGTGTGGACCTATGACATCTACCGCGCCCTGATCAAGAAAAACGCGACGGACGCCCACTACGTCAGCATGGGCCGCTGGTGCACCATCCTGGGCGTGCTGGTGAGCATCGGCACGGCGTATCTGGTGATGCAGTTCCTGAGCATCATGGATTACGTTCAGGCGCTGTTCAGTTTCTTCATCGCCCCGCTGTTCGGTACGGTGCTGCTCGGCATGCTGTGGAAGCGGACGACGCCCGCGGGCGGTTTCTGGGGCCTGCTGGCCGGCACGGTATCGTCCATCGCGATGTGGCTGTGGGTGAAGCTAGATCCCTCCGCGCTCGCCTACATCGCGCTCTCTCCGGACGCCAAAGACATGGCGGAGAACATGTACCGCGCCCTGTGGTCCTGGCTGATCTGCGTGATTGTGACGGTGGCGGTTACTTACATGACCAAGCCGAAGCCGGAATCGGAGCTGAGGGGCCTCGTTTACGGCCTGACGCCCGTGCCTTCGGAGGGGCACCTGCCGCTGTACAAACGCTCCCTGTTCTGGGCGATTGTGGTGGCGGTGGTGTGGGCAGTGCTTCAGATCATTTTCTGGTAGGGAATCATGTCCGAGCAAAGGCAATTTATTTCGATCTGGCTTTTTGTCGGGGTTCTCCTGCTGATCTACGGCGTGCTGATCATGGGTTCGGGAATCTACCATCTGGTGAACCCGCCGGCGCAGGAAACCGTGCTGGCCGAGCTGCACGCGCCCATCTGGTGGGGAGCGCTGCTGACGGTGCTCGGCGCGGTGTACACCATAGCATTTCGCCCGCGCCGGTAGGTGTGTTTAGACGGGTGTCCGCTGCGTTACCTTGTTCTAAAATATAAAGGCAAATGTCAGAGCAACCGGAGTTGTCCTTCGAGGCCTGCCTCGAAGAGCTCGAGAAGGTCGTCAAGGAACTCGAGGGCGGCGAGCTCCCGCTCGAGCGCTCCCTGGAGCTCTTCGAGAAGGGCGTTCAGCTCAGCAACACTTGCCGCAGACAGCTCGAGGAAGCGGAAACTCGTGTGGAAACTTTGATCAGGAAGAACGGCCGAATTCAGCCCGAACCTTTCCGTTCGGACAAGACATGACTCTCCTCGACTATGTTGCGGAACAGCAACAATTCATAGACAGAACTCTGGAGAGGTTGATTCCCGGCGAGCAGCAGCCCCCGGAGATCATTCACCGCGCGATGCGCTACAGCCTGTTTGCCGGGGGCAAGCGCATACGCCCGATTTTGTGCCTGGCGGCGGCCTCGGCGGTGTCGGACACGGCACCGGGCGCGGAGGTGGCGGCGTGCGCTCTGGAGTGCGTGCATACGTACTCGCTGATCCACGACGATTTGCCGGCGCTGGACAATGACGATCTGCGGCGCGGCCGTCCCACCTGTCACAAACAGTTCGGCGAAGCCATCGCCATCTTAGCCGGTGATGCGCTTCTGACCGTGGCTTTCCAAATGCTTTCGGAAATGCCCGGCGCCGACGGCGACCGCAAGGTCCGGCTCATCAGGGAGCTTTCCACCGCTGCCGGCACCGTCGGCGGGATGATCGGCGGGCAGGTGGCCGACCTCGAAGGCGAGCGCCAGGAGCCCACCGCCGAGCTGCTGGAGCGCATCCATCGCGCGAAGACCGGCGCGCTGCTGCGGGCCAGTGTGCGCATGGGAGCAATCTGCGCCGGCGCGAACGAAGCCCAACTCGACGCGCTCACCTGCTACGGCGAACACATCGGACTGGCGTTTCAGATCGTGGACGACATCCTCGACGTCGAACAGTCCTCCGAAGCGCTCGGCAAGACGGCAGGAAAGGACGCGCAGCAGCACAAGATCACTTTCCCCGTGGTCTATGGCCTGGAGGAATCCCACCGCATGGCCAAGGAGGAGTGCGAAGCTGCCCGCCGCGCGCTCGAGCCGTTCGGGGAGCGCGCCCGGCGCCTTTGGGAGATCGCCGGGCTTATAGTCGAGCGCACCAAATGAAGGCGCCCGCCCGGCGGCGGCTTGATCAGTTGCTTGTGGAGCGGGGCCTGGTGGAATCGCGGGCCAAGGCGCAGGCACTGATTCTGGCGGGCGAGGTCTTCGTGGACGGCCAAAAAGCCGAGAAACCGGGCCACGCCGTTTCCGTCGAGAGCCGCATCGAACTGGCCGGGCGCCTGCCGTACGTCAGCCGCGGAGGCATCAAGCTGGCTGCGGCGCTTGATCACTTCCAGATCAGCGCGGAGGGCAAGGTCTGCCTGGACGTCGGCGCATCCACCGGAGGATTCACCGACTGCCTCCTCCAGCGCGGGGCGGCGCGCGTTTACGCCGTGGATGTCGGCGCGGGGCAACTCGATTGGAAACTGCGCACCGACCCGCGCGTCGTGGTCCGCGAAAACATCAACGCGCGCTACCTGCGTTTCGAGGACATCGGCGAAGCGGTCGACCTGGCGGTGTGCGACGTGAGTTTCATCTCCGTCACTCTGGTTTTTCCCGCGATCGTGCCGCTGCTGAAGGAGACGGGCGAAATGGTCATCCTAGTCAAGCCGCAGTTTGAGGTGGGGCGCGGGCAGGTCGGCAAGGGCGGCATCGTTCGCGACCCGCGGCTCCACGCGGAGGCCTGCGCCACAGTCGAAAAGGCCGTCCGCGCCGCCGGCTTCAGCACCGCGCTTGTGGAAAGTCCGATACTCGGCGCGGAAGGCAACCGGGAGTTTTTCCTTCACGCGCGGCGCGCGGCGCCCTCAGGGTGAGAACCGGTATCCGACGCCTCGAACCGTGTGGATGTGCCGCGGGTTTTGCGGGTTGTCTTCAAGCTTCTGCCGCAGCCACGCGATGTGCACATCGACGGTCCTGGAAGAGACTCCGGGTTGGTACTCCCAGACGCCTTCCAGCAGCTCGTTGCGGGAAACGACTTTGCCGCGATTGTTGATCAGCCAGCGCAGCAGCTCGAGTTCCTTCCCGGCCAGGCTCACCGGCACGCCGCCTTTTGTCGCTTCGCCCTTGTCGAAATCGACTTCGACGTCGCCGAACTGGAAGCGCGACACCGGAGTGCGATTGTTCTTCACGCGGCGCAGCAGGGCCTCGATCCGCGCAAGCAATTCCGGCGGCTCGAACGGCTTTGTCAGGTAGTCGTCCGCTCCGAGTTTGAGGCCGGCCACGCGGTCCGCCACCTGCGTGCGGGCGGTCAGCATCAGCACGGCCACGTCCTTGCCCTGCTGCCGGAGCTCGCGGCAAACGTCGAAGCCGCTCTTGCCGGGCAGCATCACGTCGAGAACGATGATGTCGAAGGGTTCGCTTGCGGCCTTGGCAGCCGCGGTGTCCCCGTCGGTGGCGGTCTCCACGGTGTAGCCCTCGGACGTCAACAGGTCCGACAGCGCCATAACCAAGCCGGGCTCGTCCTCGACTAAAAGAACGCGCGCGCTCATGGCTGTCTTGCGTTGGCCGCGGCGGGCAGCCGGATCGTGAACACCGTTCCTTTCGTTAGTTCGCTTTTCACCTGTATGCTGCCGCCGTGGGCCTCCACGATTTTTTTCGCGAGGTTCAGGCCCAGGCCCGTGCCGTGTACCTGGTTCTCGACGGCCATCCGGCCGCGGAAAAAGGGCTCGAAGACTTGCTCCTGCTCGTCGGCCGGAATTCCCGGTCCGCGGTCCGCGATCCGGATTTCGACCTGATTCCTCTTTTCTATTTTGGACGCAAATACTCCGATCCAGTTGCCTCCCTTCGAGCCGTACTTGGCTGCATTGTTCAGCACGTTTGCCAGGGCGTGCCTCAGCCCCACGCGGTCGCCGGAAATGGCGGGCAGTCCGGGCTCGATTTGCTTCTCGACGCTGCAGTGGTGGGCCTCGATTAACGCTTTGGCCGAATCGAGCACTTCGTCGATCACGGTCTCGACATTCACGGGTTCCGGTTCCTTTACCACGTAGCCGGATTCGGCGCGGGCAAAATCCAGAATCTGATCGACCAGGCCTCTCAACCTGCCGCTCTCCTGCTGGATCAAGGCGCCATACCGCTCCACCTGCTCGGGGCTGGCCGCCACTTTGCCGCGCAGGTTGTAAGCGGCGGTATGGATTACGGTTAACGGAGTCCGCAACTCGTGGGAGACGCCGGCGACGAAGCCGATCTGCAACTCGGCCAGCCGCTGTTCCCGGCGTGTATACCGCGCCAGCGCGACCGCGGCGGCCCCCATCAGCATCAGCAGTCCGGCGGTGACGGCGAGGTTGCGCCACCTGGCGCGCGAGACCACGGCTTCGAGAGACCCGGCGCGGTGGCGCACGTACATCTCCCATCGCGCGAAGGCATCCATCATGCCCCGTCCCCTGCCGCCGCCAAAACCACCCCGTCGGGCGAAGGGTTGCACGCTCCTCGGTCCCGGAACGCCGGGCGCCCAGCGGCGAAACTGTTCCGTCCGCAAATCGAGGAGGGGAACGGAAGCGTCGGCGGCGGCAGTGACCTCCTGGACCGTGCGTCCCGGGTCCGATTGATAGATCACTGCCGGTGGGATGGTCCGCGTGGTGATCACCACGTCGTAGTCGGGATCGTCCGCCGTGTTCAGATGACGCTCGATGAGGTCCGGCAATACGGAGTCCCGCAGGGCCTGCAGGTTCAGCTCGAAAATCAGCCAGTGGGGCTCTCGCTGAAAGAACCGTCCGGAATCGCCGGGGCGGGGCATCGCAAACAGCGGCAGCTCAATGGTTAGCGGGTCCTGGGGGTGCGGAAAGTCGCGGAACGGACCGCGTCCCGGCGACATTTGCCAGTGGAGCCGCTGCTTGAGACCGGCCCACTCGGACGGCCACTCGGCCGGCGCGAAGGTTCCTTGCTCAAGGTCGAGCCCGTGCAGTTCAAAACCGCCGTTGCCGGGAACAGCCAGCGCAATGCGGCTGAAGAGCCGCTCGTGGCGAGTGGTTTTCTTCCACTCGGCGAAGCGCGCCGCGATTTCCGATTCGGTCTGGGTGGCGCTCGGTTGCGCCTCGATCGGCGTAATGCTCCGGCATGCCGCGGCGACCTCAGCGTTGAGGTCCTGGCTGAGCCGGAACAGACTCGACCGCAGGCTTGCGCGGAGACGTTCGCGCTCCGCGACACTGACTTCGCCTGTCCAGCGGTATTGCAGGAACCCCAGCACTCCACCGAGTACAAACAGCGCGCCCAGAAACAACCAGGAGTGTGCGGCTCGCTGTCTGACTCTCTTGAGGTTCATAGATCGACTCCGCCGCTGGACTTCCGAGGGCGGCCGGCAAGTATCAGCTCAGGCGCTGGGCTTGCGAGGGCGGTCTGCAAATCCAAACCTTATCACGGGCCGGCTGCTCCGGCTTCGCGCCGCCGCGAGCGGTGGATCCTACGGCAGCTCCGGCAATGTGCGGCCGGCCGCCGCCAGCTTCTTCCGTATGCGATACAAGCGCACCTTAACCGCGCTCACGCTCCGGCCGGTCTTCTTCGCTATCTCCTCCATGGTATAGCCGTGGACCTGCGCCATAACCAGCATCCTCCTCTCGGAGGCTGAAAGGCCATGAAGCAATTTCCCAAGCGCCTGGCGCCGGGCAAGCACGGCGTCCAGCGAGGCCTCGTGCGTGCGGCAGCGGTTTCGAACCGACCGCGCGGCCTCCTGGTTGAGTTCGCTTTCATACACCAGCGGGCGGGACTTTCTCCTGCGCAGATGTTCGATCGATTGATTGACGGCGATTCTGTAGAGCCACGACGCGAGCGTGCCCTGGCGCCTGAACTTGTGGAGCGAAAGAAACGCTCTTGCAAATACTTCCTGGGCCACGTCCTCGGCTTCGTCCCAACTGTGCAGGAAGCGGCTGATGAGCGATCTCACTTTCGCCTGATGGCACTCGACGATTTCGCTGAACGCCGCCTCATCCCCCGTCTGGGCCCGCCTGACGAGTTCCGTTTCGTAGTTCCGGGCCGCCGGCTCGGCCCGGAACCCCCAATCTGACGCAATTTGAACCGTGCTTGCCATGGAGTTAGCCCGGAATGTGGTGATCGCTACTGGGCGCCGCGGCGCGGTCCGCGTGGGCTGGCAAACCCGCCCGGCGGCGGCCCGGCTGCGGGCCGGCCCACGCCCATGCCCATGCCTCCTGCTCCGAAGAAGCCCGGCATCTTTTCGTATTTCGCCTGCTGATCAGCGTTCAGCATGGCGTAGAACGCCGCATCCGCTTTGCCCTGAATCGCAAGGAGCTGGCCGTGCAGCGTCCCGGCCTGCGCGGCGAGCGCCTCGATGGCTCCTGCATCGTTCCTCTTGATGGCATCCAGGAGCGACTGCCTCACGTTGCGCATATTTTCGTGAATGCCCTGGGAAGAGCTTCGCGCATTGGTGAAGATGGATACGGCCTGCGCTTTTTGCGCGTCCGTCAGGTTCAGCACGGTGGCCAGGCGGTTTACTCGCATCTCGACCATGGCCTGCGGATCGGGCGGTTGCCCGGGAACGCCTCTGCGCCCCATCCCCTGCGTGCGCCCCATCCCTTGCGCAAAGACAATCCCTGCCGACAGCGCGGCTGCGGTGCAGAGTGTGGCGAGCTGTCTCATCATATGTTCTTTGACCTCCTGTTGGAGATAACGCCGCCAGAGAGGAGTACGTTGCGCCGCGGCCTGTAAAGTATTGTTAAGCCTGGACTGGGGAGCCGTATCACTCGCTTTCCGCGGGCCGGAGTTGCGCGCAGCGAAATTTCAGAGATTCAGGCAATAAACCCCTGTTACCTGAGTATTTGCCCCGAACGTCCTTATGTGGATTGGCGCAGCTTGATGCAAGCGCTGACACCCGCCGGTTTTTCGCCGGCTGGAAGACACCAACGTAAAGGAGCAGACGTGAAGCAAGCACTCAAGAAACTCACTGGCCGGCGGGCTTTTCTTCGTGCCGGCGCCGGCCTGTTAGGCGCTGGTTTCTGGGCGGATGAGACGCTCGAGGGCGCCGTTCAGAATGTGCAGCGGAATTCGAGCCCCTCGGCGTTGCGCATCACGGACTTGCGCGTTGCGGTGCTGGCCAGGGCGCCGTTCACCTGTCCGATCATCCGGATTGACACGAACCAGGGCATATCCGGGTACGGGGAAGTGCGCGACGGCGGCAGCAAGACGTACGCGCTGTTTCTGAAAAGCAGAATCCTTGGCGAGAACCCGTGCAACATCGAAAGGATATTCCGCAAGCTGCGGCAGTTCGGCGGGCACGGCCGCCAGGCAGGCGGAGTGGTGTCCATCGAAATGGCGCTGTGGGACCTGGTGGGCAAGGTCTACAACGTGCCGATCTGGCAGATGCTCGGCGGGAAATACCGCGACGCCATTCGCTGTTACTGCGACACTCCGGGCGCGCGCAATGAATCGGAGTTCGCCGAACGGCTGAAGCGGCGCATCACGGAACAGGGATTCACCTGGCTGAAGCTGGACGTCGGCACGCAAGTTCTGCGCAACACGCCCGGGACCATTACGCGTCCGGGGCGGGTGGAATACCAGCGCGAGCACACGTTCACGGGCATCGAACTCACCGACAAGGGCGTAGGGATGATGGCGGACTACGTCATGAAAGTGCGCGACATTGTCGGCTGGGAAATCCCCATCTCGACGGACCACTTCGGGAAGATGGGAGAGAACTCGATCATCAAGCTGGGGAAAGCGTTTGAAAAATGCAACCTGGCGTGGATGGAGGACTGCATCCCCTGGTACCGGACCGAGCAGCTGAAGCGCATCACCGCCACCCTCGATGTGCCCATCTGCACGGGCGAGGACATCTACCTCAAGGAACCTTTCGAAGTGCTGTGCCGGGAGCACGCGGTCGATATCATCCACCCCGACCTGTCCACTTCCGGCGGCATTCTGGAAACCAAGCGCATCGGAGACATGGCGCAAGAGTACGGCATTCCCATGGCTTTGCACATGGCCGGCTCGCCAATCGCAGTTTTCGCCAGCGTGCACTGCGCGGCGGCGACCGAGAACTTCCTGGTTATGGAGAACCACTCGGTGGACATCCCGTGGTGGAACGACCTGGTGGAGGGCGTGGAAAAGCCGATCTGCAACAAGGGCTTCATCAAGGTGCCGGACGGCCCCGGCCTCGGAATCACGCTGAACGAGGAAGTGGTGAAGCAGCACCTGCTCGAACCGGGCTACTTCGAGCCGACTCCGGAGTGGGACAAGGAGCGGTCTCAGGACTGGATCTATAGCTAAACCGCCGGATTGTCCGGTCTCATGCCCGCCGGCTCCGGCGCTGCTCCGCCGGACAGGAGCGGCGCCGGGCCGGTGTTTTTACCTCGCGCCCGCGCTCCAGCCGATAAGGCAATTGGAGGGAGAGTTCCACTGTGCAGGACAGTACGGCTATGCTGACCCGGTTCAACCGGCTCATGCGCGATATCGAGAACGGCGCCAGCAGCAGGCAATGCTTCCAGCCCTGGGAAGTAGAGCTGCTGCTGGATATCGAGGCGTGCGGGCTCGACCCGGCGAAAAAGCGCCGCGTTCTCAGCCAGTACGCCAATGCCGCCCGCCGGCGGTTCGAGCAGGGAATCCCCCGCCCGCTCAAATTGTCCGAATACCTGGCCGGCAGACGCCGCGCGAAGGCTTCTGTCAAGGGCGTCGCGTGAATCGCCTCGCTGCGCTATCCTGAAATTCCTGGAGGAAGAATGAGTTCTGAAAACAAGCCGGGCCAGCGGATGGTGTTCTGCGTAAAGTTCCAGCGCGAAATGCCTGGTCTGGACGAGGTACCTTTCGAGGGGCACCCGCTCGGGCAGCGGATTTACGATAACGTTTCCAAGGAAGCGTGGAAGATCTGGGTCGAGCGGATGAAGATGATTATGAACGAATACCGGCTCAACCTGGGCACGCCGGAGGCGCAGGAGTTCCTCCTCAAGCAAATGGAAGAATTCTTCTTCGGAGAGGGCGCCGCGCTGCCTCCCGACTACGTCCCGCCACGGCACTAATCAGGCAAAGCGCAAAGCAGATTACTGGGTGGGGCTGCCGCGCTGCGGCGGGGGCGACTTGCGAATTTCCTCGAAATACTGCTGCACGTAACGCTGGTAGGCGAGTGGAATCTCGTCCCGGCTGATAGCTCCGCCGGCTTCCGTGTGGCGAGCGTTCTGCTGGGAGTACGCTGTCCGAAGTTGCTGCTTCCCGGAGGCCACTTCCGCCATGGCTTCTCCGGTGAGGCTCTGCGACCGCCGCCCGATAATCTCGCTGATCTTACCCATTGCGGCAAGCTGCTCGGCTTCCTTGATTTCCTTGCTGCCGTCTTCCTTGCCGATTCCGGTGTTGCCTTGCTGGGAAGCCTGCTGGGATTCCGCGTTCCCTTGCTGGCCGGGTCCGGCTTGAGCCGTTTGGTTGCCCTCTCCTTGCTGCTCACCCTGCTGTTCGCCGTTCGCCCTGCCTTCCATCTGCTTGCCGGCCGATGGCGAACCTTTCTTGCCCTGGCCCTGCCGCGACTCGCCAGTCTCCGAGCGGCTCTGAGCGCTGGCCATCTGCTGTTCGCCGCCGGGCTTCGGCGGCGTTTTCAGACGCGACAACAGACTCTGCATCGCCTCGCGGAACTTTTCGAGCAGGCTGTTGTTTTCCATCGAAGAGCTGGCGGACTCGTTGGACGCCGACTGCTGCGACGAGTTCTGAGCATCGGGCGAGTTCGCGATCAGCGGATCGCCCTGGCCTTCTCTGGCGCTCTGGGCGGTTTCGTCGGAAGCCTCGCCGGCGTCTTCGCCCGGCCCGGGTTGTTCGGAAGCCGCCTGCCTCCTTTCGGCTTCGCCGGTGCCTTCCGCGGACTCAGACCCGGCTGTTTCCTTTGACTCCGCCTGCGCCATGTTCTCGGCGTTTTGCTCCAGCGAAAGGCCGTATTCCTTCAGTAACTGGTTCAGGCGCTTGTCCTTCGTCTTCGGTTCTTCCGGGTCCGGCTTGGCGGCCTGAGCGATGAAATGGAAGCTGTCGAGAGTGAACGAGGCCAGAGGCGGGCGCAGATCGAGGCTATGGAAGATCCCGTAACGCAGCGTGAGCAGGCCGGAAGCTGCAAGCACCAGCACCGCCATGACATAAAGCGAACGCGGCGCCTCGATGGGCGCAGCCTTTTCCAGCGGCACTTCGCTTGCGAGGCGGTTGGCCTCGGCGAGCTGCGCCGCGCGTATATCGTCCGAGACGCGCCTGTTGCTTGCTAAATGGCTGTAATAGAAGGCGGTCGAGAGGGCGTCGGACAGCCCGAGGCGCCGGTCGATGGATTGAGCGATGCGGTAGGGTGAGGGAATCCTGCGCCGGAGGTCCCACAGGCCCGCAACCAAACCGGCGGCGAACAACCCGGCGATCCACGGCCAGTCAAGGATTTCCGTGCCGAGAAGAAGGAGCAGGATCAGGCCGGCCAGGGCCGCGCAAAGTGCTAAAACCGCTTGCCTCAGCGCCAGGTTCACGAGGCGCCGGCGGCGGGCCCGAGAAATCAAAACCTCAAGAGAGCCCGATTGGTTCAAACGCCACCGCCTCTTTTCTCCGGCCGGCCGCTTTCAGTACCGCTATGGCGCGGCCGCTTGCTTTCATTATCGCTTGCTAATGTGCGCGGCACAAATACGCTTTATCTTCCGCCCTAAATCAGACAAAGCCTTTAAATTTCGGAAACTGCGTCCGGCGCAAGACTTTTCACGCGGCCGCAACTGAATTATAGTACGCGGGCACCGCCACTTGAACCTATGGCGCGCCAGGCGGGCGTCAGCCTTTGATCACCAGGTTCACCAGCTTGTCCGGCACCACGATTACTTTGACAATCTGCTTGTCCTGAATGAACTGGCGAATGCGTTCGTCTTCGCGCGCGCGCCGCTCGAGCTCTTCTCTTGGCGTCCCGAAGGGAACGTGGATGCGGCTGCGCAGCTTGCCGTTAACCTGCACCGGGATCTCCGCCTCTTCCTCGCGGGCGAGTTCCGGATCGAAACACGGCCACGACTGGTGGAACACCTGCCCTTCGCGCCCGAGTTCACACCACATCTCCTGTGCCGCATAGGGGATGAACGGCGCCAGCATCAACACGACTTTCTCGAGGATTTCCGCGAGCGCGGGTCCGGAAAGCTGCGGCTCCAGCGGGTACAGCACGTTCATCAGCTCCATGATTGCCGCGATGGAGGTGTTGAAGTGCCAGCGGGTATCGAAGTCCTCGGTGACCTTCTTTACCGTCTGGTGCAGTTTCCGCAGAGCCTTTACGTCGGCTTCGGTGCGTTCGCCCGGCTGCTTCGCCCTTTCCGCGTTGCGGGTGACGAAACGGAACACGCGGCTGATGAAGCGGTACATGCCTTCAACGCCCGCGTCCTGCCACTCCAGATCTTTCTCCGGAGGCGCGGCGAAGAGCACGAACAGGCGACCCGTGTCCGCGCCGTATTTCTCGGCCATCTCGTCGGCGCCCACCACGTTGCCCTTGTTCTTGGACATCTTGGCGCCATCCTTCACCACCATTCCCTGCGTGAACAGGCGCGTGACCGGCTCGTCGTTTTTCACCAGTCCCAAATCGCGCATCACCTTGGTGAAGAACCGCGAATAGATCAGGTGCAGAATGGCGTGCTCGACGCCGCCGATGTACTGGTCGATCGGGAACCAGTAGGCGATTTTCGAGGGATCGAACGCCTGGCGCGAATTCTGCGGATCGCAGTAGCGGTAGAAGTACCAGGAGGAGTCGACGAACGTGTCCATCGTGTCGCTCTCCCGGCGCGCATCGCCTCCGCACTTCGGGCACTTGACGTTCATGAACTCGGGCACGCTTTCCAGCGGCGAGCGCCCGGTTCCGGTAATCCGCACGTTCAGCGGCAGCATCACGGGCAACTGATCCTCGGGAACCGGAACCATGCCGCAGCGGTCGCAGTAGATCACCGGAATCGGAGTGCCCCAGTAGCGCTGGCGCGAGATGCCCCAGTCGCGGAGGCGGTAGGTGACAGCGGCCTTCCCGAAGTTTTCCGCTTCGGCCTTCGCCGCCATGCGCCGCCGCGCTTCCTCGCTGGTAAGCCCGGTGAACTCGCCGGAGTTCTCCAGAATACCGTCGTCCGGGAACGCGGTTTCCATGGTGGCTGCATCGGCCAGCGTCCCGTCCACCGGCCGGATCACTGGCCAGATGGGAATGCCGTACTTGCGGCAGAACTCGAAGTCGCGCTGATCGTGCGCCGGAACGGCCATGATCGCTCCCGTGCCGTATTCGAGCAGCACGAAATTGCCGACCCACACCGGAATGCGCTGGCCGTTGTACGGGTTGATGGCATAGTGCCCGGTGAAGAAGCCCGACTTTTCCAGGTCGCCGGGATCTTTGTGCCGCTGGGCCTCAATCATCTCCTTCAGCCGGCCGCGGTTCTCCTCGCCGGCCAGTTCGGCGGCCAGCGGGTGCGCCGGGGCCAGGATGACACAGGTCGCGCCGTAGATGGTGTCCAGCCGGGTGGTGAACACACGGACCGGCTTGCCGGAGCTTTCCAGCTTGAAATCGACTTCCGCGCCCTCGGAGCGTCCGATCCAGTTCCGCTGCATCTGCAACACGCGCTCCGGCCAGCCGCCCTCGAGTTTCTGGATATCGGCCAGGAGTTCCTCGGCGTACGCCGTGATCCGGAAGAACCACTGCTCCAGTTCGCGCTGCTCGACCGGCGTGGTTTCGTGCCGCCAGCAGCAGCCGTCCACCACCTGTTCGTTCGCCAGCACGGTGGCGCACTCCGGGCACCAGTTCACGCGCGACCGCTTGCGGTAGGCCAGCCCGCGTTCGAGCATCTTCAGAAAGAACCACTGGTTCCAGCGGTAATACTCCGGCTCGCAGGTGGAAACCTCGCGGTCCCAGTCGTAGCTGAACGCGTACCGGTGGTGGGTTTTCTTCATCTCGGCGATGTTGGAGAGCGTCCAGTCGCGCGGGTGCAGGCCGCGCTTGATCGCCGCGTTTTCCGCCGGAAGCCCGAAGGCGTCCCATCCCATGGGATGGAGCACGTTGAACCCGCGCATCCACTTGTAGCGGGCGAGCGCATCGCCGATGGTGTAGTTCCGCAGGTGTCCCATATGGAGCGTGCCGCTGGGGTAGGGCAGCATCTCCAGCACGTAATACTTCGGCTTGGAGGAGTTCTCCTCGGCCTTGTAGAGCGGCATGCGCTCCCATTCCTTCATCCACTTCAGTTCGATGGCTTTGTGGTCGTAAATCTTTTCCGGCATAGAGTCTTCAGTGTTTCCATGTTACGGCGGTCGTCGCCTTCGCGGTCGCGGGGCGTTTCCAGTATGAAGGGCTTCGTTCGCAGCTTGGGATGCCGCAGGATGCGGCGGAAGCCCTCGAGACCGATGAAGCCCTCCCCGATATGCTGGTGGCGGTCCACGTGCGAGCCCAGCGGGGTCTTCGAATCGTTGGCGTGAATCACGCGGACGTTTTCGATGCCGAGAATTCGGGAGGCGCTGCGCACGGTGTCGCGCAGCCCTTCCTCGCTGGCCACGTCGTAGCCGGAGGCGAGCAGGTGCGCCGTGTCGAGGCAGAACCCGATCTCGACTTCCGCGTAATTCGCCGCCAGTTCCCTCATGGCTCGCAATTCCTCAAAGCAGCCGCCGAGCTTCGTTCCGCCGCCCGCCGTGTTCTCGATCAGCAGCATCAGCCGCTTCATCTTGAGCCCGTGAACGGCTTCCCGGAGCGATTCCACCAGGGCGCAAATTCCGCGCTCGAGACCCTGGCCGCCGTAGCTGCCCGGGTGCGCCACCAGGTACTCCGCGCCGATCGCCAGCGCCCGCCGCACTTCGTTGCGAAACGCCTCGATCGACATCGCGCGAATCCGCGGATCCTCCGCCGCCAGGTTGATCAAATAATTGTCGTGGATCACCAGCGGGGTCAGATCGAACCGTTCCCGCGCCGCCGCCAGCTTGCGGATCTCCAGCGGGTCGGGCTCGCCCGCACGCCACATTCTGGGACTGGCCGAGAAGATCTGAAACGTGTTGGCGCCGAGCTCGGCGGCCTTCAATGCAGCTCTTTCCAGCGACCCCGCGATGGAAGTGTGAATTCCGATCCGCAGATTTTTATGGTATCAGACGGGGCAAGCGGAACGCGCCGGCTGCCGCGGCTCCTAACCGGAACGGAGCGGGGCGGTTGCGGCAGGTAAACGCTACTTGATGTCGACCCGGCGGCAGAACAGGATGCTGAACTCAGGCGCGGTGCTTGCGACCGTTGACGTTTTCAGCAGAACCTCAAAATACGGGAACCGCCCATCGCGGGAAACGCCCAGAAGGTTTGCCAGGTCCGTGACCCAGCGTTCGTTGGTGATGAACTCCGCTCCCGCCACGGCAGCCTGCTGGTCGCCTCCGGAGATAATCAAAACGCTTCCAGTCTGCCGGAGGTTAGGCAGCATCGCGACCTGGCAGTGGCTGGCGCGCTCCCACACCGTCGGATACACGGCCGGCTGGCCGGGGGCGGGCTGGGTGTCTTCAAACCTCGACATCGTCGATTCGTCATCGAACGCGTAGCGGAAGCGGAGGTGCTGCTCGAACAGTTCCACCCAGGGATTGGCGCGCTTGTTACCCAGCAGGACGGCGTTGCCTTCCATCAGCCTTTCAGCCGTGTACGTGCGGGCGAACTCGTACCGGAAGCGGATATCCGGCGCGAGTCCCAACGCCTCGATCTCACGAGCCGCGGCCGCGTCGGAAAAAGCGACGAAATATCTGCCGGCCAGGCGTATGATGAGCCGCTGCACCTCCGGATCCGAGTAGCGCTCTTCCACGAACTGCCGGTTCAGCACCGGCCGCCCGTACTGCCGGAGAGGGAGAGTGGTTTTGATGAAATCCTGAAATGCAGTGTGGTTTGCGTCCGCGAGGACGATCTCGCACGGAAGGCCATTCCCGAAGAACTGGGTCCACAGTTTGCGGACCATCGGCGGCGGCGCCGTCCCCACGCGCCATGAGCCCCGGGCCCACCATCCGGCGGCGGCCGCAACCGCCATCAGCACGGTTACGATCGCGGCTTGACGAGCCAGGGCCGGCCACCGGCGGCGGGCCCCCCCCAATGCGGGACAGGGCTCCTTCCGGCGGTACCGGAAACGCAGCGCGTAGCTGCCGCGCGGGATTTCGAAAACCACCGGGTCGCCGGCGCCCTCAGTGGCGAAGTACTCTTCCAGCTTCTTCCTGAGATTCGCCGCATGAACGCGGACGAGGTTGTCCTCGCGCGCGCCGTAGTCCTTCCTGCCGAAGACGGCTATGCCGATTTCCTGTTCGGGCACACACGCCTGGTCGTCCTCAAGCGAGCGGTCGGCGAGGTAATTCAGCAGCTCACGGAGACGCGCCGACTTTTTCAGCACGGAGCTGGCGGCCACCCGGCGGACGGCTTCACGCCGTTCCTCGATGGGGACCTCGCTCGTTTCTCCCTCTTGCCACTGTTTGTTATCACTTACCAGCATCACCGACGAGTGGAGTCTATCACAAGAGGCCACCTCTGTTAATGGGGCGTTACCGGGTCCGATTAGCGGCTAATTTACGGCCAATTTACTTGTTGGCAACTGCTGGGTGGTACATCCTCACCTCTGGTCCCCTTCGGGCCGCAAGCCGTAGGGGTGAGGTCTGTCCTTTTGGAGGTCTGACGCGTGAAAAACTACTGTAAGTGGGTTCTCATTGCGCTGTGCCTGCTGGGGTGGGCAATTTGGCCAGCCGCGGGCTTTCAGAGTCAGGATGCGCGCGGCGCGATCGTCGGCCGCGTAACCGATGCCAGCGCCGCGGTTATGCCGAACGTTAACGTTCGCGCCACGAATGCGGCGACGGGTGTCGTGGCCAGCGCCAAGACCAACGAGTCCGGCAATTTCGTCATCCCGTACCTGCTGCCGGGCACATACACGCTTCAAGCCGAACTCCCTGGATTCAGAAGGTGGGTTCGCGAAGGTATTGAAGTCCGGGTCAGCGACCGTGTCGAAGTCAACATAACAATGACGGTCGGCGAAGTGACCGAAGTAGTCGAAGTGACAGCCGAGACGCCAATTCTCGAGACCGCTACGACTTCGCTCGGCCAGGTGGTGGATGAGCGCCGGATTACCGAGCTCCCCCTGTTTGCGGGGAACGCCATGGACCTGGTGCATCTGGCTCCCGGCACGGTCAACGGGACCGACATGCGCCTCCGCAAGGCCCCGTTTAACAACGCTCCATCGCAGTTCTCCACGGACGGCAGCGGCAACTACGGAAACGCCTTCACCATCGACGGCGTGTCGAACATGTATTCCGACGGCACGAGCCCGCGAGTTGCGTTTTCGCCCCCGACTGCGGCGCTAGCCGAATTCAAGGTGGAGACCTCGGCGTTTGACGCCTCCACCGGCCGGACGCTCGGCTCGGTCGTGAACGTCAGCACCAAAGGCGGAACCAACGCCCTGCACGGGCAGCTCTGGGAATGGCTGCGCCACTCCGCCCTGGATTGCGCCACCATCTTCCAGAACCGTGCAACAATCGCTCCCGGGGCGCGCCGCATCCCGGTCTATCAGGACAACCGCTACGGCGCGGCCGGCGGCGGGCCGGTGTACATACCCGGGTTGTACGACGGCAGGAACAAGACCTTCTGGCACTTCACGTTTGAACAGAATATCTTTGGCGATCCCAACGTGGGCGGGTCCATGACGTCCACCGTCCCGCGCGATCACTGGAAGAACGGCGACCTTTCGGACCTGCTCGCGCTCGGTGCGAACTACCAGGTGTACGATCCGGCAACGATCAAGGCCGAGCCGAACGGCACCTTCAGCCGGCAGCCGTTCCCCGGCAACATCATTCCGGCCAGCCGGATCCACCCGGTAGCCAAGAACATCCTGGCGCTTTGGCCGTCACCCAACCAGCCAGGGCAGCCTAACGGAGCGCAGAACTTCTTCATGTCCAAGCCGGCCAAGGAGTTCTATTGGACCACCATCGGCCGGATTGACCACGCTTTCAGCGAGCAGAACAGGATGTTCATCCGGTTCCATCGCGATTTCTGGGAGGAGGACAAGAACCGCACGTTCGGCGACGATGTAAACGGGATTATTCTGAACCGCATCAACCGCGGCCTCGCGGTGGACGACGTTCACGTGTTCACTCCCACGTTCCTGCTGAACGTCCGCTGGGGCGTGTCGGCGCAGGAATTTCCCGAGCGGCGCGTCAGCAGGGGCTTCGATCTGGCTTCGCTGGGCTTCTCGCAGAACCTGGTGAGGCTGGTGGACAAGTCCGTGGCGGTCATTCCGCGGATCCAGGTTTCCCCGTTCACGACCATTAGCTCCTGGGAATCCGGCGACGGCGTCACCTCGTCCGTCAGCCACAACGTGGTAGCCAACTTCACCTGGATCAAGGGCGATCACAACATCCGGTTCGGGCCGGAATACCAGGTATTCCGCGAATTCCGCAACCGGTTCCCAACAGGGGCCGCGCCCGATTTTAGCTTCGACAGCCTCTGGGGCCGGGGCCCGCTGAACACCAGCGCTGCGCCTCCGGTGGGCGCTCAATTGGTTTCCCTCCTGTTGGGCATCCCTGGCGGCTCCATGTCTATAAACGGTAGCTATGCCGAACAGGATACTTACCTTGGTCTCTATATCCAGGACGACTGGAAGGTCACCCGTAAGCTCACACTGAACCTCGGTTTCCGGGTGGAGCGTGAAACGCCGATTACCGAGCGCTTCAACCGCGCGGCGACGCAGTGGGACGCTGTCACCCCGAACCCGATCGCGGAGGCGGCGATCGCGAACTACGCCGCTCAGAGGCAATTGCCCGAGCTGCCGCTTTCCGACTTCAAGGTGCTGGGCGGCATTACCTTCGCGGGCGTGGGCGGCAACCCGCGCGAGTACTGGAACGGCCCGGGAATCAACCTCCTGCCGAGAGTCGGTTTTGCCTACCAGGCGACTCCGAAGACCGTGATCAGGGGCGCCTACGGGATCTTCTACGCGAGTATTGGCGTGCTCTATACCAACACGCAGCAGCCTGGCTTCACGAGGTCGACCCCGATCACTCCGTCTTCCGACAACGGCCTGACGTTCACGGCGCTGCTCGACGACCCGCTGCCGGACGGCTTGCTGCCCGTCATCGGAGCCGGGGGAGGGCTCACGACCACGCTGAACCAGGGCGTCACCTTCTTTGCCAAGGATCGCAAACGCCCGTATGCGCAGCGCTGGACCTTTGGCATCCAACGGGAACTGCCGGGCGCTCACGTCCTTGAGGTTGCCTACGTGGGGAACCGCGGCACGAGGCTTGGCGTCTCGCGCAACATCAATGCGACACCGGGCCAATACTTCAGCACTCACCCGGTGCGCTGGGAAGACGACGTCCGCTATCTCGCCGAGGCCTTCCCCAACCCGTTCTACGGCCTGCACCCGCAGTTCACCAGCTCGACGATCTCGCGCCAGAATCTGTTGAGGCCGTATCCTCATTTCGGCGACGTGGCCTTCTCCGACCCGGTCGGATATTCCTGGTATCACTCGCTTCAGAACCGTCTCGAAAAGCGCTTTTCCAGGGGCTACACGCTTCAGGTGGCGTACACCTGGTCGAAGACGATGCAGGCCACCCAGTTCCTGAACGCGTTCGACCCCATGCCTTACGAGGAGCTGTCGGACCTTGATCGTCCGCACCGGCTCACCGGCAGCGGCATTTGGGAACTTCCGTTCGGCCGCGGCCGCGCCATCGGATCGAACTGGCATCCGGTGCTCAACGCAATCGGCGGCGGATGGCAACTGGGTGGTGTTTACCAGTTCCAGAGCGGCAATCCGCTGGCGTGGGGCAACATCAGCTTCTTTGGCAACCCCGATGACGTGAAGCTTCCGCGAAGCGAGCGGAGCGTGGACCGCTGGTTCAATCCCGAACCGTTTAACCGCGTGAGCAGCCTGCAGCCGGCCAGCAACGTCCGGACGATGCCGTTCCGCTTTAGCGATCTCCGGGCGGATACGCAGCGCCGCTGGGATTTCTCCCTCAGCAAGAGCTTCACAATCCGCGAGGGGGTAACGTTGCGGTTCCGCGCCGACACGTTCAACGCGTTCAACCAGGTGGTGCTGAAGGATCCGGACAGGAATCCGACCAGCGGCTCTTTCGGCAGGATCACGGGCCAGGAGCCGCCGCGTTCGTGGCAGCTCGGCCTGAGGCTGCTGTTCTGATTTCGGAGATCGGCTATCCGCTGAAATCCGGTGCGCCGGTTCGAGGTGTCGACCCCTCGAACAGACAGGAGAGTGAATGAAATGCGTGGTCATTACACGCGTCTCATCGCGTTCCTGGCCGCGACCTCGACCGGCGCAGCGGCCGCTCAATTGGGGGCGCCGAACGCCGGCATCGTTAATACTGCGAAGTCGGCGGGGCTTGTTCGCTACAACCGCGCCATACGGGGCGGCGCGTACACCAACATGGGGAACAACGGCGGCGCCCCCATCATCATGGCGCACGCAGCGCTGGCCGGCGACACCAGCGTTGATGCGCGCATTCTCGAACAGATCCGCTACACCATCGAGCCTCACTTCACGCCGGGAACCGGCAATGATATCTGCGCCAACGGCGGCTACCCGGCCCAGCACGAGTTGCAGGTGACCGGGATGCTGGCGGTCGTGAAGAACATTCCACGCATCTGGAAGCAGTTGACGCCGGAGGAGATCGCGCGCATCGATGCCATGATGCAGGCGGTGCTGGTCGGGAACGCGTTCACCACGAGCGACAACAACCCGTTTATCAAAACCCGCCAGCCTCAACGGACGCTGGATGCCGACACCAACGTCTCGCGGAGCTGGAACCCCAACTTCCGCGAGGGCATGTTCGGCTCCGTGTTGGTCGCCACGGCGTATTTTGGCGTCGAGAAAGCCAAAAACCTTCTCCAGAACTACAAGCATGAGGAGTTCGCGACACGGCTATGTGAGCTCGGGCTGGCCAACTCGTGCGAGATCTTCAACTGGAAGAAACTCTATCCGGAGTCGACTGCGCCGGATGGCGCCCAGATCGAGCAGGCGGTGCGCAACTGGTCGGCCTGGGGCGTGACGCTCGACGATCCCATGAGGTTGGCCGCGGAGATGACTTACTCCACTTTTTCGCGGGACATCGAGTGCGGGCTCTTCAACGGCGCCGGGTTTGCGGCGGCCAACGCCCCCGGAGGTGTTGCCGGCGTGATTCACTCCGGCTGTGAAACCTTGCCGAACCGGGGCCAGCCGGGCATGCTTACGGAGTTCGATTCGGTGGATGCCGGCGGGCCGAGAAGCGCCATAGGATATGCCTTCGACGGGCTGAAGCCCGAAATGTTCTACCGCGGCGCGCTCATCGTCAACGGGCTGTGGAAGCCGGGGCGGGTAGCCGACGAGATTGCCGCACTGACGGCAGCCGGCGCCGAGGATGTGTTCTACAAGCTCGAGCACGGCTACCGCAACTATTCGAAAGGCAGAGCCAGCAGCAGCCCCGCGTACATGGACCAGGCCGGCAGGCACCCGCAGCACCATTACGTAAAGGCGCTGTGGGAAGAGGTCATTGCTCCCTATCACGGAATCATTCCTTCCCCCGACCACGTGATCGCAATGTTCGACCGCTACATTGTCAGCGGACCGGCCCCGGGCGCCTTTCCTGCAAATTCCGCCTGTGGCTGCGGCACCGGGCATCCCGCGTCCCGAAGCCGGGTCAAGACGATCAAGGCGCACGGCCCAGGGACAAACGGCGAGTCCAGGGCGAAAGCTTTTCGCAACATGCTTGTCGAGGCGAAAACGCTCATCGAAGCGAGGAAATACGCGGCGGCGCACGCAAAGCTTACCGAGGCCCAGCAGCACATCCATACAGGAGGCGAGCTGCTGCCGTCGCACTTCATCACGGGCCAGCACGCCCACGTGATGCACGGGTTGATTGAGCGGCTGAAGAAGGCGATCGATAAGTTCTTCCAAGCCGACCCCCACGGCGCGAGGCCGGCAGTCCGGAAGGACCGGCCTCGCGCCGGCTCATCGCTTTTCCATTCCTAGACGGCGATCTTGCGGACGTACCGCCGCGGACGATAGCGTTCCGCGAGCAAGTACAGCACCGGCAGCCCCGGCAAGGTCAGGGCCAGGGTGGTGAACAGCCCGCCGACGATCACCGTGGCGAGGGGGCGCTGGATGTCTGAGCCGATGCCCGTGGCGACGGCAGCGGGAACCATGCCGAGCAGCGCGACCAGGATCAGGATGAGGCGGGGGCGCAACTGCGCGCGGGCGGCCTGAATCACCGTCTCTTCGAGATTGTGCTCGGCATCCGCCCGGTGGCGGTTGATTTCGGCAACGTACAGCAGGCCACTCATGACCGCCACTCCGAACAGCGACACGAATCCCACCGCGGCCGAAACGCTGAAGGGCATGCCGCGAATCCAGAGTGCGGCCACGCCGCCGACGATCGAAAACGGCACGGCGGTGAGCACCAGGAGAGCGTCGCGCGCGGACGCGAAAGCCCAGTACAGCAGCGCGAAGATCACGAGGATGGTGAGGGGCATGATCCAGGCGAGGCGCTTGCGGGCGCGCTCGAGGTTTTCAAACTGGCCGCCCCATTCGACGGTGTAGCCCGGCGGCAGTTGCACGTTCCGCTGGAAGGCGCGCTGCGCCTCGGCCGCGAACCCGCCCTCATCGCGGCCGCGGATGTTCGTGCGGACGCTGATCTGGCGGCGGTTCTCGCGGCGCGCGATGATGCTGGCGCCGTCCTCGACGGTGATGCGGGCCAGCCGTTCCAGAGGAATGCGGCTGCCGCTGGCGGTCGGCACCAGGATCTTGCCGATCTCTTCCAGCGAGCTGCGCGCCTCGGGGATGTAGCGGACGGTAATGTCGAAGCGCCGGTCGCCCTCAAACATGGTACTGACGGGGCGGCCGCCGATGGCGAGCTCGATGATGGTCTGAATGTCCGAAATATTGATGCCGTGGCGCGCGGCCTCATTCCGGTCGATGTGAATCCGCAATTGCGGCTGGTCGGCTTCCTGTTCGATCGCCGTATCGGCCGCGCCGGGGATTTCGCGGAGCACGGCCAGGGTCTCGGCCGCTTTCTGCCGCAGCGTGTTCAGGTCCGGCCCGCTGATGATTACCGCCAGATCCGCCGAGGAGCCGGTGACGGCTTCCGTGACCATGTCTATGATGGGCTGGGTGAAGTTGAATGCCGCGCCGGGAATTTCCGCGCGAAGCCTTTCGGAAAGTTCGCGGACGAGGTCCGCCTTGGTCTTGCCCTTCTCCCAGGTGGAATAGGGCTTCAGGCCCACCAGGAATTCGTTGCGGTTCGGCCCGAAAGGCTCGGTGTTGGAATCCTGCCTTCCGGTCTGCGAGGTAACGAGCGAGACTTCCGGGTGCTCCCGTATGATGGAGCGGATCTTCGCGCCGATCTCAGCGGATTTCTCGAGTGAGACTCCGGGCGGGAGATTGGCGCGAATCCAGATGACGCCTTCGTCCAGTTGCGGAAGGAACTCGGTACCGAGCCGGGTCGCCAGAAAGCCCGCGCCAATGATGATCAGAACGCTAGCGGCCACAATGTGCCAGGGCTTCTTGAACGAGTAGCGGAGCGTCCGCTCGTACTTGCGAATCAGCCAGGGCACCACGGGATTTTCCCAGGCGCGGCAGCCACGGGGGAAAAGCAGCGTGGACAGTACCGGCACAAGCGTAAGCGTAAAGATGAGCGAGCCCACGAGCGCCGCGCAGGTAGTGAATGCCATGGGCGTGAAAAGCCGGCGCTCCACGCGCTCCAACAGGAACAGCGGCATATAGGCGGCGATGAGGATCAGCAGGGAGAAGAAAATCGGCCGCTGCACGTGGGCCGCCGCGGTGCGGATCCGCTCCAGAGCGTTTTGCGCCGTGGCCGCCTCGTGATCGCCGGGCTCGGCGGTGAGCATGCGGACGACGCTGGCCACCATGACCAGCGTGCCGTCGATGATGATGCCGAAATCGAGCGCGCCCAGGCTGAGCAGGCTGGCGGGCACGCCCGCGAAGCGCATGCAGGCGAAGGCAAACAACAGCGACAGGGGAACCACCACCGCCGTCAGCACCGCAGCTTTCAGACTGCCCAGCAGCAACAGCAGCACCAGGAAGATGACCACCAGCGCTTCGGTCAGCGTGCGCGAGACGGTGCGCAGGGTGTTGTCGACCAGCTCCGTGCGGTCATAGATGGTTTCCATCCGGACCCCTTCGGGCAGTTCGGCACGCAATTCTTCCACCGCTTCGCGAACGCCGGCCAGCACTTTGCTGGGGTTTTCTCCGCGCCGCATCGCAACGATGCCTTCGACTCCGCCAGTGCGATCGTTGAGGCCGAAAATGCCGGTGCGCACAGCGGCGCCGATCTCGACGCGTCCCACGTCCCTGATGAACACGGGAGTCCCGTTTTTCGAGGCCACCACGATGTTTTCGAGGTCGGAGATGGAGCGGATCAATCCCACGCCGCGCACGACCAGCGCCTGCTCGCCCGCGTTCAGCAGCGATCCGCCGGCGTTCTGGTTGTTGGCGGAGACTGCCTCGGCCACCTGCTCGACGGAAAGACCGTACTTGTACAGCGCCAGCGGATCCACGTGGATCTGGTATTGCTTGACGGCGCCGCCGAAGGGATAGACGTCGCCGACTCCCGGCACCTGGAGCAGGCGCGGCGTGACGACCCAATCGTTGATTTCGCGAAGCGCGATGTCGTCATAGCCGTCGCCGGTCAGGACGTAGCGGTAGAGCTCTCCGGCGGGGGTGGTCGGCGGAGCGAGGCTGGCGGTGACGCCCTCGGGCAGCTCGACTTCGCGCAGTTTCTCCAGGACGATCTGGCGCGCGAGGTTCTGATCCACTCCCCACTCGTAGGTGAGATCGACAATGGAAAGCGCGAAGATGGTGCGCGATCTGCGGGCGATCACCCAAGGCACGTTGTTCAGCGCCCGCTCGATCGGGATGGTGACCTGCTGCTCGACCTCTTCCGGCGCATGTCCCGGGTAGAGCGTGATCACCGTGGTTTGGAAGTCCGAGATGTCGGGGTAGGCTTCGATGTTGAGTTCGTGGAAGGCCCATATGCCCACCCCGGCCAGCGCGATCGAAAGCAGAATGACCGCGAGACGTTGCCTGAGAACGAAATCGAGCACCGCCATCCCTTTCCTCTTCCTCTAGTGCGTGCGAAGCAGAACGGCTCCGTCCACCACCACGCGGTCGCCTTCTTTCAGGCCCTCATAGACAGCCGTGAAGCCGCCCTCGCTGGGGCCGGTTTTTACGGTGACCTCGCGGAACGTGCCGGGCGCCTCCTCGCGCAGAACCACGTTGCGGCCCTGGCGCTGGAGGATTGCGGACGAACGCACCGCCGGAGCGGATTGCGTGCCGTGGCTATGCCGGATGCGGCCGAACATTTCCGGCTTCAGCCGCCCAGTGGGATTGGGGATTTCCGCCAGCACCTTGACGGTGCGGGTGCCGGGGTCCACGGCATCCGCGATGCGCATCACGCGGCCATGAAAGACTTCGCCGGGGTAGGCGGCGAGCTCGCATTGGATCGGTTCGCCGCGCTGCACGAGGCGGATCGAGCTCTCGGGCACATCGGCGGCGATCCACACAGAACGCAGATCGGCGATGGTCATCAAGTTGGCGCCGCTGTCGTTGCGAAATTCGCCGGGGACGACGGCGATTTCCATAACCTTTCCGGAGATGGGCGCGCGTACGACGACTTCGCGGTCGCGCTGGCCCGGTTCGAGTCCGAGCAGCGCGAGGCGGGCCACGCATTCCTCGATCCTGGCGGTGGCCTGGGCCACCGCAGCCTGAGCCTGCGTTTCCTCGTTTTCGGCTTCCAGGACTTCCTTCAGCGCGACGGCGCGGTGCTCATACAGGTCGCGCAGGCGGCTGAGGTCGGCGGACGCCTTTTTGAGAGCCGAACGCGCCTGTGTGAGTTCGGCCTGCAATTGCGCGTGCATGGCCAGAAGGGCGCTGGCTTCGGGGCTCTCGATGGAGAGCAGCGGCTGCCCTTCGGTCACCGCGTCGCCCAGCGTGACCCAAACCTGGCGGACACGCCCGGCGATCGGCGCGAGCACTCGCGCGATGCGGTTTGGGTTGGCCTCCACCTTTCCGGGCGCCACCACTTCCTCCAGGTTGAACTTCCCCATGACGACGGGCTCAACACGGATTTGCGCCAGTTGGGGCGAACCGGCCGGGATCACGATCAATCCCTGCTCCCGCTCCGTTCCGGCGCGGAATGCGGCCGCGGGTTGTTCCACGCGATTACAGCCGGTCGAAGCGAGGCAAAAGGCGCAGAGCGTGAGTAGAAAAGATCTCTTCATGGGAGAGGCACCTTTCCGGAAATGGAATCGAGAAGGTAAAGACTTCGCGCGTATTCGGCGCGAGCGTCGATGTAGGCCTGCATGGTTTCGTTGAAGGCGCGCTGGGCATCGAGCAGTTCGAGCAGCGATGCCTGCCCGCGGCGGTAGGTATATTCGGTGATATCGCGCACGTCGCGGGCCTCCTGGAGCATGCTGCCCTCAATGGATTCGAGCAGGCTGCGGGCGGTGAGGTACTGGTCGTAGGCGGTTTCCGTTTCGGCGGCGATGGAAGCGCGCAGGGCGGCGATGCGGAGTTCGATCTGGCGGCGCTCCTTTTGGGCGCGAGCGATCTCTCCCTGGTTGCGGTTGAACAGAGGGATGGGCATGCTGACGGAAAACCCGAGCGAGTTGGCCTTGGCGTTGACCTGCTGCCGGATGAATTGGGCGCCGAAGGTCAGATCCGGCTTGCTCTGCGCGATTTGGGACTGTAGCTCGGCGCCGGCGCGCTGGTAATCGCGCTCCAGGGCGAGGAGGTCCGGGCGGCTGTTCAGGGCGGCCTCCTGGAACTCCTTCAGGCTCGGGACGATGGGGTCGCGCCTGAGGTCGCCCGTGATGTCGAAGGTGGGCGAGGGGCGGGGGCGGCCCATCGCGGTTTGCAGTTTTATGAGCGCGGTGCGCAGCCGCAGCTCGGCCTGCCGGATCGAGGTCTGGTATTGCAGCGCGGCGAGCCGGGAACGAATCAGCTCGATTTCCGCGAGATCGCCGGCGCGCACACGCGCGGTGTTGACTTCCACGATCTGGTTGAACGTCTCCAGGGTTTCGCGGGCCAGCTCCAGGCAGCGGCGGGCGTGCAGGGCATCCACAAACGCGTTCTGGACCTCGAGCACGACGCCGCGCGCGGCATCGCGGAACTGCAACTCGGCGACGGCGCGCTCGCCCTCGGCCACCGCGACGCGCAAACGGCGCTTCCCGGCTCTTTCGTAGGTGAACTCGGTTTCAAAGACGATTTCCGTAGGCCCGCCGGCGTTCAGGCTGTCGAAGCCGGTGCCGAGCATGTCGACGTGATTGCTTTCGGCGGAGACGACCGGATTGGGCCTCAGGCCTGCCGCCAGCACGCGCGCCCGGGCAATATCGATGTTGGCGCGCTCTGCCAGCAGCGAAAGGTTATTCTTCAGCGCTTCGGCCACCGCCTGCTCGACCGTTACCGCCTCGCCGGCGCCGTATAGAGCCGAAAGCGCGCCCAATGCCATACAGACAGGCAGGATTCGCATACACCACCACCCCAGTTGCCAGTGAATTCAAAACGGGCCGAGGGGTTTAAGCGGGGGGCGCGCGACCTGAGTAATGGATGGGAATATCCGTTGCACGAAGCAACGGGTCCGGGGCTGCGGGCAGCCATGCCAAGACCGCAGGCGGCACGACCTGGACCGGTGAGATGGCCTCAGTGCCGTTGCCGTGCTCGAAGCTGGAAAACGCGCAAAGCTGCTTGGGGGTATGCCAGTGCCACGGACTGAAGATGTAGAGGTTGATCGCCAGGACGCAGACCACCAACACGGCGCTGATACACGCGGCTCGCGTGGCGGTCCTCATGGCAATTAAGGATCAAGAATAGCACATCTGTTTTCGCACGATGTTACCGATCTATAATAACTTTCAAATGGGCTCCCATAACACGTTTGGTTCCAGGTCTACCCTGCGCGTGGGCGACCGCCAGTTTCAGTACTACTCGTTGAACGCGTTGGAAAAATCGGGGGTGGGAAATGTATCCCGCCTGCCTTACTCAATCAAGGTGCTGCTCGAAAACCTCCTGCGGCACGAAGACGGGCGCACGGTTTCGGCCGGGGACATCGAGTTCGTGGCGAAGTGGAACGGCCGCGACTCGCGCGAGATCAGCTTCATGCCTGCCCGCGTGCTGCTGCAGGATTTCACAGGCGTGCCATGCGTGGTGGATCTGGCCGCGATGCGGGACGCGCTGAAGAAGATGGGCGGCGACCCGCGGCGAGCGAATCCGCTGATCCCCGCCGACCTGGTGATCGACCACTCGGTGCAGGTCGACGAGTACGGCACTCCAAACGCTTTTCAGACGAACGCACTGCTGGAGTTCCAGCGCAACCAGGAGCGCTATGCGTTTCTGCGCTGGGGTCAGTCGGCGTTTCAGAACCTGCGCGTGGTGCCGCCCGATACCGGCATCGTCCACCAGGTGAACCTGGAATACCTCGCGCCCGTTGTCTTCACCGCGGGCGACACGGTGTACCCCGATACGGTCGTGGGCACCGATTCGCACACCACGATGATCAACGGACTTGGTGTGCTGGGTTGGGGCGTGGGCGGCATCGAGGCCGAGGCCTGCATGCTCGGCCAGCCGATCTCCATGCTGCTGCCCGAAGTGATCGGATTCCGGCTGCATGGCCGTTTGCCCGCGGGCACGACCGCGACCGACCTTGTGCTGACGATCACCGAAATACTGCGGAAGAAGAAAGTGGTCGGTAAGTTTGTGGAGTATTTCGGACCGGGGGTGAACGCGCTTGGGCTGGCCGACCGCGCCACGATCGCGAACATGTCGCCGGAGTACGGCGCCACCATGGGTTTCTTCCCGGTCGACGAGGAGACGCTCAACTACCTGCGGCTGTCGCACCGTCCCGCCGAGTTGGTCGCTCTCGTGGAAGCTTACACGAAAGAACAGGGTCTGTTCCGCACGGACGATGCGCCCGAGCCCGTCTTCACCGAGGTGATCGAGCTCGACTTGGCCACAGTAAAGCCCTCGCTGGCCGGGCCGAAGCGGCCGCAGGACCGCATCGATCTTCCGAAGGTAAAGCAGAACTTTGCGGAATTCCTGGCCTCCACGCCGAAGAAGGTGGACGTGAAGGTGGACGGCAAGGCGGAGCTGAGCGACGGTTCCGTGGTGATCGCGGCGATTACAAGCTGCACGAATACGTCGAACCCGTCCGTGATGATCGGCGCCGGCCTGCTGGCGAAGAAGGCGGTGGAACGCGGCCTTAAGTCCAAGCCGTGGGTAAAGACCAGCCTGGCGCCGGGCTCGAAGGTGGTCAACGATTACCTGCGCGACGCCGGGCTAATGCCCTATCTCGAAAAGCTGGGCTTCAACCTGGTGGGCTACGGCTGCACGACCTGCATCGGCAACAGCGGGCCGCTGCCGGAGCCGGTGGCCGAGGCCATTCAGAAAAACAAGCTGGTGGTGGCGGCCGTGCTGAGCGGCAACCGGAACTTCGAGGGCCGCATCAATCCGCTGGTCCGGGCGAATTACCTGGCCTCGCCGCCGCTGGTAGTGGCCTACGCGCTGGCGGGCACGGTCAATATCGATCTGGAAAACGAGCCGATCGGCGAAGGCAGCGGCGGCAAGCGGGTTTACCTCCGCGACATCTGGCCCTCCGTTGAGGAAGTGCGCGAGGTGATGCAGAAGTCGGTGCGCGCGGAGATGTTTTCCCGGCAGTACTCGCAGGTGTTCGAGGGTGACGCCCAGTGGAACTCGATCCGGATCCCGAAGGGCGATCTCTACGAGTGGAGCGACACGTCCACTTACATCAAGCGCCCGCCGTATTTCGACTGTATGCCGGACACTCCGGGTGAGGTGCGCGATCTGCGCGGCATGCGCGCGCTGGCGGTGCTGGGCGATTCGGTGACGACGGATCACATCTCGCCCGCCGGGTCGATTCCCGTTGACAGCCCGGCCGGCCGCTACCTGATCGCGCAGGGCGTTCAGCCGAAGGACTTCAACTCCTACGGCTCGCGCCGCGGCAACCACGAGGTGATGGTGCGCGGGACGCTGGCGAATATCCGGCTGCGGAACCAGCTCGCGCCGGGCACCGAGGGCGGCTGGACGGTGCACCTACCCGACGGCGCGCAGATGACGATCTACGACGCCTCGGTCCAGTACCAGAAAGAGGGGGTGCCGCTGCTGATCCTGGCGGGGAAAGAGTACGGCTCCGGCTCATCGCGCGACTGGGCGGCGAAGGGAGTCGCTTTGCTCGGCGTGCGGGCGGTGATCGCCGAGAGCTTTGAGCGCATTCACCGCGCGAACCTGGTCGGGATGGGCGTTCTGCCTCTCGAATTCCCGCCGGATTCGAATGCCCAGAGCCTGGGCCTGACCGGCCGCGAAGTGTTCGACATAGAGGGTATCGAAGCGGCCATCTCAAACGGGGGCAAAGTGCGGGTGCGTGCCGTTGCCGAGGACGGCACGGTCCGGGAATTCGAAGCGAAGGCCCGCGTGGATACGCCGCAGGAGGCCGAGTACTTCCGCCACGGCGGCATTCTGCCCTACGTGGTGCGGCAACTGCGGGAAAAGGCCTGAGGGGGCAACGCCCGGCCAAGGAATTCGCGCAAAATGGGCGCCCCGCCTTCTGCGGAGCGAACCGTCTGGACTTTGACGTTGGCGAGTTCGTGGACTTGCCACGCAGGCCACCGTCGAATCCAGTTTCGAAGACTTGCGAACGCCCGCGGCGTCCCGAGCCGGATTATTATAGACTCCTATGCGCCTCTTAGTATTGCTACTTACGGCCGTCCTCTGCGCGCCCGCGGCCGATGTGAGAACGGGCGTCGCCGCCAGGAACATTTCCACGGTTAAGTTTCAGAGCGAGTCGCTCGGGCAGGAGCGGGCGTTCAACATCCTCCTGCCGCTCGACTACGAAACCTCCACCAGCCGGTATCCGGTGCTGTACCTGCTGCACGGGCTGGGCGACGATCACACCGCATGGTCGTTCATGACGAACCTGTCCGGCTATGCGGCGGAACACAAGATCATCGTGGTCATGCCCGATGCCTCGCGTAGCTGGTACGTGAACAGCGCAGCCAACCCCAAGGAGCGCTTCGAGGACTACATCATCAAAGACCTCGTCCCCTACATCGACAGCCATTACCGCACGATTCCGCTGCGGCGGGCGCGGGCGGTCGCGGGGTTGTCGATGGGCGGTTACGGCGCTACGTTTCTCGGACTGAAGCACTACCGGCTGTTCAGCGCCATCGGCGCGTTTAGCGCGGCGGTGGGGATAGCGCACGACCGGCCCGATTCGCCCGCTTTGGGCAACCGGCTGCAGCGCGAGATTCAGCCGCGCTTCGGTTCGACGCCGGAGGAGCGCAGCGCGCGCGATCCCTTCGCCCTGGTCGAAAAAGTGCCCCCCGCCGAGATGCCGCTGCTGTACATCGCCTGCGGCGGGCAGGACTTCCTGCTGAAGCAGAACCGCGATTTCATCCAATTGCTGGCGGAAAAGAAGATCCCTTACGAGTACCGCGAGATCTCGCCGCGCGCCCACACCTGGGATTTCTGGGACGAGCAAATCCGGGTCTTTCTGGAGATATTCGAGAAAGCCAGCCGCTAAAGCGAGGGGACGATGGATCCCACCCAGGAACGTCTCCGCCCGCCGGCCTCAAGAATCGTGCGCAGGATTCTGATTGCCGGCGGCGCGGTTGGCATGCTCGTGTACACAACGGTGCTGATGGCGATGACGCTGCGGCTCCCGCGACCGGTGGAACTGCTCGCGGGCGCCGCAGTGATCTCTCTGCTGGTCCTGCTGGCGTCGGCGGGCTGGCGGCGCATCGACCGCGAATTGTAGCCCGCGTTTACGCCAGCGCCCCCGCGTACGCGATCACCACCAGCGCGGCGATCATCGCTGCCAGACCGGCCCCGAGATAGCGGAACGCGCGTTTGTCCGCGTTCTTCCACTCACCAGTCAACAGTCCCCAGAGGTTCGCCACCATGACCATCGTGGTCATGAAAATCGCCCAGCCGACCGAGGCGCCAAGCTCGCCGAGTCCGGTAGCGCCCAGCCCGTAGAGGAAAAAGCCGAACAGCCACAGGAAGCCCATGGCGAGAGTGCAGAGCAGGTTGTGCGGGCGGTCCGAGGGCAGGCCCTTGCTCCAGGTGTTGTTGCGCGCCAGGAGGTATAAGCAGTATCCGGCGTTGACGAGAAAACCGGCCGAGATCGCCACGGCGAAGATGGCGATGGATGCGTTGGCGCGGTCCGCACCCAGGCGCGCCGCCTCATCGGCGATTGGCGAGCCGAAGGCGAAGCCGAAATTCAGCATGGGGGACATCACGCCCGAGGCGATGCAGATGATCAAACCGCGCGTGAAGTTGCCGCCTCCGGACGAAGCGCTGCCCTCCTTGAGCGCGCCCGCGCGCGAGCACAGCGCCACGCCGATGATGACGACCAGCAATCCCGCAATCACCAGCGCGCCGCGGAAGGACATCAGCTCCTCGGGATGCAGCACCGCCATCGGCACCAGCGCGCCCATCGCCGCCGTCATAGAGATGATGATGGCGAAACCGAGCGCCAGGCCGACCGCGGCCAGTCCCAGTCCGAACAGGACCGAGCCGACGCCCCAGCCCATGCCGAACAGCGCGGTCGATAGCAGCACTTTTCCGCTGACGTTCGAGTAAACCTCGCCCGCGTTGGGAATCACCAGCGCCACCAGAAGCCAGGGGAACAGAATCATCCCGGCGATGGAGTAAAACAGCCAGCTCTTTTCCCAAGGCCAGCCGCGAACGAATTTCTGCGGAAGCGCAAAACTGCCCTGCATCGCAGCGCCGCCAATCACGGCCAGCAATCCAATCCAAAATGAATCCATCACAAGCTCCTCAGAAAAAATGTCAGCTTAGCGCACCAGTCTGTTGATTTCACGCAGCACCGACGGATCGAACTTGAGCTTGCGGTCGTAGGTCATCAATCCGTTGACTTCCTGCTCGACGTCGGTCAACTGCGTATAGCAAAGCCCGGCAAACGGCAGTTTGGCGATCGCCTCGTACAGTCCTCGAAGCCGCTGCAGCGCGGCCTCCGGCGTTTTCTCCACGCCGGAGTACCCCCAGGCGTCTTTGGGAACATCCTGTCCGGCCGGAATATAGGCGATCCCGCCGAACTCGGAGAGCACGATCGGCGTGCCGTTGTACGTATAACCGGGCGCGAGCGCGGGGCGGCCGCCGTCCGGAATCGGCGCGCCGGGTTTGCCGATATCCTTGTACTTCTCGAAAAGCATCTCGCCGGTGCGCGCGTAATCGTGTATCGCGAAGATGTCGGTCATGTCGGTGTGTTCCCAGCCGTCGTTGTCGATCACGGGCCGGGTGCTGTCGAACGACTTGGTGAGCGTGTACAGGGCCTTGAGGTGGAATTGCTGCCGCGAATCGTACAGGTCGGGCGTGCCCCAGCTTTCGTTGATCGGCACCCACATGATGATCGACGGGTGGTTGTAGTCGCGCTGGAGGGCGGCCATCCACTCTTTCGTGAAGCGCTCGATGTAGGCTTCGCTGTACTCGTAAGCGTTGGCCATCTCGCTGGAGACCAGCAGGCCGAGGCGGTCGGCCCAGTAAAGGTAGCGCGGATCTTCCAGCTTCTGATGCTTGCGCGCGCCGTTGAAGCCCATTTCCTTGGTCATCTTGATGTCGTACTGGATGGCTTCGTCGGAAGGCGGCGTGAGATTGCTCTGGGGCCAGTAACCCTGGTCGAGCACCATCTTAAGGTAGATGGGACGGCGGTTGAGCAGGATGCGGCCGCCCTCGACGCTCACCGTGCGGAAGCCGAGATACGATTCCACGCGGTCGATCACCTGCGCGCCGCGGCGCAGCTCGAAAGTGACGTCGTAGAGATTCGGCGAGTTGGGCGACCACAGGCGCGGCTCGGCGACGCCCGCCACCACCATCGCCCGTCCGCCGCGGGCGGGCGCCGAGGCCGAAGCGACCACCGCCTTTTCAAAGCGCAGCGTGGCGTGCAACTCCAGGTCTGGTTCGGGCCGCGCGATTTCGGCTTCGAACCGCGCTACGCCGTCCGCTCCGGCGGTGATCCGCACCCGCTCCAGATGCGTGGGCGCGACCGGCTCGAGCCAGACCGTTTGCCAGATGCCGCTCGTGCGCGTGTAGAAAATGCTGCGCGACTTGGGCTCCCAGTATTGTTTGCCGCGCGGGATGGTGCGATCTGTTGGCGGGAACTCTGACCTGACGGTGATGGTGTTGGTTCCGGCCTGAAGCAGCGGCGTTATATCGAAGGAAAATGGCGTACTGCCGCCTTCGTGCTGCCCGGCGAGCCGGCCGTTGATCCACACCATGGCCCAGTAGTTCACCGCGCCGAAGTGGAGCAGGATGCGCTTTCCCTTCCATGCCGCAGGCACGGTGAAGCTGCGCCGGTACCACACCCAGGGGTGAAACGAGGTGTCGTGAATGCCGCTCAGCGCGCTCTCGAAGCTGTACGGGACCACAATTGTGCGGCTGAACTTCTTCGAGCCGGAGGCCCAGTTTTCATCCAGGCCAACATTGGCGTCGTCAAACTCGAACTCCCATTGGCCGTTGAGGTTGAGCCACTGTTCACGCTGGAACTGCGGGCGCGGGTATTCCGCACGGGGAATGGACGGCGCAGCCAGCGCGATAACCGCCAGAAGAAACAGCGCCAGAGTCTTTCTCATAAGCGGAAAGCATATCAGAGGTTTGTGGCCGGCGGGGGCGGCGGCGACGCTCAGTGGGCGTTCGGGCCGCTACATCAGATAGAACGTGCGGTAAAGGGTGTCCCGCTGTTTCGGGATAAAGCCGGCGTCCCGGATGATGCGGCGCAGTTCTTCCTCCGAGGCGCAATGGTGGGCCCCAGCCGCGGCTACGACGTTTTCTTCGATCATGATGCTTCCCACATCGTTGCCGCCGAAGCGGAGCCCGAGCTGGCAGGTCTTCAGGCCCTGCGTCACCCAGGAGGTTTGTATGTTGTCGATGTTGTCCAGGTAAAGACGGGAGATTGCCAGCGTCTTCAGGTAGTCGACCGCAGTCGCTTCCTCTTTCACAAAGCGCCCCAGCGCCGTGCTCTCGCGCTGGAACGTCCAGGGGATGAAGGCGGTGAACCCGCCGGTCTCCTCCTGTATGCGCCGCACGACGTCCAGGTGGTTGAGGCGCTGCTCGTAGGTTTCTCCGCATCCGAACATCATGGTGGCGGTGGTGCGCATGCCGAGCCGGTGCGCCTCCAGGTGCACGTCCGCCCATTCTTTCGTGGAGCACTTCAGCCGGCTGATGCGGTGGCGCACGTCGTCGTCGAGGATCTCCGCGCCGCCGCCCGGAATCGAATCGAGCCCGGCGTCACGCAGCCGCGCGATCGTCTCGCGCACCGTGAGGCCGCTTACTTCGGCGATGTTGACGATTTCGGGCGAGGAGAAACAGTGCAGGTGTATGTTGAAACGCTTCTTGATCGAGCGGAGCAGATCTTCATACCACTCGATCTTCAGCTCCGGGTGCAGCCCGCCCTGCATTAAGATACCGGTTCCGCCCAGATCGATAGTTTCCTGTATCTTCTCGAAAATAATTTCCTTGGGCAGAATGTAACCTTCGGCGTGACCCAGGGGGCGGTAAAAGGCGCAAAAGGTGCAATACTCCGTGCAGAAGTTAGTGTAATTAATGTTTCTGTCGATGATGTAAGTAACAACCCGCTCCGGGTGCAGCTTGCGCCGCACGGCGTCGGCGGCCATGCCGATGCCGATGATGTCGGGACTGCGAAACAGATCCAGAGCTTCCTCGCGGGAGATCATGCCCGCGCCCCTCCAACCGGCGCCAGTATACCGAGCTCGCGCGCGTACTGATGGAACAGCCGCATGCCTTCGTACTCGCGCTCGCCGAGTTCGTTGACGATGTTGCGCTCGAGGTACTCCAGGGCAAACGCCTCGCTGAATCCTCGCGGCGGCCCTTCGCAGCGCGCGATCTCCGCGAGGCGCGCGCGCCCGAATCGGCAGGATTCCAGAAAAGCGGCTTCCATACCGGGCGTGATGAATTCCTTGCGGCCGCCCCAGACGGCGAAGACCATCGGCAGCCCGGTCATCGCCACCCATTCCGCGCCGAGGTCGTAGACAGCCAGCGGAGGAGGCGATACCCACACCCGCAGCGCCGGATCGCCGATGAGCAGCGCCGCGTCCGTTGCCTCCAGCATCGACGGCAAGTCGGGCGGCATCGGCTTCATTTCCGGCTGGGCCCCGTAGCGCCGCGAAAGGACAATGCGCGCCAGCGCCACTGACGTGCGCGAACTCGTGTCCGCGGCCAGCGTGCGGATCTCGGCGGGCGGAACCTTCGAGACAAGAAGAATGCTGCGCACTTCGCCGTGGCTGGCGATTCCGGCGCCCCGCAGGTATCCCAGGCCCTGGCGCGCCACTTCAATCGAAGGCACCACTCCGATATCAGCCGTTCCGGAAGCCAGCTTGTCCGCGCATTCGGAAGGCAGGCTGAAGTCGAGTTCGAAGCAGTCGCGCTGCGAACCGTGCAGCATGCCCCAGATCAGCGGGGCCGTATTCAAATAGGAGACGGCGCACACGCGGGGTTTTCTCTGGTGAGTCATTGAAAATCCAGAATAGCATTCATTGCGCCCGGTTCACGCGGGCGGCGAAGCCGCGGCACGCCCTTTCCGGGGCGGTGCGAGCCGCACGGGGATGGAAGGCACACCGGCCTGAGCGTGACGCGTATGGGGGATTCTCCCTCATCGAGGTCGCATGCCGGGATAGCCGAAGAGCCTCAATGAAAAATTTGCGCCAACGGGGGCGCTTGTATACAATCCTGCCAAACGGAAATTCCGGGTTCGATATGCGGTTTTCACGAGTGATACTGCTGGCAGCTTGCTCGCTGAGTTGTTGGGCGCAATGGCGCGGTCCGCTCGTCGTGGGACACCGCGGCGCCCGCGCGGCGCGCCCCGAGAACACCATCGCGGCCTTCCGGCACGCCCTCGCCGCCGGCGCCGACGTGCTGGAGCTCGATGTGGTCTTGACGAAGGACGACCGCCTCGTGGTGAACCACGACCTAACCATCCCCCTGGACCTTTGCTTCATTCCCGGAGAGGCCGCGCCGGATCCGCCCCTCTTTGTAAGAAACCTCACGCTGGCCGAGGTGAAGCGGTTCGATTGCGGCAGCAGGAGGAACAAGGCCTTCCCGAATCAGGTGACCGTGCCGGGCGAGCGGATCCCAACACTCGAGGAGGTTTTCGAAGCGGTTGCCGGCAGCCGCGCGGACCTGATGATCGAAACGAAGATGGCCCAGGATGCCTCACCCGTTTTCGTGCAGCCGGGGCACTTCGCCAGGCTGCTGCACGGCGCCATCGCACGGGCGGGCATGGCCGAACGCGTGATCATACAGTCTTTCGATTACCGCACACTTGCCGAAATCCACAAGCTCGATCCGAAGATCCGGCTGTGTCTGCTGAACCCGCGGAAGCGGCTGGATGATTACGTGGCGCCGGCGAGAGCGCTGGGCGCTACGCACCAGTTGATCAACTACACGATCATCCAACCGGAGGATGTGCCCCGGCTCCACGCGGCGGGCCTGAAAATCTTTTCGGGAACTACGGACGACCGCGAAGTCTGGAAGCGGCTGATCGGGATGCAGGTGGACGGCATTCTGACTGACGACCCCGGCGGGCTGGTGGAAATGCTGAAGTCCATGGGCCTGCGTTAGCGGCTACATCTAGCGGCGGCGAAAAGACTCGCGAATCCGGCGCCCCACCACGAGAGCTGGAGACTCCGGCACACTGCTGTCGAACTGGAAAGTGGGAAAAGGCGCCTGAAATGGATTGTTACTCCGGGATTAGCCTTCGTATGACATCCGTTGTAACTGGAGCGTCGACGTGCTATCTTTGACTCAAATCGTTTCCAGCTTCACGGATCGGGGAGGTTCCAAAATCCTATGAGTACCATTAGAACGCTGGTACTGTCCTGTCTCGTGTTGTCTTCAGTCAACTTACTCAAGGCGCAGTCGGAGCCAAGACCTACTCCCCTAAGCCCGACTCCGGCGCGCGTCGTGGGTCATGCCTCTGTCCGGACCGTGATCTTTTCGGATAAACCGAATCTGGTGGAGGGCCGCGAATTCTTCCGGCCAAACGCGGTGGCGATCGACAAGTCGTCCACGCCGCACGCGCTTTATGTGAGCGACTCGGGCAACAACCGTGTGCTGGGCTGGCGCAATGCCGCGAGCTTCGCGAATGGCGCGCCCGCGGATATCGTAGTCGGACAGCGCGACCTGCTGTCGACCTAT
>JAKOTR010000048.1 GCA_029776225.1 Acidobacteriota bacterium | reverse complement strand
TGCCCTTGTCCGTTCTCATTTCTCAGCTCCTTTTTGGATGCTCAGCCCCAGCGCCGCCATCAACCTGGCGGCGGTAGACGCCTTGATGTCCCGCTGTCGGGAGAGGAATCTCCCGATGACGACCGCCGAGACGCCGGACTGTTTCGCCAGCCGGTAGTTGCTCCATCGCCGGCGGTCCAGTTCGGCGGCGATGGCGCGGCGGATATCGTGTTCGTCTATGTGAGTCATGCCCATGTCCAATTAGCCCCCCTTTACAGCCCAAGATGTTCACTGACCGGGGTGAACCGTGGGCGGATCAGGTCCGCAAGCTCGCGGAGCTTTTGTTTCGCCGCCTCACGATAAGCATCTTTATAAGCACCAGCCTTAGCACGAGCATAAGCTGCTGCAGCAGCACGGGCCGCATAAGCAGCAGCACGAGGATCATCAATAGCAGCAGCTACAGCCGCATAAGCAGGCGCAGCGGCGTCAGCATAATACGCATATGCACCAGCAGCGATATACGTCGAATCCGCATCAACCCCCGCAGCAACATCAGCACGATATTCTTCGTGCGTTGCTGTTCCGGCGGCCCATGCACGAGCCGCCGCAAGTAACTTGCGAGGCCGTTCATCTCCCGCCGGCGCGAGATGCTGGACGGTCTCAGCGCAATCAGCCGCCATTAGAACAACCTGCTCCTGGGTGGGCCATCCAGGAGTCCCAGCCATTGCCCCGAGCAGATACAGCATCAAGTCTGCTCGGTCACATTCTTTCCAGGCCTGCTCAAGAGACCTGGACCCGACCCACTCACAAACTTCGTCACGGACTCTGTATTCCACCAACAGTTTCATCGCTTGTATTCCTCCCTTGGATGGCACAATTGCCACAGCCCCGTCCAGGAATCGAACCTGGGTCAGTCCCTATCCGGGGCTACAGATCATCCTATCGGCCGCGCAACACCAGCAGGATCAGGATCAGTAGGAGTGGGAGCAGATGCCCTCTACTTCCGCCGCCGCCGGTTCCGCCGGCAACGGCTCGCCATCCTGGAAGAAACGGCTTCCGAAGCCGATTAGCGCTCCAAAGTGCGGAAGGAATCCTTCGAGGAAGTCCTTCTCAGTCTTGACGGCGGCGACATTTCTCTCGATGAAATCGTGAAAAAGGGCAGGAATCCTCTTCGGCGACTTGGCGGCAGCATCAGCGGCAGCGGCGTCGAGATAGAGAAAGCTTGCCTGCTCAGCAGCCCAGCTAGAACTCTTGGCTCGAATCCTCGCCTCGATAGCCCGGCAATGCTGGAGGAAGCGTTGGACCTGATACATCGTCAGCCGCGGCTGAGCCCGACCCATTGCTTTTGCGAGCGGTCCGATGCGTGCACGAGCAACAAGCTCAATGCGGAGGTTGCCGTCGTCATCGAAATATCCGCCTTGTAGGTAGTTCGGCCACAGTTGGTCGAGAGTGTGTCTATCTTGATATTCCACGTTCAGTCCTCCTCATCA
>JAKOTR010000040.1 GCA_029776225.1 Acidobacteriota bacterium | reverse complement strand
ATTATGAGTCCGCTGCTCTGACCGCTGAGCTAAGGGCCCGGTTCTTGGAATTGCCGCCGCTGGATCACAGCGGCATTTTACAGTTTATCAGGATACGGGCCTGGCGCCGCGCCGCTATGCCTGGCGGTAGATGTCTACCAGGAACACCACCGCGTCGCCGGTTCCCACGTTGGTGATCGCGTGCGCCACGTCGGCTCGATAGCTGGCCGAATCGCCCAGCCCCAGTTCCTCCGTGTCGCCGCCGCTTTCCACCCGGATCCGGCCTTTCTGCACGGTCAAAAATTCCCTCGTTCCTTTGTAGTGCGCGCTGCTGCGCAGCGAGGCGCCGGGCTGGAGCCGCACCTCGTAGAACTCCACGTCCTTTTCCAGGTGCAGCGGCGAAAGCGTGCGGATCTGGCAGTGGGTGTCCGAACGGTAATGATACGCCCGGTCGTCCGCGCGGATCACCTCCACCGACGAAGTGACTCCCGGCGTCGCCACCAGGTCGGCCAGCGGGACGCCGAACGCGCGCGCGATCTTCAGCGTCACCGCCAGCGTCGGGTTCGCCTCGTTCCGCTCGATCTGGCTGAGCATCGAACGGCTCACCCCGCATGCGTTCGCCAGGTCCTGCAGCGACCAGCCGCGCTCGGCGCGGAGCTGCTTCACGCGCTTGCCAAACTCGCCCGCCTCGGCCTCCGCCGCCTGCCGCGCCGCCTTCGATCTGCCCGCCATACAGCTTCCATTATAGTGGACAGCCCGTGCGAAATATAGGACAATTGGCTCAATATGAAAGCCCTCCTCAAAAGCAAGCCCGAGCCCGGATTGTGGCTCGAGGAAACGCCCATCCCCGAAATCGGCATCAACGACGTGCTCATCAAGGTGCTCCGCACCTCCATCTGCGGCACTGACCTGCACATCTGGAACTGGGACGAGTGGGCGCGCAAGACCATCCCTGTCCCCATGGTCGTCGGCCACGAATTCGTCGGCGAGATCGTCAAGGTCGGCTCCAACGTCGCCGACTTCTTCCCCGGCGACATCGTGAGCGGCGAGGGACACGTCGTGTGCGGGCGCTGCCGCAACTGCCTGGCCGGCCGCCGCCATCTCTGCGCGCGCACCCAGGGTGTCGGCGTGAACCGCCCCGGCTGCTTCGCCGAATACATCGCCCTGCCGATGTCCAATGTCTGGCACCACGCCAAGGGCATCGACCTCGACATCGCCGCGATCTTCGATCCGTTCGGCAACGCGGTGCACACGGCGCTGTCGTTTCCGGTCCTCGGCGAAGACGTGCTGATCACGGGCGCCGGGCCAATCGGCATGATGGCGGCGGCGGTGGTCCGCCACGCCGGCGCGCGCCACGTCGTAATCACCGACGTGAATCCCTACCGCCTGGAGTTGGCCCGCAAGTTCGGCGTCACGCGCGCGCTCGACTCCCGCACCCAACGCGTCGCGGACGTGCAGAAGGAGCTCGGCATGCTGGAGGGTTTCGACGTCGGCCTGGAGATGTCCGGCAACCCGGCGGCTTTCCGCGAAATGCTGGCCAACATGTGCCACGGGGGGAAAATCGCCATGCTCGGCATCCCGCCGGAGGACATCGCGATCGATTGGAACACCGTCATCTTCAACATGCTCACCATCAAGGGCATTTATGGCCGCGAAATGTACGAGACGTGGTACATGATGACGGTGATGCTGCAATCGGGGCTCGACATATCGCCCGTCATCACGCACCGGTTTCCGTTCACCGAGTACCGGGAGGCATTCGAGGTGATGCTCTCCGGGCGCGCGGGGAAAGTGATTCTGGAATGGTAGGCCGCGCAGCGGCGGTGCCATAATGCCGGAATGGATCATCTTCTTGTTGCACTCGACGAGGCATTCGATAAGAAATCCTGGCACGGCACCAACCTTAGAGGCTCGATTCGCGGCCTGACGGCGGAGCAGGCGGCGTGGCGGCCCTGCCGCGGCGCGCACAGCATTCAGGAAGTGGTCCTACATGCCGCCTATTGGAAGTACGTCGTCAGGCGCAGGCTCACCGGCGCGAAGCGCGGTTCGTTCCCGGAGCGCGGCTCGGACTGGTTCGCCCGCCCGGACCAGCCGGACCGCGAGGCATGGGAGCGGGATGTCGCGCTGCTGGTCTCCGAACACAAGCTTCTGCGGGAGGCCGTCGCCGGCCTCACCCCTTCCGATTTGCGCGACCCGAAGAAGCTTCGGCTCATCCGCGGAGTCGCGGCGCATGACCTCTATCATGCCGGTCAGATTCAGTTGCTGAAGCGGCTCTCGCGGCTTGTGTGACAACGGATTTGCCGCCTCCGCCCAGGCGCCGTTATGACCCTCTCTGTGCTACGATTTCGGCCATGCGAATTCTGATCTCGATCCTGGCTCTGTCGCTGGCGGCTCTGCCTCTCTCCGCCGCTAACCTCCAGATCTACTTCATCGACGTCGAGGGCGGACAGGCTACGCTAATCGTCAGCCCCTCGGGTGAATCGATGCTCGTGGACGCCGGCTGGCCCGGGTTCAACGGCCGGGACGCGGACCGCATCGCCGCGGCTGCGAAACTCGCCGGCGTAAAACGGATCGATTACTTACTGAATACGCACTATCACACCGACCACGCGGGAGGCATCCCCGAAATCGCCGCCAAGATCCCCATCGTTCACTATGTCGATCACGGTTCGAACACCGAAACCAATCCGGGCGCGCAAAAACTGGCGGCCGCCTACGACGAGGTTGCCGCGAAGGGCAAGCGCCTGGTCGTAAAACCCGGAGACAAGATTCCGCTGAGAGGGGTGGAGATCGACGTTGTTGCCGCCCACGGAGCGGTGATTTCCAAGCCGCTGCCGGGCGCCGGCGCCCCCAACCCCGCCTGCGCTTCCATCGAGCCGAAGAGGGAAGACAGAAGCGAAAACGGCCGCTCCGTAGCCTTCATCCTGAAATATGGGAATTTCCGGTTCGCCAACATGGCCGATCTCACCTGGAACAAGGAAAACGAGCTGGTCTGCCCCAACAACCTGATCGGCACGGCGGACGTGTATCTCATCACGCATCACGGGTTGGACATCTCGAATTCCCCCGCGATTCTTGCCGCCTTGCAGCCGGTAGTCGCCATCGGCAACAACGGCGCGAAAAAGGGCGGCGTGCCGGGTTCGTTCCAAGTGATCCGGAACACCCCCAGCGTGAAGGACATCTGGCAGCTCCACTATGCCATTCCCGCCGGCGACCTGAACGCCCCGGAGCAATTCATCGCCAACCCGGAGGCGGAAAACTGCCAGGGGCACTACATCAAGCTCACGGCCGAATCCGACGGCTCCTTCACCATCACCAACAGCAGGAACAACTTTTCGAAAACCTACAAGCGGTAGCGCCGCCCTGGCGGCGCTCCGCCGCGCCCCGCCGGTTCCCCGGGAACCCGCAGGCTTGTCCAACGAACTAAACTGGATTCAATGCGCAAGCGTCTGCTCCATATCTCGGGTGTCGTCCTGCTGATTATCTCGGCGACGCTCGTGATCTGGCAGGGCTCGTTCAGCTTCGGCGACTATGCGCCGGTCAGCCCCGAGCAGACTTTCCTGTACTGGGCCGTCTCGACGCTGGTTTTCCTGCTCACCGTGACGCTCGGTTTCATGCTGTTCCGAACCGGCGTCCGCCTCTATATCGAGCGCCGCAGCAACCGCGAAGGGTCGCGCATTAAGACCAAGCTGGTCATTGGCGCCCTGGCGCTGACCTTCATGCCGATGTTCTTCCTGGTGCTGTGGGGGGTCTATGTTCTGAACTACAACCTGGCGAAATGGTTCAGCGCTCCGGCGCAGGGCGTGCGCAACAGCTTCGCCGAGATGGTAGAGATTCTGAATCGCGAAGCCGAAGAGAAAGCCGCAGCGGACGCCGCCTGGCTCGCCGAACGGCCCGAGACCATCTCGCTCGCCTCCGGCGGCGGCGGTTCCCTCGCGCGCGCCTGCCGCGAGCGCAACATCGTTTCGGCCGTTTTGGTGCGCAACGACAGCTCCTCGGTGAGCCTCTGCGGCACGGACAAGTCCATGGTTTCCGGAGCGCGCGCCCCGGTCGAATTCCGCGGCCGCAGCCTCGGCTTCGTTCTGGTTGCGCCCCAGCACCGCGCCGACCTTGCCGAAAGGAAGGACCGTGTCGAGCAGTTCGTCCGCGATTACGACAAACTGACCGTGGACCGCCGCGGGTTCCGCAATTTCTACGTCCTGCTGCTGCTTCTGATCACGCTGTTCATTCAGTTCTTTGCCACTTGGGTGGCGCTCTTTCTCTCCAAGCAGATCTCCACTCCCATCGAAGCGCTGCTCAAGGCCGCCGGCGAGGTGCGCCGCGGCAATCTCGCGTACCGCGTGAAGGTGAGAGCGATCGACGAACTCGCCTCGCTCGTGCGCGCCTTCAATGAAATGACTCACGCGCTGGAAGCCAACAGCCGCGAGCTGGAACAGCGCCGCCGGTTCACGGAAGCCATCCTCGAAAGCATTCCTTCCGGCGTGATCTCGATTTCCTCGGACGGCCGCATTCTCCGCGTCAACCGCGCCTTACGGCAGCTTTTCGAGGAGGAAAAGGTCGCCGCAGCCTCCCGCCTGGAAGACCTGTTCTCGCGCGAGGAAACCGCCGACATTAAATACATGATGAAGCGCGCCCGGCGCACCGGCGTCGTCTCCAGGCAAATGGAACTCAAGAACGGACGCGGCTCGCTCCATCTCTCGGTCACCCTGGCCGCGCTTGAGGAAGGCCCGACCTCCGGATTCGTAATGGTTCTCGAAGACACCTCCGAGCTGCTGCGCGCGCAGCGCATCGCCGCGTGGCAGGAAGTGGCGCGCCGCATCGCCCACGAAATGAAAAACCCGCTCACGCCCATCGCACTGTGCAGCGACCGCATCGCCCGCCAGCTTGAGCGGCTCAATTTGCCGCCGGACGCCCAGCGCATTCTGCGCGAGTGTACTTCTACGATCTCCGGCGAAGTCGAAACCGTGAAAACCCTGGTCAACGAGTTCTCGCAGTTCGCCGGCTTCCCCGCGGCGCAGCCCGTGCCCTGCGACCTCAACGAAGTCGTCGAATCCGCCCTCGCCGTTTTTGCCGGCCGCCTCGAAGACATTCAAATTCACAAGGAGTTTGCACCTGGCCTGCCGCTGGTCAACATCGACCCCAGGCAATTCAAGCGCGTTGTGATCAACCTGATCGATAACGCCGATGAATCGATGCAAGACTCAGTGCTCAAGCATCTCTATGTGATTACGCGCGCCACCGCTGCGGATACGGTGGAACTGATCGTCGCGGACACCGGCTGCGGCGTCGCGGCCGAGGACAGGGACCGCCTCTTCCTGCCCTACTTCTCCACCAAGGGCCGCGGCACTGGCCTTGGCCTCGCCATCGTCAGCCGCATCCTCGCCGAGCACAATGCGAAGATCCGCGTCGAGGATAACGAGCCCCAGGGGGCGCGCTTCATCGTCGAGATTCCGGTAGTGGCCGGCGTCGAGGCCGATCCCAAGACTCAGGAGGCGCGGGCATGAAACGCATTCGCGTGCTGATTGTCGACGACGAACCCGCGATCCGCCAGTCGCTCCAGGGAGTGCTCGAGGACGAGGGCTATCAGGCCACCGCCGTTGAGAGCGGCGAAGCCTGCCTCGAGGAACTCTCGCGCCGCACCTACGATGTCGTGCTGCTCGATATCTGGCTGCCCGGAATGGACGGCCTGGAAACGCTATCCCGCATCCAGGAGATCCCGTTCGCGGGCCGCCCCGTGGTTGTTATGATCTCCGGGCACGGCACCATCGAAACCGCGGTTCGCTCGACCAAGCTCGGGGCCTTCGATTTTCTCGAAAAGCCGCTCACCATCCCGAAGGTGTCCATCGCCGTCAAGAACGCGGCCGAACACCGCCGCCTGGAACTGGAAAACCAGCGGCTGCGGGACGGCACCGGGTTCAAGCGCCGCATCATCGGCGAGAGTGTTCCGATGAAGGCGCTGCGCCAGCAGCTAAGCCTGATGGCCGGCACGAACGGCCGCGTGCTCATTTACGGGGAAAGCGGCACCGGCAAGGAACTGGTGGCCCATGCCATCCACGAGCTCAGTCCCCGCGCCGCCGAGCCCTTCGTCGAAGTGAATTGCGCCGCCATCCCCGAGGAGCTGATCGAGAGCGAGTTGTTCGGCCATCGCAAGGGCAGCTTTACTGGCGCCGCGGAGGACAAGATCGGCAAGTTCCAGAAGGCTGACGGCGGCTCCCTCTTTTTGGACGAAGTCGGCGACATGAGCCTCAAGACCCAGGCCAAGGTGCTTCGCGCCCTGGAAGAGCAGCGCTTCGAGCCGGTCGGCGCCTCCGAATCCGTGCAAGTGGACGTGCGCGTGATCGCCGCCACCAACAAGCACCTTGAAGAGGAGATTGAGCGCGGCAATTTCCGCGAAGATCTGTTCTACCGCCTTAACGTCATCCCCTTCTATGTGCCGCCGCTGCGCGAGCGCCGCGAGGACATTCCGCTGCTGGCCGACCACTTCCTCCAGGAATTCACTACCGCTTACGGGCGCAAGCCCAAGGAACTGACGCCGGAAGCCTACGCCGTCCTCATGGAGTATCACTGGCCGGGCAACGTCCGCGAGCTGCGCAACCTGATGGAGCGCATCGTTATTATGAATCCCCAGGTGCGCATCGATGCCCGCCACATCCCCCTGAACCTCGGCCGGCGCACGGCCGAGCGCCCGCCCGAACGCTTCGCCAGCCTCCAGGAGGTCCGCGAAGCCGCCGAGCGGGAGTACATCCTGAAGAAGCTCGACGAAACCAACGGCAACGTCAGCCGGGCCGCCGAACTGCTCGGACTCGAGCGGAGCAATCTTTACCGGAAGATGAAAGCCCTGGGTATCGTCCCCAAGGAAACCAGAATCGACGAGTAAACGCCGGAAAGCGCCCCCAGCCCGGACTGGGCGGTCATTCTTGGCGAGGGGGGTGTAACCAAACCTCCGGCTTCAGCGCTCTTTACAAGACAGAGAAGCCATACTGCTTCGCCAAGGAAGGAGCACTATGAGGAATCTGCTGAGCATTTTGATCGTTCTGACGCTGGCCGCCGGAATGGCTCTGGCAGCCGACGTCACCGGGACCTGGAAGGCCAGTGTCCCCGGCCGCGAGGGCGCAACGATGGAAACCACCTTTAACCTGAAAGCCGAAGGCAACACGCTCACCGGCACCGTTGTAACGCCGCGCGGCGAGACGCCGATCACCGACGGCAAGATCAGCGGAAACACGATCTCGTTTAAAGTAAAGCGTGAATTCGGCGGGAACGAGATGATTATGCTCTACGAGGGCACGGTTTCCGGCGACGAGATCAAGTTCAAGACCAGTCGTGAGGGTTCCGACCGCCCGGCGCGCGAGTTCGTCGCCAAGAAGTCGTAATTAACCTGCAAGCCTGTCGTTGAAGCGGGCCACGAGGGCGGACGCTCTCGCGGCCCGTCTTTCTTTTCCCTACTTTTCCAGGAAAAAGTTCCCCACAAACATCGCGTCGATGCCGCTCGAATAGAAACTGCGCACCGCGTCCCGCGGGGAACACACTAGCGGATCTCCGAAAAGGTTGAAGGACGTGTTGTAAAGCACCGGCAAGCCCGTCGCCTTCCCCGCCGCGTGCAGGAGATTCCAGTACAGCGGGTTATCCTCCTTCGACACCGTGTGGACGCGCACCAGGTCCTTCCCCAGAATGGCCGCTTCGAACCGTGCGCGGTGAGCGGGCCGCACCCGGCCGACCGTGGCCAGAAAGCGGGCGTTCGGACCCACCTCGAAGTACTCGGAGGCGATTTCGGCCGGCACCGAAGCGGCGAATTTCCGGAACGGCTCCCGGTGCTTGATGTAGATATTGAGGTTTTCGGTGGAATACGGGTCCAGCGGCGAGGCCAGAATGCTGCGGTTGCCCAGCGCGCGCGGGCCGAACTCCATCCGGCCCTGCATCCACGCCACGATCTTGTTATCGGAGATTACGCGGACGACGGTTTCGATCAACTCCTCGGACGTCAGCAGATAGCGGAACCGCAGCTTGCAGTTCTCCAGAACCTGCTTGATCTCTTCCGCCTCAAACCCCGGCCCAAGGCAGAGATTGCCCATACCGCAGCGCTCGGTCCGCCGGAAAAAGTGATGCCAGGCGTAGAAAACCGCGCCGAGCGCCGTCCCGGCGTTGCCGGCCGCAGGCTGGACGAAAACGTTTTTCCAGTTCGGGGAACACTCCACTTTCGAGACCAGCAAGGCGTTCAGGGCCAACCCTCCGCCCAGGCAGAGGTTGTCTCCCGTGCCGGCCATGTCCAGCACCGTCTTTTCCACCGCGCGTTGCAGCCCAGCAGCGATGTCGGCTTTCATCTCGTCTGGAATCGGGGTCTCATCGGGCAGGCCCAGACGTTCGTAGAACCGGGCGCTGAAACCTCCGCGGCCCAGCCGGTCGGCGTCGAAGAAGCTCCGGTCGATCCGCGGCCACGCGCCGTCCTTGTTCCCCAGCATTTCCAGGAACAACGGGGCCAGCGTGTCGTTTCCGGCGGCGGAGAGCCATTGGATCTTGTGGGCGTCGGAGTCCGGATTGAATCCGAGCAGTTCCGTAACCCGCCGGTACAAGTCGCCGAGCGAATCGGGATAGTACTGCTCCTGCTCGAGGATGAACTGGCCTGTTGACGCACGCCAGCGGGCGCCGCAGCGGAAATCGCCGGCGCGGTCGAGCGTCAGAACGGTAGCTGTTTCAAAAGGCGACGGATAAAACGCCGAAGCCGCGTGCGCGGTGTGATGGTCCACCAGCACTACCCGGCTGTTGGGGAACCTCGCCCGCAGCGCCAGGTGCCGCGCGCTCTCCGGTCCCGCCGCGATGGGGCGCACGATGGCGACCGCGTCCACCTGCTCGTGCGTTACCCCGGCCAGCTTGAGGCACATGGAGATCGCCTCTTCCGGCAGTTCGCCCGGCTGGAACCGCCGCGCCAGCTTGCGCTCTTCCGCCGCGCCGGCCACAACGCCATCCTTCAGGATGGCCGCCGCCGCTTCATTCAGAATCCCACCGATTCCAAGAATAATCATTGCTGTGTCTTGACTGCGCCCTGTTGCTGAGCTTTCTCGATTTTCGCCCAGGTGTCGCGCAAGGCGACGGTGCGGTTGAAAACCAGGTGTTCCGCTGTGCTATCCGGATCGACGCAGAAGTAGCCCAGCCGCTCAAACTGGTAGCGGCTGCCCACCGGAGCGCCCATCAGGCTGGGCTCGAGCTTGCAGTCTTTCAGAATTTCGAGCGAGTTCGGATTCAGGTTCGCGATGAGGTCCCCCTCATCCGGGTTCTCGCGGATGAACAGCTTGTCGTAGAGCCGCACCTCCGCATTCACCGCGTGGCTGGCCGAGACCCAGTGGAGGGTCGCTTTCACCTTCCGGCCGTCCGGGGCGTTTCCGCCTCGCGTGGCCGGGTCGTAGGTGCAGTGGAGTTCGACCACCTCCCCGTTCTCGTCTTTCACCACTTCGTTACACCGGATGAAGTAGGCGTACCGCAGCCGGACCTCCCGGCCGGGCGCCAGCCGGTAATACTGTTTCGGCGGGTCCTCCCGGAAGTCGTCACGCTCGATATAGAGGACCTTCGAGAACGGCACCTGCCGCGTGCCCATGGAGGGGTCTTCGGGATTGTTGACCGCTTCCATCTCCTCCACAAGATCATCCGGGTAGTTGTCGATCACCACCTTCAGGGGGCGCAGGACCGCCATGACCCGCGGCGCGGTCCGGTTCAAATCTTCGCGCACGAAGTGTTCCAGCAGCGAGAACTCGATGACGCTGTTCGTCTTGGACACCCCGATCCGTTCGGCGAAGTTGCGGATCGCCTCGGGCGTGTAGCCGCGCCGGCGCATGCCCGAAATGGTAGGCATGCGCGGGTCGTCCCACCCGCTCACGTGGCCGTTCTGGACGAGCATCAGCAGCTTCCGCTTGCTCAACACCGTGTGGGTCATGTTGAGCCGGGCAAACTCGATCTGCTGAGGATGGTAAATCCCGAGCTGGTCGAGGTACCAGTCGTACAGCGGCCGGTGGTCCTCAAACTCCAGCGTGCAAATGGAGTGAGTGATCCCTTCGATGGAGTCGCACTGGCCGTGGGCGAAATCGTATGTCGGATAGATGCACCACTTCTTCCCCGTCCGGTGATGCTCGGCGTGCAAGATGCGGTACATCACCGGATCGCGCAGGTTCAGGTTCGGCGAGGCCATGTCGATTTTCGCCCGCAGCGTGCGGGATCCGTCGGGGAACTCGCCGGCGCGCATGCGCTCGAACAGGTTCAGGTTCTCCTCGACCGAGCGATTCCGCCACGGGCTCTCCCGGCCAGGTTCCGTCAGGGTGCCCCGGTACTCGCGGATCTGCTCCGGCGTGAGATCGCAGACATAAGCCTTGCCGGCTTTGATGAGCTGCACGGCCCACTGATAGAGCTGTTCGAAGTAATCCGAGGCGTAGTAAAGGCGGTCTTCCCAATCAAACCCCAGCCAGCGGACGTCCTCTATGATCGATTCGACATACTCCACCTCTTCCTTGCACGGATTGGTGTCGTCGAAACGGAGGTTGCACTTGCCGCCGAATTCCTTGGCGAGGCCGAAGTTGATGCAAATCGATTTTGCGTGACCGATGTGGAGATAGCCGTTCGGCTCGGGCGGAAAGCGCGTATGCACGCGTCCTCCGTATTTTCCGGTCTCCAAGTCTCTAATGATGATCTCTCGGATGAAGTTCGAGGACCGGGCTGTTTCGTTGGAAGTCGACATACTCAACACCTTTGCGCGCCGAATTCGTTCAAGCCATTATCACGGCTTCTGTGCGCTGTGGGCGCTCATGTGTGCGCTCAGTTTCTGAATTGCCTGCCCAATTCGTTCCAGAGTGGTCTCGCGGCCAAGCATCGCCAGCGTTTCAAACAGCGGCGGCGCAGTCTTGCGGCCGCATACCGCCACGCGAATGGGCTGGAACATCTGGCCGGTTTTCACCCCCATCCGGCCGGCTTCGGCCCGCAATGCGGCCTCCAGCTCCTCGTGTGTGAACGCGGTCTGCGACAGCACCTCGCGGGCGTGTTCGAGCGCCGCCAGGGCCATCGCGGCGTCCCCTTTTTGCGGGATCAGCTCGGTGGGGTCGTAAGGCGCCAGTTGCTCGAGGAAGAAGAAGTCGGCCACGGCAACGGCGTCGCGCAGGGTTTTGATGCGCTCCCTGATCAGCGGAACCACGGCGAGCAGCTTCTCGCGGTCCACCTTGTACCCCGCCTCGCACAGGAACGGGAACAGCCTGTCAGCAAGCTCGCCGGCCGGCAACGCCATGATGTGCTGTGCATTCAGCCACATAGCCTTTGGGTCGAAGGGGTCGTCCTCACGGAAATTCACCACGGCGTTCGCGCGGTTGATCCCCTCGAACGAAAAGGCATCGATCAGATCTTGCCGCGACATCACCTCCCGGTTGTCCTTCGGCGACCATCCGAGCAGGCAGATGAAGTTCACGAACGCGTGCGGCAGGAAACCGGCGTCGCGGTACGTTGTTACGCTGACCACCGGACCATGGCGGCGCTTGGACAGCTTCGAGCCGTCCGGCGCGATCAGCAGCGGCAGGTGAGCGAACTCGGGCTGCGCGGCGCCCACCGCCTCGAAAATCAGTATGTGCTTGAAAGTGTTCGTCAAATGGTCCTGGCCGCGAATGATATGGCTGACGCGCAGATCAATGTCGTCGGCGCAGGACGCCATGTGATAAGTGGGCAGCCCGTTGCTGCGGAGAAGCGCGAAATCCTCGATGTCCGCGGTGGATTTCGACTGTTCTCCATAGACCGCGTCCCGGAAACGGATTTCGCGCAGCGTCTCCCGCGGCACTTTAAACCGGAGCACGAACGGTTCTCCGGCGGCGGCGCGGCGGTCACTTTCCTCCGCGGTGAGTTCCCGCATGCCGGGGTTGAACAGCCACCCCTCGCCTCTCGGCTTTTCATCGTCGGCGGCGCCGGCGGGTGTGAAGTCCCGATAAGCTAATCCCTTACGGAAAATCGCCTCGGCCGTTTGCCGGTGCAGCTCGAGCCGCTCGGATTGCCGGTACTCCTCGTCCCAGTCCAGCTCGAGCCAGCGCAAACCTTCAAAAATCGAGGCCTCCGATTCCGCAGTGTTCCGGTCCACGTCGGTGTCGTCTATGCGCAGGATCATGGTCCCGCCGGTGCGGCGCGCGTAGAGCCAGTTGAAGACAAAAGTGCGCGCGCTCCCGATATGCAGAAAACCGGTTGGAGAAGGCGCAAAGCGGACTCTGGGCATGGAAATTTCAGTATAAGCCATACGCTATGTAGCCACTTAGTCAGCCCTCAACCAGCCTCTTGTGCAGCTCCATAAACTGCTCCAGCGAGAGCTGTTCCGCGCGCAGCCGCGCCTCGGGCCACTCCTCCACTTTCGGGCCGTAATAAGGGACCAGGTTGTTGCGCAGGGTTTTCCTTTTCTGGCGGAAAGCGCGCGCAACGAACTCCAGAAATGGCGCGGGCTTGAGGTCCGCCGGGGGCGGAATGGGGGTGAGGCGCACCGCGGCGGAGTCCACCTTCGGCGGGGGCGTGAACGCGCCCGGCGGCAGCGTGAAGAGCACCTCCGGGCGGCAGTGGAAGTTGGTCAGAACGGTAAGGTAACCGTAGTCGCGAGTGCCGGGCCGGGCCGTCAGGCGTTCTGCGACCTCTTTCTGAATCAACACGATAGCGTGGCGCAGCAGCGGCCCGAGGGCATACAGCTTTTCCAGAACCGGAGAAGTGATGTAATACGGCAGGTTGCCGGCCACCACGGCGGGACCCCACTGGCCGAGGTCCGTTTCGAGCACATCCGCCTCGATCACTTCGAGTTCCGGGGACTGCCGGAAGCGCCTGCGCACACTCTGGGCCAGGGCACGGTCAAGCTCTATGGCAATGATGCGGTCCGCCCGGCCCAGAAGGTGTTCGGTCAGGGCGCCGCGTCCCGGGCCGATTTCAATCACCAGGGGTTCGCGCGAGGGACACGCCGCCTCAGCAAGCCGTTCGAGCGCGCTGCGCGAATGGAGAAAATGCTGTCCCAGACGCTGACGGGCCAAAAGCAGCCCTTTCAGCTCTTTACGTTCACCAGGGTCCGCGTGAACTTCACCTGCGCCTTGCCGTATGTCGGCTGCCCGAAAGCGGTTGCCGGAGTGAATTCCGTATAGAGCAGATTGTTCTCAATGGCGCGCCGTGTCGCGCTGCCTTTGGGCAGGTCGGGGCCCTCCGTGATGGTGTAGTCGATAACGCGCCCCTGCACGTCCACGAGGACTTCCACCGCCAGGTCCTCATCGGGATAACCGAACGGGCTCTGCATTTTCACCCTGGGTTCCGTGAACAGCCCTAAGGGAACGTCATCCCCAAACCGCTGGTACGAGAAAGAGAACGACGGGACGAGCATGCCAAACAGCAACATCGCGGAGAGAAATCCTCCCGCAAACGGGAGGGCGAGCGGCCTCATCAGGTTGTCCATCCAGAGGCGGAACCGGTCCGCAAAATGGCGGAACGGATGGTTCAAAGCCAGCCGCCGGTTGCGTTCCCGCGAGGCCATAACGCGCAAAGCGCTGGTGAGATATGCGGGAGGCTGCGCAACGGGTAGTTTTCGCATCGCATCCCGAACACGAGACAGTTGTACGAATTGCCCTTCGCAATCCGGGCAGCTATCCAAGTGCATGCGCACCCGCTGCCGTTCCGGTCCGGACAGGCAGCCATCGAGATGTGCGGAGAGCGAGTTACGGACAGTTCTGCAATTCATACGCTCACTCAGCCGGTTGCGGCGTCAACTGTAGGGCCGGTTCCGGCTCCAACCGGCCTGCCAATTCTCTTCGCAAAGCCTCGCGTCCGCGCATGATACGGGACTTTACGGTGCCCAGGGCAACCTGGAGGATCTCCGCAATTTCCTCATAGCTGAGTTCCTCGATATCCCGGAGGACCACAGCGGTTCGGAAACTCGGGTTCAGGCGGGCGAGCGCTTCCTCGATCAGGAGGTGTTGCTCGCTATCTGCCACACAGTCGTACGGAGAACGGCCAGGATCCGGTAACTTGTGGAAATAGTTGACGTTACCGTCCTCGTCGTTCCCGAGCCCCACTTCGCGCTGGCGGTGGCGGACAAACCACCGCTGGAAGTTGTAGGCTTCGTTGACTGCGATCCTGTAAATCCACGTTTTCAGACTGCTGTCCCCGCGAAAAGCGCCGATTTTCCTAAAAACTTTAAAGAAGACTTCCTGGACTACGTCGCAGGCATCGGCGGGGTCGTTCAATAAACGGGACACGAGGTTATAAACGGGCTGCTGGTAATCCGTGATCAGGACCTCGTAAGCCTTTTCGTCGCCGGCACGCAGCCCCTCCACCAGCCAGGAGTCGTCACACGTCTCCCGGCGGCCCAGTGGGACCTCGGCCGGCTCAGCCAAAATCGATCCACCGAGATGGAGGGAAGTGTCGGCCACGGTATTGCCTCTCAAGGCAATATCAACAATAGCAGGAAATTACACTTCCTACAATCGGTTAGACGCCCGACCCGCAAGGAGAGTTCCAGCCTCGGGACGGCACTTCACTTGCTCGACGTTGCAAAGGGGGTGTTATGAACGAGCTAATCCGTACCATCATGGAAAAAACGGGGTTGGACCAGGGAAAAGCTTCCAGCGCCGCCGAAACCGTGATCAACTTCCTGAAGGAGCGGCTGCCCGGGCAGTTCGGCTCGCAGTTGGACAGCGTCCTGGGTTCCGGCGAATCGGAGGGGACCCTGGGCCAGATGAAGAAGAAAGCCGGCTCGATACTGGGCGGCGAGGAATAGCCCGACAAGGGGGCCGGCCAGATTAGCAAAGCTGCGGTGCTGGCCCGTTAACAAACCTGGCCAGCGCCGCAGCGCCGGCTTGTCTTCTCCGACCGGTTGGAAGTACAAAGAAAACTACTCAACGCTGAAGCGGTAGATCGTAGTGCTGCGGTACTCCTGGCCGGGCTTCAGCACCACGGACGGGAATTCCGGCTTGTTCGGCGAATCCGGGAAGTGCTGCGTCTCCAGACAGAAGCCGTAGCGCTGCTTGTAGACTTTGCCTCCCTTGCCCGTGATGCTGTCGAGAAAATTGCCCGTGTAGAACTGCATGCCGGGCTCGGTGGTGAGCACTTCCATCACGCGCCCGGTCTTCGGCTCCACCACGCGGGCAGCCAGGGCGAGGCCCTCGCCGGTCCGGTTGAGCACGAAATTGTGGTCGTACCCCCGGCCCAGGATGAGCTGCTCGTCCCTGTCGTTGATGCGCTCTCCGATCCTGTGCGGGGTGCGGAAATCGAAGGGGGTGCCAGCGACGGACCTCAGTTCGCCCGTGGGGATCAGCTTCGAATCCACCGGCGTGAACCGGTCGGCGTTGATGGTCACGACGTGGTCCAGAACGTCGCCTTCGCCCTGCCCGGCGAGATTGAAGTAGGAGTGGTTCGTGAGATTGACGACCGTGTCCTTGTCGGTGGTCGCAGTGTAATCGATTTTCAGCTCGTTTTCGTCGTTGAGAGAATACGTGACCTTGACGGCCAGGTTGCCCGGGAAACCCTCCTCTCCGTCCTTGCTGAGATAGCTGAGCTCCAGGGCCTTGCCGCCGTCGATCTCTTTCGCGGTCCAGACGGCCTTGTCGAATCCCTTGATGCCTCCGTGAAGGCTGTTTTCTCCCTCGTTGGGGGCAAGCCGGTACTCGACCCCGTTTAGCGTGAACCTTGCCTTTGCGATGCGGTTGCCGTAGCGGCCGATAATGGCTCCGAAATAAGGATGCCCCTTCAAATAGCCATCCAGCGTATCGAAGCCAAGAACGACATCGGCGAGCTGCCCTGCCCGGTCCGGCACTTTGAGCGAGACCAGAATTCCACCGTAGTTGGTGATCGCCGCCGTAACACCCTTCGAATTGGTCAAAGTATAGAGTTCCACTTGCTCTCCCGTGTCGGTTCTGCCGAATGATTGTCTGCTGAAGCGGCTCGTGGAGGCCTCCCGTGCCTCCGGCGCGCAGGAAGTGAGCCCGATTGTTCCCAAGACAGCCGCGAAAATGATTAGCCTGCCGGAATGCATGGTTGTCCTCCGGAATTCAGCAAGGCATCATTTTATCCCCCGGCTGGGCGAGAGCGTCAAGACGTGGCTCCTATTCCCAGTTGAACAGGGCCGGGCCGGAGGGACGCAGGGCACGGCGCAGAATATCCAGCGCCTGCTGCTGCGGGCTTGGCACGTACTCGAAGACCGCCGCCTGGGATTTGAGTATCTTCTGCAACTCCGGGACGTCGATTTCCTGAACCGGCTTGTTCGCGCGAATAACGAGGCCTGCCGCGACGCCCGCCGCGTGGCCGATGATCATGTATTGCGGTTCCATGCGCAGTGACGAGTAGGCCACGTGGCTCGCGGAAAAACAGACAGGCACAAGCAGGTTTGTCGCTTCGGTCCGCTTGGGCAGCATCACGCGGTATGGAATCTGGTAAGGCTGCACCGGCACCTGCATGTCGCCTTCGTTCTCCACGAATCCGGCTGCGTTCACGAAACGCTGCACGTTGTGCGAATCGCTGTTATAAGACCCCATCCCGATCACATCGGGCTTCAGGCGGTCGGTCTGCAGATCCTTTTGCACCATGACGTATTCGCCGACCATGCGGCGTCCCTCGCGGATGTAAAGCTGGTGCGGCCAGTGGCCCGTATCCTCGAACTCGTCTTTGCACAGGCCCCACTCTCGCACCTCCATCTGGAGCGAACGCGGCACGCGCGGGTCGTTGGCCAGGAAATAGTAAAAGCCCTGCACGTAATCGATGTGGTCCTGCCAGATCTCCTCGCGCCGCCGGTAACTCCCGTCGGGGTAATCGTAGTTCTTGCCGATGTAATCGGTGGAGAACGCGTCCTGGTTGTTGAAGTCCGCTTTCTGATTGGGGATGTTTGCGATCAGCGTCAGCTCATTGAATACCTGCGGGCGGCCGAGCTTCTTTTCCATCGCCGCCAGCAGCCGGGCGAGCAGTTCATAACGCCGGGGATCGTAGTTGCGCGGCTTGGGCCACGGGATCCGGTTGACCGGGTTGTTGGTGGCAATGACGCGGAAGTTATAAGCCTGAACGCGCCTGTCCGCCGCGCCTGGCTCTCCGCGAGGCTCCGCTGAAATCTCCGGCAGCAGCCTGCCGTCCTCATCGCGGGCCGGAATATCGACCTGGAACTGGTGGTAGGGGGTCCGTTCGCGGATGCCGGCCAGCGACTCGCCGTATTGCGCCATCGATTCCCGGCCCCACGTATACGTGACCTTCGCCTGGGCCATGAGATCGCCCTCATAGCTGCAATCGGCGAAAATCTTCCCGGCGTACACTTCCCCGTTTTCCATGACGATTTCAGTAACGCGCGTCCCCTGCTTGCGCACGCCGTCCTTTTCGCGCAGGCGCCGGTGGTACAGCACTTTGACGCCCGCTTCGTTGAGCATCTCCTTCATGACGCTCTCACCCACGTGCGGCTCATAGAACCAGGACACCGGGTTCAGGTGGCGGAACATCTGGTAGCGCATTCCGACGCGATAGTAGAATTCCAGGGCGAGCCCGCCGATGACCTCGCGCTTGCCCACGTCCGTGCGCGAAAGACCGCCCGTAGCCATGCCGCCCACATTGGCGCGCGGCTCCAGCAGAACGGTGTTCAAACCGCCGCGAGCGCCCGCGACCGCCGTCATTACGCCGGCCGCGGTGCCGCCGTAAACCACAAGGTCGAACGCCTGCTGCCCGAATGCCGCGGAGCAGGCAATGAGAAGGAATATGAATCGAAGCACTAAACTGCCTCCTGCCTTATTTCCGGTCCCACGGATGCGCGAGCGTGGGCGGATTGACGTAACGGCTCATTTTGAAATTGAATTGCGCGCCGCAGCCCGGTTCAAGCCGCACGCTCAAGAGGGGCCCTTCCACGGCAACGGTCTTGCCGCCGTAGGTGACGGAATGAAACCGGTGCTCGCCGTAGCCGCCCGCCTGGACGATGACCGCGCGCGCCTCTACCGGGTTCAGATTCACCAGCGTCAGCGTGGCCGAGCCGGCGCCGAGCTTCTCCACCAGCGCGCCGACGTCGGGCGGCAGTCCCGCGCGCCGCGCCGCCGGGTCGAAGTAGCGGAACCGGCTGTGCAATGTCCAAATGCGGCCGCGGGAAAAGTAGGCGCCAATCGTGAGGTTCGCAAGCGCGTTCGTTGCGGCCGGATTGAAGTCGAGCAGATAGTCGGCCAGACGCGTTTCCGGCATTGTGGTATCGTTGCGGATCATCTCCATGCGGCGGCGGACCTGCGCAAAGTCGGCCTGGAGCGCCCTGACGGGATATCCCGGATCCAGTCCCTCCAGAAAAGCGATCCATCCGGTCTTGGGGACCCGCTCGAGATCGCGCCGGTCCATCGACCAGAGGTAAGTCTCCGTCAGGCGGTCTTCGTGCAGGTTGCCGGTGTAGTGATACCAGGTCGGGGGGCCGTCGTACTTGTACCCGCGCGGGTCGCCGTACATCTGCGGGAGCAGTGTCTTGCCGTCCACAACCTTCTTCTGCGCATAGATGTTGTCCATCTGCCGGCGGAGCACGTCGATATAAGACTGGTCGCCGGTGAGCAGAAGCGCATTGCTGAAGCCGGGCCACGATCCGGCGGTGAAGTAATTGCGGTGCGCGATCTGTTCGATTTCACCGTCGAAGATGGTGAAGTTCCAGCCGTAAGTTCCCTTCCACCAGCGGCCTCCGTACTCGCCGCCGGGAGTGCCGTCGAGCCCGACGTTGCTGGGGATGTTCCCGCCGGTAGCCGCCGTCCTCTCTTTCCACGCCCCGACATATTCGAGAACCCAGTCCCTGTATTTGGCCTCGCCGGTGAGCGCGAAAGCATTCACCGCGAGGTTGGTCGCAGCGAGATTGAGAAAACTGTCCCCCACGCTGTCCAGATACTCGGTGCAGTGGGCGAGCATTCTCGGATACCACGTCATGAAGTCGAGCATCCTGGAGCGCCCGGCCGGACTGTGGATCATGTGAAAGCGGCCGGAGACAGGGTCGCCCACCCAGTCATAAACGGTCGCTTTCCGGAGCATGGGCCCTTTGCTGCCGTTCCAGAGGCTCCTGATGACCTTGTGGACGGGGTCGTAATTCGGCGCCTCGGGATCTTCGTTCATGTACAACCCGGCGAAACGCTTCATGCGCTCGCGGTAAAGGCGATCGTTCGGGTCCGAGAGCCCCTGGAACATGAAGGCACGCATCCCCTCGCCGGTGTGAAACCAGTCGGATTGCGTGATGAATTCCTTGTAGTACGCGCCGTTGGCGGCCAGATCGGTCAGTTTCGTGCGGAGCTCGCCGTACTGCTTCCAGTGGCCCTCCTGCGCTTTCTTGTAAAGCTGCAGGACGGAATCCGAACCGCCCAGCGCATGGAGCAGCGTCCAGTTATAAAACGTCTCGATGGCGTCGTCTGGGCCGTCGAGCGTTCCCCAGCGAATCGTGTGGAGCAGGTAGCCGCGCTTATCCAGGTACTTTTCCGCGAAGCGCTCGCAGGCGAGCGAGTTGTAGCGGAGCAGCTCGCGCTCGAGCAACGCCCACGCGGGCGGAGACATCGGGGTGTTGACGGTTACGGTGACCTGGGCGAGCGCCGCGGATGAGAGCAGGAAACCCGCGAGTGCCGGAATGATCCCCATAGGTTGGGGAAATCATATCGCAGCTTCACGCGGCCGGCAAGGAAACGCTTGCGCGTTCGGGATTCCAGTGGGTCCGGGATCCTACTTTACCTGTTCGTCCTTCTCGACCTTTCCGTCGCGGATGTGAATCACGCGGTGAGCGTGCATGGCGATATCGTGTTCGTGCGTAACCAGCACGATGGTGTTGCCCTGCTGGTGAAGCCGGGCAAACAGCGCCATGATTTCGTTTCCGGTGGCGGTGTCGAGGTTACCGGTCGGCTCGTCCGCAAGCAGAATCGAGGGGTTATTTACCAGCGCACGGGCGATGGCCACGCGCTGCCGCTGGCCGCCGGATAGCTCGTTCGGCTTGTGGTACATGCGGGCTTCCAGGTCGACCTGGCGCAAGGCCTGCTTGGATTTTTCCAGCCTGACTTCCGCCGGAACGCCTGCATAGATGAGGGGAAGTTCGACGTTGTGCAGCGCGGTGGCGCGGGGAAGCAGGTTGAACGTCTGGAAAACGAAGCCGATCTCTTTGTTGCGGATGCGCGCCAGTTCGTCGTCGTTCATTTCCGTGACCAGCCGTCCGTTGATGTAGTAAAGACCCTTGGTGGGAGTATCGAGGCAGCCGATCATGTTCATCAGGGTGGACTTGCCCGAGCCCGAGGGCCCCATAATGGCCACGTATTCACCCCGTTTGATCTCGATATCCACGCCCGATACCGCGTGGATTTCCTGATCTCCCATCACGTACGTCTTCCACAGATCGTACGTGCGGATCACGATCCCGTTTCTCTTCAGCTCCTCGCCGCGCTCGATTTTCTCCTGGAGTGCTTGTACCATTTCTTGTCTCTCGTTCTCGAGGGAGGGAGAAACGCCCTCCTCTTCATCTTATTCGGCCGTCGCCGGCGCTTTCACCGAGTTATCCACCTTCACCCGCGCCTCATTGCGCAGGGTCCGGATCACTTTGTAACTTCCGGTGATGATCTCGTCGCCTTCCTGAAGGCCGCTCAACACCTCGATATCGGTGGCGCCCGTAATGCCCGTGTCCACTTTCTGAAACACGGCTTTTTGATCCCGGACCACAAACACGCCCTGGATTTCCTCTTTTTTCGCCTTTTCGGCGGCCGGGTCGGCCTTGGAAGCGGCCTGAACACTCTTGCCGCCCTTGGGCTGGGTCTCGAGATCGCCCTTCTGCCGAACGGTCAGCGCCTGAATCGGTATAGTAAGGACGTTCTGACGGGTGGCTGTGGTTATCTTCGCCGTGCAGGAAAGTCCGGGCCGGATCTCTTCCGGAGGATTATCCAGCGCGATGACGACCTTGAAATCCTTGGCTTCCTGGCTGGAGATGGCGCTCTGTGAGGCGGCAAGCCCGGTCGAGCGCAGGATGGCGGTGTTGCCGATCTCAATCACGCGTCCCGTGAATGTTTTGTTCGGGATAGCGTCGATCGTGATGTCGGCAACCTGGCCCAGCGCAACGTTCACGATATCGGTCTCATCCACCTTGACCTCGGCGGTGATCAGCGACATATCCGCGATCGTCATGATGAGCGAGCCCGGCGAGTTCTGGATGCCGAAAACCACGGTTTCGCCCACCCGAACCGGCAGGTTGGTGACCATTCCGTCCAGGGGCGACGTGACCAGCGTCCGCGACAGCACATCCGAAGACCGAACCAGATTGGCTCTGGCAAGCGCGACTCTGCGTTGGGCGGCCGCAAGCTGAGCGGCGGTCTGCTCCCTCAGCGCCTTCATCTGCGCGACACGAGCCTCGGCTTCGCGAAGAGCGGCCTCGCGGGCATCCAGTTCGGTGCGGCGGCGGTCGAAGTCCTGGCGCGCAATCAGCTTATCTTTGTAAAGCTGCTCGGCCCGGGCAAAGTCCAGTTTGGATTGCTCCAGGTCGGCCGCGGCACGGTCGACAGCGGCCTGCGCGCTCCGCAGATTCTCGTCGGCGGCCTTCAGCGAGGCTTCCGCCGCCGCGGAATCGGCTTCGGCGGAGCTCAAAGCGGCCTTCTGGGCCGCCACCTCGGCTTCCGGCTGCACCGATTCCAGCCGGGCGAGCAATTGCCCCTTTTTGACCCGATCACCTTCATTTACAAGAATTTCTGTGATCCGGGAGGCCTGCATCGCATTCGAGTTGATGTTGACGTAGTGCCTGGGCTTGATCTCTCCGGACGCGGTTACGACAGAGGTGAGATCCTGGCGGATGACGCGGCCGGTCTGCACGGTGACGATTCCGCGCTGGCTATATTTAGCGCCGGCGATAATTCCTCCGGTCAAGATAACGAGCGCGATAACAAAGATCCAGATCTTCGTTTTCCGCTTCACAGAGTTCTCCCTTTGGATCAGACGGCCGCGGAGGGGTATTTGTTCACAACAATCAATCCTATCATGCGGAATTCGCGGGCAAACCGCGGCGCGGGCGTCCTCCGGCGGTTTACTGCCGCGGCACCGGGATCACTCCGCAAACCCTCTTTGCGGGTGGGGAGGCAGTCCATGTGGGCTGGGCAGGTCTTACGTCAGCCTTCGGCGAAGAAACAGCCCATCTGGCGGAACTTTGTATACCGTTGCTCGATCAGCTCGGTCGCCGACAAACCTGCCAGCTCGCTCAGCGCCTGCCGGAGCGTCTGCCGGACATTCTCGGCCGCCTGGGCGGGATCGGTGTGCGCTCCGCCGGGGGGTTCGGGGATGATGCCGTCGATGAGTCCCAAACCCAGCAAGTCCTGGGCGGTCAGCCGGAGCGCGGAGGCGGCAAGCGCCGCTTTGGAGGCATCCCGGTAGATGATAGCGGCGCAGCTTTCCGGCGAAATCACGCTGTAAATGGCGTTTTCCAGCATGAAAATGCGATTGCCGACGCCCAGCGCCAGTGCGCCGCCGCTGCCGCCCTCGCCGATGCAGATCGAGATCACCGGGCTTGCCAGCCGCGACATCTCCCGCAGGTTGTTGGCGATGGCTTCGGCCTGTCCGCGTTCCTCGGCGTCGATGCCCGGATACGCCCCCGGAGTGTCGAGCAGCGTCAGGATGGGGCGGTTGAACTTGGCGGCAAGCTCCATCACGCGCATGGCCTTGCGGTAGCCCTCCGGCTTCGGCATCCCGAAGTTCCGGTAGAGCTTTTGCTTCGTATCGCGGCCTTTTTGCTGGCCGACGACCATCAGAGGCTGGCCCTCAAAAAAGGCCATTCCGCAGACGATGGCCGGATCGTCTCCGAACCTGCGGTCGCCGTGCAGTTCCTGGAAATCAGTGAAAAGCCGCTGGATATAGTCCAGGGCGTGCGGCCGCTTGGGATGGCGCGCGAGTTGGACCCGCTGCCAGTGGGGACTGGACAGCGCCGCATCGGCGTCCTTGGCCGGCTCCGGATTGCGCGGCTGCTTATCGACTTCAGATGACATGTAACATCTCATTATGCACTAACAGAGGGGAATAACCGGGGGCGGGGCTGACGGATGTTGGACAAAAAACCGCGGCCGCACCCCGGCGGGACGCGGCCGCGTTGCCTGGTTGGCTATTGGGTGTCCTTTGCCGGACCGGCCGCTTGCGCTCGTGGCGGGAGGCCGCCATCGGGGTATGCCGCGGCGACTGGCCTTCGTCCGGGCGCCGTGGTCAGTAAGCAAGCACGGGTAAACACTCTCGCGTTGCTTTGACTCCGCATTTCCTTAAGTCTCTTTTGGCGGCGACCCAAAACCCCACTGAAGCGAACCGCCGGTCGTCGTACAGACCACATAAGACCAGGAGGTAACGGTCGGCGCAAGTGCATTACGGTACTTTACCTTTTGCCGCGGCTAAGTTTCTGAGTTATCAACGCAGATTGAGGGTAAGATACGCAGTGCTTTACGTGGCGGACGATGATAGAATGATGCGCGGTGGGATCACATCACAACGGGGTGGAAGAAACGCGCGTCCAAACCGCTTGGGCTGAGACGCACAAACAAGCGGTGCTGGAGCAACTGGAGCGCATACTCGAAAGTCCACACTTTCGCTCGAGCAAACGCTGCTCCCAGTTCCTGCGCTACGTGGTCGAGCGGGCCTGCGAGCGCCGGTTGGACTCCCTGAAAGAGCGCGCCCTGGGCGTAGAAGTCTTTGAGCGCGACCCCAATTACGATACGAACCAGGACCCGGTAGTTCGCGTCACGGCGGGCGAGGTCCGCAAGCGCCTGGCCCAATATTACCTGGAGACGGGCCGCGAGGATGAGATCCGGATCGGGATGCCGAGCGGCTCGTATATCCCCGAAATCCAGCTAGCGCCCGCACGGTCCGAAAGCTCCGGCGGCGCCCCGGCGCCTTCCAGGCGTCCGGTTCGCCGGGCCAGGCTGCTGAGGGCCGCCGCCGTTGTCACCGGCGCGGTTGTGCTGGCCGGCGCCGCCTGGATTGTGCTGCGCCCGCGGCAAAGTGGTTTGGATTTGTTCTGGGGACCCATGATCAGTTCCGAGAAACCGGTTCTGATCTGCATGGGCCAACCCAAGGCATATCTCTTTGACTCGAAGGTGCAGGGCCACCTGGACCGCTGGTTCGATCCCGCAACCAACCGCCTGAGAGCGAAACCGCCCATCTCCGCGATTCCGCTTTCGCAAGTCGTCCCGGCGTGGACCCACTACATCCCGCTCAGGGATACGCAGGTCTTGCTGCGGCTTTCCGGGCTGCTGGCAAAGAAAGGGAAGACAGTCGAGCTTGCCGGCGGCCGGACAATTTCGTTCGCCGACTTGCGCGGCAGGCCGGTGATCCTCGTTGGGGCGTTCAATAACGAGTGGACCGCGCGGCTAGGAGCGAAGCTGCGTTTCTACTTCGACCTCGATGAAGCCAACAGCGCCGAGTTGGTGCGGGACCGGCAGAACCCGCGCCGGACGGATTGGAAGATCGAAAATGCCTGGCCCCAACGAAACATTACAGCCGACTACGGCGTTGTTTCGCGCGTGAAGAACCCCGCCACCGAACAGACGGTGGTAATTGTCGCCGGAATTACCCATTTCGCAACCGTGGCGGCGGGCGAGTTCCTCACCCGCGAGGAGTATTTCCAGCAGGCCCTGGCCGGGGCTCCGAGCGACTGGCACCGGAAAAACATGCAGGTAGTGATTTCCGCCGACGTCATCTCCGGCGGCGCCGGCCCGCCCAAGGTGCTGGAAACCCATTTCTGGTAGCCTGCCAAAGATGGGACTGCGGCTTGCCGTTGGCGCTCTGGCGTGTCTGATGCCGGTCCTGTGCCGGGCCGGAGGCAGTGACCCTAAGAAGGCCTTTGAACACTATCGCCGGGCCAGCGACTTGTACGTCCAGAAACAGTTCCAGGCGGCCGCCGAAGAACTGGAACGCTCCCTCAAACTGGATAAACAGGTGCGCCCGGCCAAGCTGTTGGGCCTCTGCCGCCAGTTGCTCGGGGACCTGGAGGGCGCCGTTGAGGCATTCCGTCTCGCCACACGATTGGCGCCGAAGGATGCGGAAGCCTGGTTTTTCCTTGGCCGGGTCTACTGGATCCAGAATTTTTTCGACTCGGCGCGGGACGCTCTGCTGACCTCGGTGCGGCTCGACTCAAACGATTTCCGCAGCCGTGAATGTCTGGCGCTGACCTTCGAAGCGCTCGGCGACTTCGACCGCGCGCTGGCGGAATACCGCGCCGCCGTAAAGTTGAACGACCGGCGCCCGCAGCCGTCGAACACCCCGCCGCTGAATTACGGCGCGTTTCTCCTGAAAACCGGCGACCTTGCTGAAAGCGAGGCGCAACTCAAGCGGGCGCGCAGCCTCAAGCCCGACGACTGGCAGGCAAGGTTCGAACTCGGAAAACTGTACAGCCGTACCGGCAAGCTCACCGAGGCTCGCGACGAACTCCTGGCAGCGGCTGCCGCCGGGACAGCCCAACAGGAAGACAGGGCGCGCATTCTGAGGCTGCTGGCGACCATCCACGCGCGGTTGGGCGAAACCGGGGCGGCCCAGCAGGCGCTGCGAGAGGCGGAGAAGCAGTGAAAAACCGCCTCACCTAAGCTATAATCCCCGATTGAATCCGACTCTCGCTCCCGGCACGCGGCTCGGTCCTTACGAAATCATCGCCCTTATCGGTTCGGGCGGGATGGGCGAGGTATACCGCGCCCGCGATGCCCGCCTGCGCCGCGATGTCGCCATCAAAGTCCTTCCGCCCGCCTTTTCGCAGGACTCGGACCGCCTCCGCCGCTTCGAGCAGGAGGCCTGGGCGGCGGGCATGCTCAACCATCCCAACCTGATCACGGTGTACGACTTCGGCTCGCACGAAGGCTCGCCGTACGTGGTCATCGAACTGCTCGAGGGCGAGACGCTGCGGCAGCGCATTGATGCCGGTCCGCTGCCCCTTCGCAAAGCTATCGACATCGCGATTCAGATCGCCCGCGGGCTTGCCGCCGCGCATCAGAAAAACATCGTCCACCGCGACCTCAAGCCCGAAAACATCTTTATCACCCGCGACGGCCACGTGAAAATTCTGGATTTCGGGCTCGCGAAGCTGATCGCGCCGGTGGCCGCCGCCGCGCCCGGAGATACCGCAATCGCGAAGACGCTTCCCGGCCTCGTGGTCGGGACGGTCGGCTACATGTCCCCGGAACAGGTCCGCGGCCAGCAGGCCGACCACCGCGCCGATATCTTCGCGTTCGGAATCATCCTGTTCGAGATGCTCACCGGGAAGCAGCCCTTCGCGGGCGAATCCTCGGTCGAGATGATGAACGCGATTTTGAAAGAGGAGCCGCGGGACTTCTCCGCCGTTGGGCGCCGCGTGCCGCCTGCGCTGGAGCGCGTTGTGAGCCACTGTCTGGAAAAGAACCCAGACGACCGGTTCCAGTCCGCCCGCGATCTCAGCTTTGCGCTCGAAGCTCTCACGAGTCTTTCCGATCCCGGTGCGCCCGCCCCCTTGCGCAGCAAGAAGCGCCGCCGGGCGGCCCGGTATCGGCTTGCCGTCGCCGCGCTTTGCGGCTTGCTGCTCGGCGCGGCGCTCACATTCTGGCTGGCGCGTCCCGCGCCGGTCGAACAGCCCATATTCCGACCCCTGACTTATTCCGGGCACGATTACTCGCCCGCCGCCTCTCGCAACGGCCGCTTCATCGCCTTCACGTCGGACCGCGACGGCCGCCCCCGCATCTGGCTCAAACAGCTTTCCAACGGCGAGGAGCGCCCGCTGACGGAAGGGCCGGACGACTACCCGCGCGTCTCCCCCGTAGGCGGGCTGATTCTGTTTACGCGGTCCGAAGACGGCCACAGTTCGCTCTACCGGGTGGGCATCCTCGGCGGCGAGGCCCGCAAGGTGGTTGATGACGCGGTGGAAGGCGACTGGTCGCCCGACGGCAAGCAAATCGCCTTTCTGCGCTGGAAGACAGAGAACGGGAACCTGATCTCGGCTATCGGCATTGCCGGCGCGGACGGCTCGAACCCGCGCGAAATCGCCGTTCACAACCAGAAGCTTTCCCATCTGCGCTGGTCGCCCGATGGCCGGCTGATCGCCGCGGCCGAACTGGCGCAGTCCGGCGCGCTGCATCCCATCTTTCTGGTGGATTCCTCCGGCCGGGAGAAGCGCTCGATTCTGACCCCGCGCGCCGGGTTCGCCATCTCCTCGCTGGCCTGGACCGGTCCCGAAGAGGTGATATATTTCCAGAATGAATCGGCGCTGATGGGCGGGCTGGGCACCAACGCCGGAACCGCGAACATCATCCGCCAGAACGTGCGGACCGGCAAGGCGGAAAAAATCTCCTGGAGCCCGGATAGCAGCAGCGTGCTCGACATCCTGGGCCCGGGCCGCCTCGTTTACGACACCTGCTCGCCCCGCGCCAGCCTCCGCGAGTTGTCGCTGACATCGGGCGGCGGCAGCCGCTGGCTCACCCGCGGAAACGCCAATGACCGCCAGCCCGCCTACTCGCCGGACGGCGAATGGGTCGTGTTCTCCTCCAACCGGAGCGGCAATCTGGACCTGTGGGCGCTCTCCACCCGGACCGAAGTGGTCCGCCGGCTCACGGACGATCCGGCCGAGGATTGGGACCCCGTCTTCACGGACAACGGCCGCAGGATCGTCTGGAGCTCCAACCGCACCGGGCACTTCGAAATTTGGATCGCAAACGCCGACGGCAGCGGCGCGGTGCAGTTGACCCGCGACGGCGTGGATGCCGAGAACCCCACGCCCACGCCGGACGGCGCCTGGATCGTCTACGCCTCGACGAATCCCGAAAAGGAGGGCATCTGGAAGATTCGCCCGGACGGCTCGGACGCCACGCGCATCGTGGCAGGCAATTATGCCTACCCGGAGGTCTCCCCCGACGGCAGGTACGTGGTCTACGCAGCCGATTACTTCACCGGGCGCGTCACCCTGCGCGTGGTGGAGACAGCGACGGGCGCGCCCGTGCCCTTCGAGATTCGCATCGGAGTTCCCACCGGCAAGCCCGGGCCGGCGCTCGGCCGCGCGCGCTGGATGCCTGGCGGCAAGGCCATCGCGTTCATCGGGCGGAACGAGAGAGGCGTGAACGGCATCTACGTTCAAGATTTCGTACCCGGCAAGGACACCACCGCCACGCGCCGCCCGCTGGGGGGATTCGACCCCGAGCGCACCACGGAATCCTTCGGCATTTCGCCCGACGGCAGCCGGTTGACCATCGCAAGCTGGGAGCAGCTCTTCAGCCTTATGCTGGCCGAGCGGGTCCCGGGAGTCGTGCCGCCGGCCGGGGTGCGGAGTCCCAGGTAATATGGCTTCCCACTTCGCGGCTGCCCGGCTAGAATAGAGCGGAGTTCGACCGATGACGCCTCGTGAACGCGTTCTTACGGCCCTCTCCCACAAGCAGCCGGACCGCCTCCCCGCCGACCTTGGTTCGGCCCGCTTCACCGGCATGGTCAAAGGCGCGTACGAAAAGCTGTGCGCATACCTTGGCTTCGGAGAACCCGGCCCGGTGGTCGACCGGATGCAGCAGGTGGTGGGAATGGACGAGCGCGTTCTGGAGTACCTCGGGGTCGATTGCCGCGCTTTCGCGCAGGGCGCTCCCGATTGCGGCGGTGAAACCACGCTGCCTGGGGACCGCTACCGGGACGAATGGGGAGTCATCCGGCGCCGCCCGCCCGGCTGCCACTACTACGAGCTCGACACCTGCCCGCTGGCGGGAGAGATTACAGCCGCGGACATCGCCCGCTATCCGTTCCCGGATCCCACCGATCCCGGAATTACCCGCGGCCTGCGCGCGACGGCCCAGCGCCTCCGCGCCACGGATTACGCGGTGATGTACAACGCGCGGTTTAACCTCGTCCACACGACGCAGTACCTCCGCGGTTTCGAAGACTGGTTTCTCGATCTCGGCGGGAACCATGCCCTGTTCAGGTGCCTCATGGAAGCGGTTCTTGACCGGATGGTGGAACTGAACCATCGGGTTCTGGCCGAGGTGGGCGACCTCATCGATATCGTCGCTTTCGGGGACGACATTGGGCAGCAGGACCGCGCCATCTGCTCGGTTGCTCTCTACCGCAAGCTGATCCGGCCGTTTCAGGAGCGCATCGTCGAAACCATACGCGCCCACACGAAGGCGAAGATTCTGTATCACACCTGCGGCTCGGTTTATGCGTATATCCCGGACTTCATCGACATCGGGATCGATGCGCTGAACCCCGTCCAGGTCAGCGCACGGAACATGGACCCCGCCCGCCTCAAGAAAGAGTTCGGCGGCCGCATCGCATTTTGGGGCGCCATAGACAGCCAGCATGTTCTGCCCCGCGCGACGCCCGAACAGGTGAGGGCCGAAGTCCGGCGCATTTTCGACATAATGGGTCCGGGCGGAGGATACGTCGCCGCCTGCGTCCACAACATTCAACCCGACGTGCCGCCGGAAAACGTCGTAGCGCTTTTCCAGGCGGCCAGGGAATGCATTTATCACTGAGGAGACACAATGCCCCTTACTCGACGAGGTTTTCTTGCCGCTTCAACCGCCGCATCGCAAATGCGCGTCCTCGGAGCCAACGACCGCATCCGGCTCGGAGTCATTGGTACCGGAGGGCGCGGCAACTATCTGATGGGCATCGCCAATAAGGTTGGCGGCATTCAATGGGTGGCCGTGTGCGATGCCTGGGACGTTCGCCGCAACAAAGCCGCGGCACGCCTGGGAAGCGATGTCGCCGCCTACGCCGACTACCGCCAGTTGCTCGACCGCAAGGACATCGACGCGGTAATCGTCGCAACCTGGGATCACCTGCACGCCCAGATCACCGGCGATGCCTGCCGCGCGGGCAAGGACGTGTTCGTGGAGAAGCCGATGACGTCGCTGCCCATGCAGGGCGTGGAGCTGGTTCAAATCGTGCGGGACACGCGCCGCATCGTCCAGGTCGGCGTGCAGCAGCGCAGCATGGCCCACTTCATCGAAGCCAAGCAGCGCTTCTTCGACAGTGGCCTGATCGGGCAGGTCACCATGGTTCGCACGATCTGGAACGGCAACAGCGGGTATCTGGAAAAGCCGCCCGCCGGCATGGAGACCAAGCCTCCCGGGCTCGACTGGGACGCCTGCCTCGGCTGGCTGCCGAAGATCCCTTGGGACCCGAAGCGCTACTTCAACCGCTTCGCTTACTGGGATTTTTCGACCGGAGGCCAGACCGGCGGCTTGTTCGTCCATATGGTAGATGTCGCGCACTGGTATCTGAACCTGACCCGCGCCCGCGCCGCCGTCGCCCTGGGAGGCATATTCCAGCACAACGACGGCCGCGACACGCCGGATAACATCAACGGAATCGTCGAGTATCCGCAGAATGTGCTGGTCACCTTCGAAGCCACGATCACCGACAGGATTCCGAGCGACTCCGAGAACATGGTGTTCATGGGTTCGGGCGGACGGTTGTCCATCTTCCGGTGGGGTTACCGTTTCCAGCACGCGGATACCAAGAAGCCGGACATCACCTCGGGACCATCGCCCGAGTCGGCCCACATGGCCAACTTTCTGGACTGCGTCCGCTCCCGCAAACAACCCAACGCGGACGTCGTTTCCGGCCACTACTCCGCCCTCGCCTGCCATCTCATGAACATGGCGTACAAGCAGGGCGGGCGTGCCGTGTGGGACAACAACTGGGACGTCTGATTCCCACTCGCATGTAGAATGGACAAACCGGTCATCCGGGCAAGAGGAAAGATCGATGAGCATTGAAGTCGGCGTCAACATGGAATTCGTACGGCACGACGACAAGCCGTTCGCCGCGGGCGTAGAGCTCGCGGCGCAACTCGGCTTCCGCTACGTCGAGCCAATGGTCCACAACGGCCGCGAACTGCTGAGCGAGGCCGGGTACTTCCACTCCGTTTCGATGGATGACGAACCGCTCGAAATCAAGGAACTGCTGGCGCGCCACGGCCTGGCCGCCTCGGGCCTCAGCGCGCACTGCCCGCTCATGCGGCCCGAAATCAGCGTGCCTTACCTCCAAAAGGCCATCCGCTTCGCCGCGGCAATTGGAGCGCCGGTGGTCAATACCGACGAAGGCATCCGTCCGGAGTGGCTGCCCGTTGAGGAAGCGTGGGGAGTCATGAAATACACGCTCACCGCCGTGCTGCGGGTTGCCGAGCGCTACGGCGTGTACATCGGAATCGAGCCGCACCAGAGCTTTTCCTGCACTACCGAGGGGCTGCTCCGCATCGCCAGCCTGGTCGATTCCCCGATGCTCCGCATCAACTACGACACGGGCAACGCCTACCTGGGCGGCGAGGACCCTTATGAAGGGCTGAAAGCCGTGCGCGACCGCCTCGTCCACTTGCACGCCAAGGACATCACCGTTGCTCATGCCGACGCCGAACGCGGCAAGGTGACGGGCACGCCCGTGGGCTGCGCCTGCGGAGACGGCGTCATCGATTGGGCGCGCGTCATCGCGATTCTTCGCGAGGCGAACTGGAGCGGCGTCCTCTCGGTGGAGTGCGGCACGCCGGAGCAGGCCGCACGCAGCCTCGCTCATCTCAATTCGCTCTTGGGGAAGGAGGCCAGGCCCGCTCATGCGTAGAGCCGTTCTCCTGTTGCTGGCAGCCGCGATCGCCGCGACCGCGGCGCCGGTGCGCGTCCTGATCCTTTCGGGGCGCAACAATCACGACTGGCGCACCACCACACCGCATCTGCGTCAGCTCCTCGAAAAAAGCGGCCGCTTCGACGTGCGGGTCCAGGAGGAGCCGGCCGGCCTCAACGATGCGATTCTGAAATCCTACGATCTGCTGGTGCTCGATTACAACGGAGCGCGCTGGGGCGCAACGGCCGAAAAGGCGGTGGAAAACTTCGTGCGCTCGGGCAAGGGGCTCGTTGCCGTGCATGCGGCGATGTACGCCTTTGGCGGGCTGCAAATCCTCGGCGACCGCCATGTCCGCACTGGAATCGTCGAGCCTCCCTGGCCGGAGTACGCGGCCATGCTCGGCGGGAGCTGGTCCGAAGCGGCCCCCAGGACCGGCCACGCGCCGCGCCACGTGTTCACCGTGAAATTCACCGACACCTCGCACCCGATCACCCGCGGCCTGGAGCCGTTCCAGATCAACGACGAGCTGTACCACTCCATCCGCACGCGGCCGAACATACACGTTCTCGCCACCGCCTATGACGATCCGGCCAACGGCGGAACCGGCAAGGACGAGCCGATGCTCTGGACGGTCAGCTACGGAAAAGGCCGCGTCTTCTACACCGCGCTCGGCCACGATGTCTCCGCCATGCAGACCCCGGGTTTCGTCACCACTTTCCTCAGAGGGTGTGAATGGGCGGCCACCGGCGGTGTGGCGGCTGCTGCCGTGAAGAGCGAACGGCCCATCCGCGTTCAGGTGGTGACCGGCGGGCACGATCACGATGCCACCTTCTACCAAGTCTTCGAGAATTTTCCGGACATACGCGCCAACGTCAAACCGCATCCCACCGCCTACACGGACGACATGAGGAAAAGCGTGGACGTGCTGGTGCTCTACGACCTGGTTCACGATGTCCCCGAGAACCAGCGCAGAAATCTTCAGCGCTTCGTCGAAAGCGGCAAAGGTCTGGTGGTTTGCCATCACGCGATCGCGAATTTCAACTCGTGGCGCTGGTGGTGGGAAGAAGTGGTCGGAGGGAAGTATCTGCTGAAGCCGGAAGACGGCCTTCCCGCTTCCACCTACCTGCACGATCAGATGGTCGAGGTGAAGACGGTAGCCAAACACCCCGTCACCGAGGGAATCGGCCCGCTGTTCTTCCGAGAAGAAACCTACAAGGGGATGTGGATCTCACCGAAGGTGAAGGTCCTCATGAGGACCGACCATCCGACCAGCGACGGCCCGGTGGTCTGGATCAGCCCGTACGAGAAATCCCGGGTCATCTACATCGAACTCGGCCACGACCGCTATTCGCATCAGGACCCCGGCTACCAGAAGCTGATGTACCAGGCGATACGCTGGGCGGCAGGGCGCTAACGCATCGCCCCGCGTGCGATCATACGGCAATGATGCGCCTTAGCTGCATTCCTGTATCCCTGTTTCAAGCCATCACCTGCGGCCAGATGAGCATCGACGAGTGGATGGATCTGGCCGCTGAACTGGGTCTGGACGGCGTCGAATGCGCGCCGCCCCTGATCAAGCCGCTGGGCCCTGTAACTCCGGCGGAGTACCGCAAGCTGGCCGAGCGGCGCGGGCTGGCAATCAGCAACTACACGGCGTACTCGGACTTCGCCAATCCCGATCCGGAGATCCGGCGGCGCGACCTGGAGGCGGCGCTGAACAACGTCCGCATCGCGCTGGAACTCGGCGCTCCGTCGGTGAGGGCGCTTACCGGCCAGCAGTGGCCCGGCACGAATCAGGAAGAAGCGCTGAAGTGGGTCGTGGACGGCATCCGGCAGGTAGCGGAAGAAGGAGCGCGCGCCGGATTGAGGGTCAACGTCGAGAACCACACGAAGGCATCGACCTGGCAGAACTTCGATTTCGCCATCAGGGCCGAGGTGTTCTTGAAGGTGCTGGAGGGGCTCGAAGGCGTTCCCGTGGGCGTCCAGTTCGATATCGCGAATCCCCTGGTCGCGGGAGACGACACGCTGGAGCTGTTCGAAAAGGTGAAGCCGCGGATCGGCTATGTCCATGTGAACGACGTGCGGCGGAAGAGCGTCTTCGAGTTCGTTCCGGTGGGAACGGGGATCGCGCCCATTCGGGAGGTGCTCGCGGGACTGCGCGAGCAGGGCTACGAGGGTTGGGTCGGAATCGAGGAGGCCAGCCGGACGGGCAAGGACGGTTTCCGGCAGGCCGTCAACTACATGCGCGGGCTTCTGGCCGCCTGATCTTGAGCGCGGCTGGCGAAACGCAAGAGTGATTGCCGTGATTTCAAGAGTGCTCCCAACTCTGGTTTTCTTCGTTGGCGCCGCGGTTCCGGTTTTCAGCCAGCCCGTCGCCGCTCCGGGCGCCATTTTCGACGTGCGGCAATTCGGCGCTACCGGCCGGAGGGCGGACAACGCCACTCAGGCCATCCGGGCTGCGGTGGAGGCCTGTTTCAAGGCGGGCGGCGGAGTGGTTTACGTCCCGCCGGGCGAGTACACCACCGGCGCGATCGAGCTCAAAAGCAACGTGAACCTGCACGTGGAAGCGGGCGCAACTCTGTTTTTGAGCCAGAACCGCGAGGATTTCGGCAACCGCAGGGCAATGATTTACGCCGAAGGCGCGCGGAACATCGCGGTGACCGGACGCGGAACGCTCGACGGCCTCGCGCAATATGTTTATACCGAGGCGAAAGGCCCGGATCCGCAAATCGCCAGGGAAATCGAGCTCGCGCGTCAGGCGGGTGTGGACATGCGCCGGTATTACCGGACGGGCATGCAGGCGTACATGTTCCTCATCAACGACTCGACGGATGTCAGGCTGGAAGGCATCACGGTCATCAACTCGCCGCTTTGGAACGTCCGGCTGAACGACTGCAACCGCGTATTCATCCGCGGCGTGCGCATCTATTCCGATCTTGAGAAAGGCGTCAACTCGGACGGCATCGACGTGGTGTCTTCGAGAAACGTGGTGATCTCGGACAGCATTATTGAGACGGGCGACGACGCGATCGTGATCAAGAGCAGCGCAAGGGGAGGCGCGCCCGCCAGACCGTCGGAGAACATCACCGTGACCAACTGCATCGTTTCCTCCTCCTCGGCGGCGCTCAAGGTGGGCACGGAAACCGAAGGCGATATCCGGCACGTGATCTTCAGCAACACCATCGTCAGGAACGCCAACAAGGCGCTGGGTATCGACGTGCTGGACGGCGGCAACATCAGCGACATCATTTTCACCAACCTCACCATCGAGACGAACCGCAGGCACTGGAACTGGTGGGGAAGCGCGGAGCTGTTCAAGTTCGCTCTCGGCAAAAGGCGGCCCAATTCAAAACTCGGGTCGATCCGAAACGTGGTGGTGGACAACGTCGTCGCCCACGTCCGCGGCACCAGCACGATCACCGGACACCCGGAGCGGCGCATCGAAGGCGTCACCATATCGAACGTCCAGATGTTCATGCTCGAGGAGAACTACAAGGACAAGCGCGCTAGGGACGCCATTCGCGTCGAGGGCGTGGACGGCCTCAGGCTGCGCAACGTGTCGGTGAAGTGGGCCGAGGACAAGACGGAGCCGAAGTGGGCCGGCGCCGCGGTCTTCCGCGACGTGACCGGGCTGGAACTCGACAACTTCACGGGGCGGCAGGGACTCAAAGGCGGCACGGCGCCGGCGCTCACGTTCGAGAACGTCAAGGACGCCGTTGTGCGCAACTCCCGGGCGGATGAAGGCTGCGGCGTGTTCCTTTTGGTTCGAGGCAACGCGAGCGGCATCCGCCTGCGCAACAATGATCTTGACAATGCGCGCAAACCGGTGGAGTTTGAATCCCCGGCGCTCCAAAAGACAGTTCTGATGGAAAAGTGAAATATTTCACTACCGTTTAAGAGACGTAAGAATGGGAAAGAAGACGCTTTGTATTGCACTCATAGCGGCGGGTTTGAGCCCGCTGGCGGCCTATCGTCCGGCCGCAGATACGGCAGGGCCGTTAACAGCGAAGATCGAAGGCCCGGAAAAGATCACCCGCAGAGCGCCCGTCGAGATCGCCGTGGTGTTGGAAAACGCCGGAGACGCCGCGTTGAAAGGCGCGGTGCGGGTCCGCGGCATCGACCGCTGGCAGGTGTCGCCCGAAGGCAGCGTAGCGTTTTCACTCGCGCCGAAGGGCAATACGCGGCTTGCATTCACAGTTCGGCCGGCCGAAGTGACGTACAACGCGCACTATCCGATTCACGCCTTCGCCGAGTTTGAATGGCAGGGCCAGCGGCAGCAGGCGCACCCGATTCTCGTTGTGCCGGTGGAGCTGGAGGACCCGCCGCGCCCGGATCTGCCAGCCGGTTGGAAACCGCTGAACGAAGATCACGCGGTCGTGCCACCAGCGGTTCCGCCGCAGGGGAGTCCGCGCTCGTTGGGGTCCGTCAACGGGCACGAGGTCCGTATCTGGCCCGGCAAGCGCGGGCTTTTGGACTCCACCATAGGCTTCGAGCGAGGTTCCCGGCAGCTTTACTTTCGAGGATTTCAGGTAAGAGTGCTCGGCGGGGCACTCGAAAACCCCAGCTCCGCAATCAAGTTGTCCGAAGCGCGCGAGGAGAGCGCCGCGGGTCGCTACCGGATCCGCCATCGCTTTGACAGCCCCGCTGGTCCCTTCGACCTGGTGACGGAAACATGGATCGAAAAGGGCGCCCTGCGAACGCGCTTTTCCATCGCCAACGCGAAGCAGAGGCCCTGGATTCACATTCACCTGGAGGATGTGGCGCTGGGTCCCTGGAGCGAGCAGGCAAAGCGCATTTACGCGGGGGCGGGCAACGTCTTGCAGGACGCGCAGAAATTCCGCCTCCGATACAACGGCCATTTCCTTTCGACCTCTTTCATCGGCATCGATTTCGCGAACGGGCTTTCGCTGGTCCAGGGCGTGAACGTGCCGCCTGATCATCTTGCCGCGGATCCCGCCACCCGAACCGTCTCGCTGCACACGCCTCATGACCAGGTGTTGGATTTGATCCCCGCCCCGGACGTGTGGACCGCCGCGAAGACGTTCCGCGAACTGGCCGCGCCGCGCGCCGGTGCGGGCGTGCCTGCCCTGGCGGGCCGCTTCACCATCGACCTCTGGCGGGGCCGCTATGCCGACAGCGCAAGAGCGCTGCGCCGCGCCTTCCGCTACGGGTTGACCGACAGCGTGGTCATCTGGCACCGCTGGCAGCGCTGGGGCTACGATTACCGCCTGCCGGATATCTATCCGCCCAACACCGAATTCGGAACGCACGAGGAGTTTTTTGACCTCGTCGCGGCCTGCAAGCAGCACGGAGTGCTGTTCGCGCCGCACGATAACTACATCGACTTCTACCCGGATTCCGACGGCTTCAGCTACGAGGACAACATGGCCTTCACCGCGGATCGCAAGCCGCAGACCGCGTTCTTCAACCGCGGGCTGGGCGCCCAGTCGTATCATCCGCGGTCGGACCGCGTTCTGCTTTTCCTCGAACGCAACCTCAAGATGATCAAGGAAGGGTTCGCGCCGACCGCGTATTTCATCGACGTCTGGTCGTCCGAACCGCCGTACGATTACTACACCTCGGACGGGCAGTTCTTCGATCGCGTCTACACGCGGGACGTCTGGCGTAAAGGCTTCGACTTGGTTCGCGAGATTCTCGGCGGAGCGCCGCAGATCTCCGAGGCGGGGGCGGACCAGTACATCGGCTGGCTCGACGGCGGCGCGGCGGCTCACATGCGGGCCGAGGGCGGTCCCCAGCGGAGCAACGTCTGGCACATCGAAACCAGCGACACGGAGCGGATACCCTGGTTCGATTTCGTTTACCACGACGTTTTCGTGATGCAGGGCGCGGGCTACCCGGGACGCTACAACTCCGGGCAGGACCAGCGGGCGCACGGGATGTACAGCGACGACTACATCACCACCGAGGTGATGGCCGGCCGCCCCGCCATGGTGTGGGACGCGTTCAGCCGCGACACGGTGCGGAAATACTGGCTGCTGCACGACGCGATGCGCGGGCTGGCGCTCCGCCGCATGGAGAGGTTCGCCTTCGCCGGCGACAACCTGCACCGGCACGAGATCCGTTGGGACAACGGCGGGCAGGTCTGGGTCAACCGCGACAAGGAAACCTGGACGGTTGCAGGCCGCGAGCTGCCGCAGTACGGTTTCTATGCGCGGATTCCTTCATCGAACGGGCTGCTGGAAGCGGCGATCGAACGCAGGGACGGCCTCATCGTCGAGTGGTCGCGGTCGCCGGAAAGGTGGTACGTGAACGCCCGGCCCGTGGTGCCGGACCCGCAGCCCGCGCGCGGCGGCAGCCGCGGCGATCAGGGGCCCGATCCCCGGATCCCGCGCATGAATCCCGAAAACCGCGTGGTGGCGTTTGGGGCTGTTTCCACCAATGGCGGATTCCGGCTCGCCCGCAACGGCAACGCCCTGGAATTGACGCCGTTGCCCTTCAGTCCGGAGTTCACAGCTCGCATCCGGTGGGCGGATCTACCGTGGAAGCTGCCGGAGCCGAAGGAAGCCGAAGCAGTCGCGGAGGACGGCCGCGTGCTGCGCCGTGTCCCGGTCCGCAAGGTTGGAAACGAAATGGAGGTCACCTGCGAGCCGGACGTGTTTCAGTACCGGCTGCGCTGAGTAAGAACACCTCGCAAGGGCCGGCCGGCGTTCCCGCGGCCGGCCCGGTTTCATCCGCTGAATAGAACCTCTACTTCGCCTCGTCTGGCTCAGCCAGCAACGTTTCCACGATCTTCCGAAGGTGCCCCTCCGGCAGGGCGGCATCCTGGCCGTCCATCCGTGCTCGTCCGTGGGCGGTAATCGGGCTCACCTGCGAGTTCTAGCAGATTGAACAGGGCCCGCCCTACACGACTATCACTTCCAGGCCCTTGTTCTGGAAGATACGCACCAGGTCGGGATCGATGCGGCTATCCGTGATCAGGCGCCGGATGGAGGAGAGGCTTGCGATGGGCGACAGGCTGCGGCGGCCGATCTTGCTGGCATCCGCCACAATGGTTACTTCACGCGAAACCCTTACCATCTGGCTGTTCAGTTGCGCTTCGAGGATGTCCGGGGTGGTCGGCCCAACCTCGGGATCCAGACCGTCAACCCCCAGGAAGCTGTGATCGGCGTACAGGTCCGCGAGCATGCGTTCGGCCTGCGGCCCAACGAAAGAACTCGAAACCGGCCGCAGGATTCCGCCGATCATGATGAGGGAGAGATTCGGGACGCCGGCCAGCTCCGTGGCGATGTTGAGAGCGTTCGTGATGACCATAAGCCCTTTTATTTTCAGAACCTTGAGATGACGGGCGATTTCGAGGGTGGTGGTCCCGGAGTCGATGATGACAGTCTGGTTCGGCTGGAGGAGCTTGGCGGCCGCCTGGCCGATGCGCACCTTTTCGGCGTGGTGGAGCGTCTCCTTGAAGCTCACCGGATAGTCCTGGACGGGATCGAGCCGGCTGACGGCGCCCCCGTGAGAGCGCACAAGGGCGCCGCTTTTGGCAAGCGCGTCCAGATCGGCCCGGGCGGTGACGGAGGAAACCCCGAACCGCTGCGCGATTTCCTCGACGGTAATGCGGCCCTCCTTCGTGACAAGTTCGACGATCTTCCTTCTGCGCTCTTCTAGAAGTAAACGACCGCTCTTCGTGGCAATCACGAGGGCTCCTCTCGGAATTAAAATACACCCTCCGACTGCCTTTTGGAAATAGCAACGGCCCGGGCGCAGGCGGATTTCGCCTTTTAGCGACGCTCGAGCGTCGCTAAAAGGCAATTTTCAGCTTCAGGTTACGGGCGGACTGCCGGTCCAGCGGGGTTACCGCTGGAGCACTCCGTCCCAGGTGTCGATCTTTTCTTTCTTCAGTTCGGCTTCGTCAAACCACGTCGCGGTGACGCACTTCGACTCGGTGTAGAAACGGACGCCGTCCTTCCCCAGCGTGTGCAGGTCACCGAAGAACGATTGCTTGTGTCCGGAGAACGGGAACATGCCGACAGGAACGGGAATCCCGACGTTGATCCCAACCATGCCGCCATGAACCCGCTTCGCGAAATTCCGGGCGTAGTGACCGCTTTGCGTGAAGATCACCGCTCCGTTCGCGAACGGATTGGCGTTTATCACCTCCAGTCCGTGCTCAAAGTCCTTCACTCGCTTCACGCAGAGCACGGGACCGAAGATTTCCTGCTCGCCGCAGCTCATCCCCGGCTTCACGTGATCGAAGATGGTCGGCCCCAGGTAGAAGCCGCCTTCGTAACCGGGAACCACAACGCCTCTTCCGTCCAGGATGAGTTCCGCTCCCTCCTCGACGCCTTTGGCGATCCAGTCCGTCACGAACTTGCGGTGGCCTTCGGTGACCAGCGGCCCCAACTCGGAGGTCTTGTCGTAGGCCGGGCCGATCTTGCGCTCGCGGGCGAATTTCACCAGCAGCGCGACCAGATCGTCGGCGATGCTCTCCTGAACGGCGACTACCGGCAGGGCCATGCACCGCTCGCCGGCGCAGCCGTAGGCGGCGTTGATGATTCCCCGGGCGGTCCGCTCCAGAGGAGCGTCTTCGAGCACGAGCGCGTGGTTCTTCGCCTCGCAGAGCGCCTGGACCCGCTTGCCGTGCGCGGCGGCGGTGGAATAAACGTGCAAGCCGACGGAAGTGGAACCGACAAAGGTGATGCCCTTTACGGCCGGGTGCGTCAACAGGATCTCAGCCTCGCGCCGGCTGCACGTCACCAGGTTCACCACGCCCTCCGGCAAGCCCGCCTCGTACAGCAGTTCCAGCATGCGCATCGAGGTCATGGGCGTCATGGTGGCCGCCTTCAGAACCAGCGTGTTCCCGGTCGCGATGCACAGGGGCATCATCCACCCCATGGGGATCATGGCCGGGAAATTGAACGGCGCGATACCTGCGAAGACGCCGAGCGGCTCGCGATAGAGCGTGGTGTCGTACCCCTGGGAGGCATCCATCATCGATTCCCCCATCATCAGCGAGGGAATGCCGCAGGCGAGCTCCACCGCCTCTCTGGCCTTCAGCACGTCGCCCTGGGCTTCGTCCCAGACCTTGCCGTTTTCGGTGCAGACCGAGAGCGTCAACTCGTCCAGGTGCTTGTCGATCAGCTCCCGGAAGCGGTACAGCACCTGCACCCTCTTGATGGCGGGCGTGTCAGCCCAGCCGGGGAACGCGCGCGCCGCGGATTCGATGGCCTGGTTCACCTCGGCGGCGGTGCAGAGCGGCGTCCGTGCGATTACCCTGCCTGTGCTCGGGTCGAAAACGTCGGAGTACTTTCCCGATTCCGACACCAGCGGTTTGCCGCCGATGTAAAAGTTCAGTGTGCGGACTTCGCTTGCGATCAATGGTATCTCCTCATGTTGCCCGCGCAGTGCCGCGGGCGGTCCAAATTCCGTTTCCTCAGGACCGGAACGTGTAGCCCTGTTTCATCAGGTATTCCTTGCAGATGACGGCGCACTCGAACGGAGGCGTGGGGGCGTTGCGGGTGCGGTCGAGTTCCACCATCAAGTGCGTCATGTTCGGGGCTGTTTCGAGCAGGTCGATTACCGCCGGCAAATTGACCTTCCCCATACCGAGCGGGCAGTATCCTCTCCAGGGCGGCACGCCGAGGTAGTCTTTCAGATGCACCGTGTAGATCAACGGGAGAAAATCCTTGCAGATTTTCAAGGGATCGGATCCGGCGTTCTGAAGCTGAGCGACGTCCGGCCCGAACTTCACGTACCGGGTATCCACGGCCTCCATGACCGCGTAAACCTGCTCCTCGGTGTCCACCGCCGTCCTGGTGTGCTGGTGGAGTGCGGCGATTAAGCCGAGGTCGGAGAGCACCTTGGCCGCTTCGTTCAGAGTCTTCACAACGTCGGCTTTGGCCGCCTGGAAGTTGTAATCCTTGGGAACGCCCATGGGCCCCAACACGGCGATTTTCGATCCGCACTCCCTGAGCACCTTGCCCCAGCGCTTCATGTTCTCCATCTGCTGCGCCCGCACGGTGGGGTCGTGCAGGTTGATGTTGAGGTAGCCCGAGGGCATCGGCATGTTGTACTTGTCGAGCAGGGCCTTCAGGCCGCCCTGTTCTTGCAGCGGATCGATGCTGTCGCCGAACACTTCATACCCGTGATAACCGAGCTTGGCGGAGTCCCGGATACCGGGCTCGGCGTCTTCGGGGCGGAAGCCCCAGTTGATGCTGGTCATCCCCACCTTCAGGCGCCTTGCGGGCGCCGCCTGCGCCAGCGTCCCCGCGAGGCAAGCCGCGCCGGCCACGGCCTTCAACGCCGTCCTGCGGGTGCATTCATTTCGCATAAGAAATCGACCTCCTTGGATGTCAGTCCTCGATGATGGCGACCGCGCGCACCGGGGCCGCCGACGCGCCGCGCCATTTGATCGGGAGCACGCTGACCGTGAAGGAATGATAGGGAGCGGGAATTTCGTGCAGATTGCAGAGGTTTTCCAGGTGGTAGTATTCCCGCTCGCGCATCACACGGTGCGCTTCCCAGAATTTGCGGCGCTCAAACATCTTGGCCACCGGCGGATCGAAGCCGATGGCGTCTATGCCCATCACTTTCACCCCGCGGTCGAGCAGCCAGTGCACGGCCTCCTTGGTCATGCCGGGGTGGTTGGTAAGGTATTCCGGTTCGTTCCGCCGCTTGGCCGCATCGGTGCGGAGCAGAACGATGTCCAGGGGCTTGATGCGGTAGCCGCCCAGTTTGCATTCTGCCTGCTCGAGGTCCTCGGGCCAGATCTCGTCGCCCGGGCCCTTGTGCGTCAGATCGAGCACGACTCCGTCCCCGTAGCACAGCTCGATCGGGATGGCTTCCGCCCGCGGCGCCGACGGGTTCACGTGGCCCCACGAATCGATGTGGGTGCCGATGTGGTCACCGGTGACGATGAGGCAATGGTTCGTGATTTCCTCGACGCCGTAGCGGTCCACCCCGACGCTCTGGGCCATCTGGCGATGCGTTTCCATCTCGACGATGACCGGCTTGGCGACGTTGGGGTAGGTCATCATCCCCTGGTAGACCTCCATGCTGAGGTCAATCAGCCTTCTTGCCATATGCGCGCCGCCTTACTTTCCAGCCCAGCCGCCGTCCACGTACAGCGTCTGTCCGGTGACATAGCTGGCCTCGTCGGAGGCCAAAAAGGCCGCTACGGTTCCGACTTCGCGCGGCTGGCCGGCGCGCCCCAGCGAGATCTTCGCCAGAACGCCGGGCAGCAGGTCGGGCCGCTTCATTACCCAGGCCACCATGTCGGTGTCGATCAGCCCCGGGTGGATGCAGTTCACGCGGATGCCGTGCGGCGCCATTTCCACCGACACGTTGCGCGTGAGCGCTTCCAGGCCCAGCTTGGCCGGGGCATAGTGAGTCCGCCCGGGCAGGTACGCTCCCGCCTGCACCGAACCGATGTTCACGATGCAGCCCGGACGCTTCTCGGCAACAGCGCGGCGGCAGTACACCTGCGAGCACAGCCACTCGCCCCGCAGGTTCACGTCGGTGAGCCGCGTCCACTGCTCATCGGTGAGCTCCAGGAACGGCACGATGGTTTCGATACCGGCGTTGTTGACCAGCACGTCGATGGGCCCGAGCTCGTTCCAGACCTTGTCGATCATCGCCTCGACTTCAGCCCGGGAGGCCACGTCCGCCTTGACGGTCATAGCGCGCCTTCCCTTGCAGCGGACGTAAGCGGCCACCTCTTCGGCCGCCTGGCCGCTGGCGATGTAGTTGATGGCCACGTCCGCGCCTTCGTCGGCAAAAACTTCCGCGATGCCCCGGCCGATGCCGCGGCTCGCGCCGGTGATAAGAGCTACTTTGCCCTGAAGTTTCATGATTGTTTCCCTTCGCTTTTATGATCCGCAGTATTGCCCTGCGCGCGCCGGCGCGACAGTGTTTCGAGCAAGTAAGTCGTCAGTTGCTCGCGGGCCGCGCGGATGGATTCCTCGTCCCATTTCAGGAAACCGCGGCCCGTCTTGAATCCGAATTCACCTTTCGCCACGTGCTCCCGCAGAGTGGAGGACGGCGTGGGCGAGGCGTTGAGGTGTTTCAACACGTAGTCGTGGATTGCGAGCGTCAAGTCGAGCCCCACCATGTCCGCGGCCATCACCGGGCCGAGGACCGGCAGGCGCAGCCCGAAGCTGTTCTTCACGGCAATGTCGATGGTCTCCGGGTCGCACACGCCCTCGTCGATGAGAGCGAACGCCTCGCGCCACAGCGCGTGCTGCATGCGGTTAGCGATGAAGCCCGGAACGTCCTTCAGAACCCGCACCGGGACCTTGCCCACCGCGCAGAGCATGGCGTAGATCTTGTCCATGCACTCGGGAGCGGTGTATTGAGTCTGCACCACCTCGACCAGCGGCACGAGAAACGGCGGCTGGTAGTAGTGGGTGCCGAGAATCCGCTCCCGGCGCTTCGCCCGGGAACCGATCTCGGTGATGCTCATCACCGACGTGTTGCTGCACAGAATGGTTTCCGGCGGGCAGAGGCGGTCCAGTTCGGCGAACAGGTCCTGCTTGAGTTTCAGGTCCTCCGTGATGGCTTCCACCACCACGCCGGCGCCGGCGCAAGCCTCTTCGAGGTTTTGCGTCACGGAGATCCGCCCCAGGGTCTCCGGAATGCCGTCCGCGTCAGCCAGGTCGTATTCGGCCAGCCGTTCCAGGTTCGCCCGCACGCGCTCCTCGACCGTGGCCAGTCTCTCCCCGGCGGTGTCGTGCACCTGGACCGGGTGGCCGTGCGCGGCGAAGATTTGCGCGATGCCGGGCCCCATCATGCCGGCTCCAATGACTGCAATCTTTTCCATATGCTTCAGATTGTTGGCGTGCCCTCCGTGCGGCGCCTCATCCCGCCCTTCTACGCAGTAAGCCTCATCCCGCCCTTCTACGCAGTAAATTGTCCGCGGCCCCCTTTTCGCGATTTGCCGAATCGAACGCTTCCCGGATGGTCGCCGCGGCGAAGGAAAGCTGCTTCACCAGGGATGCCATGTTGCCGTCGTGAATCTCGAAAACGGTGCCGGTCAACCCGATGGCGGCCAGAGGCTCGTTCGCGGCCCCGAACACGGGCACCGCCAGGCAGCGGAAGCCGAGGTCAAATTCCTCATTATCAAAGGCAAAGCCGCGTTCGCGGGTGAGCGCCAGTTCCCGCAAAAGCCGGTCGGGCGAGCAGATCGTATTGTCGTTGTGCCGGGGGAGCGTGTGTTCGGCAATCAGCCGCTTCCATTGATCGCTGGGCTGGAAGGCGGTCAACGCTTTCCCCAGCGCGGTGCAGTGCAGCTCCAGCCGCTTGCCCGGCCAGGTCATGGGCGCCGCGCCGCGCGGTGGATGCACCTGCTCAATCAGCACCGCCTGGTTACGGTCCAGAATAGCCATTTTGGCGGCCACGCCGGTGCCGTTCATGAGGGCCTTCAGCACGGGCAGCGCCGCTTCCCGCAGGGTCATCTGCGACAGCGCGATGTTCGCAAGTGTAAAAATTTTGGGACCAAACAGGTAACGGCCGGAACTGTTGCGTTGCAGATACCCGCGCCGCTCCAGGGCGACAAGGATCGAATGAGCGGAACTCTTTGGAATCCCAAGGCGTAAAGCGATCTCGGGCAGGCGCAATCCACGGTTGGACCGCGCCACGGCCTCAAGAATCGTTAATGCACGATCCACCGCTGGAGGCGAGGCTGTGCGGAGGTCCAACATTCCGGGGTCGATTCTACTCCATAGTAGAAGCGAACGCCAGATACCGTCCAGCTAACTGGACACCTGATTGTAGCCGTCCCGGACTGGCAGTAAGATGCTGCCACGCAACGGATTCGGGCGAGAAGTTCAAATTCGTAATGGGGAATGACTATGCAACTCAGAAGGGTAGTTGCCGCTGGATTGCTTTTGGCCTGGCGCCTGTCCGCACAGGTGTCCTACGGGCACATTACCGGACGCGTAACCGACGCCACGGGGGCAGTGGTGCCCGCGGCTGCGGTCCAGGCCGTTAACGTGGAAACGAACGTGGTTGCCTCAACAAAGAGCAACTCGGAAGGAAATTTCGAAGTACGGAACCTGATTCCCGGGCGGTACCGGCTCATTGTCGAGCTGGAGGGATTCAAGCGCTACGAGCGGGGGCCGATGGAACTGCGCGTCGGGGATACGCTCAACATCCCCGTGAGTCTGGAAGTCGGCACCCAGGCTGAGAGCGTTCTGGTCACGGCCGAAGCGCCGCTGCTCGAATCAGCGACGGCTGCCGTGGGCCAGGTGATCGATGAGCGCCGCCTTCTCGATCTCCCAATGCCATCGTCCAACCCCGGCTACCTGACGCAGTTCGCACCCAACGTCATCTCGTATGAAGCGACCGGCAGCACCTGGACGCCGGAAGCGAACCCCCACCCAGTAAACTTCTCGGCAGCGGGAGCCCCGAGTGGCCCGTCGAGCAATGAGATGGCGCTCGACGGCATGCCCAATATGCGGGCCAACACCATGGGCGTCATTCCGCCGCCCGAGGTGGTTCAGGAAGTGCGGGTCTCGACCATGGCTCTGGATGCCTCGCTCGGGCACTTTATGGGGGCCCAGGTGAACATGGTGCTCAAAAGCGGCACCAACACGCCCCACGGAGACCTCGTTTTCACCCACAGCAGCCGGCCGTTCAATTCGGTCCCGTTTTTCACCAACCGCTCGATTCACGATCTGAGCACCGGCCCGCCCACCAAGGAGAAAGTGAACCGGCTGTGGCCCTTCCGGCGCTACAACCGCTACCGCGGGACGGGCGGTGGTCCGGTTTACATTCCGAAGATTTACGACGGCCGCAACCGGACCTTCTGGCAGTATGCTGCCGACTACCTCTACATGCCGTACCCGACAAACGGCTTCTGGACGGTTCCGACTCTGCAGCAGAGGGAAGGTGATTTTTCCGACCTGCTCGCTCTCGGCTCCCAATACCAGCTTTACGACCCGTTTTCGACCACGCCTGCCCCCGGCGGACTGTTCCAGCGCCAGCCGCTCCCCGGGAACATCATTCCGCCGGATCGGATCAACCCCATCTCCAAGCAACTTCTGAAGTACTGGCCGGCTCCGAACGCCACGGCGGCTACCGCGGACTTCCGGAATAACTACACCGGTCCCCCGCAGAGCTACGTGGATTACGACAGCCACTTCCTGCGCATCGACCAGATGGTTGCCCCGAACCACCGGTTATATGGGTCGTACAACCAGTATCACGTCTATGCGCTGCAGAATATCTACTTCGGGGAGATCGACGGCACCTACCCTGTCGGCGGCACCCAGGACAACTGGCACCATGCGTTTACCCTGGATGACACGCTGACGCTGCGGCCCGACCTTGTGCTCAACTTCCGCTACGGGGTGGTTCGCTTCAGCACGAAGAACCCGCATCCCTCCATCGGCTTCGACCTTGCCGCCCTTGGATTGGATCCCTCTTTCGTGAGCAGGCTCAACCCCGCACTCACCACCATCCCGCAGATCTCGATCACGGGCTACCAGGGGATCGGAGGAGGAAGCGGCGGTTTCACCACCCACAACTTCCATAACCTTTTCGGCAGCCTGATGCACATGCGGGGCAACCACAGCCTGAAGTTCGGCGGCGAGGCGCGCCTTTTCCTGATGAACAGCTACAGCTTCGGGAACGTGTCTCCCAGCTACAGCTTCGACACAGCGTGGCTGCGAGGCCCGTTCAATACGTCACCCGCGGCGCCCATCGGGCAGGGCTTCGCCTCGTTCCTTTATGGACTGCCCACCGGCGGTTCCATTAGCAACAACGCGTCGCAAGCCCGGGCTTCCAAGCTGTATGCCTGGTACGTGCAAGATGACTGGAAAGTCACACCGAAGCTGACGGTAAATCTCGGTCTCCGGCACGAGCTGGAAGTCCCAGTGACCGAGCGGTTCGACCGCACAACGCGCGGCTTCGACATGACGACACCGAACCCGATCCAGGAGGCAGCGCGGGCGGCCTACGCACTCGATCCGCTTCCCGAGCTTCCCGCCAGCCAGTTCAGCACGCCCGGCGGTTATCTATTCGCCAATGTCGGCGGCGTACCAAGGCGCTTGATGAACATGCGGTACACCAACTTCATGCCGCGCATTGGCATTGCCTACCAGGTCACGCCCCGCGTGGTCGTGCGCGCCGGCTACGGGATCTTCTTCGGCTCGTTCGGCGCAGACCGCGTGAACGTAAACCAGAGCGGTTTCAGCCAGTCGACTTCTCTAGTCGCCAGCCTGGACAACGGGCAGACCTTCGTTGCCGACATCCGGAACCCATTTCCCGATGGAATCCTCGAGCCAGTGGGCTCCTCGCTCGGCATGAAAACCTTCCTGGGACGGTCGGTGTCGTTTGTAAACCCGGACCAGAAGTACACCTACATGCAGCGCTGGAGCTTCAACATCCAGAGGGAGTTTGGGCACCGGGTGCTGGTGGAAGCCGGCTACACCGGCAACCGCGGCACGGGGATTGGGATCACCGACGACCTCTATTCGCTCCCCATCCAGTACCTGAGCCGGTCGCCGCAACGCGATCAGGCACACATCGACTGGCTGGCGGAGACGTTCGACAATCCGTTCCGAGGGATGGAGGAATTCGCCGGCAGCAGCCTCGTCGGCAACACCATGACGCGGTCGCAACTGCTGCGGGCATTTCCTCACTTTACCGGCGTCTCCACCTCCGGAGGCCACGGCACGTCCTGGTATCACGCCCTCCACGTGCGCGCCGAAAAGAGGTTTTCGCACGGCTACACCATCCAGGCCAGTTACACCTGGTCAAAGCTCATGGAGGCGACGGAAAGGCCGAACGGCTACTATGACGTGCGCTGGCATTCCATTGCCGCAGGCGACCGGCCGCAGCACCTTGGCATCACCGGCATCTACGAATTGCCGTTTGGCAGGGGCCGGCGCTTCGTCAACGACCTTCCCGGATGGGCAGACCGCATTGTGAACGGCTGGCAGATCCAGGCCGTGTACCTGGCGCAAAGCGGCCCTCCGATCGGTTTCGGAAACATCATCTTCTACGGCAACCTTCACGACATCGTACTGCCGCGGGGAGAACGCAAAGTCGAGCGGTGGTTCAACACCGATGCCGGCTTCGAAAGAGATTCGGCCAAGCAACTGGCCCAGAATTACCGCACCTTCCCGCTGCGTCTGACCGGCCTGAGGGCGGATGGCTACAACCTCTGGAACATGTCGGTCATCAAGAACATCCAAATCCGTGAGAGAGTTGGATTTGAAGTGCGAGCGGAAGCGAAGAACGCTTTCAATCACCCGAATTTCGGTGGACCAAACACCAATGTGACCGCGGGCGCCTTGTTCGGCCAGGTCACAGGTTCTCAAGGAGACCCGCAGCGGCAGATTGTGCTGCAGGGCAAGCTTAAATTTTAGTTGGCGGAGACAAACAACGATGCACGGACGTCGTGATTTTTTGAAGGGCATCGCGGGCGGGATCATCACGGGATTCCCGCTCGTGGTGCCCGCGTCCGCGCTGGGACGCGGCGGAGCGGTCGCGCCCAGCGACCGGATCGTAATGGGCGCGATCGGCGTGGGCCGGCAGGGCCTGGGCGACATGCGCGGTTTTCTCAACAACCCGGATGTGCGGGTGCGGGCCGTCTGCGACGTGCAGCAGGCCAATCGCGAGCGGGCGGAGACGCTGGTCAATAATCGCTACGGCTCCAAGGAGTGCGTTTCCTACAACGATTTCCGCGAACTCCTGGAGCGCCCCGACATCGACCTCGTGCTGATCGCCACCGGCGAGCGCTGGCACCCGATTATCGCCATCGAGGCGGCGAACCGCGGCAAGCACATCTACTGCGAAAAACCGCTGTCGCTGTCGATAGCCGAGGCCAAAGCGGTTCGCGAAGCGGTCAACAGAAACGGCGTGGCTTTCCAGTTCGGCACCCAGCAGCGCTCGAGCTTCATGTACCGCCACGCGGTGGAACTCGTGCGCAACGGCAGGATCGGCGAACTGAAGACGATCATGGTCGGCACGGTGCGGAGCCCGTCGGACCGGCTGTTCGGCACGCCGAAGGAGCCGCCGCCGGGTTTCGACTGGGATATGTGGCTCGGCCCCTCTCCGTGGGCGCCGTACTCGGACATGAGAGTATCCGTCGATGCCTGGCTGTTCATCAGCGATTACGGCCTGGGCTGCCTGGACGGCGCCTGGGGCATCCACGACATCGACATCGCGCAGTGGGTGAACGATGCCGATAACACCGGCCCCATCGACGTGGAAGGCACCGCCCTCTTCTACAACGACATTCGCGACACGCCGTACGAGTGGACCGTCGAGCACAACTACGCAAACGGCGTGAAGCTGATTCACATGGACATGGTCACCGCGCGGAAGCGCGCGCCGGAGTTCAACGCGATGCCGTCGCCCGGCGCGACCGTGATTTACGGCACCGAAGGCTGGATTTACGTCAGCCGCCAGGGCATCGTAACGAATCCCCCGTCGCTGGCGAGCGAGAAGATCGGGCCGAACCAGATCCAGGTGATCCGGAGCAGCGACCATCGGCGCAATCTGCTCAACGCAATCCGCACGGGCCAGCCCACCATTTGCGGCGTGGAAGGCGCGGTACGCGCTCAGACCGTGGTTCAGCAGGAGTACATCTCGCTGTGCCTCGGACGGAAACTGCGCTGGGATCCGGTGCGCGAGGAGTTCATCGGCGACGCCGAGGCCAACCGCCGGCTGTCGCGGCCCATGCGCAGCCCCTGGCATATCTGAACGGAGCGATGGAGATGAGGAACAAAGCTGTTATTGCGTGGCTTGCGCTGGCGCTGGCCGTTTCGTCCGCGCCGGCTCAGACGGCCGCGATCGACGATCTGCTCGCCAAAGTGGCCAAGTGGAATTACGACGACGGTCGCGAGCCGCTGTTCGCACTTACCGGCTTGTTGCAAAAGGAGCGCGGCGCCGAAGCCAGAAAGCAGTTTGAGGCGCGTTTCATCGCCTTTCTGAAATCGGATGCCACTCTGGCCAGTAAAGACTTTATCTGCCGGCAGTTGCACTCTATGGGTTCGGAGGCGTCCGTGCCCGTGCTCTCGGCCATGCTGCTGAAGAGCGACACCGCGGAAATGGCCCGCTACGCCCTGGAAGGGATTCCAGGGAAGGCGGTTGACGAGGCGCTGCGGGCGGCCCTCGCGAAGACGTCCGGCAAAACCCAAATCGGAATCATCAATACGCTGGGCGTCCGGCGCGACGCCGCCGCGGTCCCCCTGCTGCGCCCGTTCGCGCTGGGTCAGGACGAAGCCGCCGCCCGCGCGGCGTGGTTCGCGCTTGCCCAGATCGCCGATGCGAGCGCCGTTCAGACCCTCGATAGCGCCGCAGCCAAGGACAACCGGGCAGCGCCCGCGTATCTCCAGGCGGCCAGTGTGCTCGCCGCCCGTGGAAACACCGCCGCCGCTCTGCCGATCTACAAGAAGCTGTACAGCTCCGGACCCGCCGGATTGCGCGCCGCTGCTCTGAACGGTTTGGCCAAAGCCGGAGTGGAGCGCAGCGTTCTCATTCAGGCTCTCGGCAGCAGCGATGCGCGGATTCAGGCGATTGCGATCAGCCATCTGACGCAGGACGAACTTCTGAGCGCGCTGCCGAAGCTGAATGAAGCGGGCCAGGTGCGCGTCCTGGGAACGCTGGCCTACAAAGGCAACGCCGCGGCGCAGCCGGCCTTCTTGACGGCACTGAAAAGCCAGAGTAAGGAAGTGCGCCTGGCCGCGCTCAACGGCATCGGCGCGGTGGGCAACGCTTCGGCGGTTCCGCCGCTCGCGGAAATCGCCGCCGGCGGGGACGAGGCCGAACAGGCGGCCGCTCGCGCCGCCCTGGGCCGCCTGCGGGGAAAGGACGTGGACGAGGCTATCGTCCGGGCGATCCCGGCAGCCGGGGAAAAGGTGAAGCTGGAACTCATCCGCGCAGCGGGCGAGCGCGGGACGGCGGCCGCTACCCCGGTTCTGCTGGAAACGGCGCGCTCCGGAAGCAATGACGCGCGGCGCGAGGCGTTGCGCGCCCTGCGCGAGACCGCTTCGGCCTCGGACATTCAGGCGCTGCTGGCGCTGGTGCTGAAGCCGGTGCAGCCGGCCGACCGCTCCGAAGCGGTCCGCAGCCTGGCAGGCGTGTTGCGCCGCTCCGATCCGGCGCGCATCGAGGATGTCGTGACGGCCTATAGGGAGGGCGATCTGGAAGCCCGGACGGCGCTGATGCAGGTGATGCGGCACAGCGGCAATCCAAAAGCGCTGGCCGTTCTTCGCGACGCGCTGAAGGAGGAAAATGCCGATCTGAAGCGCGCCGCCATTCTGGCGCTGGGCGAGTGGCCCGATTCCACTCCCATTCCCGACCTGATGGAAATCGCGCGCACCGCCGCCAACCCGGCACACCAGGTGCTGGCACTGCGCGGCGCGCTGCAACTGATCAGGCAGCACGCCGCCGGCCGGACCCCGGCGGAAACGGTCAAGCTGCTGGCCCAAGCCATGACCCTGGCTAAGCAGGCGGACGAGAAGCGCACCGTCCTGGGATTGCTGCCCAGGTTTCCGGGTCCGGATGCGCTGAAACTGGCAAGAGCTTATTTGAACGACAGCGAAGTCTCGGCGGAAGCCAAGGCTGCTGTCGAACGACTTGAACGCGGTAACAGGAGATAACAACAACAATGAAGCGAATCATTCCAGTCTGCCTTGGGGCGGTGCTCTGCGCCTCGGTTGCCTTGGGGCAGAGGCGGGCGCAATTTACGCCTGAGCAGATGAAGTTGATCGAGGAGGCCGTCCCGAAAAAAGCGGTGGTGAAGCCGAAGAAGCCGCGGCGGTTGCTGGTCACCAGCCTGTGCATGAGCGGGGACAAAATCATTCCCGGCCATCCGTCGATTCAGCCGGGCAAGTACGCGCTCCAGCAGATGGCCAAGAGCACGGGAGCCTTCGAGGTGGTCCTGAGCGATGACGTCGAGATGTTCAGGCCCGAAAAGCTCAAGGAGTTCGACGCGATTTGTTTCAACAACACGCAAGGGGTGATCATCCGCGATCCGGCTCTTCAGGATTCGATCTATAAGTTCATCACCGGTGGCGGCGGCTTTGTGGGGTTCCATGCGGCCGTTGCCACCATCAACCAGTACCCGAAGTTCGACGTCTGGCCGTGGTACAGCGAGATGCTGGGTGGGACAGAGAGCGGCGGCCATCCCTGGATGCCCAGGGACTCCTTCTTCATCAAGGTGGACGATCCCAAGAGCCCCCTTACGGCCGCATTCAAAGGCCAGGGGTTCGAGATCGTGGACGAAGTATTTCAGCTTCAGGAGCCCAACCTGCGTGACCGGTTCCGCGTGCTGCTGAGCATCGACATGGAGAAGAGCAAGCCGAGCCGGCCGCCCCTGCCCATCCGCCAGAAAGACAACGATTTTCCGTTGACCTGGATCCGCACGGAGGGAAAAGGCCGCGTGTTTTATTCCGGGCTCGGACATAACCCGCACATTTTCTGGCACCCCGTGCTGCTCGAACACTTTCTGGCGGGAATCCAATACGCGCTGGGTGATTTGGAGGCGGACGCGACTCCTTCGTCGAAAATCCGATAGCTTATGCCCTTTTACGACTGGTCTCAAATTGAGAAAGAGCAGGTCAATTCGCATGTGACCCGGCAGGTGATTCACGTCGAGAACGTGACCATATCGAAGATTCACCTCGCCCGCGGCGCCGTCTTTCCCAAGCACAGCCACGCCAACGAGCAGGTGACTCTGCTGCTCCAGGGGCGGGTGAAGCTCACGTCGGCAAACGACTGTAAGATCGTCGGGGCGGGAGAGGTAATCCAGATGCCGCCCAACGAGCCGCACGAGCTCGAAGCGCTGGAGGACACGGTGGCTTTCGACGTGTTCGCTCCGCGCCGGGACGATTGGATCAAGGGTAGTTAGTCTGTAAAGCTATCCACGCACCGGGGCCGCGCAGGGATGCCACGAAGGTCCCTGAGCGGCCCCTCCCGCGAATCCCAACCCCGCAAAGCGAGGGCGCCGCACGCCGCCCTCTGGCAAGGACTGCTGGACATGCTGCGGAATGCCATGGTGTACTATCACTTCGGCCCGCTCCCGGTCAACGGTTTTCCGGGAGAGCCCGCGGACCTGGCAATGGGAGCCGTGTCCGCAGATCGGTTTGGAGGCGGACGCTGTGCGAGACTACGGGCGGCAGGCGCCTCCCTTTCGGGTGGGTTCTGCGGGAGCCTGTCTGAGATAGCACGGCAGGGGGGTCAACTTTTGGGCCGCCGAAAAAATTGGCAACCGTGGCTGCAGGTGTTTGAAAATTAGGATAGTTGCGAGCGCGAGCAGTTTTGAAGGAGACCTGAACGAGAAGGGATTGAAACATTTTGGTAATAGATAACCTCGAGCACCAAAAGTTTTGAAGGAGACCTGAACGAGAAGGGATTGAAACAATAACCATTCCCAATCTCTTCGACGCCGCGTTTTGAAGGAGACCTGAACGAGAAGGGATTGAAACAAACCCGTTCAAAAGACATTGTTTCCTCCTTCGTTTTGAAGGAGACCTGAACGAGAAGGGATTGAAACGATGATGTATTTGGTTCTCAAAATCTCTCCTGGTTTTGAAGGAGACCTGAACGAGAAGGGATTGAAACTACCTGTAGCGAGGAGATGACAGTCATGCCGTCGTTTTGAAGGAGACCTGAACGAGAAGGGATTGAAACGGGATCACCGCGTCGTAAATCCACGCCACCGCCGTTTTGAAGGAGACCTGAACGAGAAGGGATTGAAACATAGCGGCCGGGGCGACGTGGCGACCACCCGGCGTTTTGAAGGAGACCTGAACGAGAAGGGATTGAAACCTCGTCCGGAGTAATACAATAGGACCAGCAATGTTTTGAAGGAGACCTGAACGAGAAGGGATTGAAACACAAATTTTGTCAATCATGGCCGGGGGAATGTTTTGAAGGAGACCTGAACGAGAAGGGATTGAAACGTAAATCCCGGTGAGTCCTTCCTTAGGCCCCCATGTTTTGAAGGAGACCTGAACGAGAAGGGATTGAAACTTGAAGACCCGTTCAAACATTCTTTTCTCCTTGTTTTGAAGGAGACCTGAACGAGAAGGGATTGAAACCCCACGCCTTCGGTGAGACGTGGAACCCACCAGGTTTTGAAGGAGACCTGAACGAGAAGGGATTGAAACGCAGGTAGCGGAAAATGCCCGTGGGTGCGTAGTTTTGAAGGAGACCTGAACGAGAAGGGATTGAAACGGAAATTGCTTTCGACTTGCCGTTGCGCCCCGTTTTGAAGGAGACCTGAACGAGAAGGGATTGAAACCTACCAGGTCGGTATGACTGTGATGCCCGCAGCCCGTTTTGAAGGAGACCTGAACGAGAAGGGATTGAAACTTCAATTGCCTGTTCAATTGCCGGCAAATTGGTTTTGAAGGAGACCTGAACGAGAAGGGATTGAAACGGCCTTTTTATACCGTCTTCGGTAAGCCTTTGTTTTGAAGGAGACCTGAACGAGAAGGGATTGAAACGTGTTGAGGCGCGCAACCGCTTGCCATACTAACGTTTTGAAGGAGACCTGAACGAGAAGGGATTGAAACGTGGCAACGCGAGCAACCTGTCCGGAAGGCGTTTTGAAGGAGACCTGAACGAGAAGGGATTGAAACTTTGGTGTTCGTCATGATTTGTCTCCTTTCTTCCGTTTTGAAGGAGACCTGAACGAGAAGGGATTGAAACAGACGATACGTGATGTGATGCTGGCGCAAGATCTGCGTTTTGAAGGAGACCTGAACGAGAAGGGATTGAAACAAGGGTATTCCACACCGTCCTTGGGCCGATGTTGTTTTGAAGGAGACCTGAACGAGAAGGGATTGAAACCGGCGCCCGCGAGAGCTTCTCGCGAGACGCCGGGGGTTTTGAAGGAGACCTGAACGAGAAGGGATTGAAACCTTCCTGAGTTGCCGTCTGCAACACTGGGGCGTGTTTTGAAGGAGACCTGAACGAGAAGGGATTGAAACGTTAGTACGGTAGAAATTGCTTTCTACCTTCGTTTTGAAGGAGACCTGAACGAGAAGGGATTGAAACAATCTCGCTAGCAGCGAGATTGAATGCTCTATATGTTTTGAAGGAGACCTGAACGAGAAGGGATTGAAACCGTACCACCGGCCTACTCGGCCGGCGTCTCCGGTTTTGAAGGAGACCTGAACGAGAAGGGATTGAAACTGAACAAACGCTTGAACTCCATGGCTTATTTGTTTTGAAGGAGACCTGAACGAGAAGGGATTGAAACTGTAACGTGGTGTTGTCGCAAGATATGACGCAGGAGTGAGTTTTGAAGGAGACCTGAACGAGAAGGGATTGAAACCGCGGCTAAAGCTGCCAGGTGAAATGGCAAGTTGCCGTTTTGAAGGAGACCTGAACGAGAAGGGATTGAAACCGGGCAGGCCCAGCATGGTATTGCAGTACCGGTTTTGAAGGAGACCTGAACGAGAAGGGATTGAAACCGTAGATCCGGGCCAACGCCCACGGCGCGACGTGGTTTTGAAGGAGACCTGAACGAGAAGGGATTGAAACGGCCGTTCGCCGTACAGCGATTACGTTTTGAAGGAGACCTGAACGAGAAGGGATTGAAACGTGATCTCCCCGAATTCCGTGGCCACGATGGGGTTTTGAAGGAGACCTGAACGAGAAGGGATTGAAACGCGAATGCGGCTGCCTTAAGCGAATAGTCCTCTGTGAGTTTTGAAGGAGACCTGAACGAGAAGGGATTGAAACTCCAACGCTTCGCGCAACTCACGCCGTTCGCTGTTTTGAAGGAGACCTGAACGAGAAGGGATTGAAACCTGGTGGTGGTACTCAGCGAGGCGGCCCTCGCTGTTTTGAAGGAGACCTGAACGAGAAGGGATTGAAACACGCCGGCCGAACAGCGGTAGGCTTTCAGGCGCGTTTTGAAGGAGACCTGAACGAGAAGGGATTGAAACCCGCTTGACGCGCCGCAGTTGGGGAACGTCATCGTTTTGAAGGAGACCTGAACGAGAAGGGATTGAAACGCTTCTACAGTAGCCTATCTATTGCTCCGTGTCGTTTTGAAGGAGACCTGAACGAGAAGGGATTGAAACGTTCCGAAAGCGTTGATCGCCTGCACCTCGGTCGTTTTGAAGGAGACCTGAACGAGAAGGGATTGAAACCCGGGCAAGCAGCGAGTTGGCATAGGATTTGCGTTTTGAAGGAGACCTGAACGAGAAGGGATTGAAACGTAACTGGTGACCTGCTTGTTCTGGAAGCCACGTTTTGAAGGAGACCTGAACGAGAAGGGATTGAAACCGCGCCAGGGGCCGTAGTTCGTGCGGTGCGCAGTTTTGAAGGAGACCTGAACGAGAAGGGATTGAAACGCTCCTCACCGGCGCAGATGGGGCACTCCCGGGGGTTTTGAAGGAGACCTGAACGAGAAGGGATTGAAACTAGATGAGTGTTGCTTTCATTGGTTGTCTCCGTTTTGAAGGAGACCTGAACGAGAAGGGATTGAAACGCAGTGTGTCCATACGCGCTCTTCGCGCGTATGGGGGATTTGAAGGAGACCTGAACGAGAAGGGATTGAAACATAGGTTTCAACGTGTACTTTTGGTACGTCTCTAGTTTTGAAGGAGACCTGAACGAGAAGGGATTGAAACCCTAATAGTTTGCTTTGCCAACGTAGAATCTACGTTTTGAAGGAGACCTGAACGAGAAGGGATTGAAACGGCGGGGAGAACTATTTTTCCGTCCGGGTGACGTTTTGAAGGAGACCTGAACGAGAAGGGATTGAAACCTCCCGACACGACACACTTGTCGCCATCCCATCGTTTTGAAGGAGACCTGAACGAGAAGGGATTGAAACTGCAATTCTCATGTTGTCCTCCATCTGGCCGTCGTTTTGAAGGAGACCTGAACGAGAAGGGATTGAAACTTGGGGATCGGGGAGACCAACGATCTCCCCGTTTTGAAGGAGACCTGAACGAGAAGGGATTGAAACTCCCTCGAATACCTATTCGAAAATCATTGCGGTTTTGAAGGAGACCTGAACGAGAAGGGATTGAAACGGCTCGGGGGCGGGGAGACCAACGATCTCCCCGGTTTTGAAGGAGACCTGAACGAGAAGGGATTGAAACCCCCACCGCCGCCATAACTTGTCGGGTGGTGGGTTTTGAAGGAGACCTGAACGAGAAGGGATTGAAACGCGCTTCGCAGTTCGGAAGTAAGGTACTTCCCGTTTTGAAGGAGACCTGAACGAGAAGGGATTGAAACGCCGAGATACAGCACCCCGGGTTGGGGTTCAGTTTTGAAGGAGACCTGAACGAGAAGGGATTGAAACCCTGCTGTTTTGTGAGGTTGAAATGCCGCCCGGTTTTGAAGGAGACCTGAACGAGAAGGGATTGAAACGCCTTCTGGGTGAAGGCCACCATCTGTTCGTGTTTTGAAGGAGACCTGAACGAGAAGGGATTGAAACGCCAGGCGCGCGAAGCCTAAAAAGCGGCGCCCTGTTTTGAAGGAGACCTGAACGAGAAGGGATTGAAACCTCCGTGTACTGCGATGTTGGCGGGTTCAGCGCGTTTTGAAGGAGACCTGAACGAGAAGGGATTGAAACTGCGTTCTAGTTCCAAAGTAAAGTACTCCCCGTTTTGAAGGAGACCTGAACGAGAAGGGATTGAAACGACGAAGACGGAGAAATCTACCGGCGCGCGGTGTTTTGAAGGAGACCTGAACGAGAAGGGATTGAAACGACCCGGACGGAAATGGAGGGTCAGGGGAAGCATCGTTTTGAAGGAGACCTGAACGAGAAGGGATTGAAACCAGCCTCCGTCGTAATGTCCACATACGCGGAGTTTTGAAGGAGACCTGAACGAGAAGGGATTGAAACCTCTGGGTCCCGGAGGACCATGATGGCCTTCTGCGTTTTGAAGGAGACCTGAACGAGAAGGGATTGAAACGCAGGCCTTCGGCTTTAGTCAGTACGGCGTATGGCGTTTTGAAGGAGACCTGAACGAGAAGGGATTGAAACGGTGCTCTGCCACACGGCATCTGTGGCAGAGCCCGTGTTTTGAAGGAGACCTGAACGAGAAGGGATTGAAACCGCTGCCTCCTGCTGACTCTCAATACATCCCGCGTTTTGAAGGAGACCTGAACGAGAAGGGATTGAAACGCGCCCACGTGGCGTATGCGGCCTCAGACAGCGTTTTGAAGGAGACCTGAACGAGAAGGGATTGAAACGCAGGAATCAAGTTGATCTTGTCGAGCCCAAGGTGTTTTTAAGGAGACCTGAAGAAGGGATTGAAACTCGGGTGCCGCGCTTCGTGGTGCCCTCCCAGAGTTTTGAAGGAGACCTGAACGAGAAGGGATTCAACCCGCCAACATGGAGGCGGGACGCCGAAGGCCGTGCCCGTCCCGCTGGAGACCCGAAAAAGAAGGAAAAGGGACCGGGTGGCCGTGCGGGTCGGCAATATCTTCTTGTCACTCTAGTGCTGGGACGGCGGAGGCGTCTACCCAGCTGAGATGAAGCTCCTGCGGCGGCAAGCGGATGGCTTCCACAATCTCAACAACTACCGCTTGAGGGCCAAGTTCATCTGTGGGTGAGTCAGCGCGGGGGTGCCCCCATAGAGGGCGTAGAGCCTCGGTTGAGGGTTAGGATAATGTGTGGGTGACGGTCAGCAGCGGGGTGCCCCCATTAATGGCGTAGAGCCCCGGTCCGGACACACGAAAGGAATGGCGGGGACGACGGGACTCGAACCCGCGACCTCCGACGTGACAGGCCGGCGTTCTAACCATCTGAACTACGTCCCCGATGCAAGGAAAACTCTATCCTAACATGCTCATGCGCCTGTTGTACAATCGGGCGAGTCGAGCCATGAGGACGAACTGCGTTGCCGCTCTCTGTTTACTGTTGGGCCTGGAGCTCGCCGCCGCCCAGCCGGCCGGCGCGGGCAAAATCTTGAGGGTTGATCCCGCTCTCGACGAGCTGATTCCCCGCTCGGCAGTGATCGAGAAACTGGCCGAGGGGTTTGCCTTCAGCGAGGGGCCTGTCTGGACGCGCGAGGGATACCTGCTGTTCAGCGATATTCCGAGGAATGTCATCATGAAGTGGAGTCCCGGCGGCCAGGTGTCGGTATTCCGCGAGCGGAGCGGGTACGACGGCGTCCCGCCGCCCCGTTCCCAGTTCGGCTCCAACGGGCTCACGCTGGATAAGCAGGGACGGCTGATCATCTGCGAGCACGGCAACGCCCGCGTCACCCGGCTCGAAAAGGACGGCTCGGCCACCGTGCTGGCCTCGCACTACGAGGGCAAGCGCCTCAACAGCCCCAACGACGCGGTCTACAAGTCGGACGGCTCCCTGTACTTCACCGACCCGCCCTACGGCCTGCTGAAACAAGACGAGGACCCGAAAAAGGAACTGAAATTCAACGGCATCTACCGCCTGGCCGGGGGCAAGCTGCAACTGCTTTACAGCGAGATGGAGCGGCCGAACGGGCTTGCTTTTTCACCCGACGAAAAATACCTCTACGTCGCGAATTCCGACGTGAAACGGAAGCTCTGGATGCGGTTCGAGGTCGCCCCGGACGGAACGCTGGCCAACCCCACGGTATTTTTCGACGTCAGCAACGAAACGGCCGACGGTCTGCCTGATGGTTTGAAAGTCGACCGGCGGGGCAACCTCTACGCCACGGGGCCCGGTGGCATCTGGGTGATCTCGCCCGAAGGAAAACACCTCGGCACGATCCAGCCGCCGGAACCGCCCGCGAACTGCGCCTGGGGCGATAGCGACGGCAGAACGCTCTACATGACGGCGCGATCGGGACTCTACCGCATCAGGCTCGCCGTCGGTGGAAATCTGCCGTAAACGGGCAGCGGCGCACTCAGAGGCCCGCCTGCCCGTCCAGGGTGCGCCACAGATACCACGAAGCCACCGAGCAGTAAGGGCGCCATTTTTGCGCCAGTTGCTCCACCTGTGACGGCTTGGGCATCTCTTCAAATCCGTAGAGTTTCCGCACCGCCGCCCGGATACCCAAATCGCCGCTGGGCATGACGTCGGGGCGCCGCAGCGCAAAAATGAGGAACATCTGGGCGGTCCACAGGCCGATCCCCTTCACCGCGGTGAGCGCGCGGCAGACCTCCTCGTCGGTCATGCACTGCAATTGGGCGAAATCGATTTCGCCGGAACGCGCGCGGCGGGCAAGGTCCCGGATGTAGGAAATTTTTTGTCCCGAAAGCCCCACGGCGCGGAGCCGGGGCGTGCGCAGCTTCAACACGCTCTCGGGCGTCAGCCGCCCGTTTCCGGCCGCCTCGACGAGGCGGTTGAAAATCACCCGCGCCACTTTCCCGCTAAGCTGCTGAAAAACAATGGACCTGACCAGCGTCTCGAAATCCGGCTTGAGGTATTCGACGGAATACGGGCCGACTTGGTCGATCACTCGGGCCAGCACCGGATCGGCCGCCCGGAGATGGAGCAAAGCGCGCTGCATACGAAACACGGCGGTCGCCGCGTGCATCTACTAGTATTGCCTTTTTCTATGCTGTTTTTGCTTCCCTTGCTGGCGTCCCTGCTGGCGCCGGCGCCGGCGGTTTCCCAAGAGCCGCAGGAACCGGACACCGCCCCCACCATCAAGGTGGATGTGGATGTCGTCAACATCCTTGCCTCAGTCCGCAACAAGAAAGGCGGCCTGGTAACCGGCCTGACCAAAGACGATTTCATTCTCAAGGAGGACGGCAAGCTCCAAACCATCCGGTATTTCGCCCGGGAGAGCGATTTGCCGGTCACCATGGGCCTGCTGGTCGATGTCAGCCGCAGCCAGGAGAATCTCATCGAAATCCAGAAGCACGCCGCCTTGCAGTTCTTCAGCCAGGTGCTGCGAAAAGGGGACCTGGCGTTCTTGATCAGCTTCGGCCAGGACGTGGAGCTGCTTCAGGATTTCACCTCATCGCAGCAACTGCTGAGGGCCGGCCTGGAGCGGCTGCGCGTCAATGCGCCAGTGGGCGGCCTCGGGCCGGGACCTGTCCCCACGATCAACAATCCGCGCGGCACGGCGCTCTACGATGCCGTTTACCTCGCTGCGGAAGAGAAGCTGAAAGGGCAGGTCGGGCGCAAGGTGCTCGTGCTCATCACGGACGGCGTCGACCAGGGCAGCCGCATGAAACTCCAGGACGCACTGCTCGCCGCCCAGCAAGCCGACGCCATCATCTACAGCATCTACTACTCGGACCCCCGCGCCTACAGCAGCTTCGGGTTCGGCCCCACCGATGCTGAACTGAAGCGCATGGCCGAAGAAACCGGGGGGCGCGTTTTCAAGGTGGACCGCAAGCATCCGCTCAGCGAGGCGTTCGCGCAGATCGAGGAAGAGATGCGCAGCCAGTACGCGATCGGCTATACGCCGACGAACTCACGCAAAGACGGAACGTACCGCCGCATCGAGATCAAGACCCGCGATAAGGACCTCCGCGTCCGGGCGCGCAGGGGATACTACGCGGCGAAGCCGTCCGGGTAGCGTTCAATCCGGCATTGCCTTGCGCCGCTCGAAATAGTCGCGCACGGCGGCTTCGAGAGGCGGCATCTTCGGCAATCCGAGCCTCTCGATCTTCGCGTTCGACAGCGCGGAATACTTGGGGCGGCGCGCGGCGGTGCGGTATTCCCGCTCGTTGGTCGGGCGCAGCTCCGGGTTAAGGCCGGCCACCTGGAAAATCAGCCGGGCGTAGTTGAACCAGGAGATCGGCTCGCCTCCTCCGATGTGGAATACGCCGCGCAGGCCGCGCTCCACGAGATCCACCGAGCGCGCCGCCAGCAGCGGCGCGTACGTCGGGGAGGCGAAATGATCTTCCACCACGCGGATGGGCTTGCCCTCGCCCGCCAGCCGCAACATTAGCTCGATGAAGTTGCCGCGCGCGGTGTGCCGGCCTCCGGGGCCGAATACTCCCGAGGTCCGGATGATGATGGGCCCTTCGAGGTAAGCCTGCGCGTACAGCTCGCCGCCGAGCTTCGAAACGGCATACGCGCCGAGCGGGTGCGTGGGGTCTTCCTCGGTGTACGGGCGGCCGGCGGTGCCGTCGAAAACGTAATCCGTCGAATAGTGGACCAGGCACGCGTCGACCTGCCGGCAGGCGATGGCGATATTGCGGACCGCCAGGGCATTGACCAGATAGGCGGTCAGGGGTTCCTGCTCGGCCACGTCCACCTGGTTATACGCGGCAGCGTTGAAGACCACTTCCGGGTCCACCTGCGCCAGGTGCTGCTCCACGCGCTCCCGGTCGGTGATATCCAGTTGCGCGCGGTCCGAGCCGATTACTTCGTACCCCCGCTCCTTCAATTCCCGCGTCAATTCGACGCCCAATTGCCCCTGATTCCCGAATACAACCGCCCTTTTTGCCATAAAAACCTTACGATACAAGACGCAAAGAGAGATGGCAAAGATGGTTTTCTAAAGCTCCTGGATGGGGGCCGTGGGAGGCGGCCAGTTCGGTGCGTAGGGAGATGGCAAAGACGGTTTCCTGGAGCTCCTAATCGGGGTCCAGAAAAGGCGCGCCAGTTCCCCGGTGTGCAGCCGGCAAAGACGGGCTGCGAGGGCGCCTGTTCAGGGGCGTTTATGGGTTCGTCCTCGTAGAGCAGTGCGCCGGCAGGGCGCGCCAGCTCCCCGGCGTGCAGAGAAATGGCCAAGACGGGGTTTTCGGAGCGAGAGGCGCGCCAGCTTCACGATGTGCAGGGGGCAAGACAGGTTTCTGGATCTCCTGTTCAGGGGCCGGGCGAGAAAGCGGCCAGCTCCCCGGTGCGCAGGGAGACGGCAAAGACAGGTTCTTGGTTCTCCTGTTCGGAGTCCGGGAGAGAGGAGCGCAAGTTCCCCGCTTGCGCAGGGAGACGGCAGTAACGGGCTGCTAAAACTCCTGTTCGGGGGCGGGTACGGGCTCGTCCTCGCAGAGCAGGCGCCGGGAGAGGCGCGCCAGCTCCCCGGTGTGCAGCAGGGCGTGTTCGAGTTCGAGTCCGGCGGCATAGCCGGTTCCGGCGGGCTCGCAGTAGCGGACCTCCCCAAGCAGCAGCACGTCGTCCCACTCGACTTTGATGAGCGCGCCCAGGGCGAGGGGCCGGTCCAGCAGCAGGCGCATGCCGGCGCCGGAAACGTTCTCAATTCGGACCGGAAAAACATCGGAGCCGCCATCCAGCAGCCTAGCCTGGGCGGATTGGCCGGCCTCATAGCGCGGCCCGGCTCTTCTCTCCATACGTGATTTATCGGCGGACAGGCGGCGGGACTTTACCGCCACGGCGGGCAACCGCAATCTATCGCACCGTCTGGCGCATTTGCCGCGGGGGCGGCTCCGCACTCTTTTCGGCGTGCGCCAGCACCACGTCGATGAAGCCCAGCGCGGCCTTCGAGAGCGCCTTGTCCTTGCGGTAAACCAGTCCGAGCCGCCTGATCATCGGCTCGGGGGCCAGCGAGATGGCGGCCAGCCGCCCGGCGGCGACCTCCTCCGCGCAGTTCGAGACCGCCAGGAAGGAGATGCCAAGCCCCGCCTCGACAAACCGCTTCACCATCTCGGTGGAATCCAGTTCCATCGAGATTTGCAGGTCGTCTTCTACGATTTCAAGCCATTCGTTCAGCCGTGCCCGCGTGGTGCCGTACTTGGGCAGCAACAGGGGATACGGCACCAGGTCGGCCGCGGTCACGCTCTGCTTCGCGGCTAGCGGGTGCCCGCCGGGGACCACCAGCTTGATTTCGTCGGTGTGAATCCTGACCACCTGGATCTTGCGTTCCTGGACCGGCAACTGGGTGATCCCGAAGTCGGCCACGTTTTCCAGCACGGCATCGACGATGCGCGAACTGTAGGACCGCTCCACGAGCAGTTGCACATTCGGGAACTGCTTCCGGTAGTCGGAGAACACCTGCGGCAGCACATAGATGCAGGTGGCCTCGTTGGCGGCGATGACGAGTTCGCCCCGGGGCGTTTGCTCGAGTTCGTTGATGGCGTCCTGTGCCCGGCGGCGGGCTTCGAGGATCTGTTCCGCGTACTGGCAGAAGATCTTGCCTGCGGTGGTGAGGGAAATTCGGCTGCCGAACCTGTCAAAGAGCTGGGTGTTCAGCTCCTGCTCCAGTTGCCGGATTTGCGCACTGATAGCCGGCTGCGTCCGGTAGCAGGTCTGAGCCGCCTTGGAAAAACTTTTCAGCCGGACGATTTCAAGAAACGTGTGGAGTTGATCGAGGTCCATACAGGCCGCACGGGGTTCAAAACAAAAAATCAATGGGCGGCATAGAAATAATGAATTTCCCTTGTCCGCCAGGAACTTGCTACTAATTGTAACAACTGAACCCGGGTGGTGCGGTTAAGAAATTGGGGATGCCGCAACCGCAAGACAGCCGCACCGCCAACCCGGGGTTTTCCCACGTAAATTACCGTTCGTGAATGCTTTGTCTGGCGTGCGGCTCAGGCAGGAGGCTTACTCCGAGGAAACGGAGATGCGGGGAACCCGAGCGCACCCGGGTTCCCCACGTATGTGAGCTTCAGATCACCTCTACCCGCAGATCATCCGCCACCGGCGCAGCCGGGGTGTCGGCGGATGCCAGCGAGAGCACGTCCATGCGCAGTCCCTCGTCCAGGTATTGCAGCAGGATTTCCCGGCCGTTCTTGAACCGAACCCCATCGCGGTATCTGTACGCGGATGCGCTCAGCTCGACAAACACCACCTCTTCAACCGCTCCCACCCCCAGTTCTTTCTGCAAATCTTGCGGAACCCCGTGCATCCTCAGCCGCGCGCCCGGCGGTATGCATACGGCCGGAATCTTCTCGTTCCTCAGCGGCGGCGGGTTCAACCAGTTCTTCAGCGTTGCCCACCAGGAACGCTTCACCCCCGAACACTGTTCCCGCGCGCGGGTCGCGTTTTCCAGGTCCAACGGCGATGCCAGGCCGATGGAACTTGTTGGAAAGCGGTAGGTGACGAGCTGCTCCCCTTCGACGGCCAATCGGTTGGGGACGGCATGCAGTGAGTAGTCACACATTGTTTAGCCTCCTCTGATAGTCGGTCCCAGAGGACCTGTTATCTCCATTGCAACACAACAGGGGCGGTGAGGGGGTAGTCAAGGAAAGTTCCTTTACTGCAATGCGGTGGAGCATAGTCCCGGCCGGTTTTCCTGCCCGAAAAAGCCGCCTGAGCGGGCACGAATAGACGGCACTCGCGACGCCCGAGCAGATCACGGCGTATCGTGCAGCTGCAGGAGAAGACCCTACAGAGCATCACCCAGGCGGGCAGTCCAGGCCCGCCGCTCAGCGGCCCATGAACCAGCCAGCGCGGCCGTGAACAAAGGCCCCGAAGCGGCGCATGAACGCCATCTCGTCTTCCGGCAGCGGGCCGCGCTGCGCTTCGCGAAGGTTTTCCAGCAACTGTTTCTCGCTGGCCGGCGCCATCAGCACGACGTGCACGTTGGGATTCGAAAGCGCGAACCGGTAACACTGGCCCGGCGCAGCGATGGGTTGATTTCGCGGCCAGCCCCTGGGGCGGGTGAGCAGCCGTCCCCAGCGCGTCGCCGTGTAGCTGACCACGCCAGTGCCGTGCGCGGAGACGTACGGGAAGATGTCCCGCTCGGCGCCTGGGTGCACGGCGTTGTAACGGATCATCAGCACGTCCACGGCGCCCCGTTGGGCGAGTTCGCCTGCGAAAGTCCGGTCGTGACACGAAACCGCGGTTGCCCGGATCCTGCCCTCCGCTTTCAGTTGCATCAGTTCGTCCTGTACGCGCGGAGGGAAATGGCCGGGATTCATGATCCCCAGGTAATGAAAAACGTCGATGTAGCCGGTCCTCAGGCGCCTCAGGGCGTTTTCGAGCGACTTCCTCAGGTTGGTGCGCCAGAAAATCCAGTTGTAGCCGCCGGTAGCGACGACGACGCGCTCACGGCGGTCCGCGTTCAAGCTGCGAATCACCGCGGACATCTGCGTGTCGATCGCGAAGCAGAACAGGTAATTCACTCCCTGATCCAGCGCAGCGCGCACGGCGTGCTCGCCCGGGCGGTAGGTGGCGGACAGACCCAGGCGAAAGACCGGCATACCGGTAGCGCCCAGACGCGTGTTGAGAAATCCGGAAGGGGCCGGCATGCGGGCCAGATTATCACGTTGAAGTCACTGCCGGTCAGCGAACGCGGTGGCTCTCCTCCTGAATGGCGGTGCCGAACGAACGGGAGCCGATGGTGATTCCGTTCATGACGCGGCCCTTTACCCTCACTGACGCTCCCGTGCGCGGCACGCCGCGATTCGAGATGACGTAGATGCTGCCGCTGCCGTCGTCCAACTGATAGACGCCGGCGATCACGGCGCCGTAGGAGCGGTTTACCTTGCCCTCGACGCGGACGGTGCGGTTATGGAAACGGTGGGGCTCATCGAGAATCCTGCCGACTCGTGTAACACCGCAGCCGCTCAGCAGCAGCGCCGCAAGGAGGACCGAAAATCCGAATCTCAGCCGCATGCTCGATCAGACGCCGCGGGCTGAAATTGGTTTCAGAGTTCTTAAGGAGAGACCGGGGCCGACGTGGCAACGCGCGAAATGGCGCGCACGAGGCGGCGGTAGGGCACGCGGTCGAAATCATCGAACGCCAGCCACTCCCCGTCGCGCCAGCTTGAGTAATACCAGCGCGCGAGCAGCGCCAGGTGCTCCTGCCGCTCGCGGACCGAGAGTTTTTCGATCTGCAGGTTCGCCACGATCTTGCGCAGCCTGTGATCCATCGATACCGTTTTCCCCTCGACGACTTCGAACCCGAAACGCACCGGGGGCTGCCAGCATCCGCCCGCGACGAACCACAACTCCACCGCGCCCGGCGCGGCCGACGCCGTCACCGCCACGCCGTGCAGGCGGCCGATTTCGCTCACGAGTTCGTCGCGCAGCCGGAGCACCTGCTGGATCTTTTCCAGCCGCTTGTGCTGCCGCGCGGCGGCTTCGAAGTCCAGTTCCTCGCTGAGGCGGTCGCGGGAGGCGGCCAGCGGCTCGGTGAGCGAGCGTCCGTCCGTCAGAAGAAACTGAACGAGGCGGTCCACTTCGCTCTGGTATTCCTCGGGACTCACGGCCTGCTGGCAGGGGCGCAGGCACATGTTCATCTCGCCGTAAATGCAGCCGGGATGGTCCGGCCGCGGATGGAGATCTTCCTGGCAGCGCCGCACCTGAAAGAAATCGAGCGTCTGGCTCTCAAACTGCTCGGCCGAAGCGCGCGTGCGAAAGGGACCGAAGTAGAGGGAATTGCCGCCAAGGCGCGCGGTGACCTGAGTGCGAGGAAACGGATTCGACAGGATCACCTTGACGTAGTGCGGCATCCGGAGCTTGAGCAGCTTCAGGTAGGTGTCGGGAAAATGCCGCGCCGCGAGATGGTAGAACAGCAGGTGCGTTTCGAGCCTCGATCCGGTCAGCCAGTACTCGACGCGCGACGCGACAGCCCTCAGGTTCAGGATGCGGCTGGCGCCGGCGCGTTCTCCGAGCAGGCGCTTCAGCCGCCGCCGCAGGACGCTGGTGCGGGCCAGATACGGCTGCCCTTCGCGGGGCCAGATCTGAAAGACTGCGGGACGGTCGGGTACGTTTTCGAGGCTGCGGTCGAGGTCCGCGGCTGCTTCGATAATTTCGGGTTCGTTGAATGGCATTAGCCGCGCACGCTATGAAAGCGGGATGGCCGGAATTCGGGAAATCGCGCCTTGATTCGTGCGCACCCGGCATGTGGCGCACCCATCGCTCATCGATTCGATTGTATCCAACTGAAGGCGTTTAACTGCTTGAGAACACGGAAGTGCGGGGACTTGACACAAGAGGTGTCTCGAATAAAATAGGGGTTAAGTTTGCCTTTATGGAACCCATCTGCACGCACCCAAGAACGGAGGTAATCGCGCGCCGTGATGGTGTCGATTACGTCCGCTGCCTGGACTGCCGGCAGATCCTCGAGGCAGAGGATCTGGAGTCCGTGCCGGCCTACGATGACGAGGACCAGATAGCGTAAGTCCCACGTAGGTCTCACCGCGCCACGAAAAAGGAATCGCGGAAAGAGGGGTGTGGCCCGGGCAGGATTCTCATTCTCCTGCATTGACTCGAAAAATGTGCCGGGTTGCAAAAAAACTGAGTATCTGATAAGAACCGTTTTGCAGCGAATTTATGGTTTCGGTGCCCAAGCAGAAGAGCGTGACCACGAGAAAATCGGCTAACCGCCCCGCTCAGGGATCGAGCCAGCTCGTTCGGGAGCTGGAGCCGCGCGGTGGGGCGGCTGCACCGGCAGCGCCCGAAGCGGGGCCGCCGGAGACCCCGGAATCCCATCGCGAGTTGTACGAGCAGGCCATACGCGCGTTCAACAGCGGAGATTTCGCTACCGCGAAGTCCATGTTCGAGCGCGCCGCCATGGGCCCCATTCCCGAGATGGCCCACTCGGCGAGGCTGCACGCGAAAATGTGCGAAAAGCGGCTGACGCGTCCCGAGATGTCGCTGCGCACGCCCGACGAGCATTACGATTACGCCGTGGCGTTGATGAACGAGCGCCGTTTCGAGCAGGCCGAACGGCACCTCCTGCTGGCGCTGGCGCAGACTCCGGATGCCGACCACCTCTTCTACGCGCTCGCGCTCTGCCGCGGCCTGAGCGGAGATTTGCAGGGCGCTTATGTAAATTTGAAACGGGCGATCGAACTGCAGCCTCAAAACCGCATCACCGCGAAAAACGATCCGGATTTCGCCGAAATCGGCCCGCAGTCGCCGCTTAACGAACTCATCTATTCGGATTCCAAGTAGTCCGCCCCCGCGGGCCGGCGCCCCGCACACCCCGCAGCACCTCGAATACGGTTACACTTATTCGTAGTGGATTGAGAGAGGGCGGGGTTGTAGAACGGACTCAAAGCATAGGATGGCCATTGAAAAGAGCGCTGCGCCACTGATGCCCGAACAACGGGACACACCGTTACGGGTAGTAGCCATCGGCGGGGGAACGGGGCTGTCAGCCCTGCTACACGGCTTGAAACCCTATTCATACCTGCGTACGGGCGCCGCGTATACGCGCGGGCCGCTCGTGGATATCGCAGCCGTCGTCACGGTCACCGACGACGGCGGGAGTTCCGGACGGCTCCGCCGCGAATTCAAAGTGCTTCCCCCGGGCGATATTCGCAACTGCATGGTGGCGTTGTCGGAGGACGAAGCGCTGCTCTCGCGTCTCTTTCAGTATCGCTTTGCGAGCGGCCGCGGGCTCAGGGGGCACAGCTTCGGCAACCTGTTTCTCACGGCGCTTTCCCATATCACGGGCGATTTCGCGCAGGCGGTGCGGGTCTCTTCCGAAGTCCTCGCCATTGCCGGCCGGATCTACCCGTCGACGGCCGCCAACGTGGCGCTGGAAGCGCAATTGGAGGACGGCACCACGGTGCGCGGCGAAACGCGAATCAGCCGGAGCCGGTCGCGCATCCGCACGGTAACGCTTACCGAAAAATGCAGCCCGCTGCCGGAGACGCTCGAAGCGATCGCGGCCGCCGACGTGATCACGCTGGGGCCGGGCTCGCTGTTCACCAGCGTGGTGCCGAACCTGCTGGTGGACGGCATTCCCGAGGCGATCGCGAAGTCGCGGGCGGTGAAAGCGTACTTCGTCAACCTGATGTGGCAGCCGCGCGAAACCATCGGCTTGACCGCAGCCGACCATGTCGCGGCGATCTACGAACACGCCGGCGTGAAGCTGATCGACTACGCCATCGTCAACACGCGCCCGATTAGCGAGGAGATGCTGAAGAAATACGCCGCGCAGCATGCCCGCCCCGTGGAAAACGACCTGGAGCGCTTGCGCGAGCTGGGGGTGACCGTTATCGGGCGCGACCTGCTGCAGGAAGGCGAGAAGGTGAGGCATTCCCCGGAAGCCGTGGCCGCGGTGGCGCTGGAACTGGCCCGCGAGGGCCGCAGGCGCCGGACCGCTCTCCCGCAGATCGCGGCAGAAGCTATTTGAGATTATTTTGACTGCATCGGATTATGGAGACTCCCATTACAGTTGTCATTCTGGCGGCCGGGCTCGGCACGCGCATGCGATCGAAGCGGGCGAAGGTCCTGCACCAGGCCGGAGGCATGCCGCTAATCGAACACGTGGCCGCCACCGCGCTGGCGCTGGCGCCGCCGGACCGCGTATTCGTGGTTGTGGGCAATCAAGCCGAACAGGTGGAAACGGCGCTGGACGGGCGCGGCGTTCAGTTCATCAGGCAGGCGGAGCAGCGGGGAACCGGCCATGCGGTAATGGTGTGCCGCGAACGGCTGGAAAACATTCCCGGATTCCTGGTGGTGCTCTACGGCGATTGTCCGCTTCTGTCGGCGGAAACGCTGCGGCAGTTGATCGACCTGGAACAGCGCAGCGGCGCGGCGGCAACAGTCATTACCACGATGCTGGAGGACCCCACGGGATACGGCCGCGTTCTGCGCGACGAGAACGGCTGCATCCGCGCCATCGTGGAACATAAGGCGGCCTCGCCGGAAGAGCTGGCGGTGCGTGAAATCAACTCCGGCATCTATTGCTTCCGCAGCGAGCTGCTCTGGAAACACATTGGCGAAATCGGGACCAACAACCCGGCGGGCGAGTATTACCTGACCGATATCGTGGAGATTCTGCGGCGCAACGGCCACGCCGTGCGGCCTTTCCTTCTCAGCGACCCCGTCGAAGTGCTCGGCATCAATACGCGGGCCGAACTCGCCGCGGTGGACCGCATCCTTCGCGAGCGCAAGACGCGCGAGCTCATGCTGGCGGGCGTAACCATCGAGAAGCCCGAAACCGTGACCATCGACGCGCAGGTGCAAATCGGCATGGATACGGTCATCGAACCCTTCGCGCGGATTCTCGGCGCCACGGTGATCGGCGAGGACTGCCGCATTGGAGCGTGCTCGATCGTGCGCGACTCCCGGCTGGCGGACCGCTGCGAGGTGGCCCCGTTCACTTTCGTGGATTCCTCGGAACTGGAGACGGGCGCGCGCGTTGGACCGTACGCCCGGCTGCGCATGGGCGCGCACATCGGCGCCGGAGCGCAGATCGGGAATTTCGTCGAGGTGAAGAAGTCGCGGGTGGGCGCGAAATCGAAATCGCAGCATTTGGCCTACCTGGGCGACGCCGTAATCGGCGAGGGCGTCAACGTGGGCGCAGGCACGATCACCTGCAATTACGACGGCGCGGCGAAGCACCCGACGGCGATCCGCGACGGCGCTTTCATCGGGAGCAACTCCACGCTGGTGGCGCCGGTGACGATCGGCGAAGGCAGCTATGTGGGGGCCGGGTCGGTGATCACCGAAGATGTGCCGGCGGAAGCCCTTGCCCTCGGCCGCGCGCGGCAAGTGATCAAAGAGCACTGGGCCCGGAAACGCAAGGCGGTCAAGACGCCGTAGGCCGCGGCGCGCTACAAAACCAGCATCGGATGGTAGAGATTCGGCAGCTTGGCCTCTCCGATGGCGATCAACTGGCCGTTGTCGCCGATCGCCTTGACGAAACGCGCGCCGGGGCGCACCCGGAACGGTGAAACGCGGAAATCCCTCCCCTGCCGGATAAAGGCCGCGGTCGTGGAATCGACGAACTCCGAGGGGAACTCGGGCAACAGGTCGGCCGCTGGGATGAACGCCTCGATCATCCGCTCTTCGCGCGCGAGTTCTTCGAGCTGCTCAATCGTGCGCGCCTGCTCGATGGTGAACTCGCCCGAGCGCGTGCGCTTGAGGTCTTTCAGAAAAGCGCCGCAGCCAAGCAACTGGCCGAGGTCGTGCGCCATCGCGCGCAGGTAGGTTCCCGCCGAGCAGTGTACGACGATGCGCGCTTCCGGGCCGTTGCATTCGATCAGCTCGAGCGAATGGATGGTGACGTCGACGGGCTTCAGCTCGACCGGGACATTCTTGCGCGCCAGCCGGTAAGCCGGCACGCCGCCGACCTTCTTGGCCGAGATCGGGGGCGGCAACTGTTGGATCGGCCCGCGGAAGCGATTCAGCAGCGGCTCCAGTTTCTCCCGGGTGATGACAGGTTCGGTGATGGGGGAGGTCGGCGTGCCTTCCCGGTCGTAGGTATCCGTGGAGTACCCGAACCGGATGACGGCATCGTACACCTTGTCGCTGCGCGTGTAGAACTGCGCGAGGCGCGTGGCGGAGCCGACCACCAGCGGGAGGACGCCGGTGGCGATCGGGTCCAGCGTACCGAGATGTCCCACCCGGCGAATTCCCACAAGCCGCCGGATCTTGTTCACAGCGTCGTGAGAAGTCCAGCCCTCCGGCTTATCGACAACAATAACTCCGTTCATCCCTTATCAGGGTAACAGGTAATTCCCGAAAGCTATTTTCGAGGGGCGGGAGCCATTGAAAAAAACGGGGCAGGCCGAAGCCTGCCCCGTGGCGGAGCATGCAAAGGAACAGCAGCGACTACCAGGTGACCCGGAGAGCGAACTGGAGGACTCGCGGATTGCTGCTGAAGAAGTTGCTCGGGTCGCTAAACGCCGCGCCGCCCGGAATCGTCAGACTGGGAACCACCGGGCTCTGGCCGTTCAGGAACGCCGGCACCAGCCCGAAGCTCGAAGGGCTCAGGGCGGTGATCGGCGCGTACGTGTACTGCGGGTGGTTCGCCACGTTGTACGCGTCGGCGCGGATTTCAAAGGCGGCGCGATCGCGGTAGGAAAACCGCTTCGCCGCAGAGACGTTCAGGTTGTTGATCGGGCTCAGCTCGATGGCCTGCCGGGCTCCTCCGGATACTCCGGGCGCCCCCGCCAGGAACCGTGCGTTGGGATCGGACGCCAGGAAAGCGACCGTCTGGCCCGCCGAGTTCGTAAGCGGAACCGCGGAGCTGAGAGTGTCGGTCGTGCCCGAACCATTGAAGAGCACCGGGGACACGCCGATGCCGTTGATGCTCTGGTTCGAAAGCGCCAGAAGCGGCAGCCGCGCCGGCCACTCATAGACGTAGTTGCCCGAGAACACGAAGTTGGCGAAGATGTTCCGCAGAATCGAACCGGTGTTCCGGAACACGGTGCTCACATCGTAGACGAACCCGATGCTGGCACGGTGCCGGCGGTCCCACGGAGTGTCGGCGAGCTGGCGGCCGAAGGCCAGATCGAGCATCGTTCCGGTTGAGGTCGCGTAGTCGTGGCTCCAGGTGTAGTTTCCGAGGAACTGCAAGCCGCCGGCGAGGCGCTGGCTGAGGTTGACCGCCGCCGCGTTGTAGCGCGAGAGGCCGGTCTGCTCGACGGTGAAGATCGTGTTGGTAAAGCCGGCCGCCGTGAGCGCCTGAGCGCGTTGGGTCTGGAGCGTCGGAAGCGCGTTTAACACGTCCTGGCCCGGAGCGGTTGTGAAGATCGGGAAGGCGGCGTCCGGCGATGCCACCGGCCTGTTCAACGTCGTCAGGAACGGCATATTGACGTTGCGCGATCCCAGGTACTTCAGTTCAGCCGTGAATCCGCTCCACATAGCCCGCTGGATCGCGAACTGCCACTGCATGGAGTACGGCAGGGTCTGGTCGTTCGGAGTGAAAGCGGTGGTGAGCGCGCGCGCTTCGGCCTGGCTCAGGTTGGAATTCGGAAGCGCCGGAGTGACGATCCCGCCAGAGGCGAGGAAGCCCGGCGTATCGCCCAGGTTCGTTCCGGCGATCAGCGTCGACAACTGCGGCGCGAACGTGGTGAACGGCAACTGCAATTGCCGGTCGTACAGCGTCTGGTAGTGGATGCCGAAGCCGGCGCGGACGACCGTCTTGGTCGATCCCATGGGCGACCAGGCAAAACCGACGTACGGCGACACTGCGGTCTTCTGTGTATCCGGCTCGTCGAAATCGATCAGGTCGGGGACGCTCGCGATCTGGTTCAGCTCCTGAGTCTGAAACGACTGCGGGATGGTGGTGTACTGATACCGGACACCGAGCGTGACGAGCAGGTTGGAGCGGATCTGCCAGTTGTCCTGGATGAAGAACTGCCACAGGTAGCGGGTGTCTTCAACCCTTCCCGGACCGAAGCCTTGCAGCGCCATCACGTCTGGCGGCAGGTCGCGCAGGAAGCGGTCGAAACTTGAGTAGCCGAACATTCCGCCGCCGAACATGGGGTTCTCGGACACCGCGCCGATGTAGCGCAGCGCGTCGACGCCGATGTCGAAGCGGTGCCTGCCCCTGTGCCATCCGAAAACGTCCGAGATCTGATAGGTGTTGAACGCGGACCTCCGCGCGATCGGCGCCGAGCCGAGCAGCAGGTTCGTGGAGCCCGATATGCCGATGCTCGGGAAATTCGAGAAGTTGGCCAGGGTCTGGTTGAACGGATCGATGTTGCGGTCCCAGCGGTTGTAGGCGAGCCGGAGTTCATTCAGCGCGCCGGAACCGAACGAGTGGGTGTGCGATACCGTAGCCACGAGCGCGGTGATGTCGTTGGGCGTCTGGAACGCGGGCAGCGTACCCAGAAACGCCGGGCCAAGATTGTTCGAATCGGTCTTGTTGTGGACGTAGCGGAGGTGCAGGTTGTCGCTCGTGCCGAGAGTGAAGTCGAGCCCGCCGCTGCCGAAGTAGTGCCGGATGCGGTCCTGCACCAGCGGGTTCGCAAAGCCCAGCGGGATCGTGGTGCCTCCCACGGTCGTTGTGGTTGCTTCTTCGGTGGCCGGATTGGGTATCCCGGTTCGCAGGAGTTGCAGGTTCGTGGCGGACACGCCCGGAACCGCTCCCAGGGCCGCGAAACCGGCCGTCGTGGGAGCCAGAGCCGCGCCGCTGACAAGCCGGTTGGCGTTCAGCGGAATGTACTCGAAGTTCCCGAAGAAGAACACGTTGTTGCGGACGATCGGGAACCCTACCGAGGCGCCCAGCCTGTTCTGCGTGTAACTCGGCTGGCCGCTCTGCCCCGCCCTCGCCGAAGCCTGGTCGATCGCATTCAGATCCGAGCTCTGAATGAAATCGTAGATGGCGCCGTGGAATTCATTGCTGCCGGAGCGCTTGGTCAGATCGGTCTGGCCGCCGATTGAGTGGCCGAAGATCGGGACGGCCTGGTTCTGGAAGAAGTTGGTGCGGTCCGTCGCGAAGTTGGAAACGTACACCAGCGGGCCGGGGACCACCTTGTTGTTGTTGTCCACGCCGTCGATGCGGAAGTTGTTGCCGGTCGGAGGCTGGCCCGCGACCGCCGGTCCAACCGCCAGAACGTCGCCGGAGGTGACCGCCTCGCTGATCAGAATGTCGTTGTACGTTCCGTAGAGTTCGCTGCTCTTGGACATCCAGTTCGACTGCGGCCAGTGTTCGGCGCGCGCCGTGTTGTAGATGTGCTGGATGCGGGCCGGGTTGGTGCGGATCGGGACCGCTTCCGCCGAGATGATGTTGTCGGTGCGCGGCGTCGCCACCGTCAGGTTCACCACCACGGGCCCACCCGCCGTCGCCTCGTATTCATGAGCCGTAATCTGGCCGGGCGCGGTTCCTACCGTTGCGGGCTGCCCGGGCGTTCCGGTCGTGATCCGGTAGCGGCCCACGGGGATGTTTGGAAAGCGGTAAAATCCCGCCGAATCGGTTGTCGTCGTCCATTTCTGGTCGGTAACCGGATTCGTCAGTTGGACCGGAACGTTCGCCAGCGGCTGGCCGTTGGTATTGCTCACGGTCCCTTCGATGCTTCCCATGTTCTGCGCGTGCAATAGACCGAGCTGCATTCCTGAGCACAGGAACAGGCACGCGACTAGGGACAGGAATTTCAATCTCATCGTGCTTCAACCCCTCCGGCGAGGGTAAATGCAAGCGCCCGGCCATCGCGAATACGCACGTAACTTCAAGGCCTTTCCGGAAATATTTGCGAGAATTATCCGCAAATTGAAAGCTTGTGTCACTTCGAATACAGATTTGGGAATTCTAATAAATCGGCTGGTTCGGTATAAGAAAAAGGCCGGATTCTTCCCGGATTCTTCTCAGCCCCAGATTTCGCGCAGAGCGCGAAGGAAACTTCCTCCCAGAATCATCCGGATGCTGCGGTTGGTGTAGCGGCGCCGGATCAGGCCCTCGGTGAGGTCGTAAACGCGCTGCGGGTGGTTCAGCCCGGAAACGTCCATCCGCCGGCGCGTGCCCTTGCGGTCGCGCCCGTCCAGATCGTTGTCGCTGCCCAGGCCAAGGTGCTCCACGCCAACGAGTTTGGCCACGTGGTCGAAGTGGTCCAGCACGTCCTCGATGGTCGTCGGTTCCTGTCCCCGCACAAACCTGCGGATCGAAGTGATCCCCATGACGCCGCCGGTTGCCGCCATCTTCCGGATGATGCGGTCCGGCTTGCAGCGCGGATGGCCCGGATTGAGAGCCTTGCAGTTGGCGTGCGTAATCAGGACTGGCTTGCGCGAAACCTCGATGGCGTCCTCGCACGTGCAATCGCTCGAATGCGAGAGGTCCACCGCCATCCCCGTTTCGTTCATCGCGCGGATGACCTGCGCGCCGTACTCCGTGAGCCCGGTATCCCGCTGCGACACGCAGCCGGTTCCGATCCGGTTCGGCTCGTTATAAGTGAGCTGGGATATCCGCTGCCCCATTTGGTAGAACGTACACACGTCGTCAACGGTGCGAAAATGCGCGGCGTTCTGGAATCCGAGAATCACCCCAATCCGCCGTTCCCGCTTCGCGCGCAGGACGTCCTCGGTGCTGTCAATTCTAATTAATTGCTGGGGATAATTGCTAAGAAATTCATTCCAGCTCTGGAACCAATCGCGGGTGGCCACGAATGCCTGTTCAGGCTCGGACACGTTCAGATCGACCGCCGGGTGAAAGACCGTAATTCCCGAAGACAGCAGCTTGCGATACTCCGCCTCGTTGAAGGCGCCCGGCAGGTTCACCCAGCGTGACAGCTTGGGCCAGTCCAGCGTGAGCAGGCCGAGCATGTCCATAACCACCGATTCTTCAATGAGTTCGATGGTCCGCTTGGAATACCGCCGCGTTCCGCCGAACAGCGCGTAGTGCCCGCGGTTTACCATCGGCGCTGCCAGCAGCGCCCCGCCGGCTATTGCGGCTTGTTTGAGGAAGTTGCGGCGATTTAACATACACCCAGCCCGGAAGAGGTCGCAAGAGTTTGATTATGCACGTTTGCGGGCCGGAATTCCACACTTCAGGCGTTAAAAATCAATCATTTAAGCGTTTGAAATCCAGCCAGAATTGCAGGTCTGAATATTTGAAATAGCTTTTAAAAGGCTAAGTTCTTCCGAATCCGCGCGTTCCGCATGACCTCGTGCCCGCCGGAGCCTGTGCGCGCAGGCCCAAGCAGCCGCTATTCTGGAAGAATGCCGAGTTCCGATGCCGAGTGGCTGGTGACTGCCCGGGCCGCGATGGAAGCGGAAGCCGAAGCCATTGCCGCCGCCGCCAAACGTTTGAATTCAGAGTTCGTTCGTGCCGTCGAGGCGATCGCCGGCCATACGGGCAAGATCGTCGTCACGGGGATCGGCAAGTCGGGCCGCGTGGCCGAAAAGCTCGTGGCGACGTTCTCGAGCACCGGCACCCCGGCGGTGTTTCTCCATCCGGCTGAAGCCGTTCACGGCGACCTTGGGGTGTACGCGCCGGAAGATCCTACCGTGATGATTTCCAAGAGCGGCACGACGGAGGAACTGCGCCGCCTGGTGCAGACGCTGCGCGATCTGCGGTCGCCGCTCATCGGCATTCTCGGCAACCCCTCGTCGCCCCTGGCGCGCGAAGTCGACATTTTACTAGACGCCTCGGTTCGCGCCGAGGCCGACCCGCACAACCTGGCCCCAACCTCCAGCGCCGCCGTGGCGATGGCCCTGGGCGACGCGCTGGCGCTGGCCGTCATGCGCGCCCGCCGATTTACTCCCGAGAAGTTTGCCGTCTTCCACCCGGGCGGCCAGCTCGGCTATAACCTCAAGAAAACCGTCCGCGACGTGATGCACTGCGGGGAGGAGGCGGCCTGGGCCGCGCCGGACGATCCCGTGAAACAGGTTGTCATCGCCATGACCCGCCGGCCGCTGGGCGCCGCCTGCGTCGTGGATGAGCAGCGGCGCCTGTTGGGCATCATCACCGACGGCGACCTCCGCCGCGCCCTGGAGGCCTACGACGATATCCGCACGCTTCGCGCCGCCGACATCATGACGAAAACCCCCGTCACCATATCTCCCGACGCGCGCCTGTACGAGGCCCTCCGCCTCATGGAGGACCGCCCCTCGCAGATCTCCGTGCTCGCCGTGGTCGATCCCCAGACGCGCTGCTGTCTCGGACTCCTCCGCCTGCACGATATCCATCAGGCGCGCTCGTAAGAAATCCGGCAATAATTAACAAGCCTTGCGCGATTATTAAACGTTGTTCATAATCGAATTGCATTTGCAAGTTACCTTGCGCCGGGTTTCGGATTGAAGCTGCGCGCTAGCGGGAAAAAGGGGCTGAATTGGGGATGCGATGAGTTCTTTCCATCGGGAACCCGGCCTTTTACGCTCTAAGTAACTCGATTCTTCGGGGAGGGATTTGCGCCCATGACTCGATGTGTGAAAGCGACGCTCGTCGTTTTGGCCGCGGCGGGAATGGCAAGCTCGGGGACGGTATCCTGTCCGCCTCCGCCCGATCCCGGCGTGTCGATGAGCGTAGTCGGAATGGCCGCCTATTGCGGCGGGATCACCTTCAGCAATTTCCAGGCGATGCCGTTCCGCAACGACAACAGTTTTCGGATGTTCGACGGTCCGGTCCGCCCGGGCGACAGGTGGGCAAGTCTGGCATCCAACCTCGGGCCGCAACGCATTCAGCCGTTCTCCAACCCGGACGGCGATGAGAGGGACGAAAGCCGGGTCGTAAGACAATCAGCTTGCAGCTCGCTGGTCGTGTCCTCGGGCCGGGAGGCCGATTGCCCGAAGAGCGTGCTGCCGGCGGGCTTTTTCACCGCCCACAACTCGCGCGCCAGGAAGGAAGACGAACAACCTAAGTGGACCTGGCCGGAAAAGAAAGACGCGAAAGACGCTTTCCACTCGCCGGATTCGAAAATTCCAAAGGGCTCGCACGAGCCATTTCACGGCAGTGACGTTCCCGAACCTGCCGCGTTCCTGCTAGCCGGGCCGGTTTTGCTGGGGCTGTTCGCCCTGCGGCGCCGCCGTGTTGCGCCCCGGGCGTGATTCGCTAAGCCCGCCTTACAATTTGCGGCCGACCATGAGGTCCGTGGGACCGGGCAGCCGGATCTTGCGGACCTCGCCGAAACCCGTTTTTTGCAACCAGTCCGTGTACTCGTCTTCGCTGTAGGAACTGCCGCGCTCGGTGCCCACAAGCATATTCAAGGCGAAGATCGCGGCGATGAGCGGCGCTGTCTTGTCCTTCTCCAGGATGAAATCCTGGATCACGATGCGCCCTCCCGCATTGAGCGCCGCGAAAGATTTCTTCAGCATGTCCACGTTTTCTTCCGGCCCCAGCATGTGACAGATGGCCGAGATGAAAACCAGGTCGTAGCCGGCTCCGTAATCGTCGCGCCGCAGGTCGCCCACACGGGTTTTCACCCGCCCGGAAAGGCCCGCCCGCGCGATATGCCTTTCGGCGATCGGCGCGACCGAGGGAAGGTCGAGAATATCGGCGTGCAGCTCGGGATTCGCTTGCGCAAATGCGATGGAGTACGCTCCCGAACCGCCCCCGATGTCCAGCATGCGGCGCACGCCGGCCGCACCCACCGAGTCCACCACCACCGGCGCGCGCTCGAGCGCGTTGCGGTGCATGGCGGCGATGAAGGCTTCAGTCCAGTCCTCGCCACGCTCTCCGATTTCCTCGTGCCGCACGGCCGTGCCTGCGCGAACGCACTCGGTCAGCGTGGACCACCGGGGCCACAGGTGAACGGTGTGCATCAGCGCCAGCCGGGCTTCTCCCGTAAGCTGTTGGGACGACACCTCAGTGTTGAGGAACACGCCGTTGCGCTTTTCGATGATGCCGAGTGCGGCGAGCGCATTCAGCAGCATTTCGGTGGCGCGCGCGTCGGCGCCTACCCGCTGAGCCACTTCTTCTGCGGAGGCGCCGTTTCCAATAGCGCCGAAGACGTCGAGTTCGATGCCGGTCAGAATCGCCCGGCTGTACTGGAAGGCGCGGATATAGTCGTTCAGCTCCTGTGCCGCGGCTGCTGGTTGCCTCATGAGTCTACTCTACACCCGTATTGCAGGATGGCTTCGATCAAGCCATCGGTGGTAAATTTCGAAGCCTCCACGGTCACGTCGATGCCGTGCCGCCGCGCGGTGGCCGTGGTCACCGGTCCGATAGAGGCCACGCGCACGCCGGCAAGCGAACCGGCTCCGGCAGCCGCTACGAAATTCGTGACGGTCGAGGAACTCGTGAAAGTGATCCAGTCGGGCTTTCGGTCGCCGCCGAAGATTTGCGCCGCGCGACCGGGAGCGTCGTCCGGCGCTGCGGTGCGGTAAGCCTCCACCACGTCCACGTGCGCGCCGCGGGAGGCGAGCGCCGCCGGCGCCACGTCGCGGGCAATCGCCGCGCGCGGAATGAGAATGCGCTTTCCCGCGAGATCCTCACCTTCGAACGCGGCGACCAGGCTCTCGGCGACGTACTGCTGCGGCATGAGATCCACCTTGAGCCCGAGAGCTTCGACCGCGCGCCTGGTCGCCGGCCCGATGGCGCAGATGCGCGCGCGCAGCGCCGCCATTGTCAAGCCGCAGCATTGCATGCGCTCGGCAAAGAAGCGCACTCCGTTGACGCTGGTGAAGATGATCCAGTCGTAGGAGGCGATCCGCCGGATCGCGTCATCAAGCGGCCCGTAGTCCTCCGCGGGGCGGATCTCGATGGTGGGGAACTCGATCACTTCGGCGCCGAGGCTTGCGAGTTTCGCCGAGAGTTCCCCGGCCTGCTCCCGCGCGCGCGTGACCACGATCCTGATTCCGGCGAGCGCTCCTTCCCTCATGATGCGCCGTAGACCGCTTGCAGAATTCGGGCGCCGCCCGCCGCGAGCAGAGCCTTACCCAGTTTTTCGCCGAGTACGGCGGCATCGGCCGCGCTGCCGCGCGTGCTGCTGCGCACAATCTGGCTGCCGTCGGGAGCGGCGACGATGGCAACCAGATCGAGCTCGCCTCCTGTAACTCTGGCGTGGGCGCCAATGGGGACCTGGCATCCGCCGCCAAGCGCTCTGAGCACCGCGCGCTCGGCATCCACGGCGGCGCGCGTCGCCGCATCGTCCAGCCTGGAGCAGGCCTCGGCCGCGGCGCCCTCTTCGCGCGTCTCTACCGCGAGCGCGCCTTGGCCCACCGCGGGACACATTACGTCCTCGCTCAGGAACTCGGCGATCCGGTCTTCCCAGCCGAGCCGTTTCAAGCCCGCCGCCGCGAGGACCAGCGCGTCGTACCGCCCTTCGGCGAGCTTGCGCAGGCGTGTGTCGATGTTGCCGCGGACGGATTCGATGACGAGGTCCGGGCGCGCCGCGCGAAGCTGCGCCACCCGGCGGAGTGAAGACGTGCCGGCCCGCGCGCCGGGTGGAAGCTCGGCAAGGCGCCGCCCTACCAGCGCGTCCCGAGCGTCCTCTCTGGCCGGAATCGCCGCAACCCGCAGCCCCGCCGGCAGCTCGGTCGGCAAATCCTTCATGCTATGCACCGCGACATCGATGCGGCCGTCGAGCAGCGCCTCCTCGATCTCCTTGGTGAACAGACCCTTGACTCCCACCTTCGCCAGCGGAACGCCGGTGATCTTGTCCCCCGTTGTCTTGATGATTTCAATGCGGCAGGCGTGCCCGGCCTCTTCCAGCCGCGCCTTCACCCAGTTAGCCTGCCACAGCGCGAGTTGGGACCCCCGCGATCCAATTGTCAGCATTCTCTCAATCCGTGTTTTCGAGCCGGAACAGCCGCCGGACGGCGTCGATAATCTGAACGCCCTCGGGCTGCCCCGCCTGCCGCCGCAGCTCCGAGATCGGCCCGTGGGCAATTTTGTTGATCAGCCCGCGCGTGAGCGCGTCGATGGCTTCCTCCTGCTGCGGCGAGAGCTTCCCAAGCCTTGAGCGCATTCGCGCGATTTCCGCGAGCCGCAATTGTTCGAGCTGATCCTGAAGGCTCACGATTGTGGGCGCCACCTCGCGCGTCCGGAGCCGGGAAATGGTCCGCTCCACTTCCTGGGCGACGATCTTTTCCGCCTGCTCGGCCCTTTTCCTTCTCTCCCCGATATTGGTTTCCACCACGCGCTGGAGGTCGTCAATGTCGTAGAGAAAAACGTTGTCGAGCTCGTTCACTGCGGGTTCGATGTTCCTGGGCACAGCGATGTCGATGAGGAACATCGGCCGGTTCCTGCGCGCTTCGATCACGCGCTTCATCTGGGCCTTTCTGAGGATATAGAACGGCGCGCCGCTGGAGGTGATAACGATATCCATCTCGGGCAGAGTTTCCAGAAACCTGTCGTATTCGACGATGATGCCCTTGAAGACCGCGGCCAGTTCCTTCGCGCGCTCGTGAGTGCGGTTGGTGACGAAGATCCTGCTCGCGCCCGAGCGGTGCAGGTGGCGCACCGCCAGTTCGGACATCTTCCCCGCCCCAATGATCATCACGTTGCGGCCGTTCAGAGCGCCGAAAATTTCGCGCGCCAGCTCCACCGCGGCGTAGCTGACCGAAACGGCGCTCTCGCCGATTCCGGTTTCCGAACGCACCCGC
>JAKOTR010000032.1 GCA_029776225.1 Acidobacteriota bacterium | reverse complement strand
TTCTACTTCCGGACGACGGACGTGACCGGTGTGACGTATCTGCCGGAAGGCGTGGAGATGGTGATGCCGGGCGACAACGTGGAGCTGGAAGTGGAGCTGATCACGCCGGTGGCCATGGACAAGGGGCTGCGGTTTGCGATCCGCGAAGGCGGCCGTACGGTCGGCGCCGGCACGGTGACCGAGATCTTGGAATAGGCGGGTGAGAGCTGAATGCCACGAGAAATGATCACCTTCCAGTGCACCGAGTGCAAGCGGCGGAACTACACTTCGACGAAAAACAAGAAGACGACGCCTGAGCGGCTGGAACTGAAAAAGTTCTGCCCCTTCTGCCGGAAGCACCAACCGCACAGGGAGATCAAGTAGGCCGGAGCGGAATTTAAGACCGGCCCACGGTAAAATTAAAGAAGATCAGGTACACTACAGGGAGTCACTGGCAGTCAGGGTGAATTCGACTGCCGTGGTGGCCGAAGCGATACGACCCATGCAGGGGCGTAGGTTTAACGGTAGACCAGCGGTCTCCAAAACCGCGAGTGGGGGTTCGAATCCCTCCGCCCCTGCCAACCAGGGCTTCCGGACCATTCCCAGGAATCCGACGAGAAGGGTTCCCGTAAATGTACCAGCGATGCCGGTGACAAGCGGCAGGGTGTAACAATGGAAGGCAATTCGTTAGTCGAGAGAATCCGGCGGTGGCCGGTAAGAGTAAAAGACTACGTGCAGGAATTGCAGATGGAGATGCGTCGCGTCACCTGGCCGACACGCAAGCAGGTCCAAGCGACTACCGCGATCGTGGTTGTGACGGTTTTCGCCTTCGCTGCATACTTCGCGGTCATCGACACTGTATTCACGAGAGCGATAAGCAGGCTTTTTAGAGTTTTCACCAATTAGCAGGGTGGTGCCGTATGGCGGAAGAATGGAAAGCCAACCCGGAGCAGGAAGAGGAGGAGAACGGCTTGACTCAGGAGCCGGAGGAATCCTCTTTGCAGTCTGACAGCACCGAGGATGCAGCAGGCGACTCCGGCGAGCAGGCAGAAGCCACGCCGCCGCAGATCGAGCAGGATCCCTCGAAGAAGTGGTTCATTATCCACACCTATTCGGGATTTGAGCACAAAGTGGCGGAATCCCTCCGCAGCCGCGCGCAGGCTTTCGGATTCGCCGACCGGATTGGGCAGATTCTGATACCCACCGAAGAGGTCGTGGAAGTCCGGCAGGGCAAAAAGGTCACCAGCAAGCGGCTGATGTACCCGGGCTACGTTCTGGTAGAGATGGACATGAACGACGACCTGTGGCACGCGGTGAAATCGACGCCGCGGGTGACCGGGTTTGTCGGCGGCGGGACCACCCCGGTGCCGCTGAGCGCCACCGAGGTGAACGAAATCCTGTACCGTCAGGCCACTTCGGCCGAGCGGCCCCGTCCCAAGCAGACGTTCGAAAAGGGCGAGACGGTGCGGATCAACGACGGCCCGTTCAGCAACTTTTCGGGTAAGGTGGACGAAGTCAACACGGAACGCAACACGCTTCGCGTGCTGGTGACGATTTTCGGGCGCGCCACTCCGGTGGAACTGGAATTCGGGCAGGTAGAGAAAGTCTGATCGAAGGATCGCGGAACTCGGACCGTAGAGCGTGGGCGGGCAGTTCCGGCGCTCCGCGTTTCCCGTTCGAGGTTTACGTATGGCAAAGAAACTTGTTGCGCAAGTGAAGCTGCAAATTCCGGCAGGGAAAGCGACGCCTGCTCCCCCGGTTGGCACGGCGTTGGGCCCGCAGGGCGTCAACATCATGGAGTTCTGCAAGGCGTTCAACGCCAAGACCTCCGGCAAGGACCAGGAGGGCCTGATCATCCCGGTGGTGATCTCGATCTATGCGGACCGGTCTTTCACCTTCATCACCAAGACGCCGCCGGTGCCGGTGCTCATCAAGCGTGCGGTCAGCCTGGCCAAGGGGTCGGCGGAGTCGAACAAGGTGAAAGTCGGCAAGATCACGGAGAAGCAGATCGAGGAGATCGCGAAAATCAAGATGGCCGACCTGAACTGCTTTACGCTGGAGGCGGCCATCCGGTCCGTGAAGGGGACGGCCAAGTCGATGGGAGTGGACGTCGTCTAGCCGTTTCGTGTAGAATGTTTAGTTTATCCGCACAACTTCAGTGGGAGGCGCTGCCCGGAACGGGGCGGGGCCGTTCGCACCAATGAGGTAACATGGCTCACAAAAGAGGAAAAAAGTACCAATCTGCCATCGGGCAACTCCGGCCGGAGCCGTATTCCCTGGAAGAGGCCGTCCCGCTGGTCCAGAAGATGAAATTCGCCAAGTTCGACGAGACGATCGAGCTGCACCTGCGCCTTGGCGTTGACCCGAAGCACGCCGACCAGATGGTCCGGGGCACGGTTGTGCTGCCGAACGGGCTGGGTAAATCCAAGCGGGTGCTGGTGATCGCCGGCCCCGATAAGTACAAGGAAGCCGAGGAAGCAGGCGCGGATTTCGTCGGCGGCGAAGACATGGTGCAGAAGATCCAGGGGGGATGGCTGGATTTCGACGCGGTGATCGCGACCCCGGATATGATGCGGTCCGTGGGCAGGCTGGGTAAAGTGCTCGGCCCGCGCGGGCTAATGCCGAACCCGAAGACCGGCACGGTGACAATGGAAGTCGGCAAGGCGGTGCGGGAAGTGAAAGCCGGAAAAGTGGAGTTCCGTGTGGACAAGACCGGAATTATCCACGCTCCGGTGGGCAAATCGAGCTTCGAGGCTCCGAAGCTGGTGGAGAACGCCCTGACCCTGATCCAGGCGGTAGTCAGGGCCAAGCCGGCGGCGGCCAAGGGCAAGTACGTTCGGAGCGCCACGATCTGCTCGACGATGGGGCCTGGGGTGAGCCTGGACGTTACCCCGTTCAACACCAGGGCTATCTAAGCCTTCCGCACGGAGAACAATCGTGAAAAAGAGATCGGACAAGCAGAAAGAAGTACAGGCGCTTCGCCAGGAGCTGGAGCAGGCGCGCCATCTGTTCGTGACCGGCTTCGAGAAGCTCACGGTGGCGCAGGATTTCGAGCTGCGTAAGGCAATCCGCGCGGCCGGCGGCCGGTACCGGGTGGTGAAGAACAACCTGGCGGAGAAGGCGGCTGAGGGGACGAGCGCAGAGAGCATGCTGAAAGGCATAACGGGGATGACCTCGCTGGCCTATACGGACTCGGACCCGGTGGCGCTCGCCAAGGCGCTCACGACGTACGCGAAAGCCAATCCCACGCTGGTATTCAAGGCCGGCATGGTGGAAGGGCGGGTCATTGACATCAGGACGATCCAGGATCTGGCCAACTTGCCGTCGAAGGAGCAGTTGATCGGCATGTTGATGTTTCTGGTGAACTCGCCCGCGCAGCGGTTGGCGGTGGCTCTGAACGGGGTGGCCAGGAACCTGGCCGTGGTCCTGAACGAGGCTGTCAAGGAGAAAAAGTTTAAAGAGCAATAGAGCCTGTGGCTTGCGGCTTGCCGCCGGGAGGCGGGAGTAAGCTACGGCTACAAGCGATCAAGGAGTTTGGAAAAACAAATGGCGGACGTAAACGCGATTCTGGAACAGATTAAGGGTCTGACGCTGCTGGAAGCGTCGCAACTCGTGAAGGGGATTGAGGAAGCTTTCGGCGTGTCGGCGGCGGCAGCAGCGGTAGCGGCAGCTCCGGTGGCGACTGCGGCGGCGGCAGCTCCCGCGGCTGAGGAAAAGACTGAGTTCACCGTTATCCTCCAGGCAGTTGGGCCGAACAAGATCAACGTCATCAAGGCGGTCCGCGAGGTCACGAACTTGGGTCTGAAGGAAGCCAAGGACCTGGTCGATGGCGCTCCCAAGACGATCAAGGAAGGCGTGAACAAGGAAGAAGCCGAAGCCATCAAGAAGAAGTTCGCGGACGCTGGCGCTACCGTGGAAGTGAAGTAAGGACGGGGCACGCCGGTCCCGCCCTGTGCGGGGCAGGGGCCCCGTTTTAGCTGATTTTTCCGCCGGATACGGAAAAGTCCGGGTGGGGGCAGTTGACGCCCGTTGGCGAGTTTGATAGACTCGATTCTGGGCTTATTCCACAACGAGTGTGCGTGAACCTCGCATCCTGTTTTTCTGTCTTCAGACCGTTTGAAGCTAAAGCGGGTGTGTGTAGAAGCACCATAGCTCCCGCTGGATCAGAATGCGGTTTATCCTTCCTTTCCGCGACTCCGCTTCACTCGCAAGATCACTGTTTTTTTGATTCCCTGGTTGCAATACCGCTCCGGCAGGCCCAGCCGGAGGAGTCCGGTCCGGGCCGTGGCGGGGCCCGGTCTCTGGCAACTAGCGTCACTCTGGCACCGGCCGCTGGAGGCTGGCGCCTGTGTTTGCCTGTTACATAGCCTTGTGCTGTAGCCTATCGGCTCTCAGGAGTTTAAAGAATGCAGAATGCGGCAAATGGCGCGTCCCGGGAGAGAGTGGATTTTTCCCGGATTAAGACGTCGATTCCCATCCCGAATCTTATCGAGGTCCAGAAGAAATCGTATGAGCGGTTCCTGCAAATGGACCTGCTCCCGAGCGAACGGGAAGATGTCGGCCTTCAGAGCGTCTTTAATTCGGTATTTCCCATCTCGGACTTCCGCGGGCTGAGCCAGTTGGACTTCGTCGATTACTCAATCGGCAACTGGGAATGCAAGTGCGGAAACCTGAAGGGCTTGCATCACCTGCGGTCTACCTGCCGCAACCCGAGTTGCGGCGCCACGATTCGCACCGATCCGTTCCACGCCGGCGACGTGTTGTGCCAGCGCTGCGGCACGTTCAACAAGAACATCGTCACGTTCTGCAACCGCTGCGGCGACCCGGTGGGCCTTCAGCTCAAGTACGACGTGGCGGAGTGCGAAGAGCGCGGCATGACGTATGCGGCGCCTCTGAAGGTCACCATCCGGCTCACCGTTTACGACAAGGACAGCGAGTCCGGCGCCCGCACCGTCCGCGACATCAAGGAACAGGAAGTCTTCTTCGGCGAAGTGCCGCTGATGACCGAGAACGGCACGTTCATCATCAACGGCACCGAGCGCGTGATCGTCTCGCAGTTGCACCGCTCTCCCGGTGTGTTCTTCGAGAAGATCCCCGCCCAGGGTTACTACCTCGGCAAGATCATCCCGTACCGGGGAAGCTGGGTTGAGTTTGAATACGACAACAAGAACCTGCTGTATGTCCGCATCGACCGGAAGCGGAAGTTTTACGGGACGGTGTTCCTGCGCGCGCTGGGCCTGAAGACGGACGAGCAGATCCTGCGCACGTTCTACCGCATAGACAAGATCTCCATCAAAGACAAGCGGCTGTTCTGGAACGTTTCTCCGGGCCTGCAGGGGATGAAGCTCTCCCACCCGATCACCACGAAGACGGGCGAGACGATCGTGCCGCAGGGCCGGAAGATCACCTCCAGCGTGCTGAAGGAGATTCAGAAGGCCAAGATCGAGCAGGTGGAAGTCGCCCCCAACGATCTCGAGGGCGCGTTCATCGCCGCTGACGTGGTCGACATGAGCACCGGCGAGGTGCTGATCGAGGCCAACCAGGAACTCACCACGACCGCGATCGGCAGGCTGATCGATGCCGAAATCGAGAGCTTCGAGGTGTTCTTCCCCGACCGCGACGACGCCGGCACGGTGATTTCCGCCACGCTGAAGAAAGACCCGGTCAAGAGCCAGACCGACGCGTTGCTGGAAATCTACCGCAAGCTGCGCCCCGGCGACCCGCCGACGGTGGACACCGCCACCCAGCTTTTCCAGGGCATGTTCTTCGACCCGCGCAAGTACGACTTTTCGCGCGTGGGCCGCATGAAGTTCAACATCAAGCTCTACGACAAGCCGGACCATACGCCGCTGGACAACCGCACGCTGTCGCCGGAGGATTTCTACGACGTCATCCGGTACCTGCTGAAACTGCGGAAACTGAGCTCGCTTGCGGTGGACGACATCGACCATCTGGGCAACCGCCGCGTCCGCGCGGTCGGCGAGCTGCTGGAGAACCAGTTCCGCATCGGGCTGGTCCGCATGGAGCGGGCGATCAAAGAAAAGATGTCGGTGTACCAGGAAATGTCGACGGCCATGCCGCACGACCTGGTGAACGCCAAGCCCGTGATGGCCGCCATCCGCGAGTTCTTCGGCTCCAGCCAACTTTCCCAGTTCATGGACCAGACCAACCCGCTTTCGGAGATCACGCACAAGCGGCGTCTCTCGGCTCTGGGGCCGGGCGGCCTGTCGCGCGAGCGGGCTGGATTCGAGGTTCGTGACGTACACCCGACGCACTACGGGCGCATCTGTCCGATCGAGACGCCGGAAGGTCCCAACATCGGGTTGATTTCCTCGCTCTCCTGCTTTGCGAGGATCAACGAGTACGGGTTCATCGAGAGCCCCTACCGGCGTGTGATCAAGGGCCACGTAGTGGACGAGGTGCGGATCCTCAACCCGGGTGATACGAACTACAAAGTGGGCGACATTGTGCCGCGGCAGGAGATCGAGAAGGTCATCCAGGAGCTCGGCGACAAGAAGATGCCGCCCGAGTATGAAGCCCATTGCGAGTACCTTTCGGCCTGGGAGGAGGACAAGTACGTTATCGCTCAGGCGAACGTGGAACTGGACGAGAAGGGACGCATTGTTCCCGAACTCGTGAACGCCCGGCAGGCGGGGAACTTCGTGCTGACGCGGCGCGACGAGGTCCAGTACATGGACGTCAGCCCGAAGCAGCTCGTCTCGGTGGCGGCGTCGCTGATTCCGTTCCTGGAAAACGACGACGCGAACCGCGCGCTGATGGGTTCGAACATGCAGCGCCAGGCGGTGCCGCTGCTCCGGGCCGAGGCCCCGTATGTGGGAACCGGAATGGAGCGCGTCACGGCGCGCGACTCCGGAGCGGTAGTGATCTGCCGCCGCTCGGGCATTGTGGACTCGGTGGATTCCGAGCGCATCATCGTGCGGGTGGAAGGCAATGTCCACGAAGGGCAGCTTTCGCGCGAGGTCGGCGCCGACATTTACACGCTGACAAAATTCAAGCGCTCGAACCAGAACACGTGCATCAACCAGAAGCCGATCGTGAAGAAGGGCCAGCGGGTCCGGAAAGGCGATGTGCTGGCGGACGGCCCCTGCACGGACCAGGGCGAACTGGCGCTCGGCCGCAACGTGCTGGTGGCGTTCATGCCATGGCGCGGCTACAACTTTGAAGACGCCGTGGTGGTGAGCGAGAAGCTGGTCAAGGAAGATTACTACACCTCGATCCACATTGAAGAATTCGAGATCGAGGCGCGCGACACCAAGCTGGGGCCGGAAGAGATCACGCGGGACATCCCGAACATCGCGGAATCGTTCCTGCGCAACCTGGACGAGAGCGGGATCATCCGGATCGGCGCGAAGGTGAAGCCGGGCGACATCCTGGTCGGCAAAGTGACTCCGAAGGGCGAGACGCAGTTGACCCCGGAAGAGAAGCTGCTGCGAGCCATCTTCGGCGAGAAAGCCGGCGACGTGAAGGACGCATCGCTGTACTGCCCGCCGGGCATCGAAGGCACGGTGGTGGACTGCAAGGTTTTCTCGCGGAAGGGCACCGAGCTGGATGAGCGGTCGAAGATGATCCAGGAGGAGGAGATCGCCAGGCTGCACCGCAACCTCGCCGACGAGAAACGGATTCTGGCCGACGAGCGCGCCAAGCGCCTGGCTGCCCTGCTGGAGGGCAAACAGCTCCTGGCCGATTTGCACGACGAGAAGACCAACAAGCGCCTGCTCACCAAAGGCAGTGAGCTCACCCGCGAGGTGATCGAGAAGCTGCGCGCCCGCGACCTGAAGCGCATGAAGCTGAAGGACAAAGATCCGCGGCTGAACGAGCAGATCGACGAGATCGAGGAGATGACCTCGCGGCAGATCGCGGTGCTCGAGAAGATCACCGAAGAGAAGATCGCCAAGCTGAAGAAGGGCGATGAGTTGCCTCCGGGAGTGATCAAGCTCGTCAAAGTGTACATCGCGATGAAGCGGAAGCTCTCGGTGGGCGACAAGATGGCCGGCCGGCACGGCAACAAGGGCGTGATCGCGAAGATCGTTCCCGAAGAGGACATGCCGTATCTGCCCGACGGCACTCCGGTGGAGATCATTCTCAATCCGCTGGGCGTTCCCTCGCGCATGAACGTCGGCCAGATTCTGGAAACGCACCTGGGTTGGGCGGCCAACAAGCTGGGCAGGTACTACAGCACGCCGGTGTTCGACGGCGCGAACGAGAACGACATCAAGAAGCAGCTGGCCGAGGCGGGTTTGCCGCCGTCCGGCAAGATCGTGCTGTACGACGGGATGACCGGGCTGCCGTTCGAGCAGCCGGTTACGGTGGGCTACATCTACATGCTCAAGCTCTCGCACCTGGTGGACGACAAGATCCACGCCCGTTCGATCGGGCCGTACTCGCTGATCACGCAGCAGCCGCTGGGCGGCAAGGCGCAGTTCGGCGGGCAGCGGTTCGGCGAAATGGAGGTGTGGGCGCTGGAGGCATACGGTGCGGCCTACATCCTGCAAGAACTGCTCACGGCCAAGTCCGACGACGTATACGGACGCGCGAAGATTTACGAAGCCATTGTGAAGGGCGAGGCGGCCGCCGAGCCGGGCGTGCCGGAGTCCTTCAACGTTTTAATCCGCGAGCTCCAGTCGCTTTGCCTGGATGTGGAGCTGATGAAGAAGCCGCGCGAGCTCATGGACACCGCGCCGCTCGCGGCTGACTAAAGGAACGTGGTGCGTGGATCGCGGAAGGCGGCGGCGATCCACGCCACCATCTGCGAGCAAGAGTTTTTATTAGGAGGCAAAGACCTTGTACCGATCCTCTCCGTACGACAGAGCCAACTTGATTGCGGACTTCGATTCGATCCGAATCAGTCTGGCATCGCCCGAGAAAATTCGCAGCTGGTCCCACGGCGAAGTCACCAAGCCGGAGACGATTAATTACCGGACATTCAAGCCGGAGCGCGACGGACTGTTCTGCGCCCGGATTTTCGGCCCCGTCGCAGATTGGGAGTGCTTGTGCGGGAAGTACAAGCGGATGAAGCACCGCGGGGTCATCTGCGACAAGTGCGGCGTGGAAGTGACGCTGTCGCGGGTGAGGCGCGAGCGCCTGGGCCACATCGAGTTAGCCAGTCCGTGCTCTCACGTATGGTTTTTCAAAGGTCTGCCGAGCCGCATTGGTTATCTGCTCGACATCACCCTGCGCGAACTCGAGCGGGTGCTGTACTTCGAAGCTTACGTAGTGGTCGATCCGGGCGAAGTGCCGAATCTGTCCAAGGCGGAAGTGATCAGCGATGAGCGCAAGCGGCAGCTCGACCAGGAGTACCCGGGCAAGTTCGTCGCCATGATGGGCGCCGAGGGCATCAAGGAGCTGCTCAAGAAGGTCGACGTCGAGGCCCTGAGCCAGGAAATCCGCGAGAAGATGAAGACCGAGCAGTCGCAGCAGAAGAAGCTGAAATATGCCAAGCGGCTGCGGGTCGTGGAATCGTTCCGCAAGTCGGGCAACAAGCCCGAGTGGATGATTCTGGACGTGATCCCGGTGATTCCGCCGGAACTGCGGCCCCTGGTGCCGCTCGACGGCGGGCGTTTCGCCACCTCGGACCTGAACGATCTCTACCGCCGCGTCATCAACCGCAACAACCGTCTGAAGAAGCTGATCGAACTGCATGCGCCCGATGTCATCGTCCGGAACGAGAAGCGCATGCTCCAGGAAGCGGTAGACGCGCTGTTTGACAACGGCCGCCGCGGCCGCGTGCTGCGCGGCGCCAACAACCGCCCGCTGAAGTCGCTTTCCGACAATCTCAAGGGCAAGCAGGGGCGTTTCCGCCAGAACCTGCTCGGCAAGCGCGTGGATTACTCCGGCCGCTCGGTGATCGTGGTCGGTCCCGAGCTGAAGCTGCACCAGTGCGGCTTGCCGAAGAAGATGGCGCTCGAGCTGTTCAAGCCGTTCATCTATCACCGGCTCGAGCAGCGCGGCCACTGCACCACCATCAAGCAGGCGAAGGAACTGGTGGAACAGCAAGACCCGGTGGTGTGGGACATTCTCGAAGAGGTCATCAAGGACCACCCCATTCTGCTGAACCGCGCTCCCACGCTGCACCGCCTGGGCATTCAGGCCTTCGAGCCCGTGCTTGTCGAGGGCAAGGCCATCCGCATTCACCCGCTGGTCTGCACGGCGTTCAACGCCGACTTCGACGGAGACCAGATGGCCGTTCACATTCCGCTATCGCCGGAAGCGCAGATCGAGGCGGCCACGCTGATGCTCTCCTCGAACAACATTCTTTCCCCGGCGCACGGAGCGCCGATCGCGGTCCCGACGCAGGACATGGTGCTCGGCCTGTACTACCTGACGAAGGCGCGCCCGGGCACGAAAGGCGAGGGCAAGAAGTTCGCCTCGGTGGAGGACGTGCTGATTGCGCTCGAGATGGGCGAGGTCGAGACGCTTACGCCGATTAAGCTGCGCTACACGGGCCGCGTGATCGATTTGACCAAGGCGTTCGACAGCCAGAATGTGCTGTACACCGAGCCGGCCGAGTACAACAAGGTGGACATGGACACCACGGTCGGCCGGGTGATCCTCAACGACGCGCTGCCTGAGGACATGCCGTTCATCAACGGCCTGCTGAAGAAGAAGGGCCTCACGCAGCTCGTCCAGTACGCCTATCTGAAGTTCGGCCTGCAAACCACCGTGCAGATGCTGGATAAGCTCAAGGACCTTGGCTTCACTTACGCCACCCGCGCCGGTATTTCCATCGGCATCGACGACATGGTGGTGCCGGAGCAGAAGGCGGCTCTGGTGAAGGAGGCCGAGCGCGAAGTCATCAACGTCCAGAACCAGTACGTGGAAGGCGCCATCACCAACGGCGAGCGCCTGAACAAGATCATCGAGATCTGGTCGAAGGTCACCGAGCGCGTCTCCGAGGAGATGTTCAAGGTGATGGAGGAGGACGACCGGACCGGACGCTACCTCAACCCGATTTACATCATGGCGGACTCCGGCGCCCGTGGCTCGAAACAGCAGATCCGCCAGCTCTCCGGCATGCGCGGCCTAATGGCCAAGCCGTCCGGAGACATCATCGAGACCCCGATTACGGCCAACTTCCGCGAAGGCCTGAACGTGCTGCAATACTTCATCTCGACGCACGGCGCGCGGAAGGGCTTGGCCGATACGGCGCTGAAAACCGCCGACTCCGGCTACCTGACGCGCCGGCTGGTCGACGTGGCGCAGGACGTGATCGTGACCGAGTACGACTGCGGCACGACGAACGGCATTTACGTGGAGCCCATCGTCGAGTCGGGCGAGATCATCGAGCCGTTGCGCGACCGCATTGTGGGCCGCGTCGCGCTGGAAGACCAGTACGACTATGAGAACAACCTGATCGTCGGAGTCAACCAGGAAATCACCGAGGAACTGGCCGCGGCGATTCAGGCGGCTGGTATCGAGCGGGTGAAGATCCGTTCGGTGCTGACCTGCGAATCCAAGCGCGGCGTCTGCCAGCTTTGCTACGGCCGCAACCTGGCGACAGGCAGGCTGGTGGAGCGCGGCGAGGCGGTCGGCGTCATTGCGGCGCAATCCATCGGCGAGCCGGGTACGCAGCTCACCATGCGCACGTTCCACATCGGCGGCGCGGCGACCAGGGTTGCCGAGCAATCGACGCAGGATACCAAGTCCGACGGCTACGCCAAGTTCATCAACATCAACACCGTCCGCAACAAGGCCGGCGACCTCGTAGCCATGAACCGCAACGGCATTCTGGCCGTGGTGGACGAGAAGGGCCGCGAGAAGGAGCGCTACCAGGTGGTTTACGGCGCCAAGCTTCGCGTTGAAGACGGCGCCAAGGTGAAGGCGAACGACATCCTGATCGAGTGGGATCCGTACACGTTCTCGATTCTCACCGAGGTCAGCGGCACCATTCACTTCCGCGACCTGATCGACGGCTTGACCTTGCAGGAGCAGATGGACGAAATCACCGGCATGTCCCACTGGGTGGTGGTTGACTCGCCCGACGAGAAGCGCATGCCGACCATCATCGTGCGTTCGGAAAAAGACGGGAAGCGCGAAGAGAAGCGCTACCTCATGCCGACCCACGCCCACCTGACCGTCAAGGAAGGCGACGAGGTTCATGCCGGCGACGTGCTGGCCAAGATTCCTCGCGCCACTACCAAGACCAAGGACATCACCGGCGGTCTGCCGCGCGTGGTTGAGCTGTTCGAGGCGCGCAAGCCGCGCGAGACGGCGATCATCGCGGAGATCAACGGTACGGTGAAGTACGGCGAAATCACCAAGGGGCAGCGGAAGGTGATCATCCGCGGCGACGACGGCCAGGAACGCGAATACCTGATTCCGCGCGGCGTCCACATCAACGTGCAGGAAGGCGAGCGCGTCAAGGCGGGCGACCCGCTGATGGACGGCCCGCGCAACCCGCACGACATTCTCGAAGTCTTGGGTGAGACCGAGCTGCAGAAGTACCTGGTGAACGAAATCCAGGAAGTCTACCGCCTGCAGGGCGTCAACATCAACGACAAGCACCTGGAGACGATCGTCCGGCAGATGATGCGCTGGGTGCGGGTCGAGGACATCGGCGACACCGAGTTCCTGCCCGAAGAGGTGGTGGACAAGTTCAAGTTCAGGGAAGAGAACGAGCGGGTGGTGGCCGCGGGCGGCCGTCCGGCGCAGGGCAGGGCGGTGCTGCTGGGCATCACCAAGGCTTCGCTGTCGACCGATTCGTTCATCTCGGCGGCGTCCTTCCAGGAGACCACGCGCGTGCTCACCGAAGCCGCCATCAACGGCAAGGTGGACTACCTGCGTGGCCTCAAGGAAAACGTCATCATGGGCCGCCTCATCCCGGCCGGAACCGGTATGGAGTACTATCGCCGGGTGAAGATCGCGGGAGAGGAGCTCGAAGAGGAGATGATTCAGGAGGCCGAGGTTCCAATGGCCGAAGGCATCGAAGGCTACGCGGAAGAGACCCGGCTGCATTACTCTGGCGGGCTGAACGAAGCAGGCGAGGACCTCAGCTTCGAGGCGGAGTAAACAACACCTACCTACCAGTAAGTAAACTTCGGGCGCCGCGGACCAAGTGGTTCCGGCGCCCGTTGTGTTTTTGTCCACACTTCCACCCCCTCCGGGCATCGTCCGTCCAACTGCGCGTAATGCGAAGCCGGGGAAAAACGCGCCGGGGCGCAGGGCGGGGTCACGGCGAAGCTCTCGAAATAAGTCCCTGTTTCCCTTTCACTTAGGTTTTTGCAAATAGCTGACGCGCGCCAGGTGTGCCGCTACACTGAAACCGAATTGCGCTCCCTGCGCGGGGCCCGGCTCTCTTGTGGATCCGGGCCCAATCTTTTTTTCGGAGGTTAAGGATGAGAACGGCGGTGCGCTGGCTGGCGGCGGCGGCATGTTGGATGGCGATCGGGTGGGCGGCCCCACCTTTGACGACGATACAGGACGTGCTATACAAGGCCGACGGCACGCCGTTTAACGGCACGCTGATGATCGAGTGGCGCAGTTTCGAGGCAGCGGATGCGTCGACCATCGCCACGCACAGCCTCACCGTGCCGATCGTGAACGGCGTCCTGCGGGTGCAGCTCGTCCCGACGACGAACGCTTCCCCGGGCACGTACTACGCGGTGCGGTACAACAGCGACGGCAAGATCCAGTTCCAGGAGACCTGGAGCGTGCCGCCGAGTTCAGCGACGCTGCGGCTGCGGGACGTGCGGGTGACGGCGACATCAGGCGCGGTAACGCTCCCGCCGCCCGAGATGCTTCCGATTCAGCAGTCGGACGTCGTGGGGCTGGTGGAAGAGCTGGCGATGCGGCCGGTGAAGGGCGCGGGGTACGCGCCGTCGCGGGTGGTTTTCGCGGACGCGGACGGGGCGCTTCAGGCGGTCGCCGGCAACCTGAGCGATTGCGTGCGGGTGGACGGGACGGCCGGCCCTTGTGGCGAACCGGCGAGCTACGGGCCGGTCTTTACCGATGGCGAAACGCCGGCGGGGCTGATCAACGGGTCGAACGCGGTGTTCACGCTGGCGGATGCGCCGTCGCCGGAGACGAGCCTGTCGCTGTACCGGAACGGGCTGCTGCAAAAGCAGGGGGTTGACTACGTGATCAGCGGGAACACGATCACCTTCGCCCCGGGGTCGATTCCGCAGGAAGGCGACGTGCTGCTGGCGAGCTACCGCGTCGGGGACGCGTCGGCTCCGGTGTTCGACCCGCAGCTCGGAATCGGCGTTGTGTCGGACGTGAACGTTGCCGAGGCGGCGGGAATCCGGGAGAGCAAGTTGGCGCTGAATTATCCGACGCATTCGAACGCGAACGATCCGACGGCGCAGCAGAAGGCGGCGCTGGCCGGGACTTTTGGCACGCCCTCGGCCACGAACCGGTACGTGACGGACCAGGACCCGCGGCTTTCCGATGCGCGGACGCCTACCGCGCACGGGTTGTTGAGCACGATACACGCGGACACGGCTGCGGCGGCGCCGTCGCGGGGGGATTTGATCGTGGCGCAAGGCAGTTCTCCAACCGTGTGGACACGGCTGCCGATCGGGCCGCCGAACCGGTGCCTGATGTCGAACGGTTCGGATGCGGTCTGGAATACCTGCCTGTATACAGGGTTCACGGCGGGCGCGGTTCCGTTCGTAGACGCGTCGGGAAACCTGGCGCAGAACACCGCGCGGCTGATGTGGGACAACACGAACCGGAAGCTTTCCGTGGGCAACAACACGGGCGGCGCGACGCTGTACGTTTACGACTCGTATCCGGCGATGGGAGTGACGTCGTTGACAGTGAGAGCCGGGCAGGGGCAAGGCGCCGAGCCGCTTCAGCGCTGGTTGGACGCAAGCGGGAGCGAGCTGGCGAAAATAGACGCCGCGGGGCGGTTCTCCGGGGTGTCGTTCCGGGGGGCAACTTCGGCGAGCCGCGCTGCGTGGCAGGACACGGGGAGTACAGCGGACCCAGACACGGCAAGCGACGGGGACTTCTGGTATCACAGCGGGATTCAGGCGCGCAAAACGGTTGAAGCCGGGCAAAAGCACACGCTGCCGCAGGTGATCTGCGCGAGCGAAGGCGCGTCGACAAGCGCGAGCGGATTGACGCGGCTGGGGAGCTGCACCATCCCGGGCGGGCTCCTGAAACCGGGAGACCGGGTGGAAATCAAGTTCGATTACGCGCACTCGGGAACGCTGACGGGGTTCTCATTTGAGGTTCGTTGGGGTGGTAGCACGCTGGTTTCGCGCAGCGGCGCGGCGGGCGAGACGATGGTGACGGGCCGCGGCGAGGCGGCGATTTACTCCGGCGGGACGCAGCTCAGCGCTCAGAGTTGGGGATCGCAGCTCACGTTCCAGGCGGCGGTTGGCGTCGCGCCGGACTCGCTGAGCACACCTTTGACAATCGATTTCCTGGGTAAGATGAACGGGCCGACGGCGGAGACGGTGAGCCTGCGCAACTTCAGCGTGGTAAGATTGCCCGCGCAGCAAAATCCTTGATGCATTAGAATGACGGGACATGATGGTGCGCACTGTCCTGTCCCTGTTCTTTTCGGTGGTTGCGGTTCAGCTTGCGGCCGCCGCGGACGACGCCGCCGGGCGAGAGATTACTCCCTGGCAGCCGGGAATGCTTGAGATTCACCAGATCAGCACGGGCCGCGGGAATTCGGGGCTGTACATTTTCCCGGACGGCACGACGATGCTGGTGGACGCGGGCGAGCACGCGCGCAAGACGCCGAAGCACACGCCGGACCGTCCCAACGGCACGCGGACGGCAGGCGAGTGGATCGAGCGCTACATACGCCACGCCCTCCGGCACATGGACCAACCGGCGCTCGACTATGTGTTGCTGACGCACTTTCATGCCGACCACATGGGCGCGGTGGGGCCGGAGACGCCGATGTCCGCATCGGGCGCCTACAGGCTTACGGGGCTGACGCGGGTGGGCGAGAGCCTGCGGATCGGCACGCTGCTTGACCGCGGCTGGCCCGACTACAACTACCCGGCTCCGCTCGAGGACGCGGGGACGAAGAATTACCGCGCCTTCGTGAAGTGGCAGACGGAGCGCAACGGAATGCGGGTGGAGCGCTTCGTCCCCGGGCGCAAGGACCAGATCGTGCTTCGCCGCAATCCAAAGGCGTATCCGGAGTTCGAGGTGCGCAACATCGGCGCAAACGGAGAGATCTGGACCGGAGTCGGCACCGCGACGCGGCGCCATTTTCCGCCGCTGGATTCAGTTCCCCGCGCGGACTGGCCGAGCGAAAACATGTGCAGCACGTCGTTCCGGTTGAGCTATGGCCGGTTCGACTTCTTCAACGGCGGCGACATTCCCGGCATTCCTTCGGAAGGCTTCCCGCAATGGCACGACGTGGAAACGCCCGTGGCCAAGGCCGTGGGCCCGGTGGAAGCGGCCATTCTGAATCACCACGGATACATCGACTCGCAGAACGAGTTTTTTGTGGCCACGCTGCGCCCGCGCGTCTGGCTGCTTTCAGTTTGGGATACCGGCCATCCGACAACGCGGGTGTGGCAGCGGCTAATGTCGCAGCGGGTGTATCCGGGCCCGCGGGAAGTTTTTGCGACGGACCTGCACGACGCGACGCGGCTGGTGGTTACCGGAATTGAGAAAATCGCAAGCGCGCGGGGGCACATCGTGATCCGGGTATCGCCGGGCGGCGGCGAGTACCGCGTCGTGATCGTGGACGACGAGTCGGAGAGCCACCGCGTAACCAAGGTATTCGGGCCGTATAAGTCGGAGTAAGTTCTCCTATTTCTTTCTTGCCGGCTGCCTCGTCTCCCAGGGAATGTGCGAGGGATAGCTTTCCCGCTTGGGGAGCCAGTTCACTCCGCGCGTTCTTGACGGGTAGCCTTTGTTAAAGAAGATATAAAGGCCGGTGCGGCAGGGGATCACAATGTCGGGCCTGCCATCCCCATCCATATCCTCCACCTGCAAACGCATTCCCACCCCGACCACGTAATTGGGCGGTGGTTCCTTGCTGTCCGATCCAAAGTACGGCGTGAGATAGCTGTAAGAAACGATGTGGCGCTCGAAGCGTCCTTTGTCGATCTTGTAATAGAAAACGAACACAGGATCGAAAGCGCCGACGTCGCCTCCGTTATGCGCCAGTAGTTGCTTGCCGGTGATGAGTTCCGGCTTGCCGTCTCCGTCGAGATCCGCCAGGGCCATAGTGTGGAACGTGGGATAGTCCGTTTCGATCCAATGGAGAACGAAGCTGCGCTTGCCGTTTTCCATTTTCTGCTCGTACCAGCCGAGCCCGTAGCCGTGATCGGAGCCGACAATGATGTCGTTCAGGCCGTCTTCGTTTACGTCGGTGACGAGCATGGGCAAACCGGCCCCGCCTGGCCTTTCTGAGCCGTACGCGGAAAAACTGTAATCGGGATGCCAGATCCACGGGTCCTCGGTGGGACGCGGTGGCGACTCGAACCATCCGGTGGTGGTGACGACATCGTCGCGGCCGTCGCCGTTGATGTCTCCGATGCCGTTCCCGTGGCTGACGCCGACGTGTTCGGGGCCGAGCGTGTGCTGTTTGAACCACGGCGGCTCGTCGATGTGCTCGAACCAGATCAGGCTGCGGCCGGGTTTGCGGGCGAAGTAGTTCACGAGGACGTCCTTGCCGTCGCGCCCTGCAAGGTTGCCGATGACCATGCCTTCCACCCCGTCGGCTTCGAGCAACGCGTGGGAGTTCCACTTCACCCCGACCTTGCCGGGGTTCTCGTACCACCAGATGCCCTGGCGGCGCATCCAGCCGGAGCTGAGGACGTCGGGGCGGCCGTCGTTGTTGACGTCCATCGTCCCTTCGTAGTTATCATCCACGTCAGGGCCGTTCGTTTCCGCACCGTCGCGATAATCCGCAAACTTAGTCCACTTAGGAGCGAGATAGTAATTTCTGCCGGCCGCGGTATCCAATTTTCCGTCTCCGTCGATATCGAGCACCGAAGCGCACTCGGCGAAGGGACCGAACCAGTAAGTGTGGTTCGGCGGGTCGTGAACGGGACCGTCTATCTTCACCGGGACAAACATCAGCTCCCTGGGAGCGGTGTTCGCAGAATCGGCGGCGGTCAGATAGATGACAGCCGCACACAGGGCGGGCAACAGAATCAGCCATCTGAGTTTCATGCTTGGTTCCTCAAGCCGGAACGCGGCCGGCATCCCCGGCGATTTCCTTGAGATCCCAGCCGCGCCGGTATTCGCGGCTGAGATACTGGTTGGCCTCGCGGCAGTTCGTGATGCGGAACGCCAGCGGGTCCCATTCAATGCGATGCCCCACGCGCAGGGCGATGTTGCCGAGCTGGTAGGCCTCGGTGAAAGGGCCGGCGTAGCCGAAATGACAGCCGGGCTGCTTGCCGGACTTCACACCCACGACCCAATCCTTGTGCACATCTTCGCGGCCCCAATCGATGGGGTTGGGCATAACGACCGGCTCGGGCTTGCGGCCGAGGAACGGCCCGCGGCCCTGCGGCAGGCTGCCTTTCTCGCCGATCCAGATCAGTCCGGCACCGAGGCCCGGGGGAGCTCCGGGAGGCGGGGGCTCGCGGGGCCCGGCGCCGGCGATCTCGGCAGGCGGGCGCTTGCCTCCGTCGTACCAGTAAACTTTGAGCGGCGGATGGACGCCGCGGGCGGGCCACTCGAAGCGCATGATCGTCCAGTCCGGGAACATCTCGCCTCTCATGCCGCTGGTATCGACGACCTCGACGGCGGAGGGCGCGCCGAGATCGAGCGCCCAGAAGATGACGTTCATGCTGTGCGGCGCGATGTCGCCGAGAGCACCGCTGCCGAACTCGGTGAAGCCGCGCCAGACGAAAGGATGGTAGAAGACGCCGAGCGGGGGAACGGGGGTCAGCCCGGCATCCTTGAAGTCGGACTGGTGGCGTTTTTCGGGCGGGGGATTGTAGACGGGATGGCCGTCCGGGTACTTGGCGCGGTAGGGTCGCGGGAGAGCAGGGGCAAGCCAGAGATCCCAGTCAAGCGTGCGGGGGACGGGATCCTCGCCGGGCACTCGGTCGTAGCCCTGGGGCCAGATGGGACGGTCGGTCGCAACATGGATTTCCTTGATTTCCCCGAGAGCGCCGGAGCGGATGAACTCGACAGTCCGCATGGTGCGGGCCTCGGAGGCGCTGGAAGTGCCCATCTGCGTGATGACCTTGGTCTCAGCGGCGACCTGCGCCATCACCCTGGCCTCGTACACGGTCTGGGTCAGAGGCTTCTGACAGTAGACATGCAGCCCGTGCTTCATGGCCCAGACGCTGATATAAGCGTGATTGTGATCGGGCGTGGCCACGACAACGCCGTCGAGCTTCTCGCGCTCGATCATTCTCCTGAAGTCGGTGTAGTGTTTCGCCTTTGGGTAATCGGGGGCGCGCAACTCGAGCATTTCGGTATCGGGGTCGCAGAGCGCAGCGATGTTTTCGCCCAGGGCCTGCAAGGCTTTGGCGTCGCGCTGTCCCTGGCCTGCGAGGCCGATGATGCCGAGATTCAACTTCTGGTTAGCAGCGTAGCCGCGAGCGAGGCCGGCAGGGAGGATCATAAACGCGGATGCGGTCCTCTTAAGGGACTCGCGCCTGGTGATGGCGGGATTGAGGCCCATCAGCTCACCTCCTGAGTGACTCAATCATTATACAGGCGGAGCGGCTAAGCAACCAGTCCACTCCACCAAAAAATTCGAGCCTCAGGAGGGATTAGAGCTTCGGGACAGAAATGGTGATGTTGCGGTAGCGGATTCCGCCGCGGTGGTCGCCTTGCAGATAAATCGGGCCTGGTTCGGCTTCGTTGCTGTCGATAGCGCCGCCCGTGATGCCCGGGATCTCCTGGTTATCGATGAGGGTGACGCCGTTGAAAACCACCGTCACCATTCGCCCGACGAGAGTGATGTCAAAGGTCTGCCAGTCGGGTTGGAAGGCCGGCGGAGTGGACGGTCCGAGGAAACCGTAGATGCAGCCCACGGTGCCGTAGGGGTTTCTGTATCCGCCCGCAGGGCGTGAGGAGGGGCGAGGGGTACGGCGCTCCGAGGGCGGGGCGGTAACCTGCACTTCGTAGCGGCCGCGAAGATAGATGCCGCTGTTTTCACCCGGAGGACAGAAGTATTCGATGTGAAGCTTGAAGTCGTCGAAGGTGCGTGTGGTGCGGATGTTGGGGCCTTTCGCTTCGTTTACGAGCTCGCCGTTCTGGGCTGTCCAGCGGAATGGGAGTTCTCTGGTGTCCGGTGTGTTCGCGAGCGGTTCCCATCCGGTGAGATCCTTGCCGTTGAACAGGGGTTCGGGCTCGGTCCATTCCTTGGGAGCGGGTCGTTTCAAGTCCGGGGCGCGAACGCCGGCGATCTGCGCGCTCTCATCGCCGCGTTTCTGAACGCCGGTGAGCTTGCCGTTTTCGAGGCTCAACTCCCAGATAAGAGCGGGCCGGGCGGGAGAGGCAGGGCGGCCTTCTTCCGCGGGCCGAGCGGGAACGGCGTCCGAGACTGTGACTATGAGGCTCGAGCCTTCGAGGTTCGCGGCCGCGACAGGATGCACGTTTCCGGTGCGCTCCTGGGCGCGCACGGACAGCTCGCCATCTTTTTGGACCACTTCCATCCAGCTTGGATAGGTTTCATCGGCGGTGGTGACGGTCATGTCCCAGCGGCCGGCAAAGTCGGAAACCGTAACGCGCGGCCGCGACTGGCATGCTGACAGAGTTAAGAGGGCTGTGAGGGCTATTGTAATGCCGAGATGTCTCATGGCATATCAGCATATCCCAACCCAGGCTGCTCCTCTGTAAACTTGCTGGTCAGCTATCCTTCTTTTTCGCGGCACGGCGCCGCTGTTGAACGGCTGCGCGAAGGGCGGCGATGAATTCCTCGGTGAGATCGAGGCGGTCCTGGCAGAATTCGCAGATGAGGAGGTGCTCCTCGACTGCGGCGGTTCGGGCTGCCGGCAGCGAGCGCGCGGCGTAGCGATCCAACTCGTCTTCCGAAATGTGGTCCATAAGCACCTCCCCTGTCGCCTTCCCGCTATTCCGAGTATGAGTGGGGCAAGGCATTGAGGTCAATGCGGCGCATGGCTGCCGGGAGGCGCGGGACGGGGTATTCGAGAGAGAACGCATCCATTCGACAAGGGCGGACCCCAGCCAGAAGCGCGGGCGGCGGCGGGAGAGGAAACCGAGATGACCGCCGTGTTCGGAAGCGAGCAGGCGGATGTTGGGGTTTCGAAAGAGGCCGGGACGCTCGAAGACCGCGAAGGGGATTACAGGATCGTCTTTTGCCTGAATCAGGAGAGCGGGCACCCGGATTTCATCGAAGAATTGCCAGCAGGACTGCGTGGTGTAGTAATGTTCCGCGTCACGGAAGCCGAAGGCGGGAGCTGTAATACGGTCGTCGAACTCGCGAACGGTCTTGATGGAGTTGAGGCCCTGAATCTCTGGAGAGAGGCGGCGGATTCTTCGCTTGAGCCGCAGGACAAAACGGCGATGATAGATGAAATTACTCGGGTGTTCCAGGCGCCGTACGCAGGCGGACAGGTCGATCGGGGTGGAAACGGCGCACACGCCGGCAAGCAACTCGCGGCCCTCGCCGCCCAGTTCTCCCGCGAGCTTCAGGGAGACATTGCCGCCGAGGGAAAAGCCAACGAGGAAAATGGGAGCGCGCGTTTCCGAGCGAAGGAAACGCAGATAGGCCAGTAGGTCGCTGGTGAGTCCGGAGTGGTATCCCGTTTTCGACGGCGCCCCGCCGCAACTGCGAAGATTAAACCGGTGAGCTGAAAAGCCCGCCTCCAGCACGGCCTGCGCGGAGCTTTTCATGTATCCCGCAGCGCTGGAGCTTTCGAGCCCGTGCACGAGCACTACTTCGCCTGCCGGCGATCCCTGCGGGTGCTGCGTTTCGACCAGAACGCTGACGCCGGGCTCGGTGGGAAAGAGCCTGCGCTCCACGGGAAACCGGCTCACATCCAGCCGGCTCGGCCAGAAATGGGAAAGGATGGTGAGCAGGTGCGGGTTTGAGATTAGCGGACAATCAAAGGGAAAAATTTTTGCCCTCCCCTGAAGAAAATACACGATCTCAAACCACGATTCTTACACGGTTTCATCTGGCCTCAGTAGGATAACGATGGCACCGGGATTGCTCATTCTTAATGCGAAGCTGCGAAGCATTTTTATTATTCCAAGCGGGAAGTTTAAGAATGGCAACTGGGAATCATAGGGCATCCCGTATACCGGCCAGCGAATCCGCTACGGTTCTCTGCGTGAGCCCGTTCGAGGGCGACCACGTTTTCCTCGAACAGGCGTTCCGGAACTCCACGTTGAAGGTCCAGGCAGTGCGGTCCAGCCGCGAAGCGCTGGATGTGATGAGCAGCAGCATGGTGGCGGTCGTACTCTGCGAGGAGAGCCTTCCCGATGGCGACTGGAAGGGGATGCTGGCGGATGTGGTCTCGATGCCCGACGGTCCCGTGCTGATCGTAACTTCCCGGCTTGCCGACGATATCCTCTGGGCGGAGGTGCTCAGCATGGGCGCGTACGACCTGCTGATGAAGCCCTTCGACGCAACCGAGGTCTTCCGGGTGGTCAGCCTGGCGTGGCGCCACTGGAAGGAAAACTGGGAGAAGGCGCGCGCCGGATACCAGGCGCTGGGAACCGCCGCGGCGCGCGCTAACCCTGTATGAAAACGGGGTGAGGACCGCCGGTCCGTGCAATTTCAGCCTGGCTGAAAACAAACGCATTGCACGGCATGTTGGTTAAGGGGATGCGAGAAGGCGGTCCTCTTTTCTTTTTCTGCTCGTAAGCCCTTCAGCTTCTGCGCGTAAGCCCTTCAGCGCAGGCGGCTGCAGGCCAGCTCGGCGCCTGTAGGATCGATAGCGCTGTTGCCTTGTTCGATGTGGCGGATGCGCCCCTCCTTATCGATCACGAACGTGGTGCGGTAAGCCAAACCAGCCTCCGGGATCAGCACGCCGTATTGCGCGGAAACGTTCCTCATGAAGTCGCTGAGCAGCGGATAGCTGAGTTTCTGTTCCTCCGCCCAGTGCCTGAGCGTGGGGAGATTATCCGTGCTGATCGCGAAGACCTCTGTATCCATGTTCGCAAACTTCTGAATACCAGCCTGGTATCCATTCACTTCCTTCGTGCAACCGCCGGTGAAGGCTGCGGGGAAGAATGCCAGAACGACGTTGCGCTTGCCGCGAAAATCCGACAGCCTGACTTCCTGGCCCGTGGTGGAGCGCAAGGAGAAATCGGGAGCCATATCGCCCACTTTCAATTTCAGAGCCGGCGGCTTCAACTGGGCGTGGGCGGCCAGGGCAAACACCAGCGCGGCCGTCAAAAGATTTCGTTTCACCTGTCCCTCCTACAAAGCGGGTTCCCGGTTGTCCCGGCCAAACTATACTGGGAAAACCGTGAGAATCCCTCTATTCCAAGTAGATGCTTTCACCAGCCGTTTGTTTGCAGGAAATCCGGCGGCGGTGTGTCTTCTGGAGGGCTGGCTCGAAGATGAGCGGATGCAGGCGATTGCGGCCGAAAACAACCTTTCGGAGACCGCTTTCCTCGTGCGCTCGGGGAAGAGCTACGAGCTTCGGTGGTTTACGCCCACGTGCGAAGTGGATCTCTGCGGCCACGCCACACTCGCCTCGGCGTTCGTGATTTTCGAATACCTCGACCGGGAGGCCGGGGTGATCCGGTTTCAAACGCGCAGCGGAGAACTGCGCGTACGCCGGAACGGGGACCTGCTCGCGATGGATTTTCCGGCCCGCCCAGCGCAGCGATGCGAGCCCAATGCCGCGCTGGAGAGAGCGCTGGGAAAAGCGCCACGCGAGCTGTACCTTGCGCGCGATTACATGGCCGTTTACGATTCCGAGGACGAAGTCCGGACGCTGGCGCCCGACCTGCACGCGCTGGCGCAGATCGACTGCTTCGCCACGATCGTCACCGCTCCGGGCAGGCAGGCCGATTTTGTTTCGCGCTTCTTCGCACCCCGAAGCGGCATTCCGGAAGATCCAGTGACGGGCTCGGCGCACTGCACGCTGGTTCCCTACTGGGCGGACCGCCTGGGCAAGACGAGCTTACAAGCGCTTCAGGTGTCCCCGCGGGGCGGCGAACTTTGGTGCGAGCTGCAGGGAGACAGGGTGAGCATCTCCGGCCAAGCCGTACTGTATCTCGAAGGTTCGATTTTTCTTTGAAGCCGGGGCGCTGGCGCCGGTCGTCTGAGGCCCGAACGCCTGCGCCGGCCTATTCTTCTTCGCCGCGCTGCTCGGCCAGGCGGCCTATAACCGCCATGTCTTCCAAAGTGGTCACGTCGCCGGTGACGGCGCGCGTGGTCACGATTTCGCGCAGCAGCCGCCGCATGATCTTGCCGCTCCGGGTTTTGGGCAAGGCTTCGGCGAATCGAATCTCGGCCGGTCTGGCAAAGGCGCCGATCTCGTGCGCCACCCATTGCCGCAGCTCGTCGCTAAGCTTCTTGTGGTCCCAGTTGCCCTTCTTGAGCGTGATGAAGGCGCACACCGCCTGGCCGGTCACCTCATCGGGGCGGCCGACCACTGCCGCCTCGGCCACGGAGGGGTGTCTTACGAGCGCGGATTCGATTTCCATCGTGCTCAGCCGGTGGCCGCTGACGTTCATCACGTCGTCGACGCGCCCGAGCACGGTGAAATAGCCGTTGCTGTCGCGCCGGGCGGCATCGCCGGTGAAATACACGCCCGGCACCCTGTTCCAGTACTGGCTCTTGTAGCGCTCGGGATCGCGCCAGATGGTGCGCAGCATGGCGGGCCAGGGGCGTTTGATTACGAGGAACCCTTCCTTATCCGGCCCGACGGGATCGCCGTTCATATCCACCACGTCAGCAATGACTCCGGGCAGAGGGAAGGAAGCCGAGCCCGGCTTGAGCGGCGTGGCTCCGGGCATGGGCGAGATCATGATCGCGCCCGTCTCGGTCTGCCACCAGGTGTCCACGATGGGGCAGCGTCCTTTCCCGATGACGCGGTGATACCACTCCCAGGCAGCGGGATTGATCGGCTCCCCGACCGAGCCCAGCAAACGCAGGGTGGAAAGATCGTGCATCTCGGGCCACTTGTCGCCCTGCCGGAGGAGCGCCCGGATGGCGGTGGGCGAGGTGTAGAAAATCGAAACGCCGTACTTTTCGACGATGCGCCAGAAGCGGTCGTATTGCGGGAAGTCAGGGGCGCCCTCGTAGACCACGGAGGTCGCGCCGGCGGCCAGGGGGCCGTAAACGATGTAGCTGTGGCCAGTGACCCAGCCGATATCGGCGGTACACCAGTAGGTGTCCTCCTCGCGCAGGTCGAAGACCCACTTCATGGTGGCGGCACACTGAGTGAGGTAGCCGCCGGTTGTGTGCAGAATGCCTTTGGGTTTACCGGTGGTTCCCGAGGTGTAGAGGACGTAGAGCGGATGCTCGGCATCGAGCGGGACGGCCGGGCAGACTTCGCTCGCGCCCTCATCGAGTTCGTGCCACCAGAAGTCGCGGCCTTCCTGCATGGAAACCTGCCCGCCGGTGCGGCGGTAAACAATCACGTCGCGCACCGTGGGGCACTCGGCGAGCGCCTCATCCACGGTGGCCTTCAGCCGGATTTCGCGGCCGCGCCGCCACCCGCCGTCGGCGGTGATGACGAGTCCGGCCTCGAGGTCCTGCACGCGCGCCTTAAGCGCCTCCGCCGAGAAGCCACCGAAGACGACGCTGTGCGTGATACCGAGGCGCGCGCAGGCCAGCATCGCGACGGCCAACTCCGGAACCATTGGCATGTAGATGATCGCGCGGTCGCCGGTTTTCCAGCCTCGCGATTTGAGCACATTGGCAAAGCGGCACACGAGCCGGTGCAGCTCGAAGTAGGAAATCATCCGTTGGTCGCCCGGCTCGCCCTCCCAAATGATGGCGATCTTATTCCGCCGCCGCGTGGCGAGATGGCGGTCCAGGCAGTTGTAGGAGGCGTTGATCTTCCCGCCGGTGAACCACTTGGCGAACGGCGGGTCCCATTCGAACACATGGCGCCACTTTTCGAACCAGAACAGCTCGCGCTCCGCCACCTCGCCCCAGAATTCTTCGGGCTGCTTTTCGGCGCGCGCGTAAAGTTCCCGGTAGGCGTTCATCCCCTGCACGTGCGCCCGCCGCACGAAGTCTTCGGGGGGCGGATACAAAGATAGCTGCTGTTCAACGGCTCCGTGTTTGGACATAAGCTCCTCTGTAGTGAATTTCTGCTGCAATAACCCGCTCTGAGGGGCTGTTTCCTATTAAAGCACAGAGGAGCCAGTGCGGCTTTTTAAAAAGACGGGGCCAGACGGAGCGGCTGCGGCGCGGTCAGAACTTCTGCAAGCCGCGCATCAGGGAGGCGGTAGTGCCTCCGTTGGGGAGGTCCACGTAATGAATCACGCGCCAGTTGCGGTCGAGGGCTCCGATGTAGCGGGCGTCGTTGCGGTCAGTGCCGAGCAGAATGATGTAGTAGGAGCGCTCGGGGTACCATAGGGCGCGGTATTGCAGCTCTCCGCTCTTCTCGCGCCAGCGGTCCTCGCCGGGCGGACCCAGTTTGCGCACGACGGAGAAGTAGTCGTCGGTGCGCGAGAGCATGAGGAAATCCTGGTCCGTCGCGGTGAATTTCACCGTCCGAAAAGCGCCGCCGTGGATGATGAAGAGCAGGAAGGCGAGTACGACCGCTACCCCGCCAAGCAGCATGGCAATGAGCCGGCTGACGCGCGATTCCGTCTTGTCGGTTCTTCCGCGGATGGCCGATAGAGGACGCGATTCGGGGGGAGCGGGCGCCTGCTCCGGCCGGGGCGCTTCTCTCATGGGCGGCGGCGGCATTTGGATAACGCGGCGCTCGTGCGGCCACACACTGCCGGCCCGGTACTCCAGTTCCCTGGTCAGGCCCACGATCATAATCGGCTCATCGACGCTGGAAATTTCGCCCAGCAGCCGCCGGGGGATCCAGATCTCCAAATCGCTCTTGGCGTTCGCCACAAGAACTTCCGACCAGGTGGCCTTCTTAAACCGCCATTCGTTGTGCTCGATATTGAGAATGGGCGGATAGAAAGAGAACGGGCGCCGCGACATCGGCTCAAGCTGCGGAGGGATGGGCGACTCGGACATGACCGGATCTTCTGTTAGCGCATGTTAGCGCACTTAAAGGACGCTTTTCCAGGCGCTTGGGTAACACCGCGGCCGGGGTTCATCCCAAACCGAGGGTGTCCAGGATGCTTTCGGCGTCGGCGCGGCGGACGATAATGGCCTGCCGCATGAGCTGCGGGTTCTCGCGCTCGTCGAAGGCCTGGAAGAGCGCCATTTTCGCTATGGCATAGCGCTCGTTGGCGCCGAGGCGGTAATGCGCGTCCTCCCACGCGGTGGTGGCCGATGGGGGCAAAAACACCGAAACGTAGTCGACCGTCTTGCGGTCGGCAGAGATCTGAAAGACGTACTCAGTGGCCTTTTCCGGGCCCCTCTGGCGGTATCCCTCGTACTGGTATACGTAGACGTAGCCACTGCGGGCGGAGTAGGACTTGGGGCGCCGGACCGGTGGGGCGCCCATCAATGGCCCCGGTCGCCTCGGACGCAGCCTGCTCAGCCACTCCCTCATCGGTGACTGGGATTTTATCACGGGCCGCCGCATCCGGATACAATCGTGAGTGATTGCCATGACGGGCCTGAAGCTCGCCTGCTGCCTGTTGACCGCCGCCGCCCTGGGAGCGCAGACGCCTGCGGTTAGTGAACCGCCCGCGGCCAGCGAGCCGCCCAGACTGACAAACACGGGGGCGCCCATCCGGCTTCCGTTCTCCTGCACCCAGGAGGACGTGCGCAGCTTCGGACTGACCTGTCCCGCCGAGCATCCTTGCCCGGTTTACCTCGAATTATCGGGGTTGGGTTTTTCGGGTTTGAGGATCGTGCTCTCCGGAAACCTGCACACAGACGCCACCACGCTCTTTTCGGTCCTGCTGTCGAGCGACGACGGAGGCAAAACGTGGGTGGAGCCGCACGAGCGCATTCGCGGCGGCGGACTGGAGCAGGTGCAGTTTTTCGACCTGGAGTCGGGTTGGATTGCCGGCCAGGTGCTTGGAGCGCTCCCGCGCGATCCCTTTCTGCTGCTGACGCGCGACGGGGGAAAGACCTGGCGCGCGCGGCCCGTGTTTAGCGAGAGCCGGGTGGCTTTGATCGAGCACTACCACTTCGATTCCAAGACGCACGGCACGATGTGGATCGACCAGATGCAGGCGGGCGAGGAAGGCGATCGCTACGCCGTGCTCGAAACGACGAACGGTGGGGAGAGCTGGGCCGTCCGCGAGACGAGCAGCCGCCCGATCCCGAGGAAGAAAACCGAGGCGGCCTCGGTATATCGCTTGCGCGCGGACGCGGCTTCGAAGTCGTACGTGGTCGAGAAGCAAACCGCGAAGCAATGGGAGCGGGTGGCGAGCTTTCTGGTGCAGGTGGGGGAATGCCGGGAGGGTGAGGTTACGTTTCTGCCCGAGCCTTCAGGGACCGCAGCCGAGACCGAGCCGCAACCGAAGCAGCCATAACGCAACCGAAGCAGCTATTAGTTGAACGTAAATTTCCGGGCCGGAATTCCCGCGTAGGGCCAGAGAACAGCCGGTCACGCTATGATTAATGTGGTAACATCCGGGAGGAGAATTGCGCGCTGCTGCACCACCCCCAACCACTATGCCCAAGAAGGCCCTGAGCCGGCGCCAGTCGGTCGGACTGGTGTTCCTTTGCACATTGCTGGGAGCGGCGGGCCAGGTTCTGATTAAGACGGGAGCGAAAGCGTCCGCCGTGGGCGCGCCCTGGACGACGCTGTCCGGCATCTGGGCGAATCTGTGGGCGATGGCGACCAGCCCGAACCTGATCGGCGGATACATGCTTTACGGGCTGATGACGGTTGTCTTCGTTTTCGCTCTCCGGGACGAAGAACTCTCGCTGCTGTATCCGATCATCTCGCTGACTTACGTCTGGGTGGCCGCGCTGTCGGTCTGGCTGTTCGGGGAGACGGTGAACCTGCCTAAGTTCCTCGGCATCATGGTCATCGTAGCCGGCGTCGCGGTGCTGGGAAGGGACGGAGAAAGATGACGGCGCAAGCGGCGACGACGCCGATTCAATCCATCGTCCTGGTGGCGATCGCTTCGTTCATCGGATCGTTCGGAGCGCTGTTCTTGAAGTCCGGCGCCGGCAAGCTGCACATGGGCATGCGGTATTTGATCTTCAACCGGCGCCTGATTCTGGGCGTGGCGCTGTTCTGTGCCTCCTCGCTGGCGTATGTGGTGGGCGTGCGGCGGGGCGAGCTGAGCGTCCTGTATCCGCTGGTGTCGCTGAGCTACATCTGGACGCTGCTGTGGTCGGTGATCTTCCTCAAGGAACGGCTGACGAAGAACAAGTGCCTGGGGCTGGCGCTGATCGTAGCCGGGATCATCCTGATCGGACTGGGCAAGGGGTAGACCGTGGCGGGCCTGCGCGCATCCGGAGGCCCGCAGAAACCCTTGTCTGTGCCCTGCTTTTGCAGTACATTCGGGGTGGACTTCCTCAAGGGCGCAGTCTGAGAAGGAGGACCCCATGCCTGTTCTCGCAAATCTTCGCGAGTTCTTGGATCAGAACGGGGTAGAATACACCCACACGATTCATCCCCTGGCTTATACCGCGCGGGAAGTTGCCATGGCCGAGTGCGTACCCGCGCGCGAGGTGGCCAAAACCGTTATTTTCCTGAGCGAGCAAGGCTACGGGATGGCGGTGCTGCCGGGCGATTGCGTGGTGGACCTGGAACAGTTGCGGCTCGACCTGGGGCTGTCACGCCTCAGGCTGGCGACCGAGGCGGAATTGAAAGACCTGTTCCCCACCTGCGAACTCGGAGCGATGCCGCCGTTCGGCAACCTGTTCGGGCTGCCCGTTTACGTGGACAGCAGGCTGGCGGGCGAGGACATGATCACGTTCAATGCCGGTACGCACAGGGACGTCATCCACATGCATTTTGCGGACTTTGAACGTCTCGTGCATCCGTCGATCGTGCCGTTCGCGCGCCGCACAACCATGGCGGTGTAGCCGCGGCTATTCGAGTTCCATCGACGCTTGCTCGGTCTCCTCGACCGGGGTGGAGACTTTTGCGAGCCCGTACTCATAGCCTTTGTCGAAGGCGCGAAGATTGAGATCGCGGGTGGCCGGGGGCACGGAATCCACGACTGCGCGCCGGAGAGCATCGGGCGAAACCAGCCCGGTGACCGCAGCGAAGAAGCCCACCATCACGACATTCAGTACCATCCGCCTGCCGAGTTCCTCGGCCAGACGCGTGGCCGGAACGCCGTAAACACGGACAGTCGGCTTCAGTTGGGAAATCCGCACCAGGTCTTCCTCAACGATCAGAATGCCGTTGTCTTTCAACTCGGGCGCGAAACGGGTGTAGGCTTCCTGCGACATCACGATGAGGACGTCGGGCGCCGTCACGTACGGGTAGGCAATGGGCCGGTCGGAGAGCACCACCTGGGCGCTCGAAGCGCCGCCCCGAGCCTCGGGTCCGAAGCTTTGTGTGAGGGTGGCGTGCCTGTCCTCGTAAATGGAAGCGGCCTTACCGATGATCATGGCCGAGAGAATCACGCCCTGGCCGCCGAAGCCGGCGGTGCGGATTTCGGTTAGCTGCATACGAGGTTCTCCGTTTCGACGTAGCGGTCGCCGAGCTGTTCCGACAAGCGGCTGCGCATGAGTTCCAGGTAGTCCGGGCGGTCGCGGTCCACAAACTTGCCCACCACGATTTCGCCGTCCTTGGTGATCGCGAGCTCGCTGGTTGGAGCGCCGTGGCGCACTTTGCTCTTCTGCTTGTAATACTTCATCGTATCCAGGCCGTCGCCCATCTTGTTCCGCCGCTGATAAAGGGTCGGGCAGGGCGAGATGATCTCGATAAAGCAGAAGCCGCGCTTGCGCATGACCTCAGACATCGACTTGGTGAGCTGGCGGACGTGGTACGTCGTCCAGCGCGCAACGTAGGACGCTCCGGCCGAATCGGCCAGCGCGCACAGGTTGAAAGCGGGCTCGTAGCACCCGTAAGGAGCGGTGGTGGTGATGGCCTCGCCGGGCGTGGTGGGCGCCGTCTGCCCGCCGGTCATGGCGTAGATCAGGTTGTTGATGCAGATCACCTTGATGTCGAGATTGCGGCGCGCGGCGTGGATCAGGTGATTGCCGCCGATGGCGAACAAATCTCCGTCTCCCGAGTAGACCACCACGTTGAGAGAAGGGTTCGCCAGCTTGAGGCCGGTGGCAAACGGGATCGCGCGGCCGTGCGTGGTATGGAAGGAGTCCAGCCGGAGGTAGCCGGCGACGCGGCCGGAGCAGCCGATGCCCGAGACGATCGCCACGCGGTCGAGATCGACCTTCGATTCGATCAGCGCGCGGGTGAAGCAGTTCACCGTGGTGCCGATGCCGCATCCCGGGCACCAGATGTGCGGGATGCGCTCCATTCTCAGAAACGGCTCCACCGGGTTCGTGACTTCCGGGTTCGTGACTTCCAGCAAGGCGCTCATCGTGCTGCCTCCATAATCGCTTCAAAAATATCTTCGGGGCGATGGACCCCACCGCCTGCGTGGGTAACGGAAATCGTACGGGCGTGCCCGCCGGCGGCGCGTTCCACCTCGCGGGCAATCTGGCCGAGGTTGATTTCCGGGACCACGAAAGCCCGGGCGCGCTGCGCGAGGGCGCGTATGCGCTTTTCCGGAAACGGCCAGATGCCAATGAGGCGGCACCGGCCGGTCTTGACCCCCTTCTGCCGCGCCATTTCGATGGCACGCTCGGCCACCCGCGACGTGATGCCGTAAGAAACCACAATGACCTGCGCGTCCTCGACGCCATCCTCGTCGACGAAGGTGAGCCGGTCCTCGGCGGCACGGATTTTCTCCTTGAGGCGGCGGACCAGGCGGTCCTGCGTGGCGGCGTTCATCGCCGGGTAGCCTCGCTCGTCGTGGGTCAGGCCAGTGACGTGAAAGCGGTAGCCATTGCCCGCGTGCGCCATCTCCGGCACGAGGTCTTCGGCCGGCTCATAAGGCTTGTACTCGGAGGGAGGCTTCCGCGTGAGGCGCCGGGGGTAGATCTCGATGTCCTCCGGCCGGGGGATGACCACCTTTTCGGTCATGTGCCCGACGCATTCGTCCATCATGAACATGACGGGCGTGCGGTACTGCTCGGCGAGGTTGAATGCCTTGATGGTGAGGTCGAAGCACTCCTGGGGCGAGTTGGGCGAGAGGGCGATGATCTCATAGTCGCCGTGGGAGCCCCAGCGCGCCTGCATCATGTCGGCCTGGGCGGGGAGCGTGGGCAAGCCGGTGGAGGGGCCGCCGCGCTGCACGTTGACGAACACACACGGCGTCTCGGTCATGGCGGCGAAGCCGATGTGCTCCATCATGAGCGAGAAGCCGGGGCCGGAGGTCACCGTGAAGGCCTTAGCGCCGCCCCAGACCGCGCCGAGAATGGCGATCGAGGCGGCCAGCTCGTCCTCCATCTGGATGAACGTGCCCCCGACCGTCGGGATGCGGGCGGCGAAGCGTTCGACTACTTCCGTCGAGGGTGTGATGGGGTAACCTGCGGCAAATCGCGCACCCGCAGCCAAAGCACCCTCACAGCAGGCATGGTCGCCATCGATGAAATGAACGCCGGTCAAGACGCCACGGGGATCAGCCTGCATGCGTGCCAGCCTCCTTTGCGCTTGCGGGAATCTTCCATCCGAAAATCGCAAAATCCGGGCAGTACATCCCGCACAGATCGCAACCGCTACATTTTTCAGGTGCTACGACGTGGGGGGGATGGTAGCCCTTGGAGTTAAAGGCGGAGGAAAGGGCGAGTACTTTCGTGGGACAGAACTCGACGCAAAACGCGCAGCCCTTACACCGCTCGACGTAAATCGTAACGTTGCCTTTTGCCATAAGGGGGTGTTTTCGGGGAATCCCATAGGCACGCAACGATCCAAAATGAAAGATAGCTAATCATTTACGGGTGGGGCGGCGGGATGGGAGACGCCTTAGTCATTCGCCGGTTCTTACGGAGTCCGGGAATCAGGTATCGCCCGCAAGTACTAAGGCAATAGTTCTACTTCGCTTTTTCTTCGCACAAATATTCGCTTAGTTTTTGAAAAACAAGGGGAAACCTATTGAAAACGGGGGCGGAGCAATCTACAATGCAAGTGGTATAATCTGGCAAAAGGTGGCCAGAAAGTGGAGAACTCCCAGGCTCAGGTCAAACCGGTGCGCCCTCCACTGGGCATTTACTCGTCGCGCTGCGACGACAAGGGCCGGGTGCGCCTGCCCAAGGAGTTTGTGGAATATGTCAGCACCTTTGCCGAGCAGGAGTTCTTCGTCACCAGCCTGGACGGCAACGTAGGAAGAATTTATCCCATCGAAGTCTGGCGGGAAAATCTCAGAATCCTGGCTGAGTATACGGAAGATCCTCAGGCGGCAGAGGATATCGCTTATATCGCCGACACGTGGGGGGCGGTGTCCGGCTTGGACGCACAGGGGCGGATCCTCGTGCCTCCGGCGCTGAGAAGGAAGCTCGAAATCGAAGACCAAAAGGTGAACCTCCGGTTCTACAACGGCGCCATCGACCTGTACAGCGAGGCGGCGCACGAGAAACGGCTCGAGCGCGCGGCTGCGTCTGTCGCCGCGGCCTTGCCGGCTCTCAGAAAGGCGGGTCTGAAGTAGCAATGTATGCACTTCCCCGTCATGCTACACGAGGCGCTCGAGTTTCTGGCAATACGGCCGGATGGCATCTACGTGGATGCGACCGCCGGGCTGGGCGGGCACACCGGAGCGATCGCCTCACGGCTGGATACGGGATTTGTGATTGCGCTCGACCGCGACGCCGAGTCGCTCGAAGCGGCCAGGAAAAACACGGCGGAGTGGGCGGACCGGATCCGGTTCCGGCAAGCGCGTTTTTCGGAGCTGAAGCAGGCGCTTGCCGCGTTCGGCGTGGAGAAAGTGGACGGTTTATTGGCGGACCTCGGTGTGAGCCGGTATCAGCTCACCGAGCCGGAGCGGGGTTTTTCGCTGTCGGCGGCCGGGCCCTTGGATATGAGGATGGACAGGAGCCAGGGGGCGACGGCTGCCGACCTGGTAAACACCATGAACGAAAAGGAGCTCGCCGACCTGCTGTATCAGCTCGGCGAAGAAAGGAGGGCGCGGAGAATAGCCAGAGCAATCGTCCGCACGCGGCCGGTTCACGACACGCTGCAACTTGCGGCGATCGTCGAACGGGCCGCGCCCCGGACGGGCAGGCTGCACCCCGCGACCCAGACGTTCATGGCCCTGCGCCGCGCCGTGAACCAGGAAGCGGAAGAGTTGGACGCGCTGTTGGAGGCGGCTCCCGAAGTGGTTACGAGTGGCGGGCGCATCGTGATGATCACATTCATGTCTCTGGAGGACCGGCAGGTGAAGGAGGGCTTTCGCCGGCTGGCCCGGCAGGGAAAGGGGCGGCTGCTGACCAGGCACGTCCTGACACCAAGTTCAGAAGAGGTTGCGGCCAATCCGGCTTCGCGCAGCGCGAAATTGCGGGCCGTGGAGATGATTTGAGGCGGAACGAGTGCACGTTCAGGTGAGCGGAGGGTAGTGTAATGGCGACCATAGCGGCATATTTCAGGTATCCGGGGGAGGCGGCGGCCGGCCCGGTCCAGCGTGAATACTGGGACCAGAAGCCGGACCCCTATCAACTGCGTCCTCTGCCTTGCGAGGATGTTTATCTTTACTGCAAGAAAGTGGACAACAGCCGGGTGGTGAGGGAGGCGGACCCGGCGGCGCGCCGGAAGTGCGTGCGGGCGGTGGTGACGTCGCTGGCGGCGGCGATGTTTCTGATGGTCTTGATGCTGCCGGACGCGCTGAGCATGATCGCCGGTTATCAAATCCATTCGCTGGCGCGCCAGCGGGAGGGACTGATCCAGGAGCGGGCGCGGCTGGAGTTGGAAGAAGCGGCCCTGCTCACCCCGCGGCGGCTTCAGGAACTGGCGCGCGATCTGCGGCTGCTGGATCCAGATTCCACCCGGATCGTTTATCTCAGCCCGAAGGCGGACAGCACCGTGGCCCTGAACGTGGGCGCGAAGAAGCGGAGAGCTTCCCGGTAGGGAAATACCCGGCCCGCGCCAAGAAGTACAAGATGTTCCGGCAGTTTGAAGATGACGGGTTGAAAGCCGCAAACCGCCCGTGCAGCACCTGCGGGGGGCGGCTAGGGAGATAGGGGAGCGGTGCGGCTTTGGTGGCGACGGGAGGAGGCTGGCTTGCGGGGATGGCGGCGAGACGGGTTTGCGGGAGAGGTGCATGCCGGTACCCCTTCGAACCGGCTGCTGCTGCTGGCGCTGCTCGGGCTGCTTTGGGCGGTCTTGATCCTGTGCCGCCTGGTTTACCTGCAAATTGTCTCGCATGAAACCTACAGCCGGCTGGCCGACCGGCAACAACAGCGCACTTTCCGTATAGAAGCCTCGCGGGGAGCGATCCTCGACCGCTCCGGTCATCCGCTCGCTCTGAGCGTGCCCGTAAATTCGGTTTGCGTCAACCCGCTGCGCGTACCCGACCCGGTCCTGGCTTCCGACATCCTGGCGCGGGTTCTGGGCGTGGACCGCCAGGAGTTGCTCGAAAAAATCGAAAGAGCGAAGGCGAGGGGCTCGGGCTTCCTCTGGGTGAAGCGCAAGATCACGCCGGAGGAGTCCGACCGGTTGCGCAGTTTGAAACTCGAGTGGGTGGAATTCCGCAAGGAGAGCCAGCGCCACTATCCGAGCGCGCCTTTGGCCAGCCATGTTGTCGGCACGGTGGATTTTCAGGAGCGCGGCAATCTCGGCCTGGAGCAGAGCATGGACGAGGTGCTGGCGGGCCGTGCCGGCAGCGTGAAGATGGTGACGGACGTCCTCCAGCGGGGCGTTGAGCACATGGCAACCGACGCCGCGGAGCCCGGGGTCAACATCACGCTAACCATCGACGAGCGCATCCAGTACGTCGTCGAGCGCGAACTGGCGGCCGCCTGCGAGCGGCACCGCGCGGCGAGCGGAAGCGTGGTGGTGATGAACCCTTACGAGGGCGACATCCTCGCTATGGCGTCGTGGCCCCCCTTCGACCCCAACGAGCCGCCGCGGACCCCCAAGGATTATCAGGCGCGGTTCTCTCATCCCGTTTCGATTCCCTTCGAGCCGGGATCGGTATTTAAAATCATCACATTAGCCGCGGCGCTGGACAGCACGAACCTGCGCCCCGACACGCTGATCGACTGCGGCAACGGCACATTCCGGATGTATGGCCGCGTGATTCACGAGGCGAGCCGCGGTTACGGGACGATCACAGCGGCCGAAGTTCTGGCGAAGTCAAGCAACATCGGCGCAATCCAGATAGGATTGAAAGTTGGGGAGAAACGCCTGCTGGAGTACATACGCAGGTTCGGGTTCGGGAAGCGCACGGGGTTACCGCTGCCGGCGGAATCGCCGGGCACCGTCAGAGACCTGAAATATTGGGGCAAGACTTCGATCGGGTCAATCGCCATGGGTCACGAGATCAGCACGACCGCGGTGCAACTGGCACAGGCCTGTTCGGTCATCGCCAACGGCGGTGTGCTGGTTAAGCCACGGTTGATCCTGGCGAGGCAGAAGCCCGGGGAGAAGCCGGTGGCCGAACCGGTTGAGCCGCCCCGCCGCATTCTGAAACCGGAAACGGCGATCACGATGCGGCGGATGATGGAGGGAGTCGTGCTCAATGGCACGGGCAAGGCGGCGCGGTTGCCCGGGTATACATCGGGGGGGAAGACCGGGTCGGCGCAGATTTTCGACCGGACCGCGAAGCGCTACACGCACCTGTACAACGGATCGTTTGTCGGATTCGCTCCAGTAACGAACCCTGCGGTGGTTATTTCCGTCACGCTGAACGGCACGAGGCTGTATGGCGGCGTGGTGGCGGCGCCGGTGTTCAAGGCGATTGCGATGGAGACGCTGAGGCTGCTCGGCGTGCCTTACGACGTTCCCGAGACTGCGGCGCCCGAGCCCGCCACCGAGGAAGAGACGATCGACGTGGCGATAGCCTCGCTTTCGCGGCCGCCCGATGACATCTCCGCAGCGCCTGCCATGCCCGCGCCCGAGCCGGCGCCGGAGACGCCGCAGGCAACCACCTTTATGCTGGCCGCTGGTCCGGTTGTGCCGAGCTTCGAGGGCAAGACCGTCCGCGCGGTCTTGGAGGAGTCTTTTGCCGCCGGTGTGCCGGTGGAGGTGATTGGAAGCGGGGTGGCGCGCGCCCAGTTGCCCGCTGCGGGCAGCCCCCTCGGCCCGGGAGAGCGGGTGCGGGTGTATTTCAAATGAAAATTCAAGACGTACTGCCCGAGGCCGCCCTTCCGGAAATACCGGCCGATACGGAAGTGCGCGGGATCGCCTATGACTCCAGGAAGACCGGTCCGGGATACCTGTTCTTTGCGTTTCGCGGCAAGAACGTGGACGGCCGGGCGTTCGCTGCCCAGGCGCTGGAGCGCGGCGCGGTGGCGGTGGTGAGCGAATTGCCGAAGCCGGAGGGTTTCGCGGGCCCGTGGATTCAGGTGAAGCACGGCCGGCGTGCGCTGGCATTGGCCTCGCGGGTGTTCTACGGCTGCCCGGACGAACAGCTTTCGATCATAGGGATCACCGGCACGAACGGAAAAACGACGACCTCGTATCTGCTGGACTCGGTGCTCCGGGAGGCGGGCAAAACCACCGCACTGATGGGAACTATCGAATGCCGCATCGCGGGGCGGAGCATGGCGGCGGTGAACACGACGCCGGAATCCGCGGACCTGTTCAAGCTGTTCGCCGATCTGAGGGATGCCGGCGGGAGCCACGTCACCATGGAGGTTTCCTCGCACGGGCTGGCCCTGGGCAGAGTCTACGGCATCCGGTTCCACACGGCGGTATTCACCAACCTGAGCCGGGACCACCTGGATTTCCACGGGACGATGGAGAACTATTTCGCCGCCAAGCGCATGCTGTTTGAGGGCGCCGGGGCGCCGCCGCCGGCGATAGCCGTGCTGAACGCGGACGATCCCTACAGCAGAGAGATTCCCGTCGCCCCCGGTACCCGGGTGTTCCGGTACGGACTGGGCGAGGACGCCGAGGTGCGGGCAGCGAACGTGAGCTCGGGCTTTGACGGGCTGCGATTCGAGATCCGCTGCGGCGGGGAGTGCTATCCGGTGAGCTCGCCGTTGCCGGGGCTCATGAACGTGTACAACATTCTGGCGGCGTGGACGACTGCGAAATCCGAGGGGATAGCGCCGGAGACGATCGCGCGGGGCATCGCGGCGTGCCGGGCGGTGCCGGGGCGCTTTGAAAAGGTGGAGGCGGGGCAGCCGTTTTTGGTGGCGGTGGATTACGCGCACACCGACGACGCGCTGCGGAACGTGATTTCGGTGGCTCGCTCCTTGAATCCGCGGCGGGTAATCACGCTGTTCGGCTGCGGCGGGGACCGCGACCGGACCAAGCGCCCGGTAATGGGCAGCGTGGCCGGATCGCTGAGCGATTACGTCGTGCTGACCTCGGACAATCCGCGCTCGGAGGACCCGCTGGCGATCATGAACGACGTCATGGTAGGGCTGTGCCGGCACGACGTTCCGTATCATGCGGAGCCGGACAGGGAGAAAGCGATCCGGTTCGCGCTGGCGCAGGCCGAACCGGGCGATATCGTGATCCTGGCGGGCAAAGGGCACGAGACCTACCAGATTTTCAAGGACCGCACCATCCCGTTTGACGATCGAGAAGTCGCGCGCCGGGCGCTGAAGGAGATGGGATACCACGGATGAAGTTCCGGCTCGAGCAGGTGGCAGGCGCGCTTGGGCTGAAGACTGCGTGCGCGGGCGCGCAGGTGGAAGGTTGGAGCGTGGATTCCCGGACCCTTTCGCCGGGCGACCTGTTCTTCGCTCTGCGCGGCCCGAAGCACGACGGGCACGCTTTCGTGGAGGAAGCTTTCCGGCGCGGCGCCGTGGCCGCGGTGGTGGACCACCCGGTTGCCTCAGGTGAGTTGCTCGTGGTTCCTGACACGCTGGCGGCGCTGGAGACGCTGGCTTCCTGGTCCCGGGCACAGTGGGGCGGCCAGGTAGTCGGGGTTACCGGCAGCGCGGGCAAAACGACGACGAAGGAAGTGATCGCGCAACTGCTCGCCTCGGAAATGCCGGTGGGCAAGACAGTGGGGAACCTGAACAACCACGTCGGGCTGCCGCTGTCGATCCTGCGGATTCCGGACGAAGCGCGCGCCGCGGTGCTGGAGATCGGGATGAATCACGCCGGGGAGATCCGGCGGCTGGCGGGAATCGCCCGCCCGAATATCGGAGTCGTAACGAACGTCGGGTTCGCGCACGCGGAGTTTTTCAACTCGGTGGAGGAAGTGGCGCTGGCCAAGCGCGAATTGATCGAAGCCCTTCCGCCGGACGGGGTGGCAGTGTTGAACGCGGACGATCCGCGAGTCGCCGCATTTAAAGAAATTCACCGCGGATCTGTGGTAACCTTCGGTACTTCCCCCGGAGCTGATGTGCAACCGGTGCACGTAGACTACACGCCGGGCGGCATACGATTTCGACTGGGACAAACGGATTTCGAATGTAGTCTGATTGGCCGGCATGGCCTGCTGAACACGCTCGCCGGGATCGCCGTGGCGGGGGTATTCGGGATCGCGCCGGAACGTCTGGTGGAAGCGGTCCGGAAACTCGCACCGGGCAGGATGCGAGGAGAGCGCTTCACGCATGCCGGGATCACGATTTTGAACGATTGCTATAACTCCAACCCGGAGGCCGTCCGGGCGATGTTGGATGTGCTCCGGGAGACACCCGCGCGGCGGCGGATCGCCGTGCTGGGGGAGATGCTCGAACTCGGCCGCTGGTCCGAGCCTTTGCACCGCGATGTAGGCAACTACGCCGTCGCGTGCGGGGTTGATGTGCTCGTTGGGATTCGCGGCGCGGCTCGCACGATGGTCGATGAAGCCATTCGATCGGGTTTGCCGGCCGGCGCCGCGTTCTTTTTCGAGGACCCCTGCGCCGCCGGCGAATTTCTGCGCACACTGCTCGTGGAAGGCGACGCGGTGCTGTTCAAAGGTTCGCGCGGCACCCAGGTGGAGAAGGCGTTGGAGAGGTTCTGTGCCTAAATGCGGGCCGGGAGCCCGGCATAACAGGTAATCGATGTTTTACTGGCTGCTGTTCGAACAGCTCTATCAATATTTCAGCCCCTTCCGGGTCTTCCGGTTCATCACGTTTCGCGCCGCCTTCGCCAGTCTCACGGCGCTGTTTCTCTGCCTGGTGCTGGGGCCCTGGCTGATCCGCAAGCTGCGGCAATTCCAGATCGGGCAGCATATCCGGGAGGAAGGGCCGAAATCGCACCAGAAGAAGGCGGGGACCCCGACCATGGGCGGCGTGCTGATCGTGATTTCGATCGTGCTGCCGACGCTTCTGTGGGCGAACCTCGCCAATCCGTATGTCTGGATTGCGCTGTTCGGCATTCTGAGCTTCGGCGCGATCGGTTTTTGGGACGATTACACGAAGATCAGAAACAAGCGGAATTTAGGGCTCACAGGGAGAAAGAAATTCGCGTTGCAGTGCGTGGTGGCGCTGATCATCGGCGGTTTTCTACTGATACTGCGGGAGCAGGGAGCTTACTCGACGTCGATGAACGTTCCGTTTTTCAAGTGGTTCAGGCCGAGCCTGGTGATCGAGCCGCTGCTCGGCAACCCGTTTACCTACCCGCTGGCGTTTACGTTTTTCTTCCTGTTTCTGATCCTGTGGATCGTGGGAATGTCGAACGGGGTGAACCTGACGGACGGGCTGGACGGGCTCGCGATCGGGCTGATGGTGGTCGCAGCGGCGGCGATGACGGCGCTGACCTATACCAGCGGCCACGCCGAGTTCGCCAGGTATCTCGACCTGGTGCGGGTGCCGGGCGCGGGCGAACTCACCATTTTTTGCGCCGCCATGACTGGAGCGTGCCTGGGCTTCCTCTGGTATAACGCGCACCCGGCGGAGATTTTCATGGGCGACGTGGGGTCGCTGGCGCTGGGCGGAAGCCTGGCGGTGGTCGCGGTGCTGATCAAGCAGGAAATCTTGCTGTTGTTCATTGGAGGCGTCTTCGTGCTGGAGGCGCTTTCGGTGATTCTCCAGGTAGCGAGTTACAAGCTGCGGGGCGGCAAGCGAATTTTCAAGATGGCGCCTTTGCATCATCATTTCGAGGCGCTGGGGTGGGCGGAATCCAAAATCATCGTGCGATTCTGGATCGCCGGGCTCGTCATGGCGCTCTTTGCGCTGACGACATTGAAGTTGAGATAAGAAGTTGGACTTTCAAGAAAAAAATATCGCGGTAGTGGGGATGGGCCAGTCAGGGCTGGCCGTGGTGGAGTTTTTGCTGTCCCGGGGCGCGAAGGTGCGGGCGATCGACAGCAAGCCGTTGAGCGAGCTGAACGAAGCCGGGACGGTGCTGGCGCGGCTCGGCGTGCCGTTCGAGCCGCAATCGGCCGCGGCGTTTGAAGGGGTCGATGCGATCGTGATTTCGCCCGGCGTGCCGTCGGATTTGCCGGAGCTGGAAGCGGCCAGGCGGCGCGGCACGCGCGTGCTCGGAGAAGTGGAGCTGACGGCCGGCTTTCTTCAGGGCCGCACAATCGGAATCACCGGAGCGAACGGCAAGACTACGACGACGGCGCTCACGGGCCATATTCTGCGCGAGTCCGGGATTCCGGTGCAGGTGGGCGGCAACATCGGAACGCCGGTTACGGCGATGATCGCCACGTCGCGCACGGAGCAGTGGAACGTAATCGAGCTCTCCAGCTTCCAACTGGAAACCATCGAGTGCTTCCGCGCGGACATCGCCGTTTGCCTGAACGTCACCCCGGACCATCTGGACCGTCATCACACGTTTGAGAACTACGTAAACGCCAAAGCGCGCCTGTTCGAGACGCAAACGGAAGGCGATTTCGCGGTGCTCAACGCGGACGATGCGAGCTGCGTGGAGTACGGGCGGCGCAGCCGCGGGCAGAAGATTTGGTTCTCGACGAAGCGCGCCATCTCACCCGGCTTCTACGCCGATTTCGAGCGGCTGTACTGCGACGGCGCGCCGTTCATGGCGATCGCCGACATTCCGCTGCGCGGGCGGCACAACGTGGAGAACACGCTGGCGGCGGCGGGCGCGGCGCACATGGCGGGCGTGCCGCTGGAAGCGATCGCGGCGGCGGTGCGGACGTTCCCCGGCGTCGAGCATCGCATCGAGTACGTGCGGACGATTGGCGGCGTCGATTTCTACAACGATTCGAAAGCCACGAACGTCGACGCCACGGTGAAATCGATCGAAGCGTTTCCGGGGCGGCTGTGGATCATACTGGGCGGCAAGGACAAGGGCAGCGACTACACGGTGCTGCAACCGCTGCTGCGGGAGAAGGCTCGGGCGGCGCTGCTCATCGGGGCGGCGGCGCCGAAGATCGCCGAGCATTTGGGGGATTCCGTGCGCCTGATCTTCGCGGGCACGCTGGAAGCCGCCGTCCGGGAAGCCTGGAGCGAGGCCGAGCCGGGCGACACGGTGCTGCTTGCGCCCGCGTGCGCCAGTTTCGATCAGTTCGACAATTACGAGCACCGCGGGCGGGTGTTCAAGGAAACGGTGATGAGGCTGGAAGAGCGCAAGGCGTCCTGAGTTATGGCACAGCGCGTCAAGACCGATTGGGTGTTGTTCGGCTGCATCCTGGCGCTGGTGTGCTTCGGCCTGGTGATGGTCTACAGCGCCTCCTCGGTCGTGGCGGAGCTGAAATTCGGGTATTCGGGTTACTACATCGTGAGGCAGATGGCCTGGGCCGTATTGGGTCTGGCGGTGATGATCGGGCTGATGCGCCTGGATTACCGCCGGTTGAATTCCCCGGCCTGCGCCTTCGCCTCCATCGGCGTAGTGCTCTTCCTGCTGGTTGTGGTCTATTTCGTCGACAGCCGGGCGCACCGCTGGCTGCGGCTGGGTCCGGTAGGGATACAGCCTTCGGAGTTTGCCAAGCCGGCGCTGATCCTGTTTCTGGCGTACTTTGTCGCGCTGCGGGCGAAGGCGATCAACAACCGCCACACGCTATTGCCGGCGCTGGTGGCGGTGGTGCCGCTCGCGGTGGCGGTGGTGATCGCGGATTTGGGGACGGCCGCGGTCTTGGTGATCACGGCCGCGGTTGTGTTTTACGTGGCGGGCCTCGAGAAGAAGTACATCTGGAGGGCGTTGATTATCGGAGTCATCTGCGTGGGAGCGGCGGTGGCCTGGAAGCCGTACCGGATGGTGCGCGTGTTCGGCTTTTTCGATCCCGAATACAAGACGCTGGAGCGGTTCGCCTGGGGGGAGAAAGTCAAGACTTATCTGGGCCAATCGTCGTTCAACCGCGACCCGGGCTACCACGTGCGGCAGTCGAAGATCGCGGTCGGCAGCGGCGGATTGATCGGAAAGGGCTTGATGGACGGCAAGCAGAAGCTGTTCTACCTTCCCGAAGCGCACACGGATTTTATTTATGCTGTAGTCGGCGAGGAACTGGGGCTGCTCGGCTGCGGCACTCTGGTCGTGCTGTACCTGGTGATTCTGTGGAGAGGGCTGCAACTGGCGCGCTCGACCCAGGACGATTTCGGCCGCTACCTGGCGGTTGGGGTCACGTCGATCATCGTGGTACAGGCGCTGATGAACATGAGCGTTGTGCTGGATATGGCGCCGGCTAAGGGGATTCCGCTTCCGATGATCAGCTACGGCGGCAGTTCGCTGCTGAGCACGCTGATCTTGCTTGGGATGCTGCTGAGCGTGAGCGAGCAATCAGGATGAAGTTTTTGATGGCCGGCGGCGGCACGGGCGGGCACGTGATTCCCGCGCTGGCGGTGGCCGAGGAATTGAAGCGGCGCGGGCACGAGCCGTTCTTTGTCGGCACGGCGGAAGGAATTGAGGCGAAACTCGTCCCGGCGGCGGGTTTCCGGCTGGAGCGGATCCGCATCGGCGGACTCAAGCGCGTAGGAATGGCGCGGCGGGTGAAAACGCTCTGGCAGCTTGGAACCGGCACGCTGGCGATGATGCGTTCGCTCGCGCGATGGCGTCCGGCGGCGGTATTCAGCATGGGCGGATACGTGGCGGGCCCGGTTGTGCTGGCGGCCTGGGCGCGGCGCATTCCCATGGTGCTGATGGAGCCGAATGCGGCGCCCGGCATGACGAACCGCTGGATGGGGCGGGTGGCCGCCCGCGTGCTCGTCAATTTCGAAGAGACGGCGCGCTGGTTCCCGGAAGGGAAGTCGGAACTGACGGGCCTGCCGGTGCGCGAGGAATTTTTTTCGATTCCGCCGAAGAGGCGGTCCGCCGTGCTTACGGTTTTGATAACGGGCGGCAGCCGCGGCTCGCGCACGCTGAACCAGGCCGCGCGCGGGAGCTGGCCGCTGTTTCGCGAGGCGGATTTCGCGGTGCGCCTGATTCACCAGACGGGACGCGAAGCCTGGGACGAACTGGCCTCTGAGTTTGCCCGCACGGGACTCGACGGCGAAGTGGTTCCGTTCATCGAAGATATGCCGGCAGCGTTCGCGGAGGCTGACCTGGTGATTTGCCGCTCCGGCGCGGGCGCTTGCGCGGAACTGGCGGCGGCGGGAAAACCGGCGATCCTGGTGCCGTTCCCGTTCGCGGCCGACGACCACCAGCTTCGGAACGCCGAAATTCTGGCGGCTGCCGGCGCGGCGCGGCTGGTGAGGGACGCCGAGTTCGACGGCAAGAGGCTGTTCGAGGAGGTGCGGCGGCTGGCGTCCGAAAGGCGCCTGCTGGAGCGTATGGGCGAAGCGGCGCGAAGGTTCGCGCGGCCGGGCGCCGCGGCGCGCGCGGCGGACCTGCTCGAAGAAGTGGCGGACCGAAGATTTTAATTGACATGCGCGGCCGAAGCCGAAACAATGGCCTAGATAAATGTTTTTTCGCCGCGCGGTTGCGGCATGGAGAAAATGTTTCTTAAACCCCAACATCTGCATTTCACCGGCATCGGCGGGATCGGAATGAGCGGGATCGCCGAAATCCTGCTCGATCTCGGCTTCACGATCACCGGTTCGGACTTGAGGCGGACGCCGATTACCGAGCGCCTGGCGGAGTTGGGGGCGAAGATTTACGAAGGACACGCGGCGGAGAACATCGGCGCGGCGAAGGCCGTGGTGGTGAGTTCCGCGATCAGCGAGGACAACCCGGAGGTGTTGGAGGCGCGGCGGCGCCAGATCCCGGTGATCCCGCGCGGAGAAATGCTGGCCGAGCTGATGCGGCTGAAGTACGGCATCGCGGTGGCCGGGAGCCACGGCAAGACCTCCACGACTTCGATGCTGGCGACGATTCTGAGCCGCGGCGGGCAGGACCCGACCGTGGTGGTGGGCGGCCGGCTGAAGTCGATCGGCGGCTCGAACGCGCGGCTCGGCAATAGCGACTTCCTGCTGGTGGAATCGGACGAAAGCGACGGTTCGTTTTTAAAGCTCTCGCCGATTCTGGCGATTGTGACGAACATCGACCGCGAGCACCTGGATCACTACTCTTCGATCGAAGAAATCCGCGCGGCGTTTGTCGAATTCGTGAACAAGGTGCCGTTCTACGGCGCTGCGGTGCTTTGCCTGGACGACGAGAACGTGCAGCGGATTCTGCCGGAAGTGAAGAGGCGAACGATCACCTACGGCACGCGGGCGCAGGCCGACGTGGTGGTGAGCGATTGCGAATACAGGCATCTGTCCAGCACCTTCCGGCTGCGCAACCGCGGCACGGATCTCGGTGAGTTCCGGCTCCAGGTGCCCGGCGCTCACAACGTGCTGAATGCGGCCGCCGCCGCGGCGGTGAGCCTGGAGCTGGAAGTCCCCGTGGAGGCGATTCGGGAGGGTCTGGCCGCCTACACCGGCGTGGACCGCCGGTTTCAGGAGCGCGGGACGGCGTGCGGCATCACGGTGGTCGACGACTATGGCCATCATCCCACCGAGATCCGCTCGACGCTGGCCGCGGCGCGGCAGTGCAATTACGGCAAGATTCACGTCATCTTCCAGCCGCACCGCTACAGCCGCACGCTCCACCTGATGGACGAGTTCGCCCGGTGTTTTTACCAGGCCGATTCGGTGTTCGTGCTGGATATCTACGCGGCGTCCGAGAAGCCGATAGAAGGTGTGAGCGCCGAGGCACTGGCGGCGCGGATCCGCGACTTCGGGCACAAGTCGGTGGAGTACGTGGGAACGATCGAGCGCGCGGTCGAGGCCGCGCTGGCGGCGGCGAAGCCCGGCGATTTGGTCCTGACGCTGGGAGCGGGTAACGTGTGGCAGGCGGGAGACCGCCTTCTGGAACGCATTCGCGGAGCATAGACCATGGGCCGCAGGCAGAGCGCACAACTCGAGGTGGCGGACTCCGAGGAGATCTCCGCAAGAGCGCCGGAGGCGGCGCCGGCGGCGCGAACGCGGCGCAAAGCGGAGGCGCCGAAAAGCTGGGGCCGCCGCGCACGGAAATGGCTGTATTGGGCGAGTCTGGCGATCGCCGCGCTGGCGGTGATTGCGGCTGGTTACCGGATCGACCAGTTCCTGGCCAGCGACGGGCACTTCATCCTTACGGGCAGCCCGGAGGCGCATCCGAACCTGTCGATCACGGGATTACGCTACGCGCCGCAGGCGCAGGTGGTGGGGGTGTTCGCGGAGGATTTCGGGCGCAGCATCTACCTGATGCCGCTGGCCGAACGGCGCCGCGCGCTGATGCGGATCGATTGGGTTCGCGACGCGTCCGTCTCGCGCCGGTGGCCAAACCGGGTGGACGTCAGGATCTACGAGCGCACTCCGGTGGCATTCGCGATGCTGCCGCAATCGCGCGACGCCTCCGGCACGGTGCGGTACGAGGCGGCGCTGGTGGACGGCGAGGGCATAATCCTGACGCCGCCGCCGCGCGCGCGCTTCAACCTTCCGGCGCTGTACGGCCTCACGCGGCAGCAGCCGGTCGAGGCAAGGCGGGAGCGCGTGCAGCAGGCAATGGATCTGATCGCTGAGGTACAAAGCCATTCGGGCCAGATATCGGAAATCAATGCGGACGATCCCGAGAATCTCATCGTCACCTACAACGTGGAGGGACGTGCGGTGCGGCTGATGCTGGGCAACCAGCGCTATCTTCCCCGGCTGACCAGGTTTCTGGCCAATTACCCGGAGATCAGCCGCAGGCTGCCCGGGGCGCGCACGTTCGATCTGCGGCTGGACGACCGCATCACCGTGGTGGGCACGGGAGGCTCCGATGCCCGCTAAACCGGTTCTTGCGGCCGGTGTGGACGCCGGGAGCCAGTGGACGCGGTGCGTCATCCTGCTGATGGAGGATGCCCGGGTGCGCCTGCTGGGCTACGCCGCGGCGCCGTCACAGGGCTGGTACAAGGGGCGCATCGCCGATCAGAAGGCCGTTTCGGAGTCCATTCTGCGGGCTGTGCGCGAAGCCGAGGCGCTGGCGCAGACGCCGATCGGATCCGCGGTGTTCGGAATCGGCGGCAGCGTTTGCGGAACGAACGGGCGCGGCGGATACGAGATCGGCTTCCCGCGGCAAATCGATCAGAACGACGTGAACCGCGTGATCGAACGGGCCTCGCGCGTGCAGTTGCAGGAAGACGAAATGGTGCTGCACCTGACGCCGCAGGATTTCACCGTCGATGGCCGCCCCGGCCACAGAAATCCGCGCGGGATGATCGGTTCGCGGCTGGAGGTGTACGTTCACCTGGTGACCGGCTCCCGGCAGGATCACCACGCGCTGGTCGGCGCGGCGAACGAGGCGCACCTGGTGGTGGAGGAAACGGTCTTCGAGCCGCTGGCGGCGGCCTATGCCTCCATTCTGCCGGAAGAGCGGCGCGAGGGGAGTGTGGTGGTGGATATCGGCGCACATTCCACCGATTTGGCGGCTTATTACGGCGAGGCATTGCTGTTGTCCTCCAGCCTTCCGATCTGCGGCGACCATTTCACTCGCGACGTGGCTCGCGGGCTGATCGTGAACCCCGAGGACGCGGCCTGGATCAAGGAGCAGTACGGGTGCGCCCTGCTGGGCCTTGGCGCGGACAACAGCCTGATCGAGCTGCCCGCGGCGCCGGGGCGTCCCGCGCGCGAGGCGCCGTGCCGCGAGCTGAACTTGATTCTGGAAGCGCGCGCGCTGGAGCTGTTCGAGTTCGTGGCGGAGGAACTGAAGCGCATCGGCCTGGAGCAGATGTTAATGGAGTGCGTGCTTACCGGCGGCGGCGCGCGGCTGCAAGGGATGTGCGACGCCGCGGAAAAAGTTCTGAAATGCCAGGCGCGCATCGGATTGCCGGTGGGAATCATGGACTGGCCGGGAGAAATCGACGACCCCGCATGGACCGCGGCGGCCGGGCTGGCCATGTATTCGGCCCGGCTGAAGCTGCGGGCGGAACTGGACCGGAGGAGCAGCGGGTTCTTAGCTAAAGTACTGGGCGCATAGCAGCAGGAGGCACAGATGGATTTGCTCGACGCCAACGTTGGCAATTTGAAATACGAGTTGCAGGACGACACACACACCGCGGCGAAGATCAAGGTGATCGGAGTCGGAGGAGGCGGCTCCAACGCGGTGGCTCACATGATGGAGGGCGGCCTGGAGGGCGTCGAGTTCTACGTCGTGAACACGGACGTGCAGGCTTTGCAGGCTTGCCCGGTGCAGAACAAGCTTGCCATCGGCTGTAAGATCACGCACGGGCGCGGGACGGGGGCCGATCCGTCCATCGGGCGGCAGGCCGCGCTCGACGATACGGAGCGGATCTGCGAGATTCTCGAGGGCGCGGACCTGGTGTTTGTCGCGGCGGGACTGGGCGGCGGAACGGGCAGCGGCGCGGCCCCGGTAATCGCATCGCTCGGCAAGGAAATGGGCGCCTTGACCATGGCGGTTGCGACCAAACCGTTCACGTTCGAGGGGGCGCGCCGCAGGCGCCAGGCCGAGAAGGGCCTGGAGGAACTGGCGGCCATTGTCGACGCCGTGATTACCGTGTCGAACGACCGGCTGCTGACGCTTGCGCCGCGGGGCACGAGCCTCGTGGAAGCGTTCCGGATGGGACACGACTTCCTGCGCCGCACGGTTTCCGATATCGTCGAGATCATGACCACGCCCGGCTTCATCAACCGCGACTTTTCCGATGTGCGCTCGACGATGTTCGGTGCCGGCTGCGCGCTGCTGGGCACGGCGACGGCGTCCGGCGAGGGCGCCGCTGTCAAGGCGGCCAAAGAGGCGATCGGCTGCCCGCTGCTGGAGGGCGCCGGGATCAAGGGCGCGCAGAGCGTGCTTTTGAATATCGTAGGCTCCAGCCGGCTCGGACTGCACGATGTCCACGAAGCGTGCGAGTTGATCCGCGCGGCGACGGAAAACGAGGACGTCGAGGTGAACTTCGGGGTTGTGCTGAACGAGGCGATGGAGGATTCGGTGAAGGTAACCGTGATCGCCACCGGCTTCGCGCGGCAGCGGAGTGTGCCGGCGCGGGAATTGGAGCCGGAGGAGGAACCGGTTGCCGCAGCGGCTCAGACGCTCTGGCTGAGCGAGATGGAGCCGGAGCGTGCTGCGGCCGCGCCTCCGGTTGCGCCCGAACCCGAACCGCCGGCGGCGCCCAGGGCAACGACGGGTTATCCGGTTCCTCCCCCGGCGCCTGCTCCGGTAGAGGAAGAAGAAGACCTCAACGATTTGGATACTCCGGCGTATTTGCGGCGGCGGGCGCTTCAGTAAGCGGCGGCCGTCAATCGCCTTGGTATAATTCCTCGATCAAGAAAGCCTTTTTGCGGCCTGAGCAGGCCACAAATCCGCGATATTTGAGCTTGCCGTTCACCAGGAAGCTGATCGGACGGTCCGCCGGGTAGTCGAACGTCAAGACGTCCCCAACGTTGAGCTTGAGCATATCCTCGACGGAGATCGTCGGCCCTTGCAATCTGGCATCGAGCAGAATGTTCGAGGACTGGATGAGCCGCAGCATACGCGCCTGTTCTTCCTCGGTCGAAGCGGTGCGCCGGACCGTCCATTGCTGGTCGAATTTCTGGCGCAGCATCTTGATGATGATCGAGGGCAGGCCGATGTTGATCAGGCCGGAGCACTCGGCGATCCGCACTTCGAGGCCGATGGCGACGACGGCTTCGTTCGGCGCCATGATTTGCAGGAGTTGCGGTTCGGTTTCGCGGCTCTCGATGGTGAAATCGATCGGGGTGATGCTGCTCCAGGCCTGTCTGAGGTCGTGCAGGATGATGCGGTAGAGCCCGTCCAGCACCACCTGCTCGATATCGGTGACCTCACGGTTGATCTTCGCGCTGGCCTTGCCGTTGCCGCCGAGCAGCATTTCCAGGATCGGGAACACGAGCGAGGAGTTGATTTCCAGAACGGCGCTTCCCTCGTAAGGTTTCATCGCCAGCGAGACGAGGCAGGTCGGAGAGGGAAGGCACTGGGAGAATTCGGAAAAGGAAAGCTGCTCGACCGAGACGAGCGTTACCATGGCGTAGGCCCGCAGGTACGCCGAAAGGCTGGAGGCGAGGTTGCGGGCGAAGTTGTCGTGCAGGAGGTGAATAGCGCGAAGCTGGTCCTTGGCGATCCGGTCCGGACGGCGGAAATCGTAGGGGACCGCCCTGGCTTCGTCCGGCTTTTTGCCATGCAGCGAACTAAATACGCTGTCTATTTCCTCCTGGGATAGCGAGCGCTCCACGAGTATTCTCCCGTCTGTTCAGATCGGCGGAATGGAAGCCGGCCTTTAGGGGTGGCCTTTGCGTCTCGCGGACCGGTGGAGGCGGGGCGCGGCCAAAGCCGGGGGCCACCGGCGCGTGTGCTACGATATCGTTTTATGCCCGAAGGTTACCTCGCGATTTCGATTTTTGCCGTTTGTGCGATGGCCCTTCCTATCGTACTGCTCGTCGCCGCCAAGCTGGTTCGCCCGTCCGCGCCGGCGTCGACGAAGATGGAACCTTACGAGTGCGGCATCCCCCCGGTTTCCGACGCCCGCGGCCGTTACACGGTGCGGTTCTACATCATCGCGATTCTGTTCGTGATTTTCGACGTGGAAACGATTTTCCTGTTTCCCTGGGCGGTGCGCTTCAAGCAGCTTGGCTGGTTCGGAGTCGCCGAGGTTGCGGTATTTCTCGCCATTTTGATCGTGGGGTACATCTGGGCGTATAAGAAGGGCGCCCTGGAGTGGGTCTGAGTCCCGGCAATCCTGCCACCGAACGTCTTTATTACCACGATAGCTACCTGACCGAATTCACCTCCCGCGTGACCGGCGTCCGCGATAAAGGGCGGCGCGTGTATCTCGACCGCACGGCTTTCTACCCAACTTCCGGAGGGCAGCCGCACGATACCGGGACGATCGGCGGTGTCCCGGTGGTGGACGTGGTCGATGAGGAAGATTGCATTGCGCACATCACCGCCGGTCCGGTTAGCCCGGGCGAGGTCTTCTGCCGCGTCGACTGGGAGCGGCGCTTCGACCACATGCAGCAGCACAGCGGCCAGCACCTGCTCTCGGCCGTGGTGCTGGAGATGCTGGGCGCCCGCACCATCGGATTTCACCTGGGCGCTGAGGTCTCGACTATTGATGTGGAGCTGGCATCGCTCGATGCGCGGCAGGCCGCGGAGATCGAACGGCGCGCGAACCAATTGGTGATCGAGAACCGGCCGGTGACGGTTTCCTTTGAAGACAGTTCCTCGGCGTCCGGACTGCGTAAAGCGCCACAGCGCGGGGGCCTGCTCCGCATCGTCTCGATCGAAGGCGTGGACCGCAGCGCGTGCGGCGGCACCCATGTGCGCGGCACGGCGGAGATCGGTCCGGTGCTGCTGCGCAGGTTAGGCAAGGCGCACGGCGGCGTGCGGATCGAGTTTGTCTGCGGGTTCCGGGCGATTCGCCGCGCGCGCGCCGATTTTGAGAACCTGGCGCAGCTCGGCCGGCTGTTCTCGGCGGCGCCCGACGAGACTCCCGCGCTTGCCGCGGCCCAACAGAAGGCGCTGGAGGCATCGGAAAAGGCCGTCCGGAAACTTGCGGCCGAACTGGCGCGCCTTCGCGGGGCGGAACTGTACCGCGCCGCCATCCCGGACGCGGCGGGCGTGCGAAGAACGATGCAGACAGCCGCCGCGCTCGACGACGAGCTGCGCGCCACCGCGCAAGGATTCATCGCGGGCGGAAAGGCGGTTTTCCTCGCAACGGTTGAAGATCCGCCCGCGCTGTTACTCGCCGCCTCCGCGGATTCCGGAATTCATGCGGGCAACGCCGTCAAGTCCGTGGTAACGGCTCTGGGCGGGCGGGGAGGCGGGAGCGCCCAAATGGCCCAGGGCAGCCTGCCCTCCCGCGAAGCCCTTGCCGCCGCGATAGCCCAACTCAAAACACTCTGAGCCCCGCTTATCATAAAGAGCATGCTCAGGCGAACTTTCCTTCAGACTGCCGGCGGAGCCGCTGCCGCCACGGCTTCCGCTGCTCCGGCCGCCCGCATCAAACTCGGCATCGATGCGTATTCCATTCGCGACTGGCGCTGGAGGGCGCTCGATCTGCTCAACTATGCGGGGCACCTCAAGCTGGACATCATCCAGCTTTCGAGCCTGGACAACTATGAAAGCCTCGATGCGGCCCATCTCCAAAAAGTCCGGGAGGATGCCGAGCGGCGAGGCATAGAGATCGAAGCCGGCATTGGATGCATCTGCCCGACGTCGAGCGCTTGGAACCCGGCTACGGGCGATGCGGTCCAGTATGTGCTGAAAGGACTGAGCGTGGCGCGCGCGGTCGGCTCGAAGGCGATGCGCTGCTTTCTGGGCAGCGGGGCGGACCGCCGCGGAAAGCTTCCCATAGAAGCGCATATCGAGGCGACGGTCAAGGTGTTGCGGGCGGTCCGCTCGCAGGCGCTGGACGCGGGTGTGAAGATCGCTATCGAAAACCACTCCGATATGCAGGCCTGGGAGCTTCGCACCCTGATCGAAGAAGCCGGCCGCGACTTCGTGGGCTGCTGCCTCGATCTAGGCAATCCGATGGCGGTGGTGGAGAACCCGATGGTCACCCTGGAAACGCTGGCGCCCTACGTCGTGACCACGCATTTCCGCGATTCCGTGGTCTACGAGCATCCGCGCGGGGCCGCGTTCCAGTGGGTGGCGCTGGGCGACGGCTCGCTCGATTTGCGTGTCCTGGTTGCCCGCTTCCGCGAGCTGTGCCCGGAAGCGGCCATGCAGCTTGAAATCATCACCGGCCGCCCGCCGCAGGTGCTGCCTTACTTTGAGGAGGAGTTCTGGAAGGCGTTTCCGAAGGCCCGGGCGGGTGAGTTCGCGCGCTTCGTTGCGCTGGCCAAGGCCGGCCACCCGTTCATGGGAGCGATGGTGATTGCGGGTCCGGGCAGGCAGACGCCGGAGATTCAGGCGGCGCTCAAGCAACAGCAACGGCGCGACCTGGAGCGGAGCCTGGAGTACGCCCGCAAGGCGCTCGGCGCCGGCGTTCGCGGGTAACGGACGGCGCAGCTCACCGTCGGGCGGCGCGGCGAATTGCGGCGGCGATCTCGCGCGTGGTTTCCTCGTCTCCCATCAGCACGCGGTGAGGGAACCAGAACGCGTCGCGGACGCAGGCCTCGGCCACCGGGCAGGACATGACTCTGCAACCGCCGTTCCGGTAGAGCGGATTCCCGTAGAGCGGGTGGGGATAAAACGGCGTGCAGGGGATGCCTTGGGCAGTGACGGCGCGGTGGAACTCGTCGCGCGTCATTCCGAACTCCCGCTCGTCGATACGGCCGAGCAGCAGGTAGTGCGAGTGGACGTTGACCTGCCGGTGCGCCTGCTGGAAGCGCAGGCCGGGGATGTCCGCCAGTTCGGAACGCAACAGCCGCTCATTACGCTCCCGCAGGCAGATCTGTTCGGGCAGCCGTTCCAGTTGCGCCAGCAGCACCGCCGCTTGTAGCGCCGAGATGCGGTAGTTAGTAGCCAGTGTGTAATGGAAAAAGTAATTCTCTCCGATGCGCCGCCCCTGGTTGCAGAAGGAGCGTGCGCGCTCGGCGAATCCGGCGTCGTTCGAGGTCAGCATTCCGCCCTCGCCGGCCGTTATGACTTTCGAGTTTTGGAAGCTGAACGAGCCGGCGACGCCAAAACTTCCCGCTCTGCGCCCGTTCCACTCCGAGCCGTGGGCGTGGGCGGCGTCCTCTACGATCGGTATTCCGTGCTCCGCCGCGAGCGCTCCGAGGCGGTCCATGTCGGCCAGCGGCCCGCCGAAGTGGACGGGCAGAATCGCTTTGGTCCGCGGGGTGATCGCTTCGGCGGCGCGCTCCGGGTCCATGTTGAACGTTTCGGGTTCGATGTCCACGAAAACGGGAAGCGCGCCCGTGCGCGAGACGGCGGTCGCGGTGGAGATGAATGAGATGGCCGGTACGATCACCTCATCGCCCGGCCCGATGCCGAGCACGGCCAGCGCCGCCTCGAGCGTCAGTGTGCCGTTGGCCGCGCTGATGCCGTAGGCGCAATGCTGAAAAGCCGCGAACTCGCTTTCCAGGCGGCTTACGATCTCGTTGAAGCCGCCCCACTGCGGGCTGTTCAGCACCTGCCGCAACAGCTCGATTTCGCGTTCGGTATGAATGGGCCAGGCGGGAATCCGCATAACCCTTCAGTGTACCTACAGACCCTGAAGGAAGTAGTTGAACTCCCGCTCGCGGCCGAGTGTGGTGCTTTCGCCGTGCCCCGGAATAACGATGGTGTCCTCGGGCAACGGGAAATACTTGTCGCGGATCGAGCGCAGGATCAGGCGGCCGTCGCCGCCGGGCAGATCGGTGCGGCCGATGCTGTCGCGGAAGAGCGTGTCGCCCGCCAGCAGCTTCTTTTCCGCCGGGATCCAGAGGCTGATGCTGCCCGGGGTGTGGCCCGGTGTGTGAAGCACTTCCAGATTGATCGAGCCCACCTGCAACTTGTCCCCGTCGCGAGCCGGAGTATCGATCACGGTGCGCTCCGGCGCCTGCACGCCGATCCACAGGGCCTGCGCGTCGAGGGTGTCGTAAATCGGGATGTCGTTCTCGTTCAGCATGACGGGGGCTCCGGTGGCCTGCTTGAGTTTGGCCGCGCCGCCGATGTGATCGATGTGCGCGTGGGTGACAACGATTTGGCTCAGGTGCAACCCGTGCCGCTCGAGGATGCGCAGGATCTCGGAGACGTCGTCGCCCGGGTCGATCACCAGCGCCTCTTTCGTGCGCTCGTCGCCCAAAATGGAGCAGTTGCAGGCAAGCACGCCAACCGGAAGGATTTCGTGGATCATGTGTTCGGCCTGTACCTCGTATACTTTCATTATGGTTTCGATTCCCCTGGAAGTGCTGGGGGTGTTCTCCCGCTGGCTGCATATTGTGTCGGTTGTCGCCCTGATCGGCGGAGCCATTTATGTCTGGGGAGTTGCTGCGCCTGCCTTGAAGGGGCTCCAGGATGATGACAGGACCGGAGCCTGGGCGGCGCAGGCGGCGCGGTTCCGTCCCCTGGTCTACGCGGCCATCGCCGGCCTGCTGGTTTCCGGGACGTACAACCTGCTCACGCAGCCGGGGCACACGCGCATGTACCACATCTGGTTCGGCGTCAAGATGCTGCTCGCGGCCCACGTGTTTGTATCGGCGGCGCTGGCCGTGAGTGCGCCGGCGGAAAGGCCCGAAAGCGAATCGCGCGGTGTGCGCCGGCTTGCGGGCGCCGCGATCGTAGGCCTGCTGGCGATTCTGGTAGCCGCCTACCTGCGGCGCATCTATTGATGCTGGAGGACCGATGACCCAAGGGTACAAGGCACTGCACGACGGCGCGGCGTTACTGGACCTCTCCGGGCGGGGGCGCATTCGCATCACCGGGGAAGATCGCGCGCGCCTGCTGCACGCCATGGTGACGAACCACGTCGAGCAGCTCCAGCCGGGAGAGGGCTGCTACGCCTTTTTCCTGAACGCGCAGGGACGCATACTCGGCGATATGAACCTGCTGCGCTTCGAGGATTTTTTCCTCCTGGAGACCGAGCCCGAAACGCGAACCAAATCGTACGAGCACCTGGACAAGTACATCATCGCGGACGACGTCACGCTCGAGGACGCGACCGATAAGACAACCGAACTGGGCATCGAGGGGCCGAAAGCGGCGGACGTGCTTGCGGCCGTAAGCGCCCCGGTTCCGGACAAACCGTGGTCTCACGCGGCGTGGGGGGAACGCGTGGTGGCGCGTCTCAGCACAACGGGCACGCCCGGTTTTGCGGTGATCGGACCGCGCCGGGAGCGGGAGGAACTCGCGCGAATGCTGGAAGCGGCGGGGGCCGTCCCCGCAGGGCCGGAAGACGCGCGCGTCGTAAGGATTGAAAACGGCCGGCCGCGCTACGGCGAGGACATCACCGAAAAGAACCTGCCGCAAGAGACGGGGCTGCTGCACGCCATTCACTTCAACAAGGGCTGCTACCTCGGGCAGGAGATCGTGGAACGGATCCGCTCGCGCGGCGGGGTCCACCGCTTCTTGGTTCGGCTGGCGATTGAGGCTACCGAGCCGCCCGCGGCAGGCACGCCGGTAACTACCAGAGGCAAGGTGGTGGGCGAGATCACCTCGGCCGCGTGGTCGCCCGACGCCGGAAAGGTGCTCGCGCTGGGTTACGTCAGACTGGCGGAAGCGCCGAAGGGCACTGTGCTCGAAGCCGCCGGCGCGAGCGCCGCGATCGTGTCCGGGTAGGCCGGTCCCTTACATCGCCGGGGGCATGCGGAAAGTAGAAGCCGAAACATAGCGCTGCGGCCTGCCGGCGCGGAGATCGTCGAGAACCGAGCGGGGCACCGAAACATTTCCGTTCACTCCCGTGCCGAGCGATATGCCGGGCTTGTTGTCGCCGTGGAAATCTGTGCCGCCGGTTATGGCCAGGTCGTAGCGGCGGGCCATTGCGAGGTACTGCTCCACTTCGCGCGGGCTGTGATCCGAATGGTAGGTTTCGATCGCGCGCAGACCAAAGTCGCGCATTTCAGCGATCATTTTCTCGACCGCTGCGCCGTCTCTGGAGAGGCGCACCGGGTGAGCGATCGAGGGCAAGCCGCCGCCCTCCAGAATCTTCTGTATGCCTTCGGCGACGGTGGGCTCTTCGCGTTCCACGTAGGCGCGGGCGGACTCGCCAAGGTACACTTCAAACGCCTCGTGAATCGATTTCACGTAGCCCTTGCGCACCATGATTTGCGCAAAATGCGGCCGTCCGGCCAGGCTGCGGCCGAGTCGTTCGACTTCTTCCAGCGTCACCTCGATGCCGAGCGAACGAAGGCGTTGGGCCAGGCGGGCATTGCGGTCGCGGCGGCTGCGCTGGAGGGTGTCGAGCCAGTTGCGGAACGCGGGCGCCGGCGGCGCATCGAGAAAATATCCCAGGATGTGCACCGATTTGTTGCGTGTCGTCCCCTGCCTGGAGCGCAGCTTCGTGCTCAACTCGATGCCGCAGATCAGCTCCAGCCCCGCCGCCCGCGCAAGCGGCACGGCCTGGTCGTAGCCGGCGAACGTGTCGTGATCGGTGATACCCAGCGCTTCTAACTTCAAATCGACGGCCGCCTGGACGAGTTCCTCGGGCGAAAAAGTTCCGTCCGATTCATGGGTATGCGTATGCAGGTCGATCATGCCGATGAGAACGGAGCCCCTGTAACCACAGTGTAACGCACAGGCGGCCTGATTCTTTGCAGGCTAGACTTTTTCGAAGATAGCGGCAGCGCCCTGGCCCCCGCCCACGCACATCGTCACCATGCCGTATGTGCCGTTGGAGCGCTCCAGTTCCCGCATGAGGGTGGCGGTGAGCCGCGCACCGGTGCATCCCAGGGGATGCCCGAGCGCAATCGCGCCTCCATTAGGGTTGATCCTTTCTATGTCCAGCCCGGCCAGCCGGATTACCGCGAGCGCCTGCACGGCGAAGGCCTCGTTCAGCTCGATGATGTCTATGTCTTCCAGGTGCAGTCCCGCCAGTTCGAGCGCCTTGGGAATGGCGACAACCGGCCCGATACCCATGAGTTCCGGGGGCACTCCGCCGACGGCAAAGCTCACGAACCGGAGCCGCGGTTTCAGCCCGAGTTCGCGCGCCTTGCGGTCCGACATCACGAGCGCGGCGGCGGCGCCGTCGCTGGCTTGCGAGGAGTTGCCGGCGGTAACGGCGCCCTGGGCGTCGAAAACCGGCTTCAGCGCCGCGAGCGCTTCGAGCGAGGTGTCGGCGCGTGGCCCCTCGTCTTTCGCGAAGATGATGGATTGCCGCTGGGCCTGGCCGTCGACGAAAACCTTGGTTTCCACTTCAATGGGCACGATCTCCTCGTCGAACCGTCCCTCGGCCTGCGCCCGCACCGCGTTCCGATGGCTGTGGAGAGCGAACGTGTCGGCGTCCTCGCGGGCGATATCGTACTTGCGCCGCAGCGCCTCCGCGGCGAGCCCCATGCTCATGTAAATCTCCGGGCGATGATCGACGATCCAGGGATTCGGCGCGAAACTGTTGCCCGTCGTCGGAACCAGGCTCATCGACTCTACGCCGCCGGCAATCACAATCTGCGCCGAACCGGCCCGGATGCGGTCCGCCGCGAGGGCGATGGCTTGCAGCCCGGATGCGCAGAAGCGGTTGATGGTCATGCCCGGCACGAGGTCGGGCAACCCGGCCATCAGGGCCACATTCCGCGCTATGTTCATGCCGGCCTCGGCCTCGGGGAACGCGCATCCGAGAATGACGTCGTCCACTTCGTCGGCGGGCACCTGCGGATACCTGTCGATCAGGGCGCGAACCACGGCGGCCGCCAGGTCGTCCGGCCTCGAGTTGCGCAAGGCGCCGCGCCGGGCCTTGCCGATGGCGGTGCGCAAACAATCGATCACAACAGGCTCAGGCATGATTCCCTTAGTTTAATTACGCAGCGGTTTGCCGGCCGCGAGCAGACATTCGATCCGCTGCTGCGTCGTGGGCTCTCCGCATAGACTGAGGAAAGCTTCGCGTTCGAGATCGAGCAAATACTGCTCGGGGACGTTCTGCGGTCCCGAGAGCCTTCCGCCGCTTAGAACGTACGCCAGCTTTCCCGCAATGTCCAGATCGGTCTCGGAGATGTGGTTGCCTTTGTAGGACAGCCATGCCTTCAACTGCATGGCGGCATAGCCGGGATCGCCCGTCACGCGGATTTCGCAGTTGGGAACGCCGGGCGACCACACCGGAGCGAGCGCCAGCGTGGCGGCCTTGGCTTCGGCGATCAGACGCTCCGGATTCATGGATACGGCATCCGTCGCTCTCAGCAAACCCAACTTGCGCGCGTCGGCGGCGCTGGTGGAGACTCTTGCGGACGCAATCAGCTCTAGCACGCGCTGAGGATCGCCCAGCCGGATCAGCATTTCTTTGCAGCCGCCGCCGGCCGGGATCAGGCCCGCGTTCGCCTCGGTCAGGCCCATGTACAGCTCGGCGGAGGCCTGAATGCGCGCGGCGTGCAAGGCCACCTCGCAGCCGCTGCCGGTGGTGAAGCCGAAGGGCGCCGCGACGACGGGCCGCACCGCATACTTGATGGCCATGTTGGCGTCCTGCACACGCCGCACGGCGGCCTCGAGTTCGTCCCATTCGCGCTCCTGCGCATACATCAGAATGAGCGCGAGGTCCTCGCCGGCGCACAAGCCTTCGGGGGCCTGCCCGGCAATCACCATGGCTTCGAAGTTGCGGGCGGTCTCCTCGAGGCCGGCCAGGATCATGTCGATCTGATCGCCGCCCAGCACACCGCGCCTGTCGTGAAGCTCCAGGCAGAGGACGCCGTCGCCGAGATCGATGAGCGAAGCGCCGCGGTTGCCTGCAACGACGCCGCGCGCCCGCTTCAGATCGGAGAGCACGAGGATGCCTGGGCGGTCTTCCAGCGTTTCAAAGCGGGTGCGCCCGAAGTCAAAGTACTCGGTGCGCGGCTCGCCGTTCTGATCGGCGGCGCGGTAGAAGGATTTCGAGCCGGAGTCGAGCAGCGCTTCGACGCCCTCCGGGATCGTGCGCCCGTCGCTTCGCATGCGCTCGACGGTTTGCTCCACGCCGAGCGCGTCCCACAGTTCGAACGGCCCGAGTTTGTAGCCATAGCCCCAGCGCATGGCGCGGTCGATCTCGACGATAAGGTTGGAGACTTCCGGCACAAGACCAGCGGCGTAGAGGAACAGATCGCTCAAGGCGCGCCAGAGGAAAGTTCCGGCGCGGTCGTCTGCGGCGATCACCGTGCGCAGGCGCTCCGCAAGGTCCCTCACATACCGCGTGGCGTCGACGGATGGGAACACCGGATTTTCGGCGGGACGGTATTCGAGCGTCCGCCAGTCGATGGCCTGAATTTCTCCCCCGGCGCCGGCGCGTTTGTAAAATCCCCGGCCGGTCTTGTCTCCCAGCCAGCCGCGTTCAATCATGCGCGCGACGAACTCCGGGAATTGAAAACGTTCGCGCCATGCGTCTTCAGGCGCCAACCGGTACAGGTTCTGCGCGATGCAGGCCCAGGTATCCAGACCGATGATGTCCGCCAGCCGCAAGCTTGCGCTTTTCGGCAAGCCGATCAGCGGGCCGGTGAGCGCATCTACCTCTTCGACCGAATAACCGCCTTCCACCATGAGCCGCAGGACCGTTGCCGAGAAAAAGCTTCCGATGCGGTTGGCGATAAAGGCCGGCGTGTCCTTCGCGCGCACGACGCCCTTGCCGAGCCGGATTTCGGCGAAATTCGCCACAAATTCGAGCACCTCGGGATCGGTTTCCGGCCCGGGGACGAGCTCGAGCAGGTGCAGATAGCGCGGCGGATTGAAAAAATGCGTGCCGAGGAACGTGCGGCCGAATTCGGCCGGAAATCCTTTTGCAATTTCGGCCAGGGGAATGCTGCTGGTGCTGGTGGAAAAGATCGCGTCCGGGCGGCGCCAGCAAGCAACTCTTTCAATCAGCGCGCGTTTGACCTCGAGGTCCTCGGCGACCGCCTCGATGATCCAATCGCAGCCGCCGGCGTCGCGCAGATCGTCATCGAAGTTTCCCGGCGTCACCAGCGACGCGGCTTCCGGCGTGAAAAAAGCGCCGGGCCTCCGCGATGCCGCCCACTCGATGCCGCGCAAAGCGGCGGCGCTGCGCTGCTGCTCATCCGGCAGCGCGACGTCCAGCAGCAGCACGGGAATGCCTGCGTTGGCGAAATGGGCCGCGATCTGCGAGCCCATGACGCCGGCGCCCAGAACGGCCACCCGGCGGACAGTCTTCTTCAGTGCCATTGTGCCGGTCAGGTCTTTCTCGTTGAAAAACCTCTTGCGGAGTTTACCAAAAAAGCGATCGGGAGAAGCCGGCGGTGCTCGGCGCGCGATTAAAGAGTAGTTAACAAATAGAATAGTAATCAAAAGAAAACTTCATCTGCCGATTAAGCGAACCGTGGGGCGCAAAAAAGTCATTTATGATGGTACTAGCGCATGCAGTTCCGCGTAGGCAGGTTCCAAGCGAGAATCCCCTCCTGGCTGGCGCCGGCAATTGGTTACGCGATTTCCGTGGCCTCGCTGGTTTGGTTTCTCCAGGGAGTGGATTTCAAGACGGTGATGCAGGATTTTCAGTCCCTTCGCTGGGGCTGGGTGGCGATCGCCGTAGTCTCCGATATCGCGGTGTACGTCTTCCAGGCCTGGCGATGGAACATCCTGCTGGGGCCGGTAGTGCGGGTGCCGTTGTGGCGGTCCGTACAGGCCATCTATGTGGGGCTGTTCACAAATGAAGTGTTTCCGCTGAGGCCGGGCGAGGTCATCCGCTCATATTTGCAGGCGCGCTGGAGCAGGATTCCTTTTTCCGTCGCGCTTTCTTCGGCGGTAATCGAGCGCGTGTTCGACGGCATCTGGCTGATGGCGCTGTTCGCGGCAACGACCCTCTTCGTGCCGTATCCGCGGGTAGTGGTTGAGCTCGGCAAAGGCATCGGAGTGGTAGTCGTCGTGGTGGCGCTGTTGATGGGACTGGTGATGTTCTGGAAGCACCATGCCCACGCAGCGTGCCCCAAGACGCGCTGGGGCGCGAAGCTCCGCGTTCTGATCGACGACCTGCACCTGATGGGAAACTCCAGGTCCTTCTATGTGGCCTTCGCCGCCAGCCTGATCTATCTGCTGATCCAGGTGATGCCGATCTACGCGCTGATGCGGGGCTACGATCTCGACCTGACGATGTGGCCAGCGCTGGTGGTTCTGGTTGTGCTCCGTATCGGGACGGCGATTCCCCAGGCGCCGGGCAACGTGGGTCCGTCGCAAGTGCTGATGGTGCTGGCGCTGGGCCTGTTCGGCATCGACAAGACCACCGCAACCGGGCTCTCGCTGATGACCTGGTGCGTGATCACGCTGCCGCTGCTGACCGCGGGAGCCATTGCACTGGCGGTCACCGGGCTGAAACTTGGTGAAATCCGCCACCACGCGAAGCGGCACGCCAGCGCGCCGGTGGCGATGGCGGAAACGACCTCCAGCAACAGTTAACCGGCGTTAGAATCCCCCAAAGGAGCCTTGTCCGGCCCGCGCATAGGCGCCCGGTCCGCCGGAAACGCCCGTCTTTAGCGGCCGGGGTTGACGCGGGCGGCAATTCCTGATGAAATCTACCTTTGCGGTAATGAAAACGCTTACTTTTGGGGTGAAAGCATGAAAACGCAGATGACTGTCGGCCTTATCGTCGGCAATCGCGGGTTTTTCCCCGACCACCTGGCCAAGTCGGGACGCGAAGAGATGATTCAGGCGCTGGAGCGGAACTGTTTCAAGGTGGTCGTCCTCGGTCCCGAGGACACCAAACACGGCGCCGTCGTCACGCGGGATGACGCCAAGAAATGCGCGGCGCTGTTCCGCGATCATCGCGATGAGATTGACGGCATCGTCGTCACGCTTCCCAATTTCGGCGAGGAGCGTGGCGTGGCGGACGCGCTGCGTTTGGCCGGCCTCGACGTCCCCGTGCTGATCCAGGCGACGCCGGACGGCCCCGGCAAGATGAGCATTGCCGACCGCCGGGACAGCTTCTGCGGCAAAATGTCGCTCTGCAACAACCTCAAGCAGTACGGCATCCCGTATTCGCTCACCACGCTCCACACCGAGGCCCCGGATTCCCCGCAGTTTGACCAGGACGCCCAGTGGTTCGGCGGCGTGTGCCGCGTAGTGAAGGGTCTGAAGCGCGCCCGCGTCGGTGCAATCGGGGCGCGCCCGGCGGCGTTCAACACCGTCCGCTACAGCGAGAAGCTGCTGGAGAATAACGGAATCACCGTCGAGCCCATCGATCTTTCGGAGATCTTCGGCCGGGTGGAGCGCTTGAAGGATAGCGACGCCGCGGTCCAGGCCAAGCTCGCGGCCATCAAAGACTACGTTTCCACGGATGGCGTCTCTGCGGCGGCCCTGCTGAAAATGGCCAAGTTCGGCGTGGTCGTCGATGCGTGGATGAAGGAAGTGGACGTCAACGTCACCGCCATCCAGTGCTGGACGTCGATGGAAGAGTACTTCGGGGTTGTGCCATGCACCGTGATGAGCATGCTGAGCAACCATCTGCTGCCGAGCGCGTGCGAAGTGGATGTCTGCGGCGCCCTCGCCATGCACGCCCTCGCGCTCGCTTCCGAGTCGCCCAGCGCGCTGCTTGACTGGAACAACAACTACGGCGACGATCCCGACAAGGCCGTCTGCTTCCATTGCAGCAACCTGCCCAAGGACTTCTTCCAGGACGTCCGGATGGATTACCAGGAGATCATCGCGGGCACGGTCGGCAAGGAGAATACGTTCGGCACCTGCGTCGGGCGCGTGAAGGCCGGCCCGATGAGCTTCGCCCGCTTCTCGACCGACGATCTGAAGGGCAAGATCACCGGCTACGTCGGCGAAGGAGAATTCACCAACGATCCGCTCACCACGTTCGGCGGCGCCGGCGTCGTAAAGATCCCTCGCATGCAGAAGCTGCTTCGCTATATTTGCGAGAACGGCTTTGAGCACCACGTCGCGGCCTGCTTCTCGCACGTGGCCGGCATGGTGTACGAGGCAGCCACGCGCTATCTCGGCTGGGACATCTACTATCACGAGGCGTAACAGGCGGCCGGAGAACAGTCATGGCAATCGTAGCAGGCGTCGATTTCGGCACCCTGAGCGTCCGGGTTTCGATCTTCGATAGCGAGCGCGGCAGGCTGGGTTCGGCCGTCGCCGAGTATCCGCTCGTCCGGAAAAGAGAAGACCCGGACCACGCCACCCAGTCCCACGCCGAGCACATGCGGGCGCTAGTGGAGGCGACGCGAAAGGCCGTTAGCCAAGCCGGCGTGCCCGGCAGCGAAGTGGCTGCCATCGCGGTGGATACCACCGGTTCGAGCGTGGTGCCGGTGGGCGAGGGGCTTGTGCCGCTCGATGATTACTACCTGTGGTGCGATCACCGCGCCAAGCGCGAAGCGGCCGAGATCACCGCGGCCGCGCGCCGGGAGAAACTCGAGGCCATCGAGTGGTGCGGCGGTGTCTACTCCTCGGAGTGGGGTTTCGCCAAGCTGCTCCACTGGCTGCGCCACAACCCGGAACGCCGGGAGAAGATGGTGACCGCGCTGGAGCACTGCGACATGACGGCCGCCACTCTTTGCGGCATCACGGACCCCGCCGCCGTGCCCCGCAGTATCTGCGCGATGGGCCACAAGTGGATGTGGAACGCAGCGCTCGGCGGGCTGCCCCCGGAAGATTTTCTCGTCAAGGTCGATCCTCTGTTTGCCGGCATCCGCGAGAAGCTCAACGGGTGTTACGCCACCTCGGACCGCGTCGCCGGCACACTCACTCCGGAGTGGGCGGAAAAACTCGGGCTGCGCGCCGGGATCCCGGTTCCGGTGGGCGCCTTTGACGCGCATTGGGATGCCATCGGCGCGGGTATCCGCGAGGGCGACGTGGTGAACGTCGTCGGCACATCGACCTGCATCATGGCCATCGCCAAGGAGGTGGACCTGATTCCGGGCGTGTGCGGGGTGGTTAAGGGATCGATTCACCCCGACTATTTCGGCATCGAGGCGGGGCTCTCGGCGACCGGCGACATCTTCGAGGCCATCGCCCGGCGCGCGGGCACGACCGTCGCCGAGCTCTCCAAGCAGGTGGAGAATTACCGGGCCGGCCAGACCGGGCTGCTCAGGCTGACCTGGGACAACGGCGACCGGACCGTTCTGGTTAACCCGGAACTGGGCGGCGTCACGCTGGGCTGGAACCTCACGCACGGGCCGCAGGACGAGCTGTTCGCCGCCATCGAGGGAACGGCGTTCCACACGCGGATCATCCTGGAGCGCATGGGCGAGCACGGCGTGCCGATCCGCCGTGTGATCAACGGCGGCGGCATCCCGCAGAAGAACGAGACGCTGAACAAGGTTTATGCGAACGTGTTCGGCAAGCCCGTCCTCGTGCCGGAGAGCGAGGTGACGAGCCTGGGCTCAGCGATCTTCGCATTTCTGGCGGCGGGTACGTTCAAGACGGTCGAGGAAGCGCAGCAGGCGCTGTGCCCGCGCTATCGCACCGTCGAGCCTGATGCGCGGGAGAGCGCCGTGTACGAAAAGCTGTACCCGCTTTACCGCAAGCTCTATTTCGCGCTGGGAAATCCGGCCTCGGAGCCGGCGGCGATCGGCGACGTGCTGCCCGGCCTGCGGGCCATCGCCGCCGCGCGCTAGTTCCGCAAGCGGTTGGCGGATCCGCGGTGCGCGCTAGCGCACCAGTTCCGCCACCGCGCGTTGCTCCATGGGAACGAAATCGCGCCGCGCGTGGCCCAGGTACAACTGCCGCGGGCGGGCGATTTTCTGAGCCGGATCTTCGAGCATTTCCTGCCACTGGGCGAGCCAGCCCGCCGTGCGCCCAATCGCGAACAGCACGGTGAACATCTCGGGCCGGAAGCCCATCGCCTGGTAGATGATGCCGGAGTAGAAGTCCACGTTCGGGTAGAGTTTCCGCTTGACGAAGTACTCGTCCTCGAGCGCGATTTTCTCCAGCTCGCGCGCGATATCGATCAGCGGGTTGCGCCCGGTCACCTCGAAGACCTCTTCCGCGATCTGCTTGATAATGCGCGCGCGCGGGTCGTAGTTCTTGTACACGCGGTGGCCGAAGCCCATCAGCTTGCACTCGCCCGCCTTGACTTTCTTGATGAATGCCGGAATGTTGTCCTTGGATCCGATCTCATTGAGCATTCGCAGCACCGCCTCGTTCGCGCCGCCGTGCAGCGGGCCGGAGAGGGCTGCGATGGCGCCGGCCATAGTCAGGTAGGGGTCCGCAAGCGAGCTGCCGATGCTCCGCATGGCGTTGGTCGAGCAGTTCTGCTCGTGGTCGGCGTGCAGGATGAAGAGCACGTCGAGCGCCCGCGCCAGCGTGCGGTTGGGCTGGAACTTCGGTTCCGCCATCCGCCAGAGCATGTTCATGAAATTTTCCGTATAGCTGAGATCGTTGTCCGGGTAGACATACGGGTAGCCCAGGCTGTGGCGGTAGGCGTAGGCGGCGATGGTGGGTATTTTCCCGAGCAGGCGCAGAATCTGGAGGCGGCGCACGGCGGGATCGTGAACGTTCTTGGCCTCGGGGTAGAAGGTCGAGAGCGCGGCCACCGCGCTGGCGAGCACACCCATCGGATGGGCGTCGTGACGGAACGCCTCGATGATCCGCTTGGTGTTCTCGTGGAGCATGGTGTGGTGGGTGATGGCTTGCGCCCACTCTTCAAGCTGCGCCGCGGTGGGCAGCTCGCCGTACAGGAGCAGGTAGGCGACCTCCAGGTACGTACAGTGTTCGGCCAGTTGTTCGATCGGGTAGCCGCGGTAAAGCAGGATGCCCTTGTCGCCGTCGATATAGGTGATCCGGCTCTGGCAGCAGGCCGTGTTCATAAACGCCGGATCGTAGGTCATCAGCCCGAAGTCCTCGGGCGAAGTCTTGATTTGGCGCAGGTCCATGGCACGGATGGCGCCGTGTTCGATCGGGATCGTGTAGGAGGTAGCGGTCCGATTATCGGTAATGCTGAGCGTCTCTTCCGGCATGAGGTTCTCTCAATTGTTAACTTTTACTACAGTAAACACCAACTCTGGATTCAATGAATTATAGATCCAAGCGGCGCAAACTGCAAACGATCTTAATATCCGGTATTCCGGACCCCTACCACCGGACGCCGCGCGCTCGCAGCTCCCGCTCGAGCTGCTCCGCCGATTCGAACACCACCGCCTGCATCCCCGCCTCACGCGCCCCCTCCACATAACGCGGAATATCGTCGGTGAAAAAGCACTCCCCGGGTGCGCAGCCAGCTCTGGCGATGGCTTCCTCATAAATGCGGGCGGAGGGCTTGAGCGCGCCCACCTCGTAGGAAAGCACGTAATCGTCAAAATGGCACAGCAGCGGGTACTTCTCCCGGATCATGGCCCAGTGGATCGCGTTGGTGTTGGAGAGCAGGAGCAGCCGGTAGCGGCGGTGGAGTCCGGCCAGAAGCGACTCGGGCAGCAGGGGGTCGGGAAGAAAAATGCTGCTCCACAGCTCGCAGAAGTGGTCGTAATCCACGCGCAGGCCAAGCAGGTCGGAAAGCTGTTCGACAAACGATTCCGGCGACACCTCGCCGCATTCGAAACGCCTCACAAGGTCGGTTGAGGAGATACGCCGGGGAATTTCCTCGGCCGGATATGGGCAGTGGGGGCGGAGAGCCTCGTACCCCCGTTGCAGGTCGAAAGGCACGATGACCTGCCCGAGATCGAAAATTACAGTTCTGATCAAAATGAGTGAACGCCTCCCAGGAGCTCTATCTTTCCAGTGTACGTGGCTGGGAACTCTTGCGCCATGCGCGGGAATTATCGTTGCCCGCGCACGTCCGGCAACAGCTCGATTTCTTCGATCACGCCGAGCACGGCGGCGTCGATGGGGGTTGCGGGCCAGCGGCCCACCGAACTCCCCGCGCAGAAACCTTCATTGGTCAGCAGCACGCGGTCGCCGACGCCGGCGTCCAGAGCGTCCACCGCTACTACCGCGTCGCCGCGGTCGGTGCCGTCGAGGTTCAGCGGCTGGACGAGCAGCAGCTTCAACCCTTCGTGGCTGGGATGCTTCCGGGTTGCGACGACGCTGCCGATAACACGTCCGATCTGCATTCAGGGAGTCCTCTTTACGTCGAGATGGTCGACGATTCCGACGATGGTGCCGTCGGTGACGACCTCGTCGGGGAGCAGCGCATAGCTGGCTTCGCGCGCGCGGACCCAATAGATGAGTTCCCCCGCGCCGGCGCCGGTCGCGTCCGTGCAGACGATGCGTTTGCCGGTATCCTTCAGCTCGGGCGTAACAGGCTGAACGATCAGCAGCCGCTGTCCGGTGAGGTTCTGGTTCTTAACCGTCGCCCAGACGCGGCCGATGACGCGGCCAAGGAACATCCGCGGCTATCCTTTCTCGTCGAGGCTGACCGCATCGACGATGCCGACGATGGCGGTGTCCACGGGCTTGTCCTTGCAGCCTTCGGCCATGCGGGCCGAGCTGCCGGAAACGGCGAGCACTTTTTCGCGAACGCCGGCGCTCACCGTGTCGACGGCGACGACGTAGCCGGGCTCGTCCTTACCGTCCGGCGTGATCGGCTTCAGAACCAGCAGCTTTTTGCCTTCCAGGCGGGGATCTTTCCGCGTGGCCACAACCGTGCCCACGACTCGGGCCAGTATCATGGGAACCTTCTTCCGCCTACTTGGCGGCCGTGCTCCGGCCGATGGGCAGGCTTTCTTCCAGGCTCGGGTGGGGCCGTGGAATCACGTGGACCGAGATGAGCTCGCCCACGCGGCGCGCGGCGGCGGCGCCTGCGTCTGTGGCGGCGCGAACCGCTGCCACATCGCCCCGGACCAAAGCGGTCACGTATCCCGAACCAACCCTCTCCCAACCTACCAGGGTCACGTTTGCGGCCTTCACCATGGCATCGGCGGCTTCAATCAAGGCCACCAGGCCGCGGGTCTCGATCATACCCAGCGCTTCACCCATTAGAGCCTCCTGCTAATCCTATGACGACAGCCGCGCGCGCACGGCTTCCTCGACGAGCGCGATCAGTTCCTCGCGCGTAACCTGGATCTTCTGGCCGCCCACTTCCTCGGCGGCCAGGGGGCAGCCGGCCTCCAGCCCGCCGCGTGTGTTCACTCCGTAGCGCGCGCGCGCTTCGAGCAGCTTGTTCACTTCCTCTTTCGGCAGCACCCGGGCGCCGCCCAGCAGTTCAGCCACCAGAGAAATCCGCGCAAAGTGCTCGACGGTCTCCATGCGGAAAAACGCCTGGTAAACGTCCTGGCCGTAGCAGACCGCTCCGTGGTTGCCCATCAGCAGAGCCTCGTACTTGGGAATGAGCGGCAGCATGGGTTTGATCAACTCAGGCGTGCCCGGCAGGCCGTAGTCGGCCAGCGGAACGCAGCCGAGCCCGATCACCACCTCCGGCAGCAGCGCCAGGTTCAGAGAGCGCCCGGCCGTTGCGTAGCCGGTGGCCACCGGCGGGTGCGCATGCACCACGGCCCGGATGTCCGGCCGGAGATTGTACACGGTCAGGTGCATCATGAACTCCGACGTGCGTTCCTTGTATCCGGAGATTTTGTTGCCGTTGGCGTCGCACACAACCAGGTCCTCGGGCTTCATCATGCCCTTGGAGACCTGCGTCGGCGTGCACAGGAAGCGGTCCTGATCCAGACGCACGCTGATGTTGCCGTCGTTGGCGGCCACCCATCCTTTTTCCCAGATCATGCGCCCGACGTGCACAATCTCTTCGCGATATTCCCGCTCCGTTTTCATCGGAAGAGTAAATTGTAGCAAACGGTAAGCCGATAATTGGGCTCCTTCAGCCGCTACAATGAAGATTCATGGAAACCCGCCGCATGTGCCCGCATTGCCGGGCTTTCATCACGACCAGCAACCGCGTGTGCCCGTACTGCGAGGGGGAGGTGGGCCCGCGCGCCGTGGACCGGCGCTCTCCCAAGCCGGTTCTCGGGGGATTTGTCCCTCACGCCTACTTCACCACCACGATGATCCTGTTGATCAACTTCGGCCTGTTCGCGGCCACGGTGATCTACAGCATGCGCGCGGGCAACCCCGACGCCATCATGTCCGTCGATCCCCGCACGCTGTTTGACTTCGGCGCCAAGCTGCGCGAAGCCATCCAGTACGGCCAGTGGTGGCGGCTGGTCACGGCCGGATTTCTGCACGGCGGGTTGATTCACATCCTGATGAACTCGTGGGTGTTGTTCGACGTCGGGGCGCAGGTCGAGCAGATCTACGGGTCGGCGCGGCTCATCGTGATTTACTTCGCGGCCACCGTCTTCGGCTTCTACGCCAGCTCGGTCTGGAGCGCCGGGCTGTCGGTGGGCGCCTCGGCCGGGCTACTGGGGCTGATCGGCGCCATGATCGCGGTGGGCGTGAAGAGCCGCAGCCCGCTGGGGGCCGAAATCCGCGGCCTGTATACGCGGTGGGTGATTTACATTCTGATCATCGGGTTTCTGCCCGGCCTGCGCATCGACAATGCGGCGCATATCGGCGGGCTGGCCGCCGGTTTCGCCACGGGATACGTGGCCGGGGCGCCAAGCCTCGTTGAAACCTGGAGCGAGCGCGCCTGGCGCGTGGCCGCCTGCCTTTGCGTGTTGATCACGGCCTTCTGTTTCTATCAGATGTACCGCTGGTTCTCGGCCTCCGCCTGAAAGCCGGCTTTTTGCAAGTCTTTTCCGCTGCTTTGCGAATCTACTCACCGGGGGTGATTATGGCTGCGAAAAAGACTATTGCGGTCGTAGGCGCTACCGGCGCGCAGGGCGGGGCACTGGCGAGTGCGATTCTTTGCGATCCGCAAGGCGGGTACGCCGTCCGGGCGCTGACCAGGGACGTGAATTCCAAGAAGGCCAGGGAACTGGCGGAGGCGGGCGCTGAAGTCGTTGCGGCCGATATCGACGATTTGAAGAGCCTGGAGCGAGCGTTCCAGGGCGCAGACGGGGCGTTTTGTGTCACGTTTTTCTGGGCGCACTTCTCGCCTGACAAGGAAATGGCGCAGGCGGAAAACATGGCCCGGGCAGCCAAGCGGGCAGGCGTCGGGCACGTTATCTGGTCAACGCTCGAGGACACGCGCCGGTGGGTGCCGCTCAGCGACAACCGCATGCCGACTCTGATGGGCCGCTTCAAGGTGCCGCATTTCGACGGCAAGGGAGAATCCGACCGCTTCTTTTCAGACCAGGGACTGCCCGTCACTTTCCTGCTGGCCTCGTTTTACTGGGAAAACTTCATCCAAGGAATGGGGCCGCGAAAAGGTCCCGACGGAAAACTGGCGATCACGATGCCGATGGGGGACAAGAAGTTGCCGGGCATCGCCGTCGAGGACATCGGCAATTGCGCCTACGCCGTTTTCAAAAGGGGCGGGGAATTCGTGGGCAAGAGAGTTGGCATCGCCGGCGAGCACCTGACGGGGCACGAGATGGCCGCCGCGCTCAGCAAGGCGTTGGGAAAGGAAATCGTGTACAACGATGTGCCGCCTGAGGTCTACCGCAAGCTCGGCTTCCCGGGCGCGGAAGACCTCGGCAACATGTTTCAGTTCTATCGCGATTTCGCAGAGGACTTTTGCGCCGCGCGCAGCGTCGAGTTTACGCGCTCGCTGAACCCGTCGCTGCTGACGTTTTCCACCTGGCTCGAGAAAAACAAAAGCCGCATTCCTCTGGAGTAGCGGCTCCGGCGGTTCAGCCCGTTTGAGGATTACTTCGCTGGCAGGAACCGCCGAACGAAATTGGTGTCGAACTTGCCGGCCACGAAATCCGGGTCAGCGAGAATCTTCTGGTGCAGCGGGATGGACGTGTGGATGCCCTCCACCACGCACATATCCAGCGCCCGCCTCATGCGCATGATGGCCTCGGCGCGGTCGTCGCCGTGCGCGATCACCTTGGCGATCAGCGAATCGTAATAGGGCGAGATCACGCCCTCCGTGTAGGCGGCCGTATCCACCCGCACGCCCATGCCGCCCGGCAGGTTCAGGCCGGTGATGCGCCCCGGTGAAGGCGCGAGCGTTTCGGGGTGCTCGGCGTTGATGCGGCACTCCAGGGCGTGCCCGCGAATCTCCACCCGCGGGATGATGTCCGGCAGCTTGTGGCCGGCCGCGATCCGGATCTGGCTCTTTACGATGTCGATTCCCGTGACGCACTCCGTAACGGGGTGCTCCACCTGAATGCGCGCATTCACCTCGATGAAGTAGAGCTGCCCGCACTCGGCGTTCATCACGAATTCGACCGTCCCGGCGTTCACGTAGCCCAGCGACCTCATGGCCTCGCGCAGGGCGCTGGAAATCCGCGCGCGCACTTCGGGCGTCACGCAAAGCGCCGGCGCCTCTTCGATCAGCTTTTGGTGCCGCCGCTGTATGGTGCATTCGCGCTCGCCGAGCACCTCGACGTTGCCGTGCTGGTCGGCCAGCACCTGGAACTCGATGTGGCGCGCCGACTCTATGTACTTCTCCAGGTAGACATCCGGACAGTTGAAGGCGGCTGCCGCCTCCTGCTGCGCCTGGACAAACAGGCCGGGCAGCTCCTCCGGCGTGCGCACGATGCGCATCCCGCGTCCGCCGCCGCCCGCCGTCGCCTTCAGGATCACCGGGTAGCCGATCCTCCCGGCCACGTCCAGCGCCTCCTCGGGCGATTTCAGAACGCCATCGGATCCCGGCAGCGTGGGCACCCCGGCCGCCTTCATGGCGGCGCGCGCGCGGTCCTTGAGTCCCGTCAGCCGCATCACTTCGGGCGGCGGCCCGATGAACTTGATGCCCGACAGCTCGCAGACTTCCGCGAAATCCGCGTTCTCGCTGAGGAAGCCGTAGCCCGGGTGGATGGCATCCACGTTGGCGATCTCCGCGGCGCTGATCACCGCGGGTATATCCAAATAGCTCAGGCTGCTCTTGGCCGGACCGATACAGATGGCCTGGTCGGCGAACCTGGCGTGCAGGCTGTGCCGGTCCGCTTCGGAATAGACCGCGACGGTCTTGATCCCGAGCTCCTTGCAGGCGCAGATGACGCGGAGAGCAATCTCCCCCCGGTTGGCAATCAGTATCTTTTCAAACATGCCTGCGATCAGGAGGTGGGACGGATGGCGAACAGGGCTTCGCCGTACTCGACCGGTTGGGCGTTGTTGACGAGTTTGTTGATGACGACGCCGCCGACTTCGGCCTCGATCTCATTCATCAGCTTCATGGACTCGATGATGCACAGCACATCGCCCGGTTTCACGACGTCGCCTACCTTGATGAAGGGCGCCGCGCCGGGCGAAGGCGCCTCATAGAAGGTTCCGACAATCGGCGACTTGACTGTCACCACGGTTGGGTCGCTCAGCGGGTCCGTTGGCGCCGGGGTAGCAGGCGCCGCAGGAGCGGGGACCGTCGCTGGCGCGGGGGCAGCCGCGGCGCCGGCCTGCTGGGCAACGTGGTGGCCGGAGCGCGATTCAGCCTGGGCCGGCACAACGTACTCATGCACCTGGGCCCGGTTGGCGCGGCGAATCCGCACCCTGTTATCACCGCGCTGCACTTCCAGTTCGGCTATGCCCGTGTCGGTGACAACTTTAATCAACTCTCGAATTTCGTCCAATGTCATGGCTATCAGAACGGCAACAACAACAACTCTTTGGAGGTGGGCGTCAGGATCCGGCATCCCGACCCGGTGACCACTACGGTATCTTCGATGCGTACTCCTCCGAACCCTTCCAGATAAACGCCGGGCTCCACGGTGATGGTCATGCCCGCGGCAAGCACCGTCCGGTCGCGCTTGCCGATCCGGGGCGGCTCATGGATCTCCAGCCCCAGGCCATGGCCTGTGGAGTGTACGAAAGCCGCGCCCAACCCTGCTGCGCGCAGCACCTGGCGGGCGGCGCGGTCAACCTGTTCGGCCCGGACGCCCGGCCTCACCGCATCCAGCGCGGCAAGCTGGGCTTCCAGAACGGCTTGGTACAGCCGCTTGACCTTGGGGCCGGGCTTCCCCAGGAAGGCCATCCGCGTCATGTCGCTCGCGTAGCCCTCCCGGCTGGCGCCCACGTCTACTAATAGTAACTGATTCTTTCCCAGTCTATTGGAGGTGGGGCGGGCGTGGGGCAAGGCAGAGCGCGGTCCGGCGGCGATAACGGGTTCGAAAGAAGGCTTTTCCGCTCCTAAACGGCGCATTTGGTACTCGAACTCGGCCGCCAGTTCGAATTCGCTCATTCCCGGGCGGGCGCGGCGCATGGCTTTTTCATACGCCTGCGAATTCAGCCGGACCGACTGCTCGATCAGGGCGATTTCGGCCTCGGACTTCACCATCCGGATGATCTCGACCAGCCCGGATACAGGCGTCAGCGACGCGTTCAGCGTGAGGCCGATCCGGAGCTGCTCGTAGGCCTCATAGGAGACGCGGCCGGCTTCGAAGCCCAGGTTTTTCAGCTTTTTGCCTGCGGCGAACTTCATCAGGGCGGGGTAGAGCGCACCGCGCGCCACCTTCACCCGGCAATCCGTTTCCTGAGCGGCCTGGATCTCGTAGCGGGGGTCGGTGAACAGGACCGTTCCGCCCGGCCAGACCAGCAGCGCGCCGTTGCTGCCGGTAAACCCGGACAGATACCGCACGTTGGGCGCGGAAGCGACGATCAGCGCGTCCAGCTTCCTTTGCGCCAGCGCCTCGAGGACGGGGCGGCGGCGGGATTCGAATTCACTGAGAGCGCCAGGCATGCGTTAGCGTTGCGCCTCGTGTGCGTTCCGCAGCGGAGTAAAGTACGGGCTTCCGGCAGGTTGGGACGCGTCCATGGCTGTTCCTAGCTGCCGGGGATGAGCAGCAGCTTGCCGCTTGTTTTCCGGCCTTCGAGGTCACGGTGGGCCTGGGCGGCCTCTGAAAGCGGGTAAGTCTTGTCGATGCGCACCTTCAGCTTGCCCGAGTCCACCCAGCCAAGGACGTCGTCGGCGCGCCAGAGCAGCTCGAGCCGCGTCGCGCAGTAATCCTGAAGCTTGGGCCGGGTCACAAACAGAGAACCCTTCTGATTGAGCAGCAGCAAGTCGAACGGAGGCACAGGGCCGCTCGACTGCCCGAAGGAGACCAGCATGCCCCGGGGGCGGAGCGAGTTGAGGCTTTTCATGAAAGTGGCGGCGCCCACGGAATCGTAAACGACGTCCACTCCGCGCCCGCCGGTCAGGCGCTTCACTTCGGGCTCGAAGTCCTGACGGGTGTAGAAGATTACGGCGTCGGCGCCGGCTGCGAGGGCGAGGTCCGCCTTGGCCTGCGTGGAAACGGTGCCGATCACGCGCCCGCCCTGCATCTTGATGATTTGCGTCAGCAGCAGCCCGACGCCTCCTGCGGCGGCGTGAACAAGCGCGGTTTCACGCTCCTTGATGGGGTAGGTGGAAAGGGCGAGGTAGTGGGCGGTCATGCCTTGCAGCATGACGGCGGCAGCGGTCTGGAACTCGATGCGGTCGGGGATTTTGACGAGAGCGGACGCCGGAAGCGCCGCGTACTCGGCGTAAGACCCGCCGCCCCAGGCCCAGGCGACGCGGTCGCCAGGGGCGAACTCGCGCACGTCGGGGCCGACGGCCTCCACAGTGCCCGCGCCTTCCATGCCCAGGGCAATGGGTGTGGGGAGCTTGTAAAGCCCGGTCCGGTGGTAGATATCGATGAAGTTCACACCAGCGGCGGCGACTTTGACAAGCGCCTGCCCGGGGCCGGGAGCCGGCGTGGGTACTTCCTCATATCGCAACTGATCCGGGCCACCACAGGCGTGGACAAGGATGGCTTTCATGACGCTGATCTACTTGTGTACCACATAAGAGGGCCGCGCTGCGGCCGCTCCAAGAGATTTTATGAGCAACACAGCTATGGGTGGAACAGAAAATTTTCGAACTGCCAGGGGTCGTCCCCGTTCATTTTTGCGGCGGCGCTCTCTTTGAAGAACACGCGGCGGCCCTGAAGCGGCGTCCAGTCGACCGGCTCCGAGACGAACTGGCCGAGGTACGGCGCGGCAATGCTGAGGATCTCCTCGTGCGGCAGGTCCTCCGGGAAGCAGAGGCCCTTGCTCGGGTTCTGAATCGCCCAGAGCACGCCGGCAATCACTCCGGCGGCGACCTGCGCCGCCGTCGCGCTCACGTTGGGGACGATCTTTCTCGCCTCCTCGATGGAGAGAATGGAACCCGTCCACCAGGACTTGAACGGGTGGCCCATGATAAGCGCCCCAATGGCGTCCGTGCCGGAATGAATGTCCTCGGCCATGATGCGCTCGACCGGATGCAGCTCATAGTTGCGGCACCTCAGCTCGTGAAGCGAGATGAGCGACTCCGCGCACGGCAGGTAGGCGTAAAGGACCGTGGGCCGGTAAACTGTCTTGCCGTTTTCATGCACGGTCAGCGCATGGGAAAGCCCGAAGCACTCGCCGTGAGTGATGGCCATGCCGACAATCTCGCCGTGCGGCACCCAGGAGCGCACCCACGTGTTCATCCCCATTCGCGGGAGAATCAGCACGTTCCGGGGACCGAAATCCGGCTGCACGGCCGAGTGCGGGCGAACCATTTCGTGCGTGCCCCAGCCGAACTCGCTGGGAGAAATCGATTCGTCCCACATGGCCTCGACGCTCCAGGTCCCGACGAACTGGTCGGGTGTCTTCGGGGTACTGGCGCGCTGGGTGTCCCGTTCGCTGCAATGAATCACTTTGACGCCGAGTTCACGCGCCAGATTCGGGAAATCACCTCGTTCGAGGGCCGCTTCGATATGTCCCTGCCGCCCGTTGGACAGGCGATTTTCGCGGAGCACCCGCATGGCGATATCGATCAGGCCCTTTTTGACGAACGACGAAACCAGGCCGGGGTTTGCGCCGTGGTCGAGAACGGCGGTCGGCGCGCCGCGCCATTTCGAAGCCAGCTCAAGCGCGCGGACATAGCGGCAATAAAGGGACTTTTCGATTACGGATTTTGTTTGAAGACCGTCGGATGGGCCCCAGGTCTCCAGCGACGTATTGACATAAAGAACCTTGTTCTTGTGGGCCCACTCCGCCATGGCGAAGAAGTCGGTGCTCCACGCCAAATCGATGATGAGGCCGCCGGGGCCCACGGCCTGCGACAGCAGGCAGGAGAAATTCTCCGGTGTCACCCGCTCTTTCACAAAGCGCACGGTGCCCGTCTCCAGCCACGGTCGGAGCGCCTCGGTCCGGTCGCAGAAATCGATCACAGTGATCTGCCCCGGCCGAACATTCACATGTTTCATCAAGAGGGGCAGAGCAGCCTGGGCCACGATCCCATAGCCCGTGATTACGATTCTGTGCTCGAAATCGAGTTTCTTCATTCTCATCAACCCCGATCATGTGATTTCATCTGCGGTTCGCCCGGCGCAAAACCCGCCGGCGCCAGAGTCTCGGGCGGTAAGACGCCGCCCAACGGGATACAAAATGGAGGGCCGCTGAGGCGACCGGAATGTCCGGATCGCCCACGAGGCGGAGTTGAGGCAGGAAAGAAAGAAGCCAACCGCTCCGGCTTACAGGCTTCGCGCCGGATTCGGGCGGTGTGCTCCCACAAACGCTCGATATTGCTCTCTCCAATTTTGAGGTGGAGGTTCTGCATCTTCACTCAGTGAGTCCCGGCGCCGGGAACATAAACTCGAGTTTTGTTTTAGCGCTTTCGTTCGCATTTCAAAGCATGCCGCTGCCGCGATCAGCCGCGGACGGCTCCCCGCATGGATTCGTAATGATGCAAGTCCCGAAGGAAACGATTTTATTCGATTATTGGAACAGTTTGTATGAGCACGAACGCTGCCAATCGCGAGAAAGCTTCACGTACTCCCTCCGGGCGCGTATCTTTGCCCGGAAACCGCCAACAGTGTGCGTTTTCGCACAACGACCTGGAGGGAGTTGGAGTTCTTGCGGACTTGCTTGCGGACGTTGAGCTGGGTCAGAAGCCGCAGTTCCTGGCCGCCCGCCGCAGGTGGACGGCTGCCGCGTAAAGGAGCAGGTAAAGCAGCGTGAAGGGGAACAGCGCCAGCCGGGCGAGGCTGCGCAGGGCGCCCGGTCCGGCCAGGCCGGTTCTCAGCAAGGCGAAGTAGGCGATGATGCGCCAGTTGCTGTAGTCGAACCAGAAATAATCGCCGTTTTCGTTGATGATGAAGACCTTGGCCGGGAGGCGGGCAGCCAGCGCCCACTTCCAGCGGGTCATGATGGGCTCGCCGGAACAGATGATTCCCAGGGCGGGGTAGCGGCGCGCCAGCAGTTCGCCGCAGAGGCGCTTGAAGCCGGCGCGCCCGGGGTAATTCGAGACGTGAAAGACCACGGTCTCCGGCGCGGACCCCCCGGGCGAGCCGGCGTAGCAGGTGACGATATCGATCTGGAGGTTGTCCCCGTGGTTGCGGCGGAGCACGGGCAGAACGCGCTCGGCAATACCGCGCGATCCGCTTTCGACCAGCAGCACGCGGTCGAACTTCGGGATGCGCCTACGGAAGACGTAGCGCAACGCCTCAGACCCCCCAGCAGTAGTCCTCGACCGCCTTGGAAAGGGCTTCGTCCGTTTCGGTAAGGCGCATCAACTCAAGCCGGATGGCGTCGACCATGGCGCGCCAGCTTGCTTCGATGACGTTATCAGACACGCCGACGGTGCTCCAGGACCGTTGATGATCGGACCATTCGATCAGCACCCGAACCCTGGCCGCGGTGCCTTTCTTGGGTTCGAGGACGCGCACCTTGTAATCGGTGAGGCGCACCTCGGCGATGCTGGGATACAGGGTGGAAAGGCACTTTCGCAGGCAGAGGTCGAGCGCATGGACGGGGCCGTTGCCCTTGGCGGTGGCGCTATGGATTCCGTCCTGCGCCTTCAGCACGACGGTGGCTCTCGTGAGCGAATCGTTGTCGTCCACTTTGGTGACGATCTCGGAACTCAGGAGCTCGAAGAACCTTACGCCGGGGCGCAGCGCCTCGCGGACGAGCAGTTCGAAGGTGCCCTCGGCGGCCTCGAGTTCGTAGCCTTCGTACTCCATGTGCTTGATCCGCTCGAGCAGTTCGCCGCGCGCTTTTTCGTCGAGGCGGTCGGCGATGCCGTGCTGCTTGAGCTTGTAAAGAATGTTGGCGCGGCCGGAAAGGTCGCTGAGCAGCACCCGCTGGCGATTGCCGACGCGCGCGGGATCGACGTGCTCGTAGGTGGCCGCGTCGCGCAGAATGGCGCTGACGTGGACGCCTCCTTTGTGCGCAAACGCGCTGTGGCCGACGTAGGGCTGGTCGCCGCGGAGCGGGAGGTTTGCCAGTTCCGCGATGAACCGGGCGACCGGAGCGAGGTTGGTCAGCCTCTCCGGACCGATGACGGTGTGGCCGAGCTTCAACTCCAGGTTTGCGATGGCGGAACAGAGATTGGCGTTGCCGCACCGCTCGCCATAGCCGTTCATGCATCCCTGGATGTGCGTGGCGCCCTGCTCGACGGCCGCGATGGTGTTGGCCACGGCGCAATCGGAGTCATTGTGCGCGTGGATACCAATGATGCCGTCGAAGCGCTTCCGGACTTCGGCGACGATTTCCGTCACCCTGCCGGTGAGCGTTCCACCGTTGGTGTCGCACAGGCACAGAATGTCGGCGCCCGCTTTTTGGGCCGCTTCGAGCGCGCGCAGCGCGAACGCCGGGTTGCTGTTGTAGCCGTCGAAGAAGTGCTCGGCGTCGAAGATGACCTCTTTGCCGTGATCCTTGAGATAGCGCACGGTCTCGAAGATCAGCTTGAGGTTCTCTTCCTCGGAGATCTTGAGCGCGCGGCGGGTGTGCAAGTCCCACGTCTTGCCAAAGATCGAGATGGTAGGGGTGCCGGCTTCGAGCAGCGCCTTGACGTTCGGGTCCTGGTCGACGCGATTCTTGGCGAAGCGCGTGGAGCCGAACGCGGTGAGCCGGGCGTGCTTGAGCTTGAGGTCCTTCGCGCGCGAGAAGAATTCCTTGTCGCGCGGATTGGAGCCGGGCCAGCCTCCCTCGATGTAGTCGATTCCGAGTTCGTCGAGTTTCAGAGCGATCGCGATCTTATCCTCAACGGTAAAAGATATGGATTCACCTTGCGTGCCGTCGCGCAGCGTAGTGTCGAGAACAGAAATTTTCATGTTGGTTTACTAAAAAGGGCAGCCGCGCCTGGCGGCTGCCCCGCAATTTACCTTGCGCCTGTAGTCTGGGCCGTATCGTCCTCGGGGACGCCGGCTTCCTTTTTCTTCTTGAGAAATGGCATCATCTCGCGCAGTTCGCGGCCAACCGTTTCAATGGGCTGCGTGCGCGCCGCCTCGCGCATGGCGAGAAAGTTTTTGCGGCCGGACTTGTTTTCCTCGATCCACTCCTTGGCGAACTGGCCGGACTGGACCTCGGCGAGGATCTGCTTCATGGTCTCGCGTACGCGGCCGTCGATGACGCGGGGACCGCGCGTATAGTCGCCGTACTCGGCGGTATCGGACACGGAGAAGCGCATGTAGGCGAGGCCGCCTTCCTGGATGAGATCGACGATCAGCTTGAGCTCGTGCAGGCACTCGAAGTAGGCGATCTCGGGGGCGTAGCCGGCCTCCACCAGCGTTTCAAATCCGGCGCGGATCAACTCGGAGACGCCGCCGCAGAGCACGGCCTGCTCGCCGAACAGGTCGCTCTCCGTCTCTTCCTTAAAGGTGGTCTCGATCACGCCCGCTTTCAGGCAGCCGAGGGCGAGGGCATACGCGAGAGCGGTCTGGAGCGCCTTGCCGGAGGCATCCTGCTGGACGGCGACAAGGGCGGGAACGCCGACGCCTTCCAGGAACAGCTCGCGCACGCGGTGTCCCGGGGCCTTCGGAGCGATCATCGAGACGTCCACGTCCTTCGGCGGCACGATCTGGCCGAAGTGGATGTTGAATCCGTGGGCGAACATGAGGGTCTTGCCGGCTTTCAGGTTCGGGGCGATGGCTTCGTTGTACACGCCGGGCTGATGGTGATCGGCGACGAGCACCATGATGATGTCGGCGCGTGCAGCCGCTTCGGCGGCGGTCATCACGGGGAGTCCGGCGGCCTTTGCCTTGTCCCAGTTGGCGGTGCCGGGGAGTTCGGCGACGACGACGTCGACGCCGGAATCCCGGAGGTTCAGCGAGTGGGCGTGGCCCTGGCTGCCATAGCCGATGATGGCAACGGTGCGGCCTTTCAGATCATTCAAATTTGCATCTTTTTCGTAGTAGCGTTTTGCCATGAATTACTCCGTTGTGACTACTTCCTTGGTTTTGAGCGCTTCGTTCCGTGTGGGAATCGGAGGGGAGAGGCGCAGTTTCTTGGGTTCGAGCGAAACGGCGAGAAGCCCCGAACGGGTGACCTCGATCTCGCCATAGGCCCGCATCACATCAATGAACTCGTCGAGCTTTTCCGGGTCGCCGCTGGCCTCCAGCGCGAAGCCTTCCACCGAGGAGTCCACCACGCGCGCTCCGAAGATTTCGGCCTCCTTGAGAATGGCGGTACGGCTTTCCATCGGTGCGCGGACGCGGAGCAGAACCATCTCGCGCAGCACGGCGGGGCCGTCCGTGAGGTCCGAGGCCTGCAGCACGTTGATGAGCTTGTTCATCTGTTTGATTACCTGGGCGCGCAGGGAGGGTTCAACATCCACCACGATGGTCATGCGGGAGAGCGTCGGATCGAGCGTGCGCGCGACCGTCAGGCTTTCAATGTTATATCCGCGGGCGCTGAGTACGCCGGTGATGCGCATCAGTGCGCCGGGCTTGTTCTCGACTAAGAGCGATATGACTTGTAGCATCGAATCACCTTTACAATTCGGCTCTATTTCGGCACCGGAACGGGCTTGGGCGGCGCCAGCACCATCTCATTGAGGGCCGCGCCCGCCGGGACCATCGGGTACACGTTCTCGCACTGCGAAACCTTGACGTTAAGCAGGTACGGACCCGGCTCGCGCACCGCTTCCTCGAGGGCGGGCCGGACTTCCTCCGGCCGCTCGATAGTGCGGCCCTTGATCCCGTAAGCAGCGCCCAGTTTCTCGATGTCCGGAAAGGCTTCCAGCTCGACGGCGCAGGTCCGGTTATTGTAGAACAGCTCCTGCCACTGCCGCACCATGCCGAGACAGCCGTTGTTGCAGACTATGATTTTCACCGGCAGGCCGTTGCTGGCAATCGTCGCCAGCTCGGCAACCGACATCTGGAATCCGCCATCGCCCACAACGGCAAAGACAAGCTTGTCCGGGTTGGCGACCTGGGCGCCCATGGCCGCGGGCAGGCCGAAGCCCATCGAGCCGAGGCCGCCGGAGCTGAGCCACAGGCGCGGCTCTTCGAAACGGATAAATTGGGCGGCCCACATCTGGTGCTGGCCGACATCGCTGGCGACGATGGCCCGCCCGTTCGCCAGGCGATTGATTTCCGTCATCAGGTGCTGCGGTTTGATCTCGTGGGCGGACATGGCGGGCACGAGCGGGTGCTCTTCCTGCCACTGGCGGATCTGGCGCCACCAGGCGCGGCGGCTCTCCGCCCTGACGTCGCGCATCTTCGGTTCCAGTTCGCGCAGAACTTTGATGATGCGCCTGAGCACGCGCTTGGCGTCGCCGACGATCGGCAGATCCGGCACGCGGTTCTTGCCGATTTCGGCGGGGTCGATATCGACGTGGATGACCTTGGCGCGCGGGGCGAAGGCGGAGAGGCGGCCGGTGACGCGGTCATCGAAGCGGACGCCGAGGGCGATGAGAAGATCGCACTGGGTCATGCCCATGTTGGCGGCGTAGCTGCCGTGCATCCCGGGCATGCTCACAAAATTCGGGTGGCTGCCAGGAAGCGCGCCCAGACCCATCAGCGTGCAGACGGTGGGGATATCCACCAGCTCAACCAGTTCCCGCAGCTCGGCGGAAGCGCCCGATGAGACGATGCCGCCGCCTGCGTAGACGAAGGGCCGTTCGGCGTCCCAGATCATCTGCGCGGCGCGCCGGATCTGGCCGGTGTGGCCCTCGCCGGGCACCTTGTAGCCGGGCAGGTGAATGGCCGAGACCGGGGAGTAGTGGGCCTGCCCCTGGAAGACGTCCTTCGGGATGTCGATCAGGACCGGGCCGGGGCGGCCGCTCGCGGCAATGTAGAACGCCTCATGGACGATTCGCGGGAGTTCGTTGATGTTCTTGACCAGGTAGTTGTGCTTCGTGCAGCTACGCGTGATGCCGAACGTGTCGGCCTCCTGGAAAGCGTCGCTGCCGATCAGCTTGCTGTGGACCTGCCCGGTGATGGCGACCACGGGGATGGAATCCATCATGGCGTCCACGAGCCCGGTGACCAGGTTGGTGGCGCCGGGGCCGGAGGTGGAACAGCAAACGCCAACGCGTCCCGTGGAGCGGGCGTAGCCGGAAGCTGCGAACGCCGCGTTCTGCTCGTGACGTACGAGTACGTGGCGCATGGGGTGGTCATAGACCGCGTCATATAAGGGGAGGGTTACGCCTCCGGGGTAGCCGAAGAAACAATCGACCCCCTCGCGGACCAGGCATTCCAGCAGCATTCGCGCGCCGCTCATCAAATTCGACATTCACTCTCCTAACTCTTTGGGGTGGGCTGCGGGGCAGCCGACCCGAATTTCGAATAAAACGAACTACCAATAAAAAAGGCCATCGGCCGGATTTGATTTCTCCCGCCGATGGCCTTTCAGAATCCCTACAGGCCGAATCAGGCGGGGTCCGGTACAGCGACCCCGATGATAATGGCGATGATAATTACGGAAAGTACAGCCTGTGAGGGCACACTGTGGAGGGGTGACTCACTCAATTGACCGAATTGGGGAGCCTCTCCCATCCCTTTTTGAGCAGAATAGCGTATACAGGGGCGGCAATGCAAGAGCCGCCAGAGAAGTTCGCCGGAGCGCAGCGGCGGCGCGGCCACGCAGGATCCCGGACGGCGCGGGAGAAGCGCCCGCGAGTCACCGGAGCCGGGCCGCGGCAATTCCCTCAATTTACTTGGACTTGCGCGCGGGATCGTGCTTCAGCGGCTCTTCCCATCGCACTGCGTGGGTCAGGCCGCACCTGGGGCAATTGTAAAAACCGCGAATGGGCCACATCGGGGCCGGGTGCATCAGTCGACACCACACCTGACGCAGTCTGAACCATGCATCTCTCATAGGTTTGCCGGATCACCAACTGTCAGGGGGAACGAGCTGCCGGGATCGCAGGCGGTCAGGGCGGGCCGCCGGATCCGCAGGAGCGCTTTTTGAATCATACTATTTGGATTTGCCGATGGGAACTCCCCGCGAGTCGAAAACTGGCATTCCCGGCCGGCTTCCCCGAATCCCCCGCGCGTAATTCCGCCGCCAGCAACGGCATGACGCTGGTCTAAGCTGGAGTCATGCGTCCATTTGCCATTTTATTGTTGCTTGGTGTATCCACTTGCGCCGCGGAGGTGCATAGCTTGACCTTGCGCCAGGCGGTGGAGCTGGCGCTCAAGCAGAGCCCGGACGTGGTGCTGGCGCGGCTGGACGAGGTGAAGGCCGAGCAGGCGGTGAAGTTCGCGCGCGATCCGTTTGTCCCCAAGCTCCTGGTAGCGAGCGGCCTGGCCTACAGCAGCGGGTTCCCGATGAGCATCGAAGGCGCAACCCCTTCGATTATCCAGGCCAGGGCAATCGCGTCCGTGTTTAACAGGCCGCTCAGTTTCCGCCTCGCGGCCGCCAGAGAGAACCAGCGGGGCGCCGCTTACGACGCCGCCGCCAAGCGGAGCGAAGTGGCTTACCGGACCGCCGAGCTGTACGTGGACGCGCAGAGGGCCGCGCAGATGGCGGCCGTGATCGCTCCCGAGGCGAAGTCGCTGGAAGCGGTGCTGGAGATGGTTCGCGCGCGCGTCGGCGAGGGCAGGGACTTGCCGATCGTATTGCGCCGCGCCGAGCTGAATCTGGCGCGGGCGCGCTACCGGGAGCAGGTGATCCAGGCGAATCTGCGCAGCGCGCAGAGCGCCCTGGCTGCGGTGCTCGGACTGGACCCGGAGGATGAAGTACGGCCGGTGGATGCCGAGACGGACGCCATTAATCTCCCGATTCCCGACTCGGCCGACGAGGCGGTGAAAGCGGCCCTGGCCGAGAACCGGGAGCTGAAGGCGCTTCAAGCGCGGCTGGCGGCCAAGGGGTTCGACATAAAAGCCGAACGCGCGGCCTGGCTGCCTCAGCTCGACCTCGTGGCGCAGTACGCCCTGTTGGCCCGGTTCAATAACTATGACGAGTTCTTCCGCAAGTTCCAGCGGAACAACGGCCAGCTCGGAGTGTCCGTGGTCCTGCCGCTCTTGAAGGGGCCTGCCTCCAGCGCAGCGGTGGCGCAGGCGGAGGCGGAAGCCGCCCAGTTGAGGACCCAGTTCCGCACCACGCGCCAGCGGATCGAGGCCGACGCGCGGCGGGCATATGAAGAGGTGCAACTGGCGCAGACCGCGCTCGATATCGCCCGCGCCGATCTCGAGGTCGCCCGGGATCAGGTTTCCATTCTGCTGGCTCAGATGCAGGAGGGCCGCGCGCCGCTGCGCGAGGTGGAAGAAGCCAGAGTCCTGGAAACCGACAAATGGATCGCGTTTTACGATGCCCGGGCGAACCTGGCCAAGGCCAGGCTGGCGCTGCTCAAGCAGACCGGCGAACTGCTGGCTGCTCTGAGGTAAGTGGGTGCAAAACCAGCCATTTCGTACTATTACGCTGCAGTTGTCCGGCTAGCCGTTTTCCATTGCAGACCTGGACCGAATTGTGATGACATGGGAATCGATCATGTGGAACCACGTAAGGCTGTGCTCGTATCTGCTGGCTTTTTCGCTGGCTGTGACGGCCCTATCGTGCAGCCGCGATCCGAACGTTGTCAAGGTTAAGTATCTGCAGAACGGCAACCGGTACTTTGAAAACGGCAAGTACAAAGAAGCCTACATCATGTACCGGAATGCTTTGAAGAAGGATCCCCGGTACAGCGAGGCCTACTACCGGGTGGGCCTGGCCGAGTTGCGGATGCAGCGCTATCAGGACGCGGCGCGCGACTTCCGGCGGGCGATCGACACGAATCCGGCCGCCATCGAACCCCGGGTCGAACTGGCGGAAATCTACCTGCTCAGTTACCTCAGCCCGAATACTCCGTCGCGCGAGCGGGAAACGCTGGCGCCACTGATCGAAGAGCTGGCCGACGACCTGCTGAAGCTGGAAGGCAAGTCGGCGCGCGGCTTGCGCCTGAAAGGATACCTGGAGCTGACGCGCAAACAGTTGCCCGAAGCGATCGCCTCTTTCCGGGAGGCCCACGAGATCTCTCCGTATAAGCCCGAAATCGTGCTTCCGCTGGCGCAGGCTTTGTACGCCGCGGGCCAGACCGCCGAAGCCGAGAGGCTCGGCCGGGAGATGATCGCGAAGGATAAGACGTTCGGGGCCATATACGACCTGCTCTATCTCCACGCGATGCGCGCCAACCGGGTCGACGAGGCCGAACAGATCCTCAAGCTGAAGGTGGCTAACAATCCGAAAGAGGGCGACTACCTGCGCCAGCTCGCCGGCCATTACTACTCCGTGAAGCGGCAGCCGGAGATGAAAAGCGCGCTCGACAGGCTGGCCTCCAAGGAGTTCCCCGACGGCTACAAGAAGGCCGGAACTTTCTACCGCGCCATCCGCGACTATGACAACGCGATTCGCGTGTTCCAGGAAGGCGCGGCTGCCGAACCGGACCAGAAGAACGAGTACATGAAGAACGTCGCCGGCGTGCTTGCTCTGCAGGGCAAGGACGCGGAAGCCATCCGGATCCTGGAGGAGGTTCTGCAGAAATCTCCGAAGGACGACCAGGCGCAGGCGATGCGCGCGGCCCTGCTGGTACACGGCGGCGATCCGAAACAGGTCCAGGCGGCGGTGAACGACCTTCAACAGGTGGTGACTCGCTCGCCGTCCAACCCGGTGGTGCGGTTCAACCTGGGACGTGCGCTGGTCGCCAAGGGTGACCTGGAGCAGGCCAAAGTGCAGTTCCAGGAAGCCGCGCGGCTGAGGCCCGACTACGTCGCGCCGAAGCTGGCGCTGGCTACGCTGGCCACTCACCGCAGAGACTTCGGCGCGGCGATCCAGAACGCCGATGAAGTGTTGAAGCTGGAACCGGGCAATATCGGAGCCCGGCTGATCCGAAGCAGCGCTCTGGCCGCCGTGGGCAACCGGGACCAGGCCCGCCAGGAACTCGAGGCCACCTTGAAAATGGCTCCCGAGTCACGGGAGGCGCTGATACAGCTTGGGATGCTCAATCTCGCCGACAGGCGATACTCGGAAGCCGAGAAGATTTTCACCAAGCTCTACGAGGCCGATCGCGACGACCTGCGCGGGCTGATGGGGTTGAGTGAAACCTACGCCGGGCAGGGGAACTACGACAGGGCGATGCAGCTTCTGGAAAAGGAACTGGCCAGGCGGCCCGGCACGGCGCAGATCCAGCTCGCGCTCGGCAACCTTGCCTATCGCGCCAAGCGATACGATCAAGCGGTCAGGAACTACCAGGAGATACTCAAGCAACAGCCAAACGACGGGGGCGTGTACCTGCGGCTCGGCGAGACGTATCGCGTGATGGGGGACACCAAGTCCGCCATGGATGCGTTCCGGAGAGCCAAAGAACTGCTTCCCAGCGATGCCCAGCCCGCGCTTCAGCTTGCGCTGCTGCTGGACAGCGCCGGGCAGTACGAAGATGCCCGGTCGGTTTACGAGCAGGTCTTAAGGATTCAGCCCGATAACCCGGTAGCACTCAATAACCTCGCCTACCTGATCGCGGAAGCCGGAGGCGATCTGGATCAGGCGCTGGCCATGGCCGAGCGCGCCCGGCAGAGGCTGCCCACCGACCTGAACGTTGCCGACACGCTGGGATGGATCTATATCAAAAAGGGACTCAATGACAACGCGATCGCGATCTTCCGCGACCTTGTGACGAGGAAGCCGGACGTATCCACGTTCCGCTATCACCTGGGCATGGCGCTATACACGAAGGGCGATAAGGCCCAGGCGCGGAAAGAACTTCAGGCGGCGCTGCAATTGAAGCCCTCGCCGGCCGAAGCGGCGAAGATCAAAGAGCTGATGGACAAATTAGGCTGAGCCGCCGATAGATCCATCGTGCAACAGTACGAGAAATCGTGGCGCTATGTAGCGCCGTTCGCCGTGCTGATGGCCCTGCTGGGCGTGGGCCACGCGCTTAAGCTCAGTCCCCTCTACGCCTACCCTCTGCGAACGGTTGTAGTGGCCGTGGTGCTGCTGGTGTGCTCGCGCAGGCTGGTGCGGTTGAAACCGTCGGCGCCGGTGGCGAGCGTGCTGGTGGGGCTGGGCGTGTTCGTGGTTTGGATCGGCGTTGACCTGCTGTGGCCGGAATACCGCTCTCATTGGCTATTTACCAATTTCCTTAGCGGTGAACCGAACTCGGCGGTCCAGGGCGGCTCGCTGCTCTATGTGCTGTCTCGCGTGTGCGGCTCGGTGCTGCTGGTGCCCGTTGTGGAAGAGCTGTTCTGGCGGGCGTGGCTGGTGCGCTGGTTGATTGCTCCGCATTTCGAGAAGGTGCCGCTGGGGACCTACCGCCCAATGGCATTCTGGGTAACGGCGCTCCTGTTCGCCTCCGAGCATGGCGCTTTCTGGGACGTGGGTCTTGCAGCGGGAATCGCCTACAACTATTGGATGATCCGCACGCGCAGCCTCGCCGATTGCATCCTTGCCCATGCGGTGACAAACGGGGTGCTCGCGGCTTACGTTCTTCTGGCCGGGAAATGGCAGTACTGGCTGTGAAGCTCAGGCGCGAGAGGTTTCAGGGCCCGGCTCAGCCTGCCGCGGGGCGGGGGGTGCTTCTTGTCTTGGCATCAGAATCCACGCGGCGATATAAACCAGCAGCAGCAAGCCTCCGGTGAGGATCAGGGCCGCGAGCCAGAGAATACGCATCAGCGTGACATCAACACCGAAGTAGTGGGCAAAGCCGGCGCACACGCCGGCGATTTTTTTGTCATACATCGGCCGGCTCAGCGTTGACGGCGTGGCGCGCCTGTAAGCCGGATCCGTGGACAGACCACACCTGGCGCAGAAGATGTCGCCTTCCCTCATCTGGTGCCCGCACCTTGTGCAATACATCCTTTGTCCTCCCCTATTCAGTACGCCGTCCGAAAGAAAATTGTTCCCGGCCCGGAGCGGCACATCGCCGCGCAATTCTTCCTATTTCTGCCGACGGTAGGGCGTATGGGCGCGTTTCAGGCAAGGCTATGTGCCTCGCCTGCGGGGCTGGGGAGTCAGCTTTCCCAGTATCACGGGGTGCCGCGCTCCGGTCGCGCTGGGCAGGTTCGCGGGGCGCCCGCGCCAGGTCTCGTACGCAAGCACGGCGAAGGCGATGGCCTCCTTGGCATCCACATCGATTCCGAAATCCGAGGACCGGGCCAGAGCCGCTCCCGGCAGAAACGCCGCAAGATGCGCCATGAGAGTTGGATTGTGCGCCCCGCCCCCGGAGACGATCAACTCGTCGACCGGCATACGCGGGCGCACAAAGCGTTCGATCCCTTCGGCAATCGAGACGGCGGTGAGCGCGGTTGCGGTGGCGATCAGCGTGGGGAGCGGCAGGCCTGTCGCCAGCAGCCGTTCCACGAACGCCGCGCCGAACTGCTCGCGTCCCGCGGACTTCGGCGGGGCGGCGCTGTAATACGGCTGACGCAGCAGCCGGCCGAGCAGTCTGCGATCGATGGATCCCTGCCGCGCGATGCGCCCGCCGCGGTCAAAGCTGAGCTTCCCGCCGGTGTAGCGGGAAACCAGCGCGTCGATGACCATGTTGCCCGGACCGGTGTCGAACGCGATAACGTCCTCGGGCTGCGCCTGCGGCGGGATCGCGGTGATGTTGGCGATTCCGCCGATATTGAGCGCCACACGGCCGCGGCTGCGGCTCCGGTAGAGCAGGTAATCGACATAGGGGACCAGCGGCGCTCCGCGCCCGCCCGCGGCAATGTCGCGCGGCCGGAAATCGGAAATCACCGGGACGCCGGTGCGTTCGGCAATCACGGCCGCCTCGCCGATCTGCATGGTGTTGGCAACGGCCATGCCCAGAAACGGCGCCGGCTCGCCTTCATGGTAGATGGTCTGGCCGTGGCAGCCGATGAGCTCCAGGCTTTCGAGCGGAACCCCCTTTCGCCTGCAAGTTTCCAGCACGGCGCGCGCGTAGAGTTCGCCCAGCGCGAAGTTCAGCCGGGAGATGGCGGAGGTGTGCGTGTTGGCGTTGGAGACTCCGAGCAGCGCGTCGCGAACCGGCTTGGGATACGGAACGGAGTGGAACGCCACGGTCGAGATGCGCCGGAGACCGCGGATATCGACGATCGCCACGTCGATGCCATCCAGCGACGTTCCGCTCATAATGCCTGCAACTCTCATGGTTCCCAGTGTAGAGCCGGTGAAAACACAAACGCTTGTTGACGTTCTCCGCCGCGCCGCGCGAATATGAATTTTTCAATTATGAGCGGCTGTCACGAAGCTTTGCGCGGGTATCCCGTTGTGGTCCGGGTTCCGGTCATCTGGGGAGACCTGGACGCTTTTAACCACGTGAACAACACGGTGCACTTGCGATGGTGCGAGACGGCGCGCGTCGAGTACTTGATGCGGGTCGGGCTCTGGCCGGCTTTCCCGCTTGCCGGAATCGGGCCGATTATCGCAAACCTCAGTTGCGACTACCGCCGCCCCATCCATTTCCCCGATACGGTTCACATCGGCGCCCGCGTCACCCGCATCGGCAACACGAGCTTCCAGATGGAGCATACGATCGTCAGCGAAGCTCTGAACGCGGTGGCCGCGGAAGCCGATTCCACGATCGTCGTGCTGGACTACCAGGCTAAGAGGCCCGTGCCCGTGCCGCCCGAAGTAAGAAAGGCCATCGCCGGATTGGAAGGACGGGAATTTTAGCGGGCCTAAAGTCTTGCTTCCCAGCGGTCGATGTTACACCCACAACGCGAATTAGTCGCGTAGAATCGAGTAGCGGAGGAAATCATGCCGATAGCCGATTTATTGTTGCCCGAATTCGATCAAGAGATGGCCAACACGCGAAAGGTGCTGGAGCGGCTGCCCGAGGACAAGTTCGGCTGGAAACCGCATCCCAAATCGTTCACCATGGGGGCGCTGGCAACTCACGTGGCGACGGTGCCGTACTGGGCCGTCGTGATAATGGAAAAGGATTTCTTCGATCTGGCGGAGCCGGTCGAGAACCCGGAGGCCAAGACCACGGCGGAGCTGCTGGAGCGGTTCGATAAGTACACGGCTTGCGCCCGCGCGGCCATTGCCGGGGCGGCCGACGAACGGATGCATGAGACCTGGTCGCTGCGTTCGGGCGAGAAGGTGGTGCTTGCCATGCCCAGAATCGGCGTGCTGCGCACTCTCGTGATGAACCACGGCATCCACCACCGCGCGCAACTGGCGATGTACCTGCGGCTGAATGACGTCCCTGTGCCGCCGCTGTACGGGCCCTCGGCCGACGAACAGGCGGTCTAGGGCTACTGCACCCTCACGCGCACCGGAGCCTTGAGACGGAAAGTGAGTGCGGTTTCGGCGGGCAAGCGCACGTTCAGCTTGCCCGTTGCGGCCGCGCCTGCAGTTCCCGCGGCGGCGCCGGCTCCAGCGCCGATAGCCGCGCCCTTACCGCCGCCCGCAAGCGCTCCGATAAGCGCGCCGGCGGCCGCGCCTCCGCCGATCAGGGCGGTGTTCCGTTTCTTGTGAGCCTGGCTGGCCCGCGTGTGTGTGCCTGTGGAGAGGCGATACGTCTCGCCGTTCAACACGAATGAGTCCAGCGTGACGCCGAGATACGCGCGGCCCTTCAGCCGTCCGGACTGCTGGGATGTCGTCACGTGGCCGTTGAACGTCGTGCCGGCGGGGATCACGACTTCGCCGTCGACGGTCACCGGCGAAGCGAGCGTGGCTTCGAACCGGTCGCCGCTGCTGTTGCGTGCGGTGTCGAGAGTCTGGTCAAGCCGGACGCGGACGGCGGTTCCAGCCGGAATCACGGCGTAGCGCTCCACGGGCGGCGGCGGGGCCTCCGGAGTCTCCACGGCGGCAGGTTCCGCCGCGGCCGGTTGCTCCTCGACCGGCGGAGCTTTCGAGCATCCGAGAAGAGAGAGAAAAAGCGGCGCCAGCAGGACCAGGAACGCTTTGCGCATGAGCTTCACCGCTCCCGCGCTATGCAAGCTCCGTGCCAACCCGCAATTCATACAAACAAGCCTGAATAGCGCACAGTTAACTAGGAAATTCTGACCATAACAGGGAGAAATTGCACGATTTCAGGGCAGCGGGCTGCCGAGTTGGGCGTTGGGAAAGTAACGCCCGAGGATTTCGAGGAGGGTCGCTCCGGCAGCGGCCATGCCCTTCGCGCCGGTCTGGCACAGGCCGAAACCGTGCCCGGCGCCTGCGGCCCCTGGATCGCAATAGGAACAGGAGACGCGCGGCCCGCGGCGGCAGTAAGGGCACTCGACTTCGTAGTAGGGGTATTCATCCACGCCCGGATTGGCAAGCGCGCGCGTCCGGCCGCCGCAGCTTGCCGAAAACAGCGCCGGAATCGGAGCGCCCCTCCAGGTGAGCACCAACCCTCGGGTGCGACGGGCGGCAACGGCGGCGGGCGAATCCGGCTCCGGCGGCGAGCGCAGGAACTGGCAGTGCGTCGTATCGCAGAAATCGAAACCCTCGTGGCGGCCGCGCGCGGCGATATAGTACGAGCGCGTGGTAACTGCCTGCGCCATCAGCGCGGTCAAAGGAGCGCCGGGCGGACTCTCGGCTGCCACCGCCGACGCCACCGCGGTTTCGAGATCCATCGAAATGACCGCCGACAGCACGCCGCCGCTCTGCCTGATTTCGAGGTCCCCGCGATAGCGCCGTTCGATTTTCCCGGGTACGGCCAGAATGAAATCGCAGCCGCCCCGCGGCCAGGCGCGGAGCGCCCCCCGCGCGACGATCGACTGCCCGCCTTCGAGTACCGTCCGCTGCCCGTTCTGTTCCACAACCAACGCGCAGCCGGGAGCAGGGCGCACCACCAAAGTATCGGGCGCGAACAGCCCAAGCACGCCGATCCGAACGATGATCGCGGCGAGGAGCATCATTGGGGCAGTCCTGCCGCCGCAATTTCAGCGGCGCGAGCGCCGGTAGTCCCGTGCACTCTGACTAGCAACACGTACTTAGGCGACGCGGCGGGATACAGGAGAATCGCGAAACCATCTCCCGGGGCGCGCGGTTGGTGAACGCAGGGAGCGGTGCCCGTTTTCACCAGGCCGGACCCCGCGCCGATGCCGGTGCCCGAGACCGCTGAGAGCGCCAGCCCGCGCACCAGGACCGCCGCCGAGGGGTCCGACGCCATCCGGCAGTAGGCGCGGACGAGCGAAACCGGCGTGACCTTCCACGCCGAGCCGATTCCCACCAGCGCTTCGGCCGGAGCGTCCGCGGGCGGCGGTTCGACGCCATATCGCCGCGCCGCCGCGGCCACGTCCTCCACGCTCACGCCTTTCGCCAGGACGCGGAAGTAAGCATTGCAAGAGTGCGCCACGGCTTCCACGATCCCGACTTTTCCGTGCCCGCGCGGCAGCCAGCACCCCGAGTCTTTGCCGCACGCCAACTCCGGAAACCGGTTTCCGTGCGTTTCGCCGTAAGCCAGCGCGGTAAAGACTTTTACCAGCGAACCGGGCGCTACCGGCCGCGACGCGTCCGGCCAGCGCTCCCCTAAGATTTCGCCGGTGGACGCTTTCACAAACAGGTGGGAGATGTGGGGTTCGGAGAAGCGCTCGCCGAGCAGCCGTGCCACCGACTGCTCGTAGAGCGTCGCCGCCGCGAGAATCAGCAGGGCGAACTTCATGGCTGCCCCAGGCGGTAGGTGACGGTTTCCGTCACCGTGTTGCCCGCGTCCTCGCGCACGACTGCCATGGATTGCACGCGCCCCAGCGTCCGGCCCAGGCTGGCGATGTTTTCCGAGAAGAATCGCGGCTGGCGCTCCGGCCCGCGCGGTTCGCGGCTCGACACGCTGTCAATCAGAGTCGTCAGCCTCTCGAAGTTGGGGCGCTCAACGGCGGCATTGAACGCCGCGGCGTACGCGGCTCCACTGTTCGGCGCGGGTCCGGCGGCGCGCGTGGCCACCTTCTTCACAAGCTCCGCCGAGTTGCCGATGACAAGCACGCGCCCGCTGGTCTCAAACGCAATCCGTCCCAGGGGACCCGTTTCCGCCGCGGTGCTCAGCGCGTTGCGTACTGCGCCGGCGTCCCAATCCGAGGATGCGATCAGCGCGACGGCGGAATCGATATTGACGAACACTCCCTCGGGCAGTACGCGAGTCGCTCCGGTTTCCATCATTGCCTGGAGCCCGGCGGCTTCGAACAGTTTGCGTAACGGCGCGGAATCGAATCTGCCTCCGGTCCTTGCGAGAGGCGGCTCGTCGATGCGGGTTTCCAGGTCCTCCTCGGTCCCGGCAACGCTGGCCACAGGGGCTGTTGGGGCGATCTCGGAAGGCCGCTCGGGTCCAGGCTGGGGATCGAGCACCCGCGCCACCAGCACCTCGAGCGCGGCCTCCGGCGTGGGGTTGGCCCACGCGCGGAACAGCCCGGCATCGTCGGGAACCATCTGCAGCGCCTGCCCCATCACCGCGCTCCGCACGGCTGGAGGCGCCTGCCCGAACCGCAGCAGCACGCGCTCTTCGCGAATTTCGGCGGGCGAGCGAAAAACGTCGGCGATGCCCGCATGGAACTGACTTACGACGGACGTGTTCCGCTGCACCCAGTACGAACGGAAGTATGGGCTGCGAACCAGCGCGGCCAGGTTCATCACCAGCCGCAGTTCGCCGCGCTGTCTGGCGGCGCGCACCGGGGCGGCATACCATTCCTCGCTCGTGACGGCGCTGCCGCCCGAGCCCGCAAGCAGATTGAGCGCCGCGGGGATCAGGTCCTCGCGCGTGGCGATGAGCAGGTAATCGTTCGTCGCTGCGAAAGCCGCAACGCGGCGGGAAACCGGGTCCACTCGCACGAAGTAATCGACGCCCGCCGCCTGGCGAGTCTCGTAGTTGCCGCGCGTGCGCCAGAGCATGGTTTCGATGGCCCGCGCCGAGGGCAGCCTGGTGATGTAGAGGAATTCCAGTTTGCCGATGTCGTAAAGCGCCAGCACGGACTCGTCGCCCGCCGCCGAGTCGAGCAGAGACATGTCCGGAGGGAACCCGGCCGCCGCGGCGAATTCCTTATGAGCCTCCGCGAGCCGCTGATACAGCCGCGAGCGCGAGAACACCTCGAAATTGGCGCTGGCGAGCCACAGCTTCTTTTCCGCGGAGCCGTTCCAGTCGCGAAGGAGCGCGGCGAAATCCCGGGCTTCAAGAACCAGCAGCGGCCCGGCGGGAACATACCCGGCGAGGCTGCGCGGCGCCGGCGCTTGAACCAGCGCCCAGACAGCGCCCACCACCAACGCGAGCGGGAGTGCAATGCGCCGTTTCATTGCGAGCCTCCATTCAGACGGGGGCGGACCAGCCGCTCCTGCTCGAGCCCCTCTGAAATTACCGGCCTGCGCTGCGCGTCCCGCGCCCGGCGGTCCTGTTCCGCGCGCAGGCGGTCGAGCGCGTCGCGTGCGCCCTGCGTGGGTTCGAGCGCCAGCGCGATCCGGTAGAAAACGATTGCCGCGCCTGGGCGCCCCACCTTCTCCGACGCAAGGCCGAGTCCCTCGGCCAGCGCGCCGCGCTCGCGCGCGCCGAGCCCGGTTTCAGCCAGAAACATCCCGGAGAGATGGGGCGGAGCGGGTCCCTCACCCGGATCGGGCCGGCTCAACAGCGAGCGCACGGTAATGAGCATCGGTTCCATGGAGGATAGCGCGGTCTGGTATTCGCCGCCGGCGAGCGCGGCGCGGAAGAGGGCCAGCCGCGCATCGTTCGCGTTCGGATCAATGGCAAGCGCGCCCCTCAGCAGGCGGATGCGCACGGCCGCATCGGAAGTTGTCCGGGCGGCCTCAATGCGAGCGTGGTAGAAGAACGGCTGTTCGGCCGCCGCCGGCGTGATCGCGCCCGATGCGAGCAGGTCGAGCTCCGCGCTGCCCGTTTTCCCCGCGGGCTTCAGCAACGCCGCCTGTGCGCGCAGCGCGTACGGGGCTTCCGGCGCGGCCGCCACGGCAGCGTCTCCCAGCTTTACCCGCGCGGCGAAGTCCCACGGGACCGCCTTCACGCGCTCGGAGAGAAACTGCCTCGCCTCGGTTGTATGGCCATACTTAATCAACAGGTCCGCCGCCGGCACAAGGTTTTCGAACGGCTCGCCGGCCACCAGCGTCATGCGGCGCAGAAGAGCAACGGCTGCCGCCGTGTCGCCGGTTTCAAGCCGCAACTCCGCCAGCCCCAGGAAGTTCGCGGAACTGAAATTGCGCTCATCCAGTTCGCGCGTGTACGCGAATTCGAGCACGCGGCGTGCGCCGGCGTCGTCGCCGTTTTCCCTGAGCCGCGCCGCGGTATTGCGCAACAGATCGAAGGTCGGCGCTGTGTCGGGCTCGCGGCCGTAGCGCTCGATGAGCGCCGCCAGCGTACCCCGTTGGGCCGCGATGCGGATTTCGAGCAACTGCGCCCTGTAGTCCCCGCGCATGTCTTCCGGCAGGGCTTCGAGTTCGGTTTGCGCACGGGCGGCCTGCTTTGTGTCGACGAGGTAGCCGATCCAGCGGAAGCGCCACTCCCGCAACTCCTCCTGCCGGTACTGGTAATCCGCGGTGGCCTGCGCCGCCTGCGCGGCGGCCGCATCGAGGATCTGGCGATAGACCTGCTCGCGCGCCGCTTCCGGCAGCCACCGGGCGTCGATGATCGATGTGTAGATCGGGAGCGGCTGCTCCGCGGCGCGAACAAGATCGATGACCCAGTCGATGCCGCCGGCGTCGTATGCCGCGCGCAACAGCGGTTCGGAGCGGTAGCCTCCGTTTCGCCGGATATAGGTGCGCAGCACGGCATCGGCCTCCTGGCGCACCTGCGGCAGCAGTTTCCGCCGGCCAACGCTCTGGAGAAGGCGTTCGACAACGCCCCAGAATGTTTCCGGTATGCGGCCGTCCAGCAGCCTGCGAAATGCAGCGAACGCCGCTTTCCAGTGCGCGATGGCTTCGTCGCGCCTTCCCTCATCCCAGAGCACTTCGGCCATGCGGGCTTCGATGTCGCCGCGGTTCGGATCGAGTTCAACGGCGCGGGCGTAATCGGCCAGCGCGCGGCCGGGCTGGCCGGTTTCGCGGTAGTAATCCGCCAGCGTGACGTAGGCGTTCGCACTGGCGGGCGAGCCCTCTAGCAGCGCCGGGAGGTAGTCTTCGGGATCGCCGGTCTTCTTCGCCGCACGATAAGCGCCGTACGCGGTTCCGTAGTAGAACCAGATGCTGCCGGCGAGCTGCCGCGTGCGGTCCACCGGCTTGCCGAGCCGGTCGCCGAGTGTGCCCGCTCCGAGCGCGTCGCGGAAAGCGTCCTCCACCGAGGGACCTGTGCCCGCGTAGTAGAGTCCGGCAAGCGCGGTGTAGGCGCTGGTCCAGACCGGGGGCATTCCGTTTCCGCGCGCCGCCACCGCGCGCAGCGCCAGAGCCGGATCGCCGCTCGCCATTGCCGCGTTCGCCGCCGCATTGCGCTCCAGTTCGGTGGCCGCTCCGGCCAGCGCGACCAATCTCTGCGGGTCGTGCCGCAGCAGCAGCTCGAGGTAACGCTGGAGCGGGTCGCCCGTCAATGCCGAACTGCGCTGCTTGAGCGCCAGCGCGGACAACTCACCCTTCTCGTCCCCCGCCAGGCGGTATGCCTCCGCCGCATCGATGAGCAACCGGTCGCGGTCCTGCGCGGGCGGATGCGCCTTCCAGTAAGCCAGCAGCTTTTGGGCAAGGTCGCCGAACTCCATGCGGCGCTCTTGGAGCCAGGATAAGTGCTGCTCCTCCTCGCGTGCCTTCCCGGGGCGCGCCATCATCTGCTCGAAGAGGCGCCGTGCCTCGAAGTCGTGCAGGCCCGCGCGTCCCGCGATTGTGATGAGCGATGGAGAAGGCGTTTGCCGGCTCAGAAAAGCTTCAAACGATGCCTTCTCCTCGGGAGTGAAGTAGATGCTCACCGCGGAGGACATGTCGGCAAGCACCCAATCGAGCACGCCGCGCGTGGCGTCATCCACGGCCAGCTTTTCAAGGCGGGCGTAGGCTTCTTCATGAGCGCGGAGTCTCGTCATCACTCGCGCGTACGTCTGAGCTCCGGGAATGTAATCGCGATCCGCGAGCAGGTTCACCCCGGCAAGCTCCACCCCGCGCTCGGCGAAACGGCGCGCGGCATCGAGCAGGTTCCACGAATCCAGAATGCGCGCGACTTCGAAGAACGGCTCGGGGCGTTCCGGGCGGCCCTCGATGAAAGCTTCGCGCAGCGCTTTCACCGCCGCATCCGCCTGCCCGCGCCGGGCATACACCTCGGCGGACTTGCGCATCCATTGCGGATCGCGGTAGGTCAGCTCGTAGATTTTTTGGTAACTGGCCAGCGCGTCGTCGAACCGCATGAGGCGCTCCTGGAGCGAGGCGCGCGCGATGTGCAGGTCCACGCGGTCCGGGCGGATCGCGGTGGCCTGCCCGTATGCGGTGATGGCCGCCGGAATGTCTTCGAAGAACGTGTTCAGGCGGGCCAGGACCATCGGCCAGCGGTAATCTCTGGGATAATCGGCCACGGCCTTCGCAAAATAGCCGCGGAGCCGTTCCTCGCAACCATGCGCGGAGGCGTAGGAGGCGGCCTCGCGCACAACGCCCTCGTCTTCCGGAAACGCCTTGATGATCTCGATGTACTGATCGATGGCGGCGACGTAGTCCTTCTGCCGCGTGAGCACGGGAATTAGCCCGCGCCGCAGCGTGGTCCGCAGATTCTGGTCCTTGATCTCGGCGATTTTGCGCGTGTAAAAGTCGCGCAGCCCTCGGTCGTCGCCCTGCCGCGCGTAAGTCTCCGCCATGGCCGCGAGATAGGTTGGGTTGTGGGGTTCGGCTTTGAGCAGTGTGTCGAGCAACTGGCGCGCGCCCTGAATGTCGCCGCTCTCGGTTGACTTCCTCGCCGCTTCGAGTGTGAACTGCTGTTTCAGCGGAGCGGCGGCTGAGGCGATGGCGCGCCGCAGCACGGCGATGGCCTGCCGCTGCATGTTGTTGCGCCAGTAGAAATCCACCGTCGCGCGAACGACGCCGCGGATCTCCGGGTGTTGTCTGTAGAGCTCCTCGACAGCTCGGCGCGCGCGCTGCACGTCACGGCGCCCCTCATAGAAGCGCATCAGGGCGAGGCGCAGCCGCATGCGCTCGATGGGATCCCCTGTCACCGCGATCTGGCGCTCGAGCGCGCGTTCCTCCGCCTCGTCCAGCCCCGCCCTGCTCGCGGTGTTGCGAATGGTCTCCAGCAACTCCATGGACGAGGTGCGCCCCGCCACATCGATGAGGAACCGCCGCAGGTCGTCGCGCCGGTTCTGCGCTTCGAGCACCGCCGTGCGCAGTGCTACGGCGGCCGGGTCCGGGTTGGTTCCAGAAGCCCGCTGGATGGTGAGCTTTTCGACCAGGGCCTGCTGCGCGGGCCGGCGCGAAAGCTGTATGAGCCGCGCTCGCGCGGACGAGCCCGGCGCGGCGCCCTTCATGTACTCTGCCACCGCCCGCGCGTAGTCGCGCTTGTTCTCGTAGATCGCGCCCGCTTCGTAGGCAAAAAGCGAAGGGTTGTTGAGCCTGGCGCGGCCCTCTTCAATCAGCCGCAGCGCGTCGTCGTACAGGAAGTAATCCCAGAAAGTCGTGGCCGCTTCCAGGTACCCGTCGGGCTTACCGGGCTCGATGGCGGCGATGCGGTTCCAGTATGGCCGGGCGCTGTCGAACAGCTCGCGGTCGGCATAGGTCTCTCCGATTCTGGTGAGCGTGGTGCTATCGCGCGGCGCGAACTGGTGCAGCTTCTCTTCGATCGCGACGGCTCGCGCCGCACATTGCGGATCGAACGCCGCGAGCGACCGGTTGAGCGCCGCCGCGCGCTGGGCGATTCCTGCGTCCGCCGGATGCTGCGCCGCGAGCGCGTCGAATCCCGGCGCGGCCTGCTCGAAGTGCGAGCGCCAGGCTTCCGCTTCGGCGACGAACCGCACCGCGGCCAGGTTGCCCGGCCCGGCGTTGCGGGCCTCGTTCAGCTCGGCATCGAGCTGCTGCGATCCGGCCAGGAAGCGGAAGAACGTGGCGCGCAAGCCGTCGTCGAAATACCAGTAGCGGCGCAGCAGCCGCTGCCAGGCGGCCGGATCCGCAGTGCCGCGGGCGGTGTAAGCGCCAAGCAGGTTGTTCACGAACACGAGGTTGTTCGGGAAGCGCTGGTGGGCATAGAGGTTCACCTGCAGATACATCCCTGCGCCGACCGCCCCCGGACTGACCACCTGGCGGAAGTAGCGTTCGAGGTCCGTGCCGGAAAAAATGTCCACCACCTCGCGCGTGAGCTGCTGGAATGCCGCCGTCTGCTTTTGCCGCAGATACCAGCGCGCCAGCCTGTCGTACCACGACGTCCCGCCGAATTGCTGGATCGCGCGCCGGTAGACCTGTTCCACCTCCGCATCCAGCCGGTTCTGTTGCAGAAACGCCGCCAACCGCTCATACAGGCCCTCGTCGTTCGGATTGCGGTCGATTTCCTGCCGCAGGACGCGCAGCGCGTCGAGCGGGCGCTTGAGCGATACCAGCCGCGCGATGTAGCGGTTGAGCACCTTCTGATAGTCGGGCTCGCGCAGGGGCGCGCCTTGAGCTTGCGCGGCCAGTTCCTTGAGCAGGGAGTCATATACGGCGAACTCCTGCTGCTCGTCGTTCTTGCGCGCGAAGGCGTCGGCCATGAGCAGCGCCACCGCGGTCCGCTGCGAGGCTTGAGGGAACGCGGCCAGGAACCGCCGCGCTGCGCGGATCACGCCGTCGCTGTCGCCGTAGGTGGCGTACGCCGAGACAAGCTGGTAGAGCAGCGCCGGGCGCTGCGTGGAGTTGGGAAAGCGCGAATCGAACAGCTCCAGCAGTTCGGCCGCGCGCACGCGGTGGAAGTAGGCTGCCGAGGCGCGGTTCTCCTCCGCAAACTGGCTCTGCGGATGCGTCGAGTTCAGCAGGAGCGACAGGATGCCGTTGAGAAACCCGGGGTGCGGGTCCATCGTGGCGACGTCTTTGTAGAACGAGAGGTCGCCCGCGCCGAACCGTATGGGCTGCTCTGGGGCGGTGAACAGGACGCGGATGATCCCCGCCAGCGCGCGCTCGGCATCCGCGCCGCTGCCGGCCAGCGTGTACAGGTCGTAGTAATTGCGGACCGCCTCCTCGTACTGCTGCGTGGCTTCAAACAGCCGCGCCAGTATCCAGAGCTCCTCGGCGGTCAATGCAGCCTGCCGCGCCTGCCTGCGCGAGCGGAACTCGACGAGCGTCCGCTGCGCCGCCGGCAGATTGCCCTGCTGCTGGTAGTAATAGAAAATGCGGACCGCGGCGTTGAGGTCGTTCGGATTCGCCGCAAGCGCTGCCCGCGCACGCTCGAGAAAGCGCCGCAGGTTGCGTGTTCGCTCCAGCAAACCGAAGTATTCCTTGACCAGCTCGGGCGGCCACAGCGGCTCGAACGCGCGATCGTAAACGGCCAGCGCCTGCTCCACGGATCCCCGGCTCTCTTCGATGCGCGCACGCGCGCTCACCGGGAACACGGCGTCCTCAGGGAACGCCTTCTGGTGCGCGGCGATCACCTCAGACGCCGCGTCAAACCGTTTGTGCGCCAGGGCGTAGTCGAAGAACCGCTGGTAAGCGGCCCGCTCCTGCGGATACCGCGCGATCCACGCACGGAATTGCGTGAGACCCGTTTCCACAGGCAACGCCTGCGCCTCGACAAGCGCCACCGCGCGCTCAAATGCGCGCCAGGACCGCTGTTGCGAAGCGGGCTGGAGACTTTCCTGGGGCGGCGTGGGTTGTGCCGCCGCCGCGGCCAGCGCGCGAAGTTCATCGTCCGGCCGCAGCCGCCGGTGGTAGAAATCCGCCAGCGCGAGCTGTCCCGCGGCCTTATCCGGCGCTAATTCGGCGAACCGCAGCCAGTCCTGCTCCGCCGCGGTGAAATCGAGCTGCTCCTCGGATACCCGCGCCCGCAGCGCGTGCAGTTCGGCGTCGGCTGGCGCGGCCGCGATCAGTTTCGTCAGCTCGGCCCTCGCTTCCGCCGGAGGACGCCGCACCGCCACGGGCCCGCCCGGCATCGGCTCCGTCCGGAAGAACACGCCTTCGCGCCCCGGCAGCGCCGGGATGTGCTGCAACCACGCGGGCAGGTCCGCATAGAGGGCCAGCGCGGCAGCCGCGCCGCATGCCGGCAACAGGACACGGCTACGGAACCACTTCAAGGGCCACCTCCTGGGTTCCGATGTTGTGCGCGAAGTCCTCAGCCGTTACCGTCATGGTGTAGCGGCCGGCCGGCAAGTGCGCAGGCACGACAAACTCGCCCGTATTTGTCTTCTCGCGCGCATTCCATCTCAGGTTGACAGGCGCGATGCCGTACATGCGCGCGGTCAGCGTGCGCGTGGTCTCGGAAGCAGCGGCGCGGATGCGCACCGTCTCGCCACGCCGGAACCGTTCCTTTTCCAGCCGCACGCGCACCACCGGAGGCTTGCTCGCGATGACAAACGTCTTCGATTCGCGGTAGACGTGGCCGGAGCGGTCGCGGAGCAGCAGCCGCACGCGATAGGTGCCGTCGTTCATGTCCACGGGCGCGAGAAACCGCGTCTGCCAGATGTCCTCGCGCTTCAGATAGCGCAGTTCCTTCACCAGCCCGAAGGGAAACAGCGCGGTCACAGACACCACCGAGGGATCGGTCCTCACCCGCAGCACCGGATCTCCCGGACGGATCAACCGCGGGCGCAGCAGAGCGCGCGGCGCGGCGAGAAACGACGTGTAGGGCGTAACGAACTTGTATTTCCGCGCCAGCCGTATGATCTCGTCGATGGTAGCGCGATCCTCGCCCTCGCGTTCGATTTTTTCGAGCAGCGCGTCCACCCGTGCGCGCGCCCAGGTGCGCGGCAAGTGCGGATGATCGGCGCTCTGCGCAGGCAGCGCCGCCTGCGCGCGGATGTCCAGCGGCTTTCCGTCGCGCACGCCGCGAATGGTGAACGTTGCCTGTCCCGGCTGCTTGTATTGCCCGACCCACGCCGCCACGGAGCCGCCGAAGGTGCCGCTCTCCAGCGGGTACACCATGTCGAAATTCGATGCCGGCGCGGCGGCAAACCGAAGGTTTTCTATCGGCCGCCGCCCGATCCTGGAAACAAAGGCATTCAGCTTGAACTCCGGCGGTTCGGTGGAGCGCACCCACTCGACAATGCCGTCGCTGCGCGCCAGCATTTTCAGCAGCGGCATGTTGGCGTCGTCGCCGACAGCGAACACGTACGTCCGCGGCCGCGCCTGCTGCCACTTCGCCGCATACCTCGATGCCAGTGTTGCGGTGCGAATCGCGCCGCGCGTCGGGTTGCCGTCGCTCAAAAGCACCAGGTAGGATTCGCCCTTGGAAAACTGCGCCAGCGCCGCTTCGAGCGCTTTCTCCAGATCGGTGCCGCCGCGCAGCAGACTCGCGCGCACGAATTCGAGCGCCTTCTCGACGGACGCCGTCTCCGCCGCAACCGGCGCCGGGGCGAACGGCTTCACTTCGGTGTTGAACAGCAGGAGGTTGAACCGGTCTTCCGGCCGCAGCGAACGCAGTAGCGTTTCGAGCGCCAGAAAATTCCGTTCGAGCTTCTCCCACTGCATGGAGAGCGAATTGTCGAACAGCACCACCACGGTGCGCGGGGCGCCGCCGGCGCTCTGCTGTCCGGGCGCGATCAGGGCCGAAGCCTCGAAGAATCCCGGCTCGTTCGCCTCGCGATGCGCGAGCACCTGAAACCGGTCCGCGAGGCTGGCCTCGAGCGTATACCGCACCGCGAAATCCTCGCTAAAGACAACGTTGCGGCCCTGAAAAGCCGCCCGCACGAGGTTGGGCGTGTTGGCGGTGATTTGCAGCGGGTACGCTTTGCTGACCGGCGCGAACTCGGCAATCCGGTGGGCCGAGCGCAGCTCGAAGTTGATGGTCAGCAGGCCTGCCGTCTGCGCCTGGTAGGCGTCGGGCCGCAGCGGCACGGCAAACATCGAACGCAGATCCACCACGGGGATCCTCTCGTGATACTCGAGTTCCAGCCGCTTGGTGCCGTACGCCGGAATGGGCACAATGCGCGCGCTAAAGACGGCAGTGCGACCCGCCTCCCGCGGCGTGCCCTGCTCGCCCATCTGCAGCAGCCCGGGATCGATCGCCTGCCACTTCAGGTTCTGATAGATCTCCTCGGCGCGCCGCCGCTCCAGGATCACGCCGGGGATGCGGGTGACATCATCCCACACCGCGAAGTCGGAAACCGCCGCGTTTCCGGGGAGCGCGAACAGGTAGGTGCCTTCGAGCACCGCCGGGTGATGGCTGGCAAAGATCTGCCGGATCGCGACCCGCGCGTCGCCGTTATCGATCCGTATATCGATCGCCATCTCCTCCAGCGACAGCACGGACGGATCGGGCTGCTGCCGGTTGGAAGGGATCAGGACACCGGCGTCCGCGAACGCCAGCGCCGGCAACAGGAACAGAGCAGCGGCGAGTCTCACAGGGCCTCTCTGAACCGCACCAGACCGTTATCGGTCCCGGCGTAGATGTAGCCGTTATGCGCCGCAAGCGCGGTCACGTTGTTCGAAGGGAGCCCGGCTGTCATGTTTCTCCATCGTCCGGAGGCGCGCTCGTAGATGTACAGCCCGCCCGCCAGCGAACCCGCATACACCGCGCGTTCGGTGGTCAGGATGGCGTTGGCGTTCACTTCGAAATTGGCCGGCAGGTCGGCAAATCCGCGCCAGCTCGAACCGTCGAACCGCAGCACGCCCGCCCCGTAGGTGCCCACGAACCACTCGCTGTCCACCGCCGCGACGGCCGTAATCCAGTTGTGCCGCAGCCCCGAGTTCGCCGTGGTGTAGTTTGCCCGCACCACATCGCCGTCGAGCACGGAAAGCCCGCCGAGCGTTCCCGCCAGCAGCCTCCCGCCAGACGCCGCAAGCGCGTATACGTGATTATTCACCAATCCATGAAAAGCATACAGGCTCCGCATACCCGCCGCATCAAGAAAGGTGATGCCCGCCGGCGTAGCCACCGTCATCCAGCCCGGACGCACGATCACGTCGGTGACCTGGTCGGCGATTAATCCTTCGGCGCGCCCCAGCGCCTGCCGCTGCCTGCCCGCGCGGTCGAACAGCACAAGGCCGTTCGCCGTCGCCACCGCCATGATGCCGCGCTCGCGGTCTTCTACGATGCGATTCACACAGAAGACGCGGTCATCTTCGATGTGCGTCGCGCGTTCGAGTCCCGGCTCCAGAATGTCGAGGCCGCGGTCAAAGTAACCCACCCAGAGGCGTCCGGCGGAATCGAAACTGAGCGCGGAAATGTTGCGGTCGGCCAGCACGGCGTGCGCGCCGGCATCCAGGCGGCTCCAGGCGCCGCGCCGCTCATCCACGCGGTAGAGCCCGTGGTCCGCGACGGCAAGAATCGCGCCGCCGGTTTCGATCAGCCGCTCGATCTTACCGGGGAGCGGTTCGCCCATCGCCGCGCCGGGCCGAGGAAGGCCGCCGCCCAGCGGGACCTGCACCACGCCCTCGTTCATCGTGCCGATCGCCAGCACGTCGCCGCGCACCAGCAGGGATTGTGCGAAAACGCCGTGGACCAGCACCCGCGTGAAGCGCCCGCCGGTGAATTCCGCCACTCCCATCGGCGTGCCCGCGTACGCGCTGTCGCCCTTTACGGCCAGCGAAAGGACTTGCGGATCGGGCAGCCCCTCGGTCTCCCCGAACACATTTACTTCTCCTGCACGCCAGTGGAGCACGCCGCGGTCCAGTGTGCCCACCCATACGCCGGCGTCGTCGCCCGCCAGTGCGGTCACCGGGAGATCCGTGAGCGCCGCGTGAAACGGCGCAATGTGCCTGCCGTCGTAGACCAGCACGCCTTTCTTGTGCGTTCCGAGCAGGATACGTCCCGTGGGCAGCGGAAGCAGCGCCGTGATCGTTCGATAGGGAGCGCCCTCCGGACGGATCTGCCGAAATTCGCGGCCGTTGAACGCAATTAGCCCTTCTCCCGCGGTGGCAATGAAAAGCTCCGATTCGCTAGCGCCGGCAATGCCTGCCGCGATGGCGCCCAGCGGACCCGGTAACTCAATCCCCGCCCGGTACTGCGCGCGCACGCCGCCGCTGGAATCGAGTTCAATAAGTCCGGCCGGCCCGCATACATAGAGCTTGCCGAGATAGATGGCGGCATCGTGAAAGACCGCCGGCGCCGCGATCGCTTCCACCTGGGGCAATTCGCGGTCCAAACGCGTGGTTGTAAATTCTACGGCTGATTCGGCCGCTGCGATTTGCGATGATTCGTCCAGGGCGCGCCCTGCACGGTGCAGCAGCCATGCCCCCGCCGCGATAACAACCGCTATTGCAATCAGTGCAAGACGGAACACGCGGCTGTTCCAGACCCGACTCGCCACGCTAACACTTTATCGCCTAACAGTTCGCCGTCGTTGAATTTTTTTCAGAACAAAACGCGCCCTCGTTCGTCTTACCTTTTACAACAGCGAACTCCGGCGGCGCACAGACCCCACGCGCAACCAGCAGAACGTCGTTGTCGGCGCTTGTACTTCAACGTCAGAGGAGGCAAAGTGTTCCAGAAACAAGGCGCCACGCTCGCAGTGTGCCTTTTCGCGCTGTGCGGCGCAGCGGCCCAAGCGCAAGCAGCAGAGGATTTCGAAAAATTTGCTAAACAGGCTGCCCAATACTCCCAACAGGGAAAACACGCCGAAGCCGAAGGCGCGTGGCGGAGCGCCGTCAGGGAGTTGGAGAAAGACGGACGAATCACCGCACGGCTGGTGATCGCGCTGAATGGTCTCGGGGCGTCTTTGAGCGCACAGTCTCGCAACCTGGAGGCCGAACAGGCTTTTCTTCGCGCGCGGGAGGCGTGCGAGAAAGGCGGCATGGCCGGCAGTTCCGCGATGGCCGTAACGCTGAACAGCCTCGGTTCGCTTTACCACAGCCAGGCTCGGTTTGCGGAGGCCGAAGAATCCTACCTCGATTCGCTGGCCGTCTGGAAAACCCCGGGTTCTTCCAACGCCAGCATTGCCTCGACCCTCAATAACCTCTGCGCGCTTTACACCGATATGGGCGATTACAAGCGGGCAGAGGAATTCTGCCTGCGGGCTCTCGACGAGCGGCGGCGCCTGAGCGGCCCGGACCATCCGGAGACCGCGAAAACCATAGTCAACCTCGGCGCCCTCTATGCTTTCCAGAGGCGGATCCCGGAGGCTGAACGGCTCTACACCCAGGCGCTCGAAATCCAGCGAAAGACGCTTGACCCCAACGACGACAACCTCGCGCTCACCCTCAATAACATCGCTTATCTGTACCACCAGCAGGGCAAATTCATCGAAGCCGAACGCCTGTACCGCCAGGCGCTGGCCTCCCGCGAAAAGCGCTTTGGCCCCGACCATCCCCTGGTCGCTGCCGTGCTCAACAATATGGCGGCGTTGTACAGCGACGAAGGCAAGTATTCCAAAGCCGCTCAGCTCCTGCGCCGCGCAATCGCCATCCGCGAGCGGGCTCTCGCGCCGGGCGATCCGGCCATCGCCACCTCGCTCAACAACCTGGCCTTGCTTTGCGAAAAGCAGGGCCGTTACGAGGAGGCCGAATCGCTTTACCGGCGCGCGCTCGAAATCACGCAGGTGGCTTTCGGCGCCGGCCACACGCTCACCGCCTCGACCCTGAACAACGTCGGCCGCCTTGCCGCCGAACGCGGGGATTACGTGGAAAGCGAGCGCGTGCTCACCGAGGCGCTCCGCATGGTGGAGCGTGTCCTCGGGCCCGACCATCCACGCGTAGCCGACTCCGCCCAGAACCTCGCCGTCACCTACGTCCGGGCGGGCCGCTACGAGCCGGCCGAAGAGCTTTTCCAGCGCGCGATCGCCATCTACGACAAATTCGGGGGCGAGCACTTCCGGGCCGCTGCCTGCCTGCAGAACTACGCGTACCTCTTAGAACGGGAGAAGCGAGGAAGGGCGGCGGCCGAATTGCGGTCCCGCGCCAACGCCCTGCTGGCGGAACACCGGTACGACAATCCGGGGCGCCACACCGTGGATCTTTTCGAACTCTACAGACTTGAATTCAAGTAGCCCCTGAGCAGGCCGCAGGCTTTTGCGGTCAAGAAAGCCGGGATGGGCGTTTTGCCGCCGGGTCGCGGCGCAGGGAGGTGATGGCAGAGCACCCCGGGCTACGACGCGGGAGGCTTGGGCGGGGCCTCCACAACGATCTCGTTGATCACTTTTTTCACGCCTTTGGTCTTGCGGGCGATCTTCTCGGCGCTGCTTTTCTGCTTCTCCTCGGAGACTTTGCCGCGCAGAGTCACCACCGCGTCCTTCACCTCGACGTCGATGGCGGCCCGTACGTCGCGGCTCGAAGCCAGGCGCAGGCGGACACGGTCATACAGGACATCGTCCGAATCCTCTTGCGCGAATGCCGGTTGAAGCGCCGTCAGCAGGAATCCAAAGAGCACGAAAGCGCAGAATACACGCATAAACGCCGCCTTTTTTGAGGGCAGAAGTTCATTCTATCCTATGCAGGCGGATCGTGTTACGGGTCCTGCCGCGCGGCAATCCCGGCGCGGCGACGGTGGGTTAAAGCGTCTTCAAATACGCGAGCAGGTTGCGTTTCTCTTCGGGCGAAAGCATATCCGCATACGCGGGCATCCCGGCACCGCCCTCGTCGATTTGCTCCATCACATTCGCTTCGGTCACCTTCTTCCCGTTCGCCAGTTTTTGCCGTTTGAAGAGACCTTTGAGCCCGGGGCCGATACCTTTTTCGGTGCTGGTAGTGCTATGGCACATCGCGCACTGTTCGAATACCGCCTTGCCGCGCTCAACATCCCCGGCATTCTTGCTCTTCTGCACCGCAGCCGCCGCAAACAATATCAGCGCCAGGCACGCCACACCAATCTGCGCCGCTTTCATCCTTCCAGCTTCCCTCCGTTGTTATCCCAGATTAGCAATCATCCATCTTATCAGCCGGTGGAAGCGGATTGCCGCGCAAGAGAGATCAAGCGCGCAGCATTTCGCGGGCTGCGTTGTAGCCGGGAGCGCCCATCACGCCGCCTCCGGGATGCGCGCCGGAACCGCAGAGGTACAAATTCCGTATCGGAGTCCGGTAGCGCGCCCAGCCTGCCACCGGCCGCATGAAGAACATCTGATCGAGGCTCATCTCTCCGTGGAAGATGTTGCCCCCGGTGAGGCCGAAGCGGCGTTCGAGGTCGAGCGGCGTGAGCGTCTGCACGTTTTCGATGATCGAGTGAATGTTGGGCGCGTACGCGGCGATGAGATCCAGCACATGCCGGGTGTAGGGCTCGCGCAGCTCGTCCCAGGAGCCTTCGCGCAGGGTGTACGGCGCGTACTGGAGAAAAATGCCCATGATGTGTTTCCCCGGCGGCGCAAGCGAGGAATCGTACATGGTGGGAATGGTGAGTTCGAGCAAGGGCTGCCTGGAGGGGTAGCCGTACTTGGCGTCGTCCCAGGCGCGCTCGACGTATTCCATGGACGGGCATATGTGCATTGTCGCGCGGTGCTGCGGGCCGGGCGCGCCGGGCAAAGCAGTGAACTCGGGCAGGCCCGAGAGCGCGAGGTTGATCTTCAGCGAGGTGCCCTCGCTGCGGTAGCGGCGGATGGCGGCGGCGAAATCGGGATCGAGCTCGGCGGCGTCGATCAGCTTCAGGAACGTGCGGCGCGGATCGAGGTTGGAGGCGACCATCGTCGACAGGATCTCCTCGCCGCTTGCCAGCACGACGCCGCGCGCCTCGCCCTTGCGCACGATGATGCGTGCGACTTCGGCGTTGGTGCGAATCACCGCGCCGCGGCTTTCAGCCGAAGCGGCGAGCGCTTGCGTAAGCGCCCCCATTCCGCCGCGGACGAATCCCCACAGGCCGCGATGGCCGCCGGCGCCTCCCATGCAGTGATGCAGCAGGATATACGCCGTTCCGGGCGAGCATGGGCCGCCGTTGGCGCCGATGACTCCGTCGGTGGCAAGGGTCACCTTGACCTCGTCCGACTCGAACCAGCCGTCGAGAAAGTCGGCGGCGCTCTGCGTGAACACCTTGACGAGATCGGCCATCTCGGAGCGGTTGAAACGGTAGAGGCGCGCGGCAAACTTGAGGTAGTCCGGCAGATCGAGAAGACCGTTCGGAGGGAACTGCGGCGGCGTTTTCAACAGCAGGAACTCGACGATGCGCGCGAGCCGCTCCAGGTGCTCTTCGTAGTCCGGGTAGACGGCGGCATCGTGGGGCGAGAATTTCCGGATCTCCTCCAGCGTCCGCTTGCGGTCCTGCCACATGAACAGATGGCGGCCGTCGGGGAAGACGGAGAAAAATGCGGGATCCTTGGGGTCCACCCGGTAGCCGAAATCGTGCAGCCGCAGGTCGCGCACGATTTGCTCCTGCATGAGGCTCACCAGGTAGGCGGCGGTGGAGACGCGATAACCGGGCCAGACCTCCTCGGTCACCGCGCAGCCGCCAATCAGCTCGCGGCGCTCGAGCACGAGCACCTTGCGGCCCGCGCCTGCCAGGTACGCGGCGGCTACCAGACCGTTATGACCCCCGCCGACGATAATTACGTCCCAGATCTGCGGCATAACTCAATTTCCAACGCGGCAATCTTGCGCCGGACCGCCTCCATCGAGCGGACTGGCGCAGACTCTACTGTTTCTTGAATACAACCACCGCCAGCGGCGGCAGCGTGATCGCAATGCTGTTGTCTTTCCCGTGAGCCGGCACGGGCAGCGACGGGACGCCTCCGCGATTCCCCATGTTGCTGCCGCCGAACATCTCCGCATCGCTGTTGAAGATTTCCTTGTAGAACCCCGCCGAGGGCACTCCGAAGCGGTAGTTGTGATGCGGGACGGGTGTAAAGTTGCAGCAGAACAGCAGTGTGTCGTTGGGATCGTCGGCGCGGCGCAGGAACGCAATGATGGAGTGGTCCACGTCGTGAAAATCCACCCATTCAAACCCGCTCCAGTGATAGTCGATTTCGTAAAGCGCCGGCTCGGAAGTGTAGAGGCGGTTCAGCTCGCGGACCAGCGTCTGAAGCTTGCGGTGATAATCGAACGTCAGCAGCTCCCAGCGCACGCCCGAGTTGTAATTCCACTCCTCGTACTGGCCGATTTCCGAGCCCATGAACAGCAGCTTTTTCCCGGGGTGCCCGTACATGTAAGAAAGGAACGCGCGGACGTTGGCGAAGCGCTGCCACTCGTCGCCGGGCATCTTGCTCAGCAGGGACCGCTTTCCGTGAACGACCTCATCGTGAGAGATGGGCAGCACGAAGTTTTCATGGAAGGCGTACAGCAAGCTGAAGGTAATGTCGTTGTGATGGAAGCGTCGGTGCACGGGATCCTTGGAGAAATACCGCAGCATGTCATGCATCCAGCCCATGTTCCACTTCATGGTGAAGCCAAGACCACCCGTGTAGACCGGCTTTGAGACGCCGGGGAACGCGGTGGATTCCTCGGCGACGGTGAAGGCCCCCGGCACCTGGTGCGCCAGTTCATTGAAGCGGCGGAGAAAGTCGATGGCCTCCAGGTTTTCGCGGCCGCCGAAAGCGTTGGGAATCCATTCGCCCGGTTTGCGGGAGTAGTCGAGATACAGCATGGAGGCGACGGCGTCCACGCGCAGGCCGTCAATGTGGTACTTCTTCAGCCAGAACAGGGCGTTTGAGATGAGGAACGCGCGCACTTCGTTGCGGCCGTAGTTGAAAATCTTTGTTCCCCAGTCGCGGTGCTCGCCCTTGCGCGGATCGGCGTGTTCGTAAAGCGAGGTGCCGTCGAAGTAGGCCAGGCCGTGCGCATCCTTGGGGAAGTGTGCGGGCACCCAATCAATGATCACGCCTATGCCGGCCTGATGGAACGAATCCACCAGGTACATGAAATCCTCCGGCGTTCCGAAACGCGAAGTGGGGGCGTAGTAGCCGATGACCTGGTAGCCCCAGGAGCCGGAGTACGGATATTCCATGATGGGCATGAACTGGACGTGGGTGTAGCCCATTTTTTTCACGTACTCGACCAGCGAAACGGCGAGCTCGCGGTAGGTGAGCATCTGGTTGTGCGGCCCGCGCAGCCAGGATTCCAGGTGCACCTCGTAGATGGAGATGGGGCTCTTCAGCCAGTCGGTCTTCGCTCGCGTTTCCATCCACTCGCTGTCGCCCCACTCGTAGGAGTCGACGTCCCAGACGATCGCAGCGGATTTCGGCGGCGTTTCGCAGTAGAAGGCATAGGGGTCCATTTTCATCTGCTGGTAGCCGTGGAAGCGGGAGCGCACGAAGTACTTGTACTTGCAGCCCTGTGTCAGGCCGGGCACGAAAATCTCCCAGATGCCGCCGTTGCGGTGGCGCATGGGGTGGCGGCGCACGTCCCAGTCGTTGAAGTCGCCGACCACCGTCACCACTTCCGCGTTGGGCGCCCACACCGCGAAGCGGACGCCCTTCACTCCGTCCACTTCGGTGATGTGCGCGCCGAGCGAGCGGTAACTCTCATAGTGCGTGCCTTCGCTGCACAGATGCAGCTCGAAATCGGAGAGCAGGAGGGGAAAGCGGTAGGGATCCTCGAATTCCACCGTTCCGCCGCCCCAGAGCCGGGCGCACAGCCTGTACGGCCTGGGTTCGCCGTCGAGCGACGCCACGTAGAAGCCCGCCGAATGCTCTTTCCTCATCGGCCGCGCCCCGCCATCGACGATGACGGCGGCCTCCTCGGCCTGCGGCAGAAATGCCCGCACCTCCCAGCGGGGCTTCTTCCGGTCAACAACATGGGGTCCGAGAATACGGAATGCGTCGCCGTGGTATCCGCCTGTGACCGCTTCAATCTCCTCACGCGTCATGAAAAACCAACATCCTCCGCGCCCTTAAATCTCAGGATTTCGTATTGCGTGCTCTCATTATGGCAGGATTGGTGTGATGGTTCACACTCTGCCCAAAGCGGAGCTGCACCTTCACCTAGAGGGTTCGGTAGAGCCGGAAACAATGTGCGAGTTGAATCCGTCGCTTATGGCCGGGCAGGTGCGCGCGCGATACCGTTACAGGAACTTCGCGGAGTTTATCGAAAGCTATAAGTGGATTGTCGCGCACTTACGCCGCCCGTCCGATTACGCGCTGATTGCGCGGCGGTTGCTGGATAAACTGGCGGCGCAGAACGTACGGTACGCGGAGATCACGATCTCGGCCGGCGTGATTCTTTCCAGAAACCAGGATTTCGCGCCGATTTACGACGCGCTTTGCGAGGAAGCGGCGCGTTCCCCGGTCAAGGTGCGCTGGATTCTGGACGCGATCCGGCAGCTTGGGCCGGAGCATGCGATGAAGGTGGCGAAGCTGGCGGCCGCGCGGGCGGGAAGCGGTGTGGTGGCGTTTGGGATCGGCGGTGATGAAAGGCGCGGGCCCGTGGAGTGGTTCGCCGGCGTCTTCGATTTCGCGCGCGAGGCGGGGTTGAACCTCACCATTCACGCCGGGGAGACGGCGGGTCCGGCATCCGTGTGGGGGGCAGTCCGGCTCGGCGCGCAACGCATCGGGCACGGAATCCACGCGGCGAAAGATCCCGAGTTGCTGGCGTACCTGCGCGAAAAGGACATTCCCCTGGAAATCTGCATTTCCAGTAACGTGGCGACCGGCGCGGTGCGGAGGCTCGAAGACCACCCGGTGCGCCGGATTTACGAGGCGGGCGTGCCTATAGTGCTGGGCACAGATGACCCGGCGATGTTCCACACCACGCTCGAGCACGAATACGAGCTGGCGGCGCGCGTTTTCGGCTTCACCGATGACGAACTGCGCGGGATTGCCGAAAACGGCTTCCGGTATGCGTTCACCAAGTGAGCCGCGGGCGGCGGACCGCGCGGCCGCTACGGCGCCGGTTCGGCGCCCCTTCTGAGTTCGACCGAGCTCTTGGCGCCCGCGTAGTAGCCGTTGCGCGTGCGGACGACGAGGTCCTGGCCGGCGTACACCTGAATTCTGCGGTATGAGCCGTCGAGCCGTGTGTCGGACGGGGAGTAGGCCAGCGTGTACTGGTCGCGGATTTCGCGCGCGATCTCCTGCGCGGCGGCGTCCGCTTCGCTCACGTCTTTCAAGTAATACGCCCTGCCTCCGGTGGCCCGGGTGATGGCGTCCAGCTCGTGCCGGGCGGCTTCGGTGCGTTCGTCCGGGATATCGGTAAGCAGGCCGATGGCGTAGATGATTACACCGCTTTGCTGGGCAGCTTTGACGATGAAATCGCGGTCGACGCGGCTGGTGTTGTCCTCGCCGTCGGTGACCACCACGATCACCTTCTTGTCCTCGGAAGCCCGGCGGTCCATGTGCTCGATCGCAAGGCGCAAGGCGTCGCGCATGGCGGTGGAGCCGCGGGAATCGAAGGTCGTGAGGCCGCGCTCGAGTTTGGCGCGGTCGGTGGTGAATTCTGTGTCGAGGTAGGTTTTTTCGTTGAAGTGGACCACGAAGCCCTCGTCATCGGGGTGCGAGGCGCGGAGCAGCGACATGGCGGACGCCGCGACCTTCTCTCGCCGGTTAATCATGCTGCCGCTGTCGTCGATCAGAAAGCCGAGGGAGACCGGGGCGTCCTCGCGGCGGAAGATCTTGAGCTCCTGTTCCACCCCGTTCTCGAAAACACGGAAAGCGCTCTTGGGGAGGTCGGTCACGCGGTTCCCGTCCTTGTCAAGTACGGTGGCGTGAAGGACCACCAGGCGCGAATCGCTGCGGAAAACCACCTCCTGCGCCGCGGCCGGCACAGTCAGGCTGGCGAGCGCGCACACCGCCGCAGCCCGAATGCAGGAAAGGATGCCGAACATATATGGAGGGGCGGCCTGGCGCCGGCCCCTATCCATTGTGACGCAACTTGGGCCCGGGGAGTTTAGATTAGACTGTAGAAACGGCGGGCCTCCTCCTGCGGAGCGACGAGGCCCGCCGGGCGAAGCCCGCGGAGCGCTCCGGAGCCAACCGAAGGCGCGGCCCGCAATGTCGGCGCTTGCGGGCGCGGCTCCGCGGGCATCGCGCGACCGTTCCTTTGGGGACGGCGTGCGTGCGCGGTGCGCGGGAAACTAGCTGGCAGTGGCTGGTACAGTCCTCGGGTTTTCCGGATACCGGACGTTGGCGGTGGAAAAGTTCGGGATCCCGTCCTGGGTTTTTCTGTAGCGCGGTCCGTCGAAGCGCACCCGGGATTCCCGTTCCGCACCGCAATGGAGACAAACCTGAACATCCTTGCCGCCCCTCCTGCGCGGCCAGCTCCACTTGTGGTCAAACATGCATGCCATGTTCCGAATTGCCCTCCTCTGATCAACGAGTTAGCTATTACCGCCCGGTAGGATGCTCCGAGGGATGGCATTGCGAGCCCGCCGACGGCATCGCATCCGGACAAAGAGCGGCTGGCCGCTCCACATCGAAACCGATCCTCCAGTTTACGGTTAATAAATATTAACCTGAGCGAATCTCGGATTTCAAGAGTCAAATTCGTAAACTGAGCGAAGCAGGGAAGGGCGTGGGGCGGGTATGCTACAATTCATTGAAGTCGCAGCGAACTGAGGGCCCGTAGCTCAGTTGGTTAGAGCGCTACCTTGACACGGTAGAGGTCTGGCGTTCGAGTCGCCACGGGCCCACCACACCTTTCATAGAGTTACGCGCCTTTCGCCACCAAAACCCTCTGGCGTGAGGTCCAAATGAGGTCCACAGTTTCAGTGGCGTCGTGGTAGCCATCGGACCTCCGATCCACCCCGCCCAATCCTATTGATTCCCGGAGGGTTGGTGCCCATGGTAGTCATGGGAGCCTTGTTTTGGGCGTTTTTGTCTCCTCCTTGTCTATGGACGAGAAGGAGACGACATTTTGCTCTCTATATAGGGGCATGGCTCCCATGGCCCCCATGCCTCCCGTGCGGTTCGAACAACTCCCGTTTGAAATGATTTTTCTCTTGACGACTGAAGCCGCCGCCTGCTATCGATGAGGTAGAACGCTCGCGAAGCGTTCTCCCAGAGGCGGGCGGGGCCTCTCGAAACAAACCCGCACCCTACCGGAGCGAGCGCCGGGACGCTCATGAAACTCTTTCCCGCAGGATTTCCCACTCCAGGTGTGTTTGCGTGAACCACCGGATCCCTTTGTACAACGGCGACGGTGAGCTGGCTGACTGGGTCAGCGAGCAGCGCCTGGCGCGGCTCGAGGCCGCCGGTTTGATCGCTCGTGTCGTGCGCCACCCGAAGGGGCACATCAATCGCGCCATCCTGTTCCGGCGCCCGGGCGAGGGCGCGGCGGTGGAGTTGCGGCAGTACATGGGCACACGCTACAGCTTCCGCGAGCATTTGGACAACGGGCGGCTGTGCTGGAAGCTCAGGCGTCTGGGGCACGGCGACGAGCTGCGCCCGATCTTCCTGGCGGTGGTCACCGAGTGCATGGCGTCGCAATGAAAGCGCGCAAAGCCAACGTCGGCGGCAAGTGGATCGCCATCCAGCGGGGCCTATTGTTGCGCGAGTTGCGGTGGCCGAGGCCCGCGGGGTCCTCGGAACGGCCGCGCGGCGGCGGGTGGCTAGGTGGCACGCTGCGGCTAGCGCCGGCGCCCGAATTCAGGTTGACAAGTTGACAGGTTGGTTGACGAGGTCCGCACATGGCTGAACCCTTCGCTCTAGAAGCGCGGTCGTTCGGGAAGATCGCCGTTCCCGCGCCGGGCACACCTGTACTGGTCACGAGCGACGTGAACTTGCGGGCCGTCCGGCTGCGGTTCGCCGTCGTGATCGGCGAGACGGGGCGGGTGTTCCTGGGCGTTGCGGGGATGAACAAGGCCACCGGCGCCGGGGTGCTCAAGGAATTCTGGCCCACGGGCGCGGGCGGTGGCATCGCCGACGAGCTGGTTCTGGAATCGGTGAACGGTCTCAGGCCGGCGGACTACTACGTCGATGCCAACGTCGCCGGCGAAGGCCTGATCGTGGCCTACTGGGTGCCCGCGCCGTACTGGGGAAGTTGATCGCGCATGATCCGTGAACTGCGGATCTGGTGGCGGCTGCGGCCGCTCGTTGACGAATTCAAGGAGCTGACCAAGATGCGATTCTCGGTGAACGTTGCGATTCAGATGCTGGCGCTGGTGGCGCAGGGCATCAACGCCACGCAGGACCTGCTGCCTGGGCGCGGCAAGTTCTGGGCCATGGTGGTGCTATCGGCGGTGCAGGGCGTGACCGCCGTGCTGGCGCACTTCGCCAACCCGGACGGCACGCCGGCCGAGGCGCCTTACATCAAGAAGTGAACCTCGACATCCAGATCGAGCGCCGGCCGATTGAGCGGCTGATCCCCTTCGCTCGCAATCCGCGCACGCACACAGACGAGCAGGTGGCCGAGATCGCGGCGTCGATTGTGGAATTCGGCTGGACGAACCCGATCCTGGTCGGCGCTGACGGCGTGATCATCGCCGGTCACGCGCGCCTCCTGGCCGCTCGCAAGCTGGGTCTCACGGAGGTGCCGGTGATCGTGCTGGATCACCTGACGGAGGCGCAGCGGCGGGCGCTGGTTATCGCGGACAACCAGCTCGCCCTTCGAGGCACGGGATGGGATGAGGAGCTACTGCGCGGCCTGCTCACGGAGCTGCGCCAGGACGACTTCAATCTGGACGTGCTCGGGTTCTCGGACGAAGAGCTGAATGCACTGCTCGCTGAGCCGCCCGACTTTGCAGAAGCCCTCACCGACGAGGACGCCATTCCCGAGCCGCTCGAGGAACCGGTCTCGCGGCGCGGCGATCTGTGGATCCTGGGCGAGCACCGGCTGCTCTGCGGCGACTCGGCCAATCGAGAAGACGTGGACCGTCTGATGGCCGGCGAAACGGTGGATCTGGTGAACACCGATCCGCCGTACAACGTGCGCGTCGAGCCGCGTTCGAACAACGCCATTGCCGCCGGGCTGTCTTCGTTCGTCGCGCCTCAGCAGGGTAAGGGCGGGACGACATACGGTCTGACGTCGAATCAGCGCTTGTCCAGAGCGATGGCCGGCAAAAAAGGCCTGCATCATCACCAGAGCTTTGACCTGCACCGCGGCGCCTCAAAGGCCAAGCGCACGACCAAGAAGCTGCGCCCCAAGGATCGCGCGCTGGCCAACGACTTCATGAAGGACAGCGACTACGAAGGGCTGCTGCGGCAGTGGTTCGCGAATCTGGCGGCCGCACTCAAGCCGGGTGGGGCCTTCTACATCTGGGGCGGTTACGCCAACTGCGCCAACTATCCGCCGGCGCTGGCCGACTGCGGCCTGTACTTCTCGCAGGCCATCATTTGGGTCAAGGAACACCCCGTGCTCACGCGCAAGGATTTCATGGGCAACCATGAATGGTGCCAGCCTGCGGACACGCAGGTCATGACGCCCGAGGGTCCAGTTCCCATTCAGAGCCTGTGCGATGGCGATCGGGTCGTCAGTTACAGCCGCAACTCGAACGTGCTCGTTGGGCTGCGCCAAGGCCTGCTCGTGCGGCAGACCCGGCGGAGCTACCACGGACCGCTCCTGTTGGTCCGTGCCGGGCGTTCGGTGACACGCTGCACGCCCGGGCACCATTGGAGCGTGAAGCTCGCCCCGTGGGCGCGTGAGTGGTGGTGTGTCTATCTGATGCGGCTAGGTTCCTGGTGGCGTGTCGGAAAGTCCAAGCTCCGCTCCACCTGGGGCTTCGGGGTAAAACACCGGCTCAAGACCGAGGGGGGCGAAGCGGCTTGGATCTTGTCCGTCTATCCCTCGAACGTGGAGGCGACCATCGCCGAGCAGCTCATTCTGGCTGAGTACGGGATTCCGACGACAACCTGGTCGGAGAGTGCCTCCTCGCGAAGGGCCCTTGCTGACGTGCGCAGGCTTTATGATCGGCTGGACCTGACGCGACTGGAGCAGAACGCGCGGCGTCTGCTCCAAGACCACGGCCGATCGCTCGAGCATCCGTTCCTGATCGCCAACCACACACGAGACAAGATCGGGGCTCGCTCGTCCCTGCGCATCCGGGCCTGCAACTTGCTGTCAGGCGTAATGATGATTCCCGTTCCAGTCAACGGCCAGCAGACGCAGTGGGAGCCCATTCATGTCGAGTGGGAGCCGTTCGATGGCGAGGTTTACTCACTCGAGGTGGCACGCTACGGTCACTACGTGGCCGATGGCCTGGTAACCCACAACTGTTTCTATGGCTGGCGTGAAGGCGCGGCGCACTGGTTCAACCCGGAGATCAAGAACGCCACCGACGTCTGGAGCGTCAAGAAGGTCAACCCGCAGGCGATGGTGCACCTGACCGAGAAGCCTGTAGAGCTGGCCGTGCGGGCGCTGACCTACTCGTCGCGGGCCGGCGAGGTGGTTTTGGATCTATTCGGCGGCTCGGGCTCGACCTTGATTGCGGCGGAGAAGCTGGGGCGGCGGGCGCGGCTGATGGAGATCGATCCGGCCTACGCGGATGTAATCGTCCGTCGCTGGGAGGAGTTCACGGGCAAGAAGGCGGCGCTGGAGGGTGATGGCCGCGGCTTCGAGGAGGTGGCCGATGAGCGACGCCGAGTACCGGCGTGAGATCGAGCGCTGCCAGAAAGAGATTGCCGAGATAGAGGGTCTGCTATGCAGCGGCCATCACGATGTGGAAGGGCTGTGCCTGGCGCTGGCGGATTGGAGTGCGGAGCTGAGGTTGCTCGAAGACGAAAAGAGCCGCGGGGCGCTGGTCCCAGCGGCGGAGGGAGGCGGGGATTAGTTGCGGCGGCGGTAGCGCCACCGCCAGTAGGCGAGGTAGAGGCGGCCGATCAGGCGCCACAGACAGCCGGGTCTGGGCGGCTCAGGCAGCGGCGGGGTAGCCTGCTCGGCTTTGAGCCGGTCCAGGTACTCAAGAAACCGCCGCTGCTGTTCTTCGTCGCGGTCTTCGAACTCGACCATCATGGCGGGCCACCTACTCGGTGAGGAAGTAAGCGCTGGTACCGTCGTCGCGCTTGCGGCGGGTGATCTTGTGCCCCAGCTTCTTGGCGAGCGTGCCGGAGAGGAACCCGCGCACGCTGTGAGCTTGCCAGCCAGTGGCTTCAACCAGTTGCTGGAGTGTGGCGCCCTCGGGCCGGCCGAGCAGCTCGATGACCTGGGCCTTCTTGCTGCCCTGGCGGGCGGTGGCCTCCTTGCTCGAGCCGGCCTTTTTCGGCGCGCCCTGGGCACCCGGTTCGCCAACGGTGGCCACCGTGGGGGCCGGTGCCAGGCGCTGGATGGCGCGCCAGATGCGGGCCACAGCCGTCTTGCGGTCCGTGAACTTGCGGACCGGCTTGAGATCATCAAACGGTACCACGCCGGCAAAGCCGTTCCAGATTTCGACGAGCTGGCCTACGGACAGCGAGCTCGAGGCCAGTTCCGCCTCCGAGGTGATGGCCAGGCGCGGCTCGCTCGGAACGGCGGCCGCCACGGCCTGCTTGGCTTCAGCCACCGTCGGGTAGGCGGTGACATTGGTCTCAACAATTGCGAATGCTCTCATTCGTTTTTCTCCTTTCGTTCAGAACTTCAGACCGGCGAGTTTTCCGTCGCCGGTGATGGTGAGGTTTTTGTAGTAGCCGCTCGCAATGCGCGCCCAGCAGAATGGAGTGTTCAGTTCATGCCGGACGGCGATGCGGCTTAACTTCAGCCGATGCGTGCCGTTGTCGAATTCCTTCTTGAGGTGGCCCCAGCGGTCGAGCTTCCAGCCGTTCCGCGTGGCCCAGGCGATCAATTCGTCGCGGGTGGCCATAGCAGGGACACTCATCGCTCGGGTTCCGAGGAAAAGCAAGCGGAATCTGACAACTGAATCTCGCGACGTTTCAAACAGATGTGGGCAGGAGTGATTTAACTTGGCCGAAGCGCGCCAGCTCATGAGCCAGGCCGAGTACGCCCGGCACCGCGGCAAAAGCCGCCAGTACATCAGCCGGCTGGCCAAGGCCGGCGTGCTGGTGATGCGCGGCGGCAAGGTCGACGTGGCGGCCTCGGACGCCGTGCTCGATGATCGGCCCGAGCCGGTTTCGGAGAGAGTCGTTGCGGCGCCTGCCGAAGTGGCCGCCGGCGCCACGACCTACGCCCAGGCCAAGACCGCCGACATGGTCTTCCGGGCGAAGCTCCGCAAGCTCGAGCACGACGCGCGGGTGGGCAAGCTGGTCGAAGCCGACCTGGTCAAGCAGCGCTGGGCGTCGATTTTGGTCGAGCTCAAGGAGCGGATCCTGGCGGCGCCCGACAAGCTGGCGCCCGAGGTCACGGCGCTCACCGATGAGCGCCAGGTGCGGGAAGTCTTGAAGCGCGAGATGCACGCGCTCGTCAACGCGCTGCGCGAAGTGGTCCAGTATGCGCGTTGAGGAGATCCAGATCCTGGCCGCCGAGGTGCTGGTGCCGCCGCCCGATCTGAGCGTCTCGGAATGGGCAGATCAGAACGCCCGGCTGAGCTCGGAATCCGCGGCCGAGAAGGGCGAGTGGCGGACCGACCGGGCGCCCTACCAGCGCGCCATCATGGACGCCCTCAGTCCTTCGCATCGGGCGGAGTCGGTCGTTCTGATGTGCGCGGCGCAGATGGGCAAGACCAGCATGCTCTCGAACTTCATCGGCTACATCGTCGACCTCGATCCCGGCCCGATCCTACTGGTCCAGCCGCGCGAGGTAGATGCCGAGGCCTTCTCGAAGGACCGCCTGGCCCCCATGCTGCGCGACACGCCGTGCCTGCGAGGCAAGGTGGCCGAGGCGCGCAGCCGCGACTCGAACAACACGATCCTGCACAAGAAGTTCCTGGGCGGCTCGATCACGCTGGCCGCGGCCAGCTCGCCCGCGGGCTTGGCCATGCGCTCGATCCGCTACTGCCTGCTCGATGAGGTGGATCGGTATCCGGCGAGCGCGGGCAGCGAGGGCGACCCGGTCAACCTGGCGATCACCCGCACGGCGAACTTCTGGAACCGGAAGATCGTGCTTTGCTCGACGCCCACCATCAAGGGCGCCTCGCGGATCGAGGCGGCGTACCTGGAATCGAACCAGCAGAGCTACTGGGTGCCTTGCCCGCACTGCGGCGAGTTCCAGGTGCTGCGCTGGGACAATCTGGTCTGGCCCAAGGGCGAGCCGGGGAAGGCTGAGTACCGCTGCGAGCACTGCGCCAAGCTGATCGGCGACTGGCAGAAGCACTGGATGCTCAAGCACGGCGAGTGGCGCGCCGCGCATCCCGAGCGTGAGGTCGCCGGCTTCTGGATCAACGGCCTCTACTCGCCCTGGCGCAAGTGGGGCGCGCTGGCCACGAAGTTCGTGGCGGATCGCCGCTCGCCCGAGACCCTGCGCGAGTTCGTGAACACTGTGCTCGCCGAACCGTGGGATGACGAAGCGGAAACCAGCGTGGATATCGCCACGGTGATGGCCCGGCGGGAGCACTACCGGGCGCCGGCGCCGTTCGGCGCGGCGGTGCTCACCGCGGGCGTGGACGTTCAGAAGGACCGCCTCGAGTTGGAACTGGTCGGCTGGGGGCGCGGCGAGGAGTCTTGGTCCATCGAGTACCGCGTGCTGCCGGGTGATCCGACCGGAGCGGCCCTGTGGCAGGAACTCGATTCGTATCTGGAGCGGCGCTGGCAGCATGAGTCCGGCCTGTCGCTTCCGATAGCGGCGTGCGCGATCGACTCGTCCTACGAGTCGCAGGCGGTGTACGAGTTCTGCCGGACGCGCTACCACCGGCGCGTGTTTGCGGTAAAGGGTGTGGGCGGCACGCAGCCGGTCTGGCAGAGGAAGCCGACGGCGAAGAACATCCGGGGCGAGCGGCCCTGGCTGGTCGGGACTGACACGGCCAAGGAGACTCTGATCGGCCGGCTGCGCAACCCGACGCCCGGCACGCCAGGCTATGCGCACTTCCCGGTGGATCGCGAGCAGAACTACTTCGAGCAGCTGTTGGGCGAGGTGCTGGTGACCACCTACAGTCGCGGGCAGCCGAAACGCGAATGGCGGCCGAAGCCCGGCGTGCGCCACGAAGCACTCGACGCGCGCGTCTATGCCTACGCCGCGCTGCGTGCGCTGATCTCGATGGGGCTGTCGCTCGACAACGAAGCGGACCGGATTGCAGCGCTCCGCAACGAACAACAGCAGGCGGCGCCGGCTCCACCGCAGGAGCGGCGCTGGCTCGGGGACCGGACCAAGGAATGGCTCAAGCGATGAAGATCCGAGGCATGCCGGCGGAAACAGCCCGTCCGCAGTGGGAATACACGGTGGTGACCGCCGAGGCCGAATCCCCGGACCTACTCGCCGACTACGGCACCCAGGGCTGGGAACTCGTCTCCGTCGTGCGCGAAGCCGGCTCACGCGCGACGTTCTACTTCAAGCGGCGGAGGCAGTGAATGGCTTGGAGTCAACAGCAACTTGATGCGATTGAAGCCGCCATCGCCAGCGGCGAGCTGACCGTCCACTTCGGCGACCGCACCGTCACCTACCGCTCGATGGATGACCTTCTCAAGGCACGCGCCGTAATCAAGGATGCGCTTGAAAGCGAAGCGGGCACGGCGCCGGATCGCTTCAGCTTCGCCCAGACCAGCAAGGGATGAACTGGCTCGACAAGGCTATCGCGTGGGTGGCACCGGAGGTGGGCCTGCGCCGGTTGCGTGCGCGCCGCGCCGCCGACCTGGTGCGGCTGGCCTACGAGGGCGCCCGGACGGGCCGGCGGACCGACGGCTGGATCACGACCGGTAACTCGGCCAACGCCGAGATCGCGCAGGCGCTCACGAAGCTGCGCGAGCGCTCGCGGGACCTCATCCGCAACAACCCGTACGCCGCGCGGGCCGTGGCTGAGGTCGTGGGCAATGCGATCGGGACCGGGATTACGGCGCAGGCGCGCACGGGCGACCAGGAGTTGAACCGCGAGATCGATCGCGCATGGTCGGAATGGATTGAAGAGTGCGATGCGGACGGCCAGCTCGATTTCTACGGCATCCAGGCGCTGGTCGCCCGGACGGTGTTTGAGAGCGGGGAGTGTCTGGTTCGATTCCGCCAGCGCCGAGACGGCGACGGCCTCAAGATTCCTGTCCAGTTGCAGGTTCTGGAGCCTGACTACCTGGATCAGTCGAAGACCCAGAAGACCGAGACGGGCTACATCATCCAGGGCGTCGAGTTCGACCTGGTGGGCCGGCGCGTTTACTACTGGCTGTTCGGCAGCCATCCCGGAGAGGTCACGCAGACCTCATTGCGCGGGAGCCTCACGAGCGCCCGCGTGCCCGCCTCCGAGGTGCTGCACGTGTATCGTAAAGACCGGCCCGGTCAGGTGCGTGGGGTGCCGTGGCTGGCGCCGGTGGTCATTACGCTGCGCGACCTCGATGAGTACGAAGAAGCCGAGCTGGTGCGCAAGAAGATCGAGGCCTGCTTTGCGGCCTTCGTCACCCAGCCGCACGGTCCCGAAGGTCCGAGCATCGGCCCGGCGACCACCGAGTCGGCGACCGGCAAGCGGATCGAGTCGTTCGAGCCGGGCATGATCGAGTACCTCAGGCCGGGTGAGGAGATCACGTTCTCGACGCCGAGCCATGTGGCCGGCTACCGGGATTACGTCGCCGCCAAGCAAGCCACCATCGCCACCGGTTTGCAGCTCACTTACGAGCAGTTGACCGGCGATCTCTCGCGGGTGAACTACTCCTCCTACCGCGCCGGCTTGCTCAGCTTCCGCAACGGGATCGAGGCCTTCCGGTGGCTCGTCTTCATTCCGATGTTCTGCATCCCCGTGTGGGAGCGGTTTCTTGCCGTCGCGTTCACCGCTGGTGAGATTCCGGAGCCGGGACCGTTCAAGGCCGAGTGGACGCCGCCGGGCTTCGGTAGCGTCGATCCCTACAAGGACTCGCTGGCGACGCTCAACCGCATCCGCACGGGTACGCTGACGCTGCGCCAGGCCATCGCCGAGCAAGGCTACGATCCGGACGCGCAGCTGGAACAGATCGCCGAGATCAACCGGCTGCTCGATGAGAAAGGCATCGTGCTCGACTGCGACCCGCGGCGGGTCACGCAGAGCGGCACCCAGCAGAAGGAGCTTCAAAATGACCCTCAAGAGAGAGCGGCTGGAAGCACGGTTTGAGGCCCTCGCTCCAGCCGACCATGACGAACGCACGGCGACGCTCACTTGGTACACCGGCGCCGCCGTCCGGCGCTACGACGCGCGTGGTCCTTACGAGATGCGTTTCTCGATGGAGCCGGGCGCGGTGCGGCTGGAGCGGCTGGCGAGCGGTTCGGCGCCGCTTTTGAACTCTCACCGCGACTACACCGTGGCCGACGTGATCGGCGTGATCGCCAAGGCCTGGATCGAAAGCGGCGCGGGCAAGGCGATCGTGCGTTTCTCCAAACGCGAGGATGTCACCCCGATCTGGCGGGACGTCGAGGACGGCATCCTGCGCAACGCCTCGATGGGCGTGGCCATTCACGCGCTCAAGGACGTAACGCCCGAGGGAGCCGCCCTGCGCCAGATCCTGGTGACCGACTGGGAACCCGAGGAGGTTTCGCTGGTGCCGATCGGCGCCGACCCGGGTGCGGGATTCAAGTTCGAACGGGCAACTGGCCCACAGGAGCAAACGATGGAAGAGACCATCACCGAAACGGGCGGAGAAGCCCGTAACGAAGTGAACGTGGATGCGGAGCGGCAGGCCGCGGCGCTGGCTGAGCGGACCCGCATCCTGGAGTTGGACAAGATCGGGCGGACGGCCAAGCTCGACGCCCGGCTCATCGCCGAGCACATCGAGTGCGGCACCGCGGTCGAGGAGTTCCGCCGGCTGGCGCTCGATGAGCTGGCGCGGCGCAGCGAAGAAACGCCCATTCGCAGCGCCACCGCCGTGGTCACCCGCGACGAGGCGGACACGCGCAGGGCCGGCATCGCGGCCTCGCTGCTTCACCGGTATGACCCGAAGCTGTTTCCACTCAAGGAGGACTTGGGCAGGGACTGGCTTGGCATGACGCTGCTTGACCTGGGGCGGGAGTGCCTGGAGGCCGCCGGCACGCGGACGCGGCGCCTGAGCCGCAACGAGATCGCCAAGCTGGCGCTTTCGACCTCGGACTTCCCCTACATCCTGGCGGATGTGGCCAACAAGACCCTGCGCCAGGCCTACAAGGCGTACCCGCGAACGTTCTTGCCGTTTTCGCGGCGGCGCACGGCGGCCGACTTCAAGAACATCAACGCGCTTCAGCTCGGCGAATCGCCGGCGCTCCAGAAGGTCAACGAGAAGGGCGAGTTCACCTACGGCTCGATCGCCGAGTCGAAGGAAACCTACAAGCTGGCGACTTACGGGCGGATCGTCGGGATCACCCGCCAGGTGATCATCAATGACGATCTGGGCGCCTTCACGCGCATCCCGGCAGGCTTCGGCGTAGCGGCGGCGACGCTCGAGAGCGACACCGTCTGGGGCATCATCACCTCGAATCCCGCGATGGGCGACGGTGTGGCGTTGTTCCACGCCAACCACGCGAACCTCAACACTGGCTCGGGCAGCGCCCTGGGCTTGACGGGCTTGGGCGCGGGCATGGCGGCGATGGCCAAACAGAAGGGCCTGGACGGCGCCACCACGCTGAACGTGCAGGCGCGGTATCTGGCCGTGCCGGTGGCGTTGCAGCTCACCGCCTTTCAGCTTGTGGCGGCGAACCTGGCGCCGGCGCAGACGGCCAACGTTGTGCCCGAATACATCCGGGCACTCACGCCGGTGGCCGAACCGCGCCTGGACGCGGCGAGCACCACGGCTTGGTACCTGTTCGCCTCGCCCGATCAGATCGACACCATCGAATACGCCTATCTCGAAGGGCAGGACGGCGTCTACATCGAGACGCGCCAGGGCTTCGAGGTGGACGGCGTTGAAATCAAGGCCCGCCTGGACTTCGGCGCCAAGGCGATCGACTGGCGCGGGATGCAGAAGAACGCGGGCGCCTAAGGAGGAACGACGTGAAGAACTACGTGCAAGCGGGAAAGATTCTGACGCTGGCGGCGCCCTATGCCGTCAGCCCGGGCGGCGGGGCGCTGGTCGGCTCGATCTTCGGCGTGGCTGCGGGCGACGTGGCGAGCGGAGCCGAGGGGGAGTTTCAGGTCGAGGGCGTCTTCGATCTCACGCGCGAGACTGGCGCCGGCACGGCTTGGTCGGCCGGTGATCTCGTCTACTGGGACAACACCAACGAGCGCGCGACCAAGACCTCGACCGGCAATAAACTGATCGGCGTTGCGGTCAAGGCGGCCGCGGACGGCGATGCTACGGGCCGCGTCCGGCTCAATGGTGCCTTCATCTCCTGATGGCGTTCGCCGATTCGGTCGGTCGGGCTGACGAGGCCTGCCTGCGCGCTTTCGGCCGCCAGATCACCTACACACCGGCGGCGGGCGATCCGTTTACGGTCACGGGCATTGTGGACAGCGGGGCTCGGCCTGAGAACGCAGCGCCGGGCGTCTACGCGTTGCTGTTCGTGCGGGCGGTGGCCTTCCCAGAGCCGCCCGCACGGGGCGATGAGGTTGCCGTGGACGGCTCCATCTATAAGGTCGTGGATCTTGAAGCTGACGCCGAGGGCGGCCTCCGGCTGGTGCTGCATTTTAACCGAACGGTGTGATTCGTGCCGAGCGTTCGCATCTGGTTCCGCAAGCAGCTCCGGGTGGATCATCTGAACTTTCGCCAGCTTGAGATGCTCAAGCTGGGCACCGTCGGGCTGGCGGCGGTGAAAAACCGCCTGGCCGCCGGCCTGGGACCAACGGACGGGCCGGCCAAGCCGCTCACCAAGCGCTATGCGATCTACAAGTCAAAGCGACTGCGCCGGCGCGCGGTGCGCGACCTCTCGCTCACCGGCAGCATGCTCGGCAACCTCTCCGTGCGGACGGTCAGTGAGCGCGCGGCCAAGGCGGCGCTCACCTCCCGCAAGGAGCGCATCAAGGGACTGGCCAACATGCGTCGTGAACCCTGGCTGGTCTTCTCGCCGCGCAACCGCGCCGCAGTCATCGAGGCCGCCCGCCGCCTCCTGCACGAGATCACGCCCCGGCTGGTCGTCGAGCGCTTGCTCGGAGGCAGACAGTCATGATCAACCCGGCCGAGCTGGTCGATGCCTTGGTCGAAAAGCTCCGCGCCATCCCGGAGCTGGTCGCCGAGATGGAAGGCGACCCGCAAAGGATCTATGCCTACCACGACCTCTACCCCAAACGCGTCAGCCTGCCGCTGGCCATCTACGAGATGCCGGTGCCCTCGATCCTGGTCGCCTGGCAGGGCACCACACCGGGCAGCTTCGGCGCAGGCGAAGCCTGGAGGCACAACCTCTCGCTTTACCTCCGCGCGCGGGAGACGCTCGAAGGCGACCCGCCCACGGCTTACTACCGGCTGTTTGATCTGATCGTCAACGGCGTGCCCGCCGGGAGTGCGCTGAAGATGCTCTACACCACGGTCCACCCGCGCTGCCACCCGATGGATCTGCCTTCGATCCAGCGCGCCAGCGACGAGCAAGGAACCGACTATTTCGAAGTCACGGTGAGCTTCACCGAGATAGGAGATTGAGATGCCCGCCAACATCCGTGAAACCAAGATCGGCTTCGGCTACAAGAAGCAGACCGATCTCTCGACGCCCAACGTCTCCGGCGACATCTGGAGCCTGACCAAGACCAATGCCGCGCTTTCGACCGTGACGCTGAACACGGAGAACGATGCGGCCGAGCTCGGCAAAGGGCACGAGTTCGCCACCCAGACGTTCAAATCGCACTGGGACGTGAGCGGCTCGATCGAGAAGTTTCTCACCAGCGAGATTGCCGCCTGGGCGTTTGTCTTTGGCTTGGGCAACCGCGTCAAAAGCGGCACGCCGCCTGTGATCACCTACACCTGTACGCCACAGGATCCGGTCACGGGCGGCATCGAGCTGCCGGCCTTCTCCTTCATCGAGGCCATCCGCCAGGGTGCCAATGCGGTCCTTGACCGCATGGCGATAGGCTGCGTGATCGAGGATTTCACCATCACGGTCGGCTCGGGACCGGGCCGGGCAAACTCGCGCATCACGATCAACTTCGCCGGCTCGGGCAAGCTGGTGGAGCCGAGCGGGATCACGCTGCCGGCCGGCACCACCGAGCATCTGCTACCTGGCGCGAGCGCCCAGGTCACGATCAACGGCGTGGACTACGTCACCAGCCGCAACCTGGTCTCGCTGGAGTTCGGCTTCAAGAACAACCTCAGGCTCGACTCGGGCTTTTATCCCGGCTCGGGCACGCAGGACGGTGCGGCTATCCGGGGGCGCCTGGAGTTCGGCGACCGCGAGGCCTCGCTCAAGTTCACGGCCCGCTTTGAGCACGGCTCGACTGAACTGACGAAGCTCCGCAACCAGACCACGGGCACGGCGGTCGTCAGTCTTCAGGGGGAGCTGATCTCGGGCAGCGACTACCACTCGCTCGAGGTGACCTTCCACAAGGTCGCTTTCCGTACGGCGGTGGTCGGGGACACCGACGGGATCGTCACGGTGGAGGTAGAGTGCACTCCGCTGTGGGATACGACCAACGGCCTCCTCACCGCGGTCGCCAAGTGCAGCCAGGACAACATCGGCTGATGGGAGGAGTTATGGAAACCAGCAACGTATTCGATTCAGGGCGCCAGGTCGAGATCCAGCTTCGCTCGGCCGAGGGCACGCGCACGGTGAAGGTCCGCTTCCCAACCGATGAGGAGTGGATCGAACGCCAACGGCGCCGCAAGATCGTCATCAAACAGTTCGGGCGCGGTGTCTCAGAGACGACTATCCCGAATGCCGAAGAGGTGGATGCGGCGTTGTTCCGCAAGATCCGCATCGACGAAGGCGATGAAGTCGATGCCTACGAGGCCAGCCGGATCATCGAGCAGTTGAGCCAGGCCGAGGTGGATGATGTCGTACCGGAGGCCGGGGCCTTTCGCGTTCTGGTGCGCGTGCCCGGCGGGACCACCGTGCATGTGCTGTGCATGCCGAGCGCCAAGGACGTGATCGAGTACCGCCGCGGCTTCGCCCGCATCCTGGATCTGCCGTTCAACCGCCAGGAGCTGACTGTGAATCTGGCCGCTGCCGGCGCGCTCTACCAGAAGCTCTGCCAGACGACGGAGGGTTACGCTGGTGCGGTCCCGATCATCCACCAAGCGGTAGCAGTGAAGGCCGCCATTGATGCTCTGGAGGCCGGCTTTGAGGAGCGCGAGGGAAACTCCTGAGCGGGGAGTGGCCCGAGCGGCCCTCCCTGCGCTACCTGGTCTACTGGTCGCTGCGGCGCGACCAGTTGTGCGATCCCGGACTCTGTCCGGATGCGCCCGAGGGCGGTCGCTGCGATCACTGCCCGCTCGATCGGCTGGATGCGGCGCAGTCTTCCGAACCCGGTCAACTCCTGCGCCGCGCACTCGATCTTCGCGCGGCGCTAAAGCTGGGCGTCAAGCTGTCCCTGGATGAAATCGCGGCAGATGAGTTCCAGGCGATGCTGATTGTCGAACAGGAACAGGCCCGCTTCGATGAGGAGCGGCTCAACCGCCATGGCTGACAGCAAGCTCGAACTGGTGGTCACCGTTGATGCGGACAAGGCCAACGCGTCGATCAAGAGCGTCAACGCCGGCCTATCCTCGATCGAGACCACCGCAGTGAGCGCCGCGCGCGGGGCTTCGCGGGGCATTGACGGCATGACCGCGGCCATGGTCAAGGGCGCCACCGCCGGCAACCTGCTCGCCGAGGCCATCGAGCGCGCGCTGGGCGGGGTCAAGGAGTTCACCGTCGGCTCGGTCATGATGGCGGCTGAGAACGCGAAGGCGGAAGCCTCGCTTAAGGCGCTGGCCAATGCCCACGGCGCGGGAGCGGCTGCGGCGGCCAAGCAGGTCTCGGCGATCCAAGAAATCGGCTTCGAATACGCCGAGGCAGCCCACGCCGTCCAGCGGCTGATCGTGGCCGATTTGGAGCTCTCGAAGGCACAGGGTCTGGCCAAGCTCGCCAAGGACGCCGCCGCCATCCAGAATGTGGCCGCAGGTGAGGCGCTCGAGACCATCGTCATGGCGATCGAGTCTGGCTACTCGCGGGGCCTGCGCAGCCTGGGCCTGTTCGTCAACTTCGAGCGCGAGGCACTCGCCGAGCAGCTCCGGCTGGGCCGCGCCCTCACCGAAGCCGAGGAGAAGCAGGTCCGTTACAACGCCATTATGCGCGAGGGCGCCAAGATCCAGGGCGCGCATGCTGCCGTCATGCAGACCGCGGCAGGTCAGCTCGGCGCCCTCCAGCGTGAGTTTCAGCGTCTGCGCGAGCAGATCGGCGCCCGCTTCCAGAGCGATCTGGTGGCGCTGCTCGCCAACCTGCGTGAGCTGGTTAGCTGGCTGCGCGACAACACCGACGGTCTGCTCAAGCTCGCTGAAGCGGTAGCCGCGGTAGGAGCTGCCTTCGCCGCATATAAGCTCGCGGACAAGATCCTGGCTCTGGCCAAATCAATCGCGGCGCTCAATCTGGCCACGCTGAGCCCCTATGCCTTGCTGGGCGTCGCTGCCGTGGGCGCCGGCATGGCCGTCTATGCGCAGTGGAGGCGTGGTCAGGAAGAGGTTGAGGCGCGCTTCGACGAAATGGAACGGCGCGCACTCCGCATGCAGCTGCTGGCGGGCAAGGTCAGTTTAGACGAGCTCCGCCGGCGCGGGATGACGGATGAGCAACTGCGCGAGCTCGTCGCCGGCCGTCGGGCCTTGCCCGGCCAGGAGACTTTTGAGGTCCCCGGGCCCAAGGTCAGGCTTGAGGCCGCGCCGGATCTCGAGAGCCTGAAGCTGGCCGCCGAGATCCAGAAGCGCCAGATCGAGGCGGTGCGCGCAACGCGCGAAAGCGTCCTGGCCGCGGAGGCCGAAGCGCTCCAAGGGCCGGCACGGGCGCTCATTGAGGTGGAGCGCGAGGTCCAGCGGCTGACAACCTTCGTCGATGAGCGCGGTGTGATCCATCGCTACACGCTGCTCGCCGAAGCCCGCCACAACCTCGAGCGCGAGCTTCAAGCCAAGCTGCGTGGGCTCCAGAAGGAGACCGCCGAGGAGGCGCTTAAGCGCGCCAGGGAGGAGTACGAGCAGCGGCTGGCCTTTGACACCGAGCTTTACCAGCGCCGGCTTGCCAACGACGAGGACGCCGCACGTCAGGCGCTCGAGCATACCGAGCAGGTCTATAGCTTCGAGCTCGAGCGAGCCGGCTGGCTGCGCGACGCCCAGTTGCGCCAGGCCGAGGCCGCGGACGCGCAGACGCTCGAGCAGAAGCTGGCCCTTGAGCAGCGCAAGGCTGCGATCGAGATCGAGTACCTCGAGCGCGTCCACGAGATCAAGCAGCGGCTGTTTGATCTGGAGACCTCGCGGATGGTGCTCGAGGAGGAGGCCAACCTCCAGCGCCTGGGCTACCGGGCCGATGAGATCCAAGCGCGCATCGCGGAACTCAGCCAGCAGCGCGAAGATATCCGCTGGCAGCAGCAGGAGGCCACCGACGCGGCCATCCAGGCCGCGCGCGAGAACGCCGCCATCCGGCAGGCTGAACTCGTCCGCGATCACAACCGGCAGATCTTCGACTCTCTCAAGCGGCAGGCTGAGGGCGTTTTTGACGCACTGCTGACTCGCTCCCAGTCGGTCTGGTCGGCCATTGCGAACGCGCTCAAGACTGCCATCCTGACGGCGATCAAAGAGATCGTGACCTCGCGCGTGGCGGCCATGCTGATGGAGTTATTCGCCGGCACGCGGCTGTCGACGGCTGGTGGCGGCGCCTCTGGTCGCAGCGCGCTCGGCAGGGTTGGCGGATTGCTTGGAATCGGCGCTGTGCCGGTCTTCGGTGGCGGCGCTGGTCCCATTCCAGGCGGCGCGGCCGGAGGGTGGGGCACGCCTCCCTTCATGCCCGCCAGCGCCGGCGGCGGAGCCGGGTTGTTCTCCGGCCAGGCCTGGGCAGGCACACTGGCGAACCTCAAATCATTCTTCGGGATTGGCGGCAGCGTCCAACTCGGTCCGGGCATGGCCACTACCTGGGAAGCCGCGACCATGGGGCAGAAACTCTCCGCCATCGGCAAGTCGAACGCGGCGCTCATGGGCGGAGCCATGCTCGGGATGTACGGCCTCCAGCGCGGCGGGCTTTCCGGCCTTGGCATGACCACGGCCGGCGGCGCGCTGATCGGCTTCAAATATGGTGGTCCCCTGGGCGCCGCCATCGGCGCCGGAGCCGGCGCCGTGGCCGGCTTGGTGCGCCTCTTTGTCAAGGGCGCGCAGGAGAAAGCCCGCGAGAAGATCAAAGCGACCTACGGCATCGACATCCGCGACAACAACGTGTTGAAGCAGATCGTCGAGACCGCCAAGCAGGCTTTTGGCGGTAACCTCGACATGGCCATCCGCAGCCCGCAGATCCGCGATCTGGTGGAACTCTATGCGTTGTCGACGGGCCAGAGCACTTCGGGTCTTCCGGCCACGGTCAAGCCGGTCTCGCTGTTGCAGCAAGGCGGCAGCCTCTTCCAACAGAGCGCCGGCGGCCTCACGATTGATCGGATTGGCGGGGGCGCCCCATCCGCGGCTGCTCCCACGGTGATCAACATCACCGTGCCCGGCGCGAAGGAGTTCTTCGAGAAGGAGACGGTGCGGGTGGTGCTGGACAACCCGCGCTCCGTGCAAGCCTCCTCGCTCGCGGCCACCAAAGCCAACGCCGGCCGGCGCGAACTCGTGGCCTTGCAGCTCAGCCCCGGCACACTTACCGCATAGGAGAACTGATGGGAATCATCCGATGGCATTATGATGCGCTGCGCAAAGCGCTGGGCGCGGTGATGATCCTCTACCTGCTGTTCCTGGGGGTTCAGTTCGCCGTGGACATGCGCAATGGCGCCCAGGCGCAAGAGGTGGACCGCACGCAGCAGCTTGAACAACGCATCGACCGCCTCGATCACGAGCTCGAACGCCTAGATGCCGCCCAGCGCCTCACCCGCATCGAGACCTATATCGAGACCGCCAAGGAAGCTCAGGCCGCCAACCGCCAGATGTTCTCGCTTATCCTGGCCACCCTAACGCTGATCCTGGTCGGCGTGATCCTGTTGCTCGTAGGCCGCGGACCGCGCGGCATGAACTCCCCGCCTGCGCGTGGCGTCGATTTCAATGCCGTCGTGAACTCCCCGCCTGCGCGTGGCGTCGATTTCAATGCCGTCGTGGCCGTCGTGCTCGGGCACGAAGGCGGCTACCTGGAAGACCACACGACTGGTGAGATCTCGAAGTTCGGCCTCACCGCTGAGTTTCTGCGCTCGATCGGCTTGCCGCATGATCGGGACGCGATCCGCAACCTCACCCGCGAGCAAGCCATCGAAATCTACCGCGAGCACTGGTGGGAGCGGTACGGCTTCGAGCGCCTCCAGGATCAGCGTCTGGCCACCAAGTTTTTCGACCTGGCGGTCAACCTCGGGCCGCAACGTGCAACCCGGCTTCTCCAGCAGGCGCTCGTGCGCTGTGGCGCGCAGCTCACCGTGGACGGCCTCCTCGGCGAGCGCACCATTGCGGCTGCCAATGAAGCACCGGTGGAATGCGTCCTGAGCCACTTGCGGGCGCTGGCCGCCGAGCACTACCGGACGCTGGCGGCCAAGGACCCGAAGTATCTGCCGTATCTCAAAGGCTGGCTGGAACGGGCGTCCCAATAATGCCAGGATCGGTCGAAAACGCCGCGCCATCCACCGTCCTGCCGTGGAGCCTGTCGACAGCCTTCGTGCGCAGTCAGGAGTATCCGGTTCTCGACAACGAGTACGCGGGCGGCGAGTCCCAGCGCTCGGTCCAGGCGACGAACAGCCGCAAACGCTGGCGGCTGGCCAAGCGGCTGACGTCGGCGCAACTCGTGACGTTGCGCGATTTCTACGATGCGCGCAAAGGTCCGCAAGAGCCGTTCTACTTCTACGACCCCTGGGACACGAATCCGAAGTTCAGCTACGACCCGACCGGCCAGGCCACACAAGGCCGCTACACCGTCCGTTTCGAAGGCGCCTGGGAGCAATCGGCCGGAATCGCTCTGATCGAAGTCACCGTCGAACTGGTGGAGCTTGCCTGATGAACATCCGAATCTGCGCCTTGTTCTTACCGGCCCTGTGCTTGGCCGGGACTCTGATCCAGGACACCATCTACACCAGCTTTCCGCCGCAGGCCTTCGAAGGCCGGGTCACGATCTCTGGGCCGGCGATGACCACCTCCGAGGGCAAGATGATCAGCCGCTGGACGCGAGACTTCCAGATCTCGGGCGGCCAATTCCAGGTGGAGCTCGAGCCCAACGATACGGCGGTGCCCAGCGGCACCAGCTACTATGTCGTCTACCGTCCGAAGTCCGGCATGGCATGGTCGGAGTACTGGGTGGTCCCCACCAGCGGAACGCCGCTGAAAATCGCTGGCGTCCGCGTCAGCCAGCCGCCAGCGCCGCAAATGACCATTCAGCCATCGCAAATCCTGGCCGGCGGCGCCTCAGACGGCCAGACGCTGGTATGGAGTGACGGTCTCCGCCGCTGGAGCCCATCAACGCTCAGTGCGGGGGTCAGCAGCATCTTCGGGCGCACCGGCGCGGTCACGGCCCAATCCGGAGATTACGACACCGACAAAGTCCCGGAAAGCGGCGTGAACAAGTACTATCTCGACTCGCGCGCCCGTGCCGCATTTTCTGCGCAAAGCCCGCTGGCCTATGACAGTGGAACGGGCCTGTTCTCCTGCCCCACCTGTACCGCCCTTTCCGGCGGCGTCGCGAACTCGATGGCGTACTGGACAGGGGGCGGAAATCTGGGGTCAAGTTCGGTCGTGTCCACCGACGAGACCAACAAACAAGCCACTGTCTCCCTCCGGGACGGTGCGTCGGTGACGTTCGGCAATCCCGGGGAGATCTTCAATCCCGTCCCTATCGACATCCGGCCACCGGATTCCTCCGCGCCTCCCAACTACCCGCAGGGCTTCAGAGTCCGCTTTCTCAACGTGGATGGGACATTCGACGAAGCCAACAACAGCTACATCGAGCTGGCGCCGTGGTCGCAGAAAGCATCGCTCACCAACTTCACCATCACCGGCATGGTGAAGCGCTTGAAGAGCTTCACCTACGGGACGTACCCTTCCGGGACCGGCACGCTGGCCACCCAGTCCTGCGGCGCTTCCGACGGTTGCACCCCCAATGCCCAGGGAGACTATCTCTACACCGTGCTCTACTACCTCACGACGACCGCCGGCAGCGGCGGAACGGCATTCCTCACTGTGACCTGGACCGACCTGAAGGGCGCACGGACCTTCGTTTCTCCCGCGCTGCCGCTGAACGCCAGCGGGTACGTCCAGGGCCAAGTCGTGGCGCAGCTCAAGAGCGGCACAATCAACATCACGCCTGGATGGGCGAATGCTTCTGGCAGCCCGTCGGTCAGCTGGGGCTACCTCGTCCAGCGTTGAGAGCTTTCTTCCGTGCCCGACTTCCTCGGCAACGTCCCGGTGCCCGAGATTGCGCCGAGCGGCGTGTTTCCGCTGGCGCCCGATTACCCGCACGGGCGCTCGCAGGCGCCCGCAGTGGTCATCCACCAGTTCGGCTCCGGCAACTCGAAGATCGAGCAACGCTTCCTGCTGGGCACCGGCGCCAAGCGCTTCACCGTCCGCAAGGCGCGTCTGCGCGAGACCGACCGGATCGCCCTGCGCGACTTCTGGGAGCAGCACTACGGCCCCTATGGCGCATTCACCTACAACGCGCCGAACGACGATGGCGTAGGCACGACCGCTTACACCTGCCGCTTCGCCAACGAGCCGCTCTCCTGGGAGATGCTGGCCGCCGCGGTTTGCTCCCTCGGCGTGACGCTCATCGAGATTCCCTCCTCCTCGCCCGCCTACACGCTCAATCAGATCGTCAATCGCTTCCCTCCCGCTTCCCTCCAGCAGGCCTTGCTCTCGCAGGTGCAGGAAATCATCCCGCTCGTGAAGATCGTCGCCAAGCAGCCCGGCTACCCGGCCATCTACGTCTCGGACCGGCGCTGCACCATCGGCAGCCAGCTGTACCAGGCGCGGCTTCTGGAGTTCGACGGCATCGCGCAGTCGATCGGCAACGAGGCCGACGAGGCCCGGTTCGTCTTCGGCAATGCCGACCGCGTCATGCGCGCGCTGGCCAACGACGTCGATCTCTACCGGGCGGCGCTCGAGTTCTCCTTGTTCCATGTGGGAACCGGCATCAAGCTCGACCTGTGGAAGGGTGAGATCATCGACTGGTCCTTTGATGCCGGCCCGGAGTTCCACGTCCGCGCCGCCGACGGCATCTACGAACTGAACCTCCCCTACCCTTCGCGCCGCATCTCGCGCACCTGCTGGAAGCAGTTCAAAGACGGCGCCGGCTGCCCCTACACGGGCCCCGACACCACCTGCGACAAGGGCTTTGACACGCCCAACGGCTGCCGCAACCACGGCATGGATGACTACTTCGGCGGCATTCTGGCTAAACCCATCGGCGTGCGCATCAAGGACAACTCGACGGGCACCTGGGGTTTCGGGCGCTCAACAATCACTAGCGTCTCGCTCGTGGCCGATTCGATTTACGACGAGGTCGTGCCGGAGATCTACACCGACTCGGCCATGCCGGTGAACGCCAAAATCGCCCTGGGGCGCGAGGAGAGTGATTTCTACGCGGCCGTGGGCATTGTGGGCGAAGGTCCGCTCGGCGCTTACGGCACGGGCCACAAGCTCGACGGGCAGTTTCACCACGGCTACCCCGGTTCGCTTGGCTTGATGGAAAGCCTCGGCGCCGACCCCAATCCGACGCCCTTTGGCCTCGACACCGACAACCCAGTCGAGCGGGCCGCGGGCACGGCCTTCGTGATGCTCCGCCGCGCCGACGCCAAGGGGCTTCAGCTCTCGCGGCTCGCCGAGCATGCCATGGAGGTGGTCGTCGCCCAGGGCCTGAGCGGCTGGGTGTGGACCGCGCCGGGCGTGCGCTCGCTCCAAGTGCTCACCAACCCCATCTGGATCGCCATCAACATGCTGCTCCGGGCGCGTGGGCTGCGCTTTGCCGACGCCGCCACCTGCGAGCAGTTCTTCGACGTGGATGCGGCCATTGCGGCTGCCCAGATCTGCGATCAGCAGGTAACGAAACTCGTCGGCATGGGCGCCGAGACGCAGTTCAAGTTCCGCGGCGTGATCCAAGAGGAAAAGCCGCTCCGGGACTGGATTCAGGAAGTCCTGATGAACTGCCTCGGTTATTACACGTTCGCCTTCGGTAAGTTGAAGCTCGGCGTGCGTGTGAACTCCTCCGCCCTCGAGGCCTTCACCGAAGGCAACATTCTGTTCGGGAGCCTCCAGCTTGCGCCGCTCAAGCCCAGCTTCAACCACCTGACCGCCAACTTCGCCGACGAGGACTACGACTTCGTCGCCAACTCGATCTCGCTCTACGACATCAATCATGCGGCGCTCATCGGCGGCGGCGCCGGACCGCTCTTTCTGAAGTCTACGGTCAATCTCTCCGGCACCGCTTCGAAATCCCAGGCTGCACGGATCATCACGACCCGGCTGCGTGAGGAGCTCGGTGGGATCACGCCGACCGAATGGAAGGCGGCGCGGCAAATCGCCTTCAAGACCACCGTGCTAGCCCTCAACACCGAGCCCGGCATGGTCTGCTCGATGACCCATCCCGACATGCCCGGCGGCGCGGGCGAGTTCCGCGTCACCAGTTGGCGTCTCAATAAGGACTACTCGATCGACATACAGGGCCGCACGACCACCGATTCGATGTACGACTTGGTCACCGGCCCCAAGCCAGCCGACGTCGTGCCGGAGCCGCCGGCCACGGAGCCGGGCACCGACTGGGCCGCGCCGCCCGAGCCGGTTTTCGGTGTGGCGCCTTATCCCGGGATGCTCATCTTTGCCGGAATCGGGTTTCAGGACCTCGCCAACACGAAAACGATCTCCACCCTTACTTTCACTGTCTGGCACTACGACGAAACCGCGCCCATCCAGACCACCTTGAGCGCCGCGATCGATGAGCAGGCAACCTCGATCACTGCCGAGAACTTGAGCAGCTTCGCCCTTGGCGACTTCGTCCTGCTCGATAGCGAGATCATCCAGATCACCGCCATCAACGGCCAAACCGCCGAGATCCAGCGGGCGCAGAAGAACTCGACCGCCACCGCGCATGACTCCGGTGCGCGGCTCATCCTGCTGCACAAGCGGGTATGTGTCTACCATGTGCCGAGAGATTTCTTCGGCACACCGGCCTCGGGGGAGTGGGAGGCTCGCGAACCGTTCCGCTCGATGGCGGTGGCAGCCGTCGAGCTCTACGTCACCAACGTCTTCGGCAACTCGCCGGTCAAGATCAACAACTACACCTCGAACCTCGTTGACGGCCGGTTGCGCATTCTGAGCGGAGAGCAGGTGGATCTGATTGTGGAGGGCGTCATTGGCATCGAAAGTGACGCCGTGCCGCCGGTCTATCTGCCGCAGGCTACCTCGATCCGCGACATCTACGCCTACTGCAAGAACGCCCCCTTGGGCGGCGACATCCACGCCGTCGTCAAGGTCGCCGGAAACGCGCTTGGCACCGTCATCATTCAGGAAGGCCAGACCTTCCCGGCCAACTGGATTGACGGCAAAGACCTGCCGGCAATCCGCCCCGATCAGGCAATCACGCTGGACATTACCAGCGTTGGCATTACTTATCCTGGCGAGCGCCTGGTGGTGACCATTCGGTTGTGAGCGATGGACGCGATCTACAAGCTCCAGCCCACGCGCACCATCCACCTCCAAGGCGCTTCCGGTTTCGGAGCCGCCGCCGCGCTGCACTCTGCCTCCGAGACCGGCTTCAAGGTCTCGGGCGTCTTCCGCGACGCCGCTGACTTCGCCGTCCTGGTCCTCTGGAACCGCGACGACTTCTTCGGCCACCCTCGTTTCTCCTACCTTCCAGACGACGACTTCTCCGGCATCACTCTGAGCTTCGATCTGCACTATGAAAACCTCCAGCCCATCGACTCGCCCAAGTTCCCCACCATCGACTGGCCGTATCTGAACTGCCTCAAGACAGAGGGGACGTTGGTCCAGTTGCGGCTGTTCGATCGGGCGACGCTGGTTGGAGGGACTTACAGCAAGGCTCAAGGAACTTTTACCCTCAACGGCACCCCTTACGGCTATGATCGCGTCACGCTGTGGTATCAGAACATCGCCTTCGACAAGATCGTGAGCTGGCCCAACCCGGAGACCGCCGCCGAGATCTGCCAGGAACTGGCCGCTCAGATCAACGGCTTCGACTGGCAGGGCGCCGGCGTGCTCATCCCGCTCGAGGCCGAGGCGGGCGGTAACACGATCACGATTCGCGCTGCGCGCCCAGGCTACGACGGCAACATGATCCGCCTTTACGAGCTGCACAAGAACGCGAACCTCTACTTCACGCCCCACCTGGTCCAGCTTCAGGGCGGATCGTCCGATGCCACCTGGCGCGTCACGATAGACTTCTCCGCTGAGGGCCTGACCGATCTTCAGAAGATCTGGCTGACGTTCGCGCCGAAGCTCGCCGACTCGGCGGCTTATCAGGCGCAGGAATGGGAGGCGACCTTCTCGAACTGGACCGTCACCGACACCCAAGGCAAGCGGGCGCTCAAGGTTGCCGGGCCTGGATCTGTGCGCATTGAGGAAGACGATGCGTGGGTCCAATATTCGGGCTACTGGGAGTGGGCGCCGACCAACTGGTGGAGCGACGGGCGGGCCAAGCGGGCCGCACAGCAGGGAGCCACGGCAACCGTGGAAACGCACTGCTCGGCGGTCCACGACATCTACCTCGGCACGCGGCTTGATTTCGACTGCGGCGTCGTGGAAGCCCGGTTGGACGGCGGCTCCTGGGTCCAGCTCGACTGTTACGAGACTGCCGCCCGGGCGCGCCAAGTCCGTCGCAAGCTCTTCAGCAACGTCAGCGCCGGCCGGCATCGCCTCGAGATCCGGCTCACCGGCAACAAGAATCCCAATAGCCAGGGCTGGTACTTTTACTTCGACTTCGTCGAATGCGCACTATCCACGGATGTGCCGGACGCGCCGGAGCTGCGCACCGATGCGGCGGTCGCCTGTGACTACGGAACGGATCATACTTGGAAGCTCTCACCGCAGCGTCTGGTGTGGGCCATCCGCAAGCTGGGCCTGATCGGCGAGATCAATCACTACGTTTCGGTCTTCTGGTGGAACCAGCGGAAGCGCGTCGGCGGGTACTTTCCGTCGGTGACGGTCACCTACGGCGGCACCTGGGCCGGCGGCGACGAGGCGTTTCTTACGATCGGTGGCACGACTGTCGGCAAGAGCGTCTTCCCGGCGGACACACCCGAGACCATCGCCGAGCACTTCGCCTATTACATTAACGAGGTCTTCGTGGGCGTCTGGGCCCAGGCCTCAGGTGGCGCACTCACGATCACGGTGCGCTCGCCGGCGCCGGCCTACTCGTTCAGTTTCTCTGAGAGCCATAACTCGGCTCAGGGCACGGTCACCGTGGAAGGTTCGCTCACCGGAGGCGTCGTGGGCGAATGGGTGATCGACGATTCCGTCACGCCCGTGCTGAATCGTGCCGCGCGCGACTGGCACGCCGACTACTTCGCCGAGCTGGCGGCGCATGGCATGAGCTGCGTGGCGGCTTTCTCGCAGGAACTGGTCCTACCGCCGGACGACCCGCCCTCGGTCGTCTGGGTGCAGCGCTACCTGGACGGCCAACCCGTTCAGACGGCCACGGGCTTCGGCAACAAATACTCCTCGCACTGCGCCTTCACCCCGCCGTTCCGCGACTACATCCAGAAGGCCTACGAGGAGATGGCAACCCTGATGGGGGCCGCCGGCCTCACAGCCCGCCTCCAGTTCGGTGAGGTGCTCTGGTGGTACTTCCCCAACGCCTCCGGCATGGCCTTCTACGACGCTTACACAACCAGCCGATTCCAGGTGCAGTACGGTCGTGCCCTGCACACCTTCCTAGCACCAAGTGACGACCCGTCAGTCAACGGCTACGTGGACGCCAACTTCCTCCGCCAGACCGTCAAGGATCACGTGGACGCCATCCGCCTGTACGTGTTGGCATCACACCCGAACGCCGGCTTCGAGCTGCTCTGGCCGCTCGACGTCAACGACCCAGCTACGCGCCGCCTCAACCGTTACATCAACCTGCCCCTCGAATGGGAAATCCAGTCCGGCTCCGGCTTCGAGACCTTCCTGATCGAAGGCTTCCAGTTCGCCGGCATCGACCGAAACCTGGACAAGGTCCGCTGGATGGCCGGCTACCCATTCGAGGTTCTCTCCTGGCCCCGATCAGCCTGCCGGTATCTCGCGGGCCACTTCAACTCCGGCTGGCCCTTCGCCCGCGACTACCTCACCGCCCGCCGCACGCTGGTCCCCCTGATCAAGCTCTGGGCCTACGACCACCTCTGCCTGTACGCCCGCCGCCTGCCCCTGCCGAGCGAATCCCGCAACCATCGGTGACATGAGGACGCCCGCCTCATCGTGCGCCCCACGGCCCCGGCTCCAACCTCGCCGACAGCACGCTCCTCGAAGTCACTGCCAACGGCGAACTCATCCTCGCCGGCGGCTCCGGCAACGGCTACCGCCTCGCGGAGTTGATGGGCGCCACCAACCCCAGCGGCTGGGCGGGCGTCATCAAAGTAAAGAATCCAGCTGGGGTGACGGCGGGCTACATCCTGCTCTACGCAAACCCGTGAGTATCGCCGTTACTTGTGCGAGGACGAGACATCGGCGTCATGCGCAGTCCGTGGCGAGACAACGGACAGTGAAGACCTCAAGACGTCGCGGCTTCCCGGTGCCGCCTCCATCGCCAACACTAACGGCCGAGCCAAAACCACGGCTCAATGGATCGCATAAGGCGGCCCGCACCGACGGGCGCCCTCGGTACCTATAACCCTTCCGGGAATTGGATTAGCGACGCTGAACCCTGCCCTTCATGCCCCTCCACCCAGCACCTTGTACAGAGTCACAAGATTGCTCAAACGGGCTTGGCGCAAGCTGACAAGCCCTTGTTGGGCAGCGTATAAAGAGCGCTGAGCAACCAGCACGCTTAGGTAGCTGTCGATTCCGGATCTATAACGGGCCTCTGCAAGCCGAAACGCCTCCTCCAGGGACCGCACAAGTGCCTCTTGGGCCCGCTGCTGTTCGAGCAGTCTGGATCGCAGCGCAAGCGCATCGCTCACTTCCCGGAAAGCTGACTGAATTGCCTTTTCGTACTCCGCGACGGCCAGATTCCGATCGACCTCGGCCACTTTGAGATTCGCTTGGCGAGCGCCGGCATCGAAAATGGGGATGCTTGCTTTGGGGACAAAACTCCACGTCCTGGCACCGTACCGGAACAGGTCCGAGAGGTCGCTACTCATGAGACCAGCGGCGGCGGTCAGGGCAATGCGAGGGAAAAAGGCCGCACGGGCGGCTCCGATGTTCGCATACGCGGCTTTCAATTGATGCTCCGCCATGAGGATATCCGGTCTCCGGAGCAATACCTCGGAATGTACTCCGGCATCGATATCTTTCAGCGCAAGCTCCGAACCTAACTCGCCGGGTAGTAGATCGGCGGAAACCGTTGTACCCACCAAGAGGTTGATCGCGTTCTCGTCCAGGGCCACTTGGGCGGTGTATCGGGCAATGTCGGCCCGCGCAGCCTCCAGCTGGCTTTCGGCCTGGCGAAGGTCCAGGTCGGATGCCATGCCCGCTTCGCACGTGCGCCGGATCAGTTCATAGGTGGACTGTTGGGCATCGAGGGTTGCCTGGGCCAGCCGCAACTTTTCCCGATCGGCGGCCAGGGCAAAGTAACTGTCAGCGACTGCGGCCACAAGCGCAATCTGCGTCGCAGCGCGCGACTGCTCGGTTGCCAGGAACCTTTCGAGCGCGGCGCTCTTTAAGCTACGAACGCGCCCAAACAAATCGAGTTCCCATGAGACCGCAACCGGGTTCACGGTGTACTGTTCTACCGTCACGGACTGCGGCACGGCGAAGCCGGCCACTGTCATGCTTTTCGGAAGCCGGTAGAGATCGGCAGCGGCCGAGGCGTTGACCGAAGGCAACTGCTCAGCACGCTGAATTCGGTACAACGCTTGGACTCTTTCCACGTTCAGCGCTGCCATCCGCAAGTCGCGGTTATTGGCTAGTGTGAGCTCGATCAGAGACCGGAGGTGTTCATCACGGAAGAACTCCCGCCACGGCGTGTCTGCGCCGCTCGCTTCAGCCGCGGCATTTGGCTTAACAGTAGCGCTCTCCGGCCACGCAGCTGGAACCGGCAACTGGACCTGTTCGTATTTCCGTGGATGCAGGCATCCACACAAGCAAGCGGTCATTCCCAACAGAAGGATACGGCGGTACATGCTATCGCCCCTCCACAATGCCCGGCGCGCTGGAGTCGCGCGGTTTCAAACCTTCGCTGTGCTGTCTCGAAAACAGCCGTACGATCAGCACAAGAAACAGCGGGATGAAGAAGATCGCCAGGAAGGTAGCTGTAATCATGCCGCCCAAGACGCATGTTCCTATGGCCTTTTGTGCCCCTGCTCCGGCACCCGAGGCGATTGCGAGGGGCAGGACTCCAAAACCAAACGCCATAGACGTCATCACGATGGGCCGTAGCCTGAGTTTGGCCGCCTCCAAAGTGGCCTGAAGTAGACCCTGTCCTTGCTCAAGCCGGATTTTGGCAAATTGGACGATCAGAATCGCGTTCTTTGTAGTCAAACCCAGTACGGTCAGCAACCCGATCTGGAAGTAGACGTCATTGGGCAAGTTCCGGTAAGAGGAGGCCAGCACGCCGCCGATGACGCCCAAGGGCAGTGCCAGCATGACAGAAATCGGGACAGTCCAGCTTTCATAAAGCGCCGCCAGCACGAGGAAGATGACAAGGATCGAGAACGAATACAGCAGTCCGGTCTGCGCTTGGGCCGCGCGCTCCTGGTAAGACAGTCCCGTCCAATCGTATCCGACGCCCTGGGGCAGCTTGGATACGGCTTCCTCCATGGCCTGCATGGCGTCGCCCGAGCTTCTACCCGCAGCCGGCTCTCCAAGGAAATTCAAGGCCGGGAAACTGTTGTACCGCTCGAGCTTTGGCGAGTCGTAGACCCAGCGGCCCGAAGCCAGAGCAGAAATGGGAGTCATGCCCCCCGTGTTGTTCCGTGCATAGAGCCTCTCCAGATCGCTGGGAAGCATCCGGTACGGGGCGTCTGCTTGAACGTAGACCCGCTTCACCCGTCCTCCGTGGATGAAGTCGTTGACATAGGCGCTACCGAATGAGGCCGAAATCGTACTATGCACAGTGGATATCGGCACCCCCAAGGCGCCGGCCTTCTCCCAATCCACATCGGTCCGGAACTGCGGTACATCCTCCAGGCCGTTGTGACGCACCCGGGTCAGCCTGGGGTCTCTGGCCACCATCTCGAGGAGCCGGTTGCGGGCCTGCATCAACGCTTCATGCCCGAGGCCGCCTCGATCTTGCAGCATGAAATCAAAGCCGACTGAAGTACCCAATTCGGTTACGGCCGGCGGCGCGAATACATACGCGACGGCGTTTCGCAGGCCAGCGAACGCCCTGTTTGCCTTTGTCGCAACCGCCGTCACCCGGAGTTCAGGCCGGTTGCGCAGGTCCCAATCCTTCAACATGACAAAGGCCATCCCTTGGTTCTGTCCCCGACCCGCCATACTGAATCCAGCGATTGTGGCGCACGACTTCACCGCGTCTTTCTGGTCCTCGAGGAAGTGCCTCTGCACCTGGTCCATCACCGCTGCCGTCTGCTCGAGGGTGGCACCGGACGGCAGTTGCACCATCGCCAGCAGCACCCCCTGATCCTCATCCGGCAGATAGGCCGTCGGCATCCGCACAAACAGGTACCCCATGACCGCAACGATCAGAACATAGGCAATCATATACGGAGCCTTCACGCCCAGTATGTGCCGAACCGAGGAGACGTACTTGTTCCGGAGGGAGTAGAAGAGACGGTCAAATCCAAGCAAAAACGGCCGGAAGAGGCGGAAACCGCTCTCTGCGGCCTCATGTCCCTTGGCCACAGGTCTCAACAGGGATGCGCAGAGCACTGGCGAGAGAATCAGGGCCACCAGGACCGACAGCAGCATTGAGGCGATCACTGTCACGGAAAACTGCCGGTAGATGACCCCGGTCGAACCGGGAAAGAAAATCATCGGGGCAAAGACTGCCGAAAGAACAAACCCGATGCCCACCAGCGCACCGGTAATCTCGTCCATAGACTTGCGCGTCGCCTCGCGCGGCGGAAGCCCCTCCTCGCTCATCACCCGTTCGACATTCTCCACAACGACGATTGCATCGTCAACCAGAAGACCGATCGCCAGCACCATGGCGAACATGGTGAGCATGTTGATGGAATATCCGAATGCGCCCAGAACGCCGAACGTGCCGAGAATCACGACCGGAACAGCAATGGTTGGCACCAGAGTGGCCCGGATGTTGCCCAGGAACAAGTACATAATCAAGAAGACCAGGATGATGGCTTCGATGAGGGTTCTGACTACCTCGCCGATGGCGACCCTTACGAAAGGCGTGGTGTCGTAAAGGTAATCGACCGTCATGCCCGGCGGAAAATAGCGGGACAGCTCCTGCATCTTCGCCTTGATCGCCGCTGCGGTGTCGAGCGCGTTGGCCCCGGGCTCTTGCCGGATAGCGAGTGCAGCCGTAGGCCTCCCATTGAACTTGAGCTGGATATCGGCGAATTCAGCCCCCAATTCGGTGCGTGCCACGTCGCGGACCCGCACAACCGATCCGTCTGGGTTTGTGCGCAGCGGGATAGTCCCGAACTCCTCTGGGGTCTTCAAGAGCGATTGCACGATGATTGAGGCATTCAAGCGCTGACCCGGGACGGCGGGTGCCCCGCCGAACTGCCCAGCGGAAACCTCCACGTTGTAGGCGCGGATGGCCGCAACGATATCCGCCACGGTCATGTTGTACTGGGTGAGTTTGTCAGGATTTAGCCAAACTCGCATGGAGTATTGAGAGCCGAAGGCCTCCACCTCACCAACTCCTGGTACGCGCGCCAGCGACGGTTGAATTTGCGAAACGGCGTAATCAGTGAGGTCGTCCTGGGTCAGCGTGGCGTCCTCCGTTGTGGTGAGCCCCACGACTAGCAGATAGTTACGTGTGGCCTTGCTCACCATCACGCCCTGCCGCTGCACTGTCTCAGGCAGCATAGGCATGGCAAGCTGGAGCTTGTTCTGGACCTTTGACCAGGCGAGATCCGGGTCGACCCCCGGGGCAAACGTAAGTTCGATCCTTGCGCTGCCCGCCGAGTCACTGGTGGAATGCATGTAGAGCATCCGGTCCAGCCCAGTCATCTTCTGCTCAATGATCTGGACCACGCTATCTTCCACGGTCTTGGCCGAAGCCCCGGGATACATTGCGGTGATGGCAATGGATGGCGGGGCGATGTTGGGGTATTGCGAAACCGGCAGGTTGTAAATCGCCAGACCGCCCGCCAGCATCATGGCGATTGCGATCACCCAGGCGAAAACCGGACGGTCGAGAAAGAATCTTGAGAGCATTACTTTCCTCCCTCAGCTTTGCCCTGGGCTTTGGACGCGCCGCGGGATGCGCTTGAACCCGCCCCGAATGGTACCGCCCGAACCCGGACGCCTGTACGGATCCGCTGCGAACCCTCCACAACTAACCGGTCCCCGGGATTCAGCCCGCTCGTCACGAGCCACTTGTCGCCGATGGCGCGGTCCAGCGTCAGAACCCGCTGCTCCACTGTATCGTTCTGGCCGACTACCCACGCAATGGGCACCCCTTTGGTGTCTCTAGTAACGCCCTGCTGCGGAGCCAGAATCGCCTGCTCGCTGACTCCTTCCTCGATGACCGCCCTCACGAACATGCCAGGCAGCAAAAGCTGGTTTGGATTGGGGAATACCATGCGGAGCGTCACGGTTCCGGTGGTTGGATCCACCGAAACATCCCGGAATTGAAGGCTACCCTGAAGCGGATAAGGTGTCCCGTCTTCTAGCAACAGCTTTACCTTGTTCAAAACTGCTCCCTTCGACTTGAGGTATCCGCTCTCCAAGCGCCGGCGCAATTGCAGTAACTCCGTGCTTGCCTGCACCACATCCACGTAAATTGGGTCCAGCTGCTGAACGACCGCCAGTGGAGTGGGTTGGTAGGCGGATACAAGGGCGCCCACCGTGAAATTGGACTTGCCGATGCGCCCGCTAATGGGCGAACGGATCGGCGTATACGCGAGGTTGATCCGCGCGCTTTCCAGTGCTGCCCGGTTGACCTCCACAGCGGTCTTGCGCGCCGCAAGATTGGCTTCCGCTTGGCGCAAGGCAGCGATGGCATCATCGTAATCCTGCTGCGCCACCGCATTGACGCTCACAAGTTCCTTCAGGCGCGCGGCCCGGGACCGGATAGCCGGCAGGTTCGCCTCAATCGTGACGAGGTCTGCCTCCGCTGCGGCCAAGGCAGCCTTGGCTTGATCATAAGCCGCTCGGTAAGGCTCGGGATCAATCTGATACAGCAAGTCGCCGGCCTTGACACTGGCGCCTTCTTCAAACAAGCGCTTCTGGATGATTCCGTTGACTTGCGGCCGGATTTCGGCCACTAGATAGGCCGACGTCCTCCCTGGAAGAACGGTGGTCAGAACAACCCTTTCGAGGCGCACAGTGACAACGGCAACCTCTGCCGGGCGTGACGCCGGAGCGGTGATCTGCCTGCCCTTACAACCAGAAAACAAGACTGTAGCGAGGAGTAGGACTGCTGCGAGGTGCTTGGTCCACTTGCCGGGCAACATAAGCGATTGCGGCTCCTTTTGTGTTTCTCGGATACGGTGCTCATTCACACCACGCCAGTGCGGACGGTCCCTGCCTCGTTGGCGGTCAGCGTTCGAACCGTGCGCGTTCCGGTGCAACAAGACACGGATGCAGGAGGATTGCCGGGGCGCTGAGGTATGGAATGAATGACTTAGCGGCGATCTGCCGATGGCAGCCTCGTCAGTTTCGGCACATGCCGGTCAATTGACGAGATCACCGGTATTCCCGTCGGATCCCAAGCTTCTTCATCCGGGACTGTAGGGTCGTGCGGGGAAAGCCAAGACGGGCGGCGGCTCCGTTCGGACCTGCCACTTTCCCATGGGATTCCTGCAAGGCCCGGAGGATCCGTTCACGCTCGGCGGCGTCCCCGAATCTCGGCGTTCTGGGATAGACAGAGGATCTGGCTATTTCCGGCATCGCGATTTGAAGGACAGGGCCACGGCTAAGAATCACTGACCGCTCAATCACGTGCTGCAATTCCCGAATGTTCCCCGGCCACTCATAGTTCATGAGCGCCTCGATGGCGGCTGATGGGATGGACTCGATGGGGCGGTTCAGGCGTTTCGCGTACTTCTGAGCAAAGTAGCGGATGAGGAGAGGAATGTCTTCTTTGCGCTCGCGCAAAGGCGGAACCGTCAAAGGAAAGACATGAAGCCGGTAGTAGAGGTCGCTGCGGAACTTACCTTCCTCAACCAATTGCTTGAGATTACGGTTAGTCGCGGCGATAAAGCGGACGTCCACCTGGATTGTCCGATTCCCACCCAATCGTTCCAGTTCCTGCTCCTGGATGGCGCGCAATAGTTTGGGCTGAAGCTCAAGCGGTATCTCTCCTACCTCATCCAGGAACAGTGTTCCCTGGTGAGCCAGCTCAAACCGCCCGATCTTCTGGGTGAACGCGCCGGTGAACGAGCCCTTTTCGTGTCCGAACAGCTCGCTTTCGAGTAGCGTCGCAGGAATGGCGGCGCAGTTGACTTTGATGAAGGACCGCTTGCTTCGTCCACTCAGAGAGTGGATCGCGCGCGCGACCAGCTCCTTGCCAGTGCCGGTTTCGCCTTCAATGAGCACGGTGGCATCGGTCGGAGAAACTATCTCAATGGCGCTCAAGACTGCTCGGAACGCTGGGCTCTCCCCGATCATCTCTCCCAGGTTCTGATCAATGCGGATCTCGTCTTCGAGGTACAGTTTTTCGGTGGCCAGCTTGTCCTTGATCTGGGAGAGTTCGTGGTAGGCGAGCGAGTTCTCTATCGCCATAGCGATCTGCCGCGACACCTGAACCAGCAAATCCACTTCGTCTTGGGTAAACGGCTCGCCGTTCCGGCGCGCCAGCCCGAGCACGCCGCAACTTCCATTTCTGCCCACAAGAGGGAAAAAACAGCCCGAACGAAGGCCAAGTTCCAAGTAGTACTTCCGGTAGGTCGGCGAGGAAAATCGTTCAAAGTCAGCGTCGGTGATCACAACTGGCTTTCCCGTGGCCAGTGCTTGGCCCACAGGGAGACCTTCCGGGCGGGCTGAAGTCTCGTCAAGCTCAACCTGAATGCCATCCGGAGAATGCAACCCGCTCAGGTGAATTGCGCCTGTGGCTTTGTCGAGCAGCCCCATGATCGCGAAATCGTAAGCTACCACCCGCCGAAGCTGTTCTGATATCGCCGGAAAGAGCTCTTCCATGGGAAGTTTGGAGGCTAGGGCGCTAGTGATTTCGAACAGCGTTCGCATACGGTCGCGTTCGCTCAGGAGCGCCTGCCGTGTGAGGTATCCTTCGACGGAGACAGCGACTTCCGAGGCTACCCGCTGAAGGAATGCCAGCGCCCCCTCCTCCGGCCGGAAAGGCTCCGTGAATCCGAACCCAAGTATCCCCAGACGGCGATGGCCGTTCGAAAGGGGCACGAGAACCAACGCCTGAATGCCGGCTCTTTGAGCTTCCTCTAGCACGTCCCCCCAGCGGTTCTCATCCTTGAGTGGAGACAGGACCAGCGGCTTCTGTTCGCGCCAAACCCATGCACCGAAATGGTCACCGCCCGCCGGAAGGGCAATCCCCTTTTTCTCTTCGTTGCCCTGGTCGGGCCTATTCGCGCTAACCGCATGCAGACGGAGTTGATCGTGAACGGGATCGTGGAGAACCAAGGCTAGAAAATCAAACGCAACGACGCGCCGCAGGCACTCCGCCAGCGAGTTGCACAGAGTCTCGAGGTCGGTGTGTCCGGCGATTGCTTGCGAAAGATTGAAGAGCGCTCTGTAGATCTCCGAATCTGAAGGCCCCACGTTGAAGATGCTACCAGAAGCTGCCGAGCATGGCAACTGACGTTGGCAGATGTTGATCGTCGGCATGGCCACTCGCCGAAGCCGTGTGCTCGTTTCCAGGGCTGGCTTTCCGGCTGCCTGAAAGCCCTCCCAGTTGCAGCCGCTACGGCGCTCTGTGCCGAAACGCCGGAGCTCGAAGCGGCCGCACGGTGAAGTCTAGCAACTCGACCCAATGCCTGCTGCATTTCGGTTTCCTAGCGAACCTTCGGTGCTCGCAGGACGGTCGCTCTCCGGCGGTGCGACGCTGGCAGTGGATTGGCTGCGCGCGTGCATCCGCAGACGGTGTCAGGTGATCCAGTGGGGCGCCATGTTCAGGATTAGCAAAGTAGAGGAGCAGACACGGACAGTCATCACCGTCGACGGGCAACTCACGGCAGACTACATCGGGGTTATCGAGTCCTGCTGTGATCAAGTCATATCGACGGGCAGGCCAACCGACCTCCTCCTCCGCGATGTCACGGCCATCGACCAAGCCGGCCGGGCATTACTCCGCCGCCTTGCGGCACGCGGCGTCCGCCTGCTTGCCAGCGGTATTTACACTGCGTACCTTGTGCAGGAGCTTACGAAAATCAGGGGCGGAGAGGGCTGACCTGGTTGCGCCCTCTGGACTGTCAGATCTTGCAGCAGATGGGAGGCGAAAGAATGGAACACCATCCATTGACAGTACCGCACAAGCCCGGTGCTCCGAGTACTCGAGACACGCAGCCACAGCGGCATCCGAAGCGCCTTACCAGCGCGGCGCGGAGAACCCAGTTACTCGAGATCGCCACAGCCCAATTCACACAGCATGGCCTTTGCGGGACTACAACCCGGGCACTCGTCACCTCTGCGGGGATCACGCAGCCGGTCCTGTATTCGCATTTTGGCAGTAAGAGGCTGCTATTCCAGGCTACCGTCGAGAATAATATGGCTCAACGCCTACGTGAACTCGAGGTGCGGCTGGCCCGCATCAAAGGCAAGACCCCGGAGATTCTCATTCGGGCGATGGCAGAGGCAACAGTGGCAGTCTGCCTCTCTGGCCGGGCAAACGCCACGCTGATGAGCTGGGCACTATTGGAACTTCCCGAGTGCGCCGATGAGCTATGCCGCAAGGAGGAGGATAGCATCGTGCTCTTGTGGGAGCGCGAACTCTCCAGAAGGTCTGCGGATTCGCGCACCCGCGCTCATCTGTCCACGGACTTCGTTTCCTATGCGGTTGATGCGTGCCTCGCCTATGGCTTCTGGCTTGCTGCGCACCGGCGTACTCCAGATACCGCGGCCCAACTCGCCCGCCGATTTGCCGCCGGAGTGGCGCGGCAAGCGTCCGCAATTCTGAAGTAACCCAGTGTCCTGAACGTCACTCAGCGTCAGGCCGCTTCTCGGTCGCCCAAGGAAAGACGAGGTAATTCGGCTCGGGAATTACTCGTGGTCACGACTTGCTCCAAGTGCGCTTGACAACCGATGCAGTGCGTTGCCCATGGGACAATCTCGAGCCTCCTGGGGGCGATCGGCTCGCCACACTCGACACAACAGCCATAGCAGCCATCGGTGATTGCGCCAAGCGAGTGTTCGACACTCGACAGCGTTTGTGACAGCCGGTGTAGATTGTCAACGGCCACGTCCCGCTGGGTCATGTTCTGAATCTGGTCCGTGGGGTCATGTACGCTGTCGCCGATAGCCAGCTCCGAAACCTGTTTGCGGATGTCCGCGACGAGTTCCTCTCGTTTGGCCTCCAGAGCCCATTTAATGCGTACGACTTGAGCTTCCGTCATTATCGTGCTCTCCGCAGGCCGGGTCGTGCATTTCACCTCGCAAAGCCATTTCGAATGCCTGGTGCCAATTCATTCCAGAAGATTACTGAGCTGCCTGTAATTGCCAGCATCGCTGCACCCTCTCCTGCTCTCAATCCTCGAATGCGCCTGTGGTTCCTCGAAAGCCGCGCAGCGTCTGCTTTAGAACCCACTTGAAGGCGCGGCCGGCGTCGTAGCAGTAGGCGAGGTTGTGATTCAGTGTGGAATAGCAACGGGGCTGGCATCCGGCTTTCATCGTGCGTAGCCCGCTAGGATCGAACTTCGGCCTTCCCACAACGCCCCAATCGCACTTGGCCGAGTACATCGGAAAGCAAGGGGCCAGGGTGCCGTCCGTTCGGATAATCAAGGCGTTCTGGCCCGCCCGGCAATGCCACTCCTGGAGTTTCCCCCGCATAAACTCCTTCATCTGTTCCAGGCGGCGGATGGAATTCACCATTTTGTAGCCTTGACGCTGCTTGTCGATCAACCAGTCGATGACTGCGTCGACCTCGGGCCAATCCTCGTGTGTGATGAACGTGCTATTCGCGTCCTTGTGTTTGAAGTGCGGTTGATCGAGCATCGGCGCCTCGTTGATGTGGTAGTCGGTCGCAATCCCAACATCATGAGCAATCTCGGTCAGCTGCTTGACATCATCCAGATTGATGCGCGTGATGTTGATGTTGAAGAAGACGCTGTAGTCATAGACGTACTGCTTCTTGATGAGGTAGTTAAAATACGGCCGGATCGGCTCGAGCGCTTTTGGCAGTTCGGGACGCTCCTTCACCGAGTCAACGGCAAGATTGAATGTCGCGGCGCCTGCGTCTGCCAGCCTGTCAATCACATCCGGACGCATCAGTCGGCCGTTCGTCGGCACGTAGACCCAGAAGCCCTTCCTGGCGGCGTAATAGACCACCTTGTGAACGAACTGCGGCCGCAACAAGACCTCTCCGCCCATCAGTGCCAGGACGCGGCACCCAGTCTCGTGCAGCCAGTCGATGGCGCGTCTGGCGGTCTCCTCAGTCATCCCCATCACGCGGTTATCAAAAGCCCAGCAGTAGTGACAGTCCAAATTGCACTTCCATTCTGTGAACAGGTAGGCGATGATCGGGTGAAACTCGCCAAGCGTGAGCCGGGATCGCAAGTAAGGGTAAAGCCAGCCGCGTAGGGCGCGGCGCACCATGAACGGGGTGACGCGAGTTCTGTAGGGATTCCCGTCTCTTGGCACGGAGCGCGGATCGGGTGGCACATCTCCGCACTTGTCAGGATGCAAAGGGAACACAGGATCCGGCAGAGTCAAAGGCGTATCATCCCCCGAGGGCGCCTTTTGCTTGGATTTGCCCGGCAATCCTGGTAAAACACCGTTCCGAGGGTCAGTGCCTTCTGAGGCGGCGTAAGTGGGCGGCACAGTTGGCATATGCTTCTCGAACCTCCCTATTTGCGAAGCACCTTCGATGTCGCACATAAGGTGGTGTCCAACACGAAAGATGCACGTCGCGTTCCAACACTGGGCCATCAAAACGGACTCTTCCGGAGAGGTTGAAGCCGGGCTAGAGGTCGCCGAGGCCCATCGGCTGCCGCGGCAAATGACTTGCTCGTCGGCAAGAGACGCCGCCTGCAAAGGGAGCGGCGCGCTGCGCCATCGGCGGGACCTCGAACCGACTTGATTAGATGGAAGGTTGGCGGCAAAGCGCAGAACGCATCACACGCTCAATTTCCTCCCGCCGAACTGGAATGGGCAGCACGTCGAATCCACCGAGGTTCAGCACCTCGGCCCAAAGTGCGTCGTCGGCATGGCGCGAGACGACGATCAGCTTGAAGTCAGGCAGTCCGACGCCAGGCTGAAGTAAATCCCGCCATGAGCCGACATCTCTTGTGTCCGTATCGCAGACGACGACCTGCGGGCGATACTCCTCGATAACGGCCTCCGCACTTCTCACGTCGCGCACGCTGATGATTGGCTGGTTGATCGAGCCAGCCATTTGGAGGAATGCGCGCTCATGTTCCTGGGATGCCGAGATAAACACAATCAAACCGCCACCTCGTGCTCTCGCCGCTTAGCCCGCCTTGCGCCGGCGGCGCGCGTCGCCGATCTTGCATGACAACTGATAAACGCGGTCCACTGCGACGAGCCCCGCGATCCGATAACGGCTGATCGCAGCCAATCCTGCCGATGCAATGCACCCGCATTGGCGGCACTCCGGCTTCCCGCCCAGTTCACAAGGACTTATCTCGGTCTCCAGGTCAGCCGAGATGCAAGTAGTGATGCGCGCGAAGGTGCACTGCGCAGGGCTCTCTGGCGGATGCGCGTATCCATCGAGAAGAGCCCTGGATGCATAGACTTTTGGAAACAGCGCCGGAAGTTCCGCAAGATCCATAACCGCGCGTTCTCGCTCGAGGAAGCTCAGGCGCTCCTCGGGGAACTGTCCAGATTGTGGCGTGAAGAGGCTGAACCAGATCTTCCGTACTTCGGGGCGCTTGGACCAGAAGGAGGCGAAATCGTGCAAGTACCGGGGACGCTGCATGAGTTGACGCGTGATAGTGCAATGGATAATCACTTGATGGTGCGCTATGTTTTCGAGGATTCGGTCGTAGGTTGCAGGCGCGCGGCGGCGGTTGTGTTCCTGTGGGAGCCCATCAACTGATACGACGATGTGGACGTGCGCATGCTTCGCCCACACAGGAGGAATGGGGCGGACCGCGCTCGTAACCAACTGCACCTCTGTGGGTGCTAATAGAGGTAGAAGAGTATCAAGTTCCCGGCAGCGGACAAGCGGTTCGCCGCCAACGATGCTCAGGTGCAGTGGGCGGAACCGCTTAGTGACCGCAAGTACTCCCTTTACCAGGTCGTTCCCTTTGAGGTCACCCAGCGTGCGAAGCGAACCCGCGACACCGGCGTGATTCGGGTCGTAGGCATAGCAACCGGGACAATGGAGCGGGCACTCGCGAGTCAGTTCGATGGAAAGGAAGGGCCTCCTCCCTTTCAGGATCATTCTCCAGGCGGGGAATATTTGCGACATTCTCATGAGATTTTCTTCCCAGTATCTACGCCATGTCCGTGTCGAAATCGGTTGCCTGTTCCGTCAACATCGGCTATTGCCGGAGGCAGCCGCCGAATCTCAGCATTCCCCCAAACTGCTCGCTCTCCGCCGAAGCGGCATGAACGGAATGGCTTGGATCTTGATTTGCACAGCATGCTGCATAGACGCCCTTACTCGCCGCGCTGTGCGTCCGCCGGGCTCCCCATCATCATCTTTGTCACCGTTGGTCGGTGGCTCTCAGAGCTGCGCTGAAATGCACTCGCCGATTCTTTTGCCGGCAAGCTTCGTCTTGCGTAAAACATTGTGGCCGCGTATCACCAAAGCTGACGATCCGTAAATGATTGGCCGGGATGCCCTGACTGACGAGAACTCGTTGAACCGCCTCGGCTCGCCGTTGTCCGAGGCGCAAGTTGAACTCCGCCGAACCGCGGTCGTCGCAGTGCCCTTCAAGCACTACGATCAGATCGGGGGAATCGCGAAGAATCTGCTTCAGCCCTGGAACAATCCGCAGGAGTTCCTCACGCTGCGGCAGCCCGATCGCATACTCACCGAGGCCGAAGAAGACGTCTGGGGCAGCTTGGGCAAGGCGGTTCGCGAGCCACTGCGGAGCAGGCCGCAAATCGCCTCGAGGCGCGATGGCAGCAGGCGCGTCGGGTTGTGCCGTCTTTAGGCCGCAACCCGGCGTGGCAGCCGCCGCCAGCATAATCACGACTGACCAGAATTGGGTCACCAGCTGCTTTCGCTGAACATTCATCCGATCACGATTGCTCAAATAGGGCAAGTGGCGTTCCAGACCCGCAGCAAACAGGCTGGATGGGTTCTGGAGAAGGACGTGCACCCAGTGAGATGAACGCCCGGAGGCGACTGCCCGGAGAAAGGTTCCATCGCCGGGGTTTCGTCATGTGCACTATTCCCCTCACATTGGTTCTGGTAGGTATCATCCCGTCTTTAAGCTCTGAGTTCCGACCTCCCACAGGAGACGACGCGCCAATCTGCGAGCGGCGGGTGGCTGAGGTGGTGCTGATCACCCAAGGCAGGCAAGGTTGGGAGGGCGAGGCCGCGCATAGGATCGTTGGCGAACTAAAGACGAGACTTGCCTCGTGCTGCATTTTCCAGGAGGCTCGGTTCGACGAGGCGCCGACGCTGCGCCCCGATTTTGCTGTGAAAGGCGCCAGGCGTGATCTTCTGCTGGTGGAGCCGCGCACCCCCCTGAGCGACGCGATAGAGATTGGACTAGACTGGCTGATCACCGTTCCAAGCCCGCGCACCATGGTCGTAATAACACATAAACTGCTCGATGCGCCGAGCGTTTCGGTAGATCGGTTGATCGAATTGGCTCAGCATTCGGAGACGACGATCCACAGAATCTACTTGGCACGGCGCAAGGATGTGATTGGAGGTCTCTTTCGGCTCGCGCGGCCGCTCAGGAACGGTGTGGTCCGGCTTGCCGAGACGCTTGGGCTGAAAGAACGCGGTACTTCCGCTCGCGATACTTCTGTGCTATTGAAGCTCATGGCAGATGCGACCGGGGGAAAGAGATGTGTGGCCGTTGATGATCAGGGCGGGGTTATGTGCGCAGACGCGATCGCAGCCGAGATCCTGGTCCTCATGCGCCTGAGCTGCCCACCAAAGCCAACTCCGGGCCTAGGGCAACGTTCCTGCCGACGGCACATGCCGAACTTCGGCGTTTGCTCGCGGCACTTTAGTCGAAGCCAACCCTGCGGACTGGGCTCGATTTCAATTCACCCGGAACAACAAGGCCACCCAGGTCCGAAGCGACCAGATCTTCCCAGAGATCCCGGTTATGTTTGCAACCCGGGTCACCCGCCCGGATATCACTGAGGTACGCCTGCGCCCGCGCGCGGCAACCGCCGCAGTACGCGCGGTCTTGGCAGACAGCACAGTAGTCATGGAGGTTGCTCCGATTCGATAAGACGCCAAAGAGTGAACATTCCCAGATCTCGGCCAAACACTGGCGTCTGAGGCTTCCCACCTTCAACGTCGAAATGTAAACGCACGGAGTGACGTCACCGTTCGGCTGGATGGCGCAATAGCAGCGGCCTGCGCCGCACCCTCCGACATATCGGGCCAGAATCATTGTCTGCTTTCCCTTGCCGGAGCCGGCATGCCCCGTAGCGAAAACCCCGTCCGGGGGAGCGTAAGCCACGCAGGCGCGTCCGAACTGAGGCGCCGTGGAGATGATATTGATCCGGCCTTCTTGAAGGTGGGCGACCAGTCTCCTCATCAACCACTCGCGCTGGCTGGGCGTCAGATCAGCATCCGCCATTTGCGTTCCACGTCCGACGGGAATGAAGTTGAAATGAGAAAAGGTGCGACAGCCAAGGGCGATGGCGAGCTCCACCGCGTCATCGACGGTCTCAACATTCCGGCGCGTAAAGCACATCGCCAGACCGGTGCGCATTCCCGCCGCCACAGAATTCCGGATCCCCTCCACCGAGCGCGCCCATGCTCCAGGTCGGCCCCGGAATCGATCATGTTCTTCGGGTGTTACACTGTCGATGCTCACTTCCACATACTTGACTCCCGCCGCGATCAGACGCGTAACCATATCCTTCGTCAGAAGGGTACCGTTGGTCGCCAGACTGACGTGGATCCGGTTCTGTCTCGCGCGCTCCAGCACAGGCCAAAGATCGCCGGACATGAGAGGCTCGCCACCGGCGATCGCTAAGAAAGGCACGCCCGCGGCGCCCAGCTGGTCCACAACCCCCAGCTTCTCAGTTAGTGTCAGCTCGTCCGATCCGGGCCGGGGCACCGCGTTCTGGTAGCAGTGTTTGCACAGCAGATTGCAGGCCGCGGTCATGTTCCACACGACCATGAGCGGAGCCGCGAACCTCTGCGGCGCCGACAAGCCGTAACGCGCAATGCTACGGCCAGTGAGTGCAAGAGCCCGCACTGTAGGCTCATGATGGAACAGCTTCCTCGTCATGACCTCCTTGTCTAGCTTCGCACGCCTCAGGGCGTGATCGATCAGCAGCTCCGGAAGCCACCATTTCCAACGCTCGCGCGCCAACAGGTCGGCGTTGTTGTAGTTCTCGCACAGCCGCTCGAAGAAGCACTTCCCGCTGCTATCGGTGCGCGTCATCCACCCCAGAAAACGCTGCATAATGGATTGACTAAGAATGGACTCGAGTACATGGCGAGCCGGCTTCTCGCTGGCGGAAACCCTGCTTTCGCAGCCAGAGCCGGCCTTGGCGGACAAGTCAACTTTCATCCCCACCTCCCGTTGCGTTCACCCGTTTCTATTGGCAATTGGAGTTCCTTCGCCGGCATTGTGTTTACCGGCCTCGGCCCGTTTACGAAGTCGGTGAAGGTCGATCGACCAGGGACAGAATGGTTGAAAGAGGATAATGGTCCGATGCACTGGTCCATCGATGGACTTTGGTCTCTGCGCAAGCGATCGGCCCTCGCACGAAGATCCAATCGAGCGTCCGGCCAGTCGGCGTTGTGCCGCCGCGCGGGCCTCCGCCAGATGCGTCCCTGAAACCAGCCGTGAGAAGGCAACTCCGCAACGGGGAGGCCGCGTCTCCGGTGTTTAGGTCTCCAGCCACAACGACGGGTGTGTCGTTCGGGTATCGGAGACTGTCCCTCACGACTTCACTCAACTGCAAGAGCCGCAACTTGCCGGAGCCTCGGCTCTCTAAATGAAGGTTGTAGATGACGAGCGCCGTGTGGTCGAGCGCCAGTTCCGTAACCAGCGCCATCCGGCCCCCGCGGCGCCTCTGGAACATAGCCAAGCACGGGACGTACCAGCGGGGATACCAGAAGCCTGATTGCCCGCTGAAGCGCAGGACGCGCGACGCGCCGATTTGAGTGCGGCAAAGTACCGCTTGGCCATGAAATGCGCGGCGATTCTCAGACTCCTGACTCAATTCTTCGTACTCGACGCCAAACGCATAGTTGAATTCAAACCGTGCCGCAAGGATATCCGGCAGATTTCTCCACCCGGATCTTCGCGTGTTGAGGTCGACTTCCTGAAAGATGCAAATATCAGGCTGCTCTCGATCGATGACTTCCATCACCCCGGTGACCCTGATTCCCCGGCCGATGTTCCAGTTCAGCACCTTGAGAACTTTGTTATCCCGGTCGTGGGGGCCGACCCCCGCATAGTGCCCCCAGCGTATCTCATCCAGCATAACCTTTGGCGAATGACCCAGTTGTGACGGTGGCCTCTGACAGCACGGGGTAGACGCAAGTCTGAGCGAAACGCAGGTCGTTCTCGTCGTCGATCTCTGCCCAGGGAAGACCCGCAGTGGTGGTATACGCCACGCGGACGCCGCGCCTGATAAGAGCCTCCACGGCGGCGTTAAAGAACTCGTCGACGCGTCCTTGGCGTACAAGCGCCTCGATTTCGCCGAACAACCCGGGCGTAATCTGACGCGAGAAAGCCGTGATGCCAAGGTAGGGGGCGCTGTACTCAGCGCGTGTGATGGCCTTGCTCATGTGGACCACGCATCCTTCGCGGATCACCACCTTCATCGTTTCATCGCGCCATTCGGGATCGACGAGCATTGTGACAGGCGCTCTCGACTGGACGGCTGGCGGGAGGATCTCAGGATGACACAAGACATCTGCGTTCAAGCAGATGAAGCTGCTCGATTCTACCCAGTCACGAGCCAGCCACAACGAGTAGATGTTGTTGGTCCTGGCGAACTCCGGGTTGAACAGGAAATGAACCTTGTCCAGCCGGCGGCTGTGTGCGGCTTGTACATGCTGCACAATGCAGTGTCCGTTATAACCGATCACGATCGCGATCTCGGCTATGCCGGCAGCCCACAGGGCATCCATCTGGTAATCCAGGATCGTCCTGCCACCGAACTCCAGCAGGCATTTCGGCTTTCCTCGAGTGACCCGCTCAATTCTTGTGCCGCTGCCGGCGGCAAGGATAACCGCCTTCATTTGGCTGCCTCCATATTGCCGTTCAGGGCCGGATCGGAGACCCGCCGCGTGCGCGCTGTTAAAAAGAGCCGCCGGTTCAGATATAGGCTCACGATCCAGGCCGCATTTGCTCCAAAGGCAGCCAAGGCCATGAAAAGCGGAAGCAGGTCGAGCAGGGCAAACAGCAGCAGGTAGTGGATCAGCACACTTTTCTTGGTCAAGAACTGGATCTGGCGCACAACTCGGGAGACGGGATTCGCCGAATCCTGCTCCAGCGCCGCCAGGTAGCGGCGACCGAACTCGTTCGGCGCGTCGGAGGGCGTCGCGAGCCTGCGTTGGCGGCTGATCACCAAAAACGACAGCACGCTGCCGCCGACAAGGACTGCTCCGAGCAGGAGGTATACTTCGTTGCCCCTCCGGTAGCCGCCGGCAGTGAGACCCGCGAACAGGATCAGGTACGTGGTGTAGTCGACCGCAGTCTCGAGCCAGCAGCCGACCGCAGACGCACGGAACTTCAACCTCGCGAGCATTCCATCCATTTCGTCGAACAGGCCTGCAACGAAGAACAGCGCTGCCCCGGCTACACTAAATGCCCAGGAGCCCTCAGCAAAACAAAGGCCGGCCAGAAGCGCGACCACCAAACCGCATAGGCTAACGGCGTTGGGGCTGACCGGTGTGTGGCAGAGCCAACGCACAAACGGCGCGCACAATCTCCGGTTGAAGCGTGAGTAGATTCCGTCTGTGATCTTGCCGGCAGTGCGGACCAACTCCTTCTCGATGGCTCGGATGTCCGCCGGAGAATCGAGCCGGATCTCCGGCTGTCCCTGCGCAATAACCACCTGAAACTCCGGCATGTTCCCTTCGAGAAGGTCGCGTTTTCGAAGCACGGTTGGGCGCTGAAAGATGTGCTCGCCAGGCCCTGTGTCCGCGTCGCTGCTGAAGCGCATCGGGGGATCGGGATGGCTAGCGGCAGCCTGAAGCAGGTCGGCCAATGCGGTCCGGTGCGGCAAGTAGCCATAGGGAAGCCAGAGGAACCGCTCGTCGAGGCAGTGCGCGATGGCGCTCCATGCGTCCGCCTTGCCGGCGTCGAAAGGGGGATCGACCTCCAGGATTTCAATCGTGGCCGACTCGAAAATACTCGACTCAAGGTGCGCGGCCAGCCGTCTGCCGGGCAGGCCGGGCCGGGACACGATCAACACGCGCGCCACACCGCTGCGGACGGCGGTCGCAATGATCCGCGTGAGGACCGGCACGCCGCAGACCGGCCGGTCGATCGCATCGAAGGTATCAGGTGCCGGCAAAGCAATCACCGCTTGCATTCACATCACCCCTGTACTGGGCGTTCGCCCTGGCTTGATTGGAGCGCCGCGAACGCCGGATATCGTCAGCCAAAAAACTCCGAGCAGGCACCAGAGGCCGTCCCGCGCGCGTCGGGCGAGCGCCAGCATAAGCCCCGCGGCAGAAGGAAATCCCAGCAGTGCAAAGGCCGCCATCGCGCCTCCCTCGTCTACGCCGATGCGCCCGGGAATCCAGGCCGCCGCTATCTTCACCATCCGCACCGCCGCTTCGATCGCCAGCAGGCCGGGAATGGAAGGTGCGAGGCCTGCTGTCCACAGCGCGCCTGCCACTTCTGCGAGCGTTAACACTTGGGCTGCCGCATCAAGAATCAGCAGTCGCCAGGCGGCTTGCGGATGGCGCAAACGAAACGATCGGATCTGTTCTTCCACCTCCGCTGCGGCGCGTAACCAGCGGGGGGCGTGCGCCCCGATCCGGGCGGTCAGATGCGACAGCAGAGGGCGTCGCGCGACAAGGAGCCCGGCTGCCGCCGCGAACACCGCCAGTGGTGCAAACACGATGCTGGCGTCGGCCACGAGGAGGCCAGCGGCGATCGTGCCGGCAAGGCCGAGTAGGACTGTGATGAACCAGTACATCCCGGTCTCGACCAGTGTCGCTGGAGCGATGGCCCCGGTCATCCCCACCTTGCGTAGCAGGAAGACTTTCGTGGGCTCGGAGACGATCGGGCCCAGTGCGGCCAGATAGCCCGTCGCCTGAGAGGCGAGCCGGATGCCGATAAGCTGCGGGAGAGACTCATGGCATCCCTCGGCCCGCAACGCCGTCGCCCACGCGCATGTCTGGAGGAGCAGGCGCAGACCGCTTGCCAGCAGGACGGCAGCGACCAGATATCCCGAGCCCCGCACGTGGGCTGCGATGTCGCCGAGGCCGGTGTGCCATATCAGCAGAACCAGCGCTGCGGAGCCGGCGGCCGCACCGAGAACGCGCGATCTCCTCACCGGGATGCCTCCACGGCAGCATACTTTTCCGCCTGCGCCGGCTCTTCCTTCGTCGCGTAATCGAAGTACTCGATGGTCACCTCCGTCGGGCCGAAGATCCTCACTTCCGCGCGCGACTGGTTCAGAACCGGCAGCCAGAAAGTGCCCACCTTTTCGTAGCGATGAACGACTTGAATCTTGGACGTCCAGAACGACGGATTCTTCGCCGGGGAACCCTCGATACGCGTGATGGCGTATTCGTCCGCATCCACCCAGATGCGCCCCCGCACCAGGAAGCGGTTGGCGGTTTTCGGGACGATGTCCAGCACGTAGCTGGAGCGCCCATCCGTTATGTCGGTTCCCACCAGGACGAAGTCGTAGTTCCGGGGAGTGATCCGTGTCTCTTCGCGCTCTCCCTTTGTGCTCGCCTCGCGTTCGGCATCGAGCATCTTCCGGATCACCCGCCGCCGGATGAAACCGGAGCCACTCTCCTCCACCACCTCAAACGTCTTGGCGCCGGCCTGCTGGCAGGAGACGCGAACCGTCACCTCAGCCCGCTTGTTGAACCGCCTGTTTTCGACGCGATAGCGCCGCATGCCGGTGTAACCCGCCAGCGCCGCGCGCCGGATATCGTCTGCGCGCATCATCCGTTCCACGATCACGTCCGCGTCTGGCGCGGGTGGCGCATTCTGAAGTGCCGCGAACAGAAGGAGCTGGTATAGCATCGCCTCAGAACTCCAACACGAACTTTCCCCGGAACAGCCGGTCCACGCTGTTGAGGAATGTCCCGTGGCGCGCGCTTGCGAGGTTCGACTGGAAATCGCGCGGGTTGTAGTGATTGAACAGGTTGAAGACCTTGAATCCCGCATGTGCTTTGTATTTCCTGGCGCGGACCGGCAGGCGGACTTCTTTGGTGACCTGTAAATCCATCGACGAAAACGTCGGAAAGCGCCCGGCGCGGTTTCGCGAACCGACGAAATCGCGCTCCTCATCGACCACGGAGAGGGGAAATCCCGTGTGAACGTCGAGCACAGGCGCAAAAGTAAGCTTCCAGGGAGCCTTGAACTCGCCCCACAGGAGGACGCGGTCGGCCGCGTCGAAGGGTAGCAGCGAGCGCTCGTTGGGCCGGATCAAGGGATTGGGCAGGTTTCCGAAGAACTGGTTGAAGTCGTTGAGGTCTCCGATTGCGCTGGAGCGGACATAGGACCCGCTAACCACGTGGGACCGAAAGCGATAGCGTACTGTAACCTCCAATTCGCGATACCTGTTTCTGCCCGCATTCGAGAGGAGCAGAGTGCCCGTATCCGCGCCCGGCACCGGGGGCCGCGGTTCCAGGAAATAGTCGCGAACGGTGTTCCGCTGGCTGTAGCCGACCCGGAGAAGAAGCTCCGGCCGTACCTCCTGCAATACCTCTATGTTCCAGGCCAAGGCACGGGGATTGTCGAGCGGAGCGCCCAGCTCATGGCGGTATGTCACGGTGGACACTGCAGCGCTGTCGGCGCTGTAGCGTGTGACGGTCCGCTGGGGTAACCGAAGGAACGTCGCCAGGTTAAGGGGGATCTTGTCGTAGAACAGCCCGGCTCCGCCACGGACGACGGTTCGATTGTTCCGAAAGGGCGTGAATGCAAGACCAACGCGAGGCGCGAGGTGGCCACCGCCGCCACTGATAGAATCGCGATCGAAGCGCAGGCCGAGATCAAGAGTTGCACGTGGGTGAACCGTCCACTTGTCGAGCAGGAAGCCGGTGTATTCCCGCTGGCGGACGGCGACGGCGCGAGCGGGGGCGAAATCGATTCGCTCCGCGACCCTACCCGAAAGGCGGAGTACCTCCACTGTCCGGAAGTCCTGTGAACCGTCGTAGGCGTTGCGTACAAAGTTGAATCCGATCTTCAACTGATGCCGGCCAAGGCCCGCCGCCGCTAAGGGTGTGTAGATCTCCTGCCATTCGATACGCCCGCTGTCGCGATCCTGGCGGTTGAAGAATCCGCCCGTCGTGGTCTCCACCCACAGTTGGTACAACTCATCACTGTGGGCTTTGACGTCAAAGTCGAACTTCTTGAAGCTGACTTGTGACGCAAGTAGCGCGCCTGACGTCGAGGCGAAGCGGTGGGAAAAAGACGTGAAATAGCCTCTTTGCCGGAGGTCCGGTGTCGCTGGCTGCGGTGTGAACGAGTTCAGCCCGTAGTACGCGAGTTTTTGGGGGTAGAAGGCCAGCGTAGACGAGGCACTTTGCCGCTCAGATAGGTTCAGATCGACCTGCGTGTACGAATCGAAGCTTTCCAGCCTGGTGTCGCGATGCAAGGGTGGCAGCGTCTCGACCGGCGTACGGACATACCTGTACTCGAAGGACTGCGTCAGCGCGAGCCGACCTCGCTTCAGTGGCCCCGTGATCAACAGCCTGGGCGTCGACGATTCAATTCCCATGATGGTCCCGTCGCGCTTTCTGAACCTAGGCATGAAGTTCTGAATGCGAAAGCGGAACTTGTCGAAGTCCGAGACGCGCGTATCGACAGTGGCGACCGCGCCGGACAGCTTGCC